>NZ_BJWH01000018.1 GCF_007990265.1 Cellulomonas terrae
GGCGGGCCGTACCGGCGGCGTGCGCGGGGACGGTCGCCTGCAGGGACGTGGCCGAGCTGACGACGACGTCCTGGGCCGCGACACCGTTGACGGAGACGGACGCCGTGGCGTCGAAGCCCGTGCCGGTCAGCGTCACCCGGGTGCCGCCCGCGGTGCTGACCGACGACGGGGACACGGCGGTCACCGTCGGCACGGGACGCGTCTCGACGGGCTGGTCACCGGGCTGGAAGTCGACCGCGCCCGATGCCGCGGCATAGGTCGCACTGCCGTCGTAGGTGGCGGTCAGCTCCACGTAGTCGGTCCCGGCGTCGGGCGTGAACGTGATCGTCGCCTTCCCCTGGCCGTCGAGCACCGCGTCGTCGAGGAAGCCGTCCGCGGCGAGGTCGATCGTCCCCGTCGGGGTTCCGGCCGCACCGGACGCCTGCACGGTGACGGTGACGGGCTGCCCGACGGTCGGCTTCGCCGGCGAGAGGGTCATGGCGAGCGCGGACGGAGCGGTGCCGCGCGGCGGCAGCGTGATGTCGATGCCCGTCAGCGCACCGCCGGCGGTCGTCGTCACCTGCGTGGCCTGCGTGCGGCGCGGCGTACCGGTGGCGCCCGCGTAGAACGTGCCGATGCCGGAGTAGTCGGAACCCCACTCCCCGGTGCGGGTCGAGCCGGCCCACACGGTGACCTTGCCGTTGCGCACCCCGACGACGCGGTACTTGCCGTACACGTCCGTCGTCGCGGGGAAGCTGTACCCCCCGGGACCGACGAGGTCGACCCACACGTCCGCGGACGGCACCGGGGTCCCGTCGAGACGGCGGACCGTCCCCGCGACCGTCGCACCGCGCTGCAGGCGGGTGTCCGGCGCCACCTGCGTGAGGGCCGTGGTGACCGTGAGGCGCTGCGGGACCTGCGGGGAGGCACCGTCCGGGTGGTAGCCGGACAGCAGGCCGGTGTCGGGCCGCGCACCCACGAGGAGGGCGTAGGACCCGGGGACCAGGTCGCGCAGGACGTAGGTGCCGTCGGCGCCGGTGACCGCCGGGGGGAGGCTCCCGCCGTCGAGCTGCGGCGTGACGCTGGCACCGCGGACCGCGGTCCCGTCGGGACCGACGACCCGGCCCGTGAGCGTCACCCCGGTGACCGGGACGTCGGCGTAGGCCCCCACGACCGGACCGGCGACGACGAGAGCCGCCAGACCGGTGGCGACGAGGAACCGCCGCACCCGGACGTTCCGTCGACGGTCCAGCACGGTGCCGCTGCGCTGCATACCCACTCCCCCTGCATGACATGGCCGCTCACCGCTGCGGTGGCACCCGACGGGCCCGCACCGTGCGAGCCCGAAAAGACGGTAATCGTCAGCTTCGGGGCCGAACATGAGCCTTTCGTCCCCACGAATCGGGCAGATCGATGGGGAGGGTCGTGCAGGCCGGCGTCAGGCCGCCGTCTGGCGGTCCGCCGCCTCCTGGGCACCGAGCTCGGCCGCCGTCTGCGCGCGGCGCTCCGGCAGTGCCGGGTAGAGCACCTCGAGGTGGGGGCGGCTGCGCACGTGGTAGCGGACCGTGACGTCCCACTTCTTCCACGCCCACAGCGCCGCGCCGGTGGCGACGAGCAGGGCCGAGATCGACCCGACGCCGATGGCCCAGCGGGCGCCGTACGTCTGCCCGATCCAGCCGACGATGGGCGAGCCGATGGGCGTCGCGCCGAGGAACACCATCATGTACAGCGCCATCACCCGGCCCCGTACGGCGGGGTCGGTGCTCAGCTGGATGGTCGCGTTGGCGGCCGTCATCATGGTCAGCGACGCGAGGCCGACGGGGATGCAGGCGATCGCGAACGTCAGGTACGTCGGCATGAGGGCCATCACGCCCGTCGCGATGCCGAACCCGAACGCGGCACCGATGACCAGGCGGACGCGTGGCCGTTCCCGTCGCGCGGCGAGCAGCGCCCCGGTCAGGGACCCGATGGCCAGCACCGAGCCGAGGATCCCGTACTCCCCCGCCCCCATGCCGAACTCGGTGCGCGCCATCATCGCGCTGGTCAGCTGGAAGTTGAGGCCGAACGTGGACACGACGCCGACGACGACCATGATCACGAGGATGTCGCTGCGGCCCCGCACGTAGGCGATGCCCTCGCGCAGCTGCCCCTTGGCGCGCGCCGTCGTCGGCATCGGGCTCAGCTCGGACCTGCGCATCCGCGTGAGGGCGAAGATCGTCGCGCCGAACGTGACCGCGTTGATGACGAACACCCACCCCGTGCCGACGGCGGCGATGAGCAGGCCGGCGACGCCCGGGCCGATGAGGCGGGCGGCGTTGAACGACGCGCTGTTCAGGCCCACCGCGTTCGACAGCTTGTGCGCGGGCACCAGCTCCGCCACGAACGTCTGCCGGACCGGCCCGTCGATGGCAGTGACGCACCCGAGGGCCAGCGCGAACAGGTACACCTGCCACAGCTGAGCGTGCCCGCTGAGCACCAGGACACCCAGCCCGGCGGCGAGGATGCCCTGGCCCACCTGCGTCGCGATCAGCAGCTTGCGCCGGTCCACCCGGTCCGCCAGCAGCCCCGCGTACGGGGAGAGCAGGAGCACGGGGGCGAACTGGAGGGCGGTCGTGATGCCGACCGCGACCCCGGACTCGTCCGTGAGCTCGGTGAGGACCAGCCAGTCCTGGGCGACGCGCTGCATCCAGGTGCCCACGTTCGCCACCAGAGCCCCGGCGAACCACAGCCGGTAGTTCCGGAACTTCAGCGAGGAGAACGTGGGACTCATGAAGCGGCGATCCTCCGCAGCAGCTCGGCGGCGTCGGCGAGCAGCGTGCGCTCGTCCTGGGTCATCTGCCGGAGGCGGTCGGCCAGCCACGCGTCCCGACGACGTCGGGTCTCGTCGACCTCCGCCACACCGGCGTCCGTGAGGCTCACGACGACCTGCCGGCCGTCGGTCGGGTGCTCCGCCTTCGCGACGAGACCCAGCTCCACCAGGCCGTTGACCGTGCGGGTCATCGACGGCGGCTGGATGCGCTCGCGCTCGGCCAGCTGGCCCGGGGTCAGCGGGCCCTCCTTGGTGAGCCAGGCGAGGACCGTGAACTGCGGGTCGGTCAGGCCGGCCTCGCCCCGTTCCGCCCGGATCCGCCGTGAGGCCCGGCCGATGGCGATGCGGAGCTCGCCGGCGAGGTCACGGGAGGAGGGCATGATCCTTACTCTAGATCATTACCCTGCGTAATGACAGTCGGCGTCGCCTACCCTGAGCCGGTGACGAGGAGCAGACGGGTGACGATCGCGCTCTTCGTCGTCTACCTCGTCGGCCTCGCCCGCGTGACCCTGTGGCCCCGGCTCGGCGACGACGACGGCTTCGACCTCGTCCGCACCGTCCTGGGCTGGATCGACTCCGTCGGCATCCCCCTGACCTACAGCGCCACGGAGTTCCTCGCCAACATCGCGCTGTTCGTCCCGTTCGGCATCCTCGTCAGCCTGCTCCGCCCCCGCTGGCCGGCCTGGACGGTCGTCGCCCTGGGCCTGGCCACCTCGTGCGCCATCGAGCTCGCCCAGCTGCTGTTCCTCCCCCACCGCGTCTCCGACGTGCGCGACCTCGTCGCCAACACCCTCGGGACCGTCGTCGGGGTGGCGGTCGTGCTGGTCGCCCGACGGCCGTCGCGCGCCCCGGAACCCGCAACTGCCAGCTAAGGGCCGAGGAACACCTGCGAGCAGAGCATCTCGTCCCCGTCGAGCCGGCAGCCGATGCCGACCTCGGCAAGATCGGGATCGAGCAGGTTCGCCCGATGGCCCGCTGAGTCCAGCCAGGCGTCGACCACGTCCTGCGGGCTCGCCGCGGCACGAGCGAGGTTCTCCGCCGCCGACGACGCCGGCGCGCACGCCTCGATGACCGGCGCCAGCGGCGCGTGCTCCAGGTCCGCGCCGCCGCTCAGGTCCTCCGCGCGCCCGGTCGCCGCCTCCGTCGCACACTCCGAGACCGCCAGCGCCGTCAGGCCCTCGTCCGCCCGCGCCGCATTGGTCGCGTCGACGAGCTCAGCCGCGTACGTCCGAGGATCCGCGTCGTCCGCCGACCACGGCTCCACGCCCGTCGGCTCGGGCCGCAGCGCGAGGTAGAGCGCCACCGAGGCGAGCACGACGCCGACCACGACGAGCACCCACCCGAACGCCCCCCGGCGGGACACCGTCAGGGACGTCCCAGCGCCCGGTACGTCCAGCCCGCCGCCCGCCACACGGCAGGCTCCAGCACGTTGCGGCCGTCCAGGATGCGCTTGTGCGCGACGACCGCCGCCAGGGCGTCCGGGTCGATCTCGCGGTACTCGGGCCACTCGGTGGCCAGCAGGACCACGTCCGCGTCCTTGGCGGCCTCGAGCGGCGTGCTCGCGAACCGCAGGTCCGGCCACTTGGCACGCGCGTTGTCCACGGCCTGCGGATCCGTGACGGTGACGTGCGCACCCTGCAGCTGCATCTGCGCCGCGACCGACAGCGCCGGCGAGTCCCGCACGTCGTCCGAGTCGGGCTTGAACGCCGCCCCGAGCACGGCGATCCGCTTCCCGACGATCGACCCGTCGCTCACCTCGCGCGCCAGGTCCACCATGCGCACGCGACGCCGCATGTTGATCGAGTCGACCTCGCGCAGGAACGACAGGGCGTCACTCACGCCGAGCTCGCCCGCGCGGGCCATGAACGCCCGGATGTCCTTCGGCAGGCACCCGCCACCGAAGCCGAGACCCGCGTTGAGGAACCGGCGGCCGATGCGCGCGTCGTAGCCGATCGCATCAGCCAGGCGCGTCACGTCCGCGCCCGTCGCCTCGCACAGCTCGGCCATCGCGTTGATGAACGAGATCTTGGTGGCCAGGAACGAGTTGGCCGCGACCTTGACAAGCTGCGCCGTGGCGTAGTCGGTGACGACGAGCGGGATGTCCTCGGACAGCGGCGTCGCGTAGACCTCGTCGAGCACGGCACGGGCCTTGGTGCCCTCCGCCGTCGGCTCGCCGTCCTCGTCCGTCGGCAGGCCGTAGACCAGACGGTCCGGGTGCAGCGTGTCCGCGACCGCGAACCCCTCACGCAGGAACTCCGGGTTCCACACCACCACCGCACCGGTCTCCGCCAGCGCCCCGGCGATGGCCTCCGCCGTCCCCACCGGAACCGTCGACTTGCCCGCCACCACGTCACCCGGACGCAGGTACGGACGCAGCGCCTCGACGGCGGAGTTCACGTACGTCAGGTCCGCGCGGAACTCCCCGTGCACCTGCGGGGTCCCCACGCAGACGAAGTGCACGTCCGCGCCCGCGGCGTCTGCCATGTCGTCGCTGAACGTCAAACGACCCGTGGCACCCACCTCGGCCAGCAGCTCCGGCAGTCCCGGCTCGTAGAACGGCGCCTGACCTGCACGCAACGCCTCGATCTTGCGCTGGTCGACGTCGATGCCGATCACCTCGTGGCCGAGGTAGGCCATGCTCGCCGCGTGGACGGCACCGAGGTAGCCACAACCGATGACAGAGAGGCGCACGGATCTCACTCCAGGGGTGTCAGGAAGCGCCGACTATATCGGCCGAAACGCGGATAACCTGCCCGGATGCGGGTGATACCTCACCGCGATGGCCGCGTTGGACCTGGTCCTGACGTGGGCGCGGCAATCGCGGGAGTCGCACCGATGTGCTCCGCGCTCGACGCACCACGTTGATGCCTCTCCGACCTAAGCACCCTGCCGACCCTGCCTGAAGAGGTCGCGCGCCCCTCGAAGATCGCCAACTCTCGGAGAGAGATCTCGAAGGCCGAGACCAGTCGCCAAATACCCACACCAGAACGTTAGCCAGTATCCAAGTGTCGACGCCAGCGCAGCGCCAGAGGGACCAAGAGTCGGACCCAACAACACTAACAGCACCAAGCCGGCAAGTAGTCCGGCGAATTGAGCCGACGTTTGCTGCCAACCCTTGTTCAGCGCGACCAAACCGGAGTTCACAACGTAGTTCCCTACAACCGCGACGGAGCCCGCCAATGCAATCAGTGCGGGAATTATCGCGTCCGAGAAATCGCGGCCGAATCCGAGGACAACGATTGCAGGCGTTGCCGCCGCGACTGAGAGTGACGCAGCCCACCCAGCCACGACCGCGCCGCGCAGGTCGGTAGAGAAGTCGGCACGAAACGTTCCCGTGGAGGTTGCCCGCACAAATCGACGGAACGTGCTCGATCCGACCGCCTGACCTACGGCCATCGGCAGGAGCGAAATGGTCGCCGCTACGGAGTACAGACCAGCGGCGTGGGCGCCAATGATCGGGAGCGCAAAGAACTGGTCGAGTCGATAGGACGATGCTTCTGCAAGCTGGGCGCCGTAGAACCTGCGCGACTCCACCAGCAGGACACGGGTGCGCGCGCGGGGTCCACGGATGCCGACTCGGAGGAGGCAACTTGACACGACTAGCGTGGTGACCATCGCGGCTAAGTTCAACCAAATCACCGCGGAGACAGAAATTTTACCAATCAACGCAAAAATGGCCACGAGGGTAGTGAACACCGCACCCGACGTTAGGTTTACCAGTGCAAAGGCGCCATGCCGCTCACGAGCAATCAATATATTCACGTCGGAAATCCAGAGCAGTCCACTCGCACTGCATCCGATGCCCGAGACGACGAGTGCGAACTTTGCAGGATGGGGCAACGATTCGAGAATCGAGAGGGTGCTGAAGTATGCGATGAGCCCGCCAAGGGCACCCACCACCAGGCCGAAGAGCCTGATCGCCCGTACCGTGGGAGCCACTTCCTCGCCGCTCGCTCCGCGCCTTCGGGCGACAATCGGGATTCCGAATGATAGAGCAATGGGAAGCAGCCCAGTTAGCGCCAGCGCAGCCGCCGTCTGACCCCGACCGTCTGGTCCGAGCGCCCGCGCTAGTATCGGCGCGCTCACGACACCAAGCATCGCCGAGGCGATTCGGCTAATCACGATCGACGAAGGGCCGGAGAGTGCGGACCTCATCCGCGCTAGTCTTCGCATCCTCGATCAGTCGCGAAGGGAGATCGCTACAGACGACAGGGTGTTCTCCGTGCTGCGGGCGGCAAGCGAAGCGAGGCGCTGTCCGTTCTCCAGCAGGATGGATCGCTCCCTCGTCAGAGCACGCTCGAGCGCGCTTTCCAGATGTGCGCCCTCTGAGATCGGCACATCGCCCCGAGCCCAGGTGTTGACGTAGGCCTCCAATTTCGATATGCCAGCCAGCGCAATGGACGGCACGCCGTACGCCATTGCAGATATATGGCCGTGCAAGCTTGTTCCGACAAACACTTGGGAGCTGGAGATCGTGTCCGCAATATCCCATATCGAACTCACCGGCGTCACCGAGACGGTATCTAGTCCGACTCGCCGCTCGACAGCGCGCATCGCTTCGACATCTCCATGCCCGCCGGCGAGCCCGATCGGCAACAGTTCGACGCGTTCAAATTGGCGAGCGGCCTCCCGAACGAAAGCCACCAGGCTCCGCCCGTCGCGCCGGAGCCAGCTCCTCGAACACTGGACTACCATCGATTCCCCTTGCTCCCGTCTGGGAGGGCGCAATTCCGCGAGAACGGCGACGCTGTCCGGTGCGAGCGTCGCACCAATTCCCACCTCTCGCAGGCGTTCGAGACCGACTTCGTCGCGCACGCTCACGTAAGATGCTCTTTGCAGTGTCGATACAACGCTCTGACGATATTCGGCGGGGAGCCGGTCGAGCGAAGATGCACCGATTGCATTTGTAGAGAGCCGCTGCTGCCCACCGATCTGCGGAATGAACGGGGACCTTGTACGACCTCCGGCTCGCCGCATGGCGAACCCATCAAGCGCCCGCCCAGCCACCTTGTTGATGGCGAGCGCGCCAAGGTCCCAGGGGCTCTTCATCTGGGAGATGAGCGCCTCTCCCCAGCGCGCACCGAGAACCTCTCCCCCACCGATGACGATTCCGCGCATTGACGCGAATTCTTGAGACCCTATCGAACCGCACGAAAATCCTGCCGCACTGGACATGTCAGCGGCTCGAACGGAAAAGTGCGCCAACGGCGCTAGGCCCAGCTTCGAGGCCGCCGAGTCCAGAACCAGCGGAAACAGCAGGTCTCCATAATTAAATCGATCGTAAGCTCCGACTGTCGCAATTAGATCGTCTTGCGGATAGTGGCCCACTTTACTTCCCGTCCGTCGCATCCTGAGCAGAAATAGGTCCGAAGCGGAGATTATGTCTCTTCGCGCCGCGCTCGTATATTTTGAGATACATCCACTTCTCGCGCGGATCTACCAGCATCGAAAGTGGTTCCCGCGATCCAGAGGAGCGAGATCACAAACCAGAAGATCGGATCCATGATGCTCTGATAGAAGACTCCAAACGCGACCGTCGCCAGTGCCAGCCATCGTCGAGCGCTCAGCGTCGGAGCGACTACTAGTATGAGGATGACAACCAAGCCGACGATCCCCATCTCCACCAGTGCAGTGAGGTAGAGGGAGTGAAAGTTTCCGTAGGTTGACCCAGCGAAGACTTCCGCGACCTCGAGGTAGGACCGTCCGAAACCGGCGCCTACCCACGGTTGCATCGGACCCGCAGCTATGGACTCGGCAGCGATCCGATACAGGCTAAGGTGTTCCCCACCTGATGTTCCCTCGCTCAAGTCGAGTCGGTTTGTGACCAAGGCGAGGTCGATTGCTCCATTTGCGGAGATGATTCGTGCAACGACGAAGACCACCGTGACCGAGGCAAACATCAGAGCGCCGGCAACGCGGCGACGTTGCCGCCCCCGAGGTGCTTGAACGACGGCACCGATAGCGCAAATTAGCCAAGCTATTGCTCCACTTCGCGAGACCGATGCCACTACGATTAGCCCCGACCCAAAGAGGGCAGCCAATGAAACCACGGCCATCCGAAAGCGGCTCGTCAATGGTTCGAGGACGACGAGGTGAACCGCAACCGCAGCCGTGAACGCTCCACGATTTGGGTCCAACGAGAGCCCGGAGAGGCGCGGTATGTCCTGCCCGATAGACCCAGCCGTAATGTCGATTGGCCCGAGCAGTACTGCGTGCCCGGTACCGAATCGCAGCCATGAGAAGAGGCTGAGAGTGTCGAGTACAAGGCTTCCTGCAATCAGCCCCCATCCAGCTGCACGCAACGTCCACGCCGTATCGACCGTCAGGGCTAGCCAGACGATGGATGCAGCGCTCACAACGAGAGCGAGCAGGAGCAGCACCCGTCCGGTCGACAATCCGTCTCCGCCGATGGCCATGACGGAGATCATGGCCAGCACGATAAACCCAGCCATTAGAAAGACGCCAGATCTTGCGTCCCGAGATATCGGGTTTGCGCGGTGCCCGCTCAATGCGCGAACAACCATGACTGTCATGATGCACGGAATCAGGGCGATGTACGGTGTGATCACCAGCGGGGCACCGCCTCGCGCCAGATCTATCCGGTCGGTGGCCGCCGCGACCACGCATACTGCGATAAACGCTTCCAGCGCTCGCGAACCGCGAAGCCTGCCTCTGGTGGTGGTGAACGGTGTCGAGGAACCCGTTCGGGGCACGCTGGCTGTGCTAGCGGAGGACTGGCGATCAAAGCGTGAATCGGGATTCACTGGCGCGCCTCCGCCCCGTGGCAGACGGCAGAGTGGCTCCCCGAATCGACCGAGCGGCCAGGTGGTTCCGGCGTAGTCACTTGCCCTCCGCTGGCTTAGTGATTGTTTGAGGAACAACGCGACTGCTGGTGTAGGCCGGCTCTTTGAGCGTAAGCCCGACTGCCACACCCCGAATGACTTCGAGGGCGTTGACCCAACGACGTTGAGCCAGACGCTTCGCAATTCGGACAGTTATGCGAATTGGAGCTCCGACGAACTTCACGCGCCAGTCGGAGCGCCCGAATACGACGAGGCCGAGAGCCTGATATCTGTCGATTCTTGGACCGGCGTTACCATGGGAGGCGGACCGAGCATGGTGGACAGAGGCCGCCTCCACCACACGCTGGGCGAGACCCGCACGTGCACAGCGATACCCGAACTCAACATCTTCCCAATACATGAAGTAGCTCTCGTTCAGCCCTCCCACGGTGTGAAACTTTTCAGCGTCGACAAGCACGCAAGCCCAGGTCAAAAAGTCAGCCGGTTCATTTTGCTTCAGAGGGCGAATCGCCGCCGTCCATGGGTTCAACCGCGACGCGGGCGAATGTCGTGCACCTTCTTCAATGAGAACGGGTGCCGCAAGAATAACGTTCTCCGCGAGGATGTCTGGCTCGAGAAGGGGAGCGATCGCATGGGCGTTGATGACGACGTCGTTGTTTACGACTAGAATTCTCGAGAACCCGAGTGCTTCCAGTAGCGCGATCCCGGTGTTCATGGCACCTGCGAAACCGCGATTCTCCCTAAACTCATGTACAGGGATATCTGGGTTGAATCTCCGAAGGGCTTCGCGGAGCGCTCCCGTCGCTTCGTTGTCGAGGACCATTACACTTGACGGGGGGAATACCTCCAAGAGTGACCGCACACACTCGATGGTGCGACCCGTGTCTCGCCAATTGAGAACAACGACGCCAGTAACTTGCTCAGTCACCGAACGAGCCCATCGACGAATCCAGTGACGCTCGTGGAGGCGTAGGACGGCGAGTTCCATGCGCGCAACTGCTCTGCTCCACACTCTTTGGGGATGCATTCTCAGGGACGTTCACATCGGCCCAGTCGGCTTGATCCGCCCCTCCGCGGCCCTGTCGACTTGTGCATGTCAGACGCCCTGGCTGTCGGCGCCAGCCGAGGTATCCGCGCTCGCTAGACATCGAGGCTTTTCAGGGTCGTCCGTACTGTGTCCGCAGTAGCGTCCCAGGTGTAGTTGGCAGCCCTGTCCCGGAGTTTCGAAGCCAGCTGCGGACCTGCCTCAACGGCGCACCGCACCGCGTGCGCGTAGTCGTCGGGCTCGTTTGAGGAGGGGAAGCCCAACTCGCCAAGTGTCTCGCCGACAGCCTCCGCGACGAAGGCGGTCGGCGTCCCGACGGCCATGCCTTCCAGCGCTGGCAGTCCAAAGCCTTCGTAGACCGACGGCATGGCGACGCACGAGGCCGCGAGATAGAACCCGCGGAGCGCGTCCTCCGTCACCCCCATGTGGCGGTCGATCCGCTCCGGAGGCACTCCGGCGCTAGCCGCGGCCTGGCGGAGCGTCGGCTCGTCGACCCCGACCGTCACGAACCGATACGTCGTAGGCAGACGGGCGATCGCCTGTAGTGCAAGACCGAGATTCTTATGCGGCTTACCGTTGCCGACGAAGAGCACTGCAGCCTCATCGCGCTCTCGCTCCTGCTTCAGGAGGAGCTCATCTTCGCTCGCCGTGGGGAATGAGCAGCCCACACCGACGTTGACGACCTGGTCCGCGTCAAGCCCGGCCCATTCGGCGACTCGCCTTCGTGAGAACTCGGACACGGTGAACACTCGGCCAGTCTCCCGAACAGCAGGGCGCACGATCTTCTCGTAGTAGACGCGCTTGTGGACCGAGGTCTCGGCGGGTACGTCGAGATGAATCAGATCATGGAGGGTCAGCATCTGGCGATACCGTCCACGAAGGCCAGCGTTGAATCCGGGCGTGTAGTAGACCTCGCGGCCACGGTCGCGCATTGACCACGCCACGTAGGCGGGATCGAGCAGTGACGCGGGGCGAATGCCCGGTTCGATGGCGCGATCGACCTCGAGGCGTCCTAGCACCTCGGAAGAGAAGCGGCCGATCCCGTGCTGGCCGCGCCAACGTCCGTCAGCGGTCGTCACGTCGAACCGCCCTGGACGCGCTGGGTTGCTCCGCTACCGCGGTGTGCGTTCCGTCATTCGTCGGCGAAGGCTCGACCCGAGCAAAGACGCGAATCCGCCGAGTGAACTCGGAGCGGTCGAAGCGGGCTGCGCTCTGCGAAATCGTCGCGCCTCGCAATCCCTCGGCCGCGCGCATCCCGGCTCGGACGGACACGCAGTCCTGAAAGTCCACGTGGCTTCCGGTCAGACCGTCAATCACCGACTCCGTGACGCCACCTAGCCTCCCGCAGACGACTGGCGCGCCGGCAGCCATCGCCTCGACGGGCATGATGCCAAAATCCTCGATCGCCGGGAAGACGTAGACGGTCGTGCGCTGGTAGAGCGCGTACAGCATCTCGTCAGAGACGCGGCCGACGAAGTAGACCGGAACGTTGGCAGTCTCAGCGATTGCACGGAGACGAGGCATGTCGGGACCGTCCCCAGCCAGAACCACCGGGAGCCCGCTGTACTCACCGGCGCGGATGACGAGGTCGAGCGCCTTGTACGGAACGAACCTGGACGCGCCGAGGACGAAGTCTTTAGGCAGACCGGCGAGCACTGACATCTCGAGAGGCAGGAGCCTGTCTTCCCATCGCTCGACGCTCGCGATCCGCTCGACCTCCACCGGTGGGTAGATCACCTCGGAGTCGATACCCCAGGCTCTCCGGACTCGGTCACGAACGAACGAGCTGTTCGAAGCCGTGCGCGTGATCTCACGCGCACGAGCGCGGTCGATCATCCGCAGCGGCAAGGCCGCGCCACGGACCAGTGGCGACGCGCCTCGCGTGTCCATGGTCGGCTCCCACAGGTACCGAGCCGGACTGTGAACGTAGACGTACTTCTCGAACGAAGCCGGTGAACCGCGGAATGAGACGTGATGAGCGAAGAGGTGCGAGCTCACGAGCGCCCAGTCGTAGGACCCGGGCTGGCGACGCCATGCGATCGGGAGCACCGGCAGCATCGCCGCCTTCCGCCCGCGCAGAGGCGATCGGCCGATAGCAGTCTCGCGGAACGTCCGGCCCGGGTAGCGGTCTGCGACGTCCGACCACAGACACAAGAGGTCTGCGGATGGGAACGCCTCAACCATCGCGTCGAAGACGTTCTCTGAACCGCCAGTTCTAGCGAGCCACTCGTGGACAAGGACACCACCGGCCACTAGCGAGCGCCGTCGCCGCTGGTGACGACCCGGACAGTCCGGGCGAGGATGAGCAGGTCACCGAACAGCGTCCAGTTCTCGACATAGCTGACGTCGAGACGAATGCCATCCTCGGGCGCAAGTGTCGATCTTCCAGAGACCTGCCAGAGGCCAGTGAGGCCGGGCTTCACGCGGAGACGTCGGTGCGCGGCCCGGTCGTACTGGGCAACCTCCGCGTCGATCTGCGGCCGGGGCCCGACGAGACTCATGTCACCCAACAGGACATTCAGCAACTGCGGAAGCTCGTCGAGGGAGTACTTGCGCAGGGCGCGGCCGATGGGCGTCACTCGGGGATCGTTCGTCGGCTTGTAGAACATCCCAACCGAGTTGGCACCTTGCTCGGCCAGCACCTCGGCAAGCCGCTTGTCCGCGCCCACGACCATGGTCCGGAACTTGAAGATCCGGAAGCGCCGACCATCCTTACCGATGCGCTCCTGCCGGTAGAGCACGGGCCCAGGGCTGGTCGCCCGGACGAGGAGTGCAACGACTGCGAGCACCGGTAGTAGTAGGACCGTGATCATGGCGGCCATCACCCAGTCGAACAGCGACTTGAGGATGTACTTGCCCCCGGTGAACCTGGCCTCGTCTACGTACATCATCGGAAGGCCGTTGACCGGCCGCATGAGCACACGGGGTCCGGCAACGTCAACGAGAGAGAGCGTCAGGGCGAGGTCGATGCCCTTTCCTTCGAGGTCCCATCCGAGCTGCCGGACCGTCTCGGAGGTGATCGCATCGGCGCCAGTGACGGCGACCGCGGATGCTCCGATGCGCTCGGCGATCTCTGCAGCGCGGTCCATTCCGCCGAGCACTGGAACGCCGCCAATGAGCTCGCCGTCGATGATCTCCCCCGTGGGAACACAGACACCGAGCACCGTGAATCCGACACGTGAGTTCTTGTGCAACTCCCCGATCAGGCCCGCGGCCTTGTCGCGATGTCCGATGACGAGGATCCCCGACTGGTACGTGCCTGTCTCGCGACGGGAGTGCAGCCAGCGTCGCCACCACATCCGGCCGCCGAGGATGAGTGCCAGCCCCAGCGGCGCAGCGAAGCCGAGATATCCGCGACCGATCTCCATGCGCAGGAGGTAGGCGACAACGGCCACGGCGGCGAAGAGTCGCCAGGTGACGTTGAACACGCGAGAGAACTCAGCCGGACCGCTACCGAGAACACGCCGGTCGCGGGTTCGACCCACCGCAAGAGCAGCGAGCCACGCCGCGGCGAGTGCCGCCGACACCGAGAGGTAAGACGGAGAGAACTCTCCAGAAACGATCGCCAGGCCGGTGTGGTCAAATCGCACGAGGTACGCGACGGCTACCGCAACGACGACTGCCGCGGAGTCGGTCGTCCAAAGACGAAGCGCGAGATCACGCCATCGGGGATTCGCCGTCGCAGCGGACAGGTGTGTCGAGCGCGCGAACTGTTGCGGCACGAACCGCACAGCAGGCTCGCGCGTGTCCGATTTCGCCACGTTTACCCCCCGGTGTCCGCCTTCCGCAGACCGAGCCGCAGAAAACGTGAAGGTCGAATCGTACCGCGACGCGTCGCCGACGGAATCATGGGATTCGGCCTAAAGGGGTCAAGTTGCTCCTGCGACTCGTTTTCACCCGCGCTCCGCGTGGCCATGGGCTATGAGAGACTTGCGCCCGCGCATATCCGAGCAGGGGAGAACGGGCAGTGGAGCTTCAGGACTATTGGGTCATTCTGCGCAAGCGATGGCTGTCCATTGCCGTGTTCACCCTGCTGGGCGCGGCGCTCGCGATCGCGGTATCGCTGGTCACCACCCCGATGTACCAGGCGTCGACGCAGCTCTATGTCTCGGTCAAGGCCGGCGAGTCGTCGAGCGATCTGCTGCAGGGCTCGAACTTCACGCGCCAACAGGTGTCTTCGTACACCCAGCTCGTGACCAGCCCGCTCGTTCTGCGGCCCGTCATCGAGGAACTCGGCCTCGAGGACCGCTCTGAGGTTCTGGCGTCCCGCGTGAGTGCCAGTTCTCCGCTGAACACCTCCCTCATCAACGTCGCCGTCACCGACGAGAACCCCGCGATGGCGGCCGCGACCGCCGACGCCATCGCCGAGGAGTTCAAGTCGGTGATCGCCGACCTCGAGACACCTAGCGACGGCGGTGCCTCCGCCGTGAAGATCTCGATCGTTCGCGATGCTGTCTCGCCCGAGGGGCCGTCTTCGCCCAACCTCAAGCTCAATCTTGCTCTGGGCATGCTTCTCGGCCTCGCCGTCGGCGTAGGTGTCGCTGTCCTCCGAGCCGTGCTCGACACCCGCGTACGCTCCGACGCGGACGTTGCCCGTGTCACGGACACCTCCGTCATCGGGGTCATTCCCGACGACCCCGACGCCCCTCAGCACCCCCTCATCGTCCAGAGCAGCCCGCACAGCCAGCGCTCCGAGGCGTTCCGGCGCCTGCGGACGAACCTGCAGTTCCTCGACATCGCCGACCGTCCGCAGTCGATCGTCATCACGTCGTCGCTGCCGGGCGAGGGCAAGTCGACCACGTCGATCAACGTGGCGATCACGCTGGCCGACGCGGGGACCCGGGTCGCGCTGATCGACGCCGACCTGCGTCGCCCGTCCGTCGCCAAGTACATGGGTCTCGAGGGCAAGGTCGGTCTGACGACCGTCCTGATCGGCCGCGCGAGCGTCGAGGACGTCATCCAGCCGTGGGGCAACGGCTACCTGCACGTGCTGCCGGCCGGTCAGGTGCCCCCGAACCCCAGCGAGCTGCTGGGGTCGCTCGCGATGGCGAACCTGCTGGAGAAGCTGACCTCGCAGTACGACGTCGTCATCATCGATACGGCTCCCCTGCTGCCCGTCACCGACGCCGCGATCCTGTCGAAGCTCACCGGTGGCGCTCTGCTCGTCGTCGGGGCGGACAGGCTGCACCGCAACCAGCTGGCGGAGTCGGTCGGTGCTCTGGAGACCGTCGGGGCGCGGATCCTCGGCATCGTCGTCAACCGGCAGAAGCGCAAGCAGAGCGACCAGTACGCGTACTACGACTACTCCCCCACTCCGGCCACGTCGGCCGACTCGGGTCGGGGTGGACGCAGGAAGCGCAAGCCTGCGCCGCCCGCCCGTGCCCCGCAGCCGTCGGAGCCGTCGGTCCTGACCGGTCCGACGACGCTCTGGCCCGGTGACTCGCTCAGCGACACGCAGCTGAGCGACTTCCAGCGTCAGCAGGCGCAGAACGGTCCGGCGCAGCACCAGCGTCCGACCAGCTGACCCGACCGGCGTCGTGGCGGCCCTGGACCCTCGCGGTCCGGGGCCGCTGTCGTGCGGCCCCTGCGTCTTGGGCGTCTCCGAACGCTGGGGCAGGCCGAGGCAGAGGCGTCAACCGACTCGCTGTCTCCCGGACAGCTAGGCAGTAGCGGCGAACTCGGTGCCCATGACGATGCGGTCGGCCGCGTGGCTGGAGGTTTCGTCGCCGATGTGAGCCATGCCGATCTTCTCTGCGACGCGGCGGGAGGCGGCGTTCAAGGGATGGATGATCGCGACGAGCTCGGACACGCCGAGGATCTCCTGGGCGAAGTCGCGGCAAGCAGTGGCTGCCTCAGTGGCGTACCCGCGACCTTGCAGGTCATGACGGACGTGGTACCCGACTTCGAGTTTCGGCGCGTCATTGACCGTTTGCCACGTCAGCCCGCAGTCGCCGACGAACTGCCCGTCGTGGGTCTCTACGATCCACAGTCCATAGCCGTGCTCGGCGTAGTTGCGCTGGTTCCAGCCGATCCACGCCGCGGCTTCCTGCCTGGTCTTGGGAGCCGGGTAGAACGTCATGACGTTGGGGTCGCCCAGCAGTGCCGCCATCGCATCGAGGTCGTCGTCCGTCATCTCACGGAAGCACAGGCGGGCGGTAGCAGCAGGGAGCACCCGATGGAACGTACCGCCTACCGGCGCAGCCAGGTGGTGACCAGGTTGAAGGAGTGTCGAGCGTGAGAGGCCGTCCGCCCCCGTACGCACGAGAGCCCCGCACCATCCGGTGCGGGGCTCTCGGTCAGTGCGAGGTGGTTCAGGCGGCGACGTCAGCCGAGCGACGACGGGCCATGACGACGCCACCGGCGCCGACGAGGACCAGCGCACCGGCGCCCAGGGCGATCGGCAGCGCGTTCGACCCGGTCGAGCTCAGGTTGCCCGCACCGGAGCCGGCAGCGCCGGCGACGGACACGGCCTGCGAGCTGAGGACGGCACCGGAGACGGTGTCGGTGGCGACCAGCGTGAAGGTGCCGGCCTGGCTCAGCGTGACGGTGAAGACCGCCGTGCCCGAGGAGTTCGTGGTCTTGGTGAGCGACTTCGTCCCGGCGATGGTGATCGCGGAGTCCGGGATCGACGCGGGGTTGCTGGTGATGGTCAGCGTGACCTGGGCGCCGGCGGGGCCGGTGACCGTCACGGTGAAGCTCTCACCGGCGGCGGGCGTCGTGTCGGACACGGTTCCGCGGTTCGAGTAGTCCCCGGCGCCATAGGCAAAGGCGGCGGACGGAACGAGAGCAAGTGCCACGGCAGCAACAGCGACCAGAGCGGTGCGACGAATCTTCATTGGGTGTCCCCCCGGACAGTCGTGTTACAGGAGTGGCGTCTTGTGACTAGGGGCAACCGTACCTTCTACATCTCGCATGCGGTACCCAGGACTGCGTCACCCTTTTGGCGGGCGGTCGGCGTGGAGCGAATGCGCAGGTCACCGCGCTGTTCTTTTCCGGTGACGATGTCCAGCTCCAAGGAGCCGCTTTCGCCGGGTTTGAGAGTGAATGTCCGAGCGCCTACGCCCAGGTCGTCGTGGATCTGTGCGAGCAGGCCCTGCGGATCAGTATTCACCCGCACTGAATCGATTCCGCCCCCGGTGGGCGCGTAGATCAGGGTATTTGTCCGAATTTCACCGAGCGGGACGATGTTGTCCAGGCCGACCAGGTAGGACGGCAGGTCGGCCGCATCCGGAGGCGCGTTGTACTGCAGCGTCACGACCGCGCGGACGAGCTGGGACCCGTCGGGACGGCACTCCGTCACCTCGCCGTCGATCGTCAGGTCCAGGTAGTAGCCGAGCTTGGCCTGGGTTCCGTCGTTGAGATAGACGCCGATGACGGCCGAGTCGTCGTCGACGCCCCGCAGCGATCCGCCGAGGACGGTCGGTGCCAGGAGCTCCTGCTCCCCCTCGTCGGCGGACCACACCATCAACCGTCCCTGCCGCGCCGCCTCGGCGAGCGCGTCCACCACGGCGGGTGCGTCACCCTGGCCACCGACGACCGCGGCGAACACCGACCGTGACGTGTCGGAGAAGAACGCGTCCTGGTCCTGCGGGTCCTCCAGGTCGAGGTAGACCTGGTTGAGCAGGCGCTGCGCGGCGTCGTCGCCGCTGAGCGTGGTCCCGTCGGAGAGCTGCACAGGACCCGTGGCGTCGAGCACGAGCCCGAGGGCGACGGGATCGACGGACAGCACGCCGTCGATGGTGCCGCCCACCTCCTGCTCCCAGATCGCCTTCGCCAGCGCGCCCGACCGCGGGAAGTCGGGCGTGAACGTGACGTCACGCATGTCGGCGCCCAGCAGCGGGCCGAAGAGGGACTGCTCCGCGTCGGTGAGCGGCAGCACCGGCTCGGCGAGGCCGCCGAGGGAGCCGCCGGACCGCTCCTCGACGACGGTGACGGCGCCCCCGTCGGCGCGCAGGTGCAGCACGGAGCCGGGGATGCCCCCGGTGGCCCGCTGTTCGGCGTTGTTCTGCACGAGGACGAGGTAGTTGCGCGGTCCGTCGGCGCCCAGCATCGCGGGCAGCAGCTGGGCGGCGCGTGACGCGGTCGCCGTGGTCACGGCGACGTCGGCCACCTGGTCCTGCAGGGTCTCGACGGGCTCGGCGACGAACGGGAGCAGGGACGACGTGTCCAGGTCGTCGAGCTGCTGGGCGGTGATCTGGACGGCGTCGTCGGCGGCGACGATCGCCGGTGCCGCCTCCTGGAGCGGCGCGAGGTTCACGCGGCCGTCCACGGGAGCGAGCGCGGCGGGATCCACCAGGTTGCTCGCCTGCATCAGTGACGGGAGGGCGTGCTGGGCGAGGTCGTCGACGGCCTGCGCGACCGTCTGCACGGCGTCGACGTTCTGGCCGACCCACGGCAAGCTGCCCGCGAGTGTCCAGACGGGACCGCTGGTCGACAGCGCGGCCGTCGAGGCGTGCGCCTGCAGTTGCACCAGGGTCTTGTCCGCGGCGTCGGAGTCGCCGGCCCGCACCTGCTCCTGCAGGTCCCGCACGTCGCCGCGAGCGGCCTGGAGCGCGTCGGCGGCACGCTTCGCGTCGACGGCCAGCCAGACCCCCAGGGCGACGACGACCAGCAGCGCGACGCCGCAGCCGACGAGCACGCGGCGCAGGTTCCGGCGGCGGCGCGCGCGGACGTAGCTGCTGCGTCGTCGGCGGACCGTCTCGGGGTGCTCGGGCGCCTCGGGGACGGGCTGTGCGTTCCAGCCGTCTCCCCATCCCGGGTGCGTCACGACGTCTCTCTCCCCCTGGCGAACCGCCGCCCGGGCAGGCGACCGCGGTCGGAATGGTACCGGCGCGCCCTGGGTGAGCCGTCCAGGCGCGAGGCAGCCTGGGCCGATCGGGTGGAGGTGCGGGTCCCGTCGGGTGCCCGGTCAGGAGACCTGCCGCCGCCGGACGAGCACCACGATCCCGGCACCGAGGGCCACGAGGGCACCCGCGCCGAGCGCGAGGGGCAGCGGGTCCACGCCGGTCTCGCTGAGCTGGGTGGGCGTGGCGCGCGCGACCGCGGTGACGGTGAGGCTGCTGAGGGCCGCGTTCGTCTGGTCCCGGACCACGATCGTGTAGGTGCCGGCCGCGGTCAGGGTGACGACGCCGGCGATCGTCCCGTCGGCTCCTGCCGTCTTGGCGGTGGTCTTCTCGCCTGCGACGGCGATCGCGGAGTCGGGCGTCGCGGGGTCGGCCGAGGTCACCGTGATGCTGTGGGCGGCCCCCGGCACCAGTCCCGTGCAGCTCACCGTCAGCGAGCTGCCGACGGTCGTGGTGCTGACGCTCACCGCGCAGGAGGGCGCCGGCTGTGGCGGCGGGGTCGGCGTCGGCGTCGGGGTGGGCGTGGGTGTCGGCGTCGCAGTCCCCGTCGAGGTGTCGGAGGGGCTGGGGACGACGACGGCGCTCGCCGCCGAGACCGCCAGCGGCGACAGTGCCAGGGCAGCCGCCACGACGGCCGTCGCGATGGTGCGTGAGCCTCGGTTCATTCGGCAGTCCCCCAGATCGTCCGAGCCGCCCCCGGCCCGCTCGTCCATGCCCGAAACCGACAATAGCGACGATTCACCACAAGGCACACCCCCGCCCGCAGGACTTCGGGGCGCGGGAGGTGGGGTGGCCCCGCACAGGGTGGAAACGCTGCGCCGATCGGGTCACGTCATGCGGGGAACCGGCGCCGCAGACCGCAAGATAGAGACCGTGACCCCCACCGACCTGGCCGAGCCCTTCCGCGTCCTCGTCGTCTGCACCGGCAACATCTGCCGGTCGCCGGCCGTCGAGCGGCTGCTGGCTGCCGGTCTGGGTGCGGCGTACCGGGGGCGCGACGTCGGAGGGCTGGCGCCCGCGATCGAGGTCGGCTCCGCCGGGACGGGGGCCCTCGTCGGCTACCCGATGACCGACGAGATGGCCGAGATGGTCGCCGCGCAGGGCGTCGAGCCGCGCGGCTTCGAGGCTCGGCAGCTGGTGCCCGCGCTGGTGCAGCAGGCCGACCTGGTGCTCGCGCTGACCCGGCGGCACCGTTCGACGATCGTCGAGATGGTCCCGTCGGCCGTGCGGCGCACGTTCACGCTGCGGGAGCTGGCGCGGCTCGTCGCGGACGTCGACCCGGCGACCCTGCCGGGCGCCAACGCCACCACCGCGGACCGGGTCCGGACGCTGGTGCCGGTGGCTGCGTCGCGTCGCGGTCTCATGGCGCACCGGCCCGTCGACGACGACGTCGTCGACCCGTACCGCGGCGACGCGGCGCTCTACCGGAAGTCCTTCGATCAGCTGCTCCCCGCCGTCGAGACGATCGTCGCGGCCGTCCGCCGCTGACGAGCGCACGAGAGAGGCCGGGCCCCCGTCGGGACCCGGCCTCCGTCGTGCGTGGGGCTACACCCCGAGCACGCTCTTGATGGGGCCGATGAGGAAGTAGACGACGAACATCGCCGACGCCACCCACATGAACGCGTGGATCTCGCGGACCTTGCCGAGGGCGAGCTTGATGACGACGAACGTGATGATGCCCGCGCCGATGCCCGCGGTGATCGAGTACGTGAACGGCATCAGGATGATCGTGAGGAACGCCGGGATCGCGAGCTCCCAGTTCCGCCAGTCGATGCCCGTGATCTGCGTGACCATGAGGAAGCCGACGACGACGAGCGCCGGGGTGGCCGCCTCGAACGGGACCATGGACACCAGCGGGGCCAGGAACGTGGCCAGCAGGAACGCGATGCCCGTCACGATGGACGCCAGACCGGTGCGCGCACCGTCACCGACACCCGCCGCGGACTCGATGTAGCTGGTGTTCGAGGAGACGCTGCCGGCACCACCGGCGGCCGCCGCGATGGAGTCGACGACGAGGATCTTCTGCGTCCCGATCGGGTTGCCCTCCTTGTCGAGCAGCTTCGCCTCGCTGCCGACGGCGACCATCGTGCCCATCGTGTCGAAGAAGTCGGCGAGCAGGAGCGAGAAGACGAGCAGCAGGACGGCGACGATCCCGATGGACTCGATGGAGCCGAAGAGGGAGAACTGACCGACCAGCGAGAAGTCGGGCGTCGCGATGATCCCGCCGTCCGGCCAGTGCGGGTTGCCCAGCGCCCAGCCGCCCGGGTTCACGACGGCACCGGTCTCGTCCTTCTGCGGCCCGATGTTGCCGACGAGCTCGATGACGAACGCGAGCACGGTGGCCGAGACGATCGCGATGAGGATGGCGCCCTTGACCTTGCGGACCATGAGGACGATCGCGAGGAGCAGCCCGAACACGAACACGAGCAGCGGCCAGCTGCCCAGCGACCCGGCGATCCCGAGCTCCACGGGGACGGCCATGCTGGCGGGTATCCGCACGAAGCCCGCGTCGACGAGACCGATGAACGCGATGAACAGGCCGATGCCGACGCTGATCGCCGTCTTGAGCTCCACGGGGACTGCGCGGAACACCGCCGCCCGGAACCCGGTGAGCACGAGGAGCAGGATGATCAGGCCCTCGAGCACGACGATGCCCATGGCGTCCTGCCAGGACATGTTCGGCAGCGCCGCGATCGAGTACGCGACGACCGCGTTGAGGCCGAGCCCGGCGGCGAGCGCCAGCGGGAAGTTGGCGACGACGCCCATGAGGATGGTGAGCACCCCGGCGACGAGCGCCGTGGTGGCCGCGACGGCCGTCAGGTCGGGGGCGTCGCCGCCGCCGAGGAACTGGCCGTCCCCGGAGCGGACCGTGCCGATGATCAGGGGGTTGAGCACGATGATGTAGCTCATCGTGAAGAAGGTGACGAGACCACCGCGGATCTCGGTACCGATGGTCGAGCCGCGCTCGGTGATCTTGAAGTAGCGGTCGACAGCGTTCGTCGGAGGCGCAGGACGCTCTGTCTGCGCGGTGGGGGTCGAAGACATGCGCGCAGTGTGGCAGACCCATGTTTCGTGCGGCGGACAGCCGCTCGTCGTCGCCCACTAGGCTCTGCCGGTGCCCTCGTTGATCGCCCGCCTGCTGCACCCGACCCGGACCCCGCCGCCCCCGGTGGACGTCGACCTGGGACGGGTGATGCTCGCCGGCACGGCCGTCTGGGGCGTCGCGTTCGTGGTGGCCGTCGTCCTGGCGGGGAGCGACGAGGCGTCGTGGATGCCTGCGTGGGTGTGCGCGACCGGGGTGGTCCTCGGGCTGTTCGGCGTGCTGTGGGCCCGCCGGAACACCGCGCGCCGACGCTGAGGAACCCCGCTCAGGCCACGAACACCTGCGCGCACAGCATGCCGCGCGGACCGTCGGTGCACCCGACGCCGATGTGCGTGTACCTGGTGCTGAGGATGTTCGCGCGGTGGCCGTCGGACCCCATCCAGCCCGCGACGACGGCGAGGGCCGTCGGGTAGCCGAGCGCGAGGTTCTCGCCCACGGCCCGGGCGGCGCAGGCCTCGAGGATGGGTTCCAGCGGGTCGTGCTCGAACCGGTTCTCGGCGACGAGCAGCGCCGTGCGGGCCACCGCCTGCTGCGCTGCGCAGTCGGACACCGCCAGGGCGGGCAGGCCGGCCGCGGCCCGCTCCTCGTTGGTGCGGGTGACGATCTCTTCGACCATCGTGGGCGCTGCGGGCTCCGGCTCGGGGGCGGGCTCGGGGGCGGGTTCGGGCTCGGGCTCGGGTTCTGGCGCTGGTCCTGATCCGGGCTCGGGGGCGACGGACGCGGGCGCCGTCGGGGTCTCGGCCGCCGTCGGTGCTGCCGACGTGGGATCCGCCGCACGGTCACCCGACCGGGAGACCACGGCGCCGTCGCGCGGGGCTGCCAGCTCGAACGCGTCGGGGATGTGGGACGGGTCGCCCGTGGGGTTCAGCGCGAACCCGACCGCCACCAGGGCGAACGTGCTCACCAGTGCGAGGAAGACCGTGCGGACCCGGTGCCGCTTCGGCCTCGGGGCCCGCAGGGCTCGCCGGCTCCGGCGGCTGTCCGGGGCGGCGTGGAGCGGGGGCACGTCCGGGACGCTATCGGTTAACGGACAGATCGGACAGTCGGCCCTCCGGCTGACCGCCCTCGACGACGTCCAGCGCGATCTCCGCCGCCCGGTCCGGGTCCGTGAGCAGGACCTCCACCGCGTAGCGCAGGTCCCACCGGCCGGCCGCCTGCGCGAGACCCGCGGCGAGGCCGGCGAGGTGGACCGCGTGCACGACGGAGTCCTCCACCCACCAGTCGACCGGGGCGCCGTCCACCGTCAGGTCGTCGTGCTGCACCCAGGTGTCCGGCGCGTCCGGGAGCAGCGCCCGCACGCCCGCGGGGACGTCGTCGACCTCGCCGCCGGCTGCGACGTCGCCGTCGGCCAGGTCGCTGGCGAACGGCAGGTCGAGCAGGGTGGCGGTCGCCTCCGTGCCCGGCACCAGGGCGGCCACGTCGGTGCGCTGGTACCACATCGGGTGGTCGGCGACGGCGGCGTCCTCGGCGTGCACGACGGCTACGCGACCGGGTCCGACGACCGCGGGCAGCCGCTCGGGAGGCTCGTCGGGAGCCATCGACCGCCACACGGCGACGGCGAGCTCCGGGTCGACCGGCATCCCGACCGGTCCCCACGCGTCGAGCAGCTGCGTCCAGCCGGGGCCGTCGAGCTCCTCGAGCGCGACCACCCCGCCGAGTGCGCGCTGGACCGCGGCGTCCAGGTGCGCGACCGCGTCCGGCGCAGCCGGCAGGAGGGCCGCCAGCCGGTCCCCCACGGCGAACGGCCGGCCGAGCCCCAGGCCCGACCGCTCGCGCAGCCACCACGACGTGTACGACGGCGCGACGGCCGAAGACTCACCGCGCACCGGGTCGACGAGGGCGCGGCGCAGCGCCGGCTCCCCCGCGATGCGGCCGAGCACCCGCGGCCACGCGTCCGGGTCGACCGCGTCGAGGTCCGCGACCGCGACCGCCTCCCCCACGAACGCCCCGCGGCCGAGCCGCTCGCCCAGGTAGGCGAGGTAGTCGTCCCAGCCGTCGAGCGACTGCGCGGCGAGCGTCGCCGAGTCCGTCGCGCCGTCCCGCACCGAGGCCGGGTCGGCCAGGACGTCCGGGACGTGGACCAGCACCAGGTCGGCGCGCACGCCGACGGCCGCGAGGGTCTGCGCGCCCCACCGGTCCACGGCCTCGGCGGAGACCGTGCCCAGCACCCGGTCGTCGAGAAGCTGCGCCGCGGGCGAGCCCGGCAGCACGAGGCTGTCCGCGGGTGTCCGGTCGCCGTCCGCGGCGGGCAGCGGGAGGAGACCGAGCCACGGCAGCGCGTCGCCCGGCAGCGTCGCGCCGTCCGCGGCCCCGACGAGGGCGAGGACCGTGTCGACGACGTCGACCGTCTCTCCCTCGTCGTCGGCGAGGTCCAGGACCGCCCGCCGGACGGCGTCGAGGCCGAGCAGACCGACCGCGTCGGGGGCCTGCGCGCCGAGCCGCACCAGCACGGGGTGCGCCGCCGCGGGGTCGACCACGCGCACCCCCCAGCGGCCCAGCGTCTCCAGCGTCCGCTCGCCGAGGCGCTCCACGAGGTCGGGCTCCAGCACGGCGGTGCCGCGCGCACCCCGTACCACCCGCCCGTCCGCGAGAGGAACCGGGACCGCGCCCAGCGCCTCGCGCGACTGCGGGTCGTCGGCGAGGAGCGCCAGGGCGTCGTAGAGCTCCACCCAGCCGCCGTCGCTCGCGGCCGGCAGGTCCTCCACGACGTCCGCCAGCGACCGGATCTCCACCCCGACCGCCCGCGCCTGCGACTCGCGCCCGGTCGGCAGCACCACCAGCGCCGCCACCCGTCGGCCCAGCGCCGCCAGCGCGCCGGGGTCGTGCACCGACGAGCCCGCCAGCGCGACGGACCGTTCCGGCACGACGAGGGCGGTGTCGCCGACGGGTGCGGCGGGGACCAGCAGCGGTGTGCGGGTCAGACGGTCGACGATGCGGTCCCGCAGAGCAGCGTCGATCGATCCTGCCGCGAGACCCGTCGGGACGAGTGCGAGGGCGTCGAGCCCGGCGGCCGCGCGACCGTGCGCGAGCCGTGCGTAGACGTCGGCGGCGTGGTCCAGCACCGCCTCGGTGAGGGCGCCCGGGGCGACGTGCCGGCGGGACGGGTCCAGGGGGAACGTCGCGACGAGCAGGGCGGGCACCGTGCACGGCTCGTCGGTCGGCGTGGGGGCGTGCACGACCTGCTCCGCGCGGGCGAGCGTCCGGTCGCCGCGCGGGAGCGCCCACGTGACCCGCCATGCCCGGGCGGCGCGCTCCTCGACCGGACGGTCCGCCATGAGCGCCAGCGGCAGCTCGCCCTCGCCGGTCGCGACCGTCCACCGCTGCGCGACGTCCGCCAGCCGCCGCAGCGGGCCGGTGTCGTCGTCGACCACGACCTCGACCAGCCCCGGCAGCGCCAGCAGCAACGGGTCGCCCACGTCGTGCAGGAGGGAGCGGACCTCGTCGGCGGCGACCTCGTCACGCAGCTCCAGGACCACCGCCGTGTCGTAGCCCGTCGGCGGGATGCCCTCCGCGGCGAACGGGAGCCGGAGCGCCGGCAGCGAACGGTCGCGGCGACGCACCTCGTCCGCGAGCGCCGGGTTGTCCTGCGACGCCTCCGCGAGCAGCTCGGCCGTGTCGGCGACGCTGAACCGCAGCCCGCCCGTGGTGGACAGCACGGAGATCTCGTCGGACACCGACCGCACGGCGGCGAACCCGACGCCGAACCGGCCGACCGCCCGGGCGTCGTCCCGCTTGGCCGACGCGCGCATCGACACCAGCGACGCGACGCCGTCCGCGTCCAGGGGCGCACCCGTGTTCGCGGCGACCAGGACCAGCCGGTCGCCGTCCGTGCGCGCCAGCCGCAGGAGCAGCCGGCCGGGCACGCCCGCACGCGTCGCCGCGTCGGCGGCGTTCTGGGCGAGCTCGACGACCACGCGGTCGCGGTAGTAGCCGCGGGCGTGGTCCTCCTCGGTGTTGGCGTCCTCCCGCAGCCTCGCCGGGGAGACCCGCCACGCCCCCAGGACGGCCGCGCGCAGGGCGGCCGTCCCGAAGGCGTCGGCGGTCACGGCTCCGGGTCGGGGCGGGCCGGCGACTCGTCTGCGGAGTCGGAGGTGGGGGTGCCGTCCGGTGCGTCGGCGGTGGCCTCGAGGTCCGGGGCGTCGGTCGACTCGGGGGAATCGACGGACGCGCTGTCGGGACCGGCGTCGTCCGTCTCGTCGGGCTGGGTCTCGTCGGCCTGGGTCTCGTCGAGTGCGACCTCGTCGGCGGAGACCTCGTCCGTCGCGACCTCGCCCGCGGGAGCCTCGTCGGCCTCGTCCGTCTCCGGCTGCGCGTCCGTCTCCGGCTGCGCGTCCGTCTCCGACGGGCCCAGCTGGACCGTCTCGAGGCTGAGCTCGTCGATCAGCGGGTCGGGGGCGGGCCAGTCGGTCGGCGGGGCCTCCGCGTCGGTCTCGGAGTGCGCGCCGCAGCCGTGGTCGACGCTCACGACCGTGCCGTCGTCGGGCGACCACTGGTTGGCGCAGACCCCGAAGACCGTGCCGAGCGACCCCTGCAGCGGCACCAGGAACCCGCAGCTGCCGCACGCGGCGGCCGACGCGAGCGAGCCGGCGCTCGTCGGACCGTGCGGGCCGCGGTACCAGCGCTCGGCGGCCTCGTCGCGACCCTGCGGCGACAGCACCCGCACGCGGGCCAGGGCGAGCTCGTCGATCGCGACGTCGTCGAGCTCGGGGTCCCCGGTCGGGGTCCAGCCGGGCTCGAGCCGCGGGTCGTCGGCCTTGAACGGCAGCACGTCGCCGGGGCCGATGTCGCCGGGGCGGATGCGCTCCGACCACGGCAGCCACGCCCGACCGAGCACCGCGTCGGGACCGGGCAGGAGCTCGGCCTCGCAGACGGTGGCGGTGCGGCCGCGCGGCACGCGGGCGACCGTGACGGTCCACTCCCAGCCGCGGTAGCCGCGGGCGGCCGACGCGAACCGGTGGGACACCAGCCGCTCCCCCTCGACGACGAGACCGAGGTACTCGCCGACGTCGGAGGGGTCCTCGGCCAGGCCGACGGCGACCTCACGGGCGAGGTCGACGGCCGACCCGAGGACCGCGTCCTTCGTTGCTGCAGGCATGCTCAGGCCTCGATGTCGTCCGCGACGGCTCGCAGCAGGGCGGCGTACTGAACCCCACGAGCCTTCTCGGGGTAGCGGCCACGACGCAGGTCGTTGCCGACGCGGTCGAGGACCTTGATGAGGTCCTCGATGATGACGGCCATGTCGTCGGCGGGCTTGCGCGCCGCCTTCGCGACAGAGGGCACGGGGTCCAGCAGCTTGACCGACAGGGCCTGCGGACCGCGCCGGCCGTCGGCGACGCCGTAGTCGACCTTGGCGCCGGGCTTCGGCGCGTTGACGCCTTCCGGCAGCGCCGACGCGTGCAGGAAGACCTCGCCGCCGTCGTCGCCGGCGATGAACCCGAAGCCACGCTCGGTGTCGAACCACTTGACCTTGCCGGTAGGCACGGTGAACCCCGTTCATGAGAAGTAGACGTACTGGCCACCAGGTTACCGGCCGCGGCTCGCGAAAATCCCCGTCCCTCGCGCACCGCCCGCGGGCGGGTGCACTGTTGGCCGGGTGACGACCGCCGACGACACCGCCCGCACGAGGCTCGAGGAGCTCCGCTCGGTGACCCTCCAGCGCCTGTCCGCCCTGCGGGGCGAGCACGACGCGGTCGTCGACGCGTCCCGGGACAGCAACGCCGACGACGAGCACGACCCCGAGGGCGCGACGATCGCGTTCGAGCGCGCGCAGGTGGACGCCCTGGTCCGGGACGCGCTCGCGCGGCTGGAGTCCGTCGACGACGCGCTGCGGCGGATCGACGACGGCACCTACGGCATCTGCACGGTCTGCGGGGACCGGATCGCGCCCGGCCGCCTGGAGGTGCGCCCGACGGCGACGACGTGCGTGGCCTGCGCGACGGGCTGACTCCGCGAGATCGGCAGTTCGCGACGAGGACGGCAGTCCCTCCTGCCGCGGTCGTCGCGAACTGCCGCGGTCGTCGCGAACTGCCGCGCTCGTGGCCGGGGACTACTCCGTCAGCCGGTCCAGCGCCAGCGCCGCGAGGACCGCCGGGCCCACCGCGAGCGACTCCTCCGCGAAGCGGGCCTGCGCCGAGTGGTTGAAGGGTGCCGTCGCGGGGTCCTCGCCGACCGGCGTCGCGCCGAGGCCGACGTACACCCCGGGGACCTCCCGGAGCACGTAGGAGAAGTCCTCCGAGCCGGACATCGGCTGCGGGGCGGTCACGTACGCCTGCTCGCCGAACATCCCCCGGACCAGGCCGGCCACGCGGTCCACCTCGGCGGGGGTGTTCGTCGTGACGGGGTAGCCGCGCTGGTAGTCGACCGTCGCGGTCAGGCCGTGGGCCGCGACGATGCCCTCGACGACGCGGGTCAGCCGCTCGGGGACGACCGCGTGGGTCGCGTCGGAGAACGACCGGACGGTCGCCTCCAGGACCGCGCTCGCGCCGATGACGTTGTGCGTCGTGCCGGCGGCGATCCTGCCGACCGTGACGACGACGGGGTCGAACACGTCGAACTGTCGCGTGACCATCGCCTGCAGCGCGAGGACGATCTCCGCGGCGACCGGCACCGGGTCCGCCGCGAGGTGCGGCATCGACCCGTGCCCGCCGCGGCCGTGCACGGTGACGACCACCGAGTCGGCGGCGGCCAGCATGGTGCCGGGACGGGACGCGACCAGCCCGGCGGGCTGCACGGCGGAGACCACGTGCAGGGCGTACGCGGCGACGACGCGGGAGCCGGCCGCGTCGAGGACGCCCTCCTCGATCATCAGGCGCGCGCCGTGGTCGCCCTCCTCGCCGGGCTGGAACATCAGGACGACGTCGCCGGCGAGCTGCTCGCGACGGTCCGCCAGCAGCCGTGCGGCGCCGACGAGCCCGGCGACGTGCAGGTCGTGGCCGCACGCGTGCATGACGCCGTCGTGCTCGGAGGCGAACGGCTCGCCCGAGTCCTCGGTGACGGGCAGGGCGTCCATGTCCCCGCGCAGGAGGACCGCGGGACCCGGCCGGCCGCCGCGCAGCACCGCGACCACCGAGCTGAGCCCGGTGCCCGTGCTGACCTCCAGGCCGAGGAGCGCGATCGCGTCCAGCACGAGCTGCTGCGTGGCGGGCAGGTGCAGGCCGATCTCCGGCGTCCGGTGCAGGGCCCTGCGCAGCTCGACGAGCGACGGGAGCTGTGCGGCGGCGTCGGCCCGCAGGGTGGCGAGAGTCTCGGGAGAGAGGGTCACGCGGCTGACCTCCGAACGGGCGCGGCGACGGACGAGGACTCACCCTCGAGCCTGCCAGACGCCGGCACCGTGCGGCGGTCGCGCCGACCGGTTACCGCCTGGTAGCCGAGCCCCCGTCCGCGCGCTGCGCCGCGTAAGGTTGAGCGGATGCCCACGTTCACCGGTTACCTGCGCGAACGGAGCGACGACGAGCTCGTCGCGCTCCTGCGCAGCCGACCGGACCTGGCGTCACCCTCCCCCGCCACCCTGTCGTCGCTCGCGGTCCGCGCGACCAGCCGGTCCAGCCTCGAACGGGCGCTCGCGGGCGTCGACGCGAGCGTGCTGCAGGTGCTCGAGGCGGTCGTGGCGCTCTCCGACCCTGGCCCGGTGACGGCGGCGGACCTCCCCGCAGCCGTCGGCGCGACCGACGAGGCCGGGATGGCACTGGTCGAGCGCGCGCTGCGGCTCGCGGTCGTCGGCACCCTCGTCTACCCCGACTCCGACGCCCCCGACGCCCCGCTCCTGCCGTCCCCCGGCCTCGCCGAGATCCTCGGCCCCTACCCGGCGGGCCTGGCGTCGGCGGACGCGGGTGTCCGCCGCGGCGTCCCCGCGGAGCCGGTCGACCTCGACGACCTGCCGGCGCTCCTCGCGACCGCACCCGCCGGGGCGCGCCCGGTGCTGGACGCCCTGCTGTGGGGTCCGCCGGTCGGGCTCGCCCCGTCCAACAGCACCGCGGCAGCCGCGGCCGTCGACTGGCTGGTCCGCCGCCACCTGCTCCTGCCCGGCGACTCCCGACACGTCGTGCTGCCCCGGGCGGTCGCCCTGGCGCTGCGCGGCGGACGCACCCACACCGCGCCCGCGTTCCCGCCGGCGCTCCCGGCCGACGTCGCGCACCGGAACCACGCCCTGGTCGCCGCGGAGTCGGCTGCCGCGGGCGAGCGGATCGTGCTCCTCGTCGCCCGCCTGGTCCGGCTCTGGGAGCAGACCCCGCCCGGTGTGCTGCGCGGTGGGGGCCTGGGCGTGCGCGAGCTGCGGCGCGTGGCGAGCGCGCTGGACACCGACGAGGCCGAGGCGGCGTTCGTCATCGAGCTCGCCGGGGCCGCCGCGTTCGTCGCCGACGACGGCGAGGACACCCCGTCGTTCGCCCCGACGGTCGCCGTCGACGAGTGGGCGATGCGCGACGTGCCGGACCGCTGGGCTGTGCTGGCCCGCACGTGGCGCTCGACCCTGCGGACCGCGTGGCTCGTCGGCAGCCGCGACGACCGCGGCGGGGTGCGGGCGGCGCTCGACCCCGAGCTCCAGCGCACCTGGGCACCGCGGCTGCGGCGAGCCGTGCTCGACGTGCTCGCGGACACCCCGCCGGGGACCGCGCTGGACCCCGCGCACGTCCTCGCCGTGCTGCGCTGGCGCACCCCGCGGTCGGTCCCGCCGCCCGCCGCCGTCCAGGCGATGCTCATCGAGGCCGGACGGCTCGGCATCACCGGCGCCGGGGCCCTGTCCGACGCGGGCCGTGCCCTGCTCCTGGAGACCGCTCCGCTGGTCGGTGCCGCGGACCCCGCGGACGCGCTCGCCGCCGCCCTGCCCCCGGCCGTCGACGAGATCCTCCTGCAGGGCGACCTGACGGGCGTCGTCCCGGGGCGGCCCAGCCCCGAGCTGGAGGACCTCCTCGACCGGACGGCCCACGTCGAGTCCCGCGGCGGCGCGCTCACCGTGCGGTTCACACCGGAGTCCGTCCGTCGGGCCCTGGACGCCGGGTCGACCGCCGACGGCCTGCTCGCCGAGCTCGCGGGCCACAGCCGGGCGGGTGTGCCGCAGCCGCTCGAGTACCTGGTCCGCGACGCCGCGCGCCGGCACGGGCGGCTGCGCGTCGGGTCGGCGGCGGGCTACGTCCGGGCCGACGACCCCTCCCTGCTGGCCGGGCTGGCCGAGGACCCGCGGCTGGCGTCGCTCGGCCTGGTCCGGCTCGCGCCCACCGTCCTGGCGGCGCAGGCGCCGGCCCGGGAGCTGGTCGAGGCCCTGCGCGCCCACGGTCTGGCACCGGTCGCGGAGGGTCCGGACGGGCAGGTCGTGCACGTCGTGTCGTCGATCCGTCGCGTGGGCCGTCGCGCCACCGCGGGAGCGCGCCGCCGCGCCTCGGACGCCGCTCCGGCGAGCGCACGGGAGACGCTCACCGACGACCGCCTGGTCGCCCTCGTCCCGCAGCTGCGGCGGGCGGAGGCCGAGCGCAAGGCCGACGAGGCGGAGCGGGTACCCGGCACGGTCCTGCCCGCGCCGACCCGTCGTGCCCCCGCCCCGCCCAGCACCCCCGCGCCGAGCGCGGGAACAGCCGACCCCGTCGACGCGTTGGTGCTCCTGCGCGAGGCGGCTGCCGAGAAGGCCGAGGTGTGGGTCGAGCTGGTCGGCTCCCACGGCGTCCCGCAGCGGCGGCTGCTGCGACCCCTGCGGGTCGAGGGCGGCCGGCTGCGGGCCATCGACACCGCTCGTGAGTCCGAGCTGACGGTTGCGGTGCACCGCATCGCGACCGTCACCCGCGTGACACCGTCAGACGAGCATCAGGAGACTTCGTGACCAACGGCCCCCTCATCGTGCAGAGCGACAAGACGCTCCTGCTCGAGGTCGACCACGACCAGGCGGAGGCCTGCCGTCGCGCGATCGCCCCCTTCGCGGAGCTGGAGCGCGCCCCCGAGCACGTGCACACGTACCGCCTGACGCCGCTGGGCCTGTGGAACGCGCGCGCCGCGGGACACGACGCCGAGCAGGTGGTCGACGTCCTGCTCGAGTACTCGCGCTACCCGGTGCCGCACGCCCTGCTGGTCGACGTGGCGGACACCATGTCCCGCTACGGTCGGCTCCAGCTGATCCAGGACCCGGTGCACGGGCTCGTCCTGCACGCCCTCGACCCGGCCGTCCTGGCCGAGGTCGTCCGGTCCAAGCGCACCGCCGGCCTGCTCGGCGCGCGCCTGGACGCGACCGACGTCATCGTCCACCCGTCCGAGCGGGGCCACCTCAAGCAGGTGCTGCTCAAGCTCGGCTGGCCCGCGGAGGACCTCGCCGGGTACGTCAACGGCGAGGCGCACCAGATCGACCTGCTCGAGGACGGCTGGGCGCTGCGGCCGTACCAGCAGCAGGCCGTCGACGGCTTCTTCCACGGCGGCTCCGGCGTCGTCGTGCTGCCCTGTGGCGCCGGCAAGACGCTGGTCGGCGCGGGGGCGATGGCCCGCTCGTCGACGACGACCCTGATCCTCGTGACCAACACCGTCAGCGCCCGGCAGTGGCGCGACGAGCTGGTCAAGCGCACGTCGCTCACCGAGGACGAGATCGGCGAGTACTCCGGTGCGCGCAAGGAGATCCGACCCGTCACGATCGCGACCTACCAGGTGCTCACGACGAAGCGGAAGGGCGTCTACACGCACCTCGAGCTCCTCGACGCGCGCGACTGGGGCCTGGTCGTCTACGACGAGGTCCACCTGCTCCCCGCGCCGATCTTCCGCATGACCGCGGACCTGCAGGCGCGCCGCCGCCTGGGCCTGACCGCGACCCTGGTGCGCGAGGACGGCCGCGAGGACGAGGTGTTCAGCCTCATCGGGCCCAAGCGGTTCGACGCCCCCTGGAAGGACATCGAGGCGCAGGGCTACATCGCGCCCGCGGACTGCGTCGAGGTCCGCCTGACGCTGCCCGACGCCGACCGCATGGCCTACGCGACCGCCGAGCCGGAGGAGAAGTACCGGCTCGCCGCGACGGCACGCGGGAAGAACCGGGTGGTCGAGCAGCTCGTCGCCAAGCACGAGGGCGACCCGACGCTCGTCATCGGCCAGTACCTCGACCAGCTCCACACGCTCGCGGAGCACCTGGAGGCGGACCTCATCACCGGCGAGACCACCGTGCACGAGCGGCAGCGGCTGTTCGACGCGTTCCGGGCCGGCGAGATCACCAAGCTCGTCGTCAGCAAGGTCGCCAACTTCTCCATCGACCTGCCCGAGGCGTCCGTCGCCATCCAGGTGTCCGGCTCGTTCGGGTCACGCCAGGAGGAGGCGCAGCGGCTCGGTCGGATCATGCGCCCCAAGGGTGACGGTCGGACCGCGCACTTCTACACCGTCGTCGCCCGCGACACCGTGGACCAGGACTTCGCCGCCCACCGGCAGCGGTTCCTGGCCGAGCAGGGGTACGCGTACTCGATCGTCGACGCGGAGGACCTGGGGCTCGACACCGCGGAAGAGCCCGCCTGACCTGAGACGCGAGAGCGCCCGGCCCCCACGGGGTCGGGCGCTCTGCTGGTGCCTCAGACGGCGACGGCCTCCGCGGCACCGGCGCGGACGTGCGCCGCGAACGACTCCGCCAGCGTGCGGCCCACGACCTCGACCTGGTCCTGCCGAGCGGCGAACGCGGCCAGCACGGCGTCGGTGTCGACGTCGTCGTGGCTGTCCGCCCAGCCGCGCAGGGTGTCGGCGCTCGCCTCAGGGTGGAACTGCACGCCCCACGCCGAGCCGATCCGGAACGCCTGGTACGGGTACATGGCCGACGACGCCAGCCAGACCGCACCGCGGGGCAGGTCGACGACGGCGTCCGCGTGCATGCTCGGCTGCGGGGTGGCGTGCCGGCCGTCCGCGAGCGCCGCGACCGCACCGACGACGGCGTCACCGGCGGCCTCGGGGCGCCAGCGCACGTCGACGATCCCGGACTCGCGCCCGGGAGGGGCAGCGACCTGCACGCGGCCGCCGCGCGCTGCGGCGAGCAGCTGGGCGCCGAGGCAGATGCCGAGCGTCGGGACGCCCTGGGTGCTCGCGTCGGCGAGCAGCGCGCGCAGCTCCGGCAGCCACGGGGCTCCCGCGTCGTCGTACGTCGACATGTGGCCGCCGAGGACGACGAGGCCGTCGCCGACGCCGTCGGCGGTGGGCACGCTCTCACCGGCGAACGCCGCGACGATGCGCAGCTCGACGTCGCCGAGCCAGTCGCTGAAGCGGTCCAGGGGCACGTCGGGAGAGCTCTGGATGACGGTGACGACCGGGCGACGGTCGCCGTGCAGGGGGGTGGTCACGCGGAGACGGTACCCCCGTCGAGAGGTGCGTCGACAGGGAACGGACGACCCATCTGTCTCCTTGCAGGTCAGTCGTCCATATTTGCACCCAGGTGAAATCTGTCACGCGTGCGCGTCACCGTCCGGCATTCATCCAGCGAACTCCCAGCCGCCAGGAGGACACTCGACCTATGTCGACACCCCATGCGTCGGGCACGCCGGAAGCACGCCTGCTCGTCGTCGACGACGAGCCGAACATCCGCGAGCTCCTGGCGACCTCGCTGCGGTTCGCCGGCTTCGAGGTCCACGCCGCGGCCGACGGCGGCTCCGCCCTGCGCCTCGCCCGCGAGGTCGAGCCGGACCTCGTGGTGCTCGACGTCATGCTCCCCGACATGGACGGGTTCACCGTCACGCGGCGCCTGCGGGAGAAGGGCCAGCACGTCCCCGTGCTGTTCCTCACCGCGCGCGACGACACCGCCGACAAGGTCCAGGGCCTGACGGTCGGCGGGGACGACTACGTCACCAAGCCCTTCAGCCTCGAAGAGGTCGTCGCCCGGATCCGGGCCGTCCTGCGCCGCACCCGGCCGGGGGTGGACGACGACACGAGCATCCTGCGGTACGCCGACCTGGAGCTCGACGAGGACTCCCACGAGGTGGTCCGCGCCGGCCACCCCGTCGACCTGTCCCCCACCGAGTTCAAGCTCCTGCGCTACCTCATGCTCAACCCCGGCCGCGTGCTGTCGAAGTCGCAGATCCTCGACCACGTCTGGCAGTACGACTGGGGCGGCGACGCGAACATCGTCGAGTCCTACATCTCCTACCTGCGCCGCAAGATCGACCAGCTCGACGACGCCGACGGCCGACGGCTGCCCCCGCTCATCCACACGAAGCGCGGGGTGGGCTACCTGCTGCGCGAGTCGTCGTGACGGCTGACGTCGGGACGGCTCCGCCTCGGCGGCGCGCGTTCGGGCTCGCACGCGACTGGTGGGCGGGGACGACGCTCGTCTCGCGGCTCGTCAGCATCGTCACGGTGCTGCTGGCCGTCGGCCTGGTGCTGGCGGGCGCCACCAGCGCCGCCCTGCTCGAGGGCACGCTCGTCGCGCAGGTCGACACGAAGCTCCAGTCCGAGGGCACGGAGGTCGCGCAGCAGAGGCTCAGCCAGCTCGACCTCAACGGGAGCCCGTTCTACACGCCGAGCGACTACTACCTGCGGTACTCGGTCGAGGGCGACGACCTGCCGATCATCTCGGAGACCACGCAGGACCAGTACGGCACCCCGGACGTGCCGCCCATCAGCCCCGCGCAGGCCCGCGCCCGCAACGCGGAGCCGTTCACGGTCTCCTCGACGCAGCCCGGGTCGCAGTGGCGTGCGGTCGCCTACAACTTCTCGATGCGCGACGGCACCATCGGCACCGCGGTCATCGCGCTCCCTCTCGGTGACATCCAGCGCACCGTCCGCCACATGTCCGCGGTCCTCCTGCTGAGCGGGCTCGGCATCCTCCTGCTCGGTGCCGCGGCCGGTACGTGGGCGGTCCGTCGCTCGCTGAGGCCGCTGCGCGAGATCGAGGCGACCGCCGCCGCCATCGCCGACGGTGACCTGTCCCGGCGCGTCCCCGCAGCCTCCGAGCACACCGAGGTCGGCCGGCTCAGTGCCGCGCTCAACGGCATGCTCGCGCAGATCGAGAAGGCGTTCGGCGCGCAGACCGCGTCCGAGGCCCGCATGCGCCGGTTCGTCGCCGACGCCTCCCACGAGCTCCGCACCCCGCTGGCCACGATCCGCGGCTACGGCGAGCTGTACCGGATGGGGGCGTTGACCACGACCGACCAGGTCGACGACACCATGCGCCGCATCGAGCAGTCCGCCACCCGCATGGGGGCGCTCGTCGAGGACCTGCTCGCGCTCGCCCGCCTCGACGAGGGCCGGCCGATGCAGACCGGCCCCGTGGACCTCACCGTGCTCGCGGCCGACGCGGTCAGCGACCTGCACGCCCTCGACCCCGCCCGCACCACCCGGCTCGTCCCGCTCGTGGAGGGTGCCGACGGCGGCCCGTGCGTCGTGGTCGGGGAGGAGTCGCGGCTCCGGCAGGTGCTGGCGAACCTCGTCGGGAACGCGGTCCAGCACACCCCGCCGGGCACCCCGGTCGAGATCGCCGTCGGCCACCTCCCCACCGGCGAGGGTGCGATCGAGGTGCGCGACCACGGGCCCGGGATCGACCCGGAGCACGCCGCGCGCGTGTTCGAACGGTTCTACCGCGTCGACGCCAGTCGCGGCCGGGACTCCGGCGGTGCGGGCCTGGGCATGGCGATCGTCGCGGCGATCGTCGACGCGCACCACGGCTCGGTGCGGCTCGCCCAGACACCGGGCGGTGGGACGACCGTCCAGATCGCCCTCCCCGTTCCGGCCCACGACCCTCAGGTGTGAGGGCTAACATGGCGGGTTCCTACCGTCGGAGTAAGGCTGATCCATGGGCGTCCATGACGCACCGCAGTGGTTGTTGTCCGCGTTCGTGCGCAGTGCCGTCGGGGCTGGTGCCACCGCCCCGACCGAGCAGATCCGCGATGCCGGTCAGGCACTCGTGGACCGATGGGGCTCGCCCGGGCGCTCGTTCCACAACCTGAAGCACCTGGTCGACGTCCTCATCCGCGTCGACGAGCTGGTCGAGGAGACCCACCAGCCCGACGTCGTGCGGCTGGCCGCCTGGTACCACGGCGCGATCTTCGACGCCGCGGACCGCAAGGCGTACGCCAACCGCGGTGGCGAGGACGAGATCGCCAGCGCGCGCCTGGCGTACGACGAGCTGATCGCCCTCGGCGTCCCCGACGCCCGCGCCCAGCGCGTGCACGACCTCGTCGTCGCGCTCGTCCGGCACGCCCCGAACCCCTCGGACTTCGACTGCGCGGTCCTGTGCGACGCCGACCTCGCGATGCTCGCCACCGAGCCGCAGAAGTACAAGGCGTACGTGCAGGACATCCGCACCGAGTACTCCCACCTGCCGCTCGAGGACTACGTGCGCGCCCGGGTCCGCATCATCCACAAGCTCCTCGCCCGACCGTCGCTGTTCGTCAGCCCTCTCGGGTCCGCGTGGGAGGAGCCCGCACGGCAGAACCTGTCCGGCGAGCTGCAGCGACTCGAGAAGGAGCTGCGCGGGATCGACGCCGCCGCCGCCGAGGCCGCCGCCCACACCGCGCGCACGGCCGACACCGAGGGGTCGAACGCGGCGCGCACCTGATCGACGGGCTCGCCACGGCGCTGTCCGCCGAACCGCCCACAGCCCGCCGGCGCCACCTGCCCTCCACCGTCGACGCCGACCACCCGTCGCGACCGTTCCCCTGCTCCTACCGTCCTCGGACAGGAGCCGGGACCGTCCGGCCCCTCACCGACGGAGGGTCACATGAGCAGGTACGAGGTCGACAGTGCGCAGGTCGCGACGGCGGCGGCGAGCGTCCAGGCGCGCGCAGCCACGATCCGCAGCGAGGTGTCCGCGATGCACCGGCAGCTCGCCGACCTGCAGGGATCGTGGCGGGGCGCGGCGGCCACGGCGTTCACGGGGGTGCTCGCCGACTGGACCGCCACCGAGGCGCGGCTCGACGCCTCGCTCGCGCAGATCGCCAGCGCCATGCAGTCGGCGGCCCGCACCTACGCCGAGGCGGAGTCGCAGGCGTCCCGCCTGTTCACCGTGTGACCTCGGCGGGGTCACGCTTACGCTCGGGCGGTGACCGTGCTCGTGGACCCTCCGATGTGGCCGAACCACGGCATGCTCTGGGGGCACCTGGTCAGCGACTCGTCGCTGGAGGAGCTGCACGCGTTCGCCGCCCGGGCCGGCATCCCCGAGCGGGGGTTCGACCGGGACCACTACGACGTGCCGGACCAGCGGATCGAGGAGCTCGTCGCGCTCGGGGCGGAGCTGGTCAGCGCCAAGGAGCTGATCCGCCGGCTGCGGGCGTCGGGCCTGCGGGTGCCGGCACGGGACCGCGTCCGGCGCAGGTAGCCGCCTCGGGCGCCTGCTCAGAGGCCCTGGCGCAAGGCCTCCACCCAGCCGCCCGTCGACGTGATGTCCGCGCCCTCGACCCCCGACTCGGCCGTGCAGCCGAAGCCGACCACCCAGGTGCCGTCCGCGAGCTCGACCTGACCCAGCGACATCGGGGCGGGCAGACCCGCGAGCATCCGCCCGAGAGCACCGGGCGAGAGCCGCCAGACCTCGCCCGCGATCGGGGCACCCGCCCCCGGGCCGGCACGCACCAGGCCCGGCTTGCGAGGCTGGGTGTCGAGCGCGACCAGGCGGTAGGCGTCGGACGTGCGGACGGTGCGGACGAACCTGGCACCGAGCTCCTCGAGCTCGGCGTTCAGCGGCTGGCCGCGCAGGTGGGCGCCGACGACGAGGACGTCCACCCCGGCCCCGACGAGGAGCCGAGGCGTGCCGGGGGTGTCGTCCGAGCTCGCCAGCAGGCGGGCGGCCAGGTCGAGAGCGAGCTGGTCGTCGAACGCGCGGGACAGGACGGTGATCCCGAACGGGCCTCCGTCGGCCTCGCCGGCGGGGATCGCGACGGCCGCCATGTCGAGGAGGTTCACGAAGTTCGTGTAGGTGCCCAGACGGCGGTTGATGGTCACCGGGGCGGCCTGCACCGCGGCGATCGTCGGGTGCTCGGTGGTGGTCGGCAGCAGCAGCAGGTCGCAGCCGTCCAGGACCGCGGCGGCCTCCACCTTCGCCGCGGCGAGCCGCGCACGGTCGGCGACATAGGCGTGCGCCGGGGTGTCGCGGCCGGACAGGATGATCGACCGCACGGTCGGATCCGCGTCGGGGGCCGCGGCGAGGAACGTGCCGACGGCTTCGTAGCGCTCGGCGACGATCGCGCCGTCGTAGAGCAGCCGCGCGGCGTCGAGCATGCCGGAGATGTCCACCGTCCTGACCTGCGCACCGGTCGCACTCACTGCGTGCACCGCGGTGTCGAACGCCGCCCGCCAGCCGGGCGACAGCAGTGCGAGGTCCTCGTCCCGCGGCACTGCGACCACAGGAGCGGACCGCAGGCCGAGGCGCACGTCCACGGGCCAGTCCCGGCGCACCGGGTCGAGCGGGTCGGTGCCGATCATCGTGCGGGTGGCCAGGACGCCCAGGTCGAGGTCACGCGTGAAGGTCGTCACGACGTCGTAGCTGCGGCAGGCGGGGACGACGCCGGTGGTCGGGACGAGGCCGAGCGTCGACTTGATGCCGACGAGTCCCCCGAACGCCGCCGGGACGCGACCGGAGCCGGCCGTGTCGGTGCCGATGCCGATGTCCGCGATGCCGAGCGCGACCGCGACCGCCGACCCGGAGCTCGACCCACCGGAGACACGCTCCGGCAGGGTGGCGTGCCGCACGGCGCCGTACGGGCTGCGGACACCGACCAGCCCGGTCGCGAACTGGTCGAGGTTCGTCTTGCCGAGCACGACGGCACCCGCGTCGACCAGCGCCTGGACGGCCGGCGCGCTCGCACGGGCCGGGCCGGGTCGCCCTGCGGGGTCGGCCGCGAACGACGGGCACGCCGCCGTCGTCGGGAACCCGTCGACGTCGACGTTGTCCTTCACCGCGAGCGTGAGCCCGGCCAGCGGCAGCACCGCGCCCGCGGCGAGCCGCGCGTCGACCGCTCGGGCCGCGGCGATCGCCGACTCCTCGGGCAGCAGCGCGATCCACACCTCGGGCCGGTCCACCTCGGCGATCCGGGCATAGGCGCGGCGCACCCGTGCCTCGGCAGCACCGACGGACGCGTCGAGGTCCGGCTGGGACGAGTCGTCCACGACGAACGGCGTCGGGAGGGTCCCGCCCCCCGTCACGCCGTCGGTACCGGTCATCCCGTCGGTGCTGGTCACGTCGCCCATGGTCGTCCGCGTCACGCGCCCACCGCCAGGATCGCCAGCGGCGCGCCCGGAGCGACGTGCTGACCCGGTTCGACGAGCACCTTCAGCACGGTGCCGTCGGCGGGCGCCGCGACGCCGAGCTCGAGCTTCATGGCCTCGAGCGCGATGAGCAGATCCCCCTCCCTGACCTGCTCCCCGGCCCGCGCCTCGATCCGCCAGACGCTCCCGACCATCGGCGCCTCGACCAGCACGCAGCCGTCGAGCAGCTCGACCTCCCCCGGACCGGCGCCGAGGTCACCGGAGTGCGCAGGCTCCGCCTCGTCGGCCGAGTCGAGCTCGCCCGCGAGCGCCCAGGCGGCGCGCTCGTCGGCGAAGGCGGCGGCCTGCCGGAACTGGAACTCGGCGATGTCGTCGGCGTGCTCGGCGAGCATGTCCAGGTGCTCGCGGTAGGAGAACGTGCCGTGCTCGACCTCGACGTCGAGGCGCCCGGACGCGAAGGCGTCGCGCTGGGCGAGCAGCTCGTCGGCGGTGACGGGGTGCCAGACGACCCGGTCGAAGAACCGGAGCAGCCACGGCTTGCCGGGTTCGAACACCCCGCGCTGCCGGTGCCCGGACCAGATGGGCACGGTCCGGCCGACGAGCTGGTAGCCGCCGGGTGAGTCCATCCCGTAGACGCACAGGTACTGACCGCCCAGGCCGACGGTGTCCGCGGCGGTCCAGGTGCGCGCCGGGTTGTACTTGGTGGTCATGAGGCGGTGCCGCGGGTCGAGCGGGACTGCCAGCGGCGCGCCGAGGTAGACGTCGCCGAGGCCGAGCACCAGGTACTCGGCGGCCATCATCGTGTCGAACACGTCGTCGGTGGACGGCAGGCCGTTGATGCGGCGCACGAACTCGATGTTCGAGGGCAGCCACGGCGCGTCCGGGCGGACGCCGGCCTGGTACCGGGCGACGGCCTCCGCGATCACGGGGTCGTCGAACGACAGCGGCAGGTGGATCCGCCGGCTCGGCACCACCAGGTCCTCCGTCGCGGGCAGCGACGCCTCCAGACCGACCAGGACGTCGACCAGCGCGCGCACCGAGATGACCGACGGGTCCACGTGCACGTGCAGGCTGCGGACGCCGGGCGTGATGTCGATGACGCCCGGGGTGCCCTTCAGGGCCTCGCCGAGCGCGTGCACACGCATCCGCAGGCCGAGGTCGAGCACCATCGGGCCGTACTCGACGAGCACGTTGTCGTCGCCGCCGCGCAGGTAGACGACGTCGGGCGTGCCGGCGACCCGGGCGAGCACCCCGTCGTCACCGTCGGGGCCGGTGAGCACGTCCGGGCCGAGGTGCGCGGACGCGCGCAGGGCGTCGTCGGTGCGCAGCGCGTCGGCGGTGGCGTCGGGCACCGGCACCAGCCGGACCGTGTCGCCGGGGCGGATCTGGCCCATCTTCCAGCGGTGGCCGACGACGACGGTCAGCGGGCAGGCGAACCCGCCGAGGCTCGGGCCGTCGGGACCGAGCAGGATCGGGGTGTCGCCGGAGACGTTCAGCGCGCCGACCGAGTACGGGTTGTCGTGCAGGTTCGACGGGTGCAGGCCGGCCTCACCCCCGTCGGGGCGCGCCCACTGCGGCTTCGGTCCGGTCAGCCGGATGCCGGTGCGGTTGGCGTGCGTCTGCACCTGCCACGTCGCGGCGTAGAACATCTCCATGTCCGCGGGCGTGAAGTACGACGGCGCCGGCTGCGGTCCCTCCTGGACCGCGACCTCCCACTCGTGCACCAGCTGCGGGCGGACGTCCTCGGGCACGGCGACGGGCGGGGCTCCGAGCGGGACCCCGGGCACGAGGGTGTCGCCGACGACGAGCGCGCGGCCGGTGTACCCGCCGAACCCGCCCATCGAGAAGGTCGACGCCGAGCCGAGGTAGAGCGGCACGTCGAGCCCGCCGCGCAGCAGGACGTAGGTGCGCAGGCCGGCGTCGTGGGGTGCGCCGACGTCGAGCACGCCCCCGGCGGGCACGGTCACGGGCTCCCACTGCGGCACGGGCTCTCCGTCGACCGTCACCGGCGCGGGCGCGCCCGTGACGCAGACGACCGTCTCGTGGCTGAACCGCAGGCGCGGTCCGGTCAGCGTGCACTCCAGGCCCGGTGCTCCCTCGGGGTTGCCCAGCGCGCGGTTGCCCAGCCGGAACGAGAGGTCGTCCATCGGCCCCGACGGGGAGATGCCCACGTCCCAGAAGCCGAGCCTGCCGGGCCAGTCCTGCACGGTCGTCATCACGCCCGGGCGAACGACGTCGATGAAGGGCTCGTCGTCGGTGACGCCCGCCAGCGTCCCGGTCGTGTGCGTCGCGGCGAGCACGTCGGGCAGGCCGACCGCCTCGCGCAGGAGCGGGAGGTTGGTCTGCACGCCGGTGAACCGGGTGGCCGCGAGCGCGCGGCGGGACGCCGCGAACGCCTCGGTGCGACCGGCCGCGTGCACGATGACCTTGGCGAGCATCGGGTCGTAGTGGCTGGTCACCTGCTGCCCGGTCTCGGCCCACGCGTCGACGCGGACGGACGGGTCCTCGGGGTAGACGACCTCGGTGAGCAGCCCGGCGCTCGGCTGGTAGTCCTTGCGGGGGTCCTCTGCGTAGACGCGGACCTCGACGGCGTGACCCTCGATGGCCGGACCCTCGTCGGGCACCTCGTCCAGGAACGACGACTCGCCCTGCGCGAGCCGCAGCATCCACGCGACGAGATCGACGCGGGTCACGGCCTCGGTCACCGGGTGCTCGACCTGCAGGCGGGTGTTGACCTCGAGGAACGACGCCTCGCCGCGGTCGACGTCGTACACGTACTCGACCGTGCCGGCGGACCGGTAGGACACCGACGCCGTGAGGGCTCGGGCGGACTCGTGGAGCATGGCGCGCACGTCGTCGGGAAGCCCGGGTGCCGGCGCCTCCTCGACCACCTTCTGGTTGCGCCGCTGCAACGAGCAGTCGCGGTCCCCCAGGCTCACCACCCGGCCGGCCCCGTCGCCGAACACCTGCACCTCGAGGTGCCGCGCGCGGGACACGAACCGCTCCAGGAACACCCCGGCGCTGCCGAAGCTGGCTGCCGCGAGGCGCTGCACACGGTCGAACGCCGTCACGAGCTCGTCGGCGTCGGCACACGCCTGCATGCCGATCCCCCCGCCGCCGCCGACGGCCTTGACCATGACGGGGTAGCCGACGACGGACGCCGCGGCGAGCGCCTCGTCGACGGACTCCAGCAGCCCGCTGCCGGCGACGAGCGGGACGCCCGCCGCCTGCGCGGCCTCGCGCGCCTGGTGCTTGTCGCCGAACACCGACAGGTGCGCCGCCGTCGGCCCGACGAACGCCAGGCCTGCCGCCTCGACCTCGCGGGCGAACTGCGCGTTCTCGGACAGGAACCCGTACCCGGGGTGGATCGCGCCGGCGCCGGTCTCCGCCGCGGCGTGCAGCACGAGCTCCGGCCGCAGGTAGCTCTCGCTGGCGGCGGCGGGTCCGAGACGCACCGCGACGTCCGCGAGCCGTACGTGCGGGGCCGCCGCGTCCGCGTCGGAGTACACGGCGACGGTCTTGAGGCCGAGGTCGCGCGCGCTGCGCAGGATGCGGACGGCGATCTCGCCGCGGTTGGCCACGAGCAGGGTGTCGAACACGGCGTCCCCCGGGTGCGGTCGTGCGTGGGCCGCGCCCCCGTCGGGCGTCCGGCGCGGGATGTATACACCCCGGTATCCGGCACGCTAGAGACGCCGTGTTTCCCGGCCCACGCGCTCGCGTAAACGGTGCGTTACGCCTTCCCGTCCGCGGTCAGCTGCGCGGCGACCGCAGCCACGTAGCGCGCGAGCGTCGCCCGGTCCGGGGCGGGGAAGGGCTCCTCGGCGACCATGACGTGGTGCATCGCGGCGGTGAGCAGGAAGCCGAAGGCCGCGACGTCCACGTCGGCGCGCACGTCACCGTCCCGCTGCCGAGCCGCGAGGAAGTCCGTCATCACGCCGGCCCACGACCGGGTGACGCCGGCGTCGACCGCGAGCTGGAGGGGACCGTCCTCCCGCGGCGAGCGGGCGAGATGGGCGACGAGCGCGGGCGCGTCCGACGCGAGGTGCAGGTCGGAGAACTCCATGAGCCGGTCGCCGAGGTCGCCCCCCGACCGCGCCGCCCACGCGTCCAGGTCCCGGGCCAGGTCGCCGAGCGAGCGCCAGGTCAGCTCCCGCAGGAGCTCCTCGCGCGACGGGAACGCCTTGTAGGACATGCCGACCGCCATGCCGGCCTCGGCGGCGAGCGCGCGCATCGTCAGCCCGTCCACGCCGTCGCGGGCGATCAGCGTGCGCGCGTGCGCGAGGAGCGTCTCGCGCAGGCCGTCGACGTCCAGCGGCGGTCGGGGGGTCACAGGCTCTCCTGTTCGTTGACACCAGAAAGTAACATGAACTACCGTTCATGAACTCTTGTTCACGATTCGCTCGGAGGGTGCCCACCATGAGCACGACAGAAGCCCGCGTCACGGTCCGCTCGACTGCCGTCCGGACCTGGGCGCTCCTGGCATGGGTCGCCCTCGGGGCTGCCACCGGCGTGCTCGCGATCCTGCCGGGCGACGGCGAGGGGCTGACCAGCATGCAGCCGACGACGGTGATCGGCATCGCCGTCCTGGGGTACCTGGCCGCAGCGGTCGCCGGGCGGCGGTGGGTCGGGTGGGTCGGCGCGTGGACGTTCGCGGTCCTCGTCGTGCTCGCCGGGCTCCTGGACGTCCCCCGGACCATCGTCTTCGTGACCTCAGGCGTGATCCTCACCGGCATCGGGCTCGTCCTGCGCCCACGGCTCACCGTTCCCCAGGCGCTCGCCGCCGCCGGCTACCTGGGCGTCGCCCTGGTCGCCCTGCTGCTCGCTCCTCGCGTCGGGCTCGCGATTGCCGGGCTCGCACTGGCCACGCACGTGGTCTGGGACGTCATCCACTTCCGCCGCGACGCCGTCGTCAACCGGTCGCTCGCGCTGTGGTGCATCGGGCTGGACCTGGTCGTCGGCGGGGCGTGCGTCGTGGCCGCGGTCGCCGGCTGACCCACGAGGCGGTGCGACGACCGCGGAGGTCAGCCCGCGAGCGCCATCCGGGTCATCGACTGCGTCGCGCGCTGCATGACGACCTCGAGCGACTCCCCCACGTGCTTGTGCAGGGCGGTCAGGGCCGACGGCAGCTCGCGGGCGAGGACCAGGGTGAGGATCTCGAGGTGCTCGTCGATGGTCGCGGTGATGCGGTCGGTCTCGACGAAGTCGTGCATGCGCACGGCGCGGATCTTCTGGTTCACGGTGACCAGGGCGCCGGTGAGCTGGGTGTTCCCCGACGACCGGGACAGCACCTGGTGGAAGCCCTCGTCGAAGAGCACGAAGCTCGCGTCGGGGTCGGGCGGAGCGTCACGGAGCTCGGCCCACTTCTCCCGCTCCGTGCGCAGGAGCTCCTCGTCGTGCCGGACCTGCGGGTTCTCGATGGCCCGGGCGATCCCGCGCAGCTCGAGGGTGATCCGCAGCTCGTAGAGGTTGCGCAGGTCCTCCAGGCTGGGCACGACGACGGCGTACCCGAAGTCGGTGCGCTCGACGAGCCCGTCGGACAGGAGCCGCGACAGGGCCTCCCGGACGGGGGTGCGCGACACGTCGAAGAGCTTGCCCAGCTTGGGTTCGGTGAGTCGCTCCCGCGGGGAGATGCGGCCGTTCAAGATCTCGTCGCGCAGCTGCTGATAGACCACGTCACGCAGCGACCGCGGATCCTCGGACAGCCCGGTCGTCCCACCCGTGCTCATGGTCACGAAGCGTAGACCCCCGTGCTCATAGGGCCATCGCGGCGCGCACGTCGGCCTCCTGGTCCGCGCCGCCGGCACCGGAGCGCGTGACCCGCCCGGACTCCAGCACGTAGTACTGCCCGGCCGCGCCGAGCGCGAACCCGACGTGCTGCTCGACGAGCAGCACGGACAGCCCACCGGCGCTGAGCGTCCCGATGGCGTCCTCGATCTCCTGCACCACGGACGGCTGGATGCCCTCGGTGGGCTCGTCGAGGATGAGGACGCGCGGCCCGGTCAGGAGGGCCCGGGCTATCGCGAGCTGCTGGCGCTGGCCACCGGACAGGAGACCTGCGCGTCGGCCGAGGAGCTCGCGCAGGGCGGGGAACAGGTCGAGCGCGTCGGCCATCCGGGACGCGCCGGCCGACCCGGCGCCGTCGGCGACGAGCTGGAGGTTCTCCCGTGCGGTGAGCTGCCCGAACGACTGCTGGCCCTGCGGCACGTAGGCCAGACCACGCCGCACCCGCTGGTGCGGCCGGAGGCGGGAGACGTCCTCGCCGAGCAGGGTCACGCGTCCGCTGCGCACCGGCAGCAGCCCGACGGCCGCCCGCAGGAGCGTCGTCTTGCCGGCGCCGTTGTGGCCCATGATCGCGGTCACCCCGCCGTCGGGCACCTCGACGTCGACACCGTGCACCACGGACGTCCGGCCGTAGCCGACGTGCACGCCGGTGAGCTGCAGCATCAGGACGCCTCCTTCGTAGAGCCCCGTGCACCGGCACCGCGGCCCAGGTACACCTCGACCACCTTCGGGTCGGCCTGCACCTGCGCGACCGTCCCCTCGCTGAGCACGGACCCCTGGTGGAGCACGGTCACCGACGAGGCGAAGCTGCGCAGGAACTCCATGTCGTGCTCGACGACCACGACCGTGCGCTGCGCACCGATGCGTCGGAGCAGCTGCCCGGTCTCCTCCCGCTCGGCCTGGCTCATGCCGGCGACGGGCTCGTCGAGCAGCAGCAGCCGGGCGTCCTGGACGAGCAGCATCCCGATCTCCAGCCACTGCTTCTGCCCGTGCGCGAGCACCCCGGCGGGCAGGTCGCGCGCGTGCGTCAGGCCGACGGTCTCCAGCGCGGCCTCGACCGCCTCCGGGATCCCCTTGCGCCGCCGCAGCATGAGACGGGCCTTGCGACGCGACCCCGCGGCGATGTCGAGGTTCTGCAGCACGGTGAGCTCGTCGAACACGCTGGCCGTCTGGAACGTCCGGCCGACCCCGGCGCGTGCGACCTTGTGCGACGGCTTGCCGACGAGCTCGACCCCGCCGAACCGGATGGACCCGGTCGCGGGCGCCAGCCCCGTGATGGCGTCGACGATCGTGGTCTTGCCGGCGCCGTTGGGTCCGATGAGGAACCGCAGGTCGCCCTGCGTCACCGTCAGGTCGACACCCGCGACGGCGACGAACCCGTCGAACACCACGCGCAGGTCGCGGATCTCCAGGTAGTCGTGCTTGAACCGGGCGTCGTCGGCGGCGATCACCTGCTCCAGCGCGTCCGGGTCCAGCGACCCCTCGCCGATCAGGGGGGCGGCGGTGGTGGGCATCTCGCTCATGAGGCTTTCCCGGAGGTCTCGAGGGCGGGCTCCGGCTCCGGGGCCACAGGGTCGGCAGGCTCGGCGCGTCGTCGGCGGAAGAACCGACCGACCGTCGCCAGCCCGTTCGGCAGGAACGCGACGACGAGGATGAACAGCGCACCCTGGAAGTAGATCCAGAACGACGGGAACGACTCCGACAGGGACGTCTCCGCCCACGACACCCCGATCGCGCCGAGCACCGGCCCGAGGAGGGTGGCCCGCCCGCCGATCGCGACGCCGACGAGGAACGCGATGGACGGCACGACGCCCACGTCGGCCGGCGAGATGATCCCGACGACCGGCGTGAACAGCGCCCCGCCGATGGCCGCGAAGCAGGCGGCGACCGCGTAGGCGACGGTCTTGACGACGGCCGGGTCGTAGCCGAGGAACCGGACGCGGTTCTCCTGGTCGCGGACCGCGACCAGGAGCTCGCCGTAGCGCGAGCCCATGATCAGCCGCACGGTCAGGACCATGAGCAGCAGCACGCCCGCCGCGATGAAGTAGAGCATCCGCTTGTTCACGGGGTCCGACAGGGTGAACCCGAAGAACGACTGGAACCCGTTGAGCCCGTTGGTGCCGCCGGTGACCTTCTGCTGCCCGACGAGCAGGATGGCGAACGCGGCGGCGAGCGCCTGCGACAGGATCGCGAAGTACGCCCCCCGGACGCGTCGCTTGAACACCGCGAGGCCGAGCAGGGTGGCGACGAGGGCCGGCAGGACGAGGATCGCCAGGACCGTGACGACGGGGTCCCGGAACGGCTCCCACCAGCCGGGTACCGTGCCGTCGCCGTACAGGAGCATGAAGTCGGGCACCCCGCCGGGACCGGCGTCGGACAGCTTGAGGTGCATCGCCATGATGTAGCCGCCGAGGCCGAAGAACACGCCCTGCCCGAGCACGAGCATCCCGCCGCGCCCCCAGGCCAGCCCGATGCCGACCGCGACCATGGCGAGGCAGCAGAACTTGGCCAGCAGGTTGAGCCGGAAGTCCGACAGCAGCGCCGGCGCGACACCGAACAGCAGCGCGGCGGCGATCGCGAGCCCGCCCCAGAACCGGACCCGGGGGCTCATGCGAGGCTCCGGGTCCGCACCGAGACGAGACCCTGCGGCCTGACCTGCAGGAACGCGACGATCACGACGAACAGCAGCACCTTGGCGATGCTCGCCGTCGTCGAGTACTCGAAGCCCGCCTGGAGCAGCCCGAGCGCGAACGCCGCGATCACCGCACCCTTGAGCTGCCCGATACCGCCGACGACCACGACGAGGAACGCGTCGACGATGTAGTTGGTGCCCAGCGTCGGACCGATCGACCCGAGCAGGGTGAGGGCCACTCCCGCGACACCCGCCACGCCGGACCCGACGAAGAACGTCAGCCGGTCGGTGGCCCGCGTCGAGATGCCGGACGTCTCGGCGAGGTCGCGGTTCTGCACGGTGGCGCGGATGCGGCGGCCGAGCGGGGTGAGCTTGAGCAGGAGGGAGAGCGCCAGCACGCACAGGAGCGCGAGCGCGAGGATGAACAGCCGGGTCTTGGGGATGCCGACGCCGAGGATGTCCACCGCTCCGGACAACCAGGCGGGCGCGCGGACGTCCACGTTGGGGGCGCCGAACACGTCGCGGGCCAGCTGCTGGAGCACGAGGGCGACGCCGAACGTCACCAGCAGCGTGTCCAGCGGCCGCTTGTACATGCGGGAGATGAGCGTGACCTCCAGGAGCAGGCCGAGCAGCCCGCCGACGAGGAACCCGATGACCAGCGAGACCAGCAGGGAGACGCCCGCGTCGGCGATGACGCCCTGCACCACGAACGCCGTGTAGGCGCCGGCCATCATGAACTCGCCGTGCGCCATGTTGATGACGCCCATCTGACCGAACGTCAGCGCCAGGCCGAGCGCCGCGAGCAGCAGCACCGACCCCAGGCTGAGGCCCGCGAAGAGCTGTGAGACGAGGGCGTCCATCCGGCCCGTCCTTCCTGTGGAGAGGGAGGTGACCCGGCGCCTGCGAGCAGGCGCCGGGTCACCAGCGGGTCAGGACAGGCCCTCGGCCCAGTCGTAGCCCTCGAGGAACGGGTCCGGCTCGATGGGACCGTCCGACGACCACTCGGTGTAGATGAGCCCGTCGGGGCCGATCTTGCCGATGAGCGCGGTCTTCGCGATGTGGTGGTTGTCGCCGTTCACGGTGACGGTGCCCTCGGGCGCCTCGAACGTGACGCCGTCCGCCGCCTCCTGGATGGCCGCGACCTCGAACGACTCGGCCTTCTCGACCATGCCCTTCCAGAGGTAGAGCGACGTGTAGGCCGCCTCCATCGGGTCGGAGGTCACCCGGTCCTCGCCGAACTTGGCCTTGAAGGCCGCGACGAACGTCTCGTTCTCGGGGCTCTCGACCGTCTGGTAGTAGTTCCAGGCGGTGAGCTGGCCGACGATGTTGTCGATGCCGATGCCACCGACCTCCTCCTCCGCGATGGAGACGGAGACGACGGGGAGCGTCTCGGCGGCCAGACCGACGTTCTTGTACTCCTTGAAGAACGCGACGTTGGAGTCACCGTTGAGGGTGTTGAACACCGCGTCCGCGCCCGAGCCCTTGAGCTTGTTCACGATCGTCGCGAAGTCCGTGTGGCCCAGCGGCGCGTACTCCTCGCCGACGATCTCGACGTCGTTGGCGCCGGCCCAGGCGACGATCTCCTTGTTGGCCGTGCGCGGGAAGACGTAGTCGGAGCCGACGAGGAAGATCTTCGACTTGCCCTGCTCCTTGAGGTACTCCATGCCGGGCAGGATCTGCTGGTTGGTCGTCGCACCCGTGTAGAAGATGTTCGGCGACGCCTCCAGGCCCTCGTACTGGACCGGGTAGAACAGCAGCGAGTCCTTGGCCTCGAAGACGGGGAGCATGGCCTTGCGCGACGAGGACGTCCAGCCGCCGAACACCGCGGCGACGCAGTCGGACGAGATGAGCTTCTCGGCCTTCTCCGCGAACACGCTGGGCTCGGAGGCGCCGTCCTCCGCGACGATCTCGAGCTGCTTGCCCAGGACCCCGCCGTCGGCGTTGATCTCCTCGGCGGCCAGGTCGAGGGAGTCCCGGACCGTCTGCTCGGAGATGGCCATGGTGCCGGACAGCGAGTTGAGGAAGCCGATCTTGACGGTGTCGCCGGACGTGTCGACGCACGAGGCCGACGCTGCCGTGCCGGCGTCCGCCGGGTCGTCGGAGGTGCGGGCGCCACATCCCGCGACACCGAGGGCGACGGCCAGGGCGGCCGCCGGGAGGGCGAGAGCGCGCGTACTGAATCTGGTCAACGGAGAGGCCTTTCGCTGGGGACGAGCTGTGGGGCGGATCCGGACAGGGGCCGGGAAAGCGAACGACACCGCGCTGTGTCCCGCGCTGTATACATCCCTGTGCCCATGGGTGATGAACCTAGGGACGGGGTGTTTCGGGCAACGACCGGTCCGCGTAAACGGTCTGTTTCGGGCCGGTCCCGGTTGCGTCACAGCGGCGGATACCCTCGACAGATGCCGCAGCACCGTCCCCTCGACCAGTCGTCGAAGCTCAAGAACGTGCTCTACGAGATCCGCGGGTCCGCCCTGGACGAGGTCGTCCGCCTGGAGGCCGAGGGCCACACGATCCTGCGGCTCAACACCGGCAACCCCGCGGCGTTCGGGTTCGAGGCGCCCCACCAGATCGTCCGCGACGTCATCGCCGCGATCCCGCACGCGCACGGGTACACCGACTCCCGCGGGATCCTGAGCGCCCGTCGCGCGGTGGTCACGCGGTACGAGACGGAGCCCGGCTTCCCCGAGATCGACGTCGACGACGTCTACCTGGGCAACGGCGTCTCGGAACTCATCACCATGGTCATGCAGGCGCTCCTCGACGAGGGCGACGAGGTGCTCATCCCGTCGCCGGACTACCCGCTCTGGACCGCGATGACGTCCCTGTCCGACGGCGTCCCGGTGCACTACCGCTGCGACGAGGCCGCGGGCTGGGAGCCCGACCTGGAGCACCTCCGCTCGCTCGTGACCCCCCGCACCAAGGCGATCGTCGTCATCAACCCGAACAACCCCACCGGCGCGGTCTACTCACGCACCGTCCTGGAGGGCATCGCCGCGATCGCCCGCGAGCACAGCCTCCTGCTGCTCGCCGACGAGATCTACGACCGCATCCTGTTCGACGGCGCGCAGCACATCCCTCTCGCCTCCGTCGCGCCGGACCTGCTGTGCCTGACGTTCAACGGCCTGTCCAAGACGTACCGCGTGGCCGGCTACCGGTCGGGGTGGATGGTCGTCACCGGCCCCCGCGAGCACGCGACCGGGTTCCTCGAGGGCATCACCCTGCTCGCGTCGACCCGCCTGTGCCCCAACGTCCCGGCCCAGCACGCGGTCCAGGCCGCCCTCGGCGGCATCCAGAGCATCGAGGCGCTGATCGCCCCCGGCGGTCGGCTGCACGAGCAGCGCGACGTCGCCTACCGCGGGCTGACCTCGATCCCCGGCGTGGACTGCGTCCGCCCCGACGGCGCCCTCTACCTGTTCCCCCGGCTCGACCCGGAGGTGCACGAGATCCGCGACGACGCCCGCCTCGTCTACGACCTGCTGGTCAGCGAGCACATCCTGCTCGTCCAGGGCACGGGCTTCAACTGGCCGAAGCCGGACCACCTGCGCATCGTCACGCTCCCGGAGGCACGGGTCCTGGCGGAAGCGGTGGAACGCATGGGCAACTTCCTGTCGAGCTACCGCCAGTAGCCCGACCGCCGGTCGAGGGCGGCAGCTCGCGACGAGAGCGGCAGTCGGAGCTCACGCTCTCGTCGGAAAGTGCCGACCTCGCGAGCAGCGGGGCGGCCGGGGACAGCGAACGGGCCGGTCACCCGAAGGTGACCGGCCCGTCCGTGTGGTTCAGCGCGGGATCAGAACCCGCCGCCGAAGTCCTCGCCACCGCCGGGGCCGGCGGGGGCCGACTTCTCCGGCTTGTCGGCCACGACGGCCTCGGTGGTGAGGAACAGCGCAGCGATGGACGCCGCGTTCTGCAGGGCGGAGCGCGTGACCTTCACCGGGTCGTTGACGCCCGCGGCGAGCAGGTCCTCGTACGTGTTGGTCGCGGCGTTGAGGCCGTGACCCACGGGGAGGTTGCGCACCTTCTCCGCGACGACGCCACCCTCGAGACCGGCGTTGATCGCGATCTGCTTGAGGGGAGCCTCGATCGCGAGCTTCACGATCGCGGCACCGGTCGCCTCGTCGCCCTCGAGCTTGAGGCCCTCGAACGCGGTCTTGCCGGCCTGGATGAGAGCCACGCCACCACCGGCGACGATGCCCTCCTCGACGGCCGCCTTGGCGTTGCGCACGGCGTCCTCGATGCGGTGCTTGCGCTCCTTGAGCTCGACCTCGGTGGCCGCGCCCGCCTTGATGACGGCGACGCCGCCGGCGAGCTTGGCGAGGCGCTCCTGGAGCTTCTCGCGGTCGTAGTCCGAGTCGGAGTTGTCGATCTCGGCGCGGATCTGCGAGACGCGGCCCTGGATCTGGGCGGCGTCGCCGGAGCCCTCGACGATCGTGGTCTCGTCCTTGGTGACGACGATCTTGCGCGCCGTACCGAGGACCTCGAGGCCCACCGTGTCGAGCTTGAGACCGACGGTCTCGGAGACGACCTGACCACCGGTGAGGATGGCCATGTCCTGCAGCATCGCCTTGCGGCGGTCGCCGAAGCCGGGGGCCTTGACGGCGACCGACTTGAACAGGCCACGGATCTTGTTGACGACGAGCGTGGCCAGGGCCTCGCCCTCGACGTCCTCGGCGACGATGAACAGCGGCTTGCCGGCCTGGATGACCTTCTCCAGCAGCGGCAGCAGGTCCTTGACGTTCGAGATCTTGGACTCGACGAGCAGGACGTACGCGTCCTCGAGGACGGCCTCCTGACGCTCCGGGTCGGTCACGAAGTACGCCGACAGGAAGCCCTTGTCGAAGCGCATGCCCTCGGTGAGCTCCAGCTCGAGGCCCAGCGCGCTGGACTCCTCGACGGTGATGACGCCTTCCTTGCCGACCTTGTCGAGCGCCTCGGCGATCAGGTCGCCGATCGCCTGGTCGCCGGCGGAGATGGCGGCCGTGGCGGCGATCTCCTCCTTGGTCTCGACGTCCTTCGCCTGCGCGAGCAGAGCAGCGGTGACGGCCTCGACGGCCTTCTCGATGCCCTTCTTCAGCGCGATCGGGTTGGCGCCGGCCGCGACGTTGCGCAGGCCTTCGCGCACGAGCGCCTGGGCGAGCACGGTGGCGGTGGTGGTGCCGTCGCCCGCGACGTCGTCCGTCTTCTTGGCGACCTCCTTGACGAGCTCCGCACCGATCTTCTCGAAGGGGTCCTCGAGGTCGATCTCCTTGGCGATGGAGACGCCGTCGTTGGTGATCGTGGGGGCGCCCCACTTCTTGTCCAGGACGACGTTGCGGCCCTTCGGGCCGAGGGTGACCTTGACGGTGTCGGCGAGGATGTTGAGTCCCCGCTCGATGCCGCGGCGGGCCTCCTCGTTGAAGGCAATGATCTTGGCCATGGGGCTGTGATCCTTCACTGGGTTCGGGTCGGCCGAGGGTGCCCGCGACGGACGAGCACGTCACCCGCGGTCTTGTCCCGCGTGCGACGGCCCTCACCGGACGGCCGTGGTGGTTCTGTCACTCTCCACCGGAGAGTGCTAAGTCAATGGTTAGCACTCGACCCCCGAGAGTGCAAGCAGCGTTCGCCCAGAGCGCGTGCCCGCGGGCCCGGGTCCGAGCACGTCGGAGGCCCTCCTGCGCAGGTGATCGGGCCCGGGCCGGGGTGCGGCCCCACTATCGTGCGCGTGTGCGCGATCACGACGAGGACGTCGAGAGCCACGGCAGGCACGCCGCGGCCGTGGTCCCGCGCGCGCACCGACGCAGCCCCGCGCACCGCCGCCGCCGGACGGGCGGGCTCGTCGCCACCGCGTTCGTGGCGGCCGGGACGACGCTGCTCGTCGTGACCGCACCGGCGGGGGCGCTGGCGACCGACACCCTGTCCGCGACGGTCGTCGTCCCGGAGCCGTCCGCCGCCGAGTACGCGACCATCCCGCTGTACCTCGAAGGCCTCACCACCCTGCCCGGCGGCCGGCGGGTCCCGCTCGCGGTCGGCACCGACGCCACGTTCCTGACCGGCACGCACGTCCTCGACCCGGCGGCAGCCAGGCTCGCGCGCGACGTCGCCGGGGCGGCCACGGACGAGCACGGCGCGACCGTGAGCGCCGCCGCGTCCGTGGCCGAACGGCAGCGCGCGTGGCTCGCCACCGGCACGGTCCCCGGCACCGGCGGACCGTACGAGGACATGGCGCGCGCCGCGCTGCTCGACCTGCACGCGCTCCAGCTCCCCGACGGCGCCGCGGTGGCGGCCTGGTCGGAGAAGTGGAGATACGTGTGGCCGCGTGACGCGTCGTTCGTCGCCGTCGCCCTCGCGCGCACCGGGCACGTCGACGACGCCCTCGAGATCCTCGGCTTCCTCGACCGGGTCCAGTCCCCCGACGGCTCCTTCCAGGCGCGGTACCTGCCCGACGGCTCCGGGCCGCCGGACGACCGCGGCGTGCAGACCGACGGCACGGGCTGGGTGATGTGGGCGTCCGGGCTCGTCCTCGCCGAGATCACCGACCCCTCGCAGCGCGCGGACGCGGCGGCGGAGCTCCTGCCGCTGGTGCAGAGGTCCGCGCGGCACGCGATCTCGCTCGTCGCGCACGACGGGCTGCCCCCGGCGTCGCCCGACTACTGGGAGGTGCCGGAGGACACGCTGACGCTGGGCACGGTCGCACCCCTGGTCGCCGGGCTGCAGCAGGCGGCGGTCGTCCTGGAGCTCGCCGACGACGACGCCCTGGCGCGGTCGGCGTTCGACGCCTCGATCCGGTCCAAGGTCGCCGTGATCCGCGGGTTCGGCGCCACCGGGTTCGCGCGGCACCTCGACGGGGGTCACGCCGACGCCGCCAGCGCGTTCCTGCTCCCGCCGTTCCTGACCAGCGCCGTCCCCGGCGTGGAGAAGGCGTGGCGGGCGTCGGCGACGGCCATGGTGCGGCCGGCGAACGGGCTCGCCCCCGGTGCCGGTTGGCGCGACGACGGCGTCTCGTGGACGCCGCAGACCTCGCTCTACGCGTGGGTGGCCGCCGAGAACGGCGACACCGAGCTCGCCGACGGGTGGCTCGCGTTCCTCGACACGCACCGCACCCCGTCGGGGTCGCTGCCGGAGAAGGTCCTCGCCGACGGATCGCCGGCCGCCGTGGCGCCGCTCGGCTGGAGCGCAGCGTGCGTGCTGCTCGCGCTCGACGCGCTGGAGCCGTGACACGCCGACGGGCCGCGCACCTCGGGAGGTGCACGGCCCGCACGGACGAGGTCAGAGGGCGCGGACCTGCTCGGCCTGCGGCCCCTTGGTGCCCTGACCGATCTCGAACTCGACGTCCTGGCCTTCGTCGAGGGACCGGTAGCCGTCCGACTGGATGGCGCTGAAATGCACGAAGAGGTCCTGGCCTCCCCCGACCGGGGTGATGAAGCCGTACCCCTTCTCCGCGTTGAACCACTTCACGATGCCCTGAGCCATGCGCACTCCTCGACGTCCGGTGCCGAGCGCTCCGCCGGCGCCCGGTGCGCGAGAGCCTAGTGTCCGCGTTCGGGCTCCGACCAGGGCCGATAGGGGTCCGTCAGGCCTCGGGATCGCTGACCAGGAGCACCGTGATCCCGGGCTCGTCGGCGGCCTGCAGGGTGACCGTGGTCAGGCCGAGGGTCTGCGCGACGAGGTCCGCGGTGGGCTTGAGATCCTCCGACGTGTAGAACACGGTCGACACGTCCTCGGTCGGGTCCGCGTTGCCCGTGTCGACGCTCGTGAAGCCCGCAGCCGTGAGCTTCTCCGCCTGGGCGGCGGCGAGGCCACCGATGCTCGCCGCGTTGAGCACCATGACCGGCGTCTCCATCACGGGGGCCGGCGCGGCGGGCTCCTCCTCGACGGGCGTCGTCTCCGTGTCCGTCGGGGCCTCGCCCTCGGTCTCGGTGTCGGTCGGCGCCTCGTCCTCCGCGTCCGGCGAGCTCGACGTGCCCGGGAGGGACGGGAGGTTGCCGTCCTGTGCCGCGAGGTTCACCAGAGTGAACGCGAGGACCGGGAGCAGGGCCAGGACGACCAGGAACTTCCACCACCGGCTCCACACCGACCGGGGTGCGCGATGCACCCCGCGGGGGACGTCGGGGTTCGACGGGACGTCGAACTCGTCCTCGGGGTAGGAGTACTCCGCCTTGCTCACGCCGGACAGGCTAACGGCTCAGGTCGTGCGGACGGGTCCACCTGAGGCACGACGTGTGCCGTGTCACGTGCGGAGACGCGTCTCGGGGACCACCCACACCGGGGCGGATCAGGCGTCCCCGAGCCGGCGGGCCGTGCGTGCGCGCTGCCGGGAGGAACGCATCCGGCGCAGCCGCTTGATGAGCATCGGGTCGTGGGCGAGGGCAGCCGGGTCGTCGATGAGGGCGTTGAGCACCTGGTAGTACCGCGTGGCCGACATGTCGAACAGCTCGCGGATGGCCGACTCCTTGGCGCCCGCGTACTTCCACCACTGCCGCTCGAACGCCAGGACCTGCTCGTCGCGCTCGGACAGACCGGTGGAGGAGGAGCCCTGGGTGTGCTCGAGCGATCCGATGGCGATCGTCGCGGCGTCCATGCGTTCCTCCTGTGCTCTCGTCCCCTGCAGAACAGCCGCGGCGGTGGACTGCCGACGACCTCGGTCATCGTACGACCGTAATGACACGCGTGTCATTCCGCCCGGCGCGTCGTCCCCCGTGTGCCGCACCGGGCGCGTCGGACGCGCCGGTCGGTACCCTCACCGGCGTGACAGTCACCCCTCTGGACCAGCTCGTCGCCCCCGACTGGGCCGTCGCGCTCGCACCCGTCGAGCCGCAGCTGCGTGCCGCGGGCCAGTTCCTGCGCGACGAGGTGGCCGCCGGGCGCAGCTACCTGCCGGCGGGCGACGCGGTCCTACGGGCGTTCCGGCGTCCGCTCGCCGAGGTGCGCGTGCTCGTCGTCGGACAGGACCCGTACCCCACGCCCGGGCACCCCATGGGGCTCTCGTTCTCCGTGCAGCCCGACGTCCGGCCGCTGCCCCGGTCGCTGACCAACATCTTCACGGAGCTCGTGGCCGACGTGGGCGTCGCGCCCCCGCGCACCGGGGACCTGTCCCCGTGGGCCGACCAGGGCGTGATGCTCCTGAACAGGGTGCTGACCGTCCGGCCGGGCGCCCCGGCGTCCCACCGTCGGCACGGCTGGGAGGCGGTGACCGACCGCGCGATCGCGGCCCTCGTCGAGCGCGGTGGGCCCTTGGTCGCCGTGCTCTGGGGCCGGGACGCGCAGTCGCTGAAGCCGGCCCTCGGGAGCGTGCCGACGGTCGAGAGCGTGCACCCGAGCCCGCTGTCCGCGAGCCGCGGCTTCTTCGGCTCCCGGCCGTTCTCGCGCGTGAACGAGCTCCTGGTGGCACAGGGCGCACAGCCGGTCGACTGGTCCCTCCCCTGAGCGAGCGGGCAGGATGTCCGACGTGCCTGAAGAGATCCCCCGCTGGTCCCGCTACGTCGCCATCGGCGACTCGTTCACCGAGGGTCTGTGGGACGACCCCGACGGCCGCGAGGCCGCGCAGCGCGGCTGGGCCGACCTGCTGGCCTCGCACCTGTCCGCGCGCCGCAGCGCCGCGGGCGAGCCGCCGCTGGAGTACGCGAACCTCGCGATCCGGGGACGGCTGCTGCGCCCGATCCTCGTCGAGCAGGTCCCCGCGGCGCTCGCACTGAAGCCCGACCTGGTGAGCCTCGTCGGCGGCGGCAACGACCTGCTCCGGCCCGGTGCCGACGTCGACCGGATGGCGCGCAACCTGGAGGCCGGCGTCCTCCGGCTGCGCAAGGCGGGGGTCGACGTGCTGCTCGGCACGGGCGTGGACGCCGCCGACAGCCCCCTGGTCCGGGCCACCCGCAGCCGCGTCGGGATCTACAACGCGCTCATCTGGTCCATGGCCCGTCGGCACGGCGCCTATGTCGTGGACCTGTGGGGCATGCGCTCGCTGCGCGACTGGCGGATGTGGGCCGAGGACCGCATCCACCTGACCACCGACGGGCACGCCCGGGTGGCCCAGGGCGCCCTCGTCGGGCTCGGCCTGACCCCGGACGACCCCGCCTGGGACGACCCGCTCACGCCGCTGCCGCCCACCCCCCGGATGCAGAAGGCCCGCGAGGACGCCGCCTGGGTGCGCGAGCACCTGTACCCGTGGGCGACGCGGCGGCTGCGCGGGACCTCGTCGGGAGACGACCGGGCTCCCAAGCGCCCCGAGCTGTCGCCCGTGGAGTAGCTGGCGTCAGGGGCAGCTGTAGACGAGGTTGCCGGAGCTTCCGGTGTTGCTGCCGACGAAGTCGAGCACCACCGGGTTGCCCGCACTGATCGTGGCCTTGCCCCAGTCGGCCCGGCCGGTGAACGTCACCACGCGGGTGGACGCCGAGCAGAAGCCCGGGGGCAGCGGAGCGATCACCGCGCCGCCCGAGTACTCCCCGACCCGCTTCACCGCCGGTGCGAAGGGGGCTGCGGCGAAGTCGATCGTCAGCTTCCAGTACACGGGGGTGGTGCTCGACGTGGAGACGGTCGCCTTGATGTTCCAGTCGGCGCTGCCGTCGGTGTCGGGTCCGAAGGCCACCTGGCACGTCGGCCCGGGGATCGGGTTGCCGGCTGAGTCGGTGACCACGCAGCCGACACCCGCGGCCGACCAGGTCCCGCTCGATGCGGCCGCGGCAGCCCGGGCGCCGTTGGTCCACGCGGCGGACGTCGCACCGATCGCGGACGTCCCGGCGGTGACGGCCAGCATCGATGCGGCCGCCACGGCGACGACCAGGGACGTTCGGCGAGCACGGCCGAGGGTCAGGGCGCCGATCACGGGAACGGTGGGGTGCCGTAGGGCTCGATCCGCCACGAGCTGCCGTAGCCGGAGGCGCCGCAGGCGCGCATCGTGAGCGGGGTGGGGTCGGTGCCGGGCGGCGGCGTCTGCCAGCTCAGGCACCGGTCGCCGGTCGCCGGGTTGGTCCCCTGCTGGTTGCGGATCTGCACCGTGCCGTCGGCGTTGGCGACGAACCGCCACCGGAAGTTCCCGGTCATGTTCCCGGGGCAGGCCATCAGGTAGACGGTCGCGCCGTTGGTGTTGCCCGACGTCTGCATGCAGCGGACGCCCGTGACGCCGTTGTCGCCCGGGTCCTCGCGGAAGGCCTCGATGCGTCCGGCCGTCGTGAGCCACCACTTCTGCGCCGGCGTGTTGTTGCACGAGTAGAGCCGGATGGACGTGTTGTTCGCGTTCTGCCGGCTCTCGATGTCGAGGCACTTGTCGCCCGGGCCGCGGGCCTGGAACTCCTCTCCCGACATGATGCCCGAGGAGGACGCCGCGGCCCGGGCGTCGTTGGTCCACGCCGCGGTCGTCGTCCCGACCGCCTGGACCAGCCCGACCATCGCCACCAGGGCGAGGAGCAGCACAGCGCGACGTCCACGACGTGCGCTGTGCTGGGTCGGGCCGGGACCGGTCACGCGCAGGCGCCCGTGCTGGTGGACGCGGCGACGGTCGTACCGGTGTAGGCGATCTTCAACGCGGTGGCCGACGTCTGGTTCTGGTGGGTCGTCGACCAGGTGGTCGGGGTCGTCACGGTGACGGTGACGGCCTGGACGGCGCCGGCGGCCATGTTCCCGATCGCGCTCGTCGACAGCGTCACGCTGGCGTCGTTCGCGCCCACGCCCGCCAGCGGCTCGGCCTTCGTGATCGTCGGCGCGGGGACGTTCAGGCACGTGGAGCTGCTGTTCTTGACCCAGTACGTGGCCGTGCGCGTCTGGCCGGGGACCAGCAGGGAGAACGTGGTGCCCGCGAACGTGATGCCCGTCGCGTCGGTGTCCGCGGCCGACCACGGCCCCGTCGCCGAGGCGGCCGAGCCGTCGAGCAGGACGCTCGCGCTGCTCGAGCTCGCGTTGAACCAGGCGTCGTTGGTCCAGTTGGCCGAGGTGGCGGCCGCGCCGATGCCGAGCAGCGCGAGACCGGCCAGGCCGAAGCGGACCGCGACTCCCTTGCGGCGGCGACGACGGTTCGTGGGGGGTGCCGCGGCACCCTCGGTGGTGGTGTCCATGATGTCGGTCCTTCCGGTGGGTCTGAGGTCGTGGGGGGTTCGAGGTCAGGCGGTGGCGTCGGGCGTCGCGGCTCGGTCGTCGTCACGCCGCCGTCGTGCGACCAGCACGAGGAGCAGGCCGAGCGCGGTCATGGCGAGCGCGGCGAGCGAGACCGGCCAGGTGTCCGAACCGGTGTGCGCGAGGTTCCCGGTGCCGGCCTCGACGAGCGACAGGCGCCCCTCGATGGCGCTGACGTCACCGGGCAGCAGGCTCGTCGCTGTGACGCCGACCCGGAGGTCGTAGTCGCCCGCGGCGAGGTCCTGGCCGGCACGCATCGCCAGGACGTCGGTGCACGTCCCCTGCCGGCAGAGCAGGGCCGTCCAGGTCGCGCCCGGCGTGGTGACGGACGTCACGGACACGACGCGAGCGTCGCGGTCGAGCCGGTACGTACGCGACTGCGTCTGGCTCTCGCCGGGGTACAGCCCGGCGAACTCGAACGTGAGCGGGACGCTCCTCGGAGCTGCTCCTGCGGCGCTGGCGCCGAGCACCGCCCCGGCCGCCGTGAGCACGACCGCCAGGATCATGCTCGCGACGCCGGCCGCTCCGAGTCGCCTGGTCATCGCGTCACGGCGCCCTCGAGCACGGGGGTGGGCACGTCGTCGTCGTCCTCCGGCCGGGGAAGGACGGTCAGGCCGATGAGCGCGAGGATCGTGACCGCGATCGGCACCACGACCGACCTGTTGGTCATCGTGGCGATGACGTTGCCGCCGCCGGTGACCTGGACGGCCGGCGTCCACACACGGTCCCCGACGACGTAGGCGCCGCCGTCCTCGCTGGCGTTGGCGTCACCCTTCATCCGGATCTCCCAGGTGGATCCGCCCATCGGCTCGATGGACACGATCCGGTGGGTGACCAGGTTCTGGGTGATCGGGTTGAAGATCGACGCGACGTCCCCGACCCGCAGGTCGGAGGTCGGCGTCGGCACGTCCACCAGCAGGTCCCGCGTCATGATCCCGGGCTCCATCGAGCCGGAGATCACGACGAGGGGCTGGATGTACCCGAGCTTCGTCGCGCCCCAGACGAGGACGCTCGCGAGCCCGAGCACAGCCAGGAGCCACAGGACGGCGTTGCCGAGTCCTCGAAGGACGCGCATGGTTTCTCCAGCCAGGTTCGTGGAGGTGCCGCCGCGCTGAGGCGGCGGCACCTCCGACGAGGTCACGGGGTCGGGACGGTGGCGCCCTGGAACTGGAGGGTGACGTCGACCGTCGAGCCCTGGGCGGCCGGCGTCCAGTTGGCCGGCGTGGTGATCGTCAGCGGCACGACGGTCTCGCCGTCCGCCTCGAGCGGCGTCGTGGCGGTGCCGACGCTCACGACGGCGTGGGTGTCGTCGCCGGTGCCGGTCGTGTAGTAGTCCGAGTTCGACAGCGTGAGGGTCGGGTTCGTGATCGCGAGCGACGACGTGCCCGCGTTCAGGAGGTGGACGTAGACGACGCGCTCCTCGCCCGGGACCAGCGGCTCGTTGGCGGCTGCGAGCAGGTCGAAGTCGAACGACACGAAGTCCGTCGCGCCCGAGGCGCCCGGGTTCTGGTCTGCGGTGTCCCAGCCGCCGTCCAGCGGGTCGGCGATCAGGGTGCCGGTCGCGGTGACCTGGCCCATGAGCTCGATCGTCGCGGCGTTCGCGGTGCCGCGGAACCAGGCGTCGTCGGTCCAGGCGGCGGACGTGGCCGCAGCGCCGATGCCGGCGAGGGCCGCACCGACGAGGCCGAACTTGACGACAGCGGCGCGCTTGCGCTTCTTGCGGTCGGTGTCCTGCGCGGTGGCGTCGTGCGTGACGGTCGTGGAAGCCATGGTGATCTCCTGATCGGGAAGGTGCGGGGAATCGGCACCTCACCGAGACCCGCTCACGGAGACACGCCGAAGGGCGGTCGACCGCGAACGTAGGTGACATCGGCAGCGCCACCCGATCGGCTCTGGGTGGCAGCACCCCGCCCGCCCGGCTTGCCGGGTTCTTTCACCCAGCACACAACCGGCCTATCCGTCAAGTAGGACAGTTGTCCAACTTGTGACTGTAGTCGATCTAGACCAGACCTGCGCCCAGCGGCAGCCACGCCTCGAGATGGGCGCCCTTCTCCGGCCCCGGCGTCAGCGACAGCCGGCCCCCGACGAACGAGAGCCGGGTCTCCAGGCGCGTGGTCCCCGACGGCACGCCCGCGGTCGCCGGGACGTACAGGTCCCCGTCGTTGCGGACGCTCACGTGCAGGACGTCCTGCACCACGTCGAGGCTCACGGCGATCGACGTCGCCGGCCCGTGCTTGAGCGCGTTCGACACGGCTTCCTCGACCACGCGCACGGCGAGCAGCCGCTCGCTGACGGTCAGGCGGGACCCGGTGGGGTCGTCGAGCGCCCGGACCGCGTCGCTCACCGTCAGCCGCGTCGCGATGCTCGCGGGAAGCCGGCCGAGCAGCGCCCGCAGCGCGGGCACCAGACCCAGCTCGAGGCGGTCCGGGTAGAGCAGCCGGCTCATCTGCCGCACGTCGATGTCGCGCGCCTCGTCGAGCTCCTTGCGCACCCAGGCCAGGGAGTCGGCGTCGGCGGGGTCCAGCCCGTCGGCGCGGGCCAGGACCTCACCCAGCCGGGCGTCGACCAGGACCAGCTTCGACTGCAGCGTGCCGTGCAACCCCTCGGCGACCGCGCGACGGACCCGGATCTCCTCCTGCTCCAGCGCCTTGACGGCCAGCTCGACGTGGACCGCGTCCCGCGTCGCGGCCCGGGTCTTCGCCCGCGCGACCTGGCGGGTGGACAGCGCCCACATCCCGATCCCGGCGGAGACGACGCCGAGCAGGAAGCCGCTGAGCACCTCGGCGTCGCGCGTGGCCTCGGTCGGGTCGTCGTAGACGCCGAACGCCACCTGCGCCAGGTACCGGGCGATCCCCGCGACGGCAGCCGCGACGACCACGACCAGGATCTTCGTCCACCAGCGCCGCACCCGGTGGGCCCGGACGGCGGCGAGGACGGCGATGAGCACGACCACGGCGATCCCGTTCGCCGCCAGCCGCGACGCCAGCGAGACCGTCTGCCACGCAGGGACGAGGTTGGCGTACACGTAGGTCGACTGCAGGGCCGCACCCAGGCCGTAGCCGAGCGCGATGATCGCCGACCCTCGCAGGAGCGTGATCTGGTCCTGGCGGCTGTCCCGTCGGCGCTGGGCGACGACGGCTGCCGAGCTGGTCGACGACGACATCGGGGGCCCGCCTCCGTCCGCGTCCGGGTGACGTCCATCGTCCACCCGCGCGAGCCCGCGCGTCGGACCCGGACGCAGACGATACTGGCGGCGATGACTGTTCCCACCACCGGACCCCTCCGCGTCGCGATCGTCGAGGACCAGCCGCTGTTCCGCTCGATGCTCGAGCACACCCTGTCCGGGACCGCCGGCCTGCAGGTCGTCGCTGCCGTCGGCACCGCCACGGAGGCCGTCCGCGCGCTCCGCCCCGGCACCGCCGACTGCGTGATCCTGGACATCGACCTCCCCGACGGCAACGGCATCGCCCTGGGGGTCACGCTGCGCCGCAACCAGCCCACCCTCGGCATCCTGCTGCTGTCCGCCCACGACGCGATGGACCTGCTGCTGGACCTGCCCGCGGACGTCGCAGCCGGCTGGGGCTACCTGTCGAAGACCTCGTCGACGAGCGAGGAGGTGCTGGTCAACGCGGTGCGCGCCGCCGCCGTCGGCGAGACCGTGCTCGACCCCGCCCTGCTGGAGCGGATGACCCCGCGCGCCGGGTCGGCCGTCGCCCGCCTCACCGACCGGCAGTACGAGGTGCTCCGTCTGCTGGCCGCCGGCCTGTCGAACTCGGGCATCGGTGACCGGCTGGGCATCACCGAGAAGTCGGTCCAGAACCATGTCAACGGCATGTACGCGACGCTCGGGATCGACGCCGACCCGCAGCGCAACCCACGCGTCAGCGCCGCCCTCCGGCTGCTCGAGGAGACCGGACCGGCCGACTGACCGGTCCCGCCAGGTTTCACCCGCCATGATCGACGCATGACGACGACCACGACGACCGTCCGCGGCGAGGACTGGTACGCACGAGACCTGTCCGGCCAGGAGTTCCGCCAGGTGGAGTTCGTCGACCTCGACCTCACCGAGGCGTCCGGCGTCGGCGCCGTGTTCGAGGAGTGCGTGTTCCGGGGCGCGAAGCTCAACGCCTCCGTGCACACCGACGCCGCGTTCGTCAGCTGCACGTTCTCGCGGTGCACGTTCTTCGACGTGCGGTTCGAGCGGTGCAAGCTCGTCGGCTCCCGCTTCGTCGACTGCACCTGGGACATCGCGAAGGTCGAGGGCGGGAACTGGTCGTTCGTCTCGCTGGCGAAGGCGGACCTGCACTCCGCGTCGTTCACGGGGGTGCGCCTGCGCGAGGCCGACCTCACCGGCGTCCGGGCAGCAGGGGGCACCCTGCGCGACTGCGACCTGGCCGGCGCATGGCTGGACCGCGCCGACCTGACGGGCTGCGACCTGCGGGGCAGCGACCTGACGGGCATCGACCCCTCGGCGGTGACCCTCGACCGCGCGATCATCACGCTCCCGCAGGCCGTGACGATCGTCGAGGCGATGGGCCTCGACCTGCGCGCGGACTGACGCGGCCGGGCGGCTGTCAGGAAGTGGAGCCCCCTATCGGATTCGAACCGATGACCCCCTGTTTACAAGACAGGTGCTCTGGCCGACTGAGCTAAGGAGGCGGGCGCGCCCAGGATAACCGGGCGCCCCGTGCAGGGGCGCCCGGTTCTCCAGGGTCAGGACTTCGCGGCGTCGACCGCCTGCTTCAGGGCGCCCGGCTCCTGCCAGCCCTGGAACGGCTCACCGTTGATCAGCACGGTGGGCGTCGAGAACTCGGGCACGTCCGTGCCTGCCTGGTTGGTCGCCGCGGCGCTCCACGGGGCGAACGTCCGCCACGTGCCCTCGACGCCCTCCTCGTCCTGGGTGTCGAAGGTGCCGGACACGGTGTCGGTGAACGTCGCGGTCACCTCGGCGGGCACGCCGACGCTCTCGGCGATCTCCGCGATCTCCGCGTCGGACCGGCCCGACGTGCCCTCGGCGGGCTGGTCGTCGTACATCGCGGTGACGAACGCCGTGAAGTGCTCCGGCGACTTGTCGGCGACGATCGCCGTGGCGTTGACGGCACGCGTCGAGTACGAGCTGCCGGCCGACAGGCGGTCGAGGATGGAGACCGGGTGGTACGTGATGGTCACGCCGTCCTCCTCGAGCATCGCGTCCAGGTCGGCCGAGTTGATCTGGTCGAACTGGCCGCAGTAGGGGCACATGTAGTCGAAGTAGATCGTCAGGTCGACGTCGTCGTCGCCGACGGTGCCGACGTCGTCACCGCTGGTGCCGCTGACGGGGATGCCGCCCTTGTCGTTGGCGGGGGCCGGCGACGTGACGTCGGCCAGCGTGGGTGCGATGACACCCTCGACGCCCTGGCCGTAGGCGACGTTCGAGTTGGCGGCCTCGTTGGCGCGGTTCTGGTTGACGATCGAGAACGCGACGGCGACGAGCGCGACGACGGCGACGACGAGACCGCCGATCGCGAGGATGCGGTTCCGCTTGGCCTTGCGCTCCTGCTCCTTGCGCATCTGCGCGGCCTTGGCGCGCGCTTCGTCGCGGCGGACGGCCTTGGTGGGACGGGGGTCGTTGGTGGGCATGGGTGCTCCTGGTAGGACGAGGGTCGGGTGGGCGTCAGGCGAGGACGACCGGCGGACCTCGTCGCGCGATGCAGTCCAGGAGCACGCGCTCCGTCCACGCGGGCACTGCCCGTCCCAGCGGGACGGAGGAACCGCCGCGTACGACGACCGGGAGCGCCGGCACGGCCCGCAGCGCGCCGCGCAGGGCCCGGCCGGCCAGCTGGCGCACCTGCCGGGCGGCGCGCACGAGCAGGGCCGACAGGCCGACGCCGCACGCGGTGAGCAGGAGGTACAGCGCGGCGACCGGCGCGGCCACGCTGAGCAGGACGACGGCGCCCTGGGACATCGTGCCGAGGCCGTAGGCGCCCTCCGGGCAGTCCGCCGCGTCGCGCAGCACCGACAGGCGCAGCCCGAGCGGGCCCAGGACGCCCGCGGCGCTGACGCAGTCGTGCAGCAGGACCCGGCCCTGGGCCGCGACGACCGCGGCGAGGCCGGCGAGCACGACGGCCACGGCCAGCGACAGGCGCGGGGCAGCCAGGTGCGGCCCTCGTCGCGCGGTCATGCGGGACAGCGTAGGGCGCGCTCCTGTGATCACGGCACGCGCGGGTGGCGGACGACCTCGACGTCGAACCCGAACGACCGCTTCCAGTCCTGCGCCAGCCGGCCACCGGCCCGCCGCACGATCCCGCGCAACCACCACTCGTCGGGGTCGATCCCCGGGAACGCGTGCTCGACCAGCAACGGCTGGAACCGGGCGTCGATCGTCGCGACCCGGCGCCGGAAGCCGGCCATCTCCGGGAAGCCCGCGAGGCTCGGGTGGCGCATCGTCGCCTCGATCGTGGTGCGCGCCATCGCCTCGTTGCCGTACGCGAACTCGTCGCCCCGGTACCCGCGCTCGCACTCCGCGACGAAGCTCGCCCAGCGGTCGAGCAGCTCCGCGGGAGTGCAGTCACGCCACACCCCGCGAGCGCGGACCACCGCGGTGAACGCCTCCTCGAACGCCGTCACTTGGCGATCTCGCGCAGGAAGTACTCGTAGCCCTCGTCGGGACGGAAGTAGGCCACGATCACGTCGCCGCGGAACACCCCGAGCGCTCCGTTGCGGTGGTCGAAGCGGACCACGTCCCCGTTGCTGCGGCGCCCCGCCACGACCTCGGCCTCCGCTTCTGCCGTCATGCCTGCGCCCTCCCCCCGGTCACCGAGCCTTCACCCAAGAGGGTGAGCCGACGACACGCCAGCGGGGTCCCGCATCGCGAGACGAGAACGGTCCGACGGAAACGGTTAGGGAAGGACCGGGGTGGGCAGCGGAGCCCAGGTGATCGGGGCGCCGGTGAGGATCTGCACGACGAACACGGCGGACGCGGCCAGCAGGACGACGGTCGCGACGAGCGCGCCGAGGGGTCCCGGCGCCACGACGGCCAGGACGCGGCGAGCGCCGGTGCGGGTCATGAGCGACAGCGGCCCCCACCAGACGACGGCGGCGCCGAGCAGCACGGTCGTCCCGACGAGGATCGTGGCCGTCAGGCCCTGCGGCTCCTGCCCGGACGGCGAGCCGCCGATCGTCCAGTGGTCGTTCCCGACGAGCCACCACGACACCCCGACGAGGATCACGACGACGCTGCCGGCGACGACGAGCGACGGCACCAGCCCGACGACCGAGCGCAGCAGGTGCCACGGTGCGGTCGCGACGGCGATCGCCCGGTCCGAGCGCTTGACGCCGGCCCGTTCCCGTCGCCCGTACATGGCCTCGACCGTGGAGCCGATCGTCCGCACGATCACGACGAGCAGCACGAACACCACGAGCGCGACACCCGGGTAGAGCGCCCCGGCCGACCCGAGGAGCAGAGCGGCCGCGAGCAGGGTCCCCCACCGCCGCAGCGCCGGTGGGCGCTCGTAGCCGGATCCCTCGGGCTCAGGCTCCTCGGACGCGTCGAGGTCCTCGGAGATCCAGTCGACGCCCTCGGGGTCGTCGGGGTCGTCGGGGTACTCGTCCACGTCGACGAGGGTCGGGTCGAACGCGCGCGTGTGACCGTCGTTGGCCGCGGCGACGGGTGCCACCGCCGCCCCGGCGACGGCAGGCGCGACGGCCACGGTCCTCGGCTCGGGTCCCAGGACGGTCGTCCCGCTCACGTCCTCGGCCGTGAGCACGGTCGTGTCGGTCTCGTCGGCGACCGGCTCGCCCTCCGCGACGACCAGCGTCAGCGCCGCCACCACGTCGTCGGGCGACGTGCGGTCGGCTGCGTCGGGCGCGAGCGCGCGGCGCAGCGTCATCGCCGTGAGCGGGCCGAGGCCGTCCACGTCCACGTCCCCCGAGCGCGCGCGTGCCAGCACCGCCTCCAGCGGCCGCGAGCCGAACGGGGGACGTCCGGTGGCGGCGAACACCAGGACCGCGGCCCAGCCCCAGAAGTCGGACGCCTCGTCGGGCTCGGCACCGTCGAGCAGCTCGGGCGCGAGGTACCCGGGGGTGCCCAGGACCAGACCGTCGGCGGTCAGCTTGGAGTCGTCGGCGGCCTGCGCGAGGCCGAAGTCGATGAGCACCGGGCCGTCGTCGCCGATGACGACGTTCGACGGCTTCAGGTCACGGTGGACCACGCCGGCGCCGTGCACGGCGACGAGCGTGTCGCGCAGACCCTCGGCCAGGTCGAGCAGCTCCTCGGGGTCGAGCGTGCCGCGCTCGCGCACGTGCTCCTCGAGGTTGTCGCCCGCGACGAGCTCGGTGACCAGGAACGCCTCCGTCGAGTCCGCCTCGGCGTCCAGGACCGCGGCGACGCCGGGGTGCTTGAGCTTCTGCAGGGCGTGCACCTCGCGGCGCAGCCGGTCGCGGGTCACGGCGTCGGACCCGACGTGGGGGTGCAGCAGCTTGAGCGCGACGGCGTCGCCCCCGCCGTCCACCGCCCGGTACACGGTCCCCATGCCGCCCGAGCCGAGGGGGGCGACGACGGTGTAGCCCCCGATCTCCGAGCCCGGCTCCAGCCCGATCCGTTCCATCCTGGCACCGTAACCGGCGCCCCGCGGAGACTGCCTGGCAACGCGCGGTACGACCTGCACGGATAGGGTCGGACCCGACCCGAGGAGTTGATCTCTTGCCTTCCGACGTGCCCGCGCACGGCTACGACTTCGTCGTCGTCGCGAACCGTCTGCCCGTGGACGTGAGCCTGGGCGACGACGGCGAACCCACCTGGACCCGGTCCCCCGGCGGTCTCGTCACGGCGCTCGCGCCGGTGATGGCGAGCACGTCCGGCGCGTGGGTCGGCTGGGGCGGTTCGCCCGACCTCGAGCTCGAGCCGTTCGACGTGGACGGCACCGAGCTGATCCCGGTGGTGCTCACCGAGGACGACCTGGAGAAGTTCTACGAGGGGTTCTCCAACGACACGCTCTGGCCGCTCTACCACGACGTCATCGAGCCCCCGGCGTTCCACCGGCAGTGGTGGGACTCCTACCAGAAGGTGAACCGGCGCTTCGCGCAGGCCGCCGCCGACCAGGCAGCCCGGGGCGCGACCGTGTGGGTGCACGACTACCAGCTCCAGCTCGTCCCGAAGCTGCTCCGCGAGCTGCGGCCCGACCTGCGCATCGGGTACTTCCACCACATCCCCTTCCCGCCCCTGGAGCTGTTCGCGCAGCTGCCGTGGCGGGTGCAGGTGATCGAGGGGCTGCTCGGCGCGGACCTCGTCGGCTTCCAGCGGGCCGGCGACGCGGCGAACTTCGTGCGCGTCGTGCGCCGGCTGACGGACCTGACGACGCGCGGACAGATGGTCACCCTCAACGAGGAGGAGGGGCACACCGGTCCCGGGCGGCACGTGCGCGCCGCGGCGTTCCCCATCTCGATCGACTCGCACGCGTTCGACCAGCTGGCCCGCACGGACGACGTCCGCGAGCGCGCCCTGCAGATCCGCCGCGAGCTGGGCGACCCCGAGTTCCTGCTGCTCGGCGTGGACCGGCTCGACTACACCAAGGGCATCCGGCACCGGATCAAGGCCTACGGCGAGCTCCTGCTGGACGGTCGGCTCTCCCCGCAGAGCACGACGCTCGTGCAGGTGGCGAGCCCGAGCCGGGAGAACGTGGGCGCGTACCAGCAGCTGCGCGACGACGTCGAGCTCCTGGTCGGCCGGATCAACGGCGACTACGGCCAGGTGGGCCACGCGCCCGTGCAGTACCTGCACCAGTCGTTCCCCATGGAGGAGATGGCCGCCCTGTACCTGGCGGCCGACGTCATGCTCGTCACCGCGCTGCGCGACGGCATGAACCTCGTGGCCAAGGAGTACGTCGCCGCCCGGTCCGACGACCGCGGCGCGCTGGTGCTCTCGGAGTTCACGGGCGCCGCCGACGAGCTCACGGGCTCGGTGCTGGTGAACCCGCACGACATCGACGGGATGAAGGACGCGATCACGTACGCGGTGCACATGGACGCCCGCGAGTCCCGCAAGCGCATGCGCCGGCTGCGTCGACGCGTGCTCGGGCACGACGTCGTCGCGTGGTCCGAGGACTTCCTCGCCGCCCTCAACGCGGTCCCCGTGCGAGCCACCCGTGACTGACGCGCTCCGGACGACGCTCACCGCGCTCGCGGCGGACCAGGACCGCCGACCGCTCCTGGTCGCCCTCGACTTCGACGGCACGCTCGCCCCGCTGCAGGACGACCCGTCCGCGTCCCGCATCCTCCCGGCGGGCGTCGAGGTGCTCGCCCGGCTCGCCGGAACCCCGGGCGTCGCGCTCGCGCTGGTGTCGGGCCGCGCGATGCACGACCTGCACGTCCTGGCGCAGGTGCCCGAGGGCACCTTCCTCATCGGCAGTCACGGGGCGGAGCGTGCGCGCGTCACCACGTTCGGGCTGGACCGGGACGTCGTGCAGCTGACCGACGAGCAGGCCGACCGCCTGGCGTCGCTCGGTGCGGAGGCGGCCCGGATCGCGCGCGGTCGTGACGGCGTCTGGGTGGAGACCAAGCCGACCGCGGTCGTCGTGCACACCCGCCTCGCGGAGGCGGTCGACGCCGAACCGGCCGAGCAGGAGGCGATCAGCCTCGGGGAACGGCTCGGCTCCGGTGTCCTGCACGGCAAGGACGTCGTCGAGATCTCCGTGCTGCGCGCGAGCAAGGGCGAGGCGCTCACGGCGCTGCGCGACGAGCTCGGCGCACCCGTCGTGCTGTACGCGGGCGACGACGTCACCGACGAGCACGCGTTCGACGCGCTCCACGGCGACGACGTGACGGTCAAGGTCGGGCACGGGACGACGTCCGCGCGGTACCGGGTGGACGGCCCGGACGAGCTCGTGGCCGCGCTCGTCACCCTCGCCGACCAGCTGTAAGGACCTCACCCGCCCTCTGCTGGTCGGTCGGAGGGCCGAGGCGTAGCGTCCGTCCCATGCCCGGCCGGATGCGCGAGGTCGAGCTCGTCGAGGTCGTGGACGAGCCCGGACGGTCCCGTCCGGGCCCGGACCTCCCCCCGGCGACCGAGGTCCCGGACGACGTCCGGACGGCCCGGACGTGGGTGCGTCGGAACGCGCCCTGGCTCGTCGCGACGGCCGCGGCCCTCGTCGGCTGCCTCGTCGTCACCCAGGTCGTCCTCGACCGTCGCGAGGACGCCCGCGTCGCCGCGCTCGCCGCGATCCCGGGCGTCGTGCCGCCCGTGGACGCGTCGATCGGGGTGCTGTGGCTGGCCGGCCCGGAGCTCGCTCCCGCGCTGCGCTCGGGCGCGATGGTCGACGGCGTGCTCGTCGGGGGCGTCCAGGAGGAGTCCGGCGCGTCCACGATCGTCGGGCTCGACCCCGACACGGGCGTCGTCGCGTGGCGGACCCCGCTGGACCTGCCGACCCCGCAGCCGACCCCGTCCAGCGCGTGGCCGGAGCAGTGGATCTCCTGCACCCCCGTGGCGCGCGGGTCGGCGCACGTGGCGGCCTGCGTCTCGCAGCAGGTCGGCGAGGGCGTCCAGGGCATTCCGCCGACGTCCGTCTGGGTGCTCGACCCGGCCGACGGGGAGGTGCTGGCGGACAGCGAGGTCGCGGGCGGCTGGGGGTTGAGCTTCGTGGACGACGCGATGGTGGTCGCGCGGCCGGCGCCGGAGGATCGCTGGGAGGTCACGGCGACCGATGTCGTCGACGGCACGTCCCGCTGGAGCTGGACGACGCCGCGCACCGACGGCACCGGCGCCGAGGAGCCCAGCGGCACCGCGTCGCTCCAGTCGTCCGACGACCACGTCGTCCTCGTCGTCGACACCCGCTCCTGGGTCCTGACCACGGCCGGCGACCCGGTGCTCGACGTCCCCCTGGACGCGGCCTCGTGGCTCCAGCCGGCGCGTGCGGGCGTGTTCATCGAGAGCACCTGGACGTCGTCGGTCTACAGCGGGACGCTCCTGCTCCCCGACGGGTCGCGCGTCCCCATCGACGAGACCGCGAGCTGGCTGGCCGTCGACGACGGGTCGGCGCCGGGCGTCGTGTTCACCGTCGGCCAGGCGCCGGGCGGTGCCGACGGGCTCAGCGGACGGTCGGCGCGCACGGGCGAGCGGCTCTGGCACGTCGCGGGCACCATCGTGACGAGCCTCCTGCTCGACGGGACCCTGTACATCGCCACGTCCGGGTCACTGGTCGCGGTCGACGCCACCACGGGCCGTGTGCACTGGACGACCGAGACCGACCACCTGCCCCAGCAGCTGTCGACGGACGGCCGCCACCTGCTCCTGCCGGGCCCGGGCGTGACGCTCGAGGCGTACACGATGTCCGACGGCGCGCTGGCGTGGACCGTGGACCTCGCCGACGAGGTCCGCCAGGAGGTCGCCGGGAACAGCTCGACGGTGTTCGTGCAGGGGTTCCAGTCGGGCTGGCACGACCCCCGGCTGTACGTCTGGACCGACACCGGCGCGGTCGCGGTGCTGGGCTGACCATGGCCACGCTCGCGCACGCGCACCTCGCCCCGGTCGAGCTCGACGAGACGGACGACGAGCCCGGTTCCGTCCGGTCACCCACCTGGGGGCGACGTCACGTCGCACGGCTCGCGGGCGCGGGCGCCGCCCTCCTGCTCGGGCTGGTCGCCGGGCAGGCGGCCCTCGACGCGCACGAGCGTGCCCGCCTGGAGTACCTCGCCGACGTGCCCGGCGTGCTCAGCCCGCTGCACGACCCGCCCGCCGCGCTGCGGTCGTGGGCACCCGACGCGGGCGCGCTCGTCGCCGAGGACACCGCCGGTCTCTGGACCGTCGGCGCCCGGTACCACCCCGGGGGCGTCGACCTGCGCGGCACGGACCCGGACACGGGCGACGTCCTGTGGTCCGTGCCGTTCTCCCTCGACGCCGCGCTGCCGCCGGGCGGCCGCTCCGAGTTCCCGTCCGTCCGGGTGCGCTGCACCACGACCACCTCCCCGGACGGCCCGCGGGCGATCTGCGCCGCGGAGGTCGCCCCGGTGCGCTCCGGCGGTGCCGCCACCCCGCTGCTCGTGCTCGACCCGCTCACGGGCACGACCCTGGCCTCGCGCACCCTGGAGCCCGGTGCGCTGTGGTCGGCCACGGGGACGCACCTGGTCGTCGCGACGCCGCAGCGGGACACCGCCGGCGACGTCCGCTGGACCCTCGCCGCGACCGACCCGGCGACCGGGGACGTGCGGTGGCGCCGCTCGACGCCCGTCGTGCCCGAGGTCCACGCGGTCCGCATCGGCGACCGGGTCATCCGCTCCCAGGCCGACCTGGCCAGCGACGAGGACCGGGTGCTCCTGACCGACAGCGGGCACGCCTGGCTGTACGGGGCCGACGGCGAGCCGCGCGGCGACGTGACCGTCGAGGCCGACGGCTGGGCGGAGCTCGCCCGGGCCGACACCGTGGTGTGGACACCGTGGCAGGCGTTCGCGATCGCCGCGGGAGTCCTCGTCACCCGGGACGGCACCCGCGTCCCGGTCGGCGAACGACCTGCCCACCTCGCCGTCGACGACGGCAGCGCACCCGACGTCGTCCTGCTCGCCGACAGCGAGGACCCGGGCGTCGCGGCGCTCGTCGGTCGCGACGCCACCTCCGGCGAGGAGCTCTGGCGCCTCTCCGGCACGACCGGCGACGCCCTGCTCGTCGACGGTGTCGTCCACGTGGCGCAGGGTCGGGACGTCCGCGCCCTCGACGCCCGGACGGGCGAGTCGCACTGGCTCGCCCACGTCGGCACACCCCCCGTCTACCTGGGCACGGACGGCTCGCTCGTCGTCGTCGTCACCGCCGACCGCACGCTGCGCGGGTTCGGGCGGACGGACGGGCGGCTCGCGAGCGTGGCGGACGTCGCACGGCACCTGGCCCCCGACCCGGGTGGTGTCGACCAGGTCAGCGAGTACGGCGGACGGCTGCTCGTCCGGTTCCGTGACGGGTCGGGGATCGTCGTCGGGTGACGTGCGCTTCGTCACACCCGGGTGTGGACCGTCCAGGCCGGTGTGGCATGATGACCGCGGGCCACCGGAGGATCCCTCCTCCTGCGGCCCGTGTCATCGAGGACACTCTTGACACTCTTCACTACGGATCGTCCGGCACGTACCTGCCGGTGAAGGGATTGATCAGCCATGGCAACGGTCACTTTCGACAAGGCCTCCCGGGTATACCCCGGTACCGAGCGCCCCGCGGTCGACGCGCTCGACCTGCACATCGAGGACGGCGAGTTCCTCGTCCTCGTCGGCCCCTCCGGTTGCGGGAAGTCCACCTCGCTCCGCATGCTCGCGGGCCTCGAGGACGTCAACGCGGGCCGCATCCTCATCGGCGACCGCGACGTCACGGACGTCCAGCCGAAGGACCGGGACATCGCGATGGTGTTCCAGAACTACGCGCTGTACCCGCACATGACGGTCGCCGACAACATGGGCTTCGCGCTCAAGATCGCCGGCACCCCGAAGGCGGAGATCCGTCAGCGCGTCGAGGAGGCTGCCAAGATCCTCGACCTGTCCCAGTACCTCGACCGCAAGCCGAAGGCCCTCTCCGGTGGCCAGCGTCAGCGCGTCGCCATGGGCCGCGCCATCGTGCGTTCGCCCCAGGTGTTCCTCATGGACGAGCCGCTGTCGAACCTCGACGCCAAGCTCCGCGTCCAGACCCGTACGCAGATCGCGTCGCTGCAGCGTCGTCTCGGTGTCACCACCGTCTACGTCACGCACGACCAGACCGAGGCCCTCACCATGGGTGACCGCATCGCGGTCCTCAAGGACGGGATCCTGCAGCAGGTCGGCACGCCCCGCGACATGTACGACACCCCGGCCAACGTCTTCGTCGCCGGCTTCATCGGCTCGCCGGCCATGAACATCGGCACGTTCCCCGTGCTCGACGGTGTCGCCAACCTGGGCCGCGCCCGGGTCGCCGTGCCCCGCTCGGTCATCGGCCAGTTCACCGACGACGACAAGAACCACGTCACGGTCGGGTTCCGTCCCGAGTCCCTCGACGTCGTGCCCGCCGGTACGCCGGACGGCATCCCGGTCATCGTGAACATCGTCGAGGAGCTCGGCTCCGACGCGTTCGTCTACGGCTCGCTGACCAACGAGTTCGGCCACGCCGACGCCGTGCACTCCGGTGCCGGTGACGCTCAGGTCATCGTGCGCGTCGACCCGCGTCAGGTCCCCTCGAAGGGCGAGACGATCTACATCCGGATCCGCGAGGGCGAGCAGCACCTCTTCCACGCGGGCTCGGGCGAGCGCATCGCCGTCTGACCTTCGCACCACCCGACAGGGCGGTCCCGGCTCCGGCCGGGGCCGCCCTGTCGGCTTTCCTCTTGTCGGATCCCGCAGGCTGCCCTGTCAGCGTTCTCTGAGAGGATCGAGCCCATGAGCCCGACGCCGCAGCGCCTGCAGATCACCGCGGCCTCGCCCGACCCCGCCCTGCTGGACCTGCCGTGGCACATCCCGCTGGAGGAGTGGCCGGCCGAGACGCTGGCTGCCCTGCCCCGCGGCATCTCGCGGCACATCGTGCGCTTCGCCAAGATGTCCGGCCGCGTCATCGCGGTCAAGGAGATCGGCGAGACCGTGGCGTACCGCGAGTACGAGCTGCTGCGCCAGCTCCGTCGCCTGGACGTCCCGAGCGTCGAGCCGGTCGGCGTCATCACCGGCCGCTCCGACGCCGACGGTGAGCGGCTGGAGGCGGTGCTCATCACCAAGCACCTCTCGTTCTCGCTCCCCTACCGAGCGCTGTTCAGCCAGTCGCTGCGGCCGGACACGGCCACGCGCCTCATCGACGCCCTCGCGGTGCTGATGGTCCGGCTGCACCTGGTCGGCTTCTACTGGGGTGACGTGTCCCTGTCGAACACGCTGTTCCGCCGCGACGCCGAGACGTTCGCCGCGTACCTGGTCGACGCCGAGACGGGCGACCTGCACGACCGGCTCTCCGACGGCCAGCGCAGCTACGACCTCGAGGTCGCGCGCGTCAACATCATCGGCGAGCTCATGGACCTGCAGGCCGGCGAGTTCCTCGAGGAGGACGTCGACGCGGTCGCGATCGGGGACGCCCTCGCCGAGAGGTACGGCGAGCTGTGGCGTGCGCTGACCGAGTCCGAGTCGTTCACGTTCGGGGACCGCTGGCGCGTGCAGGCCCGCATCGACCGCCTCAACGACCTCGGGTTCGACGTCGGCGAGCTCGACATCACCACCGACGTCGACGGCACGAGCGTGCGGATCCAGCCGAAGGTCGTCGACGCCGGGCACCACTCCCGCCGGCTCATGCGCCTCACCGGGCTCGACGTGCAGGAGAACCAGGCCCGCCGCCTCCTCAACGACCTCGACGAGTACCGCGCCGCCACGGACCGGCAGCGCGAGGACGAGTCGTTCGTCGCGCACGACTGGCTGACCGACATCTTCGAGCCCGCGGTGCGCAGCGTCCCCCGGGACCTGCGCGGCAAGCTCGAGCCCGCGCAGATCTACCACGAGCTGCTCGACCACCGCTGGTACCTGTCCGAGCAGCAGGGGCGCGACGTGCCCATGAACCAGGCGGCGAAGAGCTACGTGAAGAACATCCTGCCGACGCGGCCCGACGAGCAGGCGATCCTCGGCGTGCAGGCGGGCGAGATCCCGGACACCGACATGATCCCGCAGGTCGACCCCGACCAGATCATCGGCTGAGGCCCGGCACTCAGACGGCGCGCTGGCGCGCCACCTCGAACAGGGCGATGCCCGCGGCGACGCCGGCGTTCAGCGACTCGACGGCGGACTGGATCGGGATCGACGCGATCGCATCGCACTGCTCGCGGACGAGCCGCGACAGACCCTTGCCCTCCGAGCCGACGACGAGCACCAGCGGGTCCGTCGCGTACGGCAGGTCGGTGATCGACACGTCGCCGCCGCCATCGAGCCCCACGACGAACACCCCCGCCGACTTGAGCCCCTGCAACGTCCGCACCAGGTTGGTCACGCGGGCGACCGGGACGCGCGCCGCGGCACCGGCGGACACCTTCCACGCCGACGCCGTCACGCCCGCCGCCCGGCGCTCCGGCACCAGCACCCCGTGCGCGCCGAACGCGCCGGCGGAGCGCAGGACGGCCCCGAGGTTGCGCGGATCGGTCACACCGTCGAGCGCGACGATGAGCGCCGGACGGTCTGACTCGGCGGCGGCGTCCAGCAGGTCGTCGTCGTCCGCGTACGCGTACGGCGGCACCTGGATGGCGACACCCTGGTGCACCGACCCGTCCGTGAGGCGGTCGAGCTCGGCGCGGCTGACCTCGAGCAGCGGGTAGTTCGAGTTCCCGGCGGCGCTGATGATCTCGCGGGTACGGTCGTCGCCCTCGAGCCGCGACGCGATGTAGACCGTCGACACGGGGATGCCTGCGCGAAGCGCCTCGACGACCGAGTTCCGGCCCGAGACGATCTCGTGCGTCGAGCTCTTGCGACCGCCCTTGGACCCGGCGGCGCTCCGGCTCGCACCGGCCGACTGGCGACCCGACGTGCCGCGCGTGCCGGCGACCGCCCGGCGCTCCGCGGCGAGCTTCGCCTTGTGCGCGGGGTGGTACTCGCGGTCCTCCGCCTTCGGCGTCGGCCCCCTGCCCTCGAGGGAACGGCGGTTCTTGCCGCCCGTCCCCGCGCTGGCGACCTTCTTCGAGCCGCCCTTGCGGACGGCTCCGCGACGCTCAGAGTTTCCGGCCATGGTCAGTTCTCCATTCGTGTGGAGCCGAGCCGCCCGCTCTCGCGGGGCTCAGCCCTCGTCTCGGTGGTCGAGGTGAGTCGTGTCGTGGGACCGCTCGTGCGCTCCGCTCCGGGCGGGTGCCGCTCCGCGTCCCCCACCATCCGCTGCACTCCGGATCAGTCCTCCGAGCGCGCGGCGAGCGACCAGCGCGCGCCGGAGGACGAGTCCTCGACGACGATGCCGGCCGCGGCGAGGCGGTCCCGGATCGCGTCGGAGGTGGCGAAGTCGCGGGCAGCACGCGCCTGCGCGCGGGCCTCCAGCTCGGCGGCGACGACGGACTCCAGCGCCCGGGCGTACCGCGCGTCGCTGCCGTGGGCGCGCCACTGGCTGCCGCCCGGGTCGAGGCCCAGGACGTCGAGCATGGCCCGCAGCACCACCATCGCGGCCCGGGACCCCTCCAGGTCGCCGCGGGCCAGCGCGGAGTTGCCGGTGCGCAGGTGCTCGTGGACGACCGCGAGCGCGGCGGGCACGTTGAGGTCGTCGTCCATCGCGGCGACGAACTCGGCGGGCAGGTCGACACCGGCGATCTCGGCGTCGTCGGCCACCCCGACCTTCTCGGCGGCCCGCTCGACGAAGCCCGCGAGCCGGTCCCACGTGGCCTCGGCCTCGCGCAGGGTGTCGTCGGTCCACTCGAGCATCGAGCTGTACTGCACCGCGGTCATCGCGTACCGCAGGACCGCCGCACGCTCCTTGGCCAGCACGACCGTGACGAGCAGCCCGTTGCCGAGCGACTTGCTCATCTTGGCGCCGCCCTGGGTCACCCAGCCGTTGTGCAGCCAGTACTGCGCGAACCCGTACCCGGCGGCCCGGGACTGCGCCTGCTCGTTCTCGTGGTGCGGGAACCGCAGGTCGAGACCGCCCCCGTGGATGTCGAAGGACTCCCCCAGGTACCGCTGCGCCATCGCGGAGCACTCGAGGTGCCAGCCCGGGCGGCCGCGGCCGAACGGGGTGTCCCAGGAGGCGGTCTCCGGCTCGCCGGGCTTGGCGGCCTTCCAGAGCGCGAAGTCGCGGGGGTCGCGCTTGGCGTCGTCGTCGACGGTGCCGTCGGGCGCGGGGATCATGTCGTCGACCCGCTGGTTGGTCAGCGCTCCGTACTCGCCGTAGCTGCGGACGTCGAACCACACGTCGCCCGGGCCGGTCGTGTAGGCGTGACCCGTCTCGACCAGCCGGTCCATCAGCTCGATCATCGCGGGCACGTGACCCGTGGCCCGCGGCTCGTAGCTGGGCGGCAGCACGCCGAGGGCGTCGTAGGCGGCGGTGAACGCCCGCTCGTTCGTGGCCGCCCACGCCCACCACGGCTCACCGGCGTCGGCGGCCTTGGCCAGGATCTTGTCGTCGATGTCGGTGACGTTGCGCACCAGCGTCACGCGGTGCCCCGTGCGACGCAGCCAGCGCACCAGCACGTCGAACGCGATGCCCGACCGGAGGTGACCGATGTGCGGTGGCGACTGCACCGTTGCCCCGCACAGGTAGATGCCCACCTCGTTCGGCACGAGTGGGACGAAGTCACGCACCGTCCGGGTCGCGGTGTCGAAGAGGCGCAGGGTCACCGGTCAAGGCTACCGGGGCGCAACCCCCTCGCCTCCCGCACCCCACCACCCACGACGTCCGCACAAGAGAGCGCTGTGGCAACCGAATCCTCGGACGTCCCACCTGGGGGGTTGGGACGTCCGCACGACCGAGCGTCATGGCGACCGGATGCTCGGACGTTGCGCCTGTGCGGTGCGGGGCGGGTCAGCCGAAGGTGTGGTGCTCGCCGCGGTACGTCGGGACCGTGGACTCGATCGTGGTGCCGCGGACCAGGTGGACCTGGTCGAAGCGCTCCATGACCTCGCCGGACTTGGCGTGCCGGAACCAGACGCGGTCCCCGACGCGCAGGTCCGCGCCGCTCGACAGCCGCAGGGGCGTCTGCACCTCGCCGGCGCCCTCGCGGCTGGTCAATGCCAGCCCGGCGGGCCAGACGGGCCGCGGCTGGCGGGACCTCGTGGCGGGTCCGGAGGCGATGTACCCGCCGCCGAACGCGGTCGCGTAGCCGGGGCCGGGGACGCGCACGACGTCGAGCCCGAAGAACGCCGCCGGTCGGGGGACGAACGAGCGGTAGGCGTCGAAGAGGGTCGGCACGAACAGGCCGGAGCCGGCGGTGACCTCGGTGACGACGGGGTCGGCGGCGCTGGACGCCACCGAGCCGGAGCCCCCGGAGTTGACCAGGGACAGCTCGTGGCCGACGGCGCTCTGCACGGCGTCGACGACGGCGGCGCGACGGACGGCGAGGTCCCGGATGGAGAGGCGCTTGACCGCGCGGACGGCGGGCGAGGTGTCGGGCAGGCCGGCGACCTGGGCCTCGTAGAACATGACGCCGACGACGTCGACGCCGGGCCGGCGGGCGATGACGGCGGCGAGCGCACCGGCGTCGGCGGCGGAGTGCACGGGCGAGCGCCGGACGCCGAGGTGCGCGGCCAGGGGGCCGAGCCGCAGCTTGAGCGACGCGTCGACGTCGAGGCAGAGGCGCAGCGTGGTGCCGTGCGCGTCCGCGGCGCGGGCGGCCAGCTCGACCTGGGCGGGGTCGTCGACCATGAGCGTGACGGCGCGGGCGGCGACGGGGTCGGCGGCGAGGGCGTCGAGCGCACCGGTGTCGACGCTCGGGTACCCCACCAGGACGTCGTCGACCCCCTGCGCGACGAGCCAGAGCGCCTCGCGCACGGAGTAGCCCATGACACCGGCGAACCCGGGCAGCGCCAGGACCCGGTCGAGGACGTGCCGGACCCGGACGGACTTGCTGGCGACGCGGACCGGCGTCCCACCGGCCCGGTCGACGAGGTCGGCCGCGTTGGCGTCGAGGGCGTCGAGGTCCACGACCGCGAGGGGCGCGGCCAGGCCCCGCGTCGCCTCGTCGAGACGCTCGCCGAGGGTGCGGGTCATGCACCTGCTCCTGCGGCGACGGGCGCGTCCGCGTGCCGGGTGACGCCGAAGCGGCCGGCGAGGATCGCGACGACGACCACGAGGACGATCGGGACGACGAACCCGTACTGCAGGGACGACGTGCTGCCGATGGCTCCGACGAGCACGCCACCGAGCACCGCTCCGACGTAGTTGAAGACGTTGAGCCGCGCCACGACCGCGTCCGCGTGCCCGGGCGCGAGGTCGCCCGCCGCCGAGAAGCACAGGGGGGCGATCACGCCGAGGCCGGCACCGGCGACTGCGAACCCGGCCAGACCTGCCCACGGTCCGGGTGCCAGGACGACGAGCACGAGCCCCGCCGCACCGACGATCGCGGCGGCACGCAGCACGGTCACGCGACCCCAGCGCCGCACGAGCGGGTCACCCGCCAGCCGCGACGCGAGCGTCGTCGTGAGGTACGCGGCATAGCCCAGGGGCGCGAAGGACGCGGCCGCGAGGAGGACGTCGCCGAGGTAGATGGTGCTCCAGGTGGAGATGGCGGTGTCGGCGATGTAGAACGCGACGACGCCGAGCCCGAGCAGGAGGACGCCACCCCACGGGACGACGGCCCTGCCGCGGCCCGTGACCGGCAGCGCCAGGGACTCGTCGGGCGTCGCGACGCCGTCCGCGTGCACCGGGACGGTCACCCGCCACCCGGCGCGCAGCACCCCGACGGCCGCCAGGACGGCGACGAGCGTGCCGGCCAGCAGGGCCACGGCGACCGGGTCTGTCGGCGTGCGTCCGACGGTCGCGGCGACGAACACGGCGCCGGCGATCCCGCCGACGGACCAGGACGCGTAGAACCCGGTGAGCAGCGACCGGCCGTACTCGCGCTGGATGGCCACGGCCTGCATGTTGGTGCCCGCGTCGACCATGCCGAGCCCGACGCCGTACACCGCGAACCCGAGGGCCAGCACGGCGAACACGGGGGCGACCGCCGCGACGACGACCGCGGCGGCGACGATCAGGAGGCCGGCGCCGAGCACGACGCGGCTGCCGCCGGCCGTGCGGGCGACCCGGTCGGCGACGACGGTGCCGAGCGCGGCCATGAGGCAGACGCCGAGCACGACGAGGGTGACCTGCCCGTCGTCGATGCCGTACCGGTCCTTGAACCCGTCGAGGCTGGTCAGGACCGTGGCGTAGGCGAACCCCTGGCCGGCGAAGCCGGCGGAGACCGCGATGCGCGCGCGACGGGCCGGCTCGGCCGCCGGGGCGCTCACGCGATCGACGCGGTGGCGTCAGCCTCGACCGAGGCGGGCACGGCGATCGTGGCGAGGTACCGGCCGAAGCCCTGCAGCCCGTTGCGGGCCGCCTCGCTGTCGCCGTCCACGAGCCACGCCAACGAGAACCCGTCGACCACGGCGACGATCGAGCGTGCGATCACCCCGCGCGGGACCGACCAGCTGACGTGCGCGGACCGCTCCACGAGGTCCAGGACCTGCTCGGCCGCCGCCCACTGACCGCGGTACTGCTCGATGGCGACCTGGTTCAGCTCGGTGTGCCGCAACGACGACGTGGTCAGCTCGTAGCTCAGCAGCTGGGGGCCACGGGAATCGCGGATGCCCGCCCAGAGCGCTTCGATGACACCCTCGATGACGGACTCGACGTCCTCCGCCTCGGCGGGCAGCTCGCCCAGGCTGCGTTCGAGGTTGGCCGACGTGATGGCGTGGGCCATCGCGCGCAGGAGCTCGTCCTTGTCCTGGAAGCAGTAGTGCACGACGCCCAAGGAGACTCCGGCCTCTGCGGCGACGGCGCGCACGGTGGCGGCGTCGATGCCGTCCCGGCTCGCGACGGCGAGCGCAGCCTCGATGAGCTGCTCGCGCCTCTCAGCCACGGGCAAGCGGTTCATGACAGGGTTCCCCTCCCTCGAGCGACGGCCCCACCGGCCTGCACCGCCCGGTGGGCGAGGCCGACGCCTCCCCAGTGCACAGTTCAATAGCACTTGTCACGATAGTCAAGGACTTGGCGCACTTGACTTGGACAACCGACCAGGACAACCTGTGCTCATTATGGGACGACTGCCGGCATCCGGCGACTGGCAGAACTGGGCTCGCACCGCGCGTGCGACTCCCAGCCGCGTGCTGCACCCCCGTGACCTGCAGGAACTCTCCTCCGCGGTGCGCGACGGCGCGTCCGAGGGGCTCCGCGTCCGGGCTGTCGGCGGGGGGCACTCGTTCACCCCCGTCGCCGTCACGGATGGCGTCCACATTCGTCTCGACTCGGTGGACGCACTCGAGCGTGTCGCTCCGCAGGACGACGGCACGACGCACGTCACCGTGGGCGCCGGCATCCGCCTGGGCGCCCTGAACACCCTGCTCGCGGACCGCGGGCTGGCCATGCGCAACCTCGGGGACATCGACAAGCAGTCGATCGCGGGCGCGATCTCGACCGGCACGCACGGCACCGGCGCGACGCTGGGCGGGCTGGCCACGCAGGTCGTCGGCGCGCGGCTGGTCACGGCGACGGGCGCGGTGGTCGAGACCTCCCCCACGCAGCAGCCGGAGCTGTTCGAGCTGGCCCGGCTCGGCCTGGGCAGCGTCGGCGTGCTCGCCGCCGTCACCCTCGAGGTCGTCCCGGCGTACCGCCTGGAGGCCCGCGAGGAGCCGTGGCCGCTGGAGCAGGTCATCGAGCAGCTGGACGGCCCGGACGGCCTGGTCGAGGGCAACGACCACTTCGAGTTCTACTGGTTCCCGCACACCCGCCGGGCGCTGACCAAGCGCAACAACCGCGTGCCCGACGACGTGGTGGTCCCGCTGCCGCGGCTGCGGGGGTGGGTGGACGACGAGCTCCTGTCGAACGCGGTGTTCTCGCTGGCCAACGGCGTCGCGACGCTCGCACCGTCGACCACGGCGTCGATCAACGAGCTCGCCGCGCGGGCGCTGTCGTCGCGCCGCTACACGGCTCCGTCGGCGGAGGTCTTCGTCTCGCCGCGCCGCGTGCGGTTCCGGGAGATGGAGTACGCGGTCCCGCGCGAGGACCTGGTCCACGTGCTCGCGGAGATCGACGCCTGGATCGAGTCGAGCGGCGAGCGCGTGCCGTTCCCCGTCGAGGTGCGGTTCGCCGCGGCGGACGACCTGTGGCTCTCGACGGCGCACGGCCGCGAGACGGCGTACGTCGCGGTGCACCAGTACCTGCGGCTGCCGTACGCGCGGTACTTCGCCGCCGTCGAGCGGATCGTCGCGCAGGTGGGCGGTCGGCCGCACTGGGGCAAGATGCACTGGCTCGAGGCCGAGCAGCTGGGCGCGCTGTACCCCCGCTTCGCCGACGCCCAGCGCGTCCGCGCCGAGGCCGACCCGGACGGCGTCTTCAGCAACCCCTACCTGGACCGGCTGCTGGGGTCCGGACCCCGGTCGCGGGCGGCGGCCTAGGCACGCTCGCCGGTGAGGTGCGCGACGCGCGTGCGCCTGCCGGTCGGTGGGGGATCACCCGACGGAGTGATCGCCGCTCCTGCCCCCGCCCGGCTCTGGCCCTGGGATGCCGGTCAGGTGCAGAGTGTGCCGGTGGCCCTCACCAGCAGGGCCGTCGTCGCGAGCGCGTACGGCGGTCCCGAAGTCCTTCGCCTCGTCGACGTCGACCCCGGCGACCCCGGTCCCGGCAACGTCCTCGTCGAGGTCCGCGCCGCAGGGATCAACCCGACGGACTGGAAGGGCTACGCCGGCCTGTACGGCACGAACCCCGCGAACCTGCCCATGCGGCTCGGGTACGAGGTGTCCGGCGTCGTGAGCGCGGTGGGCCCGTCGGTGCGCTGGCTCAGCCCCGGCGACGAGATCATCGCGTGGCGTGTGTCCGGCGGCTACGCGGACCGCCTCGTCGTCTCCGAGCAGGTCACCGTGCGCCGCCCGGCGAACCTCGACTGGCCCGCCGCCGCCGGGCTGCTGCTGGCCGGCGCCACGGCGGTCCACACGCTCAGCGCGACCGGCACGCGCGACGGCGACGTCGTGCTCGTGCACGGCGGCTCGGGCGGGGTCGGCCGGATGGTCGTGCAGCTGGCGGTCCTGCGCGGCGCCCAGGTGATCGCGACGGCCTCCCCGCAGCACCACGACGACCTGCGCGACCTGGGCGCCACCCCCGTGGCGTACGGCGACGGCCTGCTCGACCGCGTGCACGAGGCCGCCCGCCACACGGGTGCCGTCACGGTCGCCATCGACGCCGTGGGCACCGACGAGGCCCTCGACACGTCCGTCGCGGTGGTGTCCGACCGCAACCGCATCGCGACGATCGCGGGCTTCGCCCGTGCCGGTGAGCTGGGCATCAAGGCCCTGGGCGGCGGGCCCGGTGCGGACCCGGGGACCGCGGTGCGCGAGGCGGCACGCGCGCAGCTCGCGGAGCTGGCCTCCGACGGCACCCTGGACGTCCGGGTCGCGCGGACCTATCCCCTCGCGGACGTCGCCGAGGCCCACCGCGACGGCATCGCGGGACGGTCGGCGGGCAAGCTCGTCCTGGTGCCCTGAGTCCGCTCAGAAGGGCAGCGGGGGCGGTGTCTCGCTGATCTCGCGGCGGTGCTGCTCGTCGAGCTGCCGCAGTCCGGCGCTGGTCGCCTCGAGCACGTCGAGCGGGACGCGGACCCGGATCCGGACCGCCTGGACCCCGGTGTCGCGGACGGGCAGGAGGGGGCGTGCGAGCGCTCCCACGACGGGGAGCCTCTCGGTCTTTGCGTCCGACGACTGTGTCACGCCGGGGACGGTACTGGACTCCAGGACCGGACGCTACCCCTGATTTCGGACACGCCGACGACCGGCGGGCACGCGCCGGAGCGCTACGCGGTGTCGATCTCCCCCGCGAGCGCGCGGAGCTCGTCGAGGACCCGCCGGACCACCAGGCGCTCGGCGCGGTCGCGGCGCAGGAGGGCGTCGATCCGCCGCCCGGCCCGGACGCCGGCGAGCGGCACGAGCCGCACGCGCGCCCCGCCCCCGAACGTGTACCGGGGCAGCAGCGACACCCCGTGACCGGCCTCGACGAGCGCCTCGACGACGTGGAAGTCGTTGACGCGGTGCACGATCCGCGGCGCCGACCCCGAGCGCGCCGCGACCGCGCCGAGCACCGTCGCGACCGGGAACCCCTCCCGGACCGCGATCCACGGCAGGTCGCGCAGGTCGTCCGGGCGGACCTCGCTGCGCCCGGCCAGCGGATGGTCGAGGGGGACGGCCACGTCGAGCGGCTCACGCAGCAGCGGCACCACCTGGACGGCACGGCCGCCCGCCCAGCCGAGCCCGTCGTCGGGCCGGTGCGCGACGACGACGTCCATCCGGTCGGTGAGCGCGACGAAGTCGTCCTGCGCGACGTCCTCGTCGGTGCACTCGAGCGTGATGCCCTCGATCGCCTCCATGCGCGTCAGCAGGGCCGGGAGGAGCAGCTGCGCGCCGCTCTGGAACGCGGACACCCGCACCACCCCCTGCGGACGCTCCAGGAACTCGTCGCACGCTGCTCGGGCCCGCTCCAGGGCCACCGCGACGTCCACCGCGGCCTCGGCCAGCGCCTCGCCGGCCGGTGTCAGGCGCAGACCACGGCCGACACGCTCCGTCAGCGGCACGCCGACCTCGCGCTGCAGGAGCGCGACCTGCTGGGAGACCGCGGACGGCGTCAGGTGCAGCACGGCGGCCGCGGCTGTCACACCGCCCTGGGTGCCGACCGTCCGGAGCGTCTCGAGCGCACGTGCGTCCATGCAGGGACGCTACATCGTCACGTCATCACTATTCGATGGTGCTGCACGGTGCAAGCCCGCATGCTCGGACCATGCCCACCCGTGACCGCCTGATCGCCGCCTTCGTCGCCGTGCTCTGGGGACTGAACTTCCCGGCGATCCACCTGTCGCTGGAGCAGTTCCCCCCGTTCTTCCTCGTCGCGCTCCGGTTCGCCCTCCTCGCGATCCCGACCGTGCTGCTGGTGCCCCGTCCGACCGCGCCCTGGCGCTGGATCGGCCTGTACGGCCTGGGTTTCGGCGTCCTGCAGTTCGTGTTCCTGTACTGGGCGATGTCGAGCGGCATGCCGACCGGCCTGGCGTCGCTGGTCCTGCAGTCCTCCGCACCGTTCACGGTGCTGCTGGCCGGGGTGCTCCTGCGCGAGCGCATCACCGCGCGGCAGGGCGCCGGCATCCTGCTCGCCGTCGTCGGCCTCGCGGGCATCGCCGCGCACCGCGCCGGGCTCGCCGGCGGCGCGACCCTGGTCCCCGTCCTGCTGACCCTGTGCGGCGGGCTGGGCTGGGCGGTCGGGAACCTCGGCAACCGGCGCGCCATGCAGGCGCAGCCCGGCGAGCCGTTCCGGCTGCTGCTGTGGATGTCGGTCGTGCCGCCGCTGCCGCTGCTGGCGCTGTCGCTCGTCGTCGAAGGTCCCGCGGAGATCGCCGGGTCGTTCCAGGGGCTCGGCAGCACCCAAGGGCTGCTGGCGCTCGGTGGGCTGTTCTTCACGGTCGTCGTCGCGACGCTCGTCGGCACCGGGCTGTGGACCGCGCTCATGGGGCGGCACCCGTCCAGCACGGTGGCCCCGTTCTCGATGCTGGTGCCCGTCGTCGGCATCGGCGCGTCCTGGTTGCTGCTGCGCGAGCGCACCTCGCCGACCGAGCTGGCGTGGGGTGCGCTGGTGCTCGCGGGCGTGCTGCTGGGCAGCACGCGCAGGCGTCAGGCCGAGCCCACGACCAGCGCCGTGGCGATCGCCGCGACACCCTCGCCACGGCCGGTGAGCCCGAGCCCGTCGGTGGTCGTCGCGGAGACGCTCACGGGCGCGCCGACGGCCGCGGAGAGCGCCGCCTCGGCCTCCGCGCGCCGCTGACCGACCTTCGGGCGGTTGCCGATCACCTGGACGGCGACGTTGCCGATCGTGAACCCGGCGTCGCGCACCCGTCGTGCCGCCTCGGCGAGCAGCGTCGCACCGGCGGCACCGGCCCACCGGGGCTCGGACGTGCCGAAGTTCGAACCGAGGTCGCCCAGACCCGCCGCGGACAGCAGCGCGTCGGCGGCGGCGTGCGCGGCGACGTCGGCGTCGGAGTGCCCGGCGAGAGGTCGCTCGCCCGGCCACGAGAGCCCGGCAAGGTGCAGCACGGCGTCCGGCGAGGGGTCGGACGCGTAGGCGTGCACGTCGACCCCGATCCCCGTGCGGGGCAGTGTGCTCACTCGTCGCTCTCCGTCGGCAGGGCGGCGACCGCAAGGTCCCGCGCGGTCGTGATCTTCGCCGCGCGCTCGTCGCCGGCGACCACCCACACCGGCTCGCCGAGCCGCTCGACCAGGCCGGCGTCGTCGGAGGCGGCCAGCGTCTCGTCGTGCGCGTGCTCGGCACCGTGCGCGTGCGCCCTGGCCAGCAGGTCCCGGGCGAACCCCTGCGGCGTCTGCACGGCCCGCAGCTCGGCGCGCGGGACGGTCTCCAGGACCGGCTCGACCGTGACGCCGCGGTGCGGGGCGACGCGCTTGATGGTGTCCGTCACCGGCAGGCCGGGGACCACCGCGGGGTGCCCGTCGCGCACGGCCTCGATGACGCGCACGACCAGCGACGCGGGCGCGAGCGGACGGGCGGCGTCGTGCACGAGGACCACGTCGACGTCCGAGGCACGCGGGTCCGCGTCGAGCGCGGCGAGACCGGCCGCGACCGACGCCTGCCGCGTCGCGCCGCCCGCCACGACCAGCAGGACGACCTCGTCGAGCCCGTCCAGCTCACGTGCGATGGCGTCGAGGTGGAACGCGGGTGCGGTGACCACCAGCACCCGGACGCGATCGTCGCCCGCCGCGCGCGCTGCCAGGAGGTTCTGGGCGGCGTGCGCGACGAGCGACTGGCCTCCCAGAGGCACCAGGGCCTTCGGAAGGGAATGACCGAGCCTGCTGCCGCTCCCGGCGGCAGTCAGGACTGCAGCGACGCTCACCGTGGTGGCGTCAGGAGGCGAGGACCTCGTCGAGGATCGCTTCGGCCTTCTCCTCCTCGGTGTGCTCGGCGAGTGCGAGCTCCGAGACGAGGATCTGGCGGGCCTTGGCGAGCATGCGCTTCTCGCCCGCCGACAGGCCGCGGTCGGCGTCCCGGCGCGACAGGTCGCGCACGACCTCCGCCACCTTGATGACGTCGCCCGACGCGAGCTTCTCGAGGTTCGCCTTGTAGCGGCGCGACCAGTTGGTCGGCTCTTCGGTGTACGGCGCCCTCAGGACCTCGAACACCTTGTCGAGACCTTCCTGACCCACGACGTCACGCACGCCCACCAGATCGACGTTCTCAGCCGGGACCTCGATGGTGAGATCTCCCTGAGCGACCTTGAGCTTGAGGTAGAGCTTGTCCTCTCCGCGGATGGTTCTGGTCTTGATCTCTTCGATCAATGCCGCACCGTGGTGCGGGTAGACAACGGTCTCCCCAACAGTGAAAGTCATCTGCAGGTGTCCCCTTTCGCAGAGGGGTATCTTATCACGCCGTTTTTGGCCTTTTGCCGCGTGATTACCGGCATCTGTGCTGGTCACGGGCTGGTCGCCGGCAGGTCGTCGACGCCGCGCGACCCGACCCGGTCAGGCGTCCTGCACGCCCGGCGCACGCGTGCGCGGCGGCTAGGCTGGGGGCCGGACGACGACAGTGCGTCCACAGCCCAGCCCGCAGCGTCCGACGTCCCGAGGAGTCACCGTGACCTCGCCCCGCCCCCGCACCCTCCGGGCCGCCGCCCTCGTCGTCGGCGTCGCCGTCGCCGGGCTCACGCTCGCCGGCTGCTCCGCGACGAACCAGATCACCACGGAGGACGTCTACTCGGCGTCCGACGGTGTCCGCTTCGAGCTCGGCGACGTGCGCGGCAGCAACCTCCACGTGCTCGTGGCGGCCGAGGGCGACCCCGGGACGCTCCAGGGCGGCCTGATCAACGACGGGAACGAGGACCGTTCCGTCACGCTCGCCATCGGCGACGAGGAGACGACGGTCGAGCTCGGCCCGAAGGAGACGGTGCTCCTCGGCGTGGCCGACGCCGAGGGCGAGGGGTACGCCGAGGTGACGTTCCCCGCCGTCGACGCCCCTCCGGGCGGTCTGGTGCCCGTCACCATCTCCACCCCGGAGGACGGCTCGATCGTCCAGCAGGTGCCCGTCCTCGACGGCACCCTGCCCGAGTACGCCTCGCAGGTGCCCACCGCCCCTGCGGAGGACTGAGCAGGACGCGCAGAAGGGGCCGTCCGGGTCGGACGGCCCCTTCTGCGTGACCGGGCTCAGCCGAAGCGGCCCGAGATGTAGTCCTCCGTGGCCTGCACGCGCGGCGAGGAGAAGATCGTCGCGGTGTCGTCGATCTCCACCAGCCGGCCCGGCTCCCCCGTCGCGGCGAGGTTGAAGAACGCCGTCCGGTCCGAGACGCGCGCCGCCTGCTGCATGTTGTGCGTGACGATGACGATCGTGTAGTCGGACTTCAGCTCCGCGATGAGGTCCTCGATGGCCAGCGTCGAGATCGGGTCGAGGGCCGAGCAGGGCTCGTCCATGAGGAGCACCTGCGGCTTGACCGCGATCGCGCGGGCGATGCACAGACGCTGCTGCTGCCCGCCCGAGAGGCCCGAGCCCGGCCGGTCGAGCCGGTCCTTGACCTCGTTCCACAGGTTGGCGCCGCGCAGGGACGCCTCGACGACGTCCTGCGCGTCGCCCTTGGAGATGCGCTTGTTGTTCAGCTTGATGCCGGCCAGCACGTTCTCCGCGATCGACATCGTCGGGAACGGGTTGGGGCGCTGGAACACCATGCCGACCTGGCGGCGCACGGCGACGGGGTCGATGTCCGAGCCGTACAGGTCGACGCCGTCCATCGCGACGCTGCCCTGCACGTGGGCACCGGGGATCACCTCGTGCATGCGGTTGAGGGTCCGCAGGAAGGTCGACTTCCCGCAGCCCGACGGGCCGATGAACGCGGTGACCGAGCGTGGCTCGACCGCCATCTCCACGTCGGCCACGGCCCGGAAGTCGCCGTAGAAGATGTTCAGGTCCTTGACGTCGATGCGCTGTGCCATGGGGGTGTCTTTCAGCCGAGGTTCTTGGGAGCGAAGAAGCGGGTGATCAGGCGGCCGATCAGGTTGAGCAGCATGACGATGAGGATCAGCGTCAGCGCCGCGGCCCAGGCCCGGTCGTAGTTGATCGTCGGGATGCACGCGAGGTCGCCGGGCGTGCAGGGCACCAGGCCCTGCGAGTACTGCCGGTAGACGTAGACCGGGAGCGTCATCATCCGGCCCTCGAACAGGTTGAAGTTGATCGAGTCGATGACGCCGACCGTGATGAGCAGCGGCGCGGTCTCGCCGATGATGCGGGCGATCGCGAGCGTGATGCCCGTGCCGATCCCCGCGATCGAGGTACGCAGGACGACCTTGATGACGACGAGCCAGCGCGGCACGCCCAGGGCGAGCGCGGCCTCCCGCAGCTCGTTGGGCACCAGCCGGAGCATCTCCTCGCAGGACCGCACGACGACCGGGATCATCAGCACGGAGAGCGCCACGGAGCCGACGACGCCCATCCGGATCCCGGGGCCGAGGATCACGGCGAACAACGCGTAGGCGAACAGGCCGGCCACGATGGACGGGATGCCGGTCATCACGTCGACGAAGAACGTGACGGACCGCGCCAGGGCGCCCCGGCCGTACTCCACCAGGTAGACGGCGGTGAGCAGACCGATCGGGACCGAGATCAGGGTCGCGAAGAGCGTGATCTCCAGGGTGCCGATGATGGCGTGGTAGATGCCGCCCGCGTCCATGCCGCCGTACACCCCGCGCATCGAGTGCGTCAGGAAGTAGGCGTCGAAGCGCTCGATGCCGTTCACCAGCACGGTCCAGGAGACCGAGACCAGCGGCAGCATCGCGAGCACGAAGGCGCCGTAGATCAGCCCCTTCATCAGCCGGTCCTTGCGGTGCCGGCCCTTGTCCACCTGGCGCAGGAGCGCGCGCAGCTCGGCGTTGCCGCCCTCGGGGAGGGTCGTGGCGCTCATCAGTTGGCTCCCGAGAAGTCCTTGCGGCGCGCGACGATCGCGCGGGCGGCCATGTTGACGACGAGCGTGATGACGAACAGCGCGAGGCCCGTCGCGATCAGCGCCGAGACCCCCAGGGGGTTCGCCTCAGGGAACTGCGCGGCGATGTTCGCCGCGATCGTCTGCTGCTGCCCCGCCTCGAGCAGCTTGAACGAGTACAGGAAGCCGGGCGACAGGATCATCAGGACGGCCATCGTCTCGCCGAGCGCGCGGCCCAGGCCGAGCATCGCGGCGGACACGATCCCCGAGCGCGCGAACGGCAGGACCGCGACCCGGATCATCTCCCAGCGCGTCGCCCCCAGGGCGAGGGCGGCCTCCTCGTGCAGGCGCGGGGTCTGCAGGAACACCTCGCGGCTCACGGCCGTGATGATCGGCAGGATCATCACCGCGAGGACCAGCCCCACGGTCATGAGCACGCGGGCGGTCGGCGACACGGTGCCCGCGAAGAACGGGATGAACCCCAGGTACTCGTTGAGCCACGCCCAGACCGGCTTGACCATCGGAGCGAGCACCAGGCCGCCCCACAGGCCGTACACGACCGACGGGATGGCCGCCAGCAGGTCGACGAGGTAGCCGAGGCCCGACGCGAGCCGGCGCGGCGCGTAGTGCGAGGTGAACAGCGCGATGCCCAGCGCGATCGGCGTCGCGATGACCAGCGCGAGGGCGGCCGCCAGGACCGTGCCGAAGATCAGCGGCCCCACGAAGTCGAGGAGCGAGGTCGCCTCGCCCATCCACGAGACCTTCTCGGTCAGCTCGGCGGCCGGGGTGGTGAGCGCCGGCCACGCGCGCAGCACCAGGAACGCCGCGACCGCGACGAGCACGACGAGGATGAGGGCGCCGGCGCCGGTCGCGGTCCAGCGGAACAGCCGGCTGGCGCCCTTGTCGACCACACGCGTGCGACGGCGCCGGCTCGGCCGCGCGGACTCGACGTCCTCGGCCGGGCGCACACCGTCCTGCGTCGGTGGGCTCTGGGTGCTGGTCACTTCTCTCCTGCTGCTCGTGGTGGGTGGTGCACCGCCGGCGGCGGACCCGTCCTCCCCCCGAGGCGGGCCCGCCACCGGCGGGGGGGGGGGGG
>NZ_BJWH01000019.1 GCF_007990265.1 Cellulomonas terrae
CGGACAACTGGTCCCACGCCAAGACCCAGGGCGTCTACACCATGGTCCGGGACTTCAAGTCCCGCGGTGTCCCGATCGACTGCGTCGGCTTCCAGGCGCACTTCAACTCGGGCAACCCGGTGCCGTCGAACTACGACGTGACCCTGCGCAACTTCGCCGCCCTGGGCGTGGACGTGCAGATCACCGAGCTCGACATCGAGGGCTCCGGCAGCTCCCAGGCGCAGCAGTACCAGGGCGTCGTCCAGGCCTGCCTGTCCGTCGCGCGGTGCACCGGCATCACGGTGTGGGGCGTCCGGGACAGCGACTCGTGGCGCGCGTCGGGCACCCCGCTGCTCTTCGACGGCTCCGGTAACAAGAAGGCCGCCTACACCAGCGTGCTCAACCAGCTGAACGCGGGCGGGACCACCACCCCGACCCCGAACCCGACGTCCCCGAACCCGACGACTCCGCCCCCGACGACGCCTCCGCCCACCGGCGGCGGCAGCTGCACGGCGACGTACTCCGAGGGGCAGAAGTGGGGCGACTGCTTCAACGGCACGGTGACCATCCGGGCCAACTCGAACATCAGCAGCTGGCAGTCGACCGTCACGGTCCGCAGCCCGCAGCGGATCATCGCGACGTGGAGCGGGTCGCCGACGTGGGACTCCTCGGGCAACGTCATGACCATGCGACCGAACGGCAGCGGCGCGCTGTCCGCCGGCCAGACGACGTCGTTCGGCTTCACCGTCCAGCACGGTGGCAACTGGACGTGGCCGAGCGTCACGTGCTCGGCCTCCTGACGGACTGATACCGAGACCGAGACCGAGAGCGGAGCGGGCGTGGCACCTCACCGAGGGGCTGCGCCCGCTCCGGCGTTCAGGCGGTGGCCTCGCGCAGCAGCACGTCGGCCGCGGTCGATCCCGGCGTCGCTCCCGAGGTGGCCGCCTGCCGGGCGTGCCGCTGCAGGACCGCGTTCACGGGGGTCGGGACGCCGTGCAGGCGGCCGAGGAGCACGATCTCGCCGTTGAGGTGGTCCGCCTCGATCGACCCGGTCCCGCGGACGAGCGACTGCCAGGACGACCCGCCGGTGTGCTCGAGCCCGGGCAGCCGGCTCATCCGGAAGTCGGCGCGTGCGGCATCGTGCACGGAGTCGTCCAGCACGGCGATCCCGGCGGCACGCAGCGTCGCGAGCCCTTCGGCCTGGGCGCGGTCGACGAGCTCGGCGGCCGCGTCGTCGCGCGCGGTGCCGCAGAGCGCCTCCACGGCGTTGGCCAGGTTCGAGAGCAGCTTCCGGTACTTCCACGCCATGACGTCGACGTCCACGGGGGCACGGAAGCCGGCGTCCGTCAGGTCGCCGGCGAGCGCCGCGAGGACGTCGTCGCCGGCCGACGACGGTGCCGCCGGACCGAGGGTCAGGACGCCCGGCACCGGCGTGCCGCCCGCGGAGACGCGACCGGGCTCGAGATAGGTGGCGGGCAGCCAGACGCACATCGTGACGACCCCGGCGAACCGGCGCAGCGCCGCCCGCTCGTTGTCGACGCCGTTCTGCGCGCAGACCACGGTGAGCCGTTCGGCCGCGGTCCCGCCGCCGGACACGGGGCGGTCCGCCCAAGCCTCTAGGGCGACGGCGGTGTCCTGGCTCTTGACGGCCAGGACCAGCACGTCGTCCGGGTGCAGGTCGACGTCCTGCGGCCCCGCGGCGACCGGCGGGTGCACGCGCACGGTGCCGGCGGCCGTCGTGACCTCGAGCCCGCCGGTCCGCAGGGCCTCCAGCTGAGGGCCGCGGGCGACGAGGACGACGTCCTTGCCCGCGCCGGCCAGCAGCCCGCCGATCACTCCGCCGACCGCGCCCGTCCCGATGATGATGTGTCGCACCGGGACACCGTCGCACGTCACCGGTGCCGGTCGCCTGCGGACGTCGTCGGCCACGTCACACTGCCCATCGCTCGGACTGCGGAGACCGGATCCGGCGACGTGCCTTAGTTTTGGCCCGTGACCGCACCCCTTTCCGCGAGCGACACCGCGCAGAGTCCTGCCGCCCCCGTGAGCCACGAGGTCCCTGAGCCGCTGCGCAACGACGTCCGGGTGCTCGGCGAGTTCCTCGGCCGCGTGCTGCGCGAGGCCGGTGGCGAGGACCTGCTGGCCGACGTCGAGCGCCTGCGCGAGCTCGCGATCCGGGCGCACAACGGCCCGGACGCCGACGCGCTGGCGCAGGCCGAGGAGCTCGTCGCGGGGTTCACCCTCGCCCGCGCCGAGGAGGTCGCGCGGGCGTTCACCTGCTACTTCCACCTGGCCAACACCGCCGAGGAGTTCCACCGGGTGCGCGTCCTGCGGGACCGCGAGGCCAACCTCCTGCCGCACCACCTCGCACCGGACGACTCGCTGCCCTCCGCGGTCGCGCAGCTGGCCGACGAGGTGGGCGAGGACGTCGCCCGCCAGCGGCTCGCGGAGCTCGAGTTCCGGCCGGTGTTCACCGCGCACCCGACCGAGGCGCGTCGCCGCGCGGTGTCCAGCGCGATCCGCCGCATCGCGGAGCTCGTCGCGGAGCGCGACCTGCGCTACACCGGCGGGATGTCGCTGGCGGAGAACGACCGGCGCCTGCTGAGCGAGATCGACACGCTCTGGCGCACCGCCCCGCTCCGCGAGGCCAAGCCGTCGGTGCTCGACGAGGTCCGCACGGTCATCAACGTGTTCGAGGCGACGCTCGCCGACGTCCTGCCGGCCGTCTACCGCCGCCTCGACGACTGGCTGCTGGCCGACGCCGCGGGCACCACGGCTCCGGCCGTCCGCTCGTTCGCCCGGCTCGGGACGTGGATCGGCGGGGACCGCGACGGCAACCCGAACGTGACGGCCGAGATCACCGAGACCGCCGCGGCCATGGCCTCCGAGCACGCCCTGCTGGAGCTCGAGTCCTCGGCCCGCAAGACGGCGCACGGGCTCACCCTCGATGCGTCCGGCACCCCCGGCTCGGCCGAGCTGGGCGCCCTCTGGCAGCGCCAGCGTGGCCTGTCCGCGTCGCTGGCCACGCGGATCGCGGGCGACGCCCCCAACGAGCCGCACCGTCGGGTCGTCTACTTCCTGGCCGAGCGCATCGCGGCGACGCGGACGCGCAACGCCGACCTCGGCTACGGCGCTGCCACGGAGCTGGAGGCCGACCTCGAGGTCGTGCAGCGCTCCCTGGCGGAGGCCGGTGCGACGCGTGCCGCCTACGGCGACCTGCAGAGGCTCATCTGGCAGGTGCAGACCTTCGGGTTCCACCTGGCCGAGCTCGAGGTGCGGCAGCACTCGCAGGTGCACGCCGGTGCGCTGGCGGACCTGGCGAAGAACGGCGTCGACGGCACGCTCGAGCCGCGCACGGTCGAGGTCCTCGACACGTTCCGCGCCATCGGCGCCGTGCAGCGCCGGTACGGCGTGCTCGCCGCCCGCCGCTACATCGTGTCGTTCACGCAGTCCGCCGAGCACCTCGCGGCGGTGTACCAGCTCGCGGAGATCGCGTTCGCCGGGGTGGACGCGCCCGTCATCGACGCCATCCCGCTGTTCGAGACGTTCGCGGACCTCGAGGCGTCGGTCGACATCCTGGAGGGCGCCCTGGCGCTCCCGCAGGTGCAGCGCCGGCTCGCGGAGAACGGCCGTCGCGTCGAGGTCATGCTCGGTTACTCGGACTCCTCGAAGGACGTCGGGCCGGTCTCGGCCACACTGACGCTGGACGCCGCGCAGCGCCGCATCACGGAGTGGGCACGGCGCAACGACATCGTCCTCACGCTGTTCCACGGTCGCGGCGGCGCGCTGGGCCGCGGTGGCGGTCCGGCCAACCGCGCCTTGCTCGCGCAGCCCCCGGGGTCCGTCGACGGACGGTTCAAGCTCACGGAGCAGGGCGAGGTCATCTTCGCCCGCTACGGCGACCCTGTGATCGCCGCTCGGCACATCGAGCAGGTCGCCGCGGCGACGCTCCTGGCCGGGGCGCCCTCGGTCGAGCGCCGCAACTCCGCGGCCACCGAGCGGTTCGCGTCCCTCGCCGCACAGCTCGACGAGGCGTCCCGGGTCCGGTTCCACGAGCTGGTCAAGGCGCCGGGCTTCCCGCAGTGGTTCGCCGAGGTCACGCCGCTCGAGGAGGTCGGGCTGCTGCCGATCGGCTCGCGCCCCGCCCGTCGCGGCCTGTCGGTCGAGTCGCTGGACGACCTGCGGGCCATCCCGTGGGTGTTCAGCTGGTCGCAGGCGCGGATCAACCTGGCCGGCTGGTACGGCCTGGGCTCCGCGCTGGCGGCGACCGGTGACCTGGACGAGCTGCGCGAGGCGTACGCCCAGTGGCCGCTGTTCACCACGATGATCGACAACGTCGAGATGTCGCTGGCCAAGACCGACGAGCGGATCGCGGAGCGGTACCTGGCGCTCGGCGACCGCGACGACCTGGCCGGGCTCGTGCTCGAGGAGATGGCCCTGACCCGGCAGTGGGTGCTCGCCATCACGCAGAGCGAGGCGATCCTGTCCCGCCGGCGGATCCTCGGCCGGGCGGTCCAGCTGCGCAGCCCCTACGTGGACGCGCTGTCCCTGCTCCAGCTGCGGGCACTGCGCGGGCTGCGCACCGGCGAGGCTCCCGAGCAGGCCGACGACCTGCGCAGGCTCCTGCTGCTCACCGTCAACGGCGTCGCCGCGGGTCTGCAGAACACCGGCTGAGCACCCGTCGTCCCTACGGGCCCGTCGGTCCGAACCGCTCGGTGCGGATGCGCTCCGGGTCGTGGCCGAGGTCGACCAGGGTGTCGGCGACGGACTCGACGAACGGCGTCGGCCCGCACACGAACACGTGCGCGCGCTCGTCGGGCGGGAAGCAGACGGCCTCGAGCAGCGCGGCGTCGATCCGGCCGACCGGGCCGGTCCACCCGTCCGGGCCCCGGCGGGTCCACACGCGGGTGACCTCGACGTCGTCGAAGGTCTCGAGCTCGTCGGCGTAGATCGCGTCGGTGGGGGTGCGGACCGAGACGGCCAGCCGGAACGGTGCCCGGCTCCCTGCGAGCCGCCGGGTGCGCAGCATCGACATGAGCGGCACGAGACCGGACCCGCCGCCGATGAGCTGGACGGGGTGCGGGTCGGTGGGCTGCCAGACGAACCAGTGCCCGACAGGGCCGCGGAGCTCGATCTCGTCGCCCACCTGCAGGTCCTCGGTCAGGTAGGGGGAGACCTCGCCGTCGTCGACCACCTGCACGGTGAGCGCGATCCGGCTGTCGTGCATCGCGGGGTCGGGCGGTACCCCGGGCAGCCCCATCGTGCCGGGGGAGGCCAGGGAGTAGGAGCGCTGCGTGGAGTAGCCGTCCTCCGCGGTCAGGCGGACGTCGACGTGCTGGCCCGCGAGAGCGCCGCGCCAGCCGGGGACGTCGAGCTCGAGCGTCATCGCGGTGGGTGTCTCGGCGGTGCGGGAGACCAGGGTGCCGACCATCCACGGCAACGCATAGAGGGAGCCGGCACGTTCGTCAGTCACCCCAGTACCGCTGTTCCTTCCACGGGTCCCCGTAGGCGTGGTACCCGAGCCGCTCCCAGAACCCCCACGTGTCCTCGGTCATGAGGTCGAGGCTGCGGACCCACTTGGCCGACTTCCAGAAGTACAGGTGCGGGATGAGCAGCCTCGCCGGACCGCCGTGCTCGGGCGGCAGCGGGGCGCCGTCGTACTGGTAGGCGATCCAGGCCTTGCCGCCGCGCAGGTCCGCGAGCGGCACGTTGGTCGTGTAGCCGCCGTCGCAGTGCGCCATGACGTACTGCTCCTCGGGCGCGATCTCGACGCCGTCGAGCAGCGTGTCCAGCGAGATGCCCCGCCACACGGAGTCGAGCTTGCTCCACTTGGTGACGCAGTGGATGTCCTTGACGATGTCGTCGTGCGGCAGGTGCGTCAGCTCGGACCAGGTCCAGCTGGCGCGCGGCGCCCCGCCCGCGGTGATCGAGAACGTCCAGGTGGCCAGGTCGGCGCGCGGCGTCGGGCCGGCCGACAGCACGGGGAAGCCGCGCTCGAGGTACTGCCCGGGCGGGATCCGGGGGTCGACCTCACGCTTGCCGCGGAACCCGCGGGAGATGATCGCCATCAGGACGCCGTGCGGTTCGACATGCTCACTCCCGGGTGTCGGAGACGCTCCGGATCATCATGCGGCCAGGCCCGGGGGATACGCCAGAGGCCGGCCCGACGTTCCGGACCGGCCTCTGAACTGCAGGGACGTCAGCCGCGCGAGTACACCACGCGCGGGCCGCCGGAGCTGGACGCGCCGGAGCCGCCGCCGGTGCCGCGACCGCTGCCGCCGCGACGGCGACGCTGGCCGGAGCCCGCGGCCGGAGCGGCAGCCGCAGGGGCACCACCGCGACCGCGCCCACGGCCACGACCGCCGCCGCCCCCGCCGCCACCGGTGGTGGGCTGAGCAGGCGGGGCGACGTACTTCACGGGCTCGGCGACCTCGCCGACGAGGCGCGTGAGCGTCGCGTCACCGGGGAAGACGGGCTTCGGCGTCGCCGTGATCTTGGCGGCGCGCGTCAGCTGGCGGACGTCGCCGCGCTGCTCCGGCAGGACGATCGTGACGACGTCGCCACCCGACCCGGCCCGCGCGGTCCGGCCGGAACGGTGCAGGTACGCCTTGTGCTCGGCCGGCGGGTCCACGTGCACGACGAGCTCGATGTCGTCGACGTGGATGCCGCGCGCGGCGATGTCGGTGGCGACCAGGACGCGCACGGCGCCGGAGGAGAACGCCTCGAGGTTCCGCTCGCGGGCGCCCTGCGCCAGGTTGCCGTGCAGGTCAACGGCGGGGATGCCGTCCATGGTGAGCTGCTTGGCCAGCTTCTTCGCCTGGTGCTTCGTGCGCATGAACAGCACACGGCGGCCCGTGCCGGAGGCGAGGTGGTGGACGACCTGCTTCTTGGCGTCGGCGTCGCGCACCTCGAACAGGTGGTGCGTCATGGCGGCGACGGGGGACTCGGCGCTGTCGACGGAGTGCTCGACCGGCGAGGTCAGGTACCGCTTGACGAGCTGGTCGACGCCCTTGTCCAGGGTGGCCGAGAAGAGCAGGCGCTGACCCTGCTTCGGGGTCTTGTCCATGATCCGCTTCACGCCGGGCAGGAAGCCGAGGTCGGCCATGTGGTCGGCCTCGTCGAGCACGGTGATCTGCACGTCGTCGAGCGTGAGGGCCTTCTGGTTCAGGAGGTCCTCGAGCCGGCCCGGGCAGGCGATGACGATGTCGATGCCGCCGTTGAGCGCGGAGGTCTGCTTGCCCTGGGACACGCCACCGAAGATCACGGTCGTGTTCAGGCCGAGCACCTTGGCCAGCGGCGCGATGGTCGCGTCGATCTGCGAGGCGAGCTCGCGCGTCGGGGCCAGCACGAGGGCGCGGGGGCGGCGGGGGGCCTTGCCCTTGCCGGCGGTGGCGGCGATGCGCACGACGAGCGGCAGCGCGAACGCGAGCGTCTTGCCGGAGCCCGTTCGGCCGCGGCCGAGGACGTCCCGGCCGGCCAGCGAGTCGGGCAGCGTGGCGGTCTGGATGGGGAAGGGGGCGGTGATGCCCTGCGCCGTCAGTGCGGTGGACAGGGCAGAGGGCATGCCGAGATCGGCGAAGGAAGTCACAGGTAGAGCCTCTCGGGGCTTGGTCGGGGTCCGCCGCCAGAGCAACCAGAGCGGGTGCTCCGGGGGACCTCCACGACGCGGGGCGCGCAGGTTCGCGCAGCCCTTGGTACGCCTACCCTCTCACACCGGATGCCGACACGTGGCTCGCGGTGGTGAGCGTCACAAGGCACGATCGGTGGCAGACGCCCGCCTGACGAGGAGGAACGCCCCCGCATGTCCGCTCCTGTGATCGCCTCCGCACACGACCTGGTGAAGGTCTACGGTGCGGGGGAGACGTCCGTCCGGGCGCTCGACGGGGTCGACGTCGAGCTGGTCCGCGGGGAGCTGACCGCGATCATGGGCCCGTCCGGGTCGGGCAAGTCGACGCTCATGCACTGCCTGGCGGGGCTGGACCGCCCGACGTCCGGGACCGTCGTCGTCGACGGCCAGACGGTGAGCAGCATGTCCGAGCGGAAGCTGACGGCGCTGCGCCGGACGCGGATCGGGTTCGTCTTCCAGGCGTACAACCTCGTGCCCACCCTGACAGCGCTGGAGAACATCACCCTGCCCCTCGACATCGCGCGGCGGCACGTCGACCGCGCCCACCTCGACCTCGTCGTGGAGACGCTCGGGCTCACCGACCGGCTCGGGCACAAGCCGAGCGAGCTGTCCGGCGGGCAGCAGCAGCGCGTGGCGTGCGCGCGGGCGCTCGTCGCACGGCCTGCCGTCGTGTTCGCCGACGAGCCCACCGGCAACCTCGACAGCACGTCCGCGGCGGAGGTCCTGGGCTTCCTGCGCAGCAGCGTCGACGAGCTCGGCCAGTCCGTGGTGATGGTCACGCACGACCCGACGTCGGCCAGCTACGCGCACCGGGTGCTGTTCCTGGCGGACGGTCGGCTGGTCGGCGAGCTGCGGGACCCGACGGCGGAGACGGTCCTGGCGGCGCTCACGGCGATCCGCGTCGGCGCGGCCTGATGGTCCGGGTCGCGCTGCGCGGGGTGCGGGCGCACCTCGTGCGGTTCTGCCTGTCGGTGCTCGCGGTCGCGCTCGGGGTGGCGTTCGTCGCCGGCACGTTCGCGCTGCGGACCATGCTCAGCTCCACCTTCACCGACATCGTCGCGACGACGACCCTCGGCGACGCGTACGTCCGCGGCTCCGAGCAGGCCGGCGGCACGGGCGGTCCGGACCGGATCAGCCCGGAGGTGCGCAACCCCGTGCCGCTGACCCTGGTCGACGAGCTCGAGGCGGTCGACGGGGTGGCCTCGGTCCTGCCCGACGTGCAGGGACCGCTCGTCCTGGTCGGGGCGGACGGCACCGCGGTGCAGAGCACCCAGGCGCCGAGCTTCGCGTTCTCCTTCGACCCGCGCGACCGTGCGGTGGACATCGTCGACGGCCGGGCGCCCGCGGACGGTGAGGAGATCGCGGTGGAGTCGGCGACCCTGGCCGCGTCGGGGCTCGCGATCGGTGACGCGACCAGCGTGGTGGTCGGCGGGCAGGTCCGCCCCGTCACGGTCGTCGGGGAGGTCGGGCTCGGTGCCGCGCTGGCCGGCGCCACGGTCGTCTTCCTCGACGCGGCGACCGCCGAGGCGGCGTTCGCGCCGGACGGGACGGTGGCGACGATCTCCGTCCTCGCGGACGACGGGCTGACCGAGCAGCAGCTGGTGGACCGGCTGACGCCCGTCCTCGCCGCGACGGACGTCCCCGCGGAGGCGGTCACGGGGGACGAGGTGCGCGAGCAGTCGACGGAGAACATCCTCACCGTCCTCGGGTTCATCACGACGTTCCTGCTGGTGTTCGCGGGGATCTCCCTGTTCGTCGGCGGCTTCATCATCGCCAACACGTTCTCCATGTGGGTCCGTCAGCGGACCCGGGAGCTCGCCCTCCTCCGCGCCGTCGGCGCGTCGCCGCTGCAGGTGTTCACGTCGATCGTGCTCCAGGCCGCGATCGTGGGCGTGGTCGGCGCGGTCCTCGGCGTGGCCGGTGGGCTGGGGCTCGTCGTGGTGCTGCGCGAGGTGCTCGGCCGGTTCGGCATGGAGCTCACCGGGCGTGTGCCGCTGGACGGGTTCACCCTCGCGGTCTCGGTGCTCGTCGGGACGCTCGTGAGCGTGCTGGCCGCCGCGCTGCCGGCCCGCCGGGCCGCGCTCGTGCCGCCGGTGGAGGCGCTGCGCGACGAGGTGACGCTGCCGGAGCGGTCCCTGACCAGGCGTGCCGTCGTGGGGATCGCGCTCGTGGTGCTGGGCCTCGCCGCCGTGCTCGTCGCGCTCCTCGACCCGACCGCGGACCAGGCGGGGGCGGTGCTCGGCACCGGCGCCGGCGCGATCGTGCTCGGCGTGCTCGCCGCCTCGCCCGTGCTGGCGCGCGGGTTCCTGCGGGTGGTCTCCGCGCCGTTCGCCGCCTGGCGGCCGGTGGGGCCGCTCGCGCGCGGCAACGTCACCCGCAACCCGCGGCGCACGGCCAACACGGCAGGCGCCCTCATGGTCGGGATGGCCCTCGTCGGTGCCGCCGCCGTGATCGCGGCCACCACGCAGGCGTCGACCAGCGCCATCGTCACGCAGGAGGCCACCACCGACTACATCCTGCGCGGGGCCGCGCAGGGCACCGTGCCGGAGCAGGCGGTCACCGACGTCCGGGCGCTGCCCGACGTGCAGGCGGCCGACACGTTCGCGACCGCCAGCGTGCTGGTGGGCGACGTCCTGTTCGCCGCCACCGGCATCGACCCCGCAGCCGTCGGCCGCAGCATCCGCACCGAGGTCGTCGAGGGCGACTTCCCCGCCGCGCTCGAGGCGGGCGAGGTGGCGGTGCAGCGGACCACGATGGACGACGAGGACTGGACGCTCGGGCAGGAGCTCACGGTCGTGGGCTCGTCGGGCTCGCAGACCCTCACGATCGGTGCGGTCATCGACTCGCCCGCGTTCGGGGTGCCGTTCGTCGTGTCGCAGGACGTGCTGGACCCGTTGTTCCCGCCCGACGAGCAGCGGGTGACCACGGTCTTCGTCACGGCCGCGGACGGCGCCGACGTCGCGGCGCTGCGCGACGAGCTCACCGAGGCGGTCCGCCCGTACGTCGTCGTCTCCGTCATGGACAGCGAGGAGTTCGTGTCCGACCTGGCCGCGCAGGTGGACCGGGTGCTCGTCATCCTCTACGCGCTGCTGGGGCTGTCGGTCGTCATCGCGGTGCTCGGCATCGTCAACACGCTCGCCCTGTCGGTGATCGAGCGGACCCGCGAGATCGGGCTGCTCCGCGCGGTCGGTCTGGGCCGGCTCCAGCTGGGCGGCACGATCACCCTGGAGTCGGTGCTCACCGCGGTGTTCGGCACCACCGTCGGGCTCGTCATGGGCGTCGCGCTGGCCGCGACGCTGCCGACGGTCTTCTCCGACGTCGGGCTGCGGACGCTCGCGGTGCCGTGGGCGAGCCTGGCGCTCATGCTCGCGCTCGCGGTGGTCGTCGGGGTCGTCGCCGCGCTGTGGCCCGCGGTCCGGGCCGCGCGGCTGCCGGTCCTCGACGCGGTGAGCACCGAGTAGCGGATGTCCGGGCCAGCGGTGACCTGGGCCGATAGCCTCGGGGGGTGAGCGACACCGGGTACGGCGACTTCGAGTTCGAGCGTCGCTTCTGGGCGCGCGACGTGCCGGCGGACCTGCTCGACGCCTCGCCGGCCCTCATCGTGCAGAGCTACGTCCTGGCGGACGCGGGATTCGCCATCCGCGTCCGGGTGCAGGCGACCGTCGCGGGGCTCGTCCTGGACCGCGGCCTGGACGAGCTGGCGATCCTCGACCGGTACGCCGACCAGATGGACTTCTGCGCCATCACGGTGAAGGGGCCCATGAACGAGGGCACCCGCTACGAGGCCGAACGCGAGCTTGACGTCTCGGTCGGGATCGAGCTGGTCCGTCGCGGCGGCGCCCGCGTGGCCAAGACCCGCCACTCGGTGTGGCTCGGCGACGACGGCTGGGTGGTCGACACGTTCGCGGGCGGCAACGCGCCGCTGATGATCGCCGAGGTGGAGCGCGGCGGACCCGTCACCGACCTGACCATCCCCGCCTTCTGCGTCACGGAGGTCACCTCGGACCCGCGGTTCTCCAACGACTCGCTGGCGGGCTCCCCGTACGGGACCTGGTCGGCCGCGTACGAGGCGGAGCTGGCCGCCCGCGGCCCGCGGTTCCTGGAGAGCCTCGGGCACAACCACCGCGCCGGCGAGACCTCCGACTAGCGCATCCAGCGGCGGTGCCCGCGTCCGGCGACGCGGCGCAACGGCGTCTCGGCGGCCTCCTGTGCCGCCTCCCCGGCGCGCTGCTCCAGCGCGTGCAGACGCCCGTAGGTGAAGGTGCTCTCCCCGTCGAGGTCGGCCTGGTGGGCGAGCCGACGCAGCGTCTCCTGCCTGGTCACCGCGTCGTGCTGCGCGCCGAGGATCTCCTGGACGCGGTGCGCCCGCTTCGCGCTGCGCCGCGCCGGCGCTCCGACGACCGCGGCGGCCACCTCGCTCGCGTACCGGGCGCGGCGCGCCGCCTTGCGGACCTCGTGCAGGGCCTCGTCGCGGTCCTCGCCCGGAGCGGCAGACGCGGCGACCTCCAGCGTGCGGTCGAGGCGGTCCCACGCGCGGCGGGCGTGGCGGGGGAGGACCGTGGCCGCGTCGTCCGGAGCCCGGGGACCGGTAGGCAGGTCCGGGACCAGGGTCGCGACGAGCTCACCGAACCGCGCGGACGCCAACCAGGCGTCCACCCGGTCCTGCGCGAGCAGCCGGGCGGCGGAGCGGTCCTCCTCGATCCGTCGCTCGACGGGACCGACGACGAGCGAGGGGTCCTCCCGCTCGAGCCTGCGCCGCAGCGCGTGGCCCTCGACGTGGGCGTCCCGGGCCGCGCCGAGCACGTGACCCAGCTCCGCGAGCTCGCCGCGCAGCGGGTCGGTGACGTCGCGGTCCAGCACCGGTCGGTACACGGAGAGCGCCGCGCGCAGGCGTCGGGTGGCCACGCGGGCGTCGTGCACGGCGTCGTCGTCCCCGGCCCGGACCTCGGGGACGGACGCGAGGAGCCGTTCGACCTGGGCCGTGACGTACGCCTGCACGACCTCGCCCGCGGATCCCATGTGCCGAGCCTGGCACGCGGCCTGGCCCCTCGCGCGGCACGTCAGACCGTCCACCACGTGCGCAGCACCCCGATGCGCCAGGTCACGAGGACCACGAGCAGGCACACCCCAGCACGGCACGGCGAGACGGCGTCCCGACGGCCGAGTGCGACGGGCCGGTGCACCGTCCGCGGACCGGAGCCCACGCCGCGGGTCTCCGTCGCGATCGCCGGCCGCTCACCCTGCCGCAGCGCGACGACGAGCAGCGCGAACGCGGCCCGGGACAGCGACGCGGGGTCGCGCGGCAGGGTGCCCCGGCGGTGACGGGGGTCGGCGGCGACGGAGACGTGGTCCGCCTGGTGGTCCCCTCGTATGCTGGCGGTCGACCGCGACCTGGAGGTAGAAGAGTGCCGATGGGTCGACGCGCCGCCGCGGTCCTGTCCGTGGTGGCCCTGCTGGCGCTCGCGGGCTGCACGGACGACGGGGACGCTGTCGGGCCCACCCCGACCACGAGTTCGCCCACGCCCAGCGCCACGCCGACCCCGACGCCGGTCTCCGCCCAGGTCGGCGCCCCGGCCGACGCCACGACGGTCCTGCCCGCCGCCACCGCGCCGGACGCGGCGATCGAGGCGTCGCGCGCCGTGTTCGTCCGGGCCCCCGTGGTGGTCGTCGCCCCCGTCGACGACGTCGCCGCCCAGCTCACCGCCGCCTCCGCGGGCGTGGCCCTCGGCGCCCCCGTCCTGCTGACCGGCCCGGGGATCGACCCTGCGCCGCTGGTCGCCGAGCTCGAGCGGCTCGACGCCGACGCGGTGCTCGCGGTCGGACCGGTCACGTTCGAGCCTCCGAGCGGTGTGACCGTCGTCCCGGTCGCGGCCGGCGCGGGCCCCGACGCCCTGCGGTCGGCCACCGGGGCACGGTTCGGGGCGCCGGCCGAGGTGCCCGCGGGAGGGGAGCCCGGCGCGGTCCGTGCACTCACCGGACCACGACCGGCAGTGCTCGTCGTCCCCGGTGCGCTCCCGAGCCCGACAGCGAGCGCCGGTCCGACGGCATCCCCGACCCGGTCCGCCACCGCCCGGCCGCCGTCGACCCCGTCACCCTCGCCCGGCGCGGTGCTCCCGCGGACCCGGCCGGCGGCCGCGGTCGCCGGCACCGTCGCGCTCACGGGCGTCGGCGTCGACCCCCTCGCCGCGCTCGCGACGCTCCGAGCGGCCGGGGTGCCCGTGCTGGACACGCCCGGCGGCGACCCCCGGGCCACGACGCCCGGGGTGCAGGCGATCGCCGCGGCAGCCCCGGACCACACGATCGCCCTCGGGGCGGCGTTCGGACCGCCGGACCGGCTGGCGCGCCGGATGGCCGCCGCCTCGACGGGCGTGCTCCTCGGCGGCGGTGGGCAGCTCGTGTTCCCGCAGGTCCCCGGCGTGCCGGGCAAGAAGTACGTCGCGCTCTACGGCACGCCCGGGTCGAGGGCGCTCGGCGTGCTGGGGGAGCAGGACGTGCCCGCGACGCTGGCCCGGGCCGACGCGACGGCGGCGCCGTACCGGACCCTCACCGCGGACGTCGTCGTGCCGGCGGTGGAGATCATCGCCACGATCGCGTCGGCGGGACCGGGCGACGACGGGAACTACTCCCAGGAGCGGCCGGTGGAGGAGCTGCGCCCGTTGGTGGAGGCCGCCGGCGCCGCGGGCTTCGCGGTGGTCCTGGACCTGCAGCCCGGTCGCACGGACTTCCTCACGCAGGCGCAGCGGTACGCCGACCTCCTGGCGCTCCCGTACGTCGGGCTCGCCCTCGACCCGGAGTGGCGCCTCGCCCCGGACCAGGTGCACCTGCGTCAGATCGGCTCCGTCGGCATCGACGAGGTCAACGGCGTGTCGGCCTGGCTGGCGGACTTCACGGCCCAGCGCGCCCTGCCGCAGAAGATGTTCGTGCTGCACCAGTTCGCGGGCCGGATGATCCAGGACCGCGCCCGGCTCGACACGTCCCACGACGAGCTGGCGGTGGTGATCCACGTCGACGGCCAGGGTTCGCAGCCGGCGAAGGCGGGGACGTGGAACGCGCTGCGCACGGACGCGCCGCCCGTGCACTGGGGGTGGAAGAACTTCTACGACGAGGACGTCCCCATGCTGGAGCCCGCGCAGACCTATCAGGTGCAGCCGGTGCCGGACCTGGTCACGTACCAGTAGTCCCGCGCTCGACCAGGAACGTCCGGCCGGAGGCGTCGACGACGCGGTCGAACTGCTGCTGGAGCTCGGTGTTGCGGGCGATCTCGTCGTCGGTGAGCACCGTGCGCGGCCCGCGGATGTTGCCCACCTGCGCGGGACCCAGGTAGGTCAGCCACCACTCGGTCAGGTCACGGCGCTTCTTCTTCGGCACGAGCACTCCTAGGTAGTTCGTGCCCTAACTATATGCGCACGACCTACGATGGGGGGATGGACGATCCGCTCGCCGTCGAGGCCCAGGTCTGCCTGAGCATGTCCGCCGCGGCCCGCGGTCTCGTCGCGTTCTACCGTCCCCTGCTCGAGCCGCTCGGCCTGACGCACCCGCAGTACCTGACGATGCTCGCGCTCTGGCAGTACGGCCGGCTCTCGCTGAAGGACCTCGCCGCGCTGCTGCACCTGGAGCCCGCCACCGCGTCACCGCTGGTCAAGCGGCTGGAGGCCATGGGACTGGTCCGTCGCGAGCGCGCGCCGCAGGACGAGCGCGCCCTCGACATCGTCGTGACCGACGCGGGGCGCGCCCTGCGGGCCTCGGCCGTCGGGATCCCCGCCGCGATGGTGGCGGGCCTCGGGCTCACGCCCGAGCAGATCGAGCAGATCCGCGCGGCGGCGGAGCTGCTCATCGCGGCGACGGCGCCTACCTCCGGATGATCTGCTGCACGGACCACCGGTTGCCGTCGGGGTCCGCGAAGAACGTGAACCGCCCCCACGGGAAGTCGACCACGGGCTCGGCGGCGACCCCGCGCCCGACCAGGTACGCGTAGGCGGCGTCCGCGTCGTCGACGACCACCTGCAGGCCCTGCTGGGCCCCGGCGGGCATGGCCGTGAGGTTCACGTCGAGCACGATCGAGCACGCCGAGCCGGGCGGGGTGAGCTGCACGAACCGCAGGTTCTCGTCGACCGGCACGTCGTGGTCGGCGACGAAGCCCACCTGGTCGACGTAGAAGGCCTTCGCGCGGTCGATGTCGGTCACCGGGACGGGGACGAGCTCCAGCTTCATGTCCATCGAGACACTCCTTCGGTCAGGTCGTGGACCCAGCCTCCTCGCAGAAGAGGTCAGGTCCTGTCCCGCCAACCTAGGCTCGACCCATGACGCACCCCATCCGCATCGGAGTCCAGCTCCAGCCCCAGCACGCCGACTACGCCCAGATCCGGGACGCGGTCCGCCGCGCCGAGGACCTCGGTGTCGACATCATCTTCAACTGGGACCACTTCTTCCCGCTCAGCGGGGATCCCGACGGCAAGCACTTCGAGTGCTGGACGATGCTCGGCGCCTGGGCGGAGCAGACCAGCCGGGTGGAGATCGGCGCGCTCGTGACCTGCAACTCCTACCGCAACCCCGAGCTCCTGGCCGACATGGCCCGCACGGTCGACCACATCAGCGGCGGTCGCCTCCTCCTCGGCATCGGCGCGGGCTGGTTCGAGAAGGACTACGACCAGTTCGGCTACGAGTTCGGCACCGCCGGCTCGCGGATCGCGGACCTGGCCCAGTCGATGCCGCGCATCAAGGCCCGCTGGGCGGCGTCGAACCCGGCGCCGACGCGCCAGATCCCCGTGATGATCGGCGGCGGTGGCGAGCGCAAGACGCTGCGGGTCGTGGCCGAGCACGCCGACCAGTGGCACTCGTTCGGCGACGTCGACACCCTGGTGCGCAAGAGCGCGATCCTCGACGAGCACGGTGCCGACGTCGGCCGGGACACGGCCAACCTGGTCGAGCGGTCCGTCGGCGTCGGGGCGCCGCCCAGCGAGGTCGCCGACGCGCTCGTCGCCGCGGGCGTGACGCTGTTCACGGTCGGCACCGGCGGGCCGGACTACGACCTGTCGCTCGCGGCCGAGTGGGTGGCCTGGCGCGACGCGCAGGGCTGACCTGCCCGTTCCCGCATAGGCTCGGGTGCGATGAGCGACCCGAGCAGCCCCGAGGTGCGCGCCGAGCGACGGTGGTGGCCGCGGGTCCTCCTGCTGGTCGCTGCCGTGCTCGTCGCGCTCACCTTCGGGATCACGACGGCGTCCGTCGAGAGCAGCCTCGGCCCGCACGAGGCCCGGTACGACGTGACGACCGACCACACGGTGACGATCGACCTCGGTCCGCTCGGCACGCTCGAGATCGAGTCCCCGCTGCCGCTGACCCTCGGCGTCCGCGTGACCGTGCAGGAGATCCCCGCCTCGGTCACCGAGCTGAACCCGGCCCGGACCCTCGCCGCGCTCAGCGGGGACCTGCAGAGCTACCTGCAGTTCTTCTCCGGTCCGGAGGCGACGATCCAGGACGTGGGCCGGGCGCTGGCTGTCGAGGCGCTCGAGCGGACCGTGCTGGCGCTGGTCGTGCTGGTCGGCGGGTGGTACCTGGTGCGCTTCCTGGTCGGTGCGGCGCGCCGGGCGGAGCTGCACGACCACGTGCGACCGCACCTGCGGGCGGTCGTCGTCGGGGTCGTCGTCGTCGCGCTCGTCGGCACGGTCGTGACGTCGAGCGTCGGGCGACGTGACCGGCCGGCGGTGTCGCAGCGCGCGTCGGCCGTGTTCGACGGCACGCCCCTCGAGGGTGCCCGGGTGACCGGCCGGCTCGGTGGTGTCATCGACACCTACGGCGGGCAGGTCGTCGCCGAGCTGCGCAAGAACGAGACGTTCTACGCGGAGGCGAACGCGTCGCTCCAGGTCGCCTGGGACGAGCGGCAGGCGCTCCTCGCGGAGCCGTCCGCGACGGGCAGCCCGTCGCCGACGGCGAGGGAGGCGGCCGGTGACGAGGACCTGGTCACGGTCGTCGTCGTCTCCGACCTGCACTGCAACGTCGGGATGGCACCCCTGATCCGGACGGTCGTCGAGGCTGCGGACGCCGACGTGGTCCTCGACGCGGGAGACACCACGATCAACGGCACGTCGGTCGAGCAGTACTGCGTGACGACGTTCGCGCGTGCGGTGCCCGACGGTGTGGAGCTGGTGACGTCGCCCGGCAACCACGACTCCGCCGAGACGTCGAAGAACTACGCGCGCGCCGGCGCCACCGTGCTGGACGGGTCCGTGGTCGAGGTGGACGGTCTGCGCATCCTGGGCGACAGCGACCCGAACGAGACGCGGGTCGGCGCCGGCGGCACCGCGCAGGCCGGCAAGGAGACCGCGGCCGAGCAGGCCGAGCGCCTCGCCGAGGTCGCGTGCGACGACGACGACGGTGTCGACCTGCTCCTGATTCACACCCCCGCGGTCGGCCAGCGGGCCTTGGACGACGGCTGCGTGCCGGCGCAGGTCTCGGGCCACCTGCACCGGCGCTACGGACCCGAGCGGGTGGACCGTGCCGTGCGGTACATCAGCTCGAGCACCGCCGGCGCGACGCTCGGCCAACCGACCGTCGGACCCCTGAACGGGGTCGCCGAGATGACCGTCCTGCGGTGGAGCCCGGACACGCGACGGTTCGTCGACTACCAGCTCGTCCAGGTACGACCGGACACGAGCGCCACCGTCTCGCCGCGGCTGCAGTGGCCCGCCGCGATCGTGCCGCCGGCCGTCGGTCCTTCACCCGTGTGATCTGCGTCACGCTGACCTAGGGTGGAGGTGCGTGCCGACCTGAGTCGTTGTCAGGTCGGTCCGTGCGAGGGGGGTGGGTAGGTGACCCGGGGAGCCGTGTCGTGAGCGGTCGGGAGCGGGACGCGCTGGCGCGTCCCGCCGTCCGCACCGCCCTGATCAGCGCCTGCGTGCTGGTCGGCACCCTCGTGCTCGCCCCGACGGCCTCCGCCTCGTCCGGCGAGGGAGAGCTGCGGCCAGGAGAGACGCTGCAGTCGGGCGAGGGGCTCGTCTCCGCGGACGGCTCGCAGACGCTCGTCGTCCAGCCCGACGGGGTGCTCGCCCTGTTCGGAGCCGAGCCGGACCCCCGCTGGGTGTCCGGTCCTGCGGAGCCCGGCTCGTCCCTGGTCGTCGCCGAGAGCGGCGACGTCACGCTGACCGCACCGGACGGCACCGTCGGGTGGCGGCCCGACGCCCCCGCGACGGTCGGCTCGCGGCTCGTCCTGCGCGACGACGGCAACCTCGTCGTGCTCGACCCGCAGGGCGTGCAGGTGTGGGAGTCGGGCACGGCCGTCCGGCCCTCGATCCTGCCGTCGGGCGGCGTGCTCGGACCTGGGGACGCGCTGTCCTCGCCCGACGGCCGCCACACGCTCCTCGTGCTCGACGACGGTGACGTCGCCCTGCTCGGCCCGGACGCCACGACGCGCTGGTCGACGGGCACCGAGCAGCCGGGCTCACGCCTCACCCTGCGCGAGGACGGCAACCTCGTCGTCACCGACCCGGACGGCGACCGCCTCTGGCGCAGCCGCACGGCCGGGCACCCCGGGTCGTCGTTGGTCCTGCAGGACGACGGCGACCTCGTCCTGTACGACGCCGCCGGGACCGCCGTGTGGAGCACGGGAACCGTGATCGGCCCGTCCGCCCTGGTCAGCGGCGCGCCGGTCGCTGTCGGCGGGCAGCTCACCTCGCCGGACGGGCACCTGCACCTGCGGCTGGGACCCGACGGGCTCACGCTCGCGTACGACGACGCCGTCGTGTGGACTGCGGAGGTCCCCGGCGCGACGGGTCTCGCCGTCCAGGAGGACGGGAACGTCGTGCTGACCGGCGCCGACGGTGGTGTGCTGTGGGCGAGCGCGACCCCGGGGCACCCGGGCGCGACGCTCCGCCTGGAGGAGGGTGCGCTGCTGCTGAGCGCGGCGACGGGCCAGGAGCTGTGGCGCGTCGACGTCCCGGCGGAGCTGCTGACGCGCAGCCAGGTGGCGACGGACTGCGACGACGTGACCGCGCCGGTCCCGCAGGAGGACACGGTCGTCACCGCGTCCGGTGTGCGGGTCCACCCGTGCCTCGCCGACGCGCTCGACGTCCTGATGGCCACCGCACGGGCCGACGGCATCGACCTGCGGGCCTGGGGCTGGCGCAGCTCCAGCCAGCAGATCGCGCTGCGCGCCGCCAACTGCAGCCCCACCGAGGCCGATCCCTCCGTCGTGACGTGCCGCCCGCAGACCGCGCCGCCGGGGACCTCGCGCCACGAGCGCGGCCTCGCGCTCGACTTCACGGTCGACGGGAAGGTCCTGCGTGCCGGGTCGCCCGCGTTCCTGTGGCTCACCGAGCACGCAGCCGACTACGGGCTGGAGAACCTGCCCGGCGAGCCGTGGCACTGGAGCGTCGACGGCTGGTGAGCGCCTGAGCCCTAGGCTTGACGACGTGAGCACTCCGACGACCCCCGAGCTGAGCGCCGTCACCCAGGACTACCTCAAGGTCGTGTGGTCGGCCCGCGAGTGGTCGGAGCAGCCCGTCACCACCAAGATGCTCGCCACCCGCCTCGGCGTCGGGGCGTCCACGGTCTCGGAGACCGTCCGCCGGCTCGCGGACAGCGGCCTCGTCACGCACCAGCCCTACGGCGCCGTCGAGCTCACGGCCGCCGGCGAGCGGCACGCGCTCGCGGTCGTGCGGCGGCACCGGCTCATCGAGACCTTCCTCGTGGAGATGCTCGGGTACGGCTGGGACGAGGTCCACGACGAGGCCGAGGTCCTCGAGCACGCGGTCTCCGACCTGTTCGTCGAGCGCCTCTCCGCCCGGCTCGGCCACCCGACGCGGGACCCGCACGGCGACCCGATCCCCGGCTCCGACGGCTCGCTCGACATCCCCGCGGCCAGCGTCCTGTGGGACGTGGAGCCGGGGGAGTGGGCGGTCGCGCGGATCTCCGACGCCGACCCCGGCCTGCTGCGCTACCTGGAGTCCGTCGACCTGCTCCTCGACGCGCCGGTCACGGTGGTCGAGCGCCGGACGGTCGCCGGGGTGATCTCGGTGCGGGTCTCCGGGGCGACGGTCGACCTCGGCGAGGTGGCGGCGCGCGCCATCTGGTTGGTCCCGGCCGTCTGAGACCCCGTACGCTGGTCGGCATCCACCGGAGCTGACGACGACGCACTCCGCATCGCGATCGAATCGATTCGTCCGGAGGGCTCTCGTTGGTCACGCTGTCGCCCGCGCGCTCGCGCGCCGCGCTGTTCGCCCTCGCCCTCGGAGGGTTCGGGATCGGCACCACCGAGTTCGCGACGATGGGCCTGCTGCCCGAGATCGCCGGCGACCTGGACGTGTCGATCCCCGTCGCCGGGCACGCCATCACGGCCTACGCGCTCGGGGTCGTCGTCGGCGCACCCACCCTCGCGGCCCTCGGCGCGCGGCTCGACCGGCGCCGGCTCCTCCTGCTGCTCATGGTCGCGTTCACGGTCGGCAACGTCCTGTCCGCGTTCGCGCCCAGCATGGGGTGGCTCGTCCTCGCGCGGTTCCTCGCCGGGCTGCCCCACGGCGCGTTCTTCGGGGTGGGCGCGGTCATGGGCACGGCGGTCGTGGGACCCGAGCGGCGCGGCCGGGCGGTCGCGGCGATGATGGCCGGCCTCACGGTGGCGTGCGCCGTCGGGGTCCCGCTGTCGACCATCGTCGGGCAGGCCGTCGGGTGGCGGTGGGCGTTCGTCGGGGTGGGCGTGCTCGGCCTGGTCACCCTCGCGGCCCTGCACGCGTGGACGCCGTCGCTGCCGTCGGCGCCTGGCACCACCGTCCGCACCGAGCTCGCCGCGCTGCGCAACCGGCGGCTCTGGATCGCGTTCGGCGCCGGCGCGGTGGGGTTCGGCGGCATGTTCGCCGTCTACTCGTACGTCAAGCCGCTGCTCACGGAGGTGACCGGCCTGGGCATCGGGCTCGTGCCCCTGGTGCTCGCGCTGTACGGGATCGGCATGACGATCGGGACGCTGGTCGGCGGACGGCTCGCCGACCGGTCGGTGCTCGGCACGGTGATCGGCTCGATGATCGCGACCATCGTCGTGCTCGTCGCCATCGCCCTGGTCGGCGCGTCACCCGTCCCCGCCGTGCTCGCGCTGGTGCTGCTCGGGGTCACGTCGCAGGTGCTCGGGCTGTCGCTGCAGACCCGCCTCATGGACGTGTCACCAGCCGCGCCGTCGCTCGGTGCGGCGCTGTGCCACTCGGCGCTGAACCTCGGCAACGCGGCCGGCGCGTTCGCCGGCGGGCTCGTCATCGCCGGGGGGTTCGGCTACCTGGCACCGGCCTGGGTCGGTGCCGGGCTGACCGCTGTCGGCCTGGCCGTCGTGCTCGCGTTCGGGCGCGGTCCCGTGCCCGTCGGGTCAGCGCCGGCGCGTCCCGAAGATCGAGCGCGTGATCTCACGCCCGAGCTGAGTGCCCGCTGACCTCAGCAGGCTGTCCAACGGGCTCGTCCGGCTGGTCGACCGGCGCGGGGCGGCCCTCTTCGCCTCCCGTGCCGCCTCGTCGGCGCGGTCCTGCGCCTCCTCGGCCTCCTGCTGCTTGCGCGCAGCCTCCTGCGCCTTCTCCGCCCGCACCGCGAGCAGCTCGTACGCCGACTCCCGGTCCACGGCGACCGCGTAGCGCGCCGACAGGGGAGAGGCCGTGACCGCCGCCGCCAGCTGGGCGGCGGGCATCGGCTCCATCGACGACTGCGGCGCCCGCAGCCGGGTCCACGCCACCGGGGTCGGCGTGCCGCGCTCCGACTGCACCGTCACCACGGCTTCGCCCGTCCCCAGCGACTGCAGCAGCTGCTCCAGGTCGTAGGGCGACGTCGGGAACGTCCGGGCCGCCGCCCGCAGCGCCTTCGCGTCGTCCGGGGTGAACGCCCGCAGCGCGTGCTGCACGCGGTTGCCCAGCTGCGCCAGGACGTCCCCGGGCACGTCCTTCGGGCTCTGCGTGACGAAGAAGACGCCCACGCCCTTCGAGCGGATGAGCCGCACCGTCTGCGTCACCTGGGTGAGGAAGTCGCTCGACGCGCCTGTGAACAGCAGGTGCGCCTCGTCGAAGAAGAAGACGAGCCTCGGCTTGTCCGGGTCGCCCACCTCGGGGAGCTCCTGGAACAGCTCCGCCAGCAGCCACATGAGGAACGTCGAGAAGAGGGCCGGCCGGTCCTGCACCGCAGGCAGCTCGAGCGCGCTGACGACGCCGCGCCCGTCGGGGGTGGTCCGCAACAGCTCGGAGACGTCGAACGCCGGCTCGCCGAAGAACGCGTCGGCCCCCTGGCCCTGCAACGACACGATCTCGCGCAGGATCACTCCCGCGGTCGCCGCCGACAGCCCGCCGATGCCCTTGAGCAGCGGCTTGCCCTCGTCGCTGACCAGGTACGCGATCGTCGCCTGCAGGTCCTTGAGGTCCAGCAGGGCCAGCCCCTGCGTGTCCGCCCAGTGCATGATCAGGCCCAGGCTCGACTCCTGCGTGGCGTTGAGCCCGAGCACCTTGGCCAGCAGCAGCGGTCCGAAGTCCGTCACCGTGGTCCGCACCGGTGTCCCCTCGCCGAGCCCGCCGAGGCTGTAGAACTCCACCGGCGACGCGGTCGCGACCCACTCCTGCCCGAGGCTCGCGGTGCGCGCCAGCAGCTTCTCGCTCGGCGTCCCGGGGACGGCCAGTCCCGACAGGTCGCCCTTGATGTCCGCGACGAACACCGGCACCCCGGCGGCCGAGAGGCCCTCGGTCAGCACCTGCAGCGTCTTGGTCTTGCCCGTCCCGGTCGCACCGGCGACCAGGCCGTGACGGTTCATCATCGCGAGCGGGATGCCGACCGGGGCGCCGGGGATCGCGAGGTCGTCCTCGACGAGGGCACCGACCGGGAGCATCGGCCCGGTGAACGTGTAGCCCGCCACGATCTGCGCGGCGTGCTCGGACAGCGCCGGGGCCGATGCCTCGGCCGGAGCCTGGACCGATGGGGACCCGGTCGCCGCTGCCGCTGCCTCCGCCGCGGCCAGCGCGGCCGCAGCGGCCTGCGCCTTGGCCTCCGCGGCGTCGGCGGCGGCCTGGGCGGCCGCGGCGCGCAGGGCGGCGAGGTCTGCGGCGGACGAGGTGGGAGCCGACGACGGCGTGCTGTCCGACATGTCCGGAGCATACGACCGCCGGTCGCCGTCCACCCGGCCGCGTACGGCGTCGTGACGCCTGGTCGGTAAACTCGCCGGGTGACCTCGCAGGACGCCCCCATCGCCACCACCGCCGCCATCGACGACGTCCCGTTCCGGTACACCCCGGAGCTCGCGCGGCAGATCGAGCTGCGCTGGCAGGACGAGTGGGCGGACCGCGGCACGTTCTTCGCCGCCGACCCCGCGGGCGGTCTCACCGACGCCGAGGGCCGGCACGCGGACCCCGCGCGCCCGGCGTACTTCGTGATGGACATGTTCCCGTACCCCTCGGGCGCGGGCCTGCACGTCGGGCACCCTCTCGGGTACATCGCCACGGACGTCGTGGGGCGGTTCCGCCGCATGCAGGGCGACAACGTGCTGCACGCCTTCGGGTTCGACGCGTTCGGCCTGCCCGCCGAGCAGTACGCGGTGCAGACGGGTCAGCACCCGCGCACCACCACCGAGGCGAACATCGTGATCATGCAGCGCCAGCTGCGTCGGCTGGGCCTGGCGCACGACCCGCGCCGCACGTTCGCGACGATCGACCCGGACTACATCCGCTGGACGCAGTGGATCTTCCTGCAGATCTTCGACTCCTGGTACGACGAGACGGCGCCGCGCCCCGACGGTGGGGTCGGCCGCGCCCGCCCGATCGCGGAGCTCGTCGCGGAGTACGACTCGGGTGCCCGCGGCGAGGAGTGGGCGAGCCTGGACGCCGTGGAGCGTCGCCGGGTGCTGGACACGCACCGCCTCGCCTACGTCTCCGAGACGCCCGTGAACTGGTGCCCGGGGCTGGGCACGGTGCTGGCCAACGAGGAGGTCACCGCCGACGGCCGGTCCGAGCGCGGCAACTTCCCCGTGTTCCAGCGCAGCCTGCGGCAGTGGAACATGCGCATCACGGCGTACGCGGACCGGCTCATCGACGACCTGGAGCACATCGACTGGCCCGACAAGGTCAAGGCGATGCAGCGCAACTGGATCGGGCGCTCGAACGGCGCGCGGGTGCGGTTCGCGGTCCAGGGCGGCGACCAGGTCGAGGTGTTCACCACGCGCCCCGACACCCTGTTCGGTGCGACGTTCGTCGTCGTCGCCCCGGAGCACCCGCTGCTGGACCAGGTGCCCGCGGCGTGGCCCGACGGCACGAAGGACGTGTGGACCGTCGGGCACCGCACGCCCGCCGACGCGGTGGCGTCGTACCGCGCCGAGACCGCGGCGAAGACCGCGGTGGAGCGCCAGGCGGACGCCGGCCGCAAGACCGGGGTGTTCACCGGTCACCTGGCCGCGAACCCGGTCAACGGCGAGCTGCTGCCCGTGTTCACCGCCGACTACGTGCTCATGGGCTACGGCACGGGCGCGATCATGGCCGTGCCCGGCGGCGACGCTCGCGACTTCGCGTTCGCTGAGGCGTTCGACCTGCCGGTCGTCTACACGATCGACGCCCCGGAGGGCACCGAGCCGGGTGCCCGGACGGGCGACGGCGTGGCGATCAACTCCTCGAACGAGGAGATCACGCTGGACGGTCTGGGCGTGGCCGAGGCGAAGGCGGCGATCACCGCCTGGCTGACCGAGAAGGGCGTCGGCGAGGGGACGATCACCTACCGCCTGCGGGACTGGCTGTTCAGCCGGCAGCGCTACTGGGGCGAGCCGTTCCCGATCGTCTACGACGAGCACGACCTGCCTCTGGCCGTCCCGCAGTCCGCGCTGCCGGTCAACCTGCCCGACGTGCCCGACTACTCGCCGCGCACGTTCGCCCCCGACGACGCGCACTCCACGCCCGAGCCGCCCCTGGGCCGCAACGACGACTGGGTCAACGTCACGCTGGACCTGGGCGACGGCCCGAAGCAGTACCGCCGGGACACCAACACCATGCCCAACTGGGCGGGCTCGTGCTGGTACTACCTGCGCTACCTGGACCCGTCCAACGACTCCGTCGTGGTCGACCCCGCGCTCGAGCGGTACTGGATGGGTCCGGGGCACGGGGAGCAGGAGCCGGGCTCGATCGGTGGGGTCGACCTGTACGTCGGTGGCGTCGAGCACGCCGTCCTGCACCTGCTGTACGCGCGCTTCTGGCACAAGGTCCTGCACGACCTGGGCCACGTCTCCAGCGGAGAGCCGTTCCACAAGCTGTTCAACCAGGGCTACATCCAGGCGTACGCCTACACCGACGATCGTGGCGTGCACGTGCCCGCCGGCGAGGTCGTCGAGGACGCCACGTCCGAGACCGGCTTCCGCTGGCACGGCGAACCCGTCCACCGCGAGTACGGGAAGATGGGCAAGTCGCTGAAGAACATGGTGACGCCCGACGACATGTACGCCGAGTACGGCGCCGACACGCTCCGCGTGTACGAGATGTCGATGGGTCCGCTGGACCTCTCCCGCCCGTGGGAGACCCGGGCGGTCGTCGGGTCGCAGCGCTTCCTGCAGCGGCTGTGGCGCAACGTCGTCGACGAGGGCACCGGCGAGACGGTGGTGTCCGACGAGGCTCCGTCCACCGAGACGCTCAGGGTCCTGCACCGTGCGATCGCCGACACGACCGCGGACATGGCCGCCATGCGGGTCAACACGGCGATCTCCCGGCTGATCGTCCTGAACAACCACCTGACGACGTTGCCGACGACGCCGCGCGCCGCCGTCGAGGCGCTCGTCCTGATGACCGCTCCCGTCGCGCCGCACGTGGCCGAGGAGCTGTGGTCGCGGCTGGGGCACGACCGCTCCCTCGCCTACGAGCCGTTCCCGGTGGCGGACCCGGCGTACCTGGTCGAGGACACCGTGACCTGCATCTTCCAGGTGCAGGGCAAGGTCCGCGGCCGCGCCGAGGTCGCCCCGGACGTCTCGGACGACGACCTGCGCGCACTGGCCCTGGCCGACACCGGCGTGCAGCGGGCCCTCGACGGTCGCGGGGTCCGCACCGTGATCGTGCGGGCGCCGAAGCTCGTCAACGTCGTCCCGGCCTGACCGGCATGCCGGGCCGTCGCCACGTCGAGCAGCCGTCGGTCGCGATCGTCACCGACTCGACGGCGTCCTTGCCCGAGGGTGCGGCCGAGCGGTGGGGGATCGGCGTCGTCCCGCTGGACGTGGTGGTCGACGGCGTGCGGCACGTGGAAGGTGTCGACCTGACGCCGGGCGAGCTGCTCACCGCGCTCACGGCGAACGCCAAGGTCTCGACGTCGCAGCCGCCGCCCGCCGCCTTCGCCTCGGCCTACGACCGGGCGGCGGCGTCCGGCGCGCGGGAGATCGTCTCGATCCACCTGTCGGGCGACCTGTCGGGCACCGTCCGGGCGGCCCAGCTCGCGGCGGAGGCGTCACCCGTGCCGGTCCACGTGGTCGACTCCCGTGCGGTCGCCATGGCGCTCGGGTTCGCCGTGCTCGACGCGGCGCGCTTCTCGGTGGGGCCTCCGCCGCCGGACGAGCCCGCGCCGCCCGCCGCCGGACCGGTCGCAGCGGCGCGTGCGTGGTGGCGCGCCCGGGGACGCGTCGAGCCCCCGCTGCCCTCCGGCGCCGAGGTCGCCGAGCATGGTCGAGCCGTTGCCGGATCGACTCGCGTCTGGTTCCTGGTCGACTCCCTCGACCACCTGCGCCGCGGCGGGCGGCTCAGCATCCCGGCCGCCGCGATCGGCATCGTGCTCGGACTGCGACCGATCCTCACGCTGCACGACGGCCGGATCGAGGTCATCGAGAAGGTGCGCACGCGGCGCGCTGCACGTGATCGGCTGGTCGCCCTCGCAGTCGCCGAGATCGCGCGACGCCCCGTCGCACGCGCCGCCGTGCACCATCTCGGGCAGGCGGAGCTCGCCGCCACGCTCGCGAGCGAGCTGGCCGACGCCGCAGGTGACCGCCTCGCGGAGACCGCCGTCTGCGAGTCCAGCGCCGTTCTCGCCGCACACGCGGGCCCGGGCCTCCTGGCGATCGTCGTCTCGGACGCCTGACCGGCGCCGCAGAGCCCGGTGATCCGCCCACAGCCCTGGTCGACGAGGCCCAGCCCGCACCGTCTCCCGGCACTCGACCGGGGCCGCTGCCCCGACCGTAGGTTCGCCGCGTGTCCCGCCGTGACCACGACCTCGCCCGGATCGCCCGGCACCGTCTGACCGCGCTCACGGCCGCAGGCGCGCACGTCCGACCCACCGGTGCCGATCCGGCGGGCCACCCCCATCACGCTCCAGGCGCCCCTCCCGCACCGCACCAGCCGGCGCAGGTGCCCGGCGGCTGGGTCCCTGGCCCCACGCGGTCGGTACCCGATCGTTCGCTCGACCCGCCGGGCACCGCCTGGGGTGCACGTCCCGACCCTCGTCCTCCGGGGGACCTTCAGGAGCCTGCGCTCCCGACGTCGTCGCCGCCGTCCGTGCACGGCCGGGGCACCCTGACGGCCGCGGCGCTGCAGATCGCCGCCACCGGGTACACCGAGACGCACGGTGACGCGATCGCTCGCGCTCCGGCGCCCCGGCGCCGCGTCCGGTGGGTGCTCTCGTGGCGTCTCGCCGCTGCGGCGGGGGCGGTGATCCTGCTGGTGGCCGGTGCGGTGGCGCTGCGTGCGGCGGCGGTCGCGCCCGGTCCCCCCGTCGTCCTCCCGACACCGGCGCCGAGCGGTCCGGTCGTCCCCGCGTCCGCCACCGGCCCGGCGGAGGTCGTCGTCGACGTGGTCGGTGCCGTCATCGCGCCGGGCGTGGTCAGGCTCGCGCAGGGATCCCGCGTGGTCGACGCGATCGCTGCCGCGGGCGGTGCGACCGCGGACGCCCAGGTGAGCGCCCTCAACCTCGCACGCGTCCTGGTCGACGGCGAGCAGATCGCGGTACCGCGGCCCGGGGAAGAGCCTGCACCCGCCGGCGCGTCGGCGCCGGGCGGAGCCGACGGCCTCGTGGACCTCAACACCGCGGACGCCGCGGCACTCGACGCCCTCCCGGGCATCGGTCCCGTGCTGGCGGACAGGATCGTCGGGCACCGCCAGGACGGCCCCTTCACGACCGTCGACGAGCTCGCGGACGTCGCCGGGATCGGGCCGACGCTGCTCGAACGCCTGCGCGACCTGGTCCGGGTGTGACGCCTCCCCGAGCGCGGGGCGGGGCTGACGCGGGCGCCGTGCTCGCGCGAGCACCCGGACGTCGGGACCCGATCCGGACGCCACCCACCGAACCCGGCCCGCCCGAGGTCCCGCCGACGGAGGGCGGCGGTCGGCACGCGGCGACGGCGACGCCGGCGGACCACGCCCAGGACGACATCGGCGACCCGCCGACCACCGTCGACGTCCGCCTGATCCCGGTTGCCGTCGTGGCGTGGCTCGCGGCCCTCGTCGTCGTCCGGGTGCCGTCGCGTCCTGCTCTGTGCGCTGCCGTCCTCGGTCTCGTCATCGGGCTGGGTGTGCTGGCGGTGAGCCGTCGACCCGAGCACGACGAGACGTCCGGAGCGCGCCGGACGTGGTCCGGCACACCCCTGGGTCCGGTCGTTGCCCTCTGCCTGCTCGCGTCCTCGGCGGTGCTCGGCGCGGGCGCGAGCCAGACGTCCGCGCGCGGCGACGGGCTCCTCCCGGTGCTCGCCCATGCCGGTGCGGTCGGCCGGATCGAGGGCGTCGTCGTCGGTGACCCGACCGTCCTCCCGCCGGCGTGGCCGGGCGCGCCGGAGCGCGTCCGGACCCTGGTCGCCGTCGACCGGGCCGCCGCCCGAGGCCGGGAGTCCGGCGCCACGGGACAGGTGCTGGTGCTCGGGCCGTCGTCGTGGGGCACGGTGGCCTCCGGTGCCCGGGTGGCCGCGTCCGGACGCCTGCGACCGGGCGAGACCGGCAGGCGGACGGTCGCGGTCCTGCTGAGCAGCGCTGCACCGGACACGGTGTCCGCGCCTTCCGCGCCGGACGTCGCCGCGGAAGAGTTCCGGGAGGGCGTGCGGTCGCTCGGCGCCGCGCTCCCCGGGGACGCAGGAGCACTGTTCGCGGGCGTCACGGTCGGCGACACGTCCGCGATCCCCGACGACCTCGCGGACGCGCTGCGCACCGCGGGGCTGACCCACGTGACCGCGGTGTCCGGCGCGCACTTCTCGCTGGTCGCCGCGCTCGTGCTCGCACTCACGTCCGCGGTCCGCCTGCCTCGGCCGGTCCGGGCGGTCCTCACCGTGGCGGCGATGGCGGCGATGGTGCTCGTCGTGCACCCGTCGCCGAGCGTGCTGCGGGCGGCGGCGATGGGGGCCGTGGCGCTGCTCGGGGTCCTGCTGGGGCGTCCGCACCGCGCACCCGCCGCCCTCGGGGCGACCGTCGTCCTGCTGCTCGTCGCGGACCCGTGGCTGGCCGGCGAGGTGGGCTTCGTGCTCTCGGTGCTCGCCACGGCCGCGCTCGTCCTCCTCGGCGGCCCGCTCGCCGACCGGGGAGCCGGGCTGCTCGGCCGGCCGGTCGCGACCGCGCTCGCCCTGCCGGTCGCCGCACAGCTCGTGTGCGCCCCGGTGATCGTGCTGCTCACCCCCGCGGTCTCCCTCTACGCGGTCCCCGCCAACGTCCTGGCGGCGCCCGCCGTCGCCCCCGCGACCGTGCTCGGCCTCGCAGCGGGCTGCGTGGCGCCCTGGTGGTCCGCGGGCGCCGAGGTGCTGGCGCTCGGAGCGGGTGCCGCGTGCTGGTGGATCGGTGCCGTCGGTCGGGTGGCCGCCGCGGCGCCGGGCTCGCAGGTCGCCTGGCTCCCCGGGTGGGCGGGCGCGGCCCTGCTCACCGTGGCGGGCGTGTGCGTCGCCCGGCTCCTCGTCGTCGGCCCCGGGGCGCCGGGACGGTCGCGTCAGTGACGTCTGGCAGGCTGTGCCCGTGCCTCCTGCCACCCGCCGACCAGCGTCCCGCGCGACCAAGGGCACGGTCGGTGTCTCGTGGGAGGCGGTCGAGCTGGCGCCGGTCCTGCTCGTCAGCGGCGCCGAGGGCCTGCTCGCCGACCGCGCGGTGGACCGGGTCGTCTCGCTCGCGCGCGCCGCGGACGCCGGGGTGGAGGTCACCCGGCTGGATGCCGCCGACTACTCGGCCGGCACCCTCGGCGTGGTCAGCAGCCCGTCCCTGTTCGCCGAGGACAAGGTCGTGGTCGTGGACGGCCTCGAGCGTGCCGGCGAGGAGCTGCTGGACGACGTGACCACCTATCTCGCGGCGCCTCCGCCCGAGGTCGTGCTCGTGCTGCGGCACGCCGGCGGTCAGCGCGGCAAGAAGCTGCTGGACGCGCTGCGCGCGGGGGGTGTCCCCACGGTGGCGTGCGACGTGATCAAGTCCGACGGCGACAAGAGCGCGTTCGTCACCGCCGAGCTCCGGCGTGCGGGACGCCGGGCCGACGCGCAGGCGGTCCGGGCCCTGGTCGACGCGGTGGGCAGCGACCTGCGCGAGCTCGCCGCGTCCTGTGCCCAGCTCGTCGCGGACACGAGCGGGCTCATCGGCCCGGAGGCCGTCGAGCGCTACTACGGGGGACGGATCGAGGCGACGGGGTTCCGGGTCGCCGACGCCGCGGTGGCCGGACAGTCGGGGCAGGCGGTGGCCCTGCTGCGGCACGCGCTCGCGACCGGGGTGGACCCGGTCCCCGTCGTCGCGGCCCTCGCTGCGAAGCTGCGGGTACTCGCCAAGGTGGCGGCGGTGCGTGGTCGCGGTGCCGGTGCGGTCCGGGACCTCGGCCTGGCCCCGTGGCAGACGGACCGCGCGATGGCGGACCTGCGCCGGTGGACGCCCGAGGGGCTCGCCAGCGCGATCTCCGCGGTCGCGCAGGCGGACGCGGAGGTCAAGGGGGAGGGACGCGACCCGCAGTTCGCGGTCGAGCGGGCGGTCCTGCGCGTCGCGGCCGCCGTCGGCTCGTGAGCGCCGTCCCGTCGGCGCTGCGGGTGATCAGGCGCTGAGCGTGATCGCGGGGCCGAGCACGTCGCCCTGCAGCAGGTCGAACCCCCAGCCGCGGCACTCCTCGACGAGCAGCGAGTCGGAGACCCGTTCGGCGACGAGCCGGGCACCGTGCTGCCGTGCGAGCTGCACGAGCGAGGATCCTTGCCGACGCACGTCACGGCAGTCGATCTTCACGAAGTCGGCGTAGGGCATCATCGCGAGCTGGTCCGGCTCGCCGGTGAAGTCGTCGATCGCCATGAGGTACCCACGCCGCCTCAACCGCTGCAGCCCGACGATGACCTCGGCATCGGCCGCGACCGACTCGACGATCTCGAGCACCAGACGACCCGCGTGCGCGGGGAGCGGGCGGTCGTCGACCAGGAACGAGCGGGTGATGTTCACGAACGCGAAGGTGGTGGCCGCAGGCGGGCCGTCGCCGAAGAGAGCCTCGAGCACGGACGCGGTCGCGACGTCCTGCCGGTCCGAGCGCCAGCGGTCCACCTGGGCGGGGAGGCCCTCACGTGACCGGTAGAGGAACTCGTTGCCGAACAGCCGGCCGTCCGTCGTCCAGATCGGCTGGGAGGCGATGGGCAGCCGCGACGGGAGGGCGGGGGAGACGACTGACGCGGTCACACTGGATGAGAGCGGCGGGGCGCGGGTTCATGACGCGGTTCACCCGACCGGAGCAACGGGCTGTGACGGGGCACGTCGGCGGAGGTGCTAGAGGCTGACGCGGCGAGCGCCCGCGCGGTCGAGCACACCGGCGCGCTCGAGCAGGTTGCCCTGGAAGAGCGTGAACCCGAGGTCCCTCGCGTGACGGAGCGTGTCCGGCGTCTCGACGTACTCGGCCACCAGCAGCGCGCCGTACGACCGCGCCAGGTGGACCACGGGCGGACCCTCGACATCGAGGTCGCGCACGTCGATCTTGACGAAGTCCGCGTGCGGGAGCAGGCGGCGCTGGTTCGGGTTGCTCACGAAGGCCGGGACCGCGATGCGGAAGCCTTCCTCGCGCAGCCGCCGGATGCCCGACAGGACCGCGGAGTCGACCGTGACGGCGTCGTTGACCTCGATCACGAGGCGGTCCGGGCGCCGCGGGATGGGCAGATCGCCCACCAGGTAGGCGCGGGGGCACCGGACGAAGAGCAGCCGTCCGTTGGCGACGTGCTCGAGGTCGGCCCGGCCGAAGGTGGCTCCGAGGACGTGCGCGGTGGCCCGCTCGTGCTGGTGGGAGCTCCAGGACATCGCGCTGGCCGTCAGCTGGTCGGGGGAGCGGAACGACAGCTGGTAGGCGAACGGACGCCCGTGCTCCGAGAAGATGCCCTGCCGAGCGACGAGCACCGGCTCGTGGGAGATGCGCTGCGCCCACTCCTGCCGGAGGGCAAGAGGGATGGCGTCCTCCACCGCGGCTGCGAGATGAGCGAGCCGCCCGTCGGCGTCGTCGGGTGTCATGGGATCTATGACACCACATGTTGCGAGCTGTGAACCGCTCCTGGGCGGGTGGAATTCTCCGTGGCCGCCGGACGCCCGTTCGTGAGCGCGTCCCGAACCGGGATCTTTCACCCTTTCAGGGTCGGACCGGTGAGTAACGGGAGACACGATGCGAGTCACAGGCCATCATGGGCACCACCTGCACACCGGTACGACAAGAAGATGGAGCACCTCACCATGCCCAGACCGCTCAAGTCCGCGCTCGTGGTCCTCACCGTGCTCGGCTCGCTGGCCATCGCGCCGAGCTCAGCCGTCGCCGACGGGCCCACCAGCACGGTGACCTCCGGCGGCGCCAGCGGCTGCTGCAAGATCATCAACTGACCCACCCCCCTGATGCACAGCAGAGGCTGACGAAACGCCGTCTCTGCGGGGGGTGGTGCATCCGGGGGACGTCACACATACAATGACTGACCATGACCACGATTGCTGACCGGGTGCGCGACGCTCGGCTCGCCGCTGGGTTGTCCCAGACCTCGCTCGCGGGCTCCGCGTTCTCACCCAGCTACATCTCCCTGATCGAGGCGGGTCATCGTGAACCGACTGACTCCGCGCTCGCCGTGCTGGCTACACGCCTGGGCACGACCCTCGAATACCTGAAGCACGGCGAGGACGGTCCCAACGAGGCGCGCACGCGCCTCGAGATCGACTACGCCAAGCTCGACATGACGCAGGGCGACGCCGTCGGCGCGCGGCGAAGGCTCGAGGCGCTGGACCTCGACATCGTCTCGCCGGCGGTCCGGGTCGACGCGCTGACGACGCTGGCGCACTCGTTCGAGGTCCTGGGAGACCTCGAGTCGGCCGTCGCCATCCTCGAGCCGCTCCTGGCGGACTCGCGGGGCCGGTCGCACCACGTCGAGTCGGCCAAGCTGGCCAACGCGCTGGTGGCAGCGTACCTCGAGGCCGGAGACCTGCACCGCAGCGTCGAGGTCGGTGAGCGCACGCTCGACGAGCTCGAGGCGGCCGACCTGACGGGGACGGACGAGCACCTGCGCCTGGCGTCCACAGTGCTGTGGGCCTACGTCGAGCGCGGTGACCTGCTCTACGCGACGCACCGGGCCGCCGAGCTCGTGCGGCTCGCGGAGTCGCTCGGGAGCCCGCGCGGTCGTGGCAGCGTCTACTGGAACGCGGCGCTCGTCGCGGAGCAGCGGCGCGACTACGAGCTCGCGCAGCGGTACACGGAGCGCGCGCTCGGCCTGCTGTCCGAGGGCGAGGCGGACCGTGACCTCCCGCGCCTGCGCCTCAACTACGCCTGGCTGCTGCTGCGCTCCGACCCGGTGGACCCGCGTGGCGCCCTCGACCAGATCGAGCGTGCGACGCCCGGCCTGGCGGTCCTCGGCTCCGAGCTCGACCTGTCGCGCGTCGACGTCGAGAGCTCCCGGGCGCACCTCCTGCTCGGCGACGTCGACGCCGCGGAACGGTTCGCCAACGCCGCGCTCGAGCGGCTGGGCGACCCGCCTCGGCTCGAGACGGCGTTCGCGCAGCTCTCCCGCGGCGACGCGCTGCACGCGCGGGGCGACGTCGTGGGTGCGGCACGGGCGTACGAGTCGGCGGCCGACCTGCTCGGCATGATGTCGGCGTCCCGGCAGTCCGCGTCCGCGTGGCGCGACCTGGGTGACCGGTACGCCATGCACGGCGACAGTGCCGCAGCCGCCCAGGCGTACGACCGCGCGCTGCGCGAGGCAGGCTTCCGTCCCACGATCCCGCTCAGCTCCTGGGAGACCTGGTCGCTGATCTGATCGAGGTCGGAGAACAGTGAAGGCGTCACCCCGCAGGGGGGGTGACGCCTTCACTGTCGTGCAGGGCAGATGACGAGGTCCGCCAGGGCGGAACAGCAGAAGGCGCCACCCGCACGGGGTGACGCCTTCGCCGGTGCTCGTGCCGCTGACCGCGGCGACTGGCGGTCACGGCACGGCCGTGACCCGCTCAGCGGAAGATCAGAGTGCGCCGACCGACTTCGCCAGCGCCGACTTCTTGTTGGCGGCCTGGTTCTCGTGGATGACGCCCTTCGAGACGGCCTTGTCGAGCTTGCGCGACGCCTCGACGAGTGCCGTCGACGCGGCCTCCTTGTCGCCACCGGCGACGGCCTCGCGGACGCGACGGATGTGCGTCTTGAGCTCGGACTTCACCGCCTTGTTGCGCAGGCGCGCCTTCTCGTTGGTGGTGATGCGCTTGATCTGGGACTTGATGTTGGCCACGTGTGGACTCTCTTGTGCGTTCGCCGAAGCGATCTGACAGGTCTAGAGGGCGCGCACAGCTCCGGGACATGGGCGTGGGGATACCCGCGGAGAGGAACTGGGCTTGTGCCCGCCGACCCGGGCGGACACGCGAGTGATCATGTTAGCAGGCGGGAGGCCCGGAGCAGAACGGCGTGACTGGTCTCACGGGGACCCCACCCTGCCCTCACGGGGCTACCAGCCCTGCGTGCGGCGCAGCTCCGTGGCCACCCTGTCGAACAGGGCCCGATCGACGACGGCGCCCTCGCGGCGGACCGCGGAGGGTCGCAGACGGAGCACCCGGTCGAGCCGGACCTCGCTGGGGCGTCGTCGGGAGTCCCAGGCGCCCGCGCCGATGTCCATCCAGACCCGCCCCCGGTGGGCCTCGAGGGCCGCGTCGCGCGAGTGGTCCTTGCTGGTGAGCATCAGGCCGAGCAGGTCGTCGGCGTCGCGCCCGATCAGCAGGACCGGCCGGTCCTTGCCCTGGCTCGGGTCGTCCTCGAACGGGACCCACGCCCAGACGATCTCGCCGGGGTCCGCGTCGCCGTCGAGCGCGGGGGCGTACTGGAGCCGGACGGTGCCGCGGTGGTCGGGCAGCGTCGTCCGCGCGGGGCGCGGTCGAGGGGCGGTGCCCGTCAGGCGGGCGACACCGTCGCGGAAGGCTCGTCGTACCCGGGTCCAGCGCGAGCTCGTCGTCACGGAGCGACCGTACCGGGCGCACGCGGCGCAGCGTCGTGGGCGCTCGACCCGCCGGTGCGGGTCCACGTAACGCGGCGTTATCACCGGGCGGATACTGTCCGGATCATGGCCGACCTGTTCGACGACTACCCGACCGGACCGGCGTGGGACGAGATGATCGACCCCGACGGTGGCGGCTCCCGCGCGGCGTACTCCGGTCTGCACCGTGCGCTCGCGCAGCTCAGCGCCGGAGAGCTGCGCGCCCGCGCCGAGACGCTCGCCCGGTCGTACCTCGCGCAGGGCGTCACCTTCGACTTCGCCGGCGAGGAGCGTCCGTTCCCGCTGGACGTCGTGCCCCGCGTGCTCGCGGGCGACGAGTGGGAGCACGTCGCCCCCGGGGTGGCTCAGCGGGTGCGGGCGCTCGAGGCGTTCCTGGCCGACGTCTACGGTCCGCAGCGCGCGATCGCCGACGGGGTGATCCCGCGCAGCGTCGTGGTGTCGTCGACGAACTTCCTGCGTGCCGCGCGGGGCATCAACCCCCCGAACGGCGTCCGGGTGCACGTCTCGGGCATCGACCTGGTGCGGGACAGCCTGGGCGGCTGGCGGGTGCTCGAGGACAACGTGCGGGTGCCCAGCGGGGTCAGCTACGTGCTCTCGAACCGCCGGGCGATGGCCCAGACGTTCCCCGAGCTGTTCGCCGCCCTGCGGATCCGGCCCGTCGCCGACTACCCCCGGCGTCTCCTCGCCGCACTGACGGCGGCGGCTCCGTCCGGGGTCGACGAGCCGACGGTGGTCGTGCTGACGCCCGGGGTGTTCAACAGCGCCTACTACGAGCACTCGCTGCTGGCCCGGACGATGGGGGTCGAGCTGGTGGAGGGCCGTGACCTGTTCTGCTCCGGCGGGCGGGTGTGGATGCGCACGACGCAGGGCCGGCGCCGGGTCGACGTCATCTACCGGCGGGTCGACGACGACTTCCTCGACCCCGTCGTGTTCCGCAACGACTCCTACCTGGGCAGCCCGGGGCTCATGACGTGCGCGCGCAACGGCACCGTGACGATCGCGAACGCGGTGGGCAACGGGGTGGCGGACGACAAGCTGGTCTACACCTACGTGCCCGACCTGATCCGGTACTACCTGAGCGAGCAGCCGATCCTGCGCAACGTCGACACCTGGCGCCTGGAGGAGCCCGAGGCGCTCGAGGAGGTGCTGGACCGGCTCGACGAGCTCGTCGTCAAGCCCGTCGACGGCTCGGGCGGGAAGGGTCTGGTCGTCGGACCGAAGGCCTCCGCGTCCGAGCTGGCGACGCTCAAGGTGCGGCTGCGTGAGGACCCGCGCGGCTGGATCGCGCAGCCGGTGGTCCAGCTCTCCACGGTCCCGACGCTCGTCGAGGACGGCCTGCGGCCGCGGCACACCGACCTGCGACCGTTCGCGGTCAACGACGGGGAGTCCGTGTTCGTGCTCCCGGGCGGGCTCACGCGCGTCGCGCTCCCCGAGGGCGAGCTCGTCGTCAACTCCTCGCAGGGTGGTGGGTCCAAGGACACGTGGGTGCTCGGGGGCGCGGTCCCGCGTCGGGCCGTCCGGCACCAGTCCGACCTTCCGCAGGCCGTCGCGCAGGATGCGGCGGTCCCCATCGACTCCAACCCCAACGACGTGCGCGCCCAGGTGATGCAGCAGCAGCAGGGCCGCACGACCACCGCAGGAGGTTCCTCGTGCTGAGCCGGATCGCGGAGTCGCTGTTCTGGATCGGTCGGTACGTCGAGCGCGCGGACGACACGGCCCGCCTGCTCGACGTGCACGTGCAGATCCTGCTGGAGGACCCCTGGGCCGAGGAGGACCTGGCGTGCCGGTCGCTCCTGTCGGTGATGGACCGGGCCGCGCCGCCCGCGCACGTCGAGGTCGGGCGGGAGTTCGTGCTCGACATGCTCGCGTACGACCGGTTCGCGCCGTCGTCCATCGCGGGGTCGCTGGTGTCGGCGCGCGAGAACGCCCGACGAGCGCGCGAGATCATCTCGACCGAGCTGTGGGAGTGCCTCAACGCGACCTGGAACCAGCTCCCGTCGCACATGCGGCCCGCGCGCCCGCACGACTACTTCACGTGGGTGCGGGAGCGCGCGGCGATCGTCGCGGGGATCATGGACTCCGCGACCTCGCGTGACGACACCTGGAACTTCATGGTGCTGGGCAGGTCGATCGAGCGTGCGGACATGACGGCGCGGCTGCTGACCACCCGGGCGCTCGCCGGCTCCGCGGGACCGAGCTGGACCACGCTGCTGCGGTCCTGCGGTGCGCACGAGGCGTTCCTGCGGATGTACCGCGGGGCCGCGTCCGACGAGCGGGCCGCCGGCTTCCTGCTGACCGACCGGCTCTTCCCCCGGTCCATCGTCTTCGCTCTCAACCAGGCCGAGGCGTGCCTGGCCAACCTCGAGGGCGCGTCGGACCGGGCGGCGGTCGACGACGCCCGGCGGCACATCGGGTACGTCCGCACCAACCTGGAGTACCGACCGTTGATCGAGGTCCTCGACTCCCTGCCCAAGGAGATGGAACGGGTGCAGCGCGCCTGCTCGGCAGCCTCGGACGCGATCCGGGGCCGGTACTTCCCGAGCGCGTCGTCGACGAACTGGGTGGGGGAGGCACTGTGAGCAGGCTGCGGGTCGTGCACACGTCGACGTTCCGGTACGGCAGCGCCGTCGTGGCGTCGTACAACGAGGCGCGGATGACGCCGTTGTCGCAGCAGGGTCAGACGGTGCTGGAGACGCGGATCGACGTCCAGCCGCACACCGGCTGGTTCGAGTACCGCGACTACTGGGGCACGGCCGTGTCGGCGTTCGAGGTGCTGACCCCGCACGAGTCGATGGTGGTCACCGCCGAGCACCTGGTCGAGGTGGCCGAGCGGCCACCGCTGCGGTCGCCCGCGACCTGGGACACCCTCCGTGGTGCGGAGCTGCGCGACCGGCTGGCCGAGTTCCTCTCGGACACGCCGACGACCGCACCGCCCCCGGAGGTCGTGGAGCTCGCGCAGCGCGTGGCGGGGGAGCTGGAGCCCGCGGAGGCCGCGCTCGCGGTCTCCGCCGCGCTGCGGAACCAGATCGAGTACATCCCCGGGGTCACCACCGTGCACACCCCAGCCGCCGAGGCGTGGACCGCCCGGGCGGGGGTGTGCCAGGACATCGCGCACCTCGTCGCGGGGGCGCTGCGGGCCATCGGGATCCCGGCGCGGTACGTGTCCGGCTACCTGCACCCCGACTCCGGGGCGCCGGTCGGCACGACCGTGCTGGGTGACTCGCACGCGTGGGTCGAGTGGTGGGTGGGCGAGTGGTGCGCCTACGACGTGACCAATCGCGTCGTCGCGGGCGACCACCACGTGGTCCTCGCGCGCGGTCGGTCCTACGACGACGTCCCGCCGCTGCGCGGCATCTACGCCGGTGCGGGCACGCAGGCCGCCGAGGTCCAGGTGCAGATCACGCGCGAGGCGTGAGACTCACGGCGTCAGGCGTCGGCCGAGCGCGTCCTCGAGCGCGGCCGCGTCGCCGTCGACCGTGAGGCGCGCGTCGGCGGGCGTGGTGCGTCCCCACAGCAGCAGGGCGAGCGCCTCGGCCGGGCCGGCCACGCCGACGGACGGGGTGCCCGACCCGCCGAGCAGCCAGGACCGCCCGGCGTCGTCCGCGACGAGGGCGACCGGCGCGGGCAGCGGCTCCATCCGGCCCATCCGCTCCTGACGCGGCTGCATGACGGTCACCACCTCGTCGACGGTGTCCGCCCAGAGCGCGGGGTCGGCCGTCAGGCGCAGCCCACCGGCGGTCCGCAGGTCCCAGAGGTGGACGAGCGTCTCGTGGGTCTGGCGGCGGTGCCAGAACGACGCCGGGCCGTTCTCGACGAGGGTCCACGCGATCGCGTCCGGGCCGAGCTCGGTGAGGGTGTCCCGCAGCTCGGCGGCGCACGTCGCGTAGAGGTCCTCGAGGACGAACGGGCCGCGGCCCAGCGGCGTCTCCTGCTTCCGGCGCGCCTGCGCGGCCGCCCAGTGGTGGATGCGGGCCAGGTGGACGACGAGGTCCGTGACGCGCCAGCGGCCGCACCAGGGCACGCGGGTGGTCGGGTCGACCAGCGGGATCGTGGCGAGGAACTGGCCCTGGAGCTCGCCGAGCGTCTCCAGGGACGTGAGACCGGGGGCCGTCGTCATGGGACCATGGTGGGACCGACCACCGACAGCCGACCAGGCTGGCCGCGGTCACCGTCCGTCGGGAAGGCGCCACCTCGTGCGCCGCCCGACTTCAGCGCCAGGAGCAGTCCGCTTGTCCCCGATCCCGAGTGCAGCCGCCTCGTCGCGCATCCACCCCGCGGCGACGGCGCCCGAGCTGTTGCGCAACTTCTGCATCATCGCGCACATCGACCACGGCAAGTCCACGCTGGCGGACCGGATGCTGCAGCTCACCGGCGTCGTCGACTCCCGGGCGATGCGCGCGCAGTACCTCGACCGCATGGACATCGAGCGCGAGCGCGGCATCACCATCAAGTCGCAGGCCGTCCGGATGCCGTGGGGCGTCGACGACAAGGCTTTCGCCCTGAACATGATCGACACGCCGGGGCACGTCGACTTCACGTACGAGGTGTCCCGGTCGCTCGCCGCGTGCGAGGGCGCCGTGCTCCTGGTCGACGCCGCGCAGGGCATCGAGGCCCAGACGCTGGCCAACCTGTACCTGGCGCTCGAGAACGACCTGACGATCATCCCGGTGCTGAACAAGATCGACCTGCCCGCGGCGCAGCCCGAGAAGTACGCCGAGGAGCTGGCCAAGCTGATCGGCGGCGAGCCGGAGGACTGCCTGCGGGTGTCCGGCAAGACCGGTGCGGGCGTCACGGAGCTGCTGGACCGCATCGTGGAGCTGGTGCCGCCGCCCACCGGCGACGCGTCCGCCCCGGCGCGGGCCATGATCTTCGACTCCGTCTACGACACCTACCGCGGGGTCGTGACGTACGTCCGGGTCATCGACGGCAACCTCAACCCGCGCGAGAAGATCGTCATGATGTCGACGCGGGCGACCCACGAGCTGCTCGAGATCGGCGTCATCTCCCCGGAGCCGGTGCCGACCAAGGGTCTCGGCGTCGGTGAGGTGGGCTACCTCATCACCGGCGTGAAGGACGTGCGGCAGTCGAAGGTCGGCGACACGGTCACCAACGCGAGCAAGCCGGCCGCCGCGGCCCTGGGCGGGTACTCCGACCCCAAGCCGATGGTGTTCTCGGGGCTCTACCCGATCGACGGCACCGACTACCCGATCCTGCGCGACGCCCTCGACAAGCTGAAGCTCAACGACGCCGCGCTGAACTACGAGCCGGAGACGTCGGTGGCGCTCGGGTTCGGGTTCCGCGTCGGCTTCCTCGGGCTGCTGCACCTGGAGATCGTCCGCGAGCGCCTCGAGCGCGAGTTCGACCTGGACCTCATCTCCACGGCGCCGAACGTCGTCTACGAGGTCACGCTCGAGGACAAGAGCGTGGTCACCGTGACCAACCCGAGCGAGTTCCCCGCCGGCAAGATCGGCGAGGTCAACGAGCCGATGGTCAAGGCGACGATCCTGTCCCCGTCGGAGTTCATCGGCGCGATCATGGAGCTCTGCCAGACCAAGCGGGGCGATCTGCAGGGCATGGACTACCTGTCCGAGGAGCGCGTCGAGCTGCGGTACGTGCTGCCGATGGCGGAGATCGTGTTCGACTTCTTCGACCAGCTGAAGTCCAAGACGCGCGGGTACGCGAGCCTCGACTACGAGCGCATCGGCGACCAGGTCGCGGACCTGGTCAAGGTCGACATCCTGCTGCAGGGCGAGACGGTCGACGCGTTCAGCGCGATCGTGCACAAGGACAAGGCGTACGCGTACGGCGTCATGATGACCGCCAAGCTCAAGGACCTCATCCCTCGCCAGCAGTTCGAGGTCCCCATCCAGGCGGCCATCGGTGCCCGGATCATCGCGCGCGAGACCATCCGGGCCATCCGCAAGGACGTCCTGGCCAAGTGCTACGGCGGCGACATCACCCGCAAGCGCAAGCTCCTGGAGAAGCAGAAGGAGGGCAAGAAGCGCATGAAGACGATCGGCCGGGTCGACGTGCCGCAGGAGGCCTTCATCGCCGCGCTGTCCAGCGAGCCCGCGGGATCCGCCGGCGGCAAGGACGCGAAGAAGAAGTGAGTCCGGCGCTCCCCGAGGGCGACACTCCACCGGATGACGGCTCGCTGCCGGAGTCGGCGTTCGAGGGTGCCGACGAGCGCGCGTTCGCCGTCTACCTGCACGTCCCGTTCTGCACCGTGCGCTGCGGGTACTGCGACTTCAACACCTACACGGCGACCGAGCTGGGCGGCGGGGCGAGCCAGCACGCGTACGCGGACACCGCTCTGCGGGAGATCGCGCTCGCCGCAGGGATCCTGCCGCCCCGGCCCGTCAGCACGGTGTTCGTCGGAGGCGGTACCCCGACGGTCCTGTCGGTCCCCGACCTGTCGCGCATGCTCGACGGCGTCCGCGACGCCTGGGGCTTCGCCGACGACGTCGAGGTCACCACGGAGGCCAACCCCGACTCGGTGACCCCGGAGTCCCTGGCCGCACTGGCCGACGCGGGGTTCACGCGCGTCTCGTTCGGCATGCAGTCCGCCGTGCCGCACGTGCTCGCGACCCTCGACCGGACGCACGACCCACGCCGGGTCCCGGACGTCGTGCGCTGGGCGCGGGACGCCGGGCTGGCGGTGTCGCTGGACCTCATCTACGGCACCCCGGGGGAGTCGCTCGACGACTGGCGGACCAGCGTCGAGACGGCACTGGCCACGGGCGTCGACCACGTGTCGGCGTACGCGCTGGTGGTTGAGGCCGGCACGCGGATGGCCGTGCAGGTGCGCCGGGGCGAGCTCGAGCTGCCCGACGGTGACGACCAGGCGGCGAAGTACGAGCTGGCCGACGACCTGTTCGAGGCCGCCGGGCTGTCCTGGTACGAGGTGAGCAACTGGGCACGGACGCCCGCGGACGCCTGCCGGCACAACCTCTCCTACTGGCGGGGTGACGACTGGTGGGGGATCGGCCCCGGTGCGCACAGCCACGTCGGCGGGGTGCGCTGGTGGAACGTGAAGCACCCGCGCGCGTACGCCGACCGGCTGGACCGCGGGCTGAGCCCGGCCGCCGGACGGGAGACGGTGACCGGCGACGGGGCGCTGCTGGAGCGCCTCATGCTCGGCGTCCGGCTCGCGGGGGGTCTCCCGCTCGACGACCTGCCCCCCGACGCCCGCCGGTCCATGGCAGGCCTCGTCGCCGACGGGCTGGTCGACGGCGGAGCCGCGATCGGTGGGCGGCGGATCGTGCTGACCCGTCGTGGGCGGCTGCTCGCCGACGCCGTGGTGCGCACCCTCGTCGCCTGACGGTCCGCTCCACCCTCCGATGCACCCGGGTCCGCCCGGCGGTGGTCCCGGGACGCGGTCGGGCCGGTGACGATGCGGTCATGGCCGCTCCACCGGACCCGCTCCCGCCCGCGTCCCGCGCCCGCGGCAGGCTCCTGGCCCTGCTGCTGGTCGTCGTGTCGCCGGTCTGCGCCGAGTACCTGCAGGCCTACGACCCCGTGTCGACCGGCGACCCGGTCGCGCTGCTCGCGGGCCTGCTCGTGCTCGCGCCGCTGTACGGGGCGCCCGCCCTCCTGATCCGCGAGGTCGCGGTGCGCGCGGGCCTGCACTGGACCGGGATCCTCGCGCTGGCCGGTGCGTTCGGGGTCGTCCAGGCCGGCGTGGTCGACCAGTCGCTGTTCGCCACCACCTACCTCGGCTACGAGGACTGGGACTCCCAGCTGCGGCCCACGTTCGTCGCTCCGCTGGGGCTCGGGGCCGCCTCCGCGCTGAACTTCCTCGGCGGGCACGTCATCTGGAGCTTCGCCGCGCCGATCGCGCTCGTCGAGGGTCTCGACGGTCCCGGTCCCCGGCGCCCGTGGCTGCGGACGCCCGGGCTGGTCACGGCCGCGGTGCTGTACGTCCTCGCGGCTCTGCTCGTGTGGTCCGACATCCGCGACACCGGCAGCGACCAGGCGTCGGCTGGTCAGCTGGTGGGCGCGCTCGTCGTCGTCGGACTTCTCGTCGCCGTGGCGTGGACCGTCGGGCGGCGCACGCTGCCTCCGCCGACGGACGCACGCGTCCCGGGACCCTGGGCGGTGCTCGGCCTCGTGCTCGCCGCGGCGGTCGGCTTCGTCCTCGTCCCGCCGACCTGGACGGGTGTCGGCGTCGGGGTGGCGATCCTCGCGCTGACCGCCGCCGTCGTGACGCACTGGTCACGCTCCGCCCGCTGGGACCGTCGCCGCGTCGCCGCCGTCGCCGGGGCGGCCGTCGTCGCCCGCGCGCTCGTCGGCTTCGCGTCGGTCAGCGAGATGTCGCCGCGGCCCCCGGGCGGGTTCGCGCAGAACACCGTGCTGCTGGTCCTGTCGGTCGCCCTCGTCGTGGCCGCCACCCGCGGCGGGCGCAGCGGTCAGCGCACCAGCTCGAGGCTGAACGGGTAGCGGTAGGAGCCGCCGCGCTGGACGGCGACGGCCGCCAGGACGCTCAGGACGAGGCTGATGATGCTCACGGCGATGAAGCCCAGCCAGCCCACGAAGCCGATGACGGGGATGGAGCGGACGATCGCGCACACGATGAGCGCGATCAGGACCGTGAGCTGGAAGTTCAGCGCGTTGCGCGCCTCGGACGCCGCCACGTTCGCCTTCTCGCGGTTCACGAGCCAGATCACCAGCGCCGCCACCCAGCCGGCGTAGAAGTACGCGAGGATCCCGCCCACGTGCGCCAGCATGCCGAGGGTCCGGACCTGGTCCGTGCTGCTCGGCGGGTTCTGCGGGTGCTCGTACGACATCGTGGGTGCTCCTCGTCCGGGGGCCGCCGGCGTGACGGCAGGCGCAGCCTACCGATCGGCGCGCACACCCGCCGGGCGTGTCGACATGCCGGGAACGCCCCGGTTCCTTGACACCTGACCACGGCCCCGGTTCGCTGCTCGGTGGGCGACGACCGCCCTGTGACCAGGGAGGCCACACATGAGCGAGAACCCCGGCGGAACCCCGCCGCGTGACGACGATCCCGCGAAGGCGCCCGAACCGGCTGCTCCGGGCTCGATCGAGCCACCCGTGGCACCCGACCCGGTGCCCGGGCCCGACGCACCCCCCGTGCCGCCGCCGGCAGCACCGCCGGTCCAGCCCCCGGCCGCACCCCCCGTCCCGCCGCCCGCGGCGCCCCCGGTCCCGCCGACGCCCGCGTACGGGCAGCCGCCGGCCGGGCCGCCGCCGGCCCCGTCGTACGGCCAGCCGCCGGCCGGGCCGCCGCCCGCTCCGCAGTACGGCCAGCCGCCCGCGGGTCCCCCCTACGGTCAGCCGGCCGCTGGCGGCTACCCGCCGCCGCCCGCCTACGGCCAGGCCCCTCCGGGCGCCTACCCGCCGCCCGCGGGCGGCTACGGCCCGCCGGTCGCGGCGTCCCCGGTCGGCGAGGCGTTCTCGTACGGGTGGAAGAAGTTCACGCAGTCCGGCGGCCTGTTCATCGGTGCGGCGCTGGTCTGGTTCGTCGTCGCGGCGGTCGTGCTCTCGATCGTGGGCGCGATCTTCGGCGGGTTCGGCGCGCTCCTGAGCACCGGCAACGGCGACGGGATCGCACCCGGCCTGCAGGTCGGGTTCTCGCTCGGGTGGTTCGTCTTCTCCGCCGTCGCGGGGATCGTCGGGTACCTCATCCAGGCGGCGTTCATCCGGGCGGCGCTCGACGTGACCGAGGGTCGGCAGCTGGGCTTCGGTGACTTCTTCAAGTTCGTGGAGCCCGGCCCGGTCATCCTGACCGCGCTGATCCTCGCGATCATCAACGCGGTGCTGAACCTTGTCCCGTTCTTCGGCGGGATCGCCGCGCTCGTCGTGAACTTCCTGCTGATCTTCACGTTCTGGTTCGTGATCGACAAGCACCTCGCGCCGGTGGACGCCCTGAAGGCGAGCTACGCGCTGGTCACCCGGAACCTGTCGACGACGGTGCTGTTCTACCTGCTGACGATCGCCGTCTTCATCGCCGGCGTGATCGTCTGCTTCGTCGGTCTCCTCGTCGCGTTGCCCGTCGTGCTGCTGGCGACGGCGTTCTTCTTCAAGCGGCTGCTCGGGGACCCGATCGCCGCCTGACCTCGCACGTGATCGGTGCCCGGCCGCCCCGTGGGCGGCCGGGCACCGTCATGCGGTGACGAAGTCGATGAGCTCCTCGACCCGGCCCAGGAGGCTGGGCTCGAGGTCGGCGTAGCTGCGCACCGAACGCAGGATCCGCTGCCACGCGCGGGCGACGTCCGCCTGCTCGTCGGCGGGCCAGCCGAGCTCGCGCAGGATGCCGTGCTTCCACTCGGTGCCCCGCTCGATCACCGGCCAGGCGTCGAGCCCGATCCGCTCGGGCCGGACCGCCTGCCACACGTCGACGTAGGGGTGGCCGAGCACCAGGACGGAGCCGGCCGGGGTGCCGCGGACGGCCTCGGCCGCGATCCGGCTCTCCTTGGACCCGGCGACGAGGTGGTCCACCAGCACGCCGACGCGACGCCCGGGGCCGGGTGCGAAGTCCCGCAGGGCGTCCTGGAGGTTGTCGACGCCGTCGAGCAGCTCCACGACGACCCCCTCCAGCCGCAGGTCGTCGCCCCAGACCTTCTCCACCAGCTCGGCGTCGTGCTTGCCCTCGACCCAGATCCGGCTGCCCCGGGCCACCCGCGCGCGGGCGTCGTGGACCGCGACCGACCCGGAGGCGGTGCGCGTCGGCCGCGCGGGCGCCGGCGCGCGCACGGGTGCGGTCAGGGCCACGGGCTCGCCGTCGACCCAGAAGCCGCGGCCGAGCGGGAAGGTCCGGGTCCTGCCGCGCCGGTCCTCGAGGACCACCACGTGCTGGCCGCCGGACTTCTCGACGCGGACGACCGCGCCGACCCACCCGGTGGTGACCTCCTCGACGACGAGGCCGGTCTCGGCGGGCTGCGGGCGGCTGGTGCGGGTGGGTCGGTGGTGCGTCGAGCCGGAGCCCCCGAGCACGTCCGAGCCGTAGCGGTCGTCGTTCACCCGGGCAGCCTAGGGGCGCAGGCGTGCACACAGCGGGTGCCGCCCCGTGAGTGTCGCGCCCGCGGCGTAGGATTGGCACTCGCGTGCGGGGAGTGCTACCCCGCCGCGAGGCCACGAGGACGACGGAGGAGGCGACATGAGCGAGGACCGGCGACTGGACGTGCTGCGCGCGATCGTCGAGGACTACGTCGCCACGAAGGAGCCTGTCGGGTCGCGCGCGCTCGTCGAGCGGCACTCGCTCGGCGTCTCGCCCGCGACCATCCGCAACGACATGGCGGCGCTCGAGGAGGGCGGCTACATCGCGCAGCCGCACACGTCGGCGGGGCGCGTGCCGACGGACAAGGGCTACCGGCTGTTCGTCGACCAGCTGTCGACCGTGAAGCCGCTGTCGAGCCCGGAGCGGCGCGCGATCGGCACGTTCCTGGAGACCGCGCAGGACCTCGACGACGTCGTGGACCGCGCGGTCCGGCTGATCGCCCAGCTGACCCAGCAGGTCGCGGTCGTGCAGTACCCGTCGCTGCGGCGGTCGGCCCTGCGGCACGTGGAGCTCGTGCCGGTCGGGCTGCGGCACCTGCTGGTCGTGCTCATCACGGACACCGGTCGGGTCGAGCAGCGGACCCTCGAGCTCGGCACCGACCTCGACGAGTCCGTCGTCGCCCGCCTCCGCACCCGGCTCAACGTGAGCGCCGCCGGCCGCCGGCTCTCCGAGCTGCCCGTCGCGCTGGGGGAGCTGACCGACGGCTTCGCGCCGGCGGACCAGGTCCTCGTCAACGCGGTGGTCGCCGTGGTCGAGGAGACGCTGGCCCAGGAGAGCGAGGAGCGCGTCGTGCTGGCGGGCACCGCGAACCTCGCCCGCGTCGGCAGCACGGACGTGCGCTCCATCGGCCCCGTGCTCGAGGCGCTCGAGGAGCAGGTCGTGCTCCTGCGTCTCTTCTCGGAGATGGCCGAGGACCACGCGGCGGTGGCGGTGCGGATCGGCCGGGAGACCCAGCACGACGGGCTCGTCGAGACGAGCTTCGTGACCACCGGCTACGGCGACGAGGGTGGTGGGTCCGTGGCCCGCATCGGCTCGATCGGACCGCTGCGCATGGACTACCCGGGCACCATGTCCGCCGTCCGCGCCGTGGCCCGGTACCTGACCCGGATCCTCGCCCAATGACACGACCGCGCCCCGACGCTGCACACCTCTTACCGACCGCTGGAAGCGAGCAGACCCTCCCGTGACCGACTACTACGAGATCCTCGGCGTGCCCCGCGACGCGAGCCCCGAGCAGATCAAGAAGGCCTACCGCAAGCTCGCGCGCGAGCACCACCCCGACGTGGCGGGGTCGGACACCGGTTCGGAGGACACGTTCAAGGACGTCTCCCGCGCCTACGACGTGCTCGGCAACCCCGAGAAGCGGCGCGCCTACGACCTGGGCGGCGACCCGTCGTCCCCGGGCGGCGGCATGGGCGGCGGGTTCGGCTTCCAGGACATCTTCGAGACGTTCTTCGGCGCCGCGACGGGCGCCGCGGCCCAGCGCGGGCCGATCCCGCGCGCGCGCCGGGGGCAGGACGCGCTCGTCCGGCTCGACCTCGACCTGGCGGACGTCACCTTCGGCGTGCACAAGGACGTCCCGGTGGACACCGCCGTGGTCTGCCCGACGTGCAGCGGCTCGTGCTGCCGGCCGGGCACGTCGCCGCGCACCTGTGAGGTCTGCGGCGGGCGCGGGTCCGTCCAGCGCGTCGCCCGCTCGTTCCTCGGCCAGGTCATGACGACGCAGCCGTGCGCCGCGTGCCACGGGTTCGGCACGGTCATCCCCGAGCCGTGCACCGAGTGCTCCGGCGAGGGCCGCGTCCGCTCGCGCCGCACCCTGAGCGTGGACGTGCCTGCGGGCGTCGACACCGGCACCCGGATCAAGCTCACCGGCCAGGGCGAGGTCGGTCCCGCCGGCGGACCGGCCGGCGACGTCTACCTCGAGGTGCGCGAGCGCAAGCACGACACGTTCGTGCGCCGCGGGGACGACCTGCACGCCACGCTCGAGGTGCCGATGACCGCCGCGGCGCTCGGCACGGTGCTCATGCTCGACACGCTCGACGGCCCGCGCGAGGTCGACCTGCGGCCGGGCACGCAGCCGGCGCAGATCGTGTCGCTCAAGGGGCTCGGCGTCGGCCACCTGCACGCCACCGGTCGCGGCGACCTGCACGTCCACGTCGAGGTGCACGTGCCGACCGCGATGGACGACGAGCAGGCGGAGCTGCTGCGCAGGCTTGCTGCGCTGCGCGGCGAGGAGCGCCCGGAGGCGCGCCTGTCCGCCTCCAGCTCGGGCGTGTTCTCCAAGCTGCGCGACAAGCTCTCGGGCCGCTGACAGTGACGGGGTCGGCGGCGTCATGAGCGCGCCCGTCTTCCTCGCCGAGCCCGGCACGCTCGACGAGGTCACCGACGGCGCCACGTACCTCCTCGACGGCACCGAGGGCAGGCACGCGGGCGTCGTCCAGCGCCGCGCCCCCGGGGAACGGGTCGACGTCGTCGACGGCTGTGGCGTGCGCCTGCTCGGGGTGGTCGGCGCGGTGACGCCCGAGGGTGTGGTCGTGCACGTGCAGCAGCGCGTCGTCGAGCCGGCTCCCGCGGTGACGCTGGTCCTCGTGCAGGCGCTCGCCAAGGGGGACCGGGACGAGATGGCGATCGAGGCGGCCACCGAGGTGGGCGTCGACGCGGTGGTGCCGTGGCAGGCCGAGCGGTCGATCGTCGTGTGGCGCGGCGAACGGGCGGCGAAGAGCCGCGCGCGCTGGCTCGGGACCGTGCGGGCCGCCGCCAAGCAGTCCCGTCGCGCCCGCGTGCCGGACGTCGAGGTCGCGCTCGACGGGCGGGCGCTGGTCGAGCGCGTCCGCGCGGTCGTGGCCGCCGGTGGGGCCGTCCTCGTGCTGCACGAGGACGCGACCGAGCCGCTCGCGTCGACCTGCCTGCCGGCGGCGGGGGAGTGCCTCGTCGTCGTCGGCCCTGAGGGCGGGATCGGCGACGGCGAGCTGGGCCGACTCGTGGAGGCGGGAGCCAGCGCCGTCCGGCTCGGCCCGCACGTGCTGCGGACGTCGACGGCAGGGCCCGTCGCGCTCGCGATGCTGGCCGAGCGGCTCGGTCGCTGGGGCTGACCGCCCGCCGCACGCATTCCTGTGGGCGCCGCCTCGTAGACTGAGGGCGACGTCCGTACCCGTCACGACCTAAGGAGCGCACGGCGCACGCCGAGCACATGGTTGAGTCCACTTCCGCAGCGCGTACCTCCGCCGCACCCGCGCGCGTCGAGCACAGGATCAGCGTCCCCTCCGAGGTCTCGATGGTCGAGCTGCTCGGGTTGCGGGACGAGGTCCTTCGGACCATCGAGTCGGGGTTCACCGGCGTCGACATCCACGTCCGTGGCAACGAGGTCACCCTGGCCGGCCCGGTCGGTGACGTCGCGCTGGTGTCGCGGCTCGTCGACGAGCTCGTCGAGATGGCCGCCGGCGGCACCCCGCTCACCGCCGAGGTGGTGACCCGGTCGGTCGCCATGCTGACGGCCGTGTCGAGCGCCCGGCCCGCCGACGTCCTGTCCTTCAACATCCTCACCAGCCGCGGGCGGACCATCCGCGCCAAGACGTCCGGGCAGAAGGACTACGTCGACGCGATCGACCGGCACACCGTGACGTTCGGCATCGGGCCCGCGGGCACCGGCAAGACGTACCTGGCGATGGCCAAGGCCGTGCAGGCGCTGCAGGACCGCACGGTGCACCGGATCGTGCTCACCCGGCCCGCGGTCGAGGCGGGGGAGCGGCTCGGGTTCCTGCCCGGCAACCTCTCGGACAAGATCGACCCCTACCTGCGTCCGCTGTACGACGCGCTGCACGACATGGTCGACGCCGAGTCGATCCCGCGGCTCATGGAGGCGGGGACCATCGAGGTCGCACCGCTGGCCTACATGCGCGGACGCACCCTGAACGACGCGTTCATCATCCTCGACGAGGCGCAGAACACCTCCGTCGAGCAGATGAAGATGTTCCTGACGCGCCTCGGGTTCGGCTCGAAGGTCGTCGTCACCGGCGACATCACGCAGGTGGACCTGCCGTCGTCGCAGACCTCGGGCCTGCGCGTGGTGGAGCAGATCCTGCAGGGCGTCGACGACGTCTCGTTCTGCCGGCTGACGTCCTCGGACGTGGTCCGGCACCGGCTGGTCAGCGAGATCATCGACGCGTACGCGCGCTGGGACAGGAGCTGAGGCGGCCGTGAGCGTCGAGGTCAACAACGAGTCCGGGTACGACGTCGACGAGGCGGAGTTCGCCGCGCTCGCGCGCTACGTGCTGGACGAGATGCACGTGCACCCGCAGACCGACCTGTCGATCCTGCTCGTCGGGACGGACGTCATGACGGACCTGCACGTCAAGTGGATGGACGAGCCCGGGCCCACCGACGTGCTGTCGTTCCCGATGGACGAGCTGCGCCCCGGACGCGAGGGGGACGTGACCCCCGCCGGCCTGCTCGGCGACGTGGTCCTGTGCCCCGAGGTCGCCGCGCAGCAGGCGCGCACCGCGGGTCACTCGACTGCCGAGGAGCTGCTCCTCCTGACCACGCACGGGATCCTGCACCTGCTCGGCTACGACCACGCCGAGCCGGAGGAGGAGAAGGAGATGTTCGCCCTCCAGCGCCGGCTGCTGCTGACGTTCCTGGCGTCCCGATGACGGACGTCCCCGTCGCGCTGCTGGTCCTCGTCGCGGCGCTCGGCATCGCCACGGCCGCGGCGCTGTCCGCGGGCGAGGTGGCCGTCGTGCGCGTCTCCCGGGCGGCGGTCTCCGAGCTCGTCGTCGAGCGGAACCCCGCGGCGGACCGTGTCCGCGCCCTGGCCGAGCACCCCGCACGGGTGGCGTCGGCCGCTGCCTTCGTGCGTCTGCTCGCCGAGATGACGGCGACGGTCTGCATCACGCTCGTCGTCGCGTCCGGTGACCTCCCCTGGTGGGCGGTGCTGCTCGTCGCGGTCGCCGTCTGCGGTCTCGTGGCGTTCCTGCTGGTCCGCGCGAGCCCGCGCACCCTCGGCCGACGGCACCCCGTCGCCGTCGTGACCCGCCTCTCGCGCGTGCTCGTGGCCGTGACCGCCGTCGCCGGCCGGCTGGGCGCCGCCGGGCGGCCCGGTGCCGGGTCGGCCGCCGAGGAGGAGGACGAGCTGCGGGACATGGTGCAGCGTGTGAGCGAGTCGGACGTCATCGAGGACGAGGAGCGCGAGATGTTCCGGTCCGTCCTCGAGCTCGGCGAGACCCTCACGCGCGAGGTCATGGTCCCCCGCACGGACATGGTGACCGCGGCCGAGGACACCCCGCTGCGCAAGGCGCTCGCGCTCCTGCTGCGCTCCGGGTTCTCCCGGGTGCCGCTCGTCGGCGACTCCGTCGACGACCTGCGGGGCGTGCTCTACCTCAAGGACGTGGTCGGGCGGTTGCCGATCGCCCCCGCGGGTCGGTCGGACCGCCAGCAGCAGGAGGCGATGCTCGACGCGCCCGCGTCGTCGCTCGCGCGGCCCGCGGTGTTCGTCCCGGAGTCGAAGCCCGTCGACGAGCTGCTGCGCGAGCTGCAGAGCGGCTCGTCGCACATGGCGATGGTCGTCGACGAGTACGGCGGCATCGCCGGCCTGGTGACCATCGAGGACGCGCTCGAGGAGATCGTCGGCGAGCTGACCGACGAGCACGACCCGTCCGCCCCCGTCGTCGAGGAGCTGGGCGACGGCGTCTTCCGGGTCCCCGCGCGCTTCGGCCGGGACGAGCTGGGCGAGCTGTTCGACCTCGAGGTGGACGACGAGGACGTCGACACCGTGGGTGGTCTGTTCGCCAAGGCGCTCGGCAAGGTCCCCCTCCCCGGCTCCGCCGGCGACATCCACGGGCTGCACCTGGTCGCCGACCGTGTCGAGGGCCGCCGCCGGCGGCTCGCCACGGTGCTGGTCAGCATGGCCGAGAGCACGGACCGACCGACGGACACCCCCACACCGGGCCGCGCCCCGACCGACACCCACGGAGCCACCCGATGACCTTCCACTCCGGATTCGCCTGCTTCGTCGGGCGCCCCAACGCCGGCAAGTCGACGCTGACCAACGCGCTCGTCGGCCAGAAGGTCGCCATCACGTCCGGGCGCCCGCAGACGACGCGGCACACCGTGCGCGGCATCGTGCACCGGCCCGACGCGCAGCTGATCCTCGTCGACACCCCGGGCCTGCACCGCCCCCGGACCCTGCTCGGCGAGCGGCTGAACGCCCTGGTCAAGGACACGCTCACCGAGGTCGACGTGGTCGGCTTCTGCCTGCCGGCGGACCAGCGGGTGGGTCCGGGCGACCGGTTCATCGCCGAGCAGATGTCTGAGCTGGCGCGCGACGGCCGCGGGACGCCCGTGGTCGCGGTCGTCACCAAGGCGGACCTGGTGGGCAAGGGCAAGCTCGCGGAGCACCTCATGGCCGTGCAGGCGCTGGGGGAGTGGGCGGACATCGTGCCCGTCTCGGCGACGTCGGGGTACAACGTGGACGTGCTGGAGAACGTGCTGGTCGGGCACCTCCCGGAGGGCACCCCGCTGTACGCCGAGGGCGAGCTCACCGACGAGCCCGAGGCGGTCATGGTCGCGGAGCTGGTCCGCGAGGCAGCGCTGGAGGGTGTGCGCGACGAGCTGCCGCACTCGCTGGCCGTGGTCGTCGACGAGATCGTGGCCCGCGACGAGCCCGCCGCGAACGGGGTGCCCATGCTCGACGTGCGCGTGCACCTTTTCGTCGAGCGGGACAGCCAGAAGGCCATCATCATCGGCAAGGGCGGCGCTCGGCTGCGCGACGTCGGCAGCCAGGCCCGCCGGGGGATCGAGGCCCTGCTCGGGGCCCGCGTCTACCTGGACCTGCACGTGAAGGTGGCCAAGGACTGGCAGCGTGACCCGAAGCAGCTCGGGAAGCTGGGCTTCTGAGCATGCTGAGATCGGGTGGGCGCACGGTGTCTCGCGTGCGCGCGGACGTGGACCGGCACGTGGGCCGGTCCTACCGGGTCGCCGCGAGCACGGCCCTCGGCGTGGTGATCCTGGCGGTCCTGGGTGCCGTGATGGGACCGCAGTGGGACCCGGTGCCGCTGGCCGACCCGCTCGTCGTGGAGACGTCGTCGACCGCCATCGGCTCCGCAGCGCCCGTTCCGGAGTACGACGTGCGGACGTCCGTCGTCTCGGTGCGGCTCGACGGCGCGACCGTCGAGGCCCAGATCAGCGAGCCGGTCGGGCTCGACGGTCCCAAGCCCGGGGTCGTGTTCGTGCACGGCGCCGGCACCGGGCGCTTCGACACGGCCTTCCTCGCGCAGGCCCGTGCGCTGGCGGCGTCCGGGATCGTCGCGATGGTGCCGAACAAGCGGCTCGACACGTACACCACCCGGCACCGCGACTACGTGCTGATGGCCGCGGACTACGAGGCCTCGGTCGAGGTGCTGCAGTCCTACCCCGGGGTCGACCCCGAGGGCGTGGGCATCTACGCGGAGAGCGAGGGCGGCTGGATCGCGCCGGTCATGGCCGCTGAGGACCCGTCGATCGCGTTCGTCGTCCTCGTGTCGTCGCCGGTGGTGCCGCCGCGCGAGCAGGCCGCGTTCGCGGTCGACTCCTACCTACGCAACACCGGCGTGCCGCACGGGGTGTTCCGCGCGATCCCGCGGGCCGTCGGCATGTCGCTGCCCGGCGGCGGGTTCGAGTACGCCGACTTCGACGTCGCCCCGTACCAGCGCGAGATGCGCCAGCCGGTGCTCGTCGTCTACGGCACGGGTGACGCGTCGATGCCCGTGATCCAGGGTGCCGAGCAGGTCCTCCAGGACACGGCGGTCGCCGGGAACGGTGACGTGACCGTGCGCTACTACGAGGGCGCGAACCACGGCATCCGCGTCGGCGGTGAGGTCGCCCCGACGTTCCTGCGCGACCTGTCCGGTTGGGTGCTGGGCCTGCCCGCGACCGGCGACGCCGAACCGCGGGTCGCCGGGGCCCAGCCCGTCCAGACGTACGTCGCGGAACCCGTCCCCGAGCCTCGCTGGTTCGGGGACGGCGACGTCGTCCTGGCGCTCGCCATCGCCTCGGTGGCCCTGATCGTGCTCGGTCCGCTGGCCGTCCTGGTCGCGCGCGGCGTCGAGGAGGCCACCGACCGGGTGCGCCGCCGTCGCGGAGCTGCCGTGACCGTCGCGGGGCCGCGGTTCGCGCGCGGGGTGCTGCCCCGGCTGCTCGCCCTGGGCGCCGGTGCGATCGGCACGGTGCTCGGGCTGGTCTGGTACATCGTCGCGGTCGCACGCCTCGCGCTCGACTACCAGCGCGACGACCTCGTCGTGCAGGGCGGTTGGGTCGTGGTGCGGGTCCTGGGTATCGCGGTGGTCGTCGTGGGGGTCCTGCTGCTGCGACGGTGCCGTCGGATCCGCCTCGCCGGGCAGGTCCCGGCGCCCGGGGTCGTGCGGACCACCGTGCTGTGGTCGGGCGTCATAGGCTCCGTCCTACTGCTCGTCATCCTGGCCTACTGGGGCGTGTTCCAGCTCGGGATCTGACCAGGGTCGACCGCACGGCGGTTCGCGTTGTGTACGAAGCGCTCACGTACGGCACGATGTGCGCCGATGATCTGAACGGTCCACCAGGACCGTTCCCAGGACGAGGGGGTCGCGTGCGCACGTCGTGGGGTTCGGCCACCGACCGCGGCCTCGTCCGCGAGGTCAACGAGGACGCCCTCCTCGCCTACCCGCCGGTGTTCCTCGTCGCCGACGGGATGGGCGGTCACGACGCGGGCGACCTCGCGAGCCGCATCGCGGTCGAGGAGTTCGCGCAGCTCGCGGGGCAGGCGGCGGCCACGGCCGACGACGTGCACGCGTGCTTCGACCGGACCGCCGCGCGCATCCGCACCGAGTTCACCGGAGGACGCCAGGGCGGCACGACCGTCGCCGGGGTCGCGGTGACCGAGCACGACGGCGGCTCCTACTGGCTCGTCTTCAACGTCGGCGACTCCCGCGTGTACCTCTGGTCCGCCGACGTCCTCGAGCAGATCAGCGTGGACCACTCGGTGGTCCAGGAGCTGCTGGACCTGGGCGAGATCGACCTGACCGAGGCGGAGACGCACCCGGAGCGGCACGTCCTGACCCGCGCCCTCGGCACCGGGGACCCGCCGGAGCCCGAGTACTGGCTGCTGCCCGCCGGCCTCCACGACAGGCTGCTGATCTGCACGGACGGGCTGACCCGGGAGGTCGGAGACGACGACCTCGCCCGCGTCCTCGCGGAGACGGCGGACCCGCAGGACGCCGCCGCGCACCTGGTCCGGCTCGCGCTCGAGCACGGCGCACGGGACAACGTGAGCGCGGTCGTCGTCGACGTCGCCACGTCCGCCGGCGCGCACGACGACGTCCACATCACCGTGCCCCGGACCGGGGCGGAGCTGGGTCCCTACGTGTGGGACGAGATGCTCAACGGCGTCACGGTCCCACGCCGCACCCGGACGGCCACCCGGCCGATCCCGCGCGTGACCCCCGGATCGAGCACGCCGGACCCGAACCCATCGAACGAGGAGCTCCCGTCATGAGCGTGCCCGAGTACTCCGCCGGCGACTGGACGGCCGTGGTGCGCCCCGGGTTCGTGGCGCTGCTGGGCGCCGGGTCCGCCGAGTCCACCGTCCGTGCGCTCTGGCAGGACAGCGGCGAGGGCGTGTTCGCGGCTCTGGCCCTGCTGGCGCGGGACGGGTTCGGGGGTCTGCCGCCGTTCGCCGTCGTGTCCGTCGACGGTCGGCGGGTGCACGCCGCGCTGCGGGGTGACGTCGAGGTCGTCGTCGACGTGGACGGCCGGCAGGAGGTGTGGCGCTCCGGCGAGGTGAGCACCTGGACCGAGCGGGTGCTCGACGGGGTGGCCGACGTCGCGGTGCAGGCCGACGGAGCGCCCGTCGACGCGCCGAGCCTCCCGCTCGCGGACGGGATCGCCCTCGCGTCGCGCGTGCGGCTCGCCCTGACCGCGCGTGACGTCCCCGAGGTGGTGCCGACGACGGCGCCCGCGACGAACCCGGTCGGGGTCGAGGCTCACGCCGTGGAGCCGGTCACCGCCGTGCCTGTCGCCGCCGAGGAGGCCGAGGCCCCGCCGGTCGCCGACGAGCCGGTCGAGCCCGCCGTCGTCGAGGCGGAGCTGCCCGACGAGGTCGGGTCCTCGTCGACCGGGATCGTCGACGCTGTCCCGTGGGCGACCTCGGCGCACGACCCGGACTCGGTGCCGACCGCCCGGGTCGTCGACGTCGTCTCGTGGGACGAGCCGACCGAGGTCGAGCTCGTCCCCGTCGCCACCGCGGACACCGATGCCGACGAGGACGCCGACGTCGCGGACGCCGGGGCCGACCGGCAGGACCTGTCGGGCGTCGTGGCTGCGGCCGAGTCGTTCCTGACCTCGCCGTTCAGCCCGCGCGGGACGGACGCGCCGGTCGCCCCGCTGCCCGTCGGGGGCGCGTCGCTGGACGACCACGACGGCCTGACCATCCTGTCCACGGACCTCGCCGAGATCCGCGAGCAGCTTCCGTCGTGGGCCACCGACGAGGTCCCCGGACCGTTCCGGACCCCTCCGGTCGCCGGCCCGCCCGCACGCCTGGTGCTGTCGACGGGGCTCGTCGTCCCGCTCGACCGCGCCGTGCTGCTGGGTCGCGCACCGCAGGTCGCCCGCGTGACCAACCGCGAGCTCCCGCGCCTGATCACGGTGCCGAGCCCGCAGCAGGACATCTCCCGCACCCACGCCGAGGTGCGCGTCGAGGGTGAGCACGTCGTCGTCACGGACCTGGACTCCACGAACGGCATCCACGTGACGCGCCCCGGTGAGGGCGCCCGGCGGCTGCACCCGGGGGAGCCCAGCGTGGTCGGCGTGGACGAGGTCGTCGACCTCGGCGACGGGGTGACGTTCTCGGTGGAGCGGGGTTCGTGACCGCACGCCGCGAAGCGTCGACGCCGCCACGCCTGCCGGGCTACGAGTACCTCCGGGTCCTCGGCCTCGGCGGCTTCGCGGACGTCTTCCTGTACCAGCAGGAGCTTCCGCGGCGTGAGGTGGCGGTCAAGGTGCTGCTGGCGGGCAGCCTCGACGACGGGGTGCGCCGCCGGTTCCAGCAGGAGGCCAACCTCATGGCCCAGCTGTCGCACCACCCCTCCATCGTCACGATCTACCACGCCGCGATCGCCGCCGACGGGCGCCCGTTCCTCGTCATGGAGTACTGCTCCCGGCCGGGTCTGGCGGAGCGGTACCGCCAGGAGCGCATCTCCGTCGCGGAGGCGCTGCGGATCGGCATCCGGCTGGCATCGGCCGTCGAGACGGCACACCGGGCCGGCATCCTGCACCGGGACATCAAGCCCGCCAACGTCCTGACCACCGACTTCGGGTGGCCCGCGCTCACCGACTTCGGCATCGCCGCGACGACCGGCCACGGCGCGGGCGCGACCGTCGGCATGTCGATCCCCTGGTCGCCGCCGGAGCTGCTGGGCGAGCACCCGACGGGTGACGAGCGGTCGGACGTGTACTCGTTGGCGGCGACGATCTACTCGCTGCTGGCCGGGCGGACCCCGTTCGAGGTCCCCGGCGGGCAGAACACGGCGCAGCAGCTGGTCGCCCGCATCGAGCGTGCGCCGCTGCCACCCACGGGCCGCGACGACGTGCCGCCGAGCCTGCAGGAGCTCCTCGAGCGCGCGATGGCGAAGCACCCGACGCGCAGGTTCGCCTCCGCGGCGGCCGTCGCGCGTGCGCTGCAGCAGGTCGAGGCCGACCTGCGGCTCCCGATCACCCCGCTCGACCTCATGGACGCGCCCGACGTCGAGCCGGCGGAGCCGGCGCCGTCGCCGGACCTCGACCGCGAGGACGCGACCCGCCTGCGCTCCATCGTGACCGTCGCCCCGGCGGCTCCCGCCGCGCCGGTGCCCGTGCAGGCCCCGCCCGGTGCGGACGAGGCGACCCGGCTGCGTGGGGTGACCTACGTCGCGCCCGAGCCTGCGACCGAGCGCCCCGGGCCGGTGCTCGTGACGCCCCCCGAGCTCCGGGACGCCGAGCCCGAGACCGTGCAGCGCGGTCGGGCGCGCCTGGTCGCGGGCGTCGTGTCGGGTCTGGTCGTGCTCGCCGCGGTCGTGGCGATCGGCGCAGCGGCGCTCCGGGACGCCGACGGGACCGACGGCAACCCGACGGCGACGTCGGACTTCACGCAGGACGCCCCGCCCACCGGGATCGCCGACGCTGTCCCGTCGCCCTCCGGGCTGCAGGGCACCCGTCAGGCCGACGGGTCCGTGGTGTTCACCTGGGACAACCCGGAGCCCCAGACGGGCGACCGGTACGTGTGGGGCGTCCTGCAGGCCACCGGCGAGCCCGAGCTCGCGCTGATCGACACCGCGATGGTGACCGTCCCTGCCGCGCAGGCGACGACGGCGGAGGTCTGCATCGAGGTCGCGATCGTCCGCGCGGACCGCCGCGTCTCGGCCGAGCCCGCGCAGGGGTGCACGTCATGAGGTGGCGGGCGGCGCGCTCGCGGGTGACCACGGCGGCGGCCGTCGTCACCGTCCCCGTGCTCGTGCTGGTGCTGGCGCTGCTCGACCAGGGCTTCCCGCTCGCCCGCCTGGACCTGAACGACGGCGGGGTGTGGCTGACCGCGACGAGCAAGCTGCAGCTGGGCCGCTACAACGCGCAGGTCGAAGAGCTCAACGGCGGTCTCTCGGCGACGGGGAGCACGTTCGACGTCCTGCAGGACGAGGGCGACGTGCTGCTGGTCGAGCCGGGGTCGATCGCGGTGGTCGACCCGGCGTCCGTCACGCTCACCACCCAGGTCCCCGTCCCCGGCGCGGACGTGTCGATGGCCGCCGGAGTCGTGGCTGTCGTCGACCCCGACGGGAACGTCTGGGTCCGGCCGATCTCCGAGCTGGACACCCTGCGGATCGCGACGGACACCCCGGACGTCGAGCTCGGTGACGGGGGTGCGGCCGTGGTCGCGCGCAGCGGTGCCGTCCTGGCGGTCGCGCCCGAGGACGGGGCGGTGACGCGTGTCGACCTGGTGGACGGTGCGGCACGGAGCACGCCGCTGGGGTCGCTGGGCGCCGGTCCCGTCGACCGGCTGACCGCCGTCGGTGACGCGCCCGTCGTGCTGTCGGACAGCACCGTCCGGACCCTCGACGGCGAGGTGGAGCTCGAGGGCGACGACCTCGCGCTCCAGCAGCCGGGGCCGGACTCCTCCCGTGCGCTCGTGGCCAGCCGCACGGCGCTGCTGGAGGTCCCGCTCGACGGCGGGGCCGTGGTGGAGCACCCCACCGAGGGGTCGGGCGTGCCCGCCGAGCCGGTGCAGGTGGGCCGCTGTGCGCACGGTGCGTGGGCGTCCGCCGTCGGCTCGTACCTGCAGCTCTGCGAGGGTGACGACGCCGAGGTCAGCAACCTCCAGGAGATGTCCAGCGCGGACGTGCTCGCGTTCCGCGTGAACCGGCAGGTCGTCGTGCTGAACGACACGCTGCGCGGCCGCCTCTGGATGCCGCTGCAGGACACCGACCTGCGGGTGCCGGACTGGACGCAGATCGAGCCGGAGGAGCAGCCCGACGAGGCCCAGGAGGAGACCGAGACGTCGGACACCACCCAGGACGTCGTCACGGAGTGCTCCACGGAGTCGGCCCCGCCGACCGCCGCCGACGACGAGTTCGGCGTGCGACCCGGCCGGACGACGATCCTGCCGGTGATCGACAACGACTCGTCGTCGGACTGCGGGATCCTCGTCATCTCCGAGTTCGACCCGCTACCGACCGAGTTCGGCCGGGTCGAGGCGATCTACGGCGGGCGCGCTCTGCAGGTGGCCGTCGCCGAGGGCGCGACCGGGACCGCCGAGCTGACGTACACGATCACCGACGGCAACGGGAACAACGCTCCGTCGACCGCGCGCGTCGTGCTCACCGCCCGCGACAGGTCGCTGGACTCGCCGCCCGTCCAGCTGCGGACCGGGTCGCTCCAGGTCGAGCAGGGCGGGCAGGCCGACCACCAGGCTCTCGCCGACTTCCTGGACCCCGACGGTGACGACCTGGTGCTCGTCGGTGCGACGGCGGACCCCGCGGCGGGTTCGGTCCGGTTCCGGCAGGACGGCTCCGTGACTTTCCGGGCCGACGGCGGCCGGCTCGGCCGCACCAGCGTGACCCTGCTCGTGTCCGACGGGACGTCCACGACCGAGGGGCGGCTCGACGTCGACGTGCGGCCCACGGGCTCGCTGGCTCCGCAGATCGACCCGGTGCACGCCGTGACCTACGTCGACCAGCCCGTGACGCTCCACCCGCTCGACGCGGTGCGCAGCGCGTCCGCCGAGCCGCCACGCCTCGCGGGCATCGAGGAGGTCCCCGGCACCACGATCACGACCGACCTGCAGGGTGGCACGTTCACGTTCAGCGCCGCGCGTGCCGGCAGCTACTACGTGAAGTTCCTCGTCTCGGCCCCGCCGCAGCAGGCGACCGGTCTGGCGCGGATCGACGTGCGCGTCTGGCCGGAGACGGACCAGCCCCCGATCGCGGTCCGCGACCAGGCGTTCCTGCCGGCAGACGGCGAGGTCACCATCGACCCGCTGGCCAACGACGCCGACCCCGCCGGCAAGGTGCTGGTCCTGCAGTCGGTCGACGCGCCCGAGGGGCTGCGGGTCGCCATCCTGGAGCACCACCTGGTGCAGATCTCGTCGGAGCGGACCCTCACGGCTCCGGTGGCGCTGCGCTACACGGTCTCCAACGGGCAGGACAGCACCGTCGGCGAGATCATCGTGCACCCGGTGCCCCCCTCCTCGACGTCCCAGCCCCCCGTCGTGCCCAACGTCGAGGTGGACGTGCGGACCGGCGGCGTCGTGACGATCCCGGTCCTCGACGGCGCCTACGACCCCGACGGCGACCGGCTCACGCTCCGCAGCCAGCTCGCCGAGCCGTTGCCCAGCGGGCAGGGGCTGCTGTTCGTCTCGGGCGACGTGCTGCGCTACCAGGCGCCCGACGAGCCCCTCACCGCGCGGGCGACGTTCGAGGTGGAGGACGCCACGGGCAACCTGACCGCCGCCACGGTGACCGTCCGCGTGCACGCGTCGGACGCCAGCGCGAAGGCACCGCCACGGCCGAAGGACCTGGTGGCACGCGTCTTCCAGGGCGACACGGTCCGCATCTACGTCCCGCTCGTCGGGATCGACGCCGACGGCGACGGCGTGACGCTGCTCGGCATCGCGTCGTCCGCGCTCCGCGGACGCGTCACGGCGACGGGCGCCGACTGGCTGGAGTACCAGGCGTTCCCCGACGAGGTCGGCACCGACGAGTTCACCTACGCCGTGGAGGACTGGGTGGGGCAGCGTGCGGTCGCCACCATCCGCGTCGGCATCAGCACACGGCCCGGCGACTCCGCGACCGTCGTGGCACGCGACGACGAGGTCACGGTGAAGCCGGGGCAGCGCGTCGAGGTGCGGGTGCTCGCGAACGACGTCGACTCCAGCGGCGGCGACCTCACGCTGGAGCCCGACCTGGAGATGGCCGAGGGCGTCCAGGCGACGGTCGACGACCGCCGGATCGTCGTGCAGGCGCCCGACGACCCGGGCGTGCTCCAGATCGCCTACACCGCGTCCAACAAGCGCGGTGGGCGGGACACCGGGGTGCTCACCGTGACGGTGTCCGCGGACGCCCCGGTGCTGCCCCCCATCGCGCGCGACATCGTCGTGCCCGCGACCGACACGCTGGACCGCACCGAGGTGTCCGTCGACGTGCTCGCGGTCGCGCAGAACCCGAGCGGCCCGCTGAGCGACCTCGAGGTCTCCGTGCCGGCGTCGCAGGCGGACGTCGCACGGGTCAGCGAGACCGGCGAGGTCGTCGTGACGCTCGTCGACCACGCCCAGACGGTGCCCTACCTGCTGACCAACAGGACCGGGTCCACCCCGGTCGCGTCGTACGCGTTCATCACCGTGCCCGCGCTCGGGTTCTTCCGGCCCGTGCCCCGGCCGAAGGCTCCCGAGCTGCGCGTCGCGTCGGGCGAGCGCCTCGTCGTCCCGCTCGGCGAGCAGGTGCAGGTGGCGCCCGGACGCACGGCAAGGATCGCGGACCCCCTGGGCGTGTCCGCCACCCGGTCGGACGGGACGAGCCCGATCGTCGACGACGAGACCCTGCAGTTCACCTCGGCACCCGGGTACGCCGGGCCGGCGTCGATCACGGTCCCCGTGACGAACGCGGCCTCGCCCGGGGACACCTCGGCGCGGACATCCGTCATCACGCTGCAGATCACCGTGTACGCGGTCGACGACTACCCCCCGACGTTCGAGCCGTCCACCATCGACGTGGCGCCCGGTGAGCCCGCGCTCTCCGTCGACCTCCGGTCCTTCACCACCGGGCCCGAGGGCGCCAACCCGACGGACGGGCGCTACGCGTACACGCTGGTCTCAGCGATCCCGGCGGGGTTCTCGGGTGCCATCGACGACGGGGTGCTGAGCATCGCCGCGGACGCGACCACCGCCAAGGGCCGCACCGAGACGCTGGCCGTCCGCGTCGGCTACGGCCGGACCGGGTCGTTCGAGACGGCCGTGGACGTGCGGGTGATCGCCAGCACGAGGCCGACGATCCGACTCGTCGACCGCACGATCCCGGACGGGGTCGAGGGTCGTCAGAGCACGGTGGACGTGCTCGAGGGTGCGTTCAACCCGTTCGCACCCGAGCCGATGTCCGTCGTCGGCGCCACCGTCGAGACACCGGGTGCGGGTACGGCGGGAGCGACGTCGAGCACCGTGAGCGTTCGGCCCGCCAACGGCTTCATCGGCCAGATGGTCACGAGGTTCCGCGTCCGGGACGTCACCGGAGACCCGGACCGTGAGGTGGAGGGACGGGTCACCGTCATCGTGCGCGGCAAGCCCGCCACGCCGATCGCCCCACGGATCGGCGAGGTCCGGGACCGCACCGTCGTGCTGTCCTGGGACGCGCCGGACAACCGCGGTGCACCGATCACCGGCTACCGCGTCGTCGCGAGCCCGGGCAACATCGTGCGGCAGTGCGCGAGCACGACGTGCACCCTCGACAGTCTCACCAACGACGTCGAGTACACGTTCACCGTCGCCGCGCAGAACGAGGTCGACTGGTCGGAGCCCAGCGCGCCGTCCGCGCCCGCGCGGCCCGACGCGGTGCCGGACGCACCGGCGGCTCCCACCCTGGAGTTCGGCGACGGGTCGGTCCGGGCGACGTGGACCGCACCGGCCTCGACCGGCTCACCGGTCACCCGCTACACGCTCGAGATCTCGCCCGCGCCGCCCGCCGGGCCCGCCTCGGTCGACACCGCCACGACGAACCACACGTTCACCGGCCTGCGGAACGGCACGGCGTACTCGGTGCGGGTGCGCGCGCACAACAAGGCGCCCGAGCCGGGCGCCTGGTCGCCGTCGTCGTCGCCGATGGTCCCGGCGCGGGCGCCCGACGCCCCGACGGTGACGGCGACGCCGACCGACTCGACGCTCGGCCGGGTCCTCGCGATCACGTGGACCGCTCCGGTCGACAACGGCGACGCGGTGGCACAGTACGAGGTCGTCGTCGACGGTCCCGGCGGTGGCACGTACCCGGTCGCCGCGGGCACGCAGCAGATGACGTTCGACCAGGCGCAGACGAAGTACCCGTACCGGGTCTCGGTGCGCGCGAAGAACAAGGCCGGCTGGGGCGAGGCGGGCACCACCACGGCGTCGACGTTCGGGCTCCCGACGGCGCCGACCGCGGTGACCGCCACGGCGATCGCCGGGACCGGTCGGATCGAGGTGCGCTGGTCGGGCGCCGACGACAACGGCACCCCGATCCAGTCCTACGTCGTCCGGCTGCCCGACGGGGGCGAGCTCGACGTCGGCAACCGGTCCTCGTACGTCTTCGAGAACCTTCGAGGAGGAGAGTCGTACTCCTACCAGGTGCGCTCGGTGAACGGCGCGGGTTCCAGCGGCTGGAGCGCCGCGGCGTCGGCCACGGCCACGACGCCGCCCGGCCGGCCGACCGCGTCCGTGGCGGTCACAGGCAACGGCAACGGCGGCCGGCCCACCCAGATCACGATCGGCCGCGGCGCCGACGTCGACAACGGGGGCGGCGGCACGGTGACGTACACGTGGTCGCTGGCGGGCGACCGCGGCGACCGTGCGTCGGGCACGTTCAGCGGGACCTCGGCCACCGTCGACGTCTCGGGCTGGCGCCTCCCGTTCAGCGGTGCCCGGGTGACGGCGACGGTGACCGCCAGCACGTCGCTCGGTTCGGCCTCCGCCGACGCCTCGACGGACGTGTCCTGGGGGCAGCCGCCGAGCGTCGTCCAGAACCTGACGATCACGCCGGACGACCCGACTCTCCCGACGCGCGTGTCAGCAGTCTGGTCACCCCCGGCGAACGACGGGGGCCTCGGCGTGGACGGCTACCGCGTCTGCTGGGCGGTCAACGGCGGCACCCCCGGGAGCTGCGGCACCACCGGCGGGACCACGGCGTCCGCCGACCTCGACGACATCGGTCTCCCCGCGCCCGTCCCCGGCAACACCGTCACCGTCACCGTGACCCCCAGCAACGACCGTGGCGCCGGCCCGACGGCCACCGTGACCTACACCTACACGGTCGCCGCCCCATGACCCCCCTGCACCCGAGGGGCCCAGCGCCCCGACACCGAAGGAGAAGCCACCGATGACGCCCGAGCAGAGCACCTGGTTCGCGGAGACGTTCGACGCGCTCGTGTCCAACGTCGGCCTGGCGCTGCTCGGCAAGGAGCACACGGTCCGGCTCGCGCTCACCGCGATGGTCGCCGAGGGTCACCTGCTGCTCGAGGACGCGCCCGGGACGGGGAAGACGTCGCTGGCCAAGGCGCTCGCCGCGACCGTGCAGGGCAGCCACCACCGGATCCAGTTCACGCCGGACCTGCTGCCGTCCGACGTCACGGGCGTCACGATCTACGACCAGAGCACGCACCGGTTCGAGTTCCACCCCGGCCCGATCTTCGCGTCCGTCGTCCTCGCCGACGAGATCAACCGGGCGTCGCCGAAGACGCAGGCCGCGCTGCTCGAGGTCATGGAGGAGGGCCAGATCACGGTCGACGGGGTCACGCACCCCGTGGGGCGTCCGTTCATGGTGATCGCGACGCAGAACCCGATCGAGCAGGCCGGCACGTACCGCCTCCCGGAGGCCCAGCTGGACCGGTTCCTCATCAAGACGTCGCTCGGCTACCCGGACCGAGCGTCGACGATCGAGATCCTGGCGGGCGCGAAGGACCGGACGACGAACCTGGCGCCGCGCATCACGACGCAGGCGGTCGGCACGCTCGCCGACCTGGCGCAGACCGTGCACATCGACGAGGTCGTGCTCGACTACGTCGCCCGGCTCACCGAGGCGACGCGCGACGACTCCCAGACGGCCATCGGGGCGAGCGTCCGCGGCGGGCTCGCGCTCGTGCGGACCGCCAAGGTCTGGGCGGCCGCGGCCGGCCGCGAGTACGTCATCCCGGACGACGTGAAGGACCTCGCCCAGCCGGTGCTCGCGCACCGCCTGCTGCTCGACTCCGAGGCGGAGTTCGCCGGGGTGACCGCCGTCGAGATCCTGGGTCGGATCCTCGAGACGACGGCACCGCCGGCTGTGCGGGTGGGCTGATCGTGGGTCTGCGGGTCTCACCGGTCGGGTGGGGGGCCGTCGCGGTGGCGGCCCTCGGCCTCGTGCTGGGCCGGTGGTTGGGGTGGCTGGAGCTCGCGGCGGTCGGCGCGGCGCTGACCGCGGTGCTCGTCGTGTCGTTGCTGATGACCGCCGGCCGCGCCCGCTACGCCGTCACGCTCGACATGGCCGACCGCCGGGTGAAGGTGGGGGAGCGCGCGCTCGGCCGCCTCGGGGTGCGCAACGTCGCACGTCGTCGGTCGTTGCCGTCCCGCGTCGAGCTGCCCGTCGGCGCGGTCGTCGCCGAGCTCGCGGTGCCGGCGCTCGCGCCGGGTGCGGAGCACGACGACCTGTTCGCCATCCCGACCACCCGCCGCGCCGTGATCGTGGTCGGCCCCGTGCGCTCGGTCCGTGGTGACCCGTTCGGGCTGGTGCGGCGCACCGTGCGGTGGACGCGGCCGGCCGAGGTGTTCGTCCACCCGCTCGTCGTGTCCCTGGCGGGTGCGAGCGCCGGCCTCCTGCGCGACCTGGAGGGTCAGGCGACGCGGGACCTGTCCGACTCGGACCTGTCGTTCCACGCCCTGCGCGACTACGTCGCGGGCGACGACCGCAGGTACATCCACTGGCGCACCACCGCGCGCCGCGGAAGCCTCATGGTCAAGCAGTTCGAGGACACGCGGCGCACGACGACGGCGCTCGCCCTGGCGACCGACCCGCGGGACTACGCCGACGACGACGAGCTGGAGCTCGCGGTGTCGGTCGTCGCCTCCGTGGGGGTTCAGACGATCCGCGAGGAGCGCGACCTCGTCGTGCTCGCCGGCCCCGGCCGGCTCCGCGCCGAGACGCCCCCGCTCCTGCTCGACGACTGCTCCGCCATCGCGCTGTCGAGCTCCGGTGCCGGGGTGACCCTGCTGGGCCGCCGCGTCGTGCGCGAGGCACCGGAGGCGTCCGTGGCGATGCTCGTCACCGGTTCGGTACCGAGCGACGCCGACCTTCGGCTCGGGGCCCGGCACGTGACCACCGGGACGCGGACCGTCGTGGTGCGCTGCGAGCGCGGAGCTGAGGTCTCGGTGCGCACGCAGGGCTCGTTGAGCCTCGCGACGATCGGGCACCTGGACGATCTGCCCCGCCTGCTCCGGCGGGTGACCGCGTGACCTCCCGCCCGGCCGGCCGCGCCGCTGTCGACGTGGTGTGCCTCGTCGGCACCCTCGCCCTCGTCCTGACGCCGCTGCTCGAGGTGTACGGCGGCCGGACCGCCCTGCCCGCGCTGGCGGGCGGGCTGCTGCTCGGCACGACCCTCGCGGTGGTCGGTTCGGCTCGACGCTGGTCGGCGATCACGGTCGTCGCGGCCGTCGTGGTGGCGTTCGTGCTGGCCGGTGGCGCGCTCGCCGCCCCGTCGACGACGGTTGCCGGCGTCGTTCCCACCCCGTCGACCGTGCTCGACCTGGCGCGTGGTGCAGCGTCCACCTGGAAGCAGGTCCTGACGCTCCAGCCGCCGGTCGGCTCGGACGGCACGCTGCTGGTCGCGGCGTACCTGCTGGCGCTCGTCGGGTCGAGCCTCGCCGTGTCGGTCGCCCTGCGGGCCCGCACCGGTGCGGTCGCAGCGGCGGCGGCGATCGTGCCCGTGGCGGTGCTGGTCGCGACGATCGTGCTCGGCACGCGCCGCCCGATCGTCGCCCCTCTCGTCACCGGCGTGGTGCTCGTGGTCGTCCTGCTGCCGTGGGCGGCGTGGCGTGCGGGGCTGCTGCGCGCGCGGCGGGTCGTCGCGACGGGCGCCCTCGTGGCCGTGGCGGTCGGGGCGGGCATCGTCGGTGCGCCGGTCGTCGTGGGCGCGACGGACCGCCTCGTCGTGCGTGACGAGATGGTCCCGCCGTTCGACCCGCGCGACTACCCGAGCCCGCTCTCGGCGTTCCGGGAGTTCGTCAAGGAGGACGCCCCGCTGTTCACGGTCAGCGGTCTGCCCGAGAACGCGCGGGTCCGGCTCGCGACGATGGACCGGTACGACGGCGTCGTGTGGAACGTCGCGGGTGACGGGTCCGCGCAGGCGTCCGGCGAGTTCCGGCGGGTCGGCTCCGAGATCGACACGACGGTGCGGGGTGACCGGGCGCGCGTCGAGTTCACCGTCGACCAGCTCACCGGCGTGTGGCTCCCCACGGTCGGTCAGGCCACGGCGTTCGACGTCGCCGACCCGGACGCGGCGAGCGCCCTGCGCTACAACGACGCGACGGGCGGTGCCGTGCTCACCGGGGGAGTCCACCGAGGCCTCGAGTACGGCATCGACGTCGTCGTGCCGCGCGTGCCGGCCGTGACGGAGGTCGGTACCGCGCCGGCGTCGGACATCGCCCAGCCACCTCTCGCCGGTGTGCCCGACGCCGCCGTGGTCACCGCAGCGGACGTGGCGCGCGACGCGGGCAGCCCGGTGCAGATCAGCGCGACGCTGGAGTCCTGGCTCGCCGAGGAGGGCTACTTCAGCCATGGCGTGCAGGTCTCGGGCACGGAGTCGCTGTCCGGCCACGGCGCCGACCGGATCACCTCGCTGCTCGCCGGCGACCTGATGGTGGGCGACGGCGAGCAGTACGCCGCGGCGATGGCGCTGATGGTGCGGGAGATGGGCCTCCCGGCACGCGTCGTGCTCGGCTTCGTCCCGGAGCCCGGCGCCGGCGACGGGCCCGTCGAGGTCACCGGCAAGGACGTCCAGGCGTGGGTCGAGGTCGCGTTCCAGGGGTACGGCTGGGTGCCGTTCGACCCGACGCCACCGCCCGAGCAGACCCCGCAGGAGGAGGACCAGGAGAAGCCCTCCGAGCCCAACCCTCAGGTCGTGCAGCCTCCGCCGCCGCCCCCCGGCGCCGTCACGCCGCCCGACGAGGACACCGAGCAGCCCCAGACGAACGACCCGGACGAGGCCGAGGACGGCAGCGCGCTGTTCTGGCGGATCGCTCGGGCGGCGGGGATCGCCGCGGTCCCGCTGCTGGTGCTCGCGTCGCCGCTGCTCGTCGTCATCGCCCTCAAGGCCCTGCGTCGGCGTCGCCGGCGCCGCAGCCCGGACCCGGTGGCCCGCGTGGCGGGTGGTTGGGACGAGGTGCTGGACACCGCCCGCGACCTGCGCCGGCCCGCGGGTGCCCTGGCGACGCGCAACGAGTCGGCCCGGGCGCTCGCCGCGTCGTTCGCCGACGTGCCCGGCGGCGCGCTCGTCGCCACGCGGGTCGGTGCGCTCGCCCGCTCGGCCGACCACGCCGTGTTCAGCGCGACCGAGCCGAGCGGGGCGCACGCGACCGCGTACTGGGCCGACGTCGAGCAGACCGTCGACGCGATGAACCGCAGCGTCGGCTGGCGGCGGCGGGTGCGCGCCCGGGTGTCGACCGCCTCCCTGAAGGACCACCGCAACCGCCGCCCGAAGGGCACGTCATGACACGTCATCGATCACAGGTGCATGACCCGTACCGCGCCGGCGACGACTCGTCGCCCGCCACGATGGCCCGCCGGCTGAGCGCCGGTCTGCTCGACCTGCTCGTCCTGCTCGTGCTCGGCGGTGCCGTCCTCGTCGCGGGCGTCGCCCGGGACAGCCAGGTGCTGGTGGTCGTCGGGACCGTCGCCGTGGTGGTGGTGTCGGTGGCGCAGTGGGTGGCGCACGGGGTCGCGGGCTGGACGGTGGGGCGGCGTGCGGTCGGGATCCGCACGCTCGACGTCGAGTCGCGCGACCCGATCGGGATGGTCCGGGTCCTGGTCCGCTCCGCCGTGGTCGCCGCAGGTGTCCTCGCGCTCGGCGTCGGGCTCCTCGTCGTCCTCGTCTCCCCGGCCTTCGACCGGACAGGACGCCGCCGTGGCTGGCACGACCTCGCGGCGCGCGACGAGGTGCTGGACGTCCGGGCGGTCCCGGAGCCGCTGGTGGTGCCACCGCGGGTGCGGCGTACCGAGCCCGCGCCGCACCGTGAGGGTCGCCGCCCCGTCACCGTCCCGGGCTGGGCTGTCGCCGAGCGCGGGACGGCCGCGGACGGGACGGCCCTGCTCGACGTCCTGTTCGACGAGGCGCGCCCGGCCGCGCTGGTCCTCGCGCCCCTGGCGCCGCAACGCAGCGGACCGGACCTCGACACCCGGGCGAACCCCGTGGTGCGTCAGGTCGGGCTCAGCTACGGGCTCGCACCCGAGCTGGAGATGACCCGACCGGCGGGCCCTCGGGACGACCTCCTCCTCGCCCCGGCGGCGACCGCGGTGGTGGACCGGACCGCGGCGGAGATCGAGCTGGGAGACGGGCAGCGCGTCACGATCGCCCGGACGGCGCTGGTCGGCCGCAACCCGGCGTCGGAGGCGGAGGTCCAGCTCGTGCGGGTCGTCGACCCGGGCCGTTCGGTGTCCAAGACCCACCTCCAGATCGGGGTCGAGCCGGGCGGCGTCTGGGTGGCCGACCGGGGGTCGACCAACGGCACGGTCGTCACCCTGCCCGACGGCGCCCAGGTGGTGTGCCGGGTGGACCAGCAGGTGCGCCTCCGGGTCGGGTCGACGGTGACCTTCGGCGACTGCTCCCTCCGGCTGACCCGCGCACCCGGCACCGACCCGATGCCCTAGGGTCGAACCATGGCGGACCGACGCCCCGCTGCACGGATGCAGCTCGTCGAGGTCGAGGACGCCCCGACCGCGGCCGACCGGTCGCGCCCGGCGGACAACCCCCCGCCCCTGGACGACGTCTCGGTCGTCGTCGAACCTCCCCCGACCGGTGCGCGCGTCCTGCGGCGGTGGTGGCCCGTGGCGGCCGTCGTCGTGCTCGGGGTGGTGGCGGCCGGTGTCGTGGTCTCGGCCCGGGACCGCGCGTTCGTCGCCCGCATCGCCGGGGTGCCCGGCCTGGTCCGCCCCCTCGGCGCCGCGCCCGGACCGCTGTGGGAGACCCGCGGGTCCACGCTGCCGGGCACGGTGCTGGCGGCCGACGGCGCGCTCGTCGTCCTCGCGGAGGGCGAGCAGGCCTGGACGGTGGCCTCGCACGACCCTCTGGACGGTGCGCTGCGGTGGTCGATCGACCTGGCCCCGGTGTCACGCTCCGGGTTCGAGGCGACCGCGGCGGTGTGCCCGCCCCTGCGCGGCGACGCCGGGGACCTCGTCGTGTGCCTCGTCCGGCACCCACCGGTGCTCTACTCCGACGACGCGTCGATCCAGGAGCCGCCCCGGGTCTCGGTCGTGCCGCTGTCGGCGCAGGACGGCGAGCGCCTCGGGGAGTGGGACGTCCGGGGGTCGCTCGTCGCGTTCGACCGCATCGCGGACGACCTCGTGGTGGGCACGCTCGACGCCGAGGGCCGGATGATCGTGCAGCGGCGGGACGCCCGGACCGGGGACGTGGTCTGGTCGGTCGTCACCCCGGTCGTGATGAACGACCCCGCGATCAGCGTCGCGGCGACGATGCGCGTGCTGCCTGGCCTGATCGTGCTCGACGGCGGGGCGACGATCGTCCTCGACGTCGACGACGGGAGCACGCTCCTGACCGGACCGCGGTTCGGCGGGCTCCAGGTGGCGGCGCTCGGCGACGGGTTCGCGACCTGGGCTCCCGTGGGCGGAGGGAAGGTCCACGACGCCGGGGGCACGGCGCTCTTCGACGTGCAGGGCCTGCCCGCGCAGCTGTCGGCGGACGACGGGTCGGCGTCCGGCGAGATCATCGTCGACGAGGGCTCGCAGGTGTCCGCGGTCGACTCGACGACCGGTGAGCCCCTGTGGCGCACCGCGTCGCAGCTCGACCCGCGCCTCCTGGTGGCACAGCGGATGGTCGTGTCCGGCGCGGACCGCTACGGCGTGCTGGACGTGACGGACGGCTCGCTGCTCTGGGACGTCGACACCGGCGGCGTCCTCACCTGGGACCCCGTCTCCGACGGCACGCTCGTCCTCGGTCCCGGCACGAGCCCCGACGGCCGGCCTCAGCTGTGGGGCCTGGGGCTCGAGGACGGCGTCCGGTACTGGTCGGTCCCGCTGCCGGAGGGGGTCCGCAGCGTCGACGCCGTGGGCGGCTACCTCGTCGTCCGCACCGAGAACGACCTGATCGTCTACGGCTGACCGTCATGTCGTCGGCTCTGCGGCCGGAGATGCAGCGCGTCAGGCTCGACGAGGACGGCGCGGGGGTCGAGGACCGCGTGCGGTCGGGCCCGCAGCGGCTGCGGGCCGGTGCCGTGCGGCTGGGGGCCTGGGCCGCGCGCCGTCCGGCGCGTGCGGCGCTCGCCTCGGTGTGCGCGGTGGCGGTCGCCGCGACCGTGGCCGTGGGGGTGCCGGCGTGGGTCGGCGGGCACGAGCGTGCCGCGGTGCTCCGGGCCGCCGCGTTCCCCGGTGCCGTCCGGCCGCTCGAGACGGCGCCGCGCGAGCGGTGGTCGGCGGCGGCGGACGGTTCGGTCGCACCAGTGCTCGCGGGCGATGTCGTCGTCGTCGCGGACGGCTCCACGACCGGGCGCCGGATCGTCGGGCTGGACGTCGTCGCGGGCCACGAGAGGTGGTCGGTGCCGCTCGACGGCGCCCTCGTCCCGGACACCGTGCTGTGCCGGCCGGTGGACGCGGACCTCGTGTGCGTCGTCGGCCCGGAGCCGCCCGCCGACAGCCGCCGGTTCGTCCCGGACGACCCCGCCCGACCGGATGCCCCCGGTGCCGGGGCGGGGACGTCGGTCCTGCTCCGGATCGACCCGGCGGACGGCGACGTGCTGTCCCGCAGCGACGTGGCCGGCTGGGTCGTGGCGACCGCGCAGGCGGGGTCGGACCTCGTCGTGGCGACGTACGCGTGGGGGATGCTGGCCGTGCGCCGTCTGGACCCGGCGACCGGAGCCACGCGGTGGGCGACCGAGCGGTGGTCGACCTTCCAGTCGGCGGGCAGCAGCAGGGTCCGCCTGGTCGCGGCGGGTGACCTCGTGGCCGCCACCGGCAACGAGGTCACCCTGGTGCTCGACGCGCGGACGGGGGACCGGCTACCGCGTCCGGAGGGCGCCACGGCGGCCGACCAGGTGCGCCTCCTCGAGGACGGCACGCTCGTGCGCACCCGGTTCCGTGTGCGGGAGGCGGGTGTCGACGCCGTCTCCGAGCTGTCCACCGGCGGGCGCGAGCCGTCGTTCACCGTCCGCGGCTCGCTGGTCCAGCCCCGGGTCAGCGACGGCACGTCCGGCCTCGTGTTCGCGGCGAGCGGCCTGACGGGTGGACCGCTCGGCGGCCGCGTGCGCGCGTACGTCCCCGGCTCGGCGGAGGCCGTCTGGCGGGCGCTCGTGCCGGCGCCCGAGGTGGCCGCCGACGTCGCCGGCAGGGTCGTGGTCCGCGGCGGTGGCGCTCTCGTCGGCCTGGACGCGCGGACCGGTGAGCAGGTCTGGCGACGGTCGTTCGGGCCGACGATCGGACGCACGTTCACGGACGGCGAGCGGCTCGTCGTGGAGCGGGAGGCGCCGAGCGGGCTGCCGGCGCTCACGGCGCTCTCGCTCGACGACGGCGCGACGGTCTGGGACACGTCGCTGCCCGTCGACGCTCCCCGGCCGCTGCGGCTGGGCGCGCACCTGTACGCGGTCGGGGACTCGCGCCTGGTCGCCCTGCGGTGAGACGACCTGCCCGCAAGGTTGCGGAACGTCCGGTCGTTCGGGGTACGGTGACATCGTGCTCGCAGTCACCCTCCTTCTTCGCTGCCGCGACGAGGCCCTCTAGGCCGCATCCTCGTCGCGGTGTCGTGTGTGCCGGCTGACTCCCCGCCGAACCGCCCCGAAGGACGAGAAGACATGACCTACCTGGAGACGAGCGCACAGCAGCCGTCGTCGATGCCGGTGCACAAGTACCGGCCGTTCCACGAGCAGATCCGCGTCGACCTGCCCGACCGCCGGTGGCCCGACAACCGCGTCACCCGGGCCCCGCGCTGGTGCGCGGTGGACCTGCGCGACGGGAACCAGGCGCTGATCGAGCCGATGAACCCGGCCCGCAAGCTCGAGATGTTCGAGCTGCTGGTGCAGATGGGCTTCAAGGAGATCGAGGTCGGCTTCCCCTCGGCGTCGCAGACGGACTTCGACTTCGTGCGGATGCTCATCGAGGAGGACCGCATCCCGGACGACGTCGTGATCCAGGTGCTGACGCAGGCGCGTGAGCACCTGATCGAGCGGACGTACGAGGCGATCGCGGGGGCCAAGCAGGCGATCGTGCACCTGTACAACTCGACCTCCACGCTGCAGCGCGAGGTCGTGTTCCGCTCGGACGAGGACGGCATCGTCGACATCGCGGTGTCGGGCGCCCGGTTCTGCCGCAAGTACGAGGAGCTCGTCCCGGACACGGACGTCTACTACGAGTACTCGCCCGAGTCCTACACCGGCACCGAGCTGGAGTTCGCGCTGCGGGTATGCAACGCGGTGCTGGAGGTCCTGGAGCCGACGCCGGACCGCAAGGTGATCATCAACCTGCCGGCCACCGTCGAGATGGCGACCCCGAACGTCTACGCGGACTCGATCGAGTGGATGAGCCGCAACCTGCGCTACCGCGAGAGCGTCGTGCTGTCGCTGCACCCGCACAACGACCGGGGCACGGCCGTCGCGGCCGCGGAGCTGGGCTACCTGGCCGGTGCCGACCGCATCGAGGGCTGCCTGTTCGGCAACGGCGAGCGCACCGGGAACGTCTGCCTGGTGACCCTCGGCATGAACCTGTTCAGCCAGGGCGTCGACCCGCAGCTCGACTTCTCCGACATCGACCACATCCGTCGCACGGTGGAGCGCTGCAACCAGCTGCCGGTGGGCGAGCGGCACCCGTACGGCGGGGACCTGGTGTTCACGGCGTTCTCGGGCTCGCACCAGGACGCCATCAAGAAGGGCCTGGACGCGCTGGAGGTCTCGGCGCAGCGGCAGGGCAAGACGATCGACGACATCGTCTGGGCCGTCCCGTACCTGCCGATCGACCCGAAGGACGTGGGCCGGTCCTACGAGGCGATCATCCGCGTGAACTCGCAGTCCGGGAAGGGCGGCATCAGCTACCTGATGAAGTCCGAGAAGGACCTGGACCTGCCGCGCCGGCTGCAGATCGAGTTCTCCCAGGTGGTGCAGCGGCACACCGACCAGCACGGCACCGAGGTCACGGCCGACGAGCTGTGGCACATCTTCAACGACGAGTACCTGCCGGTGGAGCCGGGCAGCCCGTTCGCGCCGTGGGGCCGGTTCTCGCTGCGCGGCACGCGGGGGACCAGCGTGGAGGACGGGCCAGACACGCTGGAGGTGGACCTCGTCGACCGCGGGGTGCAGCGCACGCTCCAGGGCTCCGGCAACGGTCCGGTGGCGGCGTTCGTCGCGGCCGTGAAGACCCTCGGGGTCGACGTCGCGGTGCTGGACTACGCCGAGCACGCGCTCTCCTCCGGTGGCGACGCGACCGCGGCCGCGTACGTCGAGTGCGCCATCGGCGACGAGATCCTGTGGGGCGTCGGCATCGACCCGTCGATCACGACGGCCTCCCTCAAGGCGATCATCTCGGCGGTCAACCGGCACGAGCGCTGAGCGCTCCCGCCCCAGAGCCACCGACCAGGCGGACACCCCGCCGGTCGGTGTGCCCGGGGAGGGGTGCGTCCGGCGATCCCGCCCGCACTCCTCCCCGGGTCAGCAGTGCTCGGACGCGTACCCCGGCGATCCCGGGGCGACGAGCTCCCGGTCGCGCAGGCTGGTCATGGCCGGCCGGTCCGGGTCGGCGCAGATCTCGGTGAGCGTGCCCGTGTACTCGACGGCGATCACCTGGTCGCCGTGCAGGTCGGTGTACGCGGCGCACTCGTCGAACTCGTGGCACTCCTCGGCGACCGCGAAGTCGAACCCGATGTCGGCCACCTCGTCGGCGGTGAGCTCCGGCGTGTTCTTCTGCCCGACCGCCAGCCCGCGCGCGTGGGCGGCGTCCGTCATGGCGGCGGCGACCGCCAGGGTGTCCCGGCGGTCCAGCTGTCCGGCGGAGCGGGTCCAGGAGTCGAGGTTGTCCAGCTCGACGGCGTCGAACCCCGCGGTGCTGCACCGTGCCAGCACGTCCTCGACCCGGTCGACGAGCGCGTCACGCTGCGCCGTGTCCAGCAGGAACTCGTCGGGCCAGGCCGGGTCCGGGGTCAGCAGCAGGGCGGGGTCGACGGACTCACCGGGCTGGGTCTGGAACGCGTTGACGTAGCAGACGGAGTAGACGCCGGGCTCGGGGGACGTCGTCGAGTCCCGGACGACGACCGTGACGTCCTCGGCCGGCGGGTACGGCTCGCCCAGCTGGTAGTCGGCGACCCCGCCGGGCAGCGGCGCGACGTCCGCGGCAGGTGCGCACGCGGCGAGGGTCAGCACGGTCGCCACCGCCAGAGTCGCTCGTCGCACGCCTGATCGTCGCACCCGGACCCGCGGGGAGCCGACGCGTGTCCCGGGGCACCGGTGTGGGCGGCGCGGGGGAGAATGGTCCGGTGAGCCTCTACCGCGACGAGGCGATCGTCCTGCGCACCCACAAGCTGGGGGAGGCCGACCGCATCGTCACCCTCCTGACCCGGTCGCACGGGAAGGTCCGTGCCGTCGGCAAGGGGGTGCGCCGCACGTCGTCGAAGTTCGGGTCGCGGCTCGAGCCGTTCATGTACGTCGACCTGCAGCTGAGCACGGGGCGCAACCTCGACATCGTCACGCAGGCGGAGACGCTGGGCCCGTTCGGCCGCAAGATCTGCGAGGACTACACGCTCTACACCGCCGGCACGGTCATGCTGGAGACGGCGGACCGCCTGGTCGAGGCCGAGCGTGAGCCCTCCCTCCAGCAGTACTGGCTCCTGGTGGGCGCGGTGAAGGCGCTGGCGGGCCGTGACCACGCGCCGGGCCTGGTGCTCGACTCGTACCTGCTGCGGGCGCTCTCCGTCGCCGGGTGGGCGCCCAGCTTCACCGACTGCGCACGCTGCGGGGAGCCCGGGCCGCACGCCGCGTTCGCGGTGGCGTCGGGCGGGGCGGTCTGCCGGGCGTGCCGACCGCCCGGTGCGGCCGCACCGGCACCCGAGACGTTCGCGCTCCTGGCGGCGCTGCTCGGGGGAGACTGGGCCGTCGCCGACGCCAGCGCCGAGCGGCACCGCGGCGAGGGCAACGGTCTGGTCGCGGCGTTCTGCCAGTTCCACCTCGAGCGCCAGCTGCGCTCGCTGCCGATGGTCGAGAGGGTCTGAATGCCGGTCCCACCCCCGCCGCACCCCAGCGGCGAACGCGCTCCCGCGATCCCGAAGGAGTTCGTGCCCCGGCACGTGGCCGTCGTCATGGACGGCAACGGCCGGTGGGCGAACGCGCGGGGCCTGCCCCGGACGGCCGGTCATGCCGCGGGGGAGGCGTCCCTGCTCGACGTCGTCGCCGGTGCCATCGAGGTGGGCGTCGAGTACGTCTCGGCGTACGCGTTCTCCACCGAGAACTGGTCCCGGTCACCCGACGAGGTGCGCTTCCTCATGGGGTTCAACCGGGACGTGCTGCGCCGGCGCCGGGACCTCATGAACTCGTGGGGCGTGCGCGTGCGCTGGGCCGGTCGGCGGCCGAGGCTGTGGCGGTCGGTCATCGCGGAGCTCGAGACGGCGGAGGAGCTGACCAGGCAGAACTCCACTGTCACGCTGACGATGTGCGTGAACTACGGCGGGCGAGCAGAGATCGCCGACGCCGCGCAGGCGATCGCACGTGAGGTGGCCGCTGGTCGCGTGAAGCCGGAGAAGGTCAACGAGAAGCTCTTCGCGCGGTACCTCGACGAGCCGGACCTGCCGGACGTGGACCTGTTCCTGCGGTCGTCGGGGGAGCAGCGCACGTCGAACTTCATGATCTGGCAGGCCGCGTACGCCGAGCTGGTGTTCCTGGACGAGCCGTGGCCGGACGTCGACCGCAGGCACCTGTGGCGGGCGGTCGAGACGTACGCGCAACGGGACCGGCGCTACGGCGGGGCCGTGGACAAGCCGGGTCAGACCTCGGCCTGAACACCCGCCCGGCGCAGCAGCCGCCGACGCACGACCCAGCCGACCGCGACGAGCACGAGCAGCACCACCGCCGCGAGCACCCACGGCGACGTCGCGAACAAGGAGAGGGCGCCCCACACGGCGCCGAAGCCGATCGTCGCCCAGACGACCGCCCAGATCAGCGCGCCCGGGATCGACGCGATCGCGAAGCGCACGTACGGCATCTTCACGAGCCCGGCCGCGGCGAAGATCGCGGTCTGCAGCCCGACGGTCAGGTAGGCCAGCGTGACGGCGATCGGACCCCAGCGCCGGACCAGGTCGAGGCCACGCTGCGCACTCCGCCTGTCCGTCCACGTCTCGAGCCGCCGCACGGTGGCGTGCCACCACCCGGGAGCACCCTCCTGCTCGTGGACGGCCTGCGCCCCGCGGACCACGCCCCGGCCCGCCCAGTACGTGCCGTGCGACCGCGCCATCACGATCACGAACAGTCCGGCGACGGCGACGCCGAGCGGCACACTGCCGAGGTGATAGGCGTCGAGGGGGTCCACGCTGCGATCCTACGTCGTAGGTGAGGGTCGCCTAACTGTCGCACCGTCAGCATCGTCGACGTCGTCGACCAGCAGGACGTCGTCGACCATGTCGGGGTGCGGGTCCTGCGGGGGCGGGGGCCTGCGCAGGACCGGCTGCAGCGTCGCGGCGACCGCGTACACGCCGATCGCCAGCACGACGATCGTCGCCCCGGGCGGGATGTCCTGCCAGTACGTGAGCACGAGTCCCGCGACGCTGACGACGACGCCGATCACGCTGGCCAGGGTCATGGTGCGGTTGAACGACCGGGCGAACAGCTGCGCGATCGCCACCGGCACGATCATCAGGGCGCTGACCAGCAGGAGCCCGACGACGCGCATCGCGATGGTGACGGTGAGGGCGGCGATGGTCGCGACGAGCATCGACAGCAGCCGCACGGGCAGCCCGCTGGCGCGGGCGAACTCCTCGTCGTGACTGACGGCGAACAGGGCGGTGCGCAGACCGACGCCCACGCCGAGCACGAGGACGGCGAGGGCCGCGGTCCACCACAGGTCGGCGGTGGACACGGTCGAGATGGAGCCGAAGAGGTAGCTGATGAGGTTGGCGTTGGTGCCGCCCGCGAGCTTGATGAGCAGGACGCCGCCGGCGATGCCGCCGTAGAACATGAGCGCGAGGGCGAGGTCGCCGCTGGTCCGGCCGCGCTCGCGCACCAGCTCGATGACGATCGATCCGACGACGGCGGCGACGACCGCTCCGGGCAGCGCGAGCGTGTCCTGCGGCACGAGACCGGCCCAGCTGCCGACCAGCCAGCCGAGCGCCACACCGGTGAGCGCGACGTGCCCGATGCCGTCGCCGAGGAGGGCCATCCGGCGCTGGACGAGGAACGTGCCGACGACGGGTGCGGCGGCGCCGACGAGGACGGCCGCGAGGAGGGCGCGCTGCATGAGGGGCGAGCCGAGCAGCTCGAGGACCTGGTCCCACGCGGTCACGGGTTCACCTCCACCGACAGCGACGGACCGGTCCGTGGGGGCTCGGGGTCGGGGTGGGCGTGCGTGTGGTCGTGCCACTCGCCGGCGTGCTCGCCACGGGCGCGGGGTGGTGGCCCGTCGTGCGCGACGCGACCGTGCCGCAGGACGACCGCGCGGTCGATGAGGGACGAGAACGGGCCGAGCTCGTGCAGGATCACGACCACGGTGGTGCCCGCGTCGTGCAGGCGGCTGACGGTGTCGACGAACGTCGCCTGGGTCGGGATGTCGATGCCGGAGGTCGGCTCGTCGAGGACCAGCAGGTCGGGGTCGCGCACGAGGGCCCGGGCGATGAGGACGCGCTGCTGCTGACCGCCGGACAGCTCCTGCACGCGGTGGAACGCGCGGTCCGCGAGGCCGACGTCGGCGAGCGCGTCGAGGGCGCGGCGCTTGTGCCCGCGGTGCGGTCGCAGCGTGCGGCCGTGCAGCAGCCCGGACGTGACGACCTCGTAGGCGGTCGCCGGGACCCCCGCGGCGGCGGGCAGCCGCTGCGGCACGTACCCGATGCGGTCCCAGGGGGCCGACGGGCCGAGCGGGGCGCCGAACAGCCGGACGTCGCCCGCGGTGCGCGTCACCACGCCGAGCAGGGAGCGCACGAGGGTCGACTTGCCGGAGCCGTTGGCGCCGAGCAGAGCCAGCACCTCCCCGGCGGGCACGACGAGGTCGATGCCGTCGAGGATCGGCTGGCCGCCGAGCGTCACGCCGAGGCCGGTGGCCTCGATCACGGGTGTGCTCACGAGCAGGACAATGCCATGCGCAGAGCGTCGAGGTTGGCCTCGGCGATCGAGAAGTAGTCGGCGTCGGGGTCGGAGAGACCCTCGATCGGGTCGAGCACCGCCGTGTCGACGCCGAGGTCGTCGGCCAGCGTCTCCGCCACCTTCGGGCTGACGAGCGTCTCGAAGAAGATCGTCGTCACGCCCTCGTCGCGGACGATCGTCGAGACCTCGGCCAGCCGCGCGGGTGACGGCTCGGCCTCCGGGTCGATGCCGGAGATACCGACCTGGTGCAGGTCGTAGCGGTCGGCGAGGTAGCCGAACGCCTCGTGGGACGTGACGAACGTGCGGGAGTCGCACTGCGCGAGCCCCGTCTCGTAGGCCGCGTCGAGCTCCTGGAACCGCTGCGTGAGCGCCGCGGCGTTGGCGGCGAACGTGTCGGCCCCGTCCGGGTCGAGCTCGCTGAGGGCGGCCGCGACGTCGTCGACGACGGACGGCATCCGGCTCGGGTCCAGCCAGAAGTGCGGGTCGGTGTCCCCGTGCTCGTGCTCGTCGTGCTCCTCCGGGGACTCCTCCTCGTGCCCCTCCGGGCGCAGGGTCGCCTCGGTGGCGGCGTCCACGACGTGCTCCGGCGAGGTCTGGGTGACGGCGTCGTCGACCGCAGCCTGGAAGCCGGACAGGTACACCACGAGGTCGGCTCCGTCGATGCGGGAGACCTGCGCGGGAGAGAGCTCGACGTCGTGCGGCTCGGCTCCGGGGGGAGTGAGCGAGTCGACGTCCACCCGGTCCCCGCCGACCTGCTCGGCGACGAACTGGAGCGGGTAGAACGACGCCAGGACGTCCACGGTCCCGTCCTCGGCGCCGGAGGAGGTCGCGCACCCGGTCAGCACCAGGGGGAGGGCGATGAGCAGGGCGAGACGACGCGGGATGGACATGACGATCATTCTCAGTTAGGCGAGAACGGTTGTCAAAACGCGTCGGGCCGACGACCGGTAGCCTGGCTGCTCAACCTCTGTCTCCACCGTGGCGCTCCCCGCTGCGGTCCACCCGTCCGCTGCACCCAGCCGCGGACACACCACCCTGGAGTGATCGATCGTGGCTGCACCCTCCCGCCTGGACTCCGTCGTCTCCCTCGCCAAGCGGCGCGGGTTCGTCTTCCCGAGCGGTGAGATCTACGGAGGTACCCGCTCCGCCTGGGACTACGGACCGCTGGGCGTCGAGCTCAAGGAGAACATCAAGCGCCAGTGGTGGCGCACGATGGTGACCAGCCGCGACGACATCGTCGGCCTCGACTCCTCGGTGATCCTGCCGCGGCAGGTCTGGGTCGCCTCCGGCCACGTCGGCGTCTTCACCGACCCGCTGACCGAGTGCCTCTCCTGCCACAAGCGGTTCCGCGAGGACCACATGCTGGAGGAGTTCGAGGAGAAGAAGGGCCGCGCCCCCGAGAACGGCCTCGCCGACATCGCCTGCCCCAACTGCGGCACCCGCGGCCAGTGGACCGAGCCCCGCGACTTCAACATGATGCTCAAGACCTACCTCGGCCCCGTCGAGGACGAGTCCGGCCTGCACTACCTGCGGCCCGAGACCGCGCAGGGCATCTTCGTGAACTTCGCCAACGTGAGCACCACGTCCCGCAAGAAGCCGCCGTTCGGCATCGGCCAGATCGGCAAGTCGTTCCGCAACGAGATCACGCCCGGCAACTTCATCTTCCGCACGCGCGAGTTCGAGCAGATGGAGATGGAGTTCTTCGTCGAGCCCGGCACCGACGAGACGTGGCACCAGTACTGGATCGACCAGCGCACCGACTGGTACGTCGACCTCGGCATCGCGCGCGACAACCTGCGGCACTACGAGCACCCGGCCGAGAAGCTCTCGCACTACTCGAAGCGCACCGTCGACATCGAGTACCGGTTCGGGTTCCAGGGCAGCGAGTGGGGCGAGCTCGAGGGCATCGCCAACCGGACGGACTTCGACCTCAAGACCCACACGGAGCACTCCGGCCAGGACCTGTCGTACTTCGACCAGGCGAAGAACGAGCGCTACGTGCCGTACGTCATCGAGCCCGCGGCCGGTCTGACCCGATCCCTGATGGCGTTCCTCGTCGAGTCCTACACCGAGGACGAGGCGCCCAACACCAAGGGCGGCGTCGACGTCCGCACCGTGCTCAAGCTCGACCCGCGCCTGGCCCCGGTCAAGGCCGCGGTGCTCCCGCTGTCCCGCAACGAGTCGCTGTCGCCCAAGGCTCGCGACCTCGCCGCCGAGCTCCGCAAGAGCTGGAACGTCGAGTTCGACGACGCCGGCGCCATCGGCCGCCGGTACCGCCGCCAGGACGAGATCGGCACGCCGTTCTGCATCACCGTCGACTTCGACACGCTCGACGACCAGGCCGTCACCATCCGCCACCGCGACGACATGACGCAGGAGCGCGTCGCCCTGGACAAGGTCGTCGGCTACCTGGCGCAGCACCTCGTCGGCGCCTGACGCGATCGACGCCGCGGGCCCGGAGCGATGCTCCGGGCCTGCGGTACGTCTAGGGCTCGACGCGGGCGAGCACCTCGTCGGAGGTGAGATCGCAGGCGCCGAGCCTGCCGCAGCCCTCGCCCGCGACGACCGTGCCGTCCGCACCGACGTACGTCGCGAACGGGGGAGCGGAGCCCTGCAGCTCGATGAAGTTGGCGACCGTGGTGTTCTCGCGGAGCGCGAAGAGGAGTGCGTCGGAGCCGGGTGCCCGGAAGGTGGGGACCTCGAACGTGTCTGCCCACGACTCGATGACGTCGTCGCCATCGGCGTCGCCGGAGATCCCGTGCGGATACGACACGAACACCCGGGGGTTCTCGAGCCAGGACGGGACGGAGCCGACGAGAACCACGACGTTGTTCCGGAAGTCGTTGCCCAGGCTGGCGGGTGGCACCTTGAAGACCGCCCTCCGCGCCGCCGGGTACAGCGCACCGCGGTCGGCAGTCCCGTCGGTGCTCCATGTCACGGTGGCGGCCGCGCCGAGGGACCTGCCGTTCCCGCCGTCGTACCCGTCCCGGGCGGCGACGGTCACGCCCGCGCGGCCGTCAGGAAGGCCCTCGAGAGCGTCTACGCCGACCGGGTAGATCCGCCCGCCCGTGCGGGACCGGGTGTCGACCTCCACGGACAGGTTCAGGTCGAGCCAGGCGCCGTCCGGACCGGTCCGCGAGATCGGCAGGTTGGCCGCCCAGACGTTGTGCGCCACCTCGACCGACGGGTCGGTGCCGAGCGTGCGGGGGACCTGCGTCGCGACCGGCGCGGGACGGGGGAACGGGATCACGCCGAGGGCGGCACCGGCGACGAGCGCGAGCACGGCGACGGCCGACGCCGAGCCTGCGACGGCTCGTCGGCGTCGGCGTCGTCGACCTGCGACGACGGTCTTCCCCACGTCGAGCGACATCTCCGGCAGCACGAGGTCGGCCCGGGCGCGCAGGCTCCGGACGAGGTCCTCGTCGGACAGGGCGGCGTTCATCGGGCGCTCCGGTCGGTCGTGTCGTTCGAGGTCAGGGCGGTGCGCAGGGTCGCGAGGCTGCGGGACGCGGTGGACTTCACGGTGCCGATGCTTACACCGAGCTCGGCGGCGACCTCGGCCTCAGGCAGCCCGACGAAGTGCCGCAGCACGACGATCCGGCGCTGGCGGGGGGACAGCAGCGCGAGGGCGCGGACCAGCTGGTCGCGGTCGTCGGACGGCCCGAGGGTGCCCGCGGACGAACCCTCCGGCAGGTGCTCCGGTGCCGACAGCACCTCGCGGCGTCGTCGGCGCCACGTGTCGATCCGCAGGTTCACCAGGGTCCGCCGGGCGTAGGCCAGCGGGTCGTCGCGACGGGTGCGGGACCACGAGGCGTAGGTGCGGACCAGCGCGTGCTGGACGAGCTCCTCGGCGCGGTGCGCGTCGCCGACGAGCAGCCACGCGGTGCGCAGCAGGTCGGCGGAGTGCGCCTGCATGAACGCGGTGAACTCGGCGTCGGTGTCGGGTGGGCCGCCGGTGCTCAGGACGCGCACCGACTCGTCGCCGACGTCGTCGGCAGGGGCGGGGCGCTGCGGCGCGTGGGGCATCGGGGTCACACCGTAGAAGACGCAGCACCCGCCCGGAAGGTTGAGCGCGGCGGTGACGCTCCGCCGTGCCGGAGGAGCCGGAGAGCGGCTGGTTGCTCGGCTGAGGGACAATGGGTCCATGACCTTGACGACTCCTGCGGTTCCGGCGCGCCCCGGCGCCGTGCTGCCGCCGTTGCGCATCGGTCCGCTGACCATCGACACCCCCGTGGTCCTGGCCCCCATGGCCGGCGTCACGAACGCCGCCTTCCGCCGCCTGTGCCGCGAGTCCGGTGCCGGGCTGTACGTCGCCGAGATGGTCACCTCCCGCGCGCTGGTCGAGCGTGGCGAGGAGTCGATGCGGATCATCTCCCACGAGCCGGACGAGCGGCCGCGGTCCGTGCAGGTGTACGGCGTCGACCCCGCGACGGTCGGTGCCGCGGTCCGGCTGATCGCGAGCGAGGACCGCGCCGACCACGTCGACCTCAACTTCGGGTGCCCGGTGCCCAAGGTCACGCGCCGCGGCGGGGGAGCCGTGCTGCCGTGGAAGCGGGACCTGTTCCGGGCGATCATCACCGCCGCGGTCGACGCCGCGCGTCCCTACGGCGTCCCGGTCACCGTGAAGATGCGCAAGGGCATCGACGACGACCACCTGACCTACCTGGAGGCCGGGCTGGTCGCGCAGGAGGTCGGTGTCGCGGCCGTCGCGCTGCACGCCCGCACGGCGGCCGACTACTACTCCGGCACCGCCGACTGGGACGCGATCGCGCAGCTCAAGGCGACCGTCACCGACATCCCGGTGCTGGGCAACGGGGACATCTGGTCCGCCGAGGACGCCCTGGAGATGGTCGCGCAGACCGGCTGCGACGGGGTCGTCGTCGGTCGCGGCTGCCAGGGTCGGCCGTGGCTGTTCGCCGACCTCGCCGCCGCGTTCGCCGGCTCCGACGAGCGCATCAAGCCCGGTCTCGGCTACGTCGCGACGATCGTGCGCCGCCACGCCGAGCTGATGGTCGAGCACTTCGGCGACGAGGGCAAGGCGCTGCGCGAGATGCGCAAGCACATGGCCTGGTACTTCAAGGGGTACGTCGTCGGTGGGGAGACCCGGGCCGCGCTCGGGTTGGTGTCGACGATGGCGGAGCTCGACGAGCGCCTCGGTCGCCTCGACCTGGACCAGGGCTACCCGGGGGCCGGCGCGGAGGGTCAGCGTGGCCGTGCGGGATCGCCCAAGCGACCGCTGCTGCCGTACGGCTGGCTGGACTCCCGCGACCTGTCGGCAGAGTTCGCGAAGGCCCTCCACGAGGCCGAGCTGAGCGTCTCGGGCGGCTGACCCCCTGATCGACGAGTGCCGGGGGAGCGCGTCGGTGGACGGAGGTGCCGTGGCGTGAGCAAGCCATGGGTGTTGTTCGGCGGGTTCCGAACAGCACTGAGGGCTTGGTCGTCAGACGCGCTTCACGTCGAGCGTGGCGGCGGTGCGGTCCAGGGTCGCGACGGTGGCCGTCGGCGCGCCGAGCGCGGTGGTCGTGACCGCGAGCGCGCCGGCCGCTGACGCGCGGGCGAGAGCGTCCTCGACGGGCAGGCCGTCGAGCGTGCCGCTGAGCAGTCCCGCCAGGAACGCGTCGCCGGCGCCGTTGGCGTCGACGACCTCGTCCACGTGCGCGGCCGGCACCTCGATCCAGCCGTCGGCGTCGAGCGCGAGAGCGCCGTGTCCGCCGTCGGTGCACACGGCCAGCCGGCACCCACGGGCGACCGCGTCCGCCAGGTAGGCGCGACGGTCCGTCAGCCGCGCCGCGCTGACCAGCAGCACGTCGGCGGCCGCCACGAAGTCGCGGGGGTACTCACCGGTGCCGTCGTCGTCGTGCACGTCGCACCAGACCGGCACACCGGCCGCGCGAGCGGCGACGAGCAGCGGACGGCTGTGGTCGGCCAGGTCGAGGACGGCGGTGGCGACGCCGTCGAGGGTCGGAAGCGGAGCGGGTGGCGGCGACGGCAGCTCGAGGTAGAGCGAGACCCGCGAGCCGTCGTCGGCCATCAGGTTGACGTGCCGCTCGGTGGCCGGGACGTCCTGGACGACCAGTGTGATCCGGGGGTGCGCGAGCGCGGTGCGCACGAGCGAGCCCTCGCGGTCGTCGCCGAGGGCGGTGCGCAGGGTGACGTCGACGCCCAGTGCCGCGAGCGTGATCGCCTTGCCCGCCGACGTCCCGCCGAGGCCGTCGTGGTGACCGCTGGCGAACAGCGTCTGCGAGCGCGGGTCCGGCAGCGCCGGGAGCCGGATCAGGGTGTTCCAGGAGGCGGGACCGTTGACGAGGACGCGAGGCACGGTGCCCACCCTAGGGCGCTAGGGTGGCGTGACTCGCAAGTTGCTGCAACGTGTTGCAGCCCTCCCCGGATGGTGACGATGACGCGCCTGCTCGCCCGTGCGACCGCCCCGCTCGGCGCCCTCCTGCTGCTCGCGGCGTGCAGCGGGACACCGGACCCTCCGGAGCGTCGCGACGTCGGCGTCCAGCTCTTCCAGTGGACGTGGGAGGCGATCGCCACGGAGTGCACGGACACGCTCGGCCCCGCGGGGTACGCCCGGGTGGTCACCAGCCCGCCGCAGGAGCACATCGTCGGTGAGGAGTGGTGGACCGCCTACCAGCCGGTGAGCTACCGCGTGGAGTCCCGGCTGGGCACGCGCGAGCAGTTCGCGGCGATGGTCGAGACGTGCCACGACGCGGGCGTCGACGTGTGGGCGGACGCGGTCGTCAACCACATGACCGGACAGGACGACCCCGGCACCGGCTGGGCGGGCTCGTCGTACAGCCACTACGACTACCCCGGGATCTGGACCGACGCCGACTTCCACCACTGCGGCCTGACCGCGAACGACGACATCGCGAGCTACCAGGACGCCGCGCAGGTCCAGACGTGCGAGCTGGTGAACCTCGCCGACCTCGCCACGGAGACCGACCACGTGCGCTCGACGATCACCGCCTACCTGGAGGACCTGCTCTCCCTCGGTGTCGACGGCTTCCGCATCGACGCGGCCAAGCACATGGCCGCCGACGACATCGCCGCGATCATCGAGGACCTGCCGGACGGGACAGGCATCGCGCAGGAGGTCATCCGGGGCAGCGGCGAGCCGATCACCCCCGAGCAGTACCTCGGCAACGGCCAGGTCTACGAGTTCGCGTACGGCGAGGAGCTCCGGGGCGTGCTGGCGGGCTCACCGCGCCTGGCCCTGGACCTCGGCACGTCGTCGACCTGGGTGCCGTCCGAGCAGGCGGTGGTGTTCGTCGACAACCACGACACCGAGCGCAACGGCTCGACGCTCAACCACACCGACGGCGAGCAGTACGTGCTGGCGAACGTCCTCATGCTCGCGGGGACGTACGGCACGCCGGTGGTCTACAGCGGCTACGCGTTCTCCGACCGCGACGCAGGACCACCGCAGGACTCCGCGGGGCGGGTGCTCGACGCCACGTGCGAGCAGGACGGCGACTGGGTCTGCCAGCACCGCTGGCCCGAGATCGCCGGCATGGTCGGCTGGCGGAACGCCGTCGGCGACGCACCCCGCCTCGACGAGTGGTCGCAGGGTGACGCGGTGGCGTTCGGGCGGGGCGAGCGCGGGTTCGTGGTCGTGAACGCCGGTGACGACGAGCTGCGCGCCGACCTGGCGACGAGCCTGCCGGACGGCGACTACTGCGACGTGCTGGCGACGGGCGACTGCACCGCGTCGACCGTGCGGGACGGCACCCTCACCGTCGCGGTCCCGCCGCGGTCCGCCCAGGCGTGGGACGTCACGTCCCGACCGTGAACGCAGGACGGCCCCGCCGCGAGGGCGGGGCCGTCCGTGCAGGTCAGACCGTGTAGCGCGCCCACACCGTGACGTCCGAGGGCACGTGCACCGCACCGTCGTCGCCGACCGTCGGGTCGGTCGAGGCGAGCAGCAGCTCGGCCCCGGCGGGCAGCGCGATCGGCGTCGGGCCGAGGTTCGCGACGACCAGCACGTCGCGGTTCACGAACGCGATGACGTCGTCGCCGAGGCCGTGCAGCCACTCCATCCCGCCCGAGCCGAGAGCGGACTCGCGGCGCAGCTGCAGCGCCGAGCGGTAGGTCTCGTACGTCGACCCGGGGACGCCGCGCTGCGCGTCCAGGGCGTAGGAGGCCCACTCGGCGGGCTGGGGGAGCCAGGTCACCCCGGTCGGCGAGAAGCCGAAGCCCTCGGCGTCCGACGCCCACGGCAGCGGCACGCGGCAGCCGTCGCGACCGCGCTCGGCACCGCCGGTCCGGAAGAACGCCGGGTCCTGGCGCAGGTCGTCGTCGAGGGAGGTGTGGTCGGGCAGTCCGAGCTCCTCGCCCTGGTACAGGTACGCCGAGCCGGGCAGGCCGAGCATGAGCAGCGACGCGCAGCGAGCGCGGCGCAGGCCGAGGGCCTCGTCGGGCTGCTCGTCGCCGTGCCCGATGCCGTTCGGGCGCGAGCCCGGCTCCGCCAGGCCGAGGCGCGACGCGTGCCGCACGACGTCGTGGTTCGAGAGCACCCACGTGGTCGGGGCGCCGACGGCGTCGGACGCGCGGTACGAGGCCTCGACGACGGTGCGCAGCGCGGGGGCGTCCCAGTGCGTCGCCAGGAACGCGAAGTTGAAGGCCTGCTGCATCTCGTCCGGTCGGACGTAGCGGCTCAGCCGGGACAGCGGCTCCACCCACGCCTCGGCGACGAGCGCGCGGTCGCCGGGGTACTCCGCGAGGACCCTGTGCCACGCGCGGTAGATGTCGTGCACGCCGTCCTGGTCGAACATCGGGCCCTGGTTGCCGGCCCCGGAGACCGAGTCAACGGCCTCGACGTCGCCTGCGTCTTCGTTCCCCTCGATCATGGACACGTGGCCGTCCCAGTCGGGCAGCCCGGGCGCCTTCACCATGCCGTGCGCGACGTCGATCCGGAAGCCGTCGACCCCACGGTCGAGCCAGAACCGCAGCACGTCCTCGAACTCGGACCGGACCTCGGGGTGCTCCCAGTCGAGGTCGGGCTGGCGCGAGTCGAACAGGTGCAGGTACCACTCGCCGGGTGTGCCGTCGGGGTCGGTCGTCCGCGTCCAGGCCGGGCCGCCGAAGATCGACTGCCAGTTGTTGGGCGGCTCGGTCCCGTCCACGCCGCGGCCCTCACGGAACAGGTAGCGGGCACGCTCCGGGGAGCCCGGGCCCGCCGCCAGGGCAGCCTGGAACCAGACGTGCTCGTCCGAGGTGTGGTTGGGCACGAGGTCGACGATGACGCGCAGGCCGAGGCGGTGGGCGCGCTCGAGCATCTCGTCGAAGTCCGCGAGCGTGCCGAACAGCGGGTCGACGTCGCGGTAGTCGGCGACGTCGTACCCGGCGTCGGCCTGCGGGGAGCGGTAGAACGGCGAGAGCCACACGGCGTCGACGCCGAGCTCGGCCAGGTGGTCCAGCCGCGAGGTCACGCCGGGCAGGTCGCCGATGCCGTCGCCGGACGCGTCGGCGAACGAGCGCGGGTAGACCTGGTAGATCACGGCGTCCCGCCACCACTCGCCCTCGGGCGCTCCGGCGGTGTGCACCAGGGTGCGCAGGGGTCGGGTGTCGATCGTCGTCATGCGGGCATGCCTCACTTCGGGGGTGTCAGAAGGGGGAGGCGCCGTTGCCGAACAGCTGTCCAGGAGGACTCGCGGTCGATCAGAGTACGGCGGAAGCCTCTGTGGTCACAGCGACCGAGGTCAGAGCTGGTGCGGCGCCCGTGGAGCCTCGGACGATGAGCTCGGGGTGGAACTTCAGCTCGGTCCGGGACGCCGGGGTGCCGTTGATCTCGCCGACGAGGGCGGAGACGGCGGCGTGCCCCATCGAGAGCACCGGCTGGCGCACGGTGGTCAGGGGCGGGTCGGTGAACGCGATCAGCGGCGAGTCGTCGAAGCCGACCACGGACAGGTCGAGCGGCACGGACAGCCCGCGCGAGCGGGCCGCACGGATGGCCCCGAGGGCCATGAGGTCCGAGCCGCAGATGATCGCGGTGTGCCCGGAGTCGATGAGCTCGAGGGCTGCGGCCTGGCCGCCCTCGACCGTGAACAGCGTCGTCACGACGTGCGGGTCGGCGTCGGTCACGCCGAGGTGGCGCTCGAGGTTCAGCGCGAACTCCACCCGCTTGCGAGCCGCGGGCACGAAGCGCTCGGGGCCGATCGCCAGGCCGATCGAGCGATGGCCGAGCGAGACGAGGTGCCGGAACGCGAGGTCCAGCGCGGCGGAGTCGTCGGTCGACACCGACGGTGCGTCGACCCCCTCGGCGAAGCCGTTGACCAGCACGATCGGCATGCCGCGGCTGCGCAGGCGGTGGTACCGCTCCTTGCTGGCGGTCGTGTCGGCGTGCAGGCCGGACACGAAGACGATCCCGTCGACGGCGTGCTCGAGCAGCATCTCGACGTACTGGTCCTCGGTGGTCCCACCGGGGGACTGCGTGCAGAGCAGGGGCGTGTACCCGCGCTCGGTGAGCATCGTCTCGATGACCTGCGCGAACGCGGGGAAGACCGGGTTCGACAGCTCGGGAACGACGAGGCCGACGAGGCCGGCGGACCGGGTGCGCAGCTTCTCGGGGCGCTCGTAGCCGAGCACGTCGAGAGCCGCCAGCACGGCTTGCCGCGCCTGGGCCGACACGCCGTGCTTGCCGTTGAGGACCCGAGACACCGTTGCCGTGCTGACGCCGGCCTGCTCGGCCAGATCCGTCAGTCGGGTGCGCACAGGCGGCAGCGTAGGGGACACCGGACCTCCTCGTCCGTAATCGTTCATGAAGGTCACCGGGACGCCTGGAGCACGCCTCTGAAACCGTTGCCTGAAAGTTACCGTAACGACTTGCAAGCGCTGTGGCAACGAGGCTAACTTCTGGTCCATCAGGCCAGCGTCGGTGGGGTTCCGCCGCGCGGCACACACCCCACTTTGGAGATGACGATGCGACGGAGCATCCCTGTCGTCGCGGCGACGCTCGGCCTCGCGCTGGCGCTCACCGCGTGCTCGGACTCAGGCGACACCGGCGACGACTCGTCGGCCGCACCGAGCGAGAGCGCCGCCACCGGCACCCTGACCATGTGGGTCGACGAGACCCGCATCGACGTCATGAAGCCTGTCGTCGAGGAGTTCCAGGCCGAGACCGGCGTCACGGTCGACCTCGTGCAGAAGCTCTCGGGCGACATCCGCACCGACTTCGTGGCCCAGGTGCCGACGGGCGAGGGCCCGGACGTCATCATCGGCGCCCACGACTGGACCGGCGAGTTCGTCAACAACGGCGTCATCGCCCCGGTCGAGCTCGGCGACAAGGCCGACGGCTTCTCGCCCGCCGCCCTGTCCGCGTTCGCGTACGACGGCGCGCAGTACGGCACGCCCTACGCGATCGAGAACATCGCGCTGGTCCGCAACAACGCGATCCTCGCCGACACGCCCGCCACGACGTTCGACGAGCTCGTCGCACAGGCCAAGGGTGCCGGCACGCCGTTCTCGGTGATCATCCAGCAGGGTGCCGAGGGCGACGCGTACCACCTGTACCCGCTGCAGACCTCGTTCGGCGCCCCGGTGTTCGAGTCGAACCCGGACGGCTCCTACAACACGACGCTCGGCCTCGGCGGCCCCAACGGTGACGCCTTCGCGGCCTACCTGCAGAAGCTCGGCCAGGAGAAGGTCCTCGACCAGGCGGTCGACGGCGAGAAGGCCAAGCAGGCGTTCCTCGACGGCCAGGCGCCGTACATCATCACGGGCCCGTGGAACACGACGGCCTTCACCGAGGCCGGCCTCGACATCACCGTCCTGCCCGTGCCGTCGGCCGGCGGCCAGCCCGCTCAGCCGTTCGTCGGTGTGCAGGGGGCCTTCATCTCCTCGAAGTCGGAGAACGCCGTCCTCGCCAACGAGTTCGTCGTCAACTACCTGACCACCGAGAAGGTCCAGTCGCAGCTCTACGACCTGGGTGGCCGCCTGCCGGCCCTGACGGCCTCGGCCGACAAGGTCGACGACCCGATCCTCAAGGGCTTCAACGAGGCCGGTGCCACCGGTGCGCCGATGCCGTCGATCCCCGAGATGGGCTCGGTCTGGGGCTTCTGGGGCACCACCGAGGTGCAGATCATCAGTGGCCAGGCGGCTGACCCCGCGGCGGCGTGGAACACCATGACCGCCAACATCCAGGGTGCGATCGACGCCGGCTGACGCCTCGCTCGACCGGCTCGCCGAGGTCCTGACCAGGGCCTCGGC
>NZ_BJWH01000020.1 GCF_007990265.1 Cellulomonas terrae
TCCTCGAGATCTTTCGATCTCATCCGAGAGGCTTTGTCGTTCTGAATCCTACCTGGCGTTCGGACCGCTTCCCGCCACCCGTTCGGGCGGCAGCTGCGGGCCGGAAGCCCGTCCCCGTCCGGTCTCAGGGCGCACGAAGCGCCTGTCAACACGATCGGGGGTGGCCACCCTAGGGACCAGCCACCGTGGTTCGATCCGCGGTGTCCGTTCCTCCCTGCCGGGCGACATCGAGAACATTACGCGCGTGTTGCGGCAGGTGGCAAATCCCGTCGCGGTGACCCCGGTCACCAGGCTGCCGAGACGGGTGAACCCGCAGGTCATGCGGCCGAGATGACGGCGGCGGGCCCCCGCCCCCGCGAGGGGGGTCGAGGACCCGCCGTGGTGCGGTGCGGCCGCGATCTACGCAGACCGCCCCAGAACCGGCTCAGGCCTGTGCGTCGACCACCGCGAGCGTGCGCTTGCCCCGCCGCAGCACCGCCCAGCGACCGTGCAGGAGGTCGTCGGCCGTGAGCACCGCGTCCTCGGCGGCGACCCGGACGTTGTTCACCGACGCGCCGCCCTCGGCGATCGCTCGTCGCGCCGCACCCTTGCTCGCCACCACACCCGTCGCCGCGAGCAGGTCCGCGATCGCGTCTCCCGCGGCACCCGGTGCGGACGGCAGCTCGGCGACCGCTGCCGCCAGCGTGGCCGCATCGAGCTCCGTCAGCGAGCCGCGGCCGAACAGCGCCTGGCTCGCTGCCACGACCAGCTCCGTGGCCGCCGCCCCGTGGACCAGGGACGTCACCTCGTAGGCGAGGGCGCGCTGCGCCTCCCGTGCCGCCGGCCTCTCGGCGACGGCCGTCTCCAGCTCGGCGATCTGCTCGCGCGTGCGGAAGCTGAACACCTTGAGGTACCGCACGACGTCGGCGTCGTCGGTGTTCAGCCAGAACTGGAAGAAGGCGTACGGCGTGGTCAGCTCGGGGTCGAGCCAGACGGTGCCGGACTCGGTCTTGCCGAACTTGGTGCCGTCGGCCTTGGTGATCAGCGGCGTCGTCAGCGCGTGCACGGCCACACCCTCGGCCTTGCGGATCAGCTCGACGCCCGAGAGCAGGTTCCCCCACTGGTCGCTGCCGCCGGTCTGCAGGGTGATCCCGTGCCGGCGGTACAGCTCGAGGTAGTCCATGCCCTGCAGGATCTGGTAGCTGAACTCGGTGAAGCTGATGCCGGCGTCGCTGTTGAGACGTCGAGCGACGGTGTCCTTGGCGAGCATGGTGCCGAGGCGGTAGTGCTTGCCGACGTCGCGCAGGAAGTCGATGGCCGACAGCGGGGCGGTCCAGTCCAGGTTGTTCACCATCGTCGCGGCGTTCGTTCCGTCGAACCGCAGCAGCGGCTCGATCTGCTTGCGGATGCGCTCCACCCAGACCGCGACGACGTCGCGCTCGTTGAGGGTGCGCTCCCCCGCCATCTTCGGGTCGCCGATCAGACCCGTCGCACCGCCGACGAGGCCGAACGGCGTGTGGCCGGCGTCCTGCAGGCGACGCACGGTGAGGATCTGGACGAGGTTGCCGATGTGCAGGCTGGGCGCGGTGGGGTCGAACCCGCAGTAGAGGGCGACGGGTCCGGCGGAGAGCGCGTCGCGGAGGGCGTCGAGGTCGGTGGTCTGGGCGATCAGCCCGCGCCACTCGAGCTCGTCGAGGATGTGGTTCACAGGGTCTCCAGGCAGTAGGCCGGTGAAGGACCGGCGGGTGGGGCGGTGAGCGAGGGCGTCCAGCCGGCGTCGTCGTCCCTCACGGGACGTCTACCGACGCCGGCGCGCGATACGCCGGGCGATACGCGGAGACCGTGCGCTCGTCCGTCAGCCAGTAGCGCCAGGGGAACCTGGTGCCCTCGCCGCCCGAGCCCGAGACCCCGACGCGGGGGCCGGTCTTGTGGGTCGGCTGGACCACGACCTGGTGGCGGTGCAGCACGATGTCACCGCCCGCCTCCGTGACGTCGGCGCCGTTGGCGCGCAGGTCCAGCCCGAGCGCGACCGCGAGCCGCGCGGGACCACGGGCGAGCTGACGCTCGGAGTCGACGACGCCGACGGCCTCCCGCCGCCGCCAGGCCAGGTCCTTGCCCTCGACGATCTCCCCGGCGCGCAGCAGGACGGCCGACGGGCTGCCGGTGGGCTCGGTGACGATGTTGAGGCAGTGGTGCAGGCCGAGGTGGCGGTACACGTACAGCCGGCCCGGCTCGGCGAACATCACCGCGTTGCGTGCCGTGCGGCCGCGGTACGCGTGGGAGCCCGGGTCGTCGGCACCGCCGTAGGCCTCGACCTCGGTGATCCGTAGCGTGACGTCACCCTCGGGCGAGCGCGCGGTGAGGTACGCGCCGAGCAGGTCGCGCGCGACCGCGTGCACGTCCCGGCTGAACCAGACCCGCGCCGGGACGGCCACGGGCGCGCGCCGACCGGCGGCATCCGGGGTCTCGAGCGGTTCCGTGGGGCTCACCCGAACATCTTGCCGCACGACTCGGCCGCGGCGATCCGGGTTTCCGGACTCGCGACGCCAGACGATCGACGGGGGAAGGACGAACAGGGGTCGACCCCGTCGGGACTGACGACACCCCTGAGGTCCGCGGCAGGAGGTGGACGGGTGGACCTCGCCCGAGGAGGACACGACCATGCTCGGAGGACGGATGGTGACGCGGGAGCGAGCGGCTACGGCGCGGGCCGGTCGGTGAGCAGGGCGCCGTACGCGTCGAGCCGGACGTCGGCGCGCTCGCGCGTGCGCTCGCGAGCGAAGTGCGCCGCCTCGTCGGCCATCCAGGTCAGCCAGTGCTCGCGGGCGTCGGACCCGTCGCGGGCGAGGCCGCGCGCGAGACGCAGGTCGGCGGGCGCCTCGACCCAGACGCGCAGCACCGCGACGGGGTCGACGGCTCGGCGGGCCGACCCGCACCCCTCCACCACGAGCAGCGCCGGTACCGGGACGTCGACCCACTCCTCGAACGTGCCCGAGTACCAGTCGTAGCGCTGGTACCGGCCGGGCGTCCCGCGGCGGAGCGGCTCCAGGACCTGGGCGGACAGGCGTGGCCACAGCGAACCCTCGAGGCCCGACCAGCCCTCGTAGAGGTCGTCGAGGTGCAGCACCGTCGCGCCGCGTGCACCGAGGGCGTCCGCGAGGGTCGTCTTGCCCGAGCCCGCCGGGCCGTCGACGGCGATGACGCGCACCCCACCGAGCCTCGGCGGCGCGGCGAGCGCGCGTTCGAGGAGGTCGTCGGCGATCACGACGCCCAGGTACGCAGCTCCGCCGCGCGGGACCGGGCACGCTCGAGCTGCTCCGCGACGCGTACCGGTGCCGTCCCGCCGTAGGCCGAGCGCGACGCGAGCGACCCCTCGACCGTCAGCACCGTGCGCACCTCGGGTGTCAGGTGCGGCGAGATGGCGGCGAGCTCGTCGTCGGTGAGGTCCCACAGCTCGATGGCCGGCTCGTGCTCCTCGCACGCCCGGACACAGGCGCCCGCGACCTCGTGCGCGACCCGGAACGGCACCCCGTTGCGGACCAGCCACTCGGCGATGTCCGTCGCCAGCGAGAAGCCCTGCGGCGCGAGCTCCGCCAGGCGGTCGGTGTCGAACTCGAGCGTCGCCACCATGCCCGCGAACGCCGGGAGCAGGACCGAGAGCTGGTCGACCTGGTCGAAGACGGGCTCCTTGTCCTCCTGGAGGTCACGGTTGTACGCGAGCGGGAGGCCCTTGAGCGTGGTCAGCAGCCCGGTCAGGTCACCGACGAGGCGGCCCGCCTTGCCGCGCGCCAGCTCGGCGACGTCCGGGTTCTTCTTCTGCGGCATGATGCTCGACCCCGTGGAGTAGGCGTCGTGCAGCCGGACGAAGCCGAACTCCTTGGTCGCCCAGAGGATGACCTCCTCGGCGAGCCGCGACACGTCGACCGCGAGCATGGCCGCGACGAAGGCGAACTCCGCGACGACGTCGCGCGACGCGGTGCCGTCGATCGAGTTCTCGACCGGTCCGTCGAACCCGAGCTCCGCGGCGACCGCGGCGGGGTCGAGACCCAGCGACGAGCCCGCCAGCGCCCCGGAGCCGTACGGCGAGCGGGCCGCGCGGGCGTCCCAGTCGACCCAGCGCTCGACGTCCCGCAGCAGCGGCCACGCGTGCGCGAGCAGGTGGTGCGCCAGCAGCACCGGCTGCGCGTGCTGGAGGTGGGTGCGGCCCGGCATCGGGGCCTCGCCTGCCCGTGCGGCCTGGTCGACGAGCGCGTCGACCACGTCGAGCACCAGCCGCGCGAGACCGCGCGACTCCTCGCGCAGGTACATGCGCACGAGCGTGGCGATCTGGTCGTTGCGCGAGCGTCCCGCCCGGAGCTTGCCGCCGAGGTCGGCACCCGCACGGTCGATCAGGCCGCGCTCCAGGGCGGTGTGCACGTCCTCGTCCTCGAGCACCGGCAGGAAGTCGCCGCTCGCGACGTCGGCCCGCAGGCGCTCCAGCGCGTCGACCATGCCGGTGAGCTCGTCGTCCGTGAGCAGGCCCGCACCGTGCAGGACGCGAGCGTGGGCGACCGACCCGGAGATGTCGTGCCCGGCGAGCCGCCAGTCGAAGTGCGTCGACTGGGACAGCGCCTGGAGCGCCTCCGACGGGCCGCCGGCGAACCGGCCGCCCCAGAGCGAGACGTTGCCCGCCGGCTGCACCGGGCCGGCGGACGACGGGGTGAGCTCGTCAGCCACCGATCCCGCCCTGCGAGCCGAGGTCGACGCCGTTGCCGAACCGCACGTCGCGCGCGGCGGCGAGCTTGGAGGACAGGCCGTAGATCTCGATGAACCCCTTGGCGGCCGACTGGTCGAACGAGTCGCCCGTGTCGTACGTCGCGAGGTTGAAGTCGTAGAGGCTCGCGTCCGAGCGGCGACCCGTGACGGTCGCCCGACCGCCGTGCAGGACGACGCGCACGTCCCCGGACACGTAGCGCTGGGTGTCGTCGACGAACACCTCGAGCGACTTCTTCAGCGGCGAGAACCACTGGCCGTCGTAGACCAGCTCGGTCCAGCGCTGCTCGACGCCCCGCTTGAACCGGGCCTGCTCGCGCTCGACGGTGACGTTCTCGAGCTCCTGGTGCGCGGCGATCAGCGCGATCGCGCCCGGCGCCTCGTAGACCTCGCGGGACTTGATGCCGACGAGGCGGTCCTCGACGATGTCGATCCGGCCGATGCCCTGGGCGCCCGCGCGGCGGTTCATCTCCTGGATCGCCTGCAGCGGGGTGACCGGGACGCCGTCGAGCGCGACCGGGACGCCGGCCTCGAACGTGATGATGACCTCGTCGGCGACCGGGGGGAACGTCGGGTCGTCGGTGTAGGTGTAGACGTCCTTCGTCGGACCGTTCCAGATGTCCTCGAGGAAGCCGGTCTCGACTGCGCGGCCCCAGACGTTCTGGTCGATCGAGAACGGGTTGTGCTTCGTGGTCTCGATGGGCAGGGCGTTGCGCGTCGCGAACTCGATGGCCTTGTCGCGGGTCAGGGCGAGGTCCCGGACGGGCGCCAGGCACGTCAGGTCGGGTGCGAGCGAGGTGATGCCGACCTCGAAGCGGACCTGGTCGTTGCCCTTGCCGGTGCAGCCGTGCGCGACGGTCGTCGCACCGAACTGGCGGGCCGCGCGGACCAGGTGCTTGACGATGACGGGACGGGACAGAGCGGAGACCAGCGGGTAGCGGTCCAGGTACAGCGCGTTCGCCTTGAGCGCGGGCATGCAGTACTCGGTCGCGAACTCGTCGCGGGCGTCCGCCACGTACGCCTCCACGGCGCCGCAGTCGAGGGCGCGCTGACGGATCACGTCGAGGTCCTCGCCGCCCTGGCCGACGTCGACCGCCACGGCGATCACCTCGGCGCCGGTGGCCTCGGTGATCCAGCCGATGCCCACGGAGGTGTCCAGGCCGCCGGAGTAGGCGAGGACGACGCGCTCAGTCATTGTTCTTCTCTCTTCGAGGTCGGGAGGGGTTCGGGCTTCAGTCTGACGGACGGGTCGCGAGGGCCAGGAACCGTGCCGCGAGCGCGACACCGGTCTCCCCCTCGCGCGCGATCACGAGCACGGTGTCGTCCCCGGCGATCGTGCCGAGCACGGCGGGCAGCACCGAGTGGTCGATGGCCGACGCGAGGAACTGGGCGGCCCCGGGCGGGGTGCGCAGGACGACGAGGTTGCCGGACGCCTCCGCGGTCACGAGCAGCTCCGCGCAGAGGCGGGCGAGACGGGCCGCGAGCATCTCCTCGTCGGGACCCGCCGCCGGCGTGCGCAGGCCGCCCTCGGCCGGGACGGCGTACGCGAGCGCGCCGGACGGGGTGCGGATCTTGACCGCGCGCAGCTCGACGAGGTCGCGCGAGAGCGTCGCCTGGGTGACGGTGACGCCCTCCGCGGTCAGCAGCTCGGCGAGCTGCTGCTGCGAGTGGACCGTGCCCCGGGTGAGCAGGGCGGTGACGAGCGCGTGCCGCGCGGCCTTGGTGTGCGGGACCGTGACGCTCATCGGCCCTCCACCAGCCACGACAGGAGCGCCTTCTGGGCGTGCAGGCGGTTCTCGGCCTCGTCCCAGACGACCGACTGCGGGCCGTCGAGCACCTCGGCGGTGATCTCCTTGCCACGGTAGGCGGGCAGGCAGTGCAGCACGAGGGCGTCCGGCGCCGCGAGCGCCATCGCCGCGGCGTCCACCCGGAACGGCACGAACGGCGTCTCCCGGTCGGCTGCCTCGGACTCCTGGCCCATCGAGACCCAGGTGTCGGTGGCGACGACGTCCGCTCCGGTGACGGCCTCGGCGATCGTGTGCACCACCGTGACCGAGCCGCCCGTCTGCGCCGCGATCGCCGTGGCGTCCGCGAGGATCCCCGCGTCCGGGAGGTAGCCGTCGGGCGTCCCGATGCGCACGTGCATCCCGGCCGTCGCACCGCCGAGCAGGTACGAGTGCGCCATGTTGTTGGCGCCGTCACCGACGTACGCCAGCGTCAGCCCGGCGAGCCCGGCGACTCCCCCGCGGTGCTGGGCGACGGTCACCAGGTCGGCGAGGATCTGGCACGGGTGGAAGCTGTCGGTGAGCGCGTTGACGACCGGGACGCCCGCGTGCGCGGCCATCTGCTCGAGCCGCTGCTGGGAGAACGTGCGCCACACGATCGCCGCGACCTGCCGGCCGAGGACCCGAGCGGTGTCCTCGATCGACTCGCGCTCACCGATGCGGGCCAGCTTCCCGTCGACGCTCAGCGGGAAGCCTCCGAGCTCCGCGATGCCGGCGGTGAACGAGACCTGCGTGCGCAGGGTCGGCTTGTCGAAGATGACGGCCACCGCGCGCGGGCCCGTCAGCGGCGTGCGGATGAACCGGTCGTCGCGGAACGCGAGCGCGAGCTCGAGGACCTCGAGCTGCTCGCGGGGGTTGAGGTCGTCGTCGCGCAGGAAGTGCCGGGTCATGACAGGTCACCGCCGACGAGGTCGCTGGAAGCACAGTCGTCGCGCAGGAGGTGCCGGGTCATGACAGGTCCTGCGGGACTGCGGCGAGGAACGCGACGAACTGGTCCGCCTGGTCCTGCGTGAGCACGAACGGGGGCGCGAGGCGGATGGTGCTCGGGGTGCACGGGTTCACGATGAACCCCGCCTCGAGCGCACGCGCCGCGACTGCGGCGGCGACGGGCGTGGTGAGCTCGATGCCGATGAGGAACCCCTCGCCGCGGACCTCCGCGACGAGCGGGTTGCCGGTTCCGGCCAGCCGGTCGCGCAGCGTGGCGCCGAGCGCGCTGACGTGGTGCAGGAGCCCGTCGCGCTCGATCACGGCGATCGTCGCGAGCCCGGCGGCCGACGCGACGGGGTTCCCGCCGAAGGTGGTGCCGTGCTGCCCGCGACCGAGCAGCGTCGCGGTCTGCTCGCCGTACGCGATGAGCGCGCCGACGGGGAAGCCGCCGCCGAGCCCCTTCGCCACCGTCACGGCGTCGGGCACGATGCCGCCGCCGACGTGCGGGAGCTGGTGGGCGAACCACGCGCCCGTCCGCCCCATGCCGGTCTGCACCTCGTCGAGGATCAGCAGGGCGCCGTGCTCCGCCGTGAGCGTGCGGGCGCGGGCCAGGTAGCCGGGCGAGAGCGGCCGGACGCCGGCCTCGCCCTGGATCGGCTCGACGAACAGTGCGGCGACCTGGTCGCCGTCGACCGCGAACGCGGCCTCGAGCGCGTCGGTGTCGCCGAACGGCACGAACTCGACGCCCGCGGGCAGCGGCTCGAACGGCTCGCGGTACGCCGCCTTGTGGGTGAGCGCGAGGGCGCCCATCGACCGGCCGTGGAACGAGCCCTCCAGCGCGAGGATCCGCGGCCGGTCGGTGCCGCCGTTGCGGCGGGCGAGCTTGAACGCGGCCTCGTTGGCCTCGGTGCCCGAGTTGGTGAGGAAGACCCGCGACCCCTCGGGGGCGCCGGCCAGGGCGAGCAGCCGCTCGGCGAACGCGATCTGGGTGGGGCTGCCGAAGAAGTTGGAGACGTGCCCGAGCGTGCCCAGCTGCGCGCTGATGGCCGCGGTCAGGGTCGGGTGCGCGTGACCGAGCGAGTTCACGGCGATCCCGCCGAGCAGGTCGAGGTAGCGGGTGCCGTCGGCGTCCCACACGTACGGACCCTCGCCGCGGACGAGCACCCGCTGCGGCGGACCGAACGTGTCCATCACGGCGTGGGTGTACCGGTCGGTCCACTGCGCCACGGAGCCGTCGGCGGCCAGCACCGGGAGGTTCGCGTCCGTGGCTTCCGGGGACCGGTGCCGGGCCCGTGCGTTCTCGAGCGCGGTCACAGGGTCACCTCGGGGTCGTGGGGGATCACGGGGATGGGAGCCGTGAAGGGGGCGTCGGCGGGCTCCTCGTCAGGCAGGACCATGGTGCCGATCCCGTCGGACGTGAAGACCTCGACCAGGATCGAGTGCGGGGCGCGTCCGTCGATGACGTGGGCGCGGCCGACGCCACCCTCGACGGCCCGCCAGCAGGCCTCCATCTTCGGGCGCATGCCGGCGTCGAGACCGGGGAGGAGCTCGGCGAGCGAGCTCGCGGAGATGCGGCGCACGAGCGAGCTCGTGTCGGGCCAGCTGGTGTAGAGGCCCTCGACGTCCGTCAGCACGATGAGCTTGCGGGCACCGAGGGCGACCGCGAGCGCGGCTGCGGCGGTGTCCGCGTTGACGTTGAGCACGGTGGTGGGGTCGTCGAGGTCGGGCGCGACGGTGGACACCACCGGGATGCGGCCGGCGTCGAGCAGGTCGAGCACCGCACCGGGGTTGACCTTGACGACGTCACCGACCTGACCGATGTCGACGCTGACGCCGTCCACCATCGCCCGGCGCCGGCGCGCCTGGAACAGCCCGCCGTCCTCGCCGGACAGGCCGACGGCGTGCGGCCCGTGCGCGTTGAGCAGCCCGACGAGCTCACGCGACACCTGGCCGGTGAGCACCATCCGCACGACGTCCATGGCCTCGGGCGTGGTGACGCGCAGGCCGCCGCGGAACTCCGACTCGATGCCGAGCCGGTCGAGCATGGCGTTGATCTGCGGTCCCCCGCCGTGCACGACGACGGGCTTGAGCCCGACCTGGCGCAGGAACACCATGTCCTGGGCGAACGCGCGCTTGAGGTCCTCGTCGATCATCGCGTTGCCGCCGTACTTCACGACGACGAGCGCGCCCGCGAACTTCTGCAGCCACGGCAGGGCCTCGATGAGGACCTCGGCCTTCTGGTCGGCGCGCAGGTCCGTGCGGGTGTTGAACGTGAAGTCGCTCATGTGGAGTACGCGCTGTTCTCGTGGACGTAGTCGTGCGTGAGGTCGTTGGTCCAGACGGTGACCACCTCGCCGCCCGCGTGCAGGTCGATGAGCACGTGCACCTCGCGGCTCGCCGCCAGGTCCACCTCGGACCGGGGCCGGAACGCTCCCCCGGCCTTGCACACCTGGACGCCGTTGATGGTGACGTCGAGCTGGTCGGGGTCGAAGGCGGCCACGCTCTCCGGCACGGTCCCGACCTGCGCGAGCACGCGGCCCCAGTTGGGGTCGTTGCCGAACATCGCGGCCTTGAACAGGTTGGAGCGGGTCACGGCCCGGGCGACCGCGAGCGCGGCGTCCTGCGTCTCGGCGCCCATGACGGTGACCGCGATGTCGTGCGTGGCGCCCTCCGCGTCGGCGACCAGCGCCCGGGCGAGCTCGCCGCAGACCTGGGTGAGCGCGGCGGTGAACCCCGCGGGGTCCGGGATCGCGCGGCTGGCGCCGGAGATCATCAGCGTCACCGTGTCGGAGGTCGACATGCAGCCGTCCGAGTCGACGCGGTCGAACGTCTCGGAGGTCGCGGTGCGCAGCGCCGCCGCCGCGGTCTCGGCGTCGACGACCGCGTCGGTCGTGATGACGCAGAGCATCGTGGCCAGCCCGGGCGCGAGCATCCCCGCGCCCTTGGCCATGCCCCCGACGGTCCACGCTCCCCGGTCGCCGTCGACGTGCAGGTGCGCGGTCTTCGGCACGGAGTCGGTCGTCATGATGGCGACGGCCGCGTCCGGGCCACCGTCGGGCGACAGCGCCTCGACCGCGACGTCGATCCCGGCCAGGAGCGTGTCGATGGGCAGGCGCTCCCCGATGAGCCCGGTCGAGCAGACCACCACGTCTCCTGCGGAGACCTCCAGGGCGGCGCCGACCTTCTCGGCGGTCACGTGCACGTCGAGGAAGCCCTCGGGGCCGGTGCACACGTTGGCGCCCCCGGAGTTGAGCACGACCGCGCTGACGACGCCGTCGGAGACGGCCTGACGCGACCAGACGACGGGTGCCCCGACGACCCTGTTCGTGGTGAACACCGCTGCGGCGGCCTGCGAGGGCCCGTCGTTGACGACGAGCGCGAGGTCCGGTCGACCGGACGACTTGAGGCCCGCGGTGATGCCGGAGGCGCGGAACCCGGCCGCCGCGGTGACACCGGGCGAGGGTAGGGCCGTGGTCTCGATGGTCACGGGGCGACTCCGTCCAGGGGAAGGCCGAGCGACTCGGGGAGGCCGAGCGCGAGGTTCAGGGACTGCAGGGCGCCACCGGCGGTGCCCTTGACCAGGTTGTCGATCGCGGTGACCGTCACGACGCGGCCCGCACGCTCGTCGACCGCGACCTGCACCAGCGCGGTGTTGGCGCCGAGCGTCGCCGCCGTGGTGGGCCAGTGCCCCTCGGGCAGGAGGTGCACGAACGGCTCGTCGGCGTAGGTCTGCTCCCAGGCGGCCCGGACGGCTGCCGGGTCGACGCCGGCGGCGAGGCGTGCGGTGGCGGTCGCGAGGATGCCGCGGGCCATCGGCACGAGCGTCGGGGTGAAGGAGATGGTCACATCTGCGGCGCCCGCGGACCGCAGGTTCTGCGCGATCTCCGGGATGTGCCGGTGGGTGCCGCCGACGGCGTACGGCTGGGCCGCGCCGAGCGCCTCGCTGGCGAGCAGGTGCGTCTTGAGGGACTTGCCCGCACCGGAGTAGCCGTTGGCGAGCACCGCCACGAGGTCGGTGGGCTCGATGAGCCCGGCAGCGATGCCCGGCTGCAGGCCGAGGGTGACGGCGGTGACGTTGCAGCCGGGGACGGCGATCCGTCGCGCGGCGGCGAGGGCCGCCCGCTGGCCGGTCGCGGTCCGCTCCCCCGGGTGCAGCAGCTCGGGGAGCCCGTACGGCCAGGTGCCCGCGTGGGCGCTGCCGTAGAACTCCTCCCAGTCGCCTGCGTCGGCGAGCCGGTGGTCGGCGCCGAGGTCGACGACGATCGCACCGTCCCCGCGCGCCTCGAGCTCGGCGGCGATGGCGCCGCTGGCACCGTGCGGCAGGGCGAGGACGACGACGTCGTGCCCGGCGAGCTCGTCGACCCCTGTCGGGGCGAGCACCCGGTCCGCGAGAGAGCGCAGGTGCGGCTGGTGGGCTCCGAGCAGCGTGCCGGCGTTGGAGTGGGCGGTGAGGGTCCCAATCTGCGCCTCGGGGTGCGCGAGCAGCACGCGGAGCATCTCGCCTCCGGCGTACCCGCTGGCACCCGCGACTGCGACCGTGAACGTCATATGCATGAACATACACAAGGCTGTACGAAGATACGAACGCGTTTCCGGAAGATCGTCGCGTGTCGCCGCGTTCCCCCAACGTGCGCGCCATCCGAGCCACCGCCGCAGGCGGTCCCGACGTCCTCGAGCTCGCCGAGCTCCCCGACCCCGAGCCCGCCGCCGACGAGGTCCTCGTCCGGGTCGCGGCCGCCGGGGTCAACTTCATCGACACGTACCGCCGGTCCGGCGTGTACACGATGACCTTCCCGCACGTCGTGGGGTCGGAGGGCGCCGGCACGGTCGTCGCCGTCGGCGCCGACGTCAGCGAGATCGCCGTCGGCGACCGCGTCGCGTGGTCGTCGGCGCCCGGGTCGTACGCCGAGCTCGTGGCCGTGCGCGCGTCGAAGGCGCTCCTCGTGCCCGAGGGGGTCTCCGACCAGGTCGCCGCGGCGCTCCCTCTGCAGGGGCTCACGGCGCACTACCTGGTGACCTCCACGTTCCCCGTCCAGGCCGGGCACGACGTGCTCGTGCACGCGGCTGCCGGAGGCGTCGGCCTCCTGCTCACCCAGCTGGCGGCGCAGCGGGGCGCGCGCGTGATCGCGACCGTGGGCAGCGTCGAGAAGGAGCGCCTGGCCCGCGAGGCCGGCGCAGCCGACGTGATCCGGTACCGCGAGCTCGACGACCTCACCCGCGACCTGCCCGCCGAGGTGCGCGCGCTGACCGGCGGCCGGGGCGTGCACGCCGTCTTCGACTCCGTCGGCAAGGACACGTTCGACGCGTCCCTGGCCTCGCTGCACCGCCGCGGGACGCTCGTCCTGTTCGGCGGCTCGTCGGGTCCCGTCCCGCCGGTCGACCCGCAGCGGCTCAACGCGGCCGGCTCGCTCTTCCTGACCCGCCCCACGCTCGACGACCACATCGCCACCCGCGACGAGCTCGACTGGCGCGCGCGCGAGCTGTTCGACGCCGTGCGCGCCGGTGCGCTCGACGTGCGCGTCGGCGCCACGTTCCCCCTGGCCGACGCGGCCGACGCCCACCGCGCGCTCGAGTCGCGCTCCACCACCGGAAAGGTCCTCCTGCTCCCGTGACGATCAACGTCCTCCCTGCTGTCCGCACGCTGAACGTCGAGGTCTGGTCCGACATCGCCTGCCCCTGGTGCTACATCGGCAAGCGTCGCTTCGCCACGGTGCTGGCCGACTTCCCGCACCGCGAGCACGTCGAGGTGACCTGGCGCGCCTACGAGCTGTCGCCGAGCACGCCGGTGGGCCCCGGGCGGCCCGAGATCGAGATGCTGGCTGCCCTCAAGGGCATCCCGCACGACCAGGTGAAGCGCATGTTCGCGCAGGTCACGGCGGTGGCAGCGGGCGAAGGCCTCGCGTACGACTTCGACCGCGCGCTCGCCGTCAACACGTTCGCCGCGCACCGCCTGGTCCACCTCGCCCGGACCACCGGTGGAGCCGACCTGGCCGAGCGCACGTTGGAGGCCCTCTTCTCGGCGCACTTCGAGCACGGCGCCGACCTCGGCGACGACGACACGCTGGTCCGGATCGTCAGCGCCGCGGGCGTCGACGCCGACGAGGCGCGCGCCGCGCTGGGGGACGACACCGGGGCCGACGCCGTCCGCGCCGACGAGGACGAGGCGCGCGCCCTGGGCGTCACCGGTGTGCCGTTCTTCGTGGTGGACCGCCGGATCGCCGTGTCCGGTGCGCAGCCGGCCGACGTGTTCGCGCGGCTGCTGGAGACGGCGTGGCGCGACGCGAACCCGGTCCAGGTGCTGGCGACGGCCGACGGGGCGGCCTGCGTCGACGACGCCTGCGCCATCTGACGGGGACGAACCGGGCGATACGGTGGCGCTGCGCACTGCCGCGCCTACCCGGAGGCTCTGATGACGACGTCGCTCCTCGACACCCTCGGCGTGACCGTCCCCTCGACGGTCCCCACGCACTGGTACAACCTGGCGGCCGACCTGCCGTCGCCCTGTCCCCCGGCACTGCACCCGGGGACGCGTGAACCGCTGACGCCGGACGACCTGGCGCCGCTGTTCCCGATGGCGCTGATCCTGCAGGAGGTCAGCACCGAGCGCTGGGTCGAGATCCCGGAGCCTGTCCGGGAGATCTACGCGCTGTGGCGACCGTCCCCGCTGATCCGCGCCCGCCGCCTGGAGCGCGCGCTCGGCACCCCGGCGCGGATCTACTACAAGTACGAGGGCGTCAGCCCGGTCGGGTCGCACAAGCCGAACACGGCCGTCGCGCAGGCGTACTACAACGCGGCCGAGGGCATCACGCGGCTCACCACCGAGACGGGTGCCGGGCAGTGGGGCGCGTCGCTGGCCATGGCGTGCGCGCTGCTGGGGCTGACGTGCGAGGTGTGGCAGGTCCGCGCGTCGTACGACGCCAAGCCGTACCGCCGGATGCAGATGGAGACGTACGGGAGCATCTGCCACCCGTCGCCGTCCGACCTCACCAACGCCGGCCGCGCGATGCTCGCGGCCGACCCGGAGACCACCGGCTCGCTCGGCATGGCCATCAGCGAGGCGGTCGAGGCCGCCGCGAGCGACCCGGACGCGCACTACTCGCTCGGCAGCGTCCTCAACCATGTCCTCCTGCACCAGAGCGTCATCGGCCAGGAGGCCCTCGCGCAGCTCGACACGATCGAGGAGAGTGCCGACGTCGTCTTCGCGTGCGCCGGCGGAGGGTCCAACCTCGGCGGGCTCGCGTTCCCGTTCCTCGGCCGCAACCTGCGCGAGGGCGCGACGACCCGGGTCGTCGCGTGCGAGCCGGCTGCGTGCCCGTCGCTGACGCAGGGCGAGTACCGGTACGACTTCGGCGACGTCGCGGGCCTCACACCCCTGCTGAAGATGCACACCCTCGGCAAGGACTTCGTGCCGCCGCCCATCCACGCCGGTGGCCTGCGGTACCACGGGATGGCGCCCATGGTGTCCCACGCCGTCGAGCTGGGCCTGATCGACGCGATCGCCGTCGACCAGGAGACCGCGTTCGCCGCCGGCATCGAGTTCGCCCGCGCCGAGGGGATCATCCCCGCGCCGGAGTCGACGCACGCCGTCGCGGGGGCCATCGCGCACGCCCGCGCGGCCACCGAGGCCCAGACGATCGTCATCGGCCTGTCCGGCATCGGGGTCCTGGACCTGCCCGCCTACCACGACTACGTGTAGGCACGACGAAGGCCCGCGCCCCCGGCAGGGACGCGGGCCTTCGTCGTTCGTCAGCGGGTGCTGACCGGTGCGCTCGTGCTCGGGCTCACGTTCGCGGTGTCGTTCGGGACGAACGTCGCGGTGTACGTGTGCCGACCGGACGGGACCGTGCCGATCGCGATGCCCAGGACCACGTTCAGCCGCTTGACCACCGTGGTGCCCTCCCGGATCTCGACCGTGCCGGACGGCACCCGACCGTTGTTCGTCGCGACCGTCACGAACGCGACCGACGGGAGGAACCAGAGGCCGGGCGTCACCGAGAGCCCGGTCGTCGTCGTCACCTTCTCCACCACGACCGTCACCGGCGCCGACTCCGAACCCGCCACGGTGCCGGTGCCGGCGTACCGCGCCACCACGTCGTAGCTGCCCGCCGGCGTGCCCGCCGGGAGCCGCAGCGTGGCCGTGCCGTTCCGCAGCGTCGACGTCCCGAGCACCGTCTGCCCGGAGACGAACTCCACGGAGCCCGTGACCCGCTCGTCGGACTCGACCGTCGCGGTCAGCAGGACCCGGGACGTCGAGCCGTAGACCTGGCTCGACGGCGATGCCGTGAGCGTGGTGGTCGACGACGGGATGCCGGCCTCGACGGTCAGCGGGAGCGTCACCGTCGTGCCGCTCGGGCTGGCCACGAGGGTGAGCGTGTGCGCGCCCCCGCTCGTGCCCGCCGGGATGGTCACCGAGACGTCGGCGTTGCCGCCGCTGACCGGTGCCGACCCGATCGAGACCCCGTCGAGCTGCACGTCCAGGCTGGTGTTCTGCGGCGAGCCGAGGCTCGTCAGGTCCAGCTTGGTGACCGGGAACGCGAGCGTGTCACCGGCGGCGACCGTCGAGGGCACGGTCGGCACGCCGACCGCCTGGCGGGCGAAGTCCGGAGCGAGGTCCGGGTTCGCCTGCAGGTAGCTGATCCACCCGTCCCGGTCGATCAGACCGGAGTCGCGCGCACCCGTGCCCTCGGTGAACACCCGGAAGTTGTCGCCTCCGGTGATGAGGAACGAGAACGTGCCGATGCGGTAGTCGGCGGCCGGGTCGATCGGCTGACCGTCGACCGTGATGGACGTGACCCGCGACCCCGCCGGGGCGGCGTTGTCGTAGGTGTACGTCACGTTGTCCGACAGCCCCAGCTGCAGGTACGGCCGGGACGGGATCGTCCCGTCCGCGTTGGTCTGCCACTGCTGCTCCAGCATGACCTTGACCTGGGCGCCCGTGAGCGTCGTGGTCCAGAGGTTGTTGACGAACGGGAGCACCCCGTTGGCCTCGGCCGTGGTCACCACACCGTCCGGTGCGTAGAACAGGTCGGCGCGCAGGCCGCCCGGGTTGACCACGCCGATCTGCGCGCCGCCGAGGTTCTCCGGAGCGAGCGTCTCCCGCAGGGCGTTGGCCACGAGGCCGCCCAGCGTGGACTCGTTGGCCCGGTCGTCACGCGCGGTGGGCGCCGCCGTGTAGCCGTTCGGGCCGTAGGTGCCGCCCGCGTAGGCCGTGGTGATGTCGGCCGTGACCGACCCGACCGGGACCGAGCCGACCTCGTTGGCGTACGCCAGCGCCGCGGTGACGATCGTGTTGACCTCCGCGACCCGCGGGTAGGTCGCGACCAGCTGGGCCGCGAACGCCGCCTCGTTCTGCGCCGGGGTGTTGCCCGGGACGCCCGGGGCGACGAGCCGCGGCACGTTCGTCTGCGTGTGCGAGACGACCTCGTCGGTGCTCGGGTCGTAGGTGAGCACGACCTTGCCGATGAACTCGCCGTAGCTGCCGGTCTGGAGGATCGGCCGCGTCGCGTCCGGGTCACCCGGTACGGGCGCCGCCCACGCGTACTGCTTGTGGGTGTGGCCCGTGAAGATGGCGTCCACCGCGGCGGAGGTCTCCGTGACGATCTCCGCGAAGGCGCCGCCGGCGGCGACCTCCTCCTCGAGCGACGACCCGTCGGGCGTCCCGGCCCCCGCACCGTCGTGGTAGGCGGCGACCAGCACGTCGGCCTCGCCGTTGGACTCGTCACCGTCGCTCAGCTGCGCGGCGACGCGGTTGACCGCGTCTACCGGGTCGCCGAAGTCGATCGTCGTGATCCCGCCCGGGGTGACCAGCGACGGCGTCTCCTGCGTGACGGCGCCGATGACGCCGACCGAGACACCGGCCATGTCGAGGATCGTGTACTCCTCCAGCGCCGGCGTCGTGGTGCCCTTGAGGTAGACGTTCGCCCCCAGGTAGTCCCAGTCCGAGGCGGCGGCCACCCGGCCGGTGAGGTCAGCGAACCCCTTGTCGAACTCGTGGTTGCCGACTGCGGACGTGCTCAGCTCGAGGGCGTTGAGCACGTCGAGCGTGGGCTGGTCGTCCTGGACCGCCGACGCGAACAGCGACGCCCCGATGTTGTCGCCTGCCGACAGGAACGTCACCGGGTCACCCGCGGCCTCGGCTGCGGCCCGCTCCTTCTCGATGGTGCCCGCGAACTTCACGGTGTGGTTGTCGATCCGGCCGTGGAAGTCGTTGATGTCGAGCAGCGTGAGGTTCACGGGCTTGGCGGCGCCGTTGACCAGGCCGACGAGCACCGGGTCGTGGTCGGAGGACCGGTAGGCGTTCGACTCGTAGAACAGCGTGCCGTGGTAGTTGTACCGGTCGTACTGGAGCGCGATGGACTCCTCGGCGTTGATCTCCCAGATGTCCGCACCCGTGGCCCGCTCCATGGCGGGGCCGTTGAGCAGCACGTGGTCGAGCGAGCCCGACAGGCCGCTGAACGAGTAGGAGAACTGGCCGTCCGCGAGCGCGGTCGCGACGTCGGTGTACCCGGCGTCGTACAGCGTCTGCATCGGGTCCTCGAGCGTGTACGCGTTGAAGTCACCGATCAGCGCGACCGACTCCGCGGAGCCCTGCACTGTCGGCACCCAGTCGCGCAGCGCCGTCGCCTGCCGGACGCGGGACTCGTTCGAGGCGCCCTGACCGTCACCGGTGTCGGCGTCCCCGGGCCACGGACCGGCCGAACCCTTCGACTTGAAGTGGTTGACGGCGACGAAGAACGGCTCGCCCCCGCCGACCGGCGTGAAGACCTGCCCGATCGGCTCGCGGGCGTTGTTGAACGCCTGGCCGTCACCGCTCTGGTCGCCCAGCGCGCGGGAGTCCCCCGTGCGCTCGACTGCGGCGGTCTTGTAGATCAGCGCGTTGGTGATGACGTCCAGCTCCGCGGCCGGCGGCAGCTCCGTCGACGACGGGACGAACGCCCAGACGTCGGAGCCGGCGGCGGCGTTGAGGGCGTCGACCAGCGTGCCGAGCGCCTCGTCGGCCACGCCGTCGACCCTCGCCGAGTTCTCGATCTCGAGCAGACCGACCACGTCGGCGTCGAGCGCGTTGATCGCTGCGACGATCTTGTCCTGCTGCCGCTGGAGGTCGTCCGGGTCCCACGCTCCGCGCGGGTCGCAGCCGCCGTTGACGGTGACCGGGTCACCCGTGCGGTCCTTGAACGAGGTGCAGTTGGCGGTCGTCGCGCCGAGGGTCGTGAAGTAGTTGAGCACATTGAACGACGCGACCTTGAGGTCGCCGCCCACGGCGGTCGGCGCCGTCGTGCGGTCATTCTCGAACGTCACCGAGGCCGGCCCGGGAACCGTGGGGTTGAGCTTCCAGACGTTGTTGCGGAAGTCGACGACGACGGGCGCGGTGATGGTCGCGGCGGCGCCGACGCGGACCGGGTTGGCCAGCGAGACGTACGGGGGCGTCAGACCGGAGTTGGCGGCGGACAGGAAGTTGGTGGACGAGCCGTCGTCCAGCACCACGCCACGCGCGGCGTTGTCCGCGGCGGCGGCGAGCGCCTCGGCCGAGCCGGGCCGGCCGACCTCGGTGGGCTGGAGCAGCGGCAGGGTGCCGGCCGCGAGGCCGACCTCGCCGTACTGGTTGGTGGAGAACGTGTTGGTGATGGTGAGGTCACCGGTCGGCTGGAACAGCATCGACTCCAGGGCCTCGCGCGCGGCGTCCGTGGTCGGCCACGACGCGGAGACCGGGGTGACCGGGTCGGCGGCGGGCAGGTCGACCAGGTCGGCGGCCGCCGCGACGGTGATCTCGGTGAGGCCGTTGAACTCGGAGACGACACCGGTGACCTGCACGTGGTCACCGATCGCGACAGCCCCGGCGGTGGCCGACGAGAACACGAACACGGCGTCGGACGCGCCCGGTGTCGCGTCGGTCGCCCCACCGGTGCCCGGCGTCTGGATCACGTAGCCGTTGAACCCGCCCGTGGGGTACGCCGCCGTCACGACGCCGTCCGTGGTGACGGTCTGTCCGGCGAGCGGGGACGTCGCACCCGTCCCCTGGACCTCGGCGATCGTGGCCGCGACCGGGGTCGGGTCGACGGGACCGCTGCCGGCGATGCCCGGGGTCGGGGTCGCGGCGGTGAAGTCGGCTGCGTTGTTCGCGGTGTTCGTCACCGTTGCGTTGCGCGTGACCGACTGGGTGTTCGAGGCACCGAGCGCCGGGCCGCTGCCCGCATACCCGGAGGCCGCCGCGCCGTAGCCGACGAAGTCGACGACGGGGTCGAGCGCCGTGCACTCGACGCCGCCGCACGCGAGGGCCGTCGTGGAGGACACGAGGGCGACCTTGCCCGCCGTGCCGCTCATCGGGATGGTTCCCGTCGCGCTGCCGGTCACCGGCGTCGTCCCGCCCGCGCCGGCCGCCTCGACGACGACGTAGGCGGCGCCGGGGGCGATCACGCCGGTGAGCGGCGTCGTCTGCCACGTCACGCCCGCCGAGGACGCGTACTGCACCGACCAGCCCGTCACGTCGACAGGGGCGGGGCTCGCGTTCACCAGCTCGATGAAGTCGTTGGTGTAGGTGGCGCCGCTGTTGCCGCCGCCGCCGTACACCTCGTTGATCAGGACCCGTGGCGTGGTACCGACCGCGGCATGTGCAGCGCCGGCCGTGATCACCCCACCCGTCAACGCCAGAGCGAGGGCGGCGACGCCCCCGCTGATCGACTTCATCGCAGGACGCACGTCGAGCTCGCTTTCGTCGGGAACGCACAAGTGGCCGCTCGTGACGGCCTGGACAACTGTCGCTGTTCGTCCGATTCGTGGCAACTACTCGCCGGTAACTATTGAGTGAACACATCCGATGATTCGTCCGGGTACGACGCAGCCCCCGTCGACGGCTGGTCGACGGGGGCTGCGGACCGGTGATCAGGCGCGCAGCGACGCCCCGAACCGGCTGTGCGCCTCGGCCACGATCGCGTCCCGGACCGCCGCCGACTCAGCTGCGGTCAGCGTCCGGTCGGCGGCCCGCAGTCGGAGCGAGAAGGCCAGCGACTTGTGGTCCTCGCCCACCTGGGGACCGGTGTAGACGTCGAACAGCCGGACCTCCTCGACGACGTCGCCGACCGGGCTCGCAGCCGCGCCGACGCGGACCGCGTCCAGCACGTCGGCAGCCGGGACCGAGGAGGCGACCACCAGGGCGACGTCCTCCTTGTTGACGGGGAACGTCGAGACCGGCACCGCCTGGACCGGATCGGGTGACGCCGCGGCGAGCACCGCGTCCAGGTCCAGCTCGAACGCGACCGCACGAGCCGGCAGGCCGAGCGCAGTCACGACGTTCGGGTGCAGCTCGCCCGCGTGGCCGGCGAGGGTGCCGTCGGCGGTCGTCAGGCGCGCGCACCGGCCCGGGTGCCACGGCGCGTGGTCGGCGTCGGCCGCCGCGGTGAGCTCCACCCCGACGACGTCCGCGACCAGACGCGCGGCCGCGATCGCGTCGGTGTGGTCGGCCCGGCGACCGGGGCCCCACCAGCCTGCCGGCTCCCGCAGACCTGCGAGGACGCCGGCGACCCGACGTGGCTGCGGCGGCACGGCGGCGTCGATCGCCGCCAGCTCCTCGTCGGACGGGCGCACGCCGCCCGGCAGGCGTGGTGCCGCGGGCGCTCCCTCGACCGGACGCGTGACCAGGCCGAGCTCGAAGATCGCCAGGTCGGTCTCCCCCCGGCTCACGTTGCGTCGCGCCGTGTCGAGCAGCGTGACCAGCAGGTTGGTCCGCAGGTACGGCTGCTCGTCGGAGAGCGGGTTGACCAGCTTCACGGCACGGCGACGCGCGTCGTCCGCGGGCAGGTTCAGCGCGTCGAGCTGGTCGGTCCCCACGAACGGGTAGCTGAGCACCTCGACGAGGCCGGCCTCGGCCAGCGCGCGTGCGACCGAGCGCCGCGCGCGCTGACCCGAGGTCAGGCCGGCGCCTGCCGGAGCGACCGGGAGCGTCGACGGGATCGCGTCGTAGCCGCGCAGGCGGGCGACCTCCTCGACGAGGTCGACTCCCGCGACGAGGTCCGGCCGCCACGACGGTGCCGTCACCGTGACCGCGTCGGCGCCCGCGTCGGCCACCTCGCAGCCGATCGACACCAGCGTCTGCCGCACCTCGTCGGCCGTGAAGGGCACGCCGACGAGCCGCGCGGGCAGGTCGAGCGCGAGCTCGAACGACGGCACGGGCACGCGACGGTCGACGTCCGTGAGCGGACCCGCGACTCCGCCGCCGTGCTCGACGAGGAGTGCGACCGCCCGCGCGACCGCCACCGGTGGCAGCGCGGGGTCGACGCCCCGCTCGAACCGCTTCGCCGCCTCGCTGGGCAGCTTGTGGCGACGAGCCGCACGCGCGACCGTGATCGGGTCGAAGTGGGCGGCCTCGATGAGCAGGTCGGTCGTCGTCGCGCTGACCTCGCTGTCCCCGCCGCCCATGACGGCCGCGAGGCCGATCGGCCGGGCACCGCGCTCCCCGCCGGGGCTGTCGGTGATGAGCAGGTCCTCGGGGTCGAGGACGCGGTCGACGTCGTCGAGAGTCCGGATCCGCTCCCCCGGGTTCGCGCGGCGCACCACGATCGGCTCGGACAGGTGCGCCAGGTCGTAGGCGTGCAGCGGCTGGCCGAGGTCGAGCATCACGTAGTTGGTGACGTCGACGGCCAGGCTGATCGGCCGCATCCCGGCCTGCTGCAGCCGGCGCTGCATCCACGCGGGCGACGGGTCGTTCGCGCGCACGCCGCGCACGACCTGCGCGACGAAGCGGTCGGCGCCCGGGACGCCGTGGATCGGGGCGGCGTCGTCGATCTCGACCGCGAAGCCACCACCGGCGGGACGCTCGTCGCCCGAGGGCAGACCGTGGTCGGTGAACGTCGCCCCCGTCGACAGGCTGTACTCGCGCGCGACCCCACGCATCGAGAAGCAGTACCCGCGGTCCGGGGTCACGTTGATCTCGAGGACCTCCTCGCCCAGCCCGAGCAGCTCGCGCGCGTCGGTGCCGACGGGCGCGTCCAGCCCGAGCTCGGACAGCACGATGATGCCCGCGTGGTCCTCGCCGAGCCCGAGCTCGCGTGCCGAGCAGATCATCCCGTCGGACACGTGCCCGTAGGTCTTGCGCGACGCGATCGCGAACGGCCCGGGCAGGACTGCGCCCGGCAGCGCGACGACGACACGGTCACCGACGACGAAGTTGTGCGCGCCGCACACGATGCCGCGCGGGTCACCCCCGGGCTCGTTGTGCTCCGGACCGACGTCCACCCGGCACCAGTTGATCGTCTTGCCGTTCTTCTGCGGCTCCGGTGTCAGCTCCACGACCTCGCCGACGACCAGCGGACCGGTCACGGCGGCCGCATGGATGGCCTCCTCCTCCAGACCGACACGGACGAGGTCCGCCGCCAGCTGCTCGGCCGTCAGGCCTGCGGGGAGCTCGACGTGCTCGGCGAGCCACGTCAGAGGGATGCGCGGCATCAGATCTCCGTCCCGAACTGCAGGGAGAAGCGGACGTCGCCCTCCACCATGTCGTGCATGTCGGCGATGCCGTGGCGCAGCATCAGGGTGCGCTCGATGCCCATGCCGAACGCGAAGCCGGAGTAGACGTCGGGGTCCACGCCGACGGCCCGCAGGACGTGCGGGTTGACCATCCCGCAGCCGCCCCACTCGATCCAGCCGGGTCCGCCCTTCTTCTGCGGGAACCAGAGGTCCATCTCCGCGCTGGGCTCGGTGAACGGGAAGAACGACGGCCGCAGGCGCGTGCGCGCCTCGGGACCGAAGATCGCCTGCGCGAAGTGGTCCAGCGTCCCCTTGAGGTGCGCCATGGTCAGGCCCTTGTCGATCGCGAGACCCTCGACCTGGTGGAAGACGGGCGTGTGTGTGGCGTCGAGCTCGTCGGTGCGGAACACCTTGCCCGGGCACGCGATGTAGACCGGCAGCTCACGCTCCAGGAGCGCGCGGGCCTGGACCGGCGACGTGTGCGTGCGCAGCACCAGCCCGGGGGCGTCCACGAAGAACGTGTCCTGCATCTGCCGCGCCGGGTGGTCCACGCCGAAGTTCAGCGCGTCGAAGTTGAACCACTCCGCCTCGAGCTCCGGCCCCTCGGCGATCTCCCAGCCCATCGCGACGAAGATGTCGGCGATGCGCTCGGAGAGCGTCTCCAGCGGGTGCCGCGCACCCCGGGGGCGGCGGTCGGTGGGGAGCGTCACGTCGACGGACTCCTCGACGAGCACGCGCTGGTCGCGCTCGGCCTCGAGCTCGGCCTGCCGGTCCGCCAGCGCGCGGGCGAGGCGGCCCTTGGCCTGGCCGAGGAGCTTGCCCGCGGTCGCCTTGTCGGCGGGCGCAAGCCCACCGATGGCGCGGTTGGCCAGCGCGATCGGGCTGCGCTCCCCCACGTGCTCGAGGCGCGCGGACTTCAGGGCGTCGAGGTCGGCCGCGGCCGCGAGGGCCTTCAGCGCGTCCTCGACGGCGGACTCGATGCCGTCGGCGTCGAGCGGGGACAGGGCGGTGTCGTCGGACATCCTGACCTTCCAGTGGTTCTGGGCGGCCTGCACGCGAGAGCGCACGGCCTTGGCCTGTACGCGACGGCACGGCCAGCGGACAAGTCTAGAGGCGCCCGACCCAGGTCCTGGCGGCCGGTCCAGCGGTGGACGGCCTGCTCACGTGCGCGTCAGTGGCGCAGCCCGGGAACGGGCCCGGGAAATCGGCGACCACCGGCCGCCTGCGCACGCGCTGTCATGGTCGCCATGATGCCACGGCGGTGGCTACCGCCCCAGCGCAAAGGTCTCGACCCGCTCGTACAGGGGTCCCCCACCCCGACCGGCGCCGGGCGCGGACGAGACGAGGGTCAGCTCGTCGACGAGCCATCGAGGACCCTCGTAGACGGCGAGCGCGCGCACGAGGCTCGCCGCGAGGTCCTCGTCGTCCGGGACCTGCGCGTCCGGCCGCTGACCCGGTCGCGTCGAGCGCCGCCGCGGCGGACGGCTCCCGGGACGCACCCGCCCGACGGTGAGGTGCGGTCGGTCCCGTGGCCGGTTGTCGGCCACCCCGACCGCCGACTCACCCGCCTCGACGCACCCGCGCGTCACCGCGCGCTGCGACTCCACGTCCCCGCCGACCCCGACCCAGAGCGTCCGGTGCGAGAACACCCCCGCGCCGCGCAGTGCCAGCTCGTACGGCTCGATCCCCACGGCGAGCTCCGCCAGGTCGGCCGTCAGTCCGGGGACGACACCGTCGGGGACCTCGCCGTAGAACGCCACCGTGAGGTGCCAGGTCTCCCGCGCGGACCAGCGCACGGCCGACGAGGTGCCCGCCGGTGCCCCCCGCACGGATGCGAGGGCCAGGTCCAGGTGGTCGAGGACGTCGTCGGGCGGCCACACCGCGGCGAAGAGCCTCATCGCTGCGCCCGCGAGCTGGCGTACAGGCAGACGGTCGCCGCCGTCGCCAGGTTCAGCGACTCGGCGCGCCCCCGGATCGGCACCCGCACGACCGCGTCCGCGAGGGCGCGGTCCTCTTCCCGCAGCCCCCACGCCTCGTTGCCGAACACCCACGCCGTCGGGCGCGCGAGGTCGGGCACACCGTCCGGTGCGTGGCCGGCGACGTCGAGCAGGTCGTCGAGGTCGTGGTCGCCGGCGCCGTCCGCGGCGAGCACCGACAGGCCGGCGGACCGCAGCGCGGCGACGGCCACGGCCAGGTCGACGCCGGTGACGACCGGCAGGTGGAACAGGGACCCCGCCGTCGACCGGACGACCTTCGGGTTGTGCACGTCGACGCTCTCGGCGGTCAGCACCGCGGCGTCCGCCCCCGCCGCGTCGGCGGCCCGGATGACCGTCCCGGCGTTCCCGGGGTCCCGCACGTTCGCGAGCACCGCGACCAGCCGCGGTCCGGCCAGGTCCGCCAGCGTGTGCGACGTGAGCGACGCGACCGCCACGACCTGCTGCGCGTCGGGGCTCATCGCGTCGAGCACCTCCGCCGTCCCGACCGACACCCGGATCCCCCGCTGGTGGGCACGGTCGACGATCTCGGGGTACCGCTGCGCCGCCTCGGTCGTCACGTAGACGTCGTGCACCTCGGCGGCCAGCACGGCCTCACGCACCGCCTGCGGCCCCTCGACGACGAACCGTCCGGCCCGCTGCCGGACGGACCGGCCGCTCAGGGACCGCACCGCCTTCACCCGCTCGGCCCGGGGATTGGTCAGGGTGGGGGTGCTCACCTGGACATCATCGCGTGCCCGGACGCCGAGCCGGGTCCATCAGCCCCGGACGGCGACGGGCCGGGTCGAACAGCTCGGCGAGGTCCGACCAGAACGCGACGCGGGGCGGCGGTCCGGCCACGACGGGGTCGTGGACCGAGAACACCCGGCCGACGTAGTGCCCGAGGTCGTGGCCGACGACGGAGACCGTCGTCCGGTCGACCGTGAGCACCGGGGCCTCGGAGCGGCGGTCCCCTGCCGGCAGGTAGCACCACGCGAAGAACGGGACGAGCGCCGGGACCGCCCGCAGCTCGGCGCGCGCCACCGCCTCGCGCTCGTCGTCGGCCGTCGGGCGCGGACCCCACGGGGCCGGCCAGAAGTCGTGCTCGAGGACGTCGGCGACCACACCGTCGACGGGCGCCTGCACCCGCCTGCGCAGGGAACGGTCGGAGCCCGTGCGCCAGTTCGGCCACTGCGGGCCGCGCGGCATCCCGATGCTCAGGAACGCACGGTGGACCGGCGCGAAGCGAAACCCGAAGCGCTCCTCGGCGTGCTCGACCTCCTCGGTGGTGAGCCCCGCAGCGAGCGGCTCACCCGCGTAGGACAGCAGGTTGTGGGCGTCGACGGCGACGTCCCAGGCGCGGCGCGCGCGAGCGGGGTCCACTCTCAGGGACACACCGTCGGCGACCGCACGGCCGGAGCATAGCGAGCACGACGAAGCCCCCGCGAGCACGAGGCTCCGGGGGCTCCGGGTTCGCCGAGCCACCGCCCGGCCCCGCGGCGAGGCGGGTCGGGCGGTCGGGCTCAGCAGCGAACGAGGGTCACGCGGCCTTCGGCGCGTTGACGTCCTCGGGCAGCGCGGCCTTGGCGGCCTGGACGAGAGTCGCGAACGTCGCGGCGTCGTTCACAGCCAGGTCGGCCAGCACGCGGCGGTCCACCTCGATGCCGGCGAGCTTGAGGCCCTGGATCAGGCGGTTGTAGGTCAGACCCTGCTCGCGGGACGCAGCGTTGATGCGCTGGATCCACAGCTTGCGGAAGTCCTGCTTGCGCACCTTGCGGTCGCGGTACGCGTAGACGAGGGAGTGGGTGACCTGCTCCTTCGCCTTCCGGTACAGGCGCGACCGCTGACCGCGGTAGCCCGCAGCGCGCTCGAGGGTTGTACGGCGCTTCTTCTGGGCGTTGACCGCCCGCTTCACGCGTGCCACGTGATGCTCCTTGCTTGTCTCAGGCTCGGACCGGGTGACCGGGGCGCAGGTGCGCCCGCGGGATCACTTCCCGAGCAGCTTCTTGATACGGGGGGCGTCGGCAGGGGAGACGACGAGGTCGCCGGCGATGCGGCGGGTGCGGCGGCTCGACTTGTGCTCGAGCAGGTGGCGACCGCCGGCCTGCTCGCGCATGACCTTGCCGGTCCCGGTGACCCGGAAGCGCTTCTTGGCACCGGAGTGCGTCTTGTTCTTCGGCATGGCTGCCGTGTCTCCTTGTCCTTCACATCGCACGGGTTCGTACGACTCGTCTGGTGCGGTCCGACCGGGGGGCCGGGCCGTCCGTTCGTGCTGGCTAGCTCGCCTCTTCGGAGGCCGTCGTGCTGGTCTGTGCCTTCGCCGGGGCGGCCGGACCAGGTCGCGGCGCGGGCCGCGGCGTGGCGGTCGGCCGGGGTGTGGCCGGCTTGGGGGTGGCGGCCGGCTTCGGCGTCGCCGGCTTCGGTGCGGCCGGTGCCGTCGCGGGCTGCGACGTCTCGGACGACGGGGCCGGCGCGGCTGCGGGGGCCGGTCGTGCAGCCGCCGCGGGACGCGGTGCTGCGGCGGGCCGGGTTGCTGCGGCCGGACGCGGGGCCGTCGTCGCACGAGGTGCGGCGGCGGGTGCGGGCGGACGAGGCGTGCTGGGACGAGACGTCGCCGGCCGCGGGGGGGCGGCGGCGGGCTTCTCGACCGGGGCGGGAGCCTCGGCCTCGACCGGAGCCGCGACCTCGGCCGGTGCCTCGACGGCGGCCGGCGCGTCGACCACGGGAACGGTCTCGGCGACGACGGGCACCTCGGCGGCAGCCGGCGCGACGGGCTCGGCCTGCTCGACCGGGTTCGCCGCCGCAGCAGCGGCAGCAGCGGCCGCCGCGGCGTTCTGCTCACGGGCGGCAGCAGCCTGCGCCGCACGGCGCTGCTCCTGCTTCTGGTCGGCCTTCTTCTTCATCGGGCCGAGCACCATGATCATGTTGCGCCCGTCCTGCTTGGGCATGCTCTCGATGAAGCCGAGCTCGGACACGTCGTCCGCCAGCCGCTGGAGCAGGCGCACGCCCATCTCCGGGCGCGACTGCTCGCGGCCACGGAACATGATCATGACCTTGACCTTGTCGCCGGCCGTGAGGAACCGCTCGACGTGGCCCTTCTTGGTGCCGTAGTCGTGCGGGTCGATCTTCAGCCGGAAACGGATCTCCTTGAGGACCGTGTTGGTCTGGTTCCGCCGGGCCTCGCGGGCCTTCATGTCTGCTTCGTACTTGAACTTGCCGTAGTCCATGATCTTGCAGACGGGCGGACGAGCGTCAGGTGCCACCTCGACGAGGTCGAGGTCGGCGTCCTGCGCCAGGCGCAAGGCGTCCTCCACGCGGACGATGCCGACCTGCTCGCCGTTGGGGCCGACCAGGCGGACCTCGGCGACGCGGATCCGATCGTTGATGCGGGGCTCGCTGATGTGGTGCTCCTCTAGGTTCGTCGTGGTGACCGCCGGGAACGAGGAAGGCCCCCGTCCTGGTCACAGGAGGAGGCCTCGAGGTCCGCCGGGTGAGCTCGGCCGCGGCCATGCTCACGCCACCGGGAGCGGCTCGCGCCGTCCGGTGCGGACTGTGACCCGGTCTCTGTCGACGGTGCGTGTTCGACGCACCGAACTGTCGAGGCCCAGGTGGGAGGAACTCCACTTGTGCGCCTGGGCAGCAGCAATCACCACCCAGGTCAGTCAACTGCCTAGGTTACCAGAGCGAGCCCGAACACCCGAATCGGTGGCGGGCGCCCCCCTGTGCCGATGAGAGGATCGGCCTATGAGCGAGACCAGCCCGGAGACCGACCCCACCACGACCGCCACCCGCGACATCGCCGACGTCGCCGCGGTCGAGGTCATCACGACCGCGGCCGTCCACCTGATGAGTGCGGCTGCGGTCAAGTGCGGGCTCGCGGAGGACGGGCCGACGGGTGCCGGCGCCGACTTCCTCGACCTCGACGAGGCGCGCAAGCTCATCACCGCCCTCGCCGCCCTGGTGACGGCCTCGGCCCCCGACATCGGCAACCAGCACGCGCGGTCGCTGCGCGACGGGCTGCGCTCGCTCCAGCTCGCGTTCCGCGAGGCCTCGCCCTTCCCCGACGCGCCCGGCGAGGGTCCGGGCGAGAAGTTCACCGGCTCGGTCGTCTGACCCGCACGCGTCGTGCCGGGGACGCGCCCCGCCGCCGGACGACGCGCACCGACGGGACGTGCCGTGCTGCGGGACGCTCCTGCACCGCAGGAGCCACGCCGCGGCCCCGGACCAGCGCGAGGACGACGAGCCCGCCGACGGCGAGACCCCCACCGACCACGGCCGCGGTCAGGAAGCCCGCCCCCGGTGTCGCGCGGTCGATCACCGCACCGCACAGCGGGGCGCCGAGCGCGTTGCCGACCGTCGACATCGTGCCGCTCCACCCCATGACCTCGCCGCGGCGGTGCTCGGGGACCAGCCGGACGAGCGTCGCGTTGATCGAGGACAGCGCGGGCGCGCAGGGCAGACCCGCGACGACGACCGCGACCGCGAGCCACACCGGCCCGCTCGCGAACGCGGCCGGGAGGGTCGCGAGCGCCAGCAGGGCGACGAGCAACAGCGGCGAGGGGTCGCGGTGGCTGGCCCCGTGGACGAGTCCCCCGACGACCGACCCGCCGGCCCAGAGCGCGATCATCCAGCCGACGTCGGCGGAGCGCCCGGAGTCGTTGAGCGTCGCCACGAGGGACACGTCGGTGCCGACCAGCACGAACGACGCCGCGACGCCCGCCAGGAGCAGGACGACGAGCGCGGGACTGACCAGCCGCTGCTTCGGGAGCTCCGGCTGCGCCTCGGCCGAGAGCGCGCTGCGCGTCGGCGGGTTCGCCCACATGAGCAGCACGCCGCCGCCGACCGTCAGCGCACCCACGACCGTGAGCGCGACCGAGGTCGACGCCTGCGTCGCCAGCAGCACCCCGACGACCGGCGAGAGCATGAACGTCAGCTCGACGGCGACGGAGTCGAGCGAGAACGCCGCCTTCTGGTGCGCGATCGGGACGAGGACCGACAGCGACTGCCGGCTGACCGAGAAGACGGGCACGAGGAACAGCCCGGCGACGAACGCGGCACCGACGAGCAGCTCGTAGGACAGGTGCGGCGCGACCAGCCAGACGGCCGACTCGACCGCGACCGACGGCGCGATCGCGCGTCGCAGCCCGAGCCGGTCGACCAGACGACCCCGCCACGGTGCCCCGAGCGCCATGCCGACGGTCGCGGCGCCCACGACGAGACCGGCCTGGCCGTAGCCGCGGTCCAGCGTCGAGACGACGTGCAGCGTGAGGACGACGCCCACCATCGCCGCGGGGATGCGCGCGAGGAAGGAGACGACGAAGAGTCGTGCGACGCCGGGCAGGCGCAGCACAGCTCCGTAGGTCGTCGAGGGCATCCGACGATTGTCACCGCTGCAGCTGCGTGTCCTCGCCCTGATTTCCTCCGGCCGGGCGGGGCGCGCCCGGGGAGCACGAGCGCGCCAGACGCACAGACGTGCCTCGTATCCTGGGCCGATGCAGCCCGACGAGCCGCTCCCTCGTGACGTCCCGCCCTCCCGCCCCGAGCCGCCGGTGACAGAGATCACGCGGGTGAACCCGCCCGCGCCGGCCGCGGCTCCGTGGTACCCGGGGACGCCCGCGGCACAGCCGGAACCACCGGCGGAGCGTCGTCGGCCCGGCGCGGCGGCGATCGTGCTGGCGGTGCTGCTCGTCGCCACGCTCGTCGGTGCCGGCCTCGTCCTGGGCCGCATGCTGACGACCAACGAGGCCTGGCAGGAGTCCACCCAGCAGTGGGAGACGCTGGCGCGCTCGACCGCGGAGGAGCTGGCGGCGTCGCAGGCCGACCTCGCCGCGACGCAGGCCGAGCTCGACGCCACGACGACGCAGCTGGCCACCGCCCAGCAGCGGATCACGCAGCTGGCCGACGAGAAGGCTCAGCTCGGGGACACCAGCGCGTCGCAGCAGCAGCTGGCCGACTACCAGTCACGGGTGTCGCAGGCGGCCGGGCAGGTCGCGACGGCGCTGGCCAGCTGCGTGGACGGTCAGCAGCGGCTCATCGGGTACCTGCAGAACTCCGACCAGTACGACCCGGCCGACCTCGAGCGGTTCACGTCCGACGTGCAGACGGTGTGCGCCCGCGCGACCGACGCTAACGCCGCGCTCCAGCGCGAGCTCGAACGATGAGGCGGCGGCTGGCCGTCGTCGCCCTCGTCCTCCTGACCAGCGGCTGCACCCTCCTGCCCGCCCCGCCGGCACCCGTGCCGACGGACGTCATGCCCACCGACCTGCCGCAGCAGACCCCGACGTCCAGCGGGAACCTGTCCCCCGACGGCTTCGACTCCGCCCAGCGGATGGCGGTGCGGATCCGGAACATCGGCTGCGGCACCCTGTCGACCGGCTCCGGGTTCGCGCTCGACGACCACACCCTGGTGACCAACCGGCACGTCGTCAGCGACTCGTCGACGCTCCAGCTCAGCACCTACGACGGCCGGGACATCGGCGCCGCGGCGGCGAGCACGGCCGCCCTGGCCGACCTGGCGATCGTGCGCACCGACGACGCCCTGCCCGCCGCGCCCGAGCTCGCGCCCGCCGACCCGGCCGTGGGCGACCAGGTCACGGTCGTCGGCTACCCGCTCGGGCGCGCGCTCACCGTGACCACCGGGCAGGTGCTCGCCAGCCAGACCGACCCGCTCAACGCGAACCTCGGCGCGGTCCTCGTCACGGACGCGCCCGTCGAGCACGGCAGCTCGGGGTCGGCGGTCCTCGACAGCGACGGCCGCGTGGTGGGGGTGGTGTACGCGAAGGACTCGAACGGGCACAGTTTTGTGGTGCCCGTGAGCACGCTGCGGGCCATGCTGGACGACGAGGCGTCGTTCACGCCCACCGCGCCCTGCGCCGGCTGACCCGATCCCGGGAGGACCCCATGGCTGTTCCGCACTTCGACCCCGCCAGCCTCACCAACGCCGCGAACGACACGTTCACCGTGCGTCGCGTGTTCGGGGAGGCGTACGAGCGCAACGGCACCCTCGTCATCCCCGTCGCCCGCCTGTGGGGCGGGACCGGCTCCGGGTCGGGCGGGGGCGAGGCAGGCACGCCGGCCTCGGACGCCGAGACCGCGCGCGGCGGCGTCCAGGAGGGTCACGGCGGTGGCGGTGGCTACGGCGTGCACGTCAAGGCCGTGGGCGTCTTCGTCGTCGACGAGACCGGCGCCCACTGGCAGCCGGCGCTGGACCTCAACCGGGTGATCCTCGGGGGTCAGATCGTGGCCGCCGCCGTGCTCAGCACGTTCGCGCTCGCGTGGGCGGTGAAGCGCGCTCGCTAGCCGGCCGCCCGTGGCCGCAGCTCCACGGAGTCGACGCGCGTCGCCACCAGCTCCACGCCGGCCAACGCACCGTTGACCTGCGCGAGGACCGCGTCGAGCCCCGCACGGTCCAGCCCGGCGACCAGCGCGACGACGACCGCGACCTCCGCACGGCTCCCCGGGACCGCGTCCACCGACACCACACCCGGCACGGTCGCCACCGCCGCGACGATCGCGTCGCGGACCTCCGGGTCGACGCGCTCGGCGATGACCGCCGGACGCCACGGCTCCTGCTGCGCGAGCGCCCACACGGCCGGGCGCGGGACGAGCACCGTCGTCGGACCGCCGGGGTCGACGACCAGCACCTCCCAGCCCTCGGTCACCGCCGAGAGCGCGGCGCGCGCGACGTCCGACGGCACGGGCCGGGCGTCCGTCCGCCACGCGGCCATCGTCGCGACCGACGTGAACACCGGCAGGGCGGTCCGCCCGTCGGGGGCCTGCAGCGCGACGATCCCGGCTGACGCCTCCTTGTCGACGGTGTGCGCGTGGCCGTCGTGCACGACGACGTCCTCGACCTCGAGCTCCGCGAGCACCGGCACGAGCACGCGCGTCCCGGCCAGCGCGTCGACCAGTGCAGGGACCGTCCCCGAGCCGTCCTGGAGCGCGGCCAGAGCGGCAGCGACCGCCGGGTCGGCGCTGCCGTCGTCCCCCGCGAACGGGGACGACGGCGGGAGCTCGCGACCCGTCACGGGCGTCCGGCGACCTCCAGCGCCTCGGGCAGCGTGAACGCGCCGGCATAGAGCGCCTTGCCGACGATCGCGCCCTCGACGCCCAGCGGCACGAGCGTCCGGAGCACGCGCAGGTCCTCCAGGCTGGAGACGCCGCCCGACGCGATCACCGGGGCGTCCGTCCGGGCGCACATCTGCTGCAGCAGCTCGACGTTCGGGCCGTTGAGCATGCCGTCCTTGTTGACGTCCGTGACGACGTACCGGGCGCACCCGGCGTCCTCGAGGCGGGCGAGCACCTCCCAGAGGTCCCCGCCGTCCTTCGTCCAGCCGCGCGCGGCCAGCGTCGTGCCGCGGACGTCGAGCCCGACCGCGACCTGCTCGCCGTACGAGCCGATGAGCCGGGCGGTCCACTCCGGGTTCTCCAGGGCGGCCGTGCCGAGGTTGATGCGGGTCGCACCCGTGCCGAGCGCGCGCTCCACCGAGGCGTCGTCGCGGATGCCGCCCGACAGCTCGACCTTGACGCCCTTGCCGACGAGCTCGGCGGTGACCTCGGCGAGCAGGTCGGCGTTCGACCCGCGCCCGAAGGCCGCGTCGAGGTCGACGAGGTGGATCCACTCCGCGCCGCCCTCGTACCAGTCGAGCGCAGCGGACAGCGGGTCGCCGTAGCCCGTCTCGGTGCCGGCGGCGCCCTGGGTCAGGCGGACGGCCTGGCCGTCGGCGACGTCGACGGCGGGCAGCAGCTCGAGGCGGTCGGTCATGCGGTCACTCCGGTGAGGTCGAGGGGGCGAGTGGGCTCAGGGACGAGACCCAGCGGGCGAGCACCGTGGCGCCGGCCTCGCCGGACGACTCGGGGTGGACGGCGAGCGCGACGAGCGGCCCGTTCTCGACGGCGACCACGAAACGCTCGTCGCCGGACGGCCAGATGACCACCGGGACGACGAGGCGGGTGTCCGCGGGCCAGTCGTCGAGCAGCGGGAACGTGCGGGGCGCGCGGGCGTCGGGGAGGTGGAAGCGGGCACCGTCGAGGCCGTCGAACAGGGCGGACCGGGACGGCGCCTGCACCGCGACCTCACCGGGGGGCGTCCCGACGGAGTCCACGACCCCGGCCCACTCCCCCAGTCCCTCCGTCACGGCACCGTCCTCGACGACGTCGGTGAACATCACGTGCATCCCGACACCGATCGCGAGCACCGCCCGACCGCCCGCGAGCCGGCGGTCGACCACCTGGTCGGCGCCGAGCCTGCGCAGGGCGGGCATCACGTCCGCGGCCCGGGCGCGGCCGGCGATCACGAGCCCGTCGGCGACCAGGGCCGTGCGCTTGTCCGCCGTGACCTCGACCCGCGCCCCGGCGGTGGTCAGGGCCTGCGCCAACGGTCCGTGGTCGTCGGCGCCGTGGTCGAGCACGACGACGAGAGGCTGAGCAGGCACCGGGACACGGTACCCGCGGGCGCGGGACGGCACGCTCGCGCGCCGGTCCGCGAGACGCCTACCTGCGCTTCGCGGAGCTCGCGATCGTCCGCATCGCCTGCCAGCGGGACATGCCGACGCTCGTGACGACGCCCTCGACCTCGCCCGCCTGGACGGAGCCGAGCAGCAGGTCCTCCAGCACCGGGGGCGCGTCGGACAGCACGAGGCCCGCGGGCAGGTCGCCGTCGCGCTCCCCGCCCGCCCAGCGCGACGCCGTGATCTGCCCCTCGCGCCGCTCCAGCAGGATCACCGGCACCGTGCGCAGCAGCTTCGAGATCGCCGCCGCGCCGTCCGCCGCGGCCCGCGGGTCGCGCAGCGCCGCGATGGCCCCGATCGGCGTCGGCACGACGTCGACGTCGACCTTCGCGATCGCGCACGCCGCGGCGAGCGGGGCGGGCGCGGCCACCTGTGTGATCACCAGGACGACCGAGGGGTCCTCCGTGGCTCCGTCCAGCAACGAGGACAGGTCGTCGGGGACCTCGATGTCGTCGGGAAGGTCGTCGTCGACCATCAGAGCGCACCCTTCGTCGACGGGATGCCCTCCACGCGCGGGTCGAGCGCGACGGCGAACCGCAGGGCCCGGGCGAGCGCCTTGAACTGCGCCTCGACGATGTGGTGCGGGTCGCGGCCCGCGAGCACGCGCACGTGGATGCTGAACGCGGCGTGGTGCGCGATGGACTCGAGCACGTGCCGGGTCAGCGACCCGGTGAAGTGCCCGCCGATCAGGTGGTACTCCTGACCGGGAGGCTCCCCCGTGTGCACCAGGTACGGCCGGCCGGACACGTCGACCACGGCCTGCGCGAGCGCCTCGTCGAGCGGCACCGTGGCGTCACCGAACCGCGAGATGCCGCGCTTGTCGCCCAGAGCCTGGCGCAGCGCCTCGCCGATCGTGATCGCGACGTCCTCGACCGTGTGGTGCGCGTCGATGTCCGTGTCCCCCGTCGCTCTGACGGTGAGATCGATGAGCGAGTGCTTGCCCAGGGCCGTGAGCATGTGGTCGTAGAACGGCACCGTCGTCGAGATGTCCGTACGGCCGGTGCCGTCGAGGTCGAGCTCGACCAGCACGCTCGACTCGCTCGTGGCGCGCTCGATGCGCGCGGTACGCCCAGCGTTCTTGGGGCTCACAGTCCTGCCACCTCACTCAGGGCGTTCTTGAACGCCACCATGTCCTTCGGGGTGCCGACCGACACCCGCAACCACCCGTCCGGTCCGACCTCCCGGATCAGCACCCCGCGGTCGAGCAGACCCTGCCAGATCGCGTGCCGGTCGTCGAACAGGCCGAACAGCACGAAGTTCGCGTCGGAGTCCGCGACGGTCAGCCCCTGCCCGCGCAGCCACACCACGAGGGCGTCGCGCTCGTCGCGCAGCGACCCGACCTGCGCCATGAGCGCGGGCGCGTGCCGGAGCGCCGCCCGGGCGACCGCCTGGGTCACGGCCGACAGGTGGTACGGCAGGCGGACCACCCGCAGCGCGTCGACGAGGGCCGGCGCCGCGGCCAGGTAGCCGACGCGCGCTCCGGCGAGGCCGAACGCCTTGGACATGGTCCGGCTGACCGCCAGGTGCGGGTGGTCGGGCAGCAGCTCGAGCGCCGAGGGGACACCCGTGCGGCGGAACTCGCCGTAGGCCTCGTCGACCACGACGACGCACCCGCCCGGCACCCGCGCCGCCGCGTCGAGCACCGCCAGCACCGTCGTGGCCGGCAGGGCCGTCCCTGTCGGGTTGTTCGGGCTGGCCAGGAGCACGACGGACGGCGCGTGCTCGGCGATCGCCGCGCGCGCGACGTCGGGGTCGAGGCTGAAGTCGGCCTCGCGCCGCCCCGCGACCCACCCGGTGAACGTGTCCCGGGCGTACTCGGGGTACATCGAGTACGTCGGCGCGAAGGACAGGACCGTGCGCCCGGGACCGCCGAACGCCTGCAGGACGTGCAGCATGATCTCGTTCGAGCCGTTGGCGGCCCACACCTGGTCCGTCGTCAGCTCGACGCCCGACTCCACCCGCAGGTAGCCGGCGAGGTCGGCGCGGAGGTCCTCGAAGTCGCGGTCGGGGTAGCGGTTGAGGCCCGCCGCGGCACGCGCGACGGCCTCCGCGATGTCGGCCACGACGTCGGGGGCGGGGGCGTACGGGTTCTCGTTGACGTTGAGCAGGTGCGGCACGTCGAGCTGGGGTGCGCCGTAGGGCAGGAGGCCGACGAGGTCCGGACGCAGCGGCAGCACGCCGTTCGGCTGCTCGGTGTCGAGGTCAGAGGTCACCCGACGAGTCTAGGGAGCCGGTGCGGACGCCTGCCGCGCTGTCCACTGCGCCAGCCGGGCCAGCCCGTCGTCCAGGCCGATCCGTGGCGTCCAGCCGAGGGCCTCCCGCGTGCGTCGCTGGTCGAACCAGTGGGCGGTCGAGAGCTGCTCGGCGACGAACCTCGTCAGCGGGGGCTCGCCCGCGAGGGGGAGGGTGCGCCAGGCGGCGTCGAGCACCGACCCGGCACCACGGGCGAGGGTGGCGGGCACGTGCCGCCGGGGCACGGCCACGCCGCTGGCCGCGCAGATGCCCGCGAGCAGCTCGACGACCGGACGCGGTTCCCCGTTGGTGACCACGTAGGGCTCGCCGTAGACGGCCGGGTCGGCGTGCAGGGCCGCGACCAGGGCGTCCACGGCGTTGTCGACGTAGGTCGTGTCGATGAGCGCGGCCCCGTCGCCGAGGACCGGCAGCCGGCCCGACCGCGCGCGGTCCACGATCCGGCCGACCAGCTGGGTGTCGCCCGGCCCCCAGACGACGTGCGGTCGCACGACGATCACGTGCAGGCCGGCGGGGTCGTGCGCCGCGAGCGCGAGGAGCTCCGCGGTGGCCTTGGTCCGCGCGTAGTGCCCGCGCGCGTGCTGGGGGTCGGCGGGGCCGGCGCCCGCACCGGCCAGCGAGCGCCCGTGGTGCGCGACGGACGGCGTCGAGACGTGCACGAACCGTCCGACGCCCGCCGACCGCGCCTCGTCGAGCAGCAGCCGGGTCCCGCCCACGTTGACGGCCTCGAACTGGTCGTACGGTCCGACGATCGTCACCTTCGCCGCCAGGTGCACGACGGCGACCCGGTCCCGCAGCGCGGACCGCACGACGTCGGGGTCGGTGACCGACCCGGCCACGTCCTGCGCCCCGACGACCTGGGACGGGCTGCGCTGCAGGGTCCGGACGTCGAGACCGTCGGCGACGAGCCGTGCGGCGACCGCCCGCCCGAGCATGCCGCTCGCCCCGGTCACCAGCACGCGGGTCACAGGCGTGCCCGCTCCCCCGCCAGCACGCGCTCGGCCCACACGGCGACCCGCGTCCGGTCGATCTTCGAGCTGTGCCGGACGTCCGTCGGGAGCTGCTCCACCACCAGCACGGCGGCGACCGTGGTGCCCTCCAGCGCTGCGCGGACCGCGGCGGCCAGGTCGGGCGCCGCCACGACCGGTCCGTGCGAGTACACCTCGGGCTGGACGACCACCACGACCTGCTGCGCACCCCTGGGCCCGACGCCGACAACAGCCGCGGACACGACGGAGTCGACCGTCTGCGCGCGCTGCTCCAGCCCGACCGGGGTGCGGACGCCGTCCGCCGTCACCAGCACGTGCGCGAGCCTGCCCTCGACCCAGAGCCTGCCGTCCGCGTCGAGGTGCCCGACGTCCCCGGTCCGGTGCCAGCCGGGGTCCCGTGCCGAGGCGTGCTGGGTGAGCCAGAGGCCGTCGTACCGGTCCTTGACGTGCGCGGCCGCGACGAGCACCTCGCCGGTGACGCCCGCCCGCTGGTCCGGCACCCCCGTCGGCTCGCCGGCGACGTCCAGGCCACTGAGCGCCACCCGGACTCCCGCGACGGGCCTCCCGACGCACACCCCGTCACCGGCGCCGGCGTCGCGGAGCTCGTCGAGCGACACGTCGGCGACGACGAGCGCTTCCGTCATCCCGTACGGCGTGTGGGCCTGCGCGGCCGGCATCAGCGCCGCCGCGGCCTCGAGCAGGTCGATGCCGACGGGTGCGCCCGCCGAGAGGAACCGCCGGACGCCCGCGAGCGCGGCGAGCTCCGACCCGTCGGCCGTGCGGACGACCGAGCGGAGCGCGGCGGGCGACGCGAAGACGACCGCCGCGTCGATCGCGCGGACCGCCTCGGCCAGCGCGCGGGCCGTGAGCGTCCCCGGTGACGTGACGTCCATGTCCGGGCTCGCGCTCGTGGCACCCAGCGCCGGGCCGAGCAGGACGAACGGCGCGAACGCCGCGACGAGAGGGCTGTCCGGTCCGATCCCGTAGGTGCGAGCGACGACGTCGCGCATCGCGGCGAGCCGGCGGTGCGTGTAGACGACCCCCTTCGCGGGGCCGGTCGACCCGGACGTGAACAGGACCGCCGCGTCGGCGTCGGGGTCAGGCCACGGGAGGTCGTCGGTGGAGGCGCGCCCGAGTGCGGCGAGGTCGTCCAGCGACGCACCGACGCCGAGGGTCCGCGCCACTCCCGCGCGCAGCGGTCCGGCGCTGACCAGCGTCGGCGCCCAGCGCAGCCACCGCGCGGCCACCAGGGCCTTCTCGATCCCGACGACCACGGCGGGGTCCGCCGCACGCACCGCCCGGGTGAGCCCCTGGACACCGAGCCCGGCGTCGGCGACGACCACGACGGCCCCGAGCCGCAGGCACGCGTAGAGGACCGCCGTCAGGTCCGCCCCGGGCGGTACCAGGAGAGCGACCCGGTCGCCCGGTCGCACACCGCTCGCCGCGAGGCCACGGGCGAGCTGGTCGGTCCGGGCGGCGAGCGCCGACCAGGTCACGCGGCGGGAGCGCGCGCCCGCGAGCTCGATCAGCGCGGTGCCGTCGTCGTCGGCCCGCTCGACCAGGGTGGCGCCGAGGGCCCGGTACGGCTCGTCGGCCACCGCGGGCGGTGCCGGCGCGTCGCGGGCGTCGAGCCAGCGCAGGACCGCACCGGCGACGTCCGCGTCCTCGACCACCAGGTGGCCGGCGCCCTCGAACCGGTGCACGTCGGCGTGCGGGAGCCGCTCGCGCAGGTCGCGCAGGTAGCGCGCGGAGAAGACCGGGTCGCGTGGACCCCACAGCAGGAGCGCCGGGACGTCGAGGCCCCGCACGCCGGTCGCGATCCGGTCGAGCTCCGGTCGGCTCGGGTGGTCGGGGGTGGCCGGGATGTCCGCGACGAACCCGCCGATCCCCGCCCGCCGGTCGGCGGTGCGGTACGGCGCGCGGAAGCCGTCGGCGACCGTGGGCGTCAGGCGCGGGTGCGCGAGCGCGAGCGTGGTCTCGAGGAACGCCGGCGTGCTGACCGTGCCCACCGGGAGGACCCCGCGGGCCGTCGCCACGCGCAGCGCGGCGGGCATGGCGTCGTCGACCTCGTGGTGCACGGCGGTGTTGGTGAGCACGACGCCCGCCAGCAGGTCCGGGTGGTCGAGTGCCCAGCCGAGGCTGACGAGGCCTCCCCAGTCGTGCCCGACCGTGACGACCGGCCCGGCGAGCCCGAGGTGGTCGGTCAGCGCACCGAGCTGGGCGACCCGGTCGGCGAGGCGGTGCTGCTCCCCCGTCCGCTCGGAGTAGCCCATCTCCAGCTGGTCGACGGCGACGACCCGCCACGGGCGCTGGGCCCGCGCGCCCGCCGCGACGAGCCGGCGCCACAGGAACGACCACGTCGGGTTGCCGTGCACGCACAGGAGCGTGCCGACGGGTTCGGCGTCCAGCGTCGCGGCGTTGTCGAGCAGGTGCCACGTCCGCGGACCCACCTCGACCGTGCGCGACCAGCGCGGGTCGATCCCCCCGGCCGCCAGGACCTCCGCGGGTGGCCGCGACGCCGCGGTCACCAGACGATCTCGGCCATCGCGGTGTGCAGACCGGAGCCGACGCCCATGCACAGCACCCGGTCTCCCGTGCGCAGCGAGTCCGCCTGGTCCGCGAGCGTCATCGGCAGCGCCGCCGGCCCGACGTTGCCCCAGCGGGGGAACGTCGTCGGCACCTTGTCGACGTCCAGGTCCAGCGCCTCCACGATCGAGCGGGTGTGCACCGACGAGACCTGGTGCGTGACGATGCGGTCGACACCCACCCAGTCCCACTCCGGCTGCGCCTCGCGCCACGCGTCCACGACGAGCTCGAGGCCTCCGGCCAGGAGCCCCGCGGGATCGGTCTTCATCCCCTCGACGCCGCCGACGCACAACTCGTGGTGCTGGGTCGCCGAGCGGGCGACGCCGCCGACGAGCCGGTGGGCGCCGGGGTGCAGGTGCGCGGGGCCGAGGACAGCCGCGGCAGCGCCCGCACCGAGGGTGAGGGTGGCGAACTCCTCGAGGAACTGCTCCCGGGTGGTCCCCGGCGCGGTCAGCCGGTCCAGCGTGGCCTCCTGCGTCGGACGCGGGTCCTCCCCGTTGACGATCACCGCGTACCGGACCTGGCCCGAGTCGATGAGCTGCGCCGCGAGCGTCATGCCGTTGACGAAGCCGAGGCACGCGTTGGTCAGGTCGAACCCGAGCGCGCTGGACGGCAGGGACAGTCCGGAGTGGATGCGGGAGGCGACCGACGGCTCGAGGAACGTCCTGGTCACGGACGTGTTGATCAGCAGGCCGACGTCGCCCGCGTCGATCCCGGCCTCCGCCAGCGCCTTCGCGCCGGCCGCCGTGGCGGCGTCGTCGAACGTCATCTCCTCGTCCCACCACCGGCGCTCGTGCACGCCGGCGACGCGGGACAGCAGACCGGACGGGAGGCGCAGGCGCTTCAGGGTGGGCGCGAGGCGCTCGTCGAACACGGTCGACGGGACGACGACCGGCGCCTCGATGCCGACGACGGCGAGGAGGGCGACATCGCGGTGGCGGAACGTCGCGTTGCCTGTCACAGGCTGTCCTCTCGACGGGGGCGGTGGTCGCAGGCACGGGGTCGGCGCGGTCCGCGCACGTGGTCGCTCAGAATCGGGCTCGCACCGCCTCGCCGTGCGCAGGAAGTCCCTCGGCGTCCGCGAGCGCGACGATCTTGTCCGCGACCTCCGCGAGCGCGTCGGCGTCGTACTCGACGACCTGCACGGCGCGCAGGAACGAGTGGACACCGAGGCCGCTGGCGAAGTGCGCGCAGCCCCCCGTGGGGAGCACGTGGTTGGACCCGGCCATGTAGTCGCCGAGCGAGACCGGCGAGTACGCGCCGACGAAGATGGCCCCGGCGCTGGTGACGCGCTCAGCGAGCTCGGCGGCACCGACGGTCTGGATCTCCAGGTGCTCGGCACCGTACGCGTTGACCACGTCGAGGCCCTGCTCCAGGTCGTCGACGAGCACGATCGCCGACTGCTCGCCGCGCAGCGCCGTCGTGACCCGCACGCGGTGCATCGTGGCGTCGACCCGGTCGACGAGCTTGGCCTCGACCGCACCCGCGAGCTCGACGGACGGCGTCACCAGGACGGCGGCGGCCAGCGGGTCGTGCTCGGCCTGGGACACGAGGTCGGCAGCCACGTGGGACGCGTCGGCGGTGCCGTCGGCGAGGATCGCGATCTCCGTCGGTCCGGCCTCGGCGTCGATGCCGACGATCCCCCGCACGAGTCGCTTGGCGGCGGCGACGTACACGTTGCCGGGGCCGGTGACGACGTCGACGGGCTCGCAGAGCGTCTCCCCGTCGACCTCCTCGGTGCCGACCGCGCCGTAGGCGAACATCGCGACCGCCTGGGCGCCGCCGACGGCGTACACCTCGTCGATGTCCAGGAGCGCGCACGTGGCGAGGACGACCGGGTCGGGCAGACCGCCCTGGTCCTTCTGCGGGGGTGACGCCACGGCGAGGGACCCCACGCCGGCCGCCTGCGCGGCGACGACGTTCATGACGACCGACGACGGGTACACCGCGAGCCCGCCCGGGACGTACAACCCGACACGACGGACCGGGACCCACCGCTGGCGGACCTGCGCACCGGGCGCGAGCTCGACCGTGAAGTCGGCGGGCCGCTGGGCGCCGTGCACCTGGCGGACGCGCCGGATGGTCTCTTCCAGCGCCGCCCGGACGGCGGGGTCGAGCACCCCGACGGCGGCGGCGATGACGTCGGCCGGGACCCGCAGGTGCTCCGGTCGGACGCCGTCGAACCGCTCGGCCAGGTCGCGCAGCTCGGCGGCACCGCGTGCGCGGACGCCGGCCAGGAGCGGCGCGACGATCTCGGCGGCGTGCTCGACGTCGACCTCGGCACGGGGGAGCTCGTCCAACAGCTCGCGACGCGACAGGGAGCGACCGCGCAGGTCGATGCGGGTGATCACGTTCCCGAGCATAGGACGGACCCCTGCGCACGGCCTGACCACGACCACCGGGCGGGCCGTGCGCTGCGCCACACTCCTCGAGGGAGGCAGACTGCTCCCATGACCCAGGTGCCGATCTCCGACGACTCGATCCGGCTCGGCCAGTTCCTCAAGCTGGCCGACCTCGCCGACTCCGGTGCGCACGCCCGTGCGCTGCTCGAGGACGGCGCCGTGACGGTGAACGGTGAGGACGAGTCCCGTCGCGGGCGGCAGCTGGTCAAGGGTGACGTGGTCGAGGTGGACCTGCCGACGGGCTACAAGGAGGCCACGGTCGGCTGACCGGTCACTCCGAGCGGTACCGCGGCAGCGCTGCCGCGAACAGGTCGTCCCACGCTCGGACCGGGCGTCCGGCGACGTGGTCGTCGAGCTGGTCGAGCGAGGCGTGCCAGCCCCCGCCGTAGCCGCGCGCCGCCGCCTCCTCCAGGTCCAGGTGCTCGAGCACGAGGACCGCGCCGTCACCGTCCGCACGGATGTCGACCGTCACGCGGCTGTCCGGCTCGCCGGGGAACTGCCACGCGACCACCAGCCGGCGCGGGGCGTCGCACTCGAGGACGTCCCCGGCGGCGTTCTGCGGCGAGCCGGCGACGTCGTCGCCCATGCGCAGCTCGTACCGGCCTCCGACGACGAGGTCGCCGTAGACCGGGCCGAGCCAGCGCGCCAGCCGGACCGGGTCGGTGACCGACGACCACAGGTCCTCGGGTGTCGTCGCGTAGCGCCGCTCGAAGCGGACCGTCACGCCGTTCGGGGTGGGGGTGAGCACACCCCACACGTCAGTCGTCATCTCTGCTCCTCCGCCCGCGGGCGATCTCGGTCTCCAACGCGTCCAGGTGCCCGCCCCAGAACCGGCGGACCCGCCGCGCCCAGGCCTCGACCTCGTCGAACGCCTCGGGCCGGACGGAGTACAGCCGGACCGTGCCCTGCGGCACCGAGTCCACGACGCCGGCCTCCCGCAGCACGCGCAGGTGGCGCGACGCGGCGGGCTGGCTGATGCTGAACTCTGCCCCGACGGCGGTGGCCAGCTGACCGGCGGTGCGCTCACCGTCGGCGAGGAGCTCGACGAGCCGTCGTCGCACCGGGTCCCCCAACGCGTCCATCACCTGCATGGCAGCATGTTTCCACTTTGGCTTATATAACGCAAGGGATATAGTCTCGGACCGTGGATCTCACCCGGCTTCCCGACGACCTGCCCGCGCCGCCCGACGACGGCGCGGCCGACCACCTCGAGGGCACGCCGCTCCCCCCGATCGCCCTGCCCGCGACCGACGGCTCCACCGTCCCGCTGGACCGGCTCGCGCCCGGCCGCACGATCCTCTACGCCTACCCGCTCACCGGCCGGCCCGGCACTGACCTGCCCGAGGACTGGGACGCCATCCCCGGCGCGCGCGGGTGCACGGCCGAGGCGTGCGCGTTCCGCGACCACCATGCCGACCTGCTCGCCGCCGGTGCGTCCGCGGTGTACGGCCTGTCGACCCAGGACACCGCCTACCAGCGCGAGGCCGTCGACCGTCTGCACCTGCCGTTCCCGATGCTGAGCGACGAGGCGTTCGCACTCACGCGCGTGCTGGACCTTCCCACGTTCGACGTCGCCGGCCGCACGCTGCTGCGCCGCCTCACGATGGTCGTGCGCGACGGCGTCGTCGAGAAGGTCTTCTACCCCGTGTTCCCACCCGACCGGCACGCGGCCGAGGTGCTCGCGTGGCTGGTCAGGACGCCAGGCAGCTAGGGCCGAGCAGCGCCTTCAGGTCACCGAACAGCGACGGCGACCGCTCGACTCGCAGCCCGTGGTCGAGCCGCATGACGGTGGCACGGCCAGGGCTGGTCAACCGCAGGTGGACCTCGGTCACGCCCGGGTGCGTGGAGAGCACCTCGCGGAGCCGCTCGACCACCGGCGGCGTGCACCGGGACACCGCCATCGAGACGACGACCGGCGCGTCCGCCGCCTGCGACACGTCCGGCAGCGACACCTCCATGGCCTGCAGCTGCATGGTCTCGTCGCGCCGCCGGACCCGCCCGCGGACCACGACGACCGCGTCCTCGGCGAGCGCCGTGGAGTACGCCAGGTAGGTCTCCCCGAAGAACATGATCTCGACCGAGGCCTCCATGTCCTCGATGGTGACCGCGGCCCACGGGTTGCCCTGCTTCGACATCTTGCGCTGCAACGACGTGATGAGTCCGGCGATGACCACCGTCGACCCGTCCGGCCGCTGCTCGTCCTGCAGCAGCGTCGCGATCGACACGTCCGCCGCGGCGGCGAGCACGTGCTCGAGCCCCGACAGCGGGTGGTCGGAGACGTACAGGCCGAGCATCTCCCGCTCGAACGCCAGCCGCTGCTTCTTGTCCCAGTCCGGCAGGTCCGGCACCACGACGGCGAATCCCTGCCCACCGTCGTCGCCGCCCAGGAGGTCGGCGAACAGGTCGAACTGCCCCTCGGCCTCCTTGCGCTTCACGCCGATGACGGAGTCGACCGCCTGCTCGTGCACCAGCAGCAGCGCGCGCCGCGCGTGGCCGAGCGAGTCGAACGCACCGGCCTTGATGAGCGACTCGATGGTCCGCTTGTTGCAGACGACGGCCGGGACCTTGTCGAGGAAGTCGGTGAAGGACGTGAACGCGCCCTTCTCCTCGCGCGCCCGCACGATCGCGTCGACCACGTTGGCGCCGACGTTGCGGATGGCGGTCAGACCGAACCGGATGTCCTTGCCGACGGCCGTGAAGTTGGCGGACGAGGAGTTCACGTCCGGGGCGAGCACCGTGATGCCCATGTGCCGGCACTCGCCCAGGTACAGCGCCGACTTGTCCTTGTCGTCGCGCACGCTGGTCAGCAGGCCGGCCATGTACTCGGTCGGGTAGTTGGCCTTGAGGTAGGCGGTCCAGTAGGAGATGACCCCGTACGCGGCGGAGTGGGCCTTGTTGAAGGCGTACCCGGCGAACGGGACCAGCACGTCCCACACCGCCTGGATGGAGGCGTCGGAGTAGCCGCGCTCGCGCATGCCGGCCTGGAACGGGACGAACTCCTTGTCCAGGACCTCCTTCTTCTTCTTGCCCATCGCGCGCCGCAGCAGGTCGGCCTGGCCGAGCGTGTAGCCGGCGAGCTTCTGCGCGGCGCGCTGCACCTGCTCCTGGTAGACGATCAGCCCGTGGGTGATGCTCACGACCTCCTCGAGCGGCGCCTCGAGCTCGGGGTGGATCGGTTCGACCTTCTGCAGGCCGTTCTTGCGCAGCGCGTAGTTGATGTGGGAGTTCATCCCCATCGGGCCGGGCCGGTACAGCGCGATGACGGCCGAGATGTCCTCGAAGTTGTCGGGGCGCATCTGGCGCAGCAGCGAGCGCATGGGACCGCCGTCGAGCTGGAACACGCCCAGGGTGTCGCCGCGACCGAGGAGCTCGTACGTCGCCGGGTCGTCGAGCGGGACCTCCTCGATCTTGATGGCCGGCTTGCCGTTCATCTCGATGTTCTCGAGCGCGTCGTCGAGGATCGTGAGGTTGCGCAGGCCGAGGAAGTCCATCTTGATCAGGCCCAGGGACTCGGACCCCGGCTGGTCGAACTGCGTGATGATCGCGCCGTCCTGCGGGCGCCGCATGATCGGGACGATGTCCAGCAGCGGCTCGCTCGACATGATGACGCCGGCCGCGTGCACGCCCCACTGCCGCTTGAGGTTCTCCAGCCCCTTCGCGGTCTCCAGCACGCGCTGCGCCTCGGGGTCGGCCTGCACGACCTGGCGGAACTCGTCGGCCTCCGCGTAGCGCGGGTCCTGCGGGTTGTAGATGCCCGAGAGCGTGATGTCCTTGCCCATCACGGCCGGGGGCATCGCCTTGGTGAGCTTCTCCCCCATCGCGAACGGGAAGCCGAGGACGCGCGAGGCGTCCTTGAGCGCCTGCTTGGCCTTGATGGTGCCGTACGTGACGATCTGGGCGACGCGGTCCTCGCCGTACTTGTCCGTCACGTACCGGATGACCTCACCGCGCCGACGCTCGTCGAAGTCCACGTCGACGTCGGGCCAGGAGACGCGCTCCGGGTTGAGGAACCGCTCGAAGATCAGGCCGTGCTCGAGCGGGTCCAGCTCGGTGATGCCCATCGCGTACGACGCCATCGACCCGGCCGCGGACCCACGACCGGGTCCGACGCGGATGCCCTGGTCCTTGGCCCAGTTGATGAAGTCGGCGACGACGAGGAAGTAGCCCGAGAACCCGAGCTGCGTGATGACGCCCGTCTCGTACTCGGCCTGCGTGCGGACGTCGGACGGGATCGCCCCGTGGTACCGCTTCTGCAGGCCGGTCTCGACCTCCTTGATGAACCAGGAGTCCTCGCTCTCCCCCGCCGGGACGGGGAAGTTCGGCATGAAGTTGGCGTCGGTGTTGAACTCCACCTCGCACTGCTCCGCGATGAGGACCGTGTTGTCGCACGCCTCCGGGATCTCCGCCCAGGTGCGCCGCATCTCCTCCGCGGACTTCAGGTAGAACTGGTCGGTGTCGAACTTGAACCGGTCGGGATCGGCCAGGGTCGAGCCCGACTGGACGCACAGCAGCACCTCGTGCGCGTGGCTGTCCTCGTGCTTCGTGTAGTGCAGGTCGTTCGTCGCGACGACGGGGGCGCCGATCGACTCGGCAAGCCTTCGCAGGTCCTTGATGACCCGCGTCTCGATCTCGAGCCCGTGGTCCATGAGCTCGACGTAGTAGTTCTCCTTGCCGAACAGGTCCTGCATCTCGCCCGCGGCGCGCACGGCCTCGTCGAACTGGCCCAGGCGGATGCGCGTCTGCACCTCGCCCGACGGGCAGCCGGTGGTCGCGATGAGCCCGTCGCTGTAGGTGCTCAGCAGCTCGCGGTCCATCCGGGGCCACTTGCCCATCTGCCCCTCGAGCGACGCGAGCGAGGACATCCGGAACAGGTTGTGCATGCCCTTCGTGGACTTCGCCAGGAGCGTCATGTGCGTGTACGCGCCGCGCGCCGAGACGTCGTCGGCGGCCTGGTGTGACTCGCCCCAGCGCACGCGGTTCTGGTCGAACCGGCTGGTGCCCGGCGTGACGTACGCCTCGACACCGATGATGGGCTTGATCCCGTGGTTCTTGGCCTTCTGCCAGAAGTCGAACGCCCCGAACAGGTAGCCGTGGTCCGTGATGGCGACGGCGGTCTGACCGAGGCGGTTGGCCTCGGTGAACAGGTCGTCCAGGCGCGCCGCGCCGTCGAGCATCGAGTACTCGGTGTGCACGTGGAGGTGGACGAAGTCGGAGCCCCCAGCTGATGCCATGCGGGCGATCCTACGTCGCCCCGGTGACACTCTCCGGCGCGTCGCGCACCGTGTCGGGAGACGTGACGACCTTCACCGCGTCGCGGTGCCAGATGCCCTCGTCGAGGTAGCGCTCGGGGCTCGCGACGTAGCCCAGCCGCGCGTAGAACCCGAGCGCCTGCTCCTGGGCGCTGAGCTCCACGGACACGACCCTGACGCCGTCCGCGACGACGCCGAACCGCTCGAGCGCCGCCGCCTCGAGGGCGGTCATCAGCAGCGCCCCGACGCCCAGCCCACGCGCCGCGCGGTCGACCGCGACCCGTCCGACGTGGGCAGGCTCACCCGCGTGGTGGGGCGGCAGGAGGCGGGCCGTGCCCAGTGCCGAGCCGTCGTCGTCGACCGCGAGGACGTGCAGGGTCGACGGGTCGTCGTCGAGGGCGTCCATCTCGCGCTCGGGGGCCACGTTCTGCTCCTGCACGAACACGGCCATCCGGATCGCGGTCATCGCGGCACGCTGCTCGGGCGTCTCCACCCGGACGACGCGCACGCTCACGCGTACCCGTCCTGCAGCACCGCCAGCGACCGGAGGAGGTCCTCGGGGTACTCGCTGGTCAGCTCCAGCCAGTCCCCGGTGCTCGGGTGGTGGAAGCCGAGCCGCATGGCGTGCAGCCACTGCCGGGTCAGGCCCACCCGCGCGGCCAGGCTCGGGTCGGCGCCGTACGTGAGGTCCCCGACGCAGGGGTGCCGAGTCGCCGCGAAGTGCACGCGGATCTGGTGCGTGCGCCCCGTCTCCAGGTGCACCTCGACCAGGGAGGCCGCGGGCAGCATCTCGAGCACCTCGTAGTGGGTGATCGACGGCTTGCCGTCGGCGACGACGGCGAACTTCCAGTCCGAGCTGGGGTGCCGGCCGATGGGGGCGTCGATCGTGCCCGTCGTCGGCTCCGGATGGCCCTGCACCAGCGCGTGGTAGACCTTCTCGACCGTGCGCTCCTTGAACGCCCGCTTGAGCACCGTGTACGCGTGCTCGGACTTGGCGACGACCATCAGCCCGGACGTGCCGGCGTCCAGGCGGTGCACGATCCCCTGCCGCTCCGCCGCACCCGACGTCGAGATCCGGTAGCCGACCGCGACGAGCGCGCCGACGACGGTCGGGCCGGTCCAGCCGGGCGACGGGTGCGCGGCGACGCCGACGGGCTTGTCGATGACCACCAGGTCGTCGTCGTCGTACACGATCCGCATGCCGGGCACCGGCTCGGCGACGACCTCGATGCTCTCCGCCGGAGCGACGTCCGGGATCTGGACCTCGAGCCACCCGCCCGCGGACAGCCGGTCGGACTTGCCGAGCTCCCTGCCGTCGAGCTGCACGCCTCCGGCCTCGGCGATCTCGGCAGCGCGCGTGCGGGACAGGCCCAGCAGCCGCGCCAGCGCCGCGTCGACCCGCTCGCCGACCAGCCCGTCCGGCACGGGCATCGCGCGCGTGTCAGGCATTCTGCTCGGTGGCCGTCGTGGAGGGCTCGTCGGTCACGGCCACGGCCTCGTCGTCCGCGGCCTCGTCGGCCGGCTCGGTCTGGCCGTGCCCGTCACGGGTCCCGTCGATGTGCACGCCGAGCGCCGCCAGGACCACGACCATGACCGCCGCCGAGACGATCGCGATGTCCGCGACGTTGCCGACGAACCAGTCCGCGTACGCGATGAAGTCGACCACGTGACCCCGCGCGATCCCGGGCTCCCGGACCAATCGGTCGACGAGGTTGCCGAGCGCGCCGCCCAGCAGCAGCCCCAGCGCGACCGCCCACGCCCAGGACCCGATCCGGCGGCTGGCACGGACGATGACGACGATCACCACGGCCGCGACGATGGTCAGCACCCACGTCATCCCGGTGGCGATGGACAGCGCCGCACCGGGGTTGAAGACCAGCTGCACCCCGAGCAGGTTCCCCACCAGGTCCCGGCGCTCACCCTCCACGAGCGAGCTGACCGCCCACGCCTTCGACACCTGGTCGAGCACCAGCACGACGGCGGAGAGCGAGAAGAGCGTGGTCAGCAGGGCACGCCGACGGGTGCTCGGTGGCGCGTCAGGCTGGTCGTCCGTGGTGGTGGGCACCGCAGGAGTCTACGTGCGCGTCAGCGACGCTCCTCGCGCTGCTTGCACTCCACGCAGAGGGTCGCCCGCGGGAACGCCTGCACGCGCGCCTTGCCGATGGCCTTGCCGCACGACTCGCAGGTGCCGAACGTGCCGGCCGAGATCCGCGCCAGCGCGCGAGTCGTCTGCGCCAGCAGGTCCCGCGTGTTGTTCACGAGCGTGAGCTCCTGCTCCCGCTCGAGCGCCGACGAACCGGAGTCCGCCTGGTCGTCGCCTGCCCCGTCCCCGGAGTTGCGCAGGAGGTCGGACAGCTCGGCGTCCGCAGCGGCGAGCTCGCTCGTCAGGCGGTCGATGTCGCTGGTGAGCTCCTCGGCGATGTCCTTGACCTCCCGAGCGGTCCACGGCTTCTCGCCGTCCCGCACCGGGAACTGCTTGACCAGCTTGGTCAAGTCCTTGATGTCGGTGCTGACGTCAACCGCGCTGAGCGCGTCGTTGATGGCCACGAGCGGGCCCCCCTGTCCTCGAAGTGTCGCGACTGTATGCGTGCGCAGTCCGGGACACAACACGCCACGCCGGGTGAAACCCGGCGTGGCGGTGTGCAGCTGTCGACCTGACCTGTGGTGATGCACGCAGGCATCCCGGCGGGTGGTCGCCGGAACACGTGTGTCAGAGGTTCTGGCCGTCACCGACCGTCTGCGGCTGGCCCGAGCGCGGCGGCAACGCGTTGCCCCGGTTGTCGAGGTCGCCGAGCAGGTTCTCCAGGTAGCTCTTGAGGCGGGTCCGGTAGTCACGCTCGAACACCCGCAGCTCGTCGATCTTGCGCTCGAGGAGCGACCGCTCCTGCTCCAGCTGACCGAGCGTGCGCTGCGACGTCTCCTCGGCCTCACGGACGATGCGGTTGGCCTGGCTCTTCGCCTCGCTGATCAGGCGGTCGGACTCCTCCTGGCCGCTGCGGACGTAGTCGTCGTGCAGCTTCTGGGCCAGGGCGAGCATCCCGGTGGCGGACTCGGGCTCGCTCGTGCGCGGCCCACCCTGCACCGGCGCGACGATCGGCGCCTGCTGCGCGACCGGCGCGGCGATCACGGGCGCGGGAGCCGGGACCGGCTCGGGCGTGGGCTCCGGCTTCGGGGCCGGCGCGGCCTGCTGGGCGCCTGCACGGCTCAACTCGGCGATGCGGCGCTCGGCCGCGGCGAGCTTCGTCTTCAGGTCGTCGTTCTCACCCTGCAGGTCGCGCAGCGTGTTGACGACCTCGTCCAGGAAGTCGTCGACCTCGTCCTGGTCGTAGCCCTCGCGGAACTTCGTGGCCTGGAACTTCTTGTTCAAGACCTCGTCTGCAGTCAGCAGAGCCATCGTCATCACCTCAGTCGGTAGTGCTCGGTCGGGCCGGCGGCAGTCCACCGACCGCCTCGGGCCACGGTAGCGGAGAATGCAGCGAGCGCACGTCCCGGCGACACGTGCAGAGACGCGTGCGGCGTCGGATCAGATGCTGCTGAGGATGCTCATCAGGATGGAGCATCCCAGCACCAGCACCAGGAAGGCCAGGTCCAGTCGGATGGATCCGATGGCCAGCGGGGGCAGGACCCTGCGCAACGCCTTGAGCGGCGGATCGGTCACCGTGTACGTCGCCTCGGCGATCACCAGCGCGATCCCGGAGGGGTGCCAGTCCCGCGCGAAGAACTGCACCCAGTCCAGCACGAGCCGGATGAGCAGCAGGATGAAGAACGCGAGGACGACGTAGAACAGCAGGGCTGCGACGAGTTGCACGCGTCAGCTCTGGTTGTAGAAGCCCGCGCGCGTCGGCGGCTCGGCGACGGGGCCGGCGGCCTCACCAGCAACCTCGACGTGGGCGGGCGAGAGCAGGAACACCTTGCTTGTCACACGCTCGATCGCGCCGTGCAGCCCGAAGATCAGGCCCGCGGAGAAGTCGACGAGACGCTTGGCGTCCGCGTCGTCCATGTCCGTGAGGTTCATGATGACGGGAGTGCCCTCGCGGAACGCCTCACCGATCTTGCGGGCGTCGTTGTAGGAGCGCGGGTGGATCGTGGTGATCCGCCGGAGCTCGCCGGCGACGGGAGCGGCCTGCGGCGCAGCCTGCGTGGGCAGGCTCGTGCGCGTCGGCCGGTGCAGCGGCGTGACCTGGGCCTCGTACTCCTGCGGCACCGCGACCTCCTGGTCGTCGAACTCCTCGAGGTACTCCTCGTGCTCCGACCGGTCGTCGGCCAGGCCGAGGTACAGCATCGTCTTGCGCAGCGCTCCGGCCATCGCGTTGGCTCCCTCCCCGGATCTCTCCGGACCATCCCGGAGCCCGTGCCGGTCCAGCCGACGACGATGGGCTCCCTCTGCCGGTCACGCTAGCAACGCCCGTGTTCCGCCCGCCTCGCGACACGCCCGACAACCTCGCCCTTCACCTCGGATCGGTCGCCGCGGCGGGCCGCACGACCCCGGCGAACCGGCCCGTGCGCTGCGAGCGCCGGAACGAGAACAGCGCCGGGTCGGTCCAGGTGTCCCTCGCCAGGTGCGTGACGTGCACGACGCCCGCCGCGTCCAGCACCGCGGCGACCCCGGCGGGCAGGTCGAGCGCCGGCGTGCCCCACGACGTCGTCGCCCGTGCTCGCGGGAGGACGGAGGCGACCTCGTCCTGCAGAGCGGCGGGCACCTCGTAGGACTGTCCCGCGATCGCGGGACCGATCGCGGCGCGCAGGCGCTCGACGGACGCGCCCTGCTCCACCATCGTCGCGAGCGCCGCCTCGACGACGCCGGCCACCAGTCCTCGGCGCCCGGCGTGCACGGCGGCCACGACCCCCGCCTGGGGGTCGGCGAGGAGGAGCGGGACGCAGTCGGCCACGAGCACGGCCACCGCCACGTCGGGCGAGACGGACACCAGCGCGTCGGCCTCGCCCACGGACACCGTGCCGGGTGCGGGCGGCTGCGACAGGACCACGACCCCGGGACCGTGCACCTGCGTCGCGTACGCCACGGCCGCGCCGGCCCACCGTTCGAGACCGGCCCGGTTGCGGTCCACGGCCGACGGGTCGTCGCCGACCGCGTAGCCGAGGTTCAGCGCGTCGTACGGCGGCCGGCTGACACCGCCTCGTCGCGTGCTGAAGCCCGCCCGCACGCCCGCGCCGAGGTCGACCTCGACGACGGGCGGGACGTCGGTCCCGGGCTGCGGTCCGGTCACTTGAGGAAGTCGGGCACGTCCAGCTCGTCGCGGTCACGGTCGCGGCGGGGGGCGTCCTCCGTGAAGATCCGGGGCACCTCCAGCGCACCGGTGATGGGCGTCGGCTCGGCCTCGGTGGACAGGAACGCCGGGACGTCGGGCTGCGTCGTGGGGGCAGCGTGGTTCTGCGTGTACGAGCCGACGGGGACCAGCTGCTCCTCGGGGTCGAGGACCGGGCGGGGCGCCGGGACGCGCGGAGCCACCGACGGCACCTGCCGCGCGGGGCTGCCGCTGATCTGCCCGAGCGCGCGCGCGTCGCGGCGGACGGTCGGCGAGCCCGAGTCGAAGCCGGCCGCGATCACGGTGACGCGCACCTCGTCGCCGAGGGCGTCGTCGATCACCGCACCGAAGATGATGTTGGCCTCGGGGTGCGCGGCCTCCTGGACCAGGCGCGCCGCCTCGTTGATCTCGAACAGTCCGAGGTCCGAACCACCCTGGATGGACAGCAGCACCCCGTGGGCACCGTCGATGCTGGCCTCGAGCAGCGGCGACGAGATCGCCATCTCCGCAGCCTGGACGGCACGGTCGTCGCCACGCGCGAAGCCGATCCCCATGAGGGCCGAGCCGGCGCCCTGCATGACCGACTTCACGTCGGCGAAGTCGAGGTTGATGAGGCCCGGCGTCGTGATCAGGTCCGTGATGCCCTGGACACCCGACAGCAGCACCTGGTCGGCCGAGTGGAACGCGTCGAGCACCGAGACGGACCGGTCGGAGATCTGCAGCAGCCGGTCGTTGGGGATGACGATGAGGGTGTCGACCTCGGCGCGCAGCGCCTCGATGCCCGAGTCGGCCTGCACGGAACGGCGGCGGCCCTCGAACGTGAACGGCCGCGTCACCACACCGATGGTCAGGGCGCCGAGCGAACGGGCGATCCGGGCCACCACCGGCGCGCCACCGGTGCCGGTGCCGCCACCCTCGCCCGCGGTGACGAAGACCATGTCGGCGCCCCGCAGGACGTCCTCGATCTCGTCCTTGTGGTCCTCCGCCGCCTTCTTGCCGACCTCGGGGTCGGCGCCGGCGCCGAGACCCCGGGTGAGCTCGCGGCCGACGTCGAGCTTGACGTCCGCGTCCGACATGAGCAGGGCCTGGGCGTCGGTGTTGACGGCGATGAACTCGACACCCTTGAGGCCGACCTCGATCATGCGGTTCACGGCGTTGACGCCGCCGCCGCCGATGCCGACGACCTTGATGACCGCCAGGTAGTTCTGCGGAGCTGCCACGGTGGGTGCCTCTCGTTCTGTGCCGGTCGCGGCCGGGGCCACGGGGTCCGTCCGCGTCCCGCACGGCGGCGGACGAGCGTCGGGGTGAAACCTTCACCCTCTACTTGAGGGTTATAGTTATGTCAGGTGCGTTGTCAGTGCGTGACGCTAGGTGCCACCCGGACCTCGATCAACGACCGCGCCGCGCGTGTCGGGACTTGTCGACGAAACTTCACTTCGTGACGGGCAGCCGGGGCGCGGACACGTCGATGACCGTCGCGCCGGCGGCCGCCGGGGAGGCCCGGAGCGCGGAGAGCACCGCGATCTTCAGGGGCGTCTCGCTGGCGCTCCCCCAGTCCACCTGCACCTGGTCGCGCAACGTCATCGTCACCGTGTCCTGCGTGCGCGCCGAGACGTCGGCGACCTGCGCGAGCAGGTCCGGGGGCAGCTGCTGGAGCACGCTCAGCACCGCACCGAGCGTCCGCTTGTCCCCCACCGGCACGTCGACCACGGGCAGCCCCTCGGGTGCCGCGTCGACACGGCCCACCTGGACGCCGTCCATGTCGAGCAGGGCGAAGCCTGCCGGCCCCGGCGTCGCCCCCGGGGTCGCCGCGTTCGGCTGCTCGGGCACCGCGGCCACGGGCTCGCGGGCGACCAGCACCACAGCGAGCCCCTGCGGCCACTCGCGCGTCACCCGCGCCTCCCGGACACCGGGCACCTCCAGCACGTCGTCGCGCAGCCGGACCGTGTCCAGGCGCGGCAGCGGCGTCGCGCCGTGCGCGCCGACGACGTCCAGCACCTGGTCGACCGCGACCACGGTCCCCGCACCCTCGACGCGCACCAGCGCCGGGTCCAGCGCGAGCACCGGGGAGAAGAACAGCAGCCACCCGAGCGCGCCGACCACGACCGTGGAACCGGAGACGAGCAGCAGCTGACGCCGCGCCAGGTTGCGACGGGCGCGCGACCGTTCGGCGAACCGCGCCACCGAGCTGGTGGACACCACGGGCGGCGCGACCGGGCCGGAGTACCGGCGCGCCCCGCCCGCGCTGTAGGTCGTGACGGCGCGGCTGAAGGGCGCAGGCTCGTCCTGCGGCACGGCGGGGGTCGGCGACGTGACGGGCTTCCCGCGGGGCACCGCCCTCGTGGCGGGCGTCGGGGACGACGGGGGCGCGCCGCGGCGCGGGGCGGCGGGCCGGCCGGCTGCCGGGGTGCGCGGACCGGCCGGGCGGGACGGGCTCATGCGCCCGGTCGCCCGCCGGCGAGCGCGTCCAGCACCACCGAGGCGAGCAGGGTCACGTCGCCGGCCCCGACCGTGAGCACGAGGTCGCCGGGGCGTGCCGCGGCGGCGACGGCCCGAGCGGCGTCGAACCGGTCGGGCACGAAGGACGCCTTGCCGGGCGTGGGGACGTTGTCCACGAGCAGGGCGCCCGTGACCGAGGGGTCGGGGTCCTCGCGCGCGGCGTACACGTCCGTGACCACCACGACGTCGGCGAGGTCGAGCGCGGCGCCGAACTCGACGGCGAAGGTGCGCGTGCGCGAGTAGAGGTGCGGCTGGAACAGTGCGACGACGCGGCCGTCGCCGACGACCGACCGGGCGCCGCGCAGCAGCGCCGCGACCTCCGTCGGGTGGTGCGAGTAGTCGTCGACCACCCGGACGCCACCGACGGTCCCGCGGTCCTCGAAGCGCCGCCCGGTCCCGCGGAACGCCGCGAGACCGTCCGCGGCGTCGGGCACCCCGAGGCGTCGCGCCGTGGCCCAGGCGGCTGCGGCGTTCAGGGCGTTGTGCGCGCCCGGGAACGCGAGCCGGACGGTGGTGGTCACGTCTCCGGCAGTGAGCTCGAACGCCCAGCGCCCGTCGTCGGCGCGCAGCTCGCCCACCCTGACGTCGGCGCCCGGTGCGACGCCGTAGGTGACCACCGTGACGTCGCGCGCCGCGAGCGGGCCGCGGACCCGGTCGACGAGTCGTGCAGCCCCTGCGTCGTCGGCACACACGACGAGCGTGCCACCGGGCCGGATGCGCTCGGTGAACCGGACGAACACGTCCTCGAACGCCTCGGCGGACCCGTAGTGGTCGAGGTGGTCCGGCTCGACGTTCGTGACGACGGCGACCAGGGGCGCGTACGCGAGGAACGAGCCGTCGGACTCGTCGGCCTCCGCGACGAACGCCGGGCCGGCGCCGTCCCGGCCACCGCCGAGCGGTCCGTCGGCGGAGAACACGGTGCCGCCGATCGCGAAGGACGGGTCGGCGCCGGCGTGCAGCAGCACGGTCGCGATCATCGCCGACGTCGTGGTCTTGCCGTGCGCGCCCGCCACCGCGACCGCGTCCCGGTCGACCATGAGCGAGGCGAGCGCCTCCGAACGGTGCAGCACCCGCAGGCCGCGCTCCCGGGCACGAGCGAGCTCCGGGTTGGACTCCCGGACCGCCGACGAGATCACGACGGTGTCGACGTCGTCGACGAGCGACGCGTCATGACCGACGTGCACGTCGACGCCCGCCTGACGAAGAGCGGGCAGCGCAGGCCCGTCGGCCGCGTCGGACCCGCTGACCGGGACACCTCGCGCGGCGAGCAGCGCCGCGACCGCGGACATCCCCGCCCCCCCGACGCCGACGAGGTGGACCCGACCGAGATCGGTCGGGCGCAGCCCGGCGGTCATGGCAGCTCCTTCTCGACCAGCCTGGCCACCCGGGCGGCGGCGTCCCGGACACCGACACCGGCGGCCGCCCTGCCCATGCGCTCCCGCGTCTCCGCCGCAGCGTCGCCGACCAGCAGGACCGGCAGGTGCGCGCGGATCCAGTCCGGGTCGAGGTCGCCGTCGTCGACCAGGAGCCCACCGCCCGCCGCGACCACGGCTGCGGCGTTCAGCCGCTGCTCGCCGTTGCCGACGGGCAGCGGGACGTACACGGCGGGGATGCCGAGGGCCGCCTGCTCGCACACCGTGCCGGCGCCGGAGCGCCCGATCACGACGTCCGCGACGGCCAGCGCGAGCTGCATCTGCGTCAGGTACTCCCGGACCTGGTACCGCTCGGCCCCGGACACCCCGACGAGCGCGGCGCGCACGGCGTCGGCCTTGCCGGCACCCGTCAGGTGCAGCACCTGCACGCCCGCCGCCAGCAGGTCCGCCGCGGCTCCCGCGACCGCGGTGTTGACGCTCACGGCGCCCAGCGAGCCACCGGACACCAGGAGCGTCGGGAGCGTGGGGTCGAGACCGAGCTCGGCGGCGGCTGCGGCGCGCGTCCCCGCGCGGTCGTCGAGGCGCTGCTCGACGAGCCGGGCGATCGGCGCGCGCAGCGGCAGGCCGGTGACCTGCGCACCGCGCAGCGCCGTGCCGGGGAACGTCACGGCGACCGAGCGCGCCCACCGGGCACCCAGCCGGTTGGCCAGGCCCGGGCGCGCGTTCTGCTCGTGGATGACGACGGGGATCCCCCGGCGGCGGGCCGCGAGGTAGGCGGGGGTCGCGACGTAGCCGCCGAACCCCACCACCACCTGTGCCCCGGACTCGTCGATCGCCGTCCCCGCAGCGCGGACCGCGTCCCGCAACCGCACCGGCAGGCGGAACCAGTCGAGGGTGGGCCGGCGCGGCAGAGGCACGCGCGGGACGACGGCCAGCGGCAGCCCGTGCTCCGGGACCAGCCGGGACTCCAGGCCCTCCGCGGTGCCGAGCACCGTCAGGCGGGCGTTCGGGTGGCGCCGCAGGAGCTCATCGGCGACGGCCAGCAGCGGGTTGACGTGCCCGGCGGTGCCGCCGCCGGCCAGCAGCACGGACGGCGCAGTCGTGCTCTCAGCCACGGGACCGCCCGATCACGGCGAGCGACCGACGGACCACGCCGGGCCGGGCGGCGAGGGCCTCCGCCGCGCCCGGCTCCGAGCGCGCGAACGAGATGAGCACCCCGAGCGCGGCCATCGTCATGATCAGTGCCGACCCCCCCGCCGAGACCAGCGGGAGCGGGATGCCGATCACGGGGGCCAGCCCGATGACGACGGCGACGTTGACCAGCGCCTGGCCGATGATCCAGCACAGGATCGCGCCGGTGGTGATCTGGACGAAGGGGTCGGTGTGCCGGCGGATCACGCGGATCATCGCGAACGCGAGGAGGCCGAACAGGCCGAGGACGAGCAGGGTGCCGATCAGTCCGAGCTCCTCGCCGAGGATCGCGAAGATGAAGTCGTTGTGGGCGGCCGGCAGGTAGGACCACTTCTCGCGGCTCTCCCCGAGGCCGAGCCCGCCCCAGCCGCCGCTGGCCAGCCCCCACCCGCCGTGCAGGGTCTGGTAGCACGACGACGCCGCGTCGCACTCGTCCGAGAGCCAGGACAGGATCCGGTCCTTGCGGTTGGTGCTGCTGACGGTGAGCAGGAACGTCAGACCGCCGGCGAGCAGTGCGGCCAGGCCGAACATCCGCATCGGCACACCGGCCACGAACAGCGCGCCCGCGACCAGCAGGATGAGCACGAGGGCGGTCCCGAGGTCGTGCCCGGCGAGGACGACGAGGATCGCGATGCCCGCCACCGGCACCGCGGGGATCATCGCGTGCTTCCACTCGCGCAGCAGCGGCAGCTTGCGGGCGAGCACGGCGCCCAGCCAGATGGCCAGCGCGAGCTTGATGGTCTCCGAGGGCTGCGCGGAGAAGCCCGGCAGGCAGACCCAGTTCTTGTTGCCGCCCTCGCCGCACCCCAGAGGCGTGAAGACCATCAGCTGGAAGACGATCCCGAACGCCAGCGCGGGCCAGGCGATCGCCTGGAAGAACCGGACGGGCGCCCGGGACAGCCCGAACAGCAGGGGCAGGCCGATGAGCGCGTACTTCGCCTGGTCGAAGAACACGGCGTAGGGCGAGTCCCCGTCGTCGAGCGACTCCACGCTCGAGCTGGACAGCACCATCACCAGGCCGATGACGAGCAGCAGCGCCGTCGCGCCGATGAGGACGTAGTAGCTGGTGACCGCGCTGTTCCACTGCCCGAGCAACGAGCTGGTGGGTGGCGCGGGCTCCGCCGGCCGGCGAGGTGCGGGGCGGGGGGTGGTGGTCGTCATCGCTCCCCCTCCCGGCGCGTCACTCGTCCCCGCCGAGCGCACGCACGGCGTCAGCGAACGCCTCCCCCCGCGCGGCGTACGACGCGAACTGGTCCATCGACGCGCAGGCGGGGGCGAGCAGCACGGTGACCGGTCCCGGCGCGCCGGGGTCGGCGGCGAGCCGCCTGGCCTCGTCCACGGCACTCGTCATCACCGGGCCAGTCTCACCGGCGTCGACCTCGACCACGGGGACCTCGGGTGCGTGTCGGGCCAGAGCGTCCCGCAGCGGTGCGCGGTCGACCCCGATCAGCACCACGGCCCGGAGGCGGTCGTGCCGGGCGGCGACGAGCTCGTCGAACTGCGCGCCCTTGGCCAGACCGCCCGCGATCCACACGACGCTGCCCGCCGGGAACGCCCCGAGGGCCGCGGCGGCCGCGTGGGCGTTCGTCGCCTTGGAGTCGTCCACGTAGGCGGCGCCGTCGACCACGGCGACGGTGGCGAGTCGGTGCTCCCCCGGCCCGTACGCGCGCAGCCCCTCGCGGACCGCCGCCGGTGTCACGCCGTGCGCGAGGGCGAGCGCGGCGGCGGCGAGCGCGTTCGCCACGACGTGCGGCGGCACCGTGCCGTCCGGACCGGCCAGCTGCGCCAGGTCGTCGAGCGTGCCCAGCTCGGCGGCATGGGTGTGCCGGAGCCGCGCGAACCCGCGGTCGACCAGCACGTCCTCGACCAGGCCGACCTGCCCGACCAGCGGCGTGCCGAGGGTGAAGCCGACGGCGACGCAGCCGTCGACGACGTCCGCCTCCCGCACCAGGCCCTCGGTCGCGGGGTCGGCGAGGTTGTACACGCACGCCACCTGGGCGCGCTCGAAGATCCGGCCCTTGTCCGCGGCGTAGGCGTCCAGGGACCCGTGCCAGTCGAGGTGGTCGGGTGCGACGTTGAGGACGGCGGCCGCCTGCGCGGACATCGACGACGTGTGGTGCAGCTGGAAGCTCGACAGCTCCACGGCGAGGACGTCGAGCGTCGGGTCGGTGGCCGCGAGGACGACGGGGGTGCCGACGTTCCCGACCGCCACGGCGTTCTCGCCCGCCGCGCGCAGGATCGACTCCAGCATGCCGACGGTGGTCGTCTTGCCGTTGGTCCCGGTGATCGCGAGCCACGGCGCCGGTCCGCCGCCGGCCGCGCGGTCGACGCGCACGTGCCACGCGAGCTCGACCTCGCTCCACACGGGCACGTCGTGCTCACGCGCGGCCACGAGGAGCGGGTGGTGCGGCGCCAGCCCCGGCGACGCGACGACGAGGTCCGCGCGGTCCAGCACGGTCCCCTCGAGGAGCTCCGCGGAGCCGATGACGTCGTCGGCGTGGTCGTCGACGGGCACCACGCGCGCGCCCCGGGATGCCAGGACCTCGACCGCGGCACGTCCGGACACCCCGAGCCCGGCGACGACCACGAGGGCGCCCTCCAGCACGAGAGACCCCACCTACCCGGCCACCCACTCGGCGTAGAAGATCCCGACGCCGAGCGCGACGAACAACCCGGCGATGATCCAGAACCGGATGACGATCGTGACCTCGCCCCACCCCGACAGCTCGAAGTGGTGGTGCAGCGGTGCCATCTTGAAGACCCGTCTCCCGGTCAGCTTGAAGAAACCGATCTGGATGACGTCCGAGAGGACGACGAGCACGAACAGGCCGCCGATGATCGCGGCGAGGATCTCCGTGCGGGACAGGATCGACAGCCCGGCGAGCGCACCACCGAGCGCGAGCGAGCCGGTGTCCCCCATGAAGATCTTGGCGGGGCTGGCGTTCCACCACAGGAACCCGAAGCACGCCCCCGTGATGGCCGCCGCCACGACCGCGAGGTCCAGCGGGTCCCGCGTCTCGTAGCAGCTCGGCCCGACGCTCTGCAGGAGCTGGCAGCTCTGGTTGAACTGCCAGACGCAGACGATGACGTACGCGCCGAACACGATGAGGGAGACGCCGGTGGCCAGGCCGTCGAGGCCGTCGGTCAGGTTGACCGCGTTCGACCACGCCGTGATCAGGAAGTTCGCCCAGATCACGAACAGGATCGTGCCGACGGTCACGCCCCAGAACGCCAGGTCCAGGTTGGTGTCGCGGATGAACGAGATCCGCGTGGACGCGGGCGTCCGGAACTTGTCGTTGGGGAACTGCAGGGCCGCGACCGCGAACGTGATGCCCACGATGCCCTGGCCGACGATCTTCCACCGCGCGTTCAGACCGAGGCTGCGCTGACGGGAGATCTTGATGAAGTCGTCGAGGAACCCGACGATGCCCAGCCCGGTCATGAGGAACAGGACCAGGACGGCCGACGCGCTCGGCGGCGTCCCGGTCGCGATGAGGCCGCCGACCCAGCCGGCCAGCGTCGCACCGATGATGACGACGCCACCCATGGTCGGGGTGCCGCGCTTGGTGAAGTGCGCGGTCGGTCCGTCCTGCCGGATGAACTGGCCGTACTGCTTGTGGATGAGGAACCGGATGAACAGGGGTGTGCCGAGCAGGGCGATGAGCATCGCGAGCCCGCCGGAGATCAGGACCGCCCTCATCGGACGCCTCCCTCGACCAGCGTGTCGCCCAGCTTCCAGAGCCCGGCGCCGTACGACGACTTCACGAGCACCACGTCACCGGGCCGCAGCTCGGACTCCAGGAAGGCCGTCGCGACGGTGAGGTCGTCCGCGAGCACGACCTCGTCGCCCCACGACCCCTCGTGGTTCGCGCCGTCGCGGATGCCCCGAGCGCCCTCGCCCACCACGATGGTCAGTCCGATGTTGAGCCGGACGCAGAGCCGCCCGATGGCGTCGTGGGCCTCGCGCGCGTCCGGGCCCAGCTCGAGCATCTCGCCGAGCACCGCGATGGAGCGCCGGTCCCGCCCGGCCAGGACGGCCAGCGCCTTGAGCGCGGCCCGCATCGAGTCCGGGTTGGCGTTGTAGGAGTCGTCGACGACCGTGACGCCGTCGGGCCGGTCGACCACGTGCATGCGGTGCGGGCTCAGGGCGTCCGCGGCGCTGAGCCCGGCGGCGACCTGGTCCAGGTCGAGCCCGACGGCGAGCGCGGCGGCCGCGGCCCCGAGGGCGTTGTGCACGTGGTGCTCGCCGACCAGCCGCAACGACACCTCGGCGGTGCGCTCGGCCTCGGCACGCTGCACGAGCGTGAACGTCGCGCGGCCGGCGCGGTCCAGGCGGACGTCCCGCACGCCGACCGTCGCATCGGGGGCGGCACCGAACGTCACGACGTCCCCGGGGGCGAGCGACGCCATCGCGGACACGCGCGGGTCGTCGGCGTTGAGGACGGCGACCCCGTCCGCCACGAGGCCCTGCACGATCTCGGCCTTCGCGACGGCGACCGCGTCGATGCCGCCGAACCCGCCGAGGTGGGCGTGCCCCACGATGAGGACCACCGCGACGTCCGGCGGCGCGATGTCGGTGAGGTAGGTGAGGTGCCCCGGACCGCTGGCGCCCATCTCGAGCACGAGGAAGCGGGTCGACTCGTCGGCGCGCAGCACGGTGAGCGGCAGGCCGATCTCGTTGTTGAACGAGCGGACCGGCGCGATCGTCGGCCCGACGCTCCCGCACAGCTGGGCCAGCAGGTCCTTGGTCGTCGTCTTGCCCACGGACCCGGTGATGCCCACGACCCGCAGGTCGCTCCCCCCGGGCTCGAGCGCAGCCTCGCGCAACCGCTCGAGGACGACGCGGGCGAGGTCGCCGAGCGCCTTCTCGACGTCGGCGACGACGACGCTCGGCAGGACGTCCCCGCCGGCCCCGACGACGTCGCGCGCGGCGAGCACGAGCGCCGCCCCGCCGGCGACCGCCACGGAGGCGTAGTCGTGGCCGTCCACGTTCTCGCCCGGCAGCGCGACGAACAGCCCACCGGTGACGTCGTCGCGCGAGTCGACCACGACGGGTCCGCTCACCACGAGGGCGGGCTCGGTGGCCGCCGCACCGCGCAGCACACCTCCGGTCGCGGCCGCGATCTCGGCCGCCGTGAGGGCGATCACGCGTGCTGCTCCCGCCGGCTGGTGCGGGCTGCGGTCAGCACGTCGCGGTCGTTGTAGCGGTGGAACACGCCGGCGATCTCCTGTGTCGGCTCGTGCCCCTTGCCCGTGATGATCACGGTGTCCTGCTCCGAGGCGAGGTCCAGGGCGTCGCGGATGGCCTGCGCACGGCTCGTCGCCTCGTGCACGTCGACCAGGTCCGGCCGTACCGACCGGACCCCGTCGAGGATGGCGGATCTGATGGCCGCCGGCTCCTCGGAACGAGGGTTCTCGTCGGTGACGACGATCACGTCGGCGAGCCGGGCGGCGATCTCGCCCATGATCGGGCGCTTGCCCTGGTCGCGGTCGCCGTCGGACCCGAAGACGAGGACGAGCCGGCCCGGGGTGATCGGGCGGACCGCGTCGAGGGCGAGGACGAGCGCGTCGGGGGTGTGCGCGTAGTCGACGATCGCGAGCGGGAAGCCGTCGCCGCGCTCGATGACCCGCTCCATGCGCCCCGGGATCTCGTGCGCGACCGCGACGGCGTCGATCGCCACGTCGAGGTCGACGCCGGCCGCGTGCGCGAGCACGATCGCCAGCGCGGCGTTCGAGACGTTCACCATGCCCGGCAGCGGGCTGTGGGCGGTGTGCAGCGCGCCGTCGGGACCGCGCAGCGTGAACGTCGACCCGACGCCGTCCAGGCCGATGTCGGCGGCGACCACGGCCCAGTCCGCGTCGTCGCCCTCGGGCTCTCCCACGTGCGTGGCGACGGACTCGACGGGGATCGGAGACTCGGCCACCAGCCGGCGGCCCCACTCGTCGTCCACCACGACCACCCCGCGACGCGCCTGACCGGTGGCGAACAGCCGGGACTTGTCCCGGAAGTACCCCTCCATGTCGCCGTGGAAGTCGAGATGGTCCCGCTGCAGGTTGGTGAACCCGACGACGTCGAACGTCAGCCCGCCGACCCGCCCGAGCGCGAGCGCGTGCGAGGACACCTCCATGGCGAGCGCCGTCGCACCTCGCTCGACCGCCAGCGCGAGGATCGCCTGCAGGGCGGGCGCCTCGACCGTGGTGCGCGGGCTCTCGACGGCGTCCTCGCCGATGCGCAGCTCGACGGTGCCGAGCACGGCGGTGGTCGCGTGCGCCGCCCGCAGCGCGGCGTCGAGGAAGTAGGCGGTGGTCGTCTTGCCGTTGGTGCCCGTCACGCCGACCGCGACGAGGTGCTCACCGGGGGCGTCGTGCGCCCAGGCGGCGACCGGCCCCGCGATCGCGCGCGGGTCGTCGGCGACCAGGACGGGGACCCGTCGGGCCAGGCCGGAGTCCTCCAGCAGCGCGGCGCCGGCCTCGTCGGTGAGGACCGCCACGGCACCCGCGTCGACCGCCTGCGAGGAGTACGCCGCGCCGTGCACGGTGAACCCCGCGACCGCGACGAACACATCACCGGCGACCACGTCGCCGCTGGCCAGGCTCACACCGGTCAGCACCGCGTCGGCCGGGAACGGTGCACCCCGCGCGACCAGGCCGAACGTGGAGACGAGGTCGGCGACCAGGTGGGCCGCGGGATGCAGCGGACGCATCCGAGCGGGGGTCGTCATGGGGAGAATCTACCCCGGACGCCGACCTCCCACGCCCGGTGCGGGTCGGTCACCACGTCGTCGGGAAGAGCGTCCCGGTGGTGCCCGACGGCGCGACACCGAGCTCGCTGAGCGTGTAGCCGGCGACGTCGCTGAACACCGGCGCCGCGACCGTGCCGCCGTAGACCGACGTCTTCGGGTTGTGCAGGATCACCGCGACCGCGATGCGCGGGTCGTCGGCGGGCGCGACGCCGATGAACGACGCCGTGATGCCCTGCACCCCACCCACCCAGTTCTGCGCCGTCCCGGTCTTGCCGGCGACCTGGTACCCGGGGATCGCCGCGTTCGAGCCGGTGCCGTCGTCGACCACGCTCTGCATCATCGTGAGCACGGTCTTGGCGGTCTCGGGCGACACCACCTGCGTCGACGCCGCCGCGGGCGCCGGCGTGTAGGTGCCGTCCGGGGACGTCCACCCCTTGACGATGTGCGGCTGCACGCGCACGCCGCCGTTGGCGATCGTCGCGAAGACCTGCGTGGCCTGCAGCGCCGTCACGGACACCGCCTGGCCGAACAGGACGGCGAACTTGTCCCGTCGCTGCCAGCTGTCCACCGGGTGCAGGATGCCCTTGGACTCCCCCGACATCTCGATCCCCGTCAGCGAGCCGAAGCCGAACTTCGCCAGGTAGTCGTACCGCGTCTGGACGGGCAGCTGCTGGCCGATCATCACGGTCCCCGTGTTCGAGGACTCCGCGAGCACCCCCGTCGTGGTGAGCCGCAGGAGGCCGTGCTCGTGGGAGTCCTTGAACGTCTCCTTCCCGTCGGGCGAGTACGTGTACGGCACCTCCCACTGCGTGTACGGGTCGGCGATCTTGTTGTCGAGGATGGCGGCCATCGTGATGACCTTGCCCGTCGACCCCGGCTCGAAGACGTCGGAGACGGCGCTGGACAGCGAGCCCGACGCCTCGCCGGGGTGGTTCGGGTCGACGGACCCCGAGTCGGCGAGCGCGTAGACCTCGCCGGTCTTCGTGTCCATGACGATGAGGGACCCGGACGACGAGCCGGTCGCGGCGACCTGCGCGTCGAGCGCGGACTGGGCCTTCCACTGGACGTCGGACAGCAGCGTGAGCTGGACGGTGTCGCCCTGCGTCGCCGGCGTGATCTCGGAGTAGCCCCCCGGGATCGCCTGGCCCTTGCGGCCGCGCTCGTAGATCTCCTGGCCGGGTGTACCGGTGAGCCGGTCGTCCAGCGACGCCTCGAGCCCGGCGAGCCCGACACCGCTGGAGTTCACGAAGCCGATGACGTTGCCCGCCAGGGTGCCGTTCGGGTAGACGCGCTCCGCGACGCGGTCGACGTTGACACCGCTCAGCCCGAGCTTGCGGATGTCGCGCGCCACCTGGGGCAGCACGTCCTTGCGGATGTACACGAACTTCCGGTCGCCCACGAGCGCGCCGCCGAGCTCGGCGGGGTTCATGTCGAGCAGGGGCGCGAGGATCGCGGCGACTCCCGCAGCACCGTCCGGGACGGGAGGGTTCTGCGTGCCCTTGAACTTCGCGACCAGCACCTGGTTCACCGAGATCTCGTACCGCTCGACGGACGTCGCCAGCGGGACGCCCTTGGCGTCGGTGATCTCGCCGCGGCTGCCGAGCAGGTTGATCGGGCTCAGCCGGGAGTTGCGCGCCTCCTCGGCGATCGCGGCGCCGCGCAGTCCCTGGACGTACACCAGGCGCCCGCCGAACACGGCGAGCGCCACGATGACCAGAGCGGCGAGGAACGCCATCCGACCGCGCGACCCCGGCTGGACGGGACCTGCGGGTGGCGTCCCGTTGCGGGTGCGCGCAGGCGGCACGACGACCGTCCGCGGACCGGCCGTCGCGCGCTGCCGTGGGACCGTCGCCCCCGCCGCGCGGTTTCCCGGCGCCAGACGACGGGTCTGCTCGGTGCGCACGCGTGGGCGCGCGACCGGTGTCGTCATCCCCCGGCTCCTGCGGGCTCGGGGACGCCCTGCACGCTTCCGTCCGACAGCCGCAGCCACCCCGTGCCGTTCGTCGGGACCATGCCGAGCGCGGTCGCCGCCGCGGCGAGCTGGGTGGGAGAGGCCTTGGCGTCGAGCTGCGCCGTGAGGTCCTGCTGGTCCTGGTTCAGCCGACCCAGCTCGTTGGACAGGTCGTACCTGTCGTACGCGCTGGCTGCCATCGAGGTGTTGAGGAGCAGCGCCGACAGGAGCGCTCCGGCGAGGACGGCCATGCAGGCAAGGATGAACGGCACGCGCGTCCGTGCGTGCTCCGGCGCGCGGACGACACGCAACCGGGGTGCCGGCGCGGTGCTCCCCGTGGTCGGGCGCGGGCGGGACGGTGCCGGGTAGGCAGTTGCTCGGGCAGCGGTCTGGGCGCTCATGCTGCCCTCCTTCCGGTCTGGCGTGGCTTGAGGTGGTCGGGCGTGTGACGGACGCGCTCGGCGGCGCGGAGCCGGACCGACTGCGAACGGGGGTTGTGCGCGATCTCGGCCTCGTCGGCCTCCTCGGCACCGCGGGTCACGAGGCGCAGGAACGGGGCGTGGGTCTCGGGCACGACGGGCAGGTCGGGCGGGGCGCTCGACGTCGCTCCGACGGCGAGCGCCCGCTTGACCGCGCGGTCCTCGAGCGAGTGGTACGCCTCGACGACGATCCGGCCGCCCACGGCGAGCGCCTCGATCGACTGCGGGAGCGCACGCTCCAGCACCTCGATCTCGCCGTTCACCTCGATCCGCAGTGCCTGGAACGTGCGCTTGGCCGGGTTGCCGCCGGTCTTGCGGGTCGCCGCGGGGATGTTGGCGCGCACGATGCTCACCAGCTCCCCCGTGCGCTCCAGCGGTCGCCGTGCGCGCTGCGCGACGATCGCCCGGGCGATGCGCGGCGCGAACCGCTCCTCGCCGTAGACCCGCAGGATCCGCGCGAGGTCGCGCTCGTCGTAGGTGTTGAGGACGTCCGCCGCGGTCTGCCCCGTCGTGGCGTCCATGCGCATGTCGAGCGGCGCGTCGGCCGAGTAGGAGAAGCCGCGCTCGCGCTCGTCGAGCTGCAGCGAGGAGACACCGAGGTCCATGAGCACGCCCTGCACCGCCGGGATGCCCAGCCGGTCGAGGACGTCGTTGATCTCGTCGTAGACGGCGTGCACACCGGTGAAGCGGTCACCGAACGGCGCCAGCCTGCGGCCCGCGAGGTCGAGCGCCTGCGTGTCCCGGTCCAGCCCGACGACGCGGACGTGCGGGAACGCCTGCAGCACGCCCTCGGTGTGGCCGCCCATGCCGAGCGTCGAGTCCACCATCACGGGGTTCTCGACGTCGAACGCGGGGGCCAGCAGGTCGAGGCAGCGCTGCAGCAGCACCGGGGTGTGCCGGGAGGCGGCTTCCGACGAGTGGTCGGTCGTGTCGTCATTCATCGCTGCTCCCCTCCCCAGGTGGCACGGATGCATGTGGTCAGGCGGCCCCTCCGCCGTCCGACCAGATCCCCCACCGACCCTCTGACGCCGGGGAAGTGCGTCAGAGATTCGGGAGGAGGTCTGGCCGGGCGGTGCTGCGTCCGGGGCCTGATCTCTAGAACGGACCGTTCGGGAAGACCTCCTCCGCGGTGTCGGCGTACCCGGCCTCCTGCTCGGCCAGGTACGTCTCCCACGCGGTGAGGTCCCAGATCTCGACCCGGGTACCGGTGCCGATGACGGCGACGTCGCGCTCCAGCCCCGCGTACTTGCGGAGCATCGGCGGGATGGAGATGCGTCCCTGCTTGTCGGGCAGCTCGTCGCTGGCACCGGACAGGAAGACGCGCAGGTAGTCGCGAGCCTGACGGCTGGTCACGGGGGCCTGCCGGAGCTGGTCGTGCATGCGCTGGAACTCCTGCATCGGGAGCAGGAAGAGGCAGCGCTCCTGGCCGCGGGTCATGACCAGACCCGGGGCGAGCTGACCGCGGAACTTGGCCGGGAGGATGAGCCGGCCCTTCTCGTCGAGACGCGGGGTGTACGTGCCCAGAAAGGGCGCGAAGGAGCCGAAGACGCCGGCGGACGACTCATGCGTCACCCCGCCTCCCTCCGGTCCTCGCTGCTGCTGCTGGTGTGGGTTTTCCCCTCCTCACCACGTGCCTCCACGCTACTCCACTTCACTCCACCAGCAACCGGAGATTCCCACTATTCACCCGATCGTAGGGATATAACTGCAGGTCACAGCGGTGGTGCAGAGTGGAGGGAGATTCGGTGCGCACGGCGTACCGGGGCGTGTCGACGCGCAGTTCAGAGGCCAGATCCGGGAGGGATCGGACGAATCCCCCTGGCCCGTCGACCGGGTGCGCGCTGCGCCGCGCGGGTGGTGGAGGGAAGTGGGGGGCCGGTGGGCGATGAACTCCTGCCGCCCGACCTTTACGATCGGACCCAGATCCGCCAAAGGAGGCGTCATGCTGCAGGCCGTCCCGTCCACGAGTGAGCTCGAGGACGTCGTCGACACCACCCGTCGGATGCGCGCCGCCGTGGAAGGGGTCGTGACCGGTCGTCCCGAGCTCGTCCGCGTGACCGTGGCCGTGCTCCTCGCGGAGGGGCACCTCCTCCTCGAGGACGTGCCGGGGGTCGGCAAGACGACGCTCGCCAAGGCGCTGGCCAAGACGATCGACTGCACGGTCGGACGGATCCAGTTCACGCCCGACCTGCTGCCGTCGGACCTCACCGGGGTCAACATCTTCCGGTCGCAGACGCACGAGTTCGAGTTCCGTCCCGGCCCCGTCTTCGCGCACGTCGTCATCGGCGACGAGATCAACCGCGCCTCCCCCAAGACGCAGTCGGCGCTGCTGGAGTGCATGCAGGAGGCGCAGGCCACCGTCGACGGCCGCACCTACCCGCTGCCTCGGCCCTTCCTCGTCGTCGCCACCCAGAACCCGGTCGAGATGGAGGGCACCTACCCTCTGCCCGAGGCGCAGCGCGACCGGTTCATGGCCCGGCTGACGGTCGGCTATCCGAGCATCGAGTCCGAGCTGGACATGCTCGACCTGCAGGAGACCTCCGACCCCCTCGACACCCTGCGGCCCGTCACCGACGCCGCACAGGTGAAGGCCCTCATCGAGACCGCCCGCCGGCTCTTCGCGGCACCGGGCATCAAGCGGTACGTCGTCGACCTCGTGACCGCGACCCGCGAGGACCCGGGCCTGCGTCTCGGTGCGTCGCCGCGAGCGGCCATCCAGCTCCTGCGCGCGGCCAAGGCGCTGGCCGCCATGGACGGGCGCGACCACGTGCTGCCCGACGACGTCCAGCAGCTCGGCGTGCCCGTGCTCGCGCACCGCCTCCTGCCCAGCACCGAGTCCCGCCTGTCCGGGCGCAGCACGTCCGACATCGTCACCGACATCCTCGACCGGGTCCCGCTCCCGTCCGCGGCGGCCACCGCGCGCTCGCGTCGCGCGATCGGCTGATGCGCCTTCGTCCGACACCCCGCGGGATCGCCCTCGGTGTCGCGGGCATCGTGGCGCTGCAGCTCGGCGTCGTCCTCGGGGCGGTCGACCTGGTCCGCATCGGCACGCTCGCGCTGCTGCTGGTCGTGGGCGCAGCCGTCGCCGTCGGCGTGCTCGACCCGGGGCGGGGCAAGCACCGGCTCAGCGTGCTGCGGCACGCCGTCCCGAACCCCGTGCACGCGGGTGACGAGGCGCTGATCGAGGTCGTGATCACGGCGACCGACCCCGCCGCCCGCGTCCGGCTCGCCGGGCTCAAGTTCGCCGAGCAGGCGGCCACCGAGCTCTCCGGCGGCCGACCTCTGCGTGCGCGGGTGACCCGTGCCCCGCGCCGGGTCACCGTCACGTACTCGGTGCAGGCCGCCCGCCGCGGCCGGTGGCCGCTCGGTCCGCTCGTCGTGACCCGCGGCGACCCGTTCGGCGTGGTGCGCACCTCCGCCACGCTGGGCGAGCAGGCCGAGGTCTCGGTGTGGCCGGCCGTCGTCCCGCTGCCCACCCCGAGCGACGTGCTGGTCGGCGAGCCCGACCGCGTCGCCCTGGGCGCGCGGAGCCCGTCGACCGACGACGCGTCCCTGCGCGACTACCGCGAGGGCGACGACCTGCGGCGCGTGCACTGGAGCAGCAGCGCCCGCAAGGGTGCCCTCATGGTCCGGTCCGACGAGCGCGCCGGGATGCGCCCCGTCTCGGTGCTCCTGGACCTGCCCGCCCGCGCGGCGAGCCTGGAGTGGTCGATCTCCTTGGCCGCGTCCATGTCGCTGGCCATGCTCGACGGCGGGCACCCCGTGCGCCTGGTCAGCGGCGGGCGCGACACCACAGTGGCCGCGTCCGGCTTCACCTTCGTCCACGACCGCTCCGGCCCCGGCGCCCGCAGCGCCCTGCTCGACCGCACCATCGACCTGGAGGCTCCCCGCTCGGCCGTCCAGGGTGAGGCCGCGCTGGTCTCCGCGGCGCACCTCCTGCACACCACCGAGGCGGGCGGCGAGATCGTGCTCGCGGTGCTGGGCCCGCTCGGCGCGTCCGCACGTGCCGCGCTCGCCCACGTGGCCGACAACGCCCTCGCCTGGGCCGTCGTCCGGGCCGACACCCCGGCGCAGGAGGCGGAGGCGGAGCACACCGTCAAGGCGCTGCGCCGTGCCGGCTGGCGGGCGTGCCGGGTGACGCCCGGCGAACCGGTCGTCGACTGCTGGCTGCGCCTCCTGGGGTCCGCCCAGTGACCGGCCGCGCGCAACGCATCCCCCGCGGCCCGCGGTCCGCGCTGGGCTCGGCCCTGTGCGCCGCCGCGACCTGCGCGAGCCTGTTCGCGCTCACCGGCCTGATCGTGCGCGGCAGCTGGCTCGTCGCCACCTGGCTCATCGTCCTCGTCGTCGCCGCGGTCGTGATCGGCGTCCGCGCCGTGACCCGCTCCTGGTGGGCCCCCACGCTCGCCGGCACGATCGTCTCGGTCGGCATCGTCCTCGTCCGGTACGGAGCGCCCCCCGGTCGCCTCCAGGTGCTGCCCGACGCGGACTCGCTGGACCGGACCCTGGCCACCGCGCGCGAGGGTGTCGCGGTCATCAACGCGTCCCTCGTGCCGATGGTCGGCGTGCGGCCCACCGAGCTCCTCGTCGTCGTCGGCGCCGTCGCCGTCTTCCTGCTCGCCGACCTCCTCGCGATCGGGCTCGGCGTGCCCGCGCTGTCCGGGCTCGCGTACGCCGCTCTCTGGACGCCCGCGATCGTCCTCGGCTTCCCCGCCAGCGGTTGGTCCATCGCCTGGACCAGCCTGTTCTACCTGCTCCTGCTCGCCCTCAGCGCCGCTCCCGCCTCCGCGCACAGCGACCAGGGGCGGCGGGCCGGCGTCGCGGTCCTGTCCGCGGTGTCGCTGATCGTGGCCACGCTCATCGCCGGTCCCGCGGTCGCCGCGTTCCCGGGCTGGGCGACCATGAGCATGCCCAGCTTCGGCACCGGCCCCGTGGGACCCATGTCCCTGAGCGACAACCTCGACCTGCGCGAGAGCCTGGGCACGCGGTCGGGCCAGATCGTGCTGCGGTACTCCGTCACGCCCGTGGAGGCCGAGCCGGCAGCGGACCCCACCCCCTCGCCCAGCGCATCGAGCCCCGCGGTGGTCTCGGCCAACGAGGTCGGGCCGCTGCGTGCCTTCACGCTCACCACGTTCGACGGCAACACGTGGGACCGTGCCGACTCGCTCGAGCTGACCACCTGGGACCCCGGGACCCTGCTGGCGTCGGACCCCGAGATCCGCGGGTCGACACCCGACGCGCGCCGCGGCTCGCTCGCGAACGTCCAGGTCGAGGTCGCCAACCTGCGCGAACGCCGCCTGCCCGTGAGCACCTTCCCCCGCACCGTCGACGTCAGCGGCGGGTGGGAGTACGACGCCGCCCGCGACGAGGTCGTCGGCCGGCGCGGCACGTTCGACGGCATGACGTACGGGATGCAGGTGGAGATCCCCTCGCTCACCAAGGAGGACCTCGCCGGTGCCGAGGTCGGAGACCCCGGCGACGACGGCGCCTCCCTCGCGGTGCCCGAGACGACGCACTCGCAGGACGTCGCCGACCTGGCACGCGAGCTCACCGCCGACGCCTCGAGCCCGTACGAGCAGGCCATGGCGCTCCAGACGTACTTCCGCGCGACGTCGAACTTCACCTACGACACGCGCGTCGCGCCGTCGCGGTCCGACGACGCCGTGTGGGACTTCGTGCAGTCGACCCGCGGGTACTGCGTGCAGTTCGCCACCTCGATGGCGATCATGGCCCGCACCCTCGACATCCCCGCGCGCGTCGCGGTCGGGTTCCTGCCCGGCGAGTCCGACCGCAACGGCAGCTACGTGGTCTCCGGCCAGCGGTCGCACGCGTGGCCGGAGCTGTACTTCGAGGACTACGGCTGGGTCCGGTTCGAACCGACCCCCGCCGTGCAGACGAGCGCACCGCCGCGCTGGGCAGACCCGTTCACGGGGGTGTCCGCGCCCGACAGCCAGCCCGACGAGGCCATCCCCGCGCCTGCGTCCAGCGCCACGTCGTCGAGCGCTCCGGGTGGACAGTCGTCGTCGACCGGCACGCAGGACGAGGAGCAGGCGTGGCTGCCGGTCGCGATCACCGTCGCGATCGTGCTGGCGGTCGCCTCGCTCGGCCTGGCGCTCGTCCGGCGCCGCAGCCTGCTGCGCGCCGACCTGACCCCCGAGCGTGCGTGGCTGCGCGCCCGACGCCGGCTCGGTGCCCGAGGTGTCACCTGGACCGACGCCGACTCACCGCGGACCGTCGTCGCGTCGGTGCACGAGCAGCTGCGGCAGGCGGCAGGCGCCCCGCTGACCGGGACCTCCGCCGAGGCGCTGGAGTCGCTGGCCAGGACCGTGGAGCGCGAGCGCTACGCGCGGGTCCAGCCCGAGGTCGACCCCGCCGTTCTGGCCGGGTGGGTCGACGAGATGATGAGGGGAGTCGAGAGCCTGCTCAGCGACCGCTCTCGCCGCGGCGCCGTTCCCAGCGCTCCTCGAGACGAGACATGAAGCTCGACTTCTGACGGGCCGACGGCGTCGTCGGCTTCACCTGTCCGTCGCTCTGCACGACGCCGCGCGGCCCGGAGCGGTGCCCGGACGAGCGGTGCGGTGCGGCGAACGCGAAGGCCACGGCCGCGAACATCACGACGAAGCCGATGACACCGAGCCACGGCAGGCTGTTCGCGGCACCGAGCACGAGAAGGAGCAGGCTGTTCGCGGCACCGAGCACGAGAAGGAGCAGGCCGAGGGACGCACCGACTCCCGCGATGACGTACCGGCCGAACGGGCGGTGCCCGCGCTGGGTCAGCGTGTTCGCGAGCCGAGGATCGTCAGAGGTCAACTGCCGTTCCATCTGCTCGAGCACGCGCTGCTCGTACTCGGAGAGAGGCATCCTGACCCCCGTTGTCAGCTATGTGGACCTGTCTTCCGGCTCAGGATAGATCCGCCGGAACGATGGTGGTAGTCGAGCGGGAGGATACTCCACCTGCCTGGGAGGCTCCGGCCCCGACCGGGCCACCCTGGAGTCCTTCGCACAGCTCCTCGAGGGCGCTCTCCGCGTCCCACCGGGCCCGCACCGGCGCGTCCGACGCCTCGTCGAGCGAGGGCTGCCGGATGCCCGACGCCACCCGGGACAACCCGTCGGCACGCACGCCGACGAGCCGGACTCGTGCACCCCGCAGGTCGACCCCGGCCACCAGTCCACGGGCCGCGAGGAACAGCTCCCGGCCGCCGTCCGTCGGCGTCACCAAGGTGCGCGAGCGCGTGAGCGTGCGCCGGTCGCTGGTGCGGATCTTCACGGTGATCGTGCGGCTGACCAGGCCGTTCGCGCGCAACCGGACCGCACACCGGTCCGCCAGCTCCTGGGCCTTCTCCTCGACCACGGCGAGGTCCGCGACCGCGGTCGCGAAGGACTCCTCGGCCCCGATCGACGCCGGCTCGAGACCCGGGCTGACCGGGCGCGGGTCCCTCCCCCACGCCAGGTCGACCAGGTGCGCGCCCGCGAGCCTGCCGACCGCGAGCTGGACGACGGCCGCGTCGGCGTCCGCCAGGTCGGCGACCGTCCTGATCCCCCTGCGCGCCAGAGCAGCCTCCCTCTTTTCACCCACGCTCCCGAGCGCCCCGACGGGCAGGTCCCGCAGGAAGCCGACGGCCGCCGCGCGAGGGACCAGGAGGACACCGTCGGGCTTGGCCTGACCGGACGCCAGCCGGGCGACGAGCTTGGTCGAGCCGATCCCCACGGAGCACGTGAGGCCGAACCGCTCCCGGACCTGACGGCGGAGCAGGTCGGCGATGACCGTGGGCGGTCCCCACCGCCGGCGCGCTCCCCCGACGTCCAGGAACGCCCCGTCGACACCGGCCTGCTCGACCAGCGGAGTGATGTCGCCGAGGACCCGCATGACTCCCTTCGACACCTCGCGGTACGCGTGATGGTCGGGCGGGACGACCACTGCCTGCGGGCACCGCTGCAACGCCGTCGCCATCGACAGCTCCGGGTGCACGCCGAACGCCCTCGCCTCGTAGGTGGCCGCGACGACGACACCGGTCGCGCTGCCGACGACGACCGGCAGCCCACGCAGCTGCGGACGGCGGGCAAGCTCCACGGACGCGACGAACGCGTCGAGGTCGACGTGCAGGATCGAGCAGCCGGCCTCGTCGTGACCCCGGTCCTGCTCGGTGCGTGCCGACCGGGGTGCGCGGTTCATGGCGCCGCGGGGTCGTCGTCGGACCGGTGCGGTCCTGCGTCGGCGCTCACGACGCCCGCTGGACGCGCATGCTCAGCGTCCGACCGGCGACAGCGTCCGCCCCGCCGTGCACCAGCTCGCGAGCCGCGTCGACGAAGTCCTCCGCGGCGCACACCGCCTCCTCGGCCCGTGCGGGACCGACCAGCTCGAACCGTCCGGCGTCCACCGCGGCACGCAGGGCCGCGGCCTCCGCGAAGTAGGTCGACCACGAGCCCAGCTCCGGCGCGACCACGCCGAGCATGCTCCAGACCGTGCGCGGCGCACGCCGCCCCGACGGCGTCCCCCGGGCGGCCACCACCGCGGCCCCCGCGCGCAGAGCCGCGAGGTGGGCGTGCGAGAGCTGCTCCCACGGCTCGGAGGAGAACTGCGCGGCCACGAGCTCGGCGTCGGCACGGCCGAGCAGCTCGACGACGCGCGAAGGCAGGGGCGCCGCAGTCGACTCTCGGGAGCCCTGCCGCTCGAGCTGCTGCTGCATCTCGCCGTCCCCTCTCTGCGCTGTCGATCCCGTCCGTCCAGTATCGAACAGGTGTTCGATCCCGTCAAGCGCCGGCGTGAGTGCCGGCGTGAGCGCCGTAGCGTGGGAGCCATGGCTGCCCGCGACCGCTCCGCCCGACGCAGCACAGCCTCGCACCGGCCACCCACACGCAGCCCTGCCCGCGGCCTGTGGCCGACCGGCCCGGTGACCATCCCCACCGGCACCGTCGAGCTGGTCCGCGACCTCGACGACCCCGACGGCGTGACCGTCCTGGTCAACGGCGTGCCGAGCTCGTACCTCGACCTGGCCGACCCGACACGGCTCGTGTTCGAGTACATGCAGCAGATGGCGGCCGTCATCGACCGGGTCGGCGACGCCGGCGGACCGCTGGACGTCGTCCACCTCGGCGCGGCCGGGTGCGCGCTCGCCCGTGCGGTGGACGCGGCACGCCCCGGGTCACGACAGCTGGCGGTCGAGCTCGACACCGTGCTGCCGGAGCTGGTGCGCGGCTGGTTCGACCTGCCGCGCTCCCCCGCCCTGCGGATCCGGGCGGGCGACGCCCGGACGGAGCTGTCGAGGCTGCCCGACGGGTCCGCGGACGTCGTCGTCCGCGACGTCTTCGCCGGCGACACCACCCCCGACCACGTCCGGACGCGGGAGATGGTCGCCCAGGTCGCACGCGTGCTGCGCCCCGGCGGCGTTTACCTGGCCAACTGTGCCGACCGACCACCTCTGGCCGGCGCGAAGGCGGAGGGTGCCACCCTGCGGGACGCCTTCGCCGACGTGGCGGTGATCGCGGAGCCAGGGCTGCTCCGGGGCCGGGGCTACGGGAACGTCGTCCTGGTGGCCACCGACGACCTCGACCTCCTCGGCTCGGCGCCTCTCGCACGGGCCGTCCGCAGCCTGCCCGCGCCCGCGCGCCTGCTGCACGGGGACGAGGTCACCGCGTTCGTCGGGAACGCCGCACCGCTGCGGGACCCGCAGGCATGACGAAGGGCCGCACCCGGAACGGGTACGGCCCTTCGGGACGTCAGATCAGATCGGGCGGACGCTCTCGGCCTGCGGCCCCTTGGCGCCCTGCGTGATCTCGAACTCGACGCGCTGGCCCTCGTCGAGGCTGCGGTAGCCCGAGGAGTCGATCGCGGAGTAGTGGACGAAGACGTCGGCACCGCCGCCGTCCTGGGCGATGAACCCGAAGCCCTTCTCAGCGTTGAACCACTTGACAGCACCCTGTGCCATGTTCGTTTCCTTCTGTCCCACCGGTGACGGCGCGGACCTTCTGCCTACGCCGTGCCGCAATGCCTCACGTCCTGCACCGGGTGGCCCAGCCGAGGACGACTGGTCGGAACCGACCCCCGGGCCGAAGCCCAGATGACGACGCCGGTCAAGCGAGTACGTCACTGCAACGTGTGCATCCTTCCATCGGGCGCGTGACCAGCGCCACGATTTCGCCCTTCCGGCTCACACGGTTTGACAACGATCTGGTAAAGGTCGGGTCTCAGGCCGGACCGCTGTCGTCACCCTGCTGCGCCAGGAAGCGCTCGAACTCCGCGCCGAGCTCGTCCGCGGTCGGCAGCTCGGTCGATCCCGCGAGCAGGCTCGTGCGCCCGATGTTGCGCGTGAACGAGTCGTACTGCTCCTCGAGGGCGTGCACGACGGCCGCGACGTCCTCCGAGCCCGTCACCTGGCGGTCGATCTCGTGCATCGCCTCGTCCGCCGCCGCGGTCAGTGCCGCGACCTGCAGGTCGAGACCGGTCGCACGCTCGACGTTGGACAGGGCCGCCTGGCTCGCCTGCGGGAAGGCCGACTGCGCGAGGTAGTGCGGCACGTGCACCGCGAACCCGACCGCGTCGTGGCCCGACTGGCCGAGACGCAGCTCGAGCAGCGCGCTCGCGCTGGCGGGGACCTGCACCGTGCCGAACCAGGAGGTGTGGTCGGCGACGAGCTCGGGACGCGTGGCGTGCGCCGTGACCGACAGGGGGCGCGTGTGCGGGATCCCCATGGGGATCCCGTGCACGCCGACGGTCAGCGGCACGTCGAACCGCTCGACGATCTGCCGGACCGCGGCCACGTACCGCTCCCACTGCACGTCGGGCTCGACGCCGTGCAGGAGCAGGAACGGGACCCCCGCGGCGTCCTGGACGAGGTCGACGACGAGCTCGGGCTCCGCGTACGACGACCAGGTGGTCTGGTCGAACGTCATCACGGGTCGTCGCGACCGGTAGTCCAGCAGCTGGTCGACGTCGAACGTCGCCAGACGCGTCGTCGGCAGCTCCTCGACCAGGTGCTCGGCGGCCAGCTGGCCGGCGTTGCCCGCGTCCACGAACCCGCGCACCGCGTGCACGAGGACGGGACCGGCGCCGTTCACCGTCCGCGCCTCGACCTGGGCGGCGACCTCGGGGTCGACGTCGTAGATCTCGCTCGGGTTCAGCATGGGTGTGCGCTCACTTCCGTCCGGGTTACCGGGACAACGCCCACCCGGCACGAGTTCTTCCCGGCCTGGTCCTTCCGGTCAACGACCGGGGAGTCGCACGACCTCCACGAAGAACTCGTCGATCTGCCGCACGACCTCGATGAACCGGTCGAAGTCGACCGGCTTGGTGACGTACGCGTTCGCGTGCAGCGAATAGCTGCGGACCACGTCCTCCTCCGACTCCGAGGTGGTCAGCACGACCACCGGGATGGAGCGCAGGTTGGCGTCGGCCTTGAGGGCCTGCAGCACCTCGCGGCCGTCCATCCGGGGCAGGTTGAGGTCGAGCAGGACGAGGTCGGGCGTCGGGGCGTCGACGTGCTCGCCCTCCTTGCGGAGGAACTCCAGGGCGCTCACGCCGTCCGACACCACGGACAGGCGGTTCCGGAGCTTGTTGTCCTCGAACGCCTCCCGGGTCATCAGGACGTCGCCCGGGTCGTCCTCGACGAGGAGGACGTCGATGATCTTGGTGCTGTTGGGCACGGGGGTGTCTCCGTTCAGGGGCTCAGTCGTCGGCCGCGGGGAGGGTCCAGTGGATGCTGGTCCCCTCGCCGTCGGGCTGCTCGATCCAGATGCGACCGCCGTGGAACTCGACGATCTTCTTGCACAGCGAGAGCCCGATGCCGGTGCCCTCGTAGATGTCCTTGGCGTGCAGACGCTGGAAGATGACGAACACCCGTTCGGCGTACTGCGGGTCGATTCCGATGCCGTTGTCTCGACACTCGAGCTCCCAGGAGTCTGCCATGCGCGTCGCGCTGAGGTGGACCGTCGGGGGACGGGACGGGTCACGGAACTTGATCGCGTTGCCGACGAGGTTCTGGAGCAGCTGGACCAGCAGCGGGTGCTCGCCGCGCACGATCGGCAGCTCGTCGTGCGTGACGACAGCGCCGGACTCCGCGACGGACTCGCTGAGGTTCTCCAGCGCGTCGTCGAGCGCCACCGCGAGGTCGACGTCACTGACCTCGCCCCCGACGCGGCCCACCCGGGAGAACCCGAGGAGGTCCTGGATGAGCTGCTGCATGCGCTTGGCCCCGTCGACCGCGAAGGCGATGTACTGGTCGGCGCGCTCGTCCATCTGGCCGCCGTAGCGCTTCTGCAGGAGCTGCGTGAAGCTCGCGATCTTGCGCAGCGGCTCCTGCAGGTCGTGCGACGCGACGTACGCGAACTGCTCCAGGTCGCGGTTGGACCGGCGCAGCTCCTCGGCCTGCTCGGTGAGGAGCTCGTGCGCCAGGGCGATCTCCGCGCGCGAGGACTCCAGCACCTGCACCTGGTCGACGAGCGCGACGCGCATCCGCTCGACGTCGTCCGCGAGCGCGGCGATCTCGCCCGGCCCGACCGACGCGACGGGGTGTCGCAGGTCACCCGACGACACCGCCCGGGCGTCGGCGGCGAGCGAGTCGAGCGGCTCGAGGATCCAGCGCCGGAGCGTGACCCACAGGGCGATGCCCAGGGCGATCGCCGCCAGGACCAGCAGCGCCACGGTCCCCGCCGCCACGTACGTCCACATCCCGAGCTCGCCGACCGCGTCGGCACGCCGGTCGCGCAGGAGGTCGATGTAGTCCTCCGCGGCCGAGCGCGCCTCGTCGAAGAGCAGCCGGCCCTGCTCGATCTCCTCCGTCGTGACGACCTCGACGCCGCCGGTGCGGACCTCCTCCATCACCGGGATGGCGAACTCCTCGTTCCACCGCCGTCCCGCGTCCGCGGCCGCCTGCGCGGCCGCCGTCAGCTCCTCGTCGCCGCCCTCCGCCTCACGAGCGGCGAGCGTGCGGAACGACAGGTCGTCGGCCGCGGACCGCTCGTACGGCTCGAGCGTGACCGGGTCCCCGGTCAGGGCGAACCCGCGGACCGCGGTCTCGGCGTCGACCAGCTGGATGAAGGCGCCGTCCGCCTCGGTGATCGCCGTGAAGTACGTCTGCGTGACGGCGTCCTGGCGGTCGAACAGCCGGACGAGCACGAGCACGGTGCCGAGGACGACGACCAGGAGCGCGAGACCGGCCGCGATGATCACGGTCCGCAGCCGTCGGCGCAGCGTCGAGGAACGCCGCGCAGGCGTCAGGGCAACCGTCACGCGCGCCACCCGAGGACGACCACGGCCGCGTCGTCGACCAGGTCGCCGCCGTGCAGCTCGCGGACGTCGTGGAGCACGCGCTCGACGAGGTCGCCCTGGGCTGCGACCGCACCGTCGACGATGCGCAGGAGGCCGGTCTTGCCGAGGCGGTCGGAGCCGTCGCCGATGGTCGCCTCGAGGACGCCGTCGGTGTACAGCAGGATGCGCCAGGAGGGTGCGAGCTCGAGCCGCACGGGCGCCCAGCCACCGGGGACCGGGATGCCGAGGGCGCGCCCCCGCCCGTGGGTGGGCAGGAGGGTCGACGGCTCCCCGAGGAGCAGCGGCACCGGGTGGCCGGCGAGGTAGAGGTCGACCGAGCTGCGGTCGGGGGTGACGTCCAGCATGGAGACGGTCGTGAAGATCTCCGGTCGGGCGCGCTCCGAGATCAGGACGCGCTCGAGCAGACCGAGGAGGTCGACGGTCGGCACCTCGGCCAGCACGAGCGTCCGCCACGCGGTGCGCAGCGTCGCGCCGAGCGCGGCCTCGTCGGGTCCGTGCCCGCAGACGTCGCCCACGAGCGCGAGGACCGAGCCGTCGGGCCGTTCGACGACGTCGTAGAAGTCGCCGCCGAGCACGCCGTCGCGGCCGGCGCGGTACCCGACACGCACCTCGAGCCGCTGGTCGAGGACCGACGGCGTCGGCAGCAGCGCGCGCTCGAGCCGGTTGACCTCCTCGGCCCGCACGAGGCTGCGGTAGAGCGCACGGTCGGTGTCCTCGAGGCGGCGGCGCTGGATGGCGTAGCGCACGGAGCGACCGAGCGTCTCGCCGTCGACCTCGCCCTTGACGAGGTAGTCCTGCGCGCCCGCGGCGACCGCTGCGAGCCCGATGTCGGTGCCGGACAGGCCGGTGAGCACGACGACGGCGGGTGCGTCGGCGGCCAGCAGGCGCTCGAGCGCGGCGATGCCCATCGCGTCGGGCAGCCCGAGGTCGAGCAGGACGAGGTCGACGTGGAGCCGGTCGATGGCCTCGTCGAGCGTACGGACCCAGACCAGGTCGACGTCGAGGCCCGCGTCCGCGAGGTGCTCACGGACGAGGATCGCGTCGCCCTCGTCGTCCTCGACGAGCAGCAGGCGGACGGGTGCAGAACTCGTCACCGGGCCGCGGCGGATGTCGTCGGGGGCGGTGCGTGCGTCGCTCAACGGGCCTCTCCTCCCGACGGTTCACCTGCCACTTCTCGACAGGACCACCCGAATCGTAGGGGTCGCACACCACTGCCGCGCGCCATCTCACCCGGCCGCCGGGAGAGCCCACCCGGTCGGCTGCGTGCGACGAGGGCGCGAAGGTCGGATAATGGACGGCCGCTCCGAGCGTCGCGTCGTCCCTCGACGCGCGCAGCGGCGGAGGTACGCGCGGCCGGTGTCCCCGGCGGAACGGAGATCGCCCAGGTGTCAGGCATGGACAACGAGCTGGCCGTCGAGCAGGGCGTCGTCGACCAGCTGTACGGCCGGCTCGACGACCTGCGCGCGCAGACGCGGGCGCGCCTGGCGGACGTCCGCCGGGAGGGCCCGTCGGGGTCGCCCCAGAACCGCAGCGAGCGGGACGCGTTCGCGACGCTCTACGAGGACCGGATCGCCCAGCTGGAGGCCGTCGAGGAGCGTCTGGTCTTCGGCCGGCTCGACCTCGACGACGACAGCCGCCGCTACATCGGCCGGCTCGGCCTGACGGACACCGAGCAGACGCAGCTGCTCACCGACTGGCGGGCGCCGGCGGCGCAGGCGTTCTACCGGGCCACCGCCGCGCACCCCGACGGGGTCGTGCGTCGCCGGCACGTGGTGACCCGCGGACGGACGGTGACGAGCGTCGAGGACGAGGTCCTCGACCTCGACCTGCTGACGGGCGACTCCGGAGAGCGGTTGACCGGCCTGTCGGGCGAGGGTGCGCTCCTGGCGGGGCTGGCCGCGGGCCGCACCGGCCGGATGGGCGACATCGTCGCGACGATCCAGGGCGAGCAGGACGCGATCATCCGCTCCGAGCTCGGCGGCGCGCTCGTCGTGCAGGGCGGTCCGGGGACCGGCAAGACGGCCGTGGCCCTGCACCGCGCGGCGTTCCTGCTGTACGCGCACCGGCGGCTCCTCGAGCGCTCGGGCGTCCTGCTGGTCGGCCCGAGCCGCACGTTCCTGCGGTACATCGACCAGGTGCTGCCGTCCCTGGGCGAGACGGGCGTCGTCACGACGACCGTCGCGGAGCTGTACCCCGGGATCCAGGCGACGGCCACGGAGGACGAGGCCGTCGCCGAGCTCAAGGGCCGTGCGCTGTGGGGCAGCGTGGTCGCGCGCGCCGTCCGCGACCGCGAGCGGGTCCCGGCGCAGCCCGTCCACGTGCGCGTGGACGGCCACGACCTCGTCATCCGGCCGAACGACATCGCCTCGGCGATGGCGCGCGCCCGGCGCAACCACAAGCCGCACAACCAGGCCCGCGTCTCGTTCGTGCGGGACATGCTCGGCCGGCTGGCGGAGCAGTACGTGCTGCAGCTCGGCGGCGACGTGCCCTCCGACGAGCGCGGCGAGATCATCGAGGAGCTGCGCACCACGCGGGAGATCCGCATCGCGCTCAACCTGGCGTGGATGCCGATCACCCCCCAGAAGCTCGTCTCCGACCTCTGGTCCAAGCCGCACCGCCTCGCGTCGGCGGCCCCGCAGCTCAGCCCGCAGGAGCGCGCGATGCTGGTCCGGGAACCCGACGCGCCGTGGACCCCCGCGGACGTCCCGATCCTCGACGAGGCGGCCGAGCTGCTCGGGGAGGACGACCAGGCCGCCCGCGCCGAGGCGCGTGCCGCCTCCGAGCGGCGGGCCTCCGAGCTGGCGTACGCCCGGCAGGTGCTCGAGTCGACGGGAAGCGGCGGGATGGTCTCCGCGGAGATGCTCGCGGACCGGTTCGCGACGACCGGCCCCACCCTGACGACCGCCGAGCGCGCGGCCGCCGATCGGTCGTGGACCTACGGCCACGTGGTGGTCGACGAGGCCCAGGAGCTCTCGGCGATGGCGTGGCGCTCGCTGCTGCGGCGCGTGCCGACGCGGTCGCTGACGATCGTCGGCGACGTCGCACAGACGACCGCGACCGCGGGCGCGCGCAGCTGGGCCGCGCAGCTGGACCCGGTCCTGCGGTCGTCGTGGCGGCTCAACGAGCTCACCGTGAACTACCGGACCCCGGCGGAGGTCGCGGACACGGCCCGGCGGGTGGCCGTCGCGGCGCACCTGCCGGTGAGCCCGCTGACGTCCGCGCGGGACGTCGAGGACTCGCTGGTCGTGCAGCAGGTCGCCGACTTCGCCGCGGCAGTCGCCGAGAAGACGGAGAAGCTGGTCGCCGACGTCACGGACGCCTCGGGCGCCGGGAGGATCGCGGTGATCGCCGTCGACGCGCGGCTCGACGCGATCGCGACCTCGCTGCAGGAGGCCGGCCTGCGCCCCGCGCTCGGCACCGGGTCGAGCGCAGCCGACCTCGACGCCCCGCTCGTGGTGCTCAGCCCGCGCGAGGCCAAGGGCCTGGAGTTCGACGTCGTCGTGCTGGTCGAGCCGGCCGAGGTGCTCGACGCGAGCGCGGGCGACCTGTACGTCGCGATGACCCGGCCCACCCGCGCGCTGCACGTCCTGCACGACCGTCCGCTGCCCGCAGGCTGGTGAGCCGGCCGTCTCACGCGTGTCCGAGGGCCGGACCGCTGTAGGCCCGGAGGTCCGGGGGGCGCACCATAGGGGCGTGCTGAAGGCCCTGCTGCTCGAGAACCTCCACCCCCAGGCTCGCTCGATCCTCGAGACGGCCGGCTTCGACGTGACGACCCGCACCGGGGCGCTCGACGAGACCGAGCTCATCGAGGCGCTCGACGGCGTGCACCTGCTGGGCATCCGCTCCAAGACGCACGTCACCGCGGAGGTGCTCGCGGCGTCCCCGTCCCTCGTGGCGATCGGGGCCTACTGCATCGGCACCAACCAGATCGACCTCGCCGAGGCGGCCGCGCGCGGCGTCGCGACGTTCAACGCGCCGTTCTCCAACACGCGCTCGGTGGTCGAGATCGCGATCGCCGACATCATCTCGCTGACGCGCCGTCAGACCGAGCTCGACCGGGCCATGCACGACGGCATCTGGAACAAGTCGGCGACGGGCGCGCACGAGATCCGCGGCCGCACGCTCGGCATCATCGGCTACGGCAACATCGGCACCCAGCTGTCCGTGCTGGCGGAGAACCTCGGCATGTCGGTCGTGTTCTACGACACCGCCGAGAAGCTCGCCCTGGGCAACGCGCGCCGCATGAGCACGCTCGACGAGCTGCTCGAGACGGCGGACATCGTCACGCTGCACGTCGACGGCCGCAGCGGGAACGCCGGGCTGTTCGGCGCCAAGCAGTTCGCACGCATGCGCCCGGGCGCCGTGTTCCTCAACCTCTCGCGCGGGTTCGTCGTCGACTACGCCGCCCTGCGGGACGCGATCGTCGCCGGGCACGTGGCCGGGGCAGCCGTCGACGTGTTCCCCGTCGAGCCGAAGCGCAAGGGCGACCCGTTCGAGTCCGAGCTGCGCGGCCTGCCCAACGTGATCCTCACCCCGCACACCGGCGGCTCCACGGAGGAGGCGCAGGAGGCCATCGGCCAGTTCGTGTCCAACAAGGTGCGCGACTACCTGGCCACGGGGTCCACGACCCTGAGCGTCAACCTTCCGAACCTGGCGCTGGAGCAGCAGCCCGGCGTGCACCGCCTCGCCTACCTGCACCGCAACGTGCCCGGGGTGCTGGCGGCGGTCAACGCGACGCTCGCCGAGCACGGCGTGAACATCGAGGGTCAGCTGCTCGCGACCCGCGGCGAGCTCGGCTACGTCGTCACCGACGCCGGCGCCCGGGTCGACCCCGCCGTCATCGAGGCGCTCTCGAGCCGCCCCGAGTCCGTGCGCCTGCGCCTGCTGTCCTGACGCACGACCGAGGGCCCCGACCGGAAACCTGGTCGGGGCCCTCGGTCGTGCAGGCTCAGGCGGAGCCGGACTTGCGCTGGAAGCGACGCTGCGACGGGCCGGCGGTCTCCGAGCCGTGCACCTGACCGGTGTTGGTGGTGCCGTCCGCGGTGCGGTGCTGGTTCGACTTCTTGCGCTCGAGCGCCTCGCGGAACTTCGCCTTCGTGTCGTCGCTCACCGCCGCCTCCGTGGTCGCCTTGGTGTCGTCCTGGGCCATGGGCGTCTCCTTCGATGCTGTGTGCCGTCGGACGTCTGCGCCCGCGACCCGCTCAGCCTGACCGACTCGAGCGTGCGGCGCCACCTCTTCTCACGCCGGGTAGCGTCGGGACGTGCTCCCAGCGACCTCGCTCCCCCATCGTCGTGCCGGTGGGCTCTCCTGGCCGGTCGTCTCGTTGGGGCTCTGGCAGAACTTCGGCGAGACGACACCGTTCGCGGACCAGTGCGCCCTCGTCCTGCACGCCGTCGACCGCGGGGTCGTGCACCTCGACCTCGCGAACAACTACGGCCCGCCACCGTTCGCCGCCGAGGAGTCCGTCGGCCGCCTGCTCGCCGGCGACCTGCGCGGGCACCGCGACGAGCTGCTCCTCACCACCAAGGCGGGCTACCGCGCGTGGCCCGGACCGTACGGCGAGCACGGTTCGGCGAAGTACCTGCGGGCGTCCCTCGACGAGTCGCTGCGGCGCCTGGGGGTCGACAGCGTCGACGTGTTCTACAGCCACCGGTTCGACCCGAGCACGCCCCTGGAGGAGACCCTCGGCGCGCTCGACCGGGCGGTCCGGTCGGGCAAGGCGCGGCACGCGGGGATCTCGTCGTACTCCGCCGACCGGACCGTCGAGGCGATCGCCGTCGCCCGGTCGCTCGGGCTGCGCCTCGCCGTGCACCAGCCTGCCTACTCGTTGCTCAACCGGTGGGTCGAGCAGCCCGGCTCGGACGGGCGGTCGTTGCTGGACGTGGCCGACGACGCGGGCCTGGCCGTCGTCGCGTTCTCGCCGCTTGCGCAGGGCATGCTGAGCACGCGCTACCTCGACGGGGTCCCCGCCGACTCGCGGGCGGCCCGCGGCGGACCGCTGCGGACGGAGTGGCTCACCGACCAGGCGCTCGACCACGTCCGGGCGCTCGACGCGATCGCCCGGGCCGGGGGTCGGACGCTGCCGCAGCTCGCCCTCGCCTGGGTGCTGCGCGACCCGCGCGTCACGTCCGTCCTGGTCGGCGCGCGGACCGCCACGCAGCTCGACGAGAACCTCGCTGCGATCGCCCTCCCGCCGCTGACCGACGACGAGCTCGCCGCGATCGAGCCGCACGCCGTCGACGCCGGCATCAACCTGTGGGGCGTCCGGTCGAGCGACCGCTGACCCAGCGCGCGCCCTCTCAGCCGCCGACGGGCAGGTGCGTCGCCCACCACTGCAGCACGTGGTCGAAGCGGACCTTGCGGTGCTTCGGGTTGCCCGAGCGCGTGAGCTCGTGCCCCTCGCCCGGGAACAGCAGCAGCTCGGCGTGCACCCCGCGCCGCTTCAGCTCGACGAACCAGCGCTGACCCTGCTCGACCGGGCACCGCCAGTCCTGCTCCGAGTGGATGACGAGGGTGGGCGTGCGGACCCGGTCGACGTGCGCCATGGGCGACTGCGCGGCGAGCGTCGCCGCCCCGTCCGCGTCGTCGGCGTCCCCGAGGTACTCCAGACCGAAGAACCAGCCGATGTCGCTGGACCCGACGAAGCTGACCGGGTCGAGGAACCCGCGCTCGACGATCGCCGCGACGAACCGGTCCGTCCGCGTGGTGAGCCACGCGGTCAGGTAACCCCCGTACGACCCGCCCATGACACCGACCCGCTCCCCGTCCAGCGCGGGGTCCTCGAGCGCGGCGCCGAGCAGGGCGAGCACGTCGTCGGTGTCGACGGTCCCGAACGCCCGGCAGATCGCGAGCCCGTGCGCCCGTCCATACCCGGAGGATCCCCGCGGGTTGCCCAGCACGACGGCGTACCCGGCCTCGGCCAGCACCTGCACCTCGTCGAAGAGCCCGTGCGTGTACTGCGCGAACGGCCCGCCGTGGATCATCAGGACCGTCGGGTGCGGCCCGTCGCCGTAGCGCTCGGGATCCGGCGTCACCACCCAGCCGTGCACCTCGTACCCGTCGGGCGAGGTCGCGACGAGCTCGACGGGGGTGCGCGTCCGCCCGGTCGACCGGAGCGCGGCCGAGAGGTCGGTGCGGACCTCGACCGCGCCCGACGACCCGTCCACGACGAAGACGTCACCGGCCGATGTCGGCGTCGCCGCCGTCACCACCACGCGCCCGGACGCAGGGACGACAGCCGCACCGGACACGACGTGCGTGCCGCCGACGAGCGTGGTCGGGGTGCCGTCCGCCGCCACCCGGACCAGGTGCGCGGCGCCGCGGCGCTCGACCACGATCAGCGGGTCACCGCCGAGCTCCGCCACGACGGCCGTCACCTGGTCCCGCTCCGGGTCGGTGAGACGCTCGGGCTCGGCGTCGGGACGGTCGAGCGCCAGCCGGTAGAGGCCCGACTGGGTGGCGACGAAGTCACGACCGGTCGGTCCGAGGTCGCTCGCGACGAGCCACAGCGTGCTGCCGTCGGCGGACGGGAGCACGGCGTCGACACCGAGCGTGCTCTCCCCGTCCGCGTCGGTGACCGGCACCGGGGTCCCGGGGTCGACGGTCGGCGAGGCGTCGATGCGGACGACGTCGCTGCGCAGGTCGGTCTCCCGCGCACCGTGCCGGGCCGAGACGCCGACGAGGGCGTCACCCGACGGCAGCCACCGCACGCCGCTGACGCCGATGTCGCCCGAGGTCAACGCCACCGCCTCGGGCAGCTCCGCCGGACGGTCGCGGTCGACCGGGACGTCCACGACGAACACGTGCTGGGGGCGGTCGCGGAAGAAGCCCACACCGTCCGACCGGTACTTCAGCTCCGTGATGTGCCGCGGGTCCTCGTTCCCCGGCTTGCCGTCGGCGGCGTACCGACCCTCCTCCGGCACCCGGGCCACGTACGCGATGCGCGTGCCGTCCGGGGAGAACCTGGGCTCCGACGCGCCCAAGGGTGCGTCCGTCAGCCGGATCGGCTCGCCGCCGGTCGCCTCGACCACGTGCACCTGCGGCTTGCCCTCGGGCTCGGCCCGCAGGAACGCGACCCACCGGCCGTCCGGGCTCACCTCCGGCACCGTGTCGCGGTGCCCGCGGGTCAGCGCCCGCGGAGGGCCGCCATCCTCGAGATCGACCGACCACAGCCGGCCGACGTACTCGTCGGACGACAGGTCGGGGTGGACGACCGACACGACGGCGTGGGTGCCGTCGGCGAGGACCGTCGGCGCACCGGGCACACGGAGGAACTCGAGATCAGAAGGACGCACCCGACGAACCTATGCGGTGGCGCCGACACCTGCAGCGCTCCGTCCTCAGGTCGTGCGGACGTCCTCGTCCGTCGGTGTGCTCTCGTCGTCCGCGCCGTCGGCGACGTCGGGGTCGAGCTCGGAGTCCCGTTCCGCGCGCAGCACCGTGATCGCCGCCTCGAAGTCCTCGAGGGAGTCGAACGCCTGGTAGACGCTGGCGAACCGCAGGTACGCGACCTCGTCCAGCTCTCGCAGCGGACCGAGGATCGCGAGCCCGATCTCGTACGCGTCGATCTCTGCCGAGCCGGCTCCGCGGAGCGTCTCCTCGACCTTCTGGGCGAGCAGCGCGAGGTCGTCCTCGCTCACGGGACGTCCCTGGCAGGCCTTCCGGACACCGCCGGCGATCTTCTCCCGGCTGAACGGCTCGGTGGCTCCGGAGCGCTTGACGACCGACAGGCTGGCCGTCTCGACCGTGGTGAAGCGGCGGTTGCAGTGCGGGCACTGCCGGCGTCGCCGGATGGTGGACCCGTCGTCCGAGGTCCGCGAGTCGACGACGCGGGAGTCCGGGTGGCGGCAGAACGGACAGTGCACGGTGTCCCCCTTCGTGCTGGCGCGTCGACGCCGCGACATCTGGCCAGACGTCTGTCGGTGGCGATCGGGTCGTGAACGCCCCCGTGACGCTAGGCCACCCGTCCCGGCGTCGCAAGGCGCCTCGCGAGAGCGCTCGAGCAGCCGTCGGACCGGCTTCGTGCACCGCCTCGTCCGCGCGCCGGGTCGGTCACCGCTGGTGCGAGCCGGACGCACGAGAGCGGCCACCCGAAGGTGGCCGCTCTCGCGGGGACGCCCCCGTCCCAGGTCACGGACCGACTCGCCTCGGCACCGCGCTGTACTGCGGTGGACTCGAGAGTCCACACCTCCGGCCAGCCCCCCAGCTCGCCGTGTGAGGTAAGGCTAACCTAGCCTTGACTCGATCGGATGACAATCGCGCGGTCGTCGCTCCGGGACTCAGCTCGCGGGGACGACGATCACCTGACCGGCCATCAGGCCGGCCTCGGGGAGCTCGTTCAGGCGGACCAGGTCCACCACGACGTCGCGGACGTCCTGCGACGGGGCGGCCACCGACTCGGCGATCTGCCACAGCGTCTCCCCCGGCTGCACGACGCGCCGCACGACCTCCTGGGCCGCGACGGGCCCGTCGGCGGAGGCCTGGCTGCCGATCAGCGTCACGAGCGCGACGGCGACCGCAGCAAGGATCCACAGGACGGCGCGACCTCGCGCGGTGAGCCGGAGGTGGCCGGCGGTCGCCGTGCGCTCGGGCGCCGTGGCAGGGCGCGACACGCGGCCGGGCACCCGGTTCGTCGCTCGGCTCGACACGCTGTTCGGCATCGCCGGCCCCATGACCATCGCGCTCATCACGTCCCTCGTTCCTGCTCAGCCCGGTGTCCGGGGTACCGCTCCTCGTCACATCGCCGTCGAACGTCTGTTCGTCGAACGTCTGTACGATGTCTACCAGCATCCACCGACACTGTCGAGACACGATCGAACAGATGTTTGATCTTCAGCCGCTACTTCCCTAGGCTGGCGATGCAGCACAAGCGCACCACGAGCCACTGACACGACCGCCGGGACGACCCGTCGCCGCAGGTCAGGAGCCCGTGATCGCGAGCTGGTACAGGCGGGGAAGGCCGGGCGTGCTGCACGGCGACCGCCGGACGGAGGAGGAGCGCAGTGACGGACACAGGGGACGCGTCCCAGCCCGAGAAGGACCTGGCGACGGTCCACACGCTCCCGGACGGCGCGCCGGGATCGGACGGCCTCACGGCGCGCCAGCGCCTCGTGCTGGACACCATCCGCTCGTCGGTGGAGTCCCGCGGCTACCCGCCGAGCATGCGAGAGATCGGTGAGGCGGTCGGTCTCACCAGCCCGTCCAGCGTCAAGCACCAGCTCATGGCGCTCGAGCGCAAGGGGTACCTGCGTCGCGACCCCAACCGACCGCGCGCGATCGAGGTCGTACAGGCCGACGACTCGCGCGGCGTGGGCACCTGGACGGCCCCCGACGGCAGCCGCTCCGCGTTCCCGGACCAGGGGGACGGCGAGCGCCTGCCCGCACCCTCCTACGTCCCGGTCGTCGGCCGGATCGCCGCCGGAGGACCGATCCTCGCGGAGCAGGTCGTCGAGGACGTCTTCCCGCTCCCCCGCCAGCTCGTCGGCGACGGCGACCTCTTCCTGCTCAAGGTCGTCGGCGACTCGATGATCGACGCCGCCATCTGCGACGGCGACTGGGTCGTCGTCCGGCGTCAGCCGGTGGCCGAGAACGGCGAGATCGTGGCGGCCATGATCGACGGCGAGGCCACGGTCAAGACCCTCAAGCGCATCGACGGCCACGTCTGGCTCATGCCGCACAACCCCGCGTACTCGCCCATCCCGGGCGACGAGTCGACCATCCTCGGCCGCGTCGTGAGCGTCCTGCGCAGCCTCTGAGGTGCTGTCGTCGGGCCGCACCCCGGGCGGGGT
>NZ_BJWH01000021.1 GCF_007990265.1 Cellulomonas terrae
CGGGCGTCGCGCCCTGGTGCCCGGGACGCGCGCCCGCCGACGCTCCTCGGGAGATCGCCGGTGAGCCCACCGGCGCCGACCCGAAGGAGCACATCGATGTCCAGCACCACCGTCGAGCCGTCCGCCGGCCAGACCCGTCGATCCGTCCCCGGCAGCAGCCGCGCGTGGGCGTGGACGGGCGTCGCCGCCGGGGCCCTCGGCCTGGCCACCATCCAGGCGTCGCTCGCCGCGTCCGTCGACTGGGACAAGACCCAGGGCGATGCGGTCGCGATGCTCGCCGACGCGGCGACGAAGCAGTCCTCGTTCCTGGTCTTCCACGTGCTCGCCGCCGCGTGCGCCGTGGTGATCCCCGTCTTCGCGGCCGGGCTCAAGCGCCGGATCGACCAGCGCACCCCGGACGGCTCACTGCACGGGACCGTGGCTGCCTGGGGGCTCGTGCTCGTGTCCGTCGCGCTCCTGCTGGGCAGCGGTCTGGACACGCAGTTCTCGCTGGCCCTGTCCGACCCGGACGTGCTCGTGCCCGAGTCCGCCGCGTTCTACACCGACTGGGTGGCGACCATCTCCTGGCTGTGGCTCGGCGCCGGGCTCTCGGGCGTCGCGCTCGCCGTCGCCGCGTTCCGGCACTCGGCCGCGCCCCGCTGGGTCGGCGCCGTCAGCGTCGTGCTCGGCGGGCTCACCCTGATCGCCGGGCTGTCGCCCCTGCAGTACATGGCCGGGTTCACCGGACCCGTCTGGCTGCTGGTCGTCGCGCTCGGGTTCGCCCTCGGCGACCGTCGCTGAGGTGAACACGCTCCACGCCCCCGCGAGGTTCACCCTCGCGGGGGCGTACCGCGGCCACGGAGGCACCCCCTACGGTGGCGCCATGACGGTGGCCGACGACGACGCCCGCCGCTCCGGACACCCTCGGCTCGCCGTGGTCGTCGCCGTCCTGACCTGGGCGGTCACGCTCGCCGCCGTCGTCCTGCGCGTCGCGGCCCGCGTGGCGATGGACCCCGACCTGCTCTTCTTCGTCGTCGACGCGATGGTGGGCGTGGTCTACGGGACGGTCGGCGCCGTCATCCTGGCCCGTCGCTCGCACCCCGTCGGCTGGCTCGTCGCGCTCACCGGTGCCGGCGGCGCGCTCGCCGCGCTGGGCAGCGCGTGGGGGACGTACCAGTCGGGCCACCCGACCCTCCCCGAGCTGCCCGTCCTGACCGCGACCGTGAGCTGGGCCTGGGTGCCCGGCACGCTCGCGCTCTTCCTCGTCGTGCCGTGGCTGGTCCGGGACTCGCCGTTGTCCCGTGGCGCCTGGACGGGGATGGTCGCGGGAGCCCTGCTGACCCTCGCTCTGACGGTCCAGCGCCTGCTCCTGCCCATGGCCGACAACACCACGCTCCTGGCGGGCGTCGTCGTGCTCGGCCTGGTCACCGCTGCCGCGACCGGCTGGCGGTACCGGCGCGGTCCCGTGCGCGAGCGACCCGGGCTGGGACTGCTCACCGTCGGCACCGCCCTGATGGCCCTGTCGTTCGTGCCGCTCCTGCTCGTCGACTCCCCGCCCGAGATGATCTTCGCCGTACCCCTGGCGCACCTCGCGTGCCAGGCGCTGTTCCCCGTCGCGCTGCTGGTCACCGTGCTGCGCAACCGGCTGTGGGGCATCGACCTGGCGGTCAGCCGGGCGGCCGTGGCCGGTCTGCTCACCCTCGGGCTCGCGGTCGTGTACGCGCTCGTCCTCGTCGCCGCGACGGTCGCGGTGGGCGGTGGGGCCGTCGCGCAGGTGATCGCGACCGTCGGCGTCGCGGTGGCGGTGCAGCCCGTGCACTCCTGGCTCGGCCGCCGCGTCCGCGCGCTCGTCTACGGCGAGTCGACCAGCAGCGCCGCGCTGCGGGTCGGGCGCCAGCTCGCGGGCGGCACCGAGCTCCTCGACGGGCTCACGTCTGCGGTGGCCGAGTCGCTGCGGCTCGAGTCGGTGACGGTGACGGGCGACGAGCACACCGCGCAGTGGGGCGCCGCGACGTCGACGCCCGTCCGCCGGACGCTCGAGCACGCGGGCCGCCCGATCGGCTCCCTCGCCGTCACGGTCCGGCCCGGCGAACGGCTCGACGCGCGGACCGGCGAGTCCCTCGACCACCTGCTGCCCGTCGTCGCGGCCGGGCTCGCCCTCGTGCAGGGCGCGGCGGACCTCGAGCGCGCCCGCGACGCCGCCACCCGCGCCCGGCTCGCCGAGCGCCGGCTGATCCGCCGCGAGCTGCACGACGGCATCGGCCCGTGGCTCTCGGGGCTGCGGCTCGGGCTGCAGGGCGCTCGGAACACCCTGACCCGCGACCCGGCGGCAGCCGACACGATCCTGGACGCCCTCCAGGCCGAGGTGGAGCAGCGTGTACAGGACGTGCGGCTGCTCTCGCGGAGCCTGCTCCCGCCGCTGCTCGACAGCGAAGGTCTCGGGCCGGCCTTGCGCGAGCTCGCCCGACGAACCGGCGACGGCGGTTTCGACGTGCGGCTGGACCTGGCCGCCGACGACCTCACCGACCTCGACCCCCGGGTGACCGCCGCCGCCTACGCGATCGTCAGCGAGTCCGTGGTCAACGCGTCCCGGTACAGCGGCGCCGAGGGCTGCACGGTGAGCGTGACCGTCCAGGACGCCTCGCTCGTGGTCATCGTGCTCGACCTCGGCAGCGGGATTCCCGCCGGGTCACCGTCCGGCGTGGGCCTGCGGTCGATGCGCGAGCGTGCCGACGAGCTGGGTGGCGTCGTCACGGTCGAGCCCCACCCTCCCGGCGGCACGCGCGTGCACGCCGTCCTGCCCCTCGACCCCGCCCTCGTCCGGAGCCTCTCGTGACCATCAGCGTCGTGGTCGTCGACGACCACCCCGTGTTCCGGATCGGCATGGCCGCGCTGCTCGACTCGCTGCCCGGCATCCGCGTGACCGGGCAGGCCGCCAGCGCCCGGGAGGCCGGACCCCTGCTCGCCTCCGGCACCGACGCCGACGTCGTGCTCATGGACCTCGACCTCGGCGACGGCTCCGGCATCGACCTCACCCGCGAGCTCCTGCAGCAGCACCCGGACCTGCGCGTGCTCGTGGTCACCATGCACGAGGACGACGACGCCGTCGTGGCGGCCGTCCGCGCCGGCGCGCGGGGGTACCTGGTGAAGTCCGCACCGCCCGACGCCGTGGAACGTGCCGTCCGCGCCGTGGCGGCGGGCGAGATGATCCTGTCGCCCGCCGTGGCGCAGCGCGCGATGGCCTACGTGCTCGGTGGGCGGACCGCCGCGCGTCTGCCGTTCCCGCAGCTCACCGACCGGGAGCGCGAGGTCCTCGACCTGGTGGCCGCCGGGCTCGACAACGAGACGATCGCCCGGCGCCTGCGTCTCAGTCCCAAGACGGTGCGCAACCACCTGGCGAACGTGCTGGCACGGCTGGCGCTGCCCGACCGGTCGGCCGCGATCGTGCGCGCCCGGGAGGAAGGGCTCGGGACGAGCGGCTGACGTCGTCTACGCGGTCCGGCGCAGCGAGCGCTGCCAGTCGGCGTGCAGGTCCGCGAACCGACCACCGGCCGCCACGAGCTCGGTGGGCGAGCCGTCCTCGATGATGCGGCCGTCCTCGATGACCAGCACGCGGTCCGACCCCATGACCGTCGAGAGACGGTGCGCGATGACGACCGACGTGCGGTCGGCGAGCAGGGTCTGCAGGCCGACCTGGACCAGCGCCTCCCCCGGGAGGTCCAGCGAGCTGGTCGCCTCGTCGAGGATCAGCAGCGCCGGGTCCGCCAGGAACGCGCGCGCGAACGACACCAGCTGGCGCTGCCCGGCCGACAGCCGCACACCGCGCTTGTCCGCCTCGGTGTCGTACCCGTCGGGCATCGCCGCGACGAGGTCGTGCACGCCGACCGCACGCGCAGCCGCCTCGATCTCCGCCGGGGTGGCCTCGGGCTTGCCGAGCGCGATGTTCGCGCTGATCGAGCCCGAGAACAGGTACGCCTCCTGCGTCACCATCACGACGGCCCGTCGCAGGTCGGCGGGCTCGATGTCGCGCAGGTCGAGCCCGTCGAGGCGCACGGCTCCCTCGCGGACGTCGTAGAACCGGGCGAGCAGCTTCGCGATCGTCGACTTGCCGGCGCCCGTCTCGCCGACGAGGGCGATCGACTGCCCGGCCGGGATGTGCAGGTCGACGTGGGGCAGGACCGTGGGCCCGGTGCCGTAGCCGAACTCGACGTCGTCGAACCGCACGTCGCCGCGGGCCTGAGCGAGCCGCTGCGGGTGCACGGGTTCCGGGACGGTCGGCTCCTCGGCGAGCAGCGACGCGAGCTTCTCGAGTGCCGCGGTCGCGGACTGGAACGAGTTGTAGAACATCCCGATCTGCTGCAGCGGGTTGAAGAACCGCCGTGCGTACAGCACCGCGGCGACGAGCACCCCGACCTCGATGCCGCCCTCCAGCGCACGCAGGCCGCCGACCAGCAGGACCGCCGCGACCGTGACGTTCCCGATCAGCGTCAGGCCCGTGTCGAAGACGCCGTTCAGCCGGATCGACCTGGCGTTGGTGTCGCGGTAGTCCTCGGCCAGCTCGCCGTAGACACCCCGTACCTGGGGCTCGCGGCGGAACGCCTGCACCGCGCGGATGCCGGTCATCGTCTCGACGAACCGGACGATGAGCCGCGCCGCCGCCGTCCGCTGCTTGCGGTACTGCACCTGCGACCGCACCTGGAACCACCGCGTGAGGACGACACCGGGCACGACCGCGATGAGGAGCACGAGCCCGCTGCGCCAGTCGAGGAGCACGAGCGACACCGCGGTGAACACCATCGCGAGCACGCCCGACGCCAGCGTGGTCACGCCGCCGTCGAGGAGCTCGCGCAGCGCGTCCACGTCCGAGGTCTGCCGCGAGATGATCCGGCCCGACGTGTACTTCTCGTGGAACTCCAGGCTGAGGCGCTGCGTGTGCCGGAACACCCGGCGCCGCAGGTCGAGCAGCATCGTCTGGCTCACGCGGGCCGACGCCCGGACGGTCGCGGCCGTCAGCAGCCCGCCGAGCAGCGCGGCTGCGAGGTAGGCGGCGGTCGCGAGCGTGATCGGTCCGGCGTCGCCGTCCGTGAGCGCCGGGAGCGCCTGGTCGATGCCGTAGGCGACGAGCGCGGGACCGGCGACGGCCGCGAGCTGCGCGCCGACGACCAGCGCGGCGGTCGCCCACGCGGCACCGGCGACCGGCCGGAGCAGGGACCGCAGCAGGCCGAGGGACCGGCGCCGGATCCGTCGTGACTCGGCGGCCGAGGTCGCGTCGTCGGAGCCCTCGGCGGTCACGGTGCTCACCGGCGCGCTCACGGCCGCACCTGCGCGAGCTCGTCCGACTCCGCGTCGTCCGTGCCGTCCGCGTCGTCCAGCGCCGACAGCGCGGTCAGCACGTACCGGTAGTGCGGGTGCGTGGAGAGGAGGTCGGCGTGCCTGCCGACGCCGGTGATGCGCCCGTCCTCCAGCACCGCCACCCGGTCAGCCAGCGCGACCGTCGAGGGCCGGTGCGCGACGACGAGGGTGGTGGTCCCGGTGAGCATCTCGCGCAGTCGCGCCGTCACCGCGGCCTCCGTGGTGACGTCGAGGGCCGAGAGCGGGTCGTCGAGCAGCAGCACGCGGGGGCGGACGGCGATCGCGCGGGCCAGGGCGATCCGCTGCCGCTGCCCGCCGGAGAGGCTGAGACCCTCCTCGCCGATGATCGTGTCGAGCCCGTCGGGCAGCCGGTGGGCGAACCCGGCGCGGGCGACGTCGAGCGCCTCGGCCACCAGGTCGTCGGCGGCCTGCCCGGTCAGGTCGCTCCCGAGCAGCACGTTCTCGCGCACCGACGCCGAGAACAGGATCGGGTCCTCGAACGCGATCGACACGGCCGCACGCAGGTCCGCCCGGCTCAGGTCGCGCACGTCCACCCCGTCGATCCGGACGCTGCCCGCGGTGACGTCGTAGAGCCGCGGGACCAGCTGGAGCAGGGTCGTCTTGCCGCTGCCGGTGAGCCCGACGAGCGCCATGGTCTCGCCCGGCTCCAGGACCAGGTCGATGCCGGCGAGGATGTCCGTCCCGCCCCGGGGCTGCCCGTCCGCCGTGGCGGTGCGCGGGTGCGCGAAGTGGACGCCCGACAGCTCCACCCGCGAGCCGGCCGGGTCGGCGACGGGCAGGGCGACCGGCTGAGCGGGGTCCCGCACGGCCGAGCCGGTGTCCATGACCTGCAGGTACCGGTCGGTCGCGGCCTTCGCGTCGAGCGTCATCGCGAGCAGCATCCCGAGGCGTTCCACCGGGCTGTTCACGACCGCCGCGGTGGCGAAGAACGCGACCAGCGCGCCCACGCTGAGCTCGCTGCGGGAGGTCAGGACGACCCCGAACCCGAGCGACACCGCGAGGATCGCCTCCGGGATGGCCCCCAGCGCGAACGAGACGCGGGAGAGCGTCCTGGCCTTGTGCACCTCGGTGCTGCGCAGCTCGTCGGCCTGCCGGGCGAAGTCGTCGAGCGCGTCGTCGCCGCGGCCGAAGGCCTTGAGCACCCGGATGCCGTGCACGGACTCCTCGACCGTCGTGGCCAGGTCCCCGGCCTGGTCCCGGGCCCGCCGTGCGACGACCTTGTAGTCCTCGCGGAACCGGAAGCCCAGCCAGATCATGGGCACCGCACCGACGAGGTACACCAGCCCGAGCACCCAGCTGGTCGCGATCATCAGTCCGATGCCGACGACGACCGTCGTGCCGCTGACCAGCAGCATCACGAGCCCGAACACGGTCCACCGCCGGATCGTCCCGAGGTCGGACATGATCCTCGACAGCAGCTGACCGCCCGACCAGCGATCGTGGAACTCCACGGGCAGGTCGAGCAGGTGCTGGAACAGGTCGGTGCGCATGTCCCGCTCGACCGTCGTGCCCGGCGTGAGGATGAGCGCACGTCGGCACCACACGAGGAACGCCTCGAGCACACCCAGCCCGAGCACGAGCAGCGCGCCGAGGATCACGCCGCGCTGCGACCCCTCCGTCAGCAGCGGACCGTTGACGATCACGCGCAGGACCTGCGGCACCGCGAGCGCGAGCAGGGACGCGCCGAGGGCGGTCAGCCCGCCGAGCGCGATCCGCGGGAGCGCAGGCCTCGCCCAGCGACGCAGGCGCAGAAGGACCCTGGTGGTGGACTCGGGAGGTCGTGCGGGTGGAGCGGAGGGCACGTCTCCACCCTACGGAGGCCCTCCGACAGTTGCCTGGTCGATCTCAGGCGTCGGTCCGCACGATCCGGTTGTTGCTCGCCTGTGCGCGCGGGCGGACCACCAGGAGGTCGATGTTGACGTGCGGCGGCCGGCCGAGCGTCCACGCGATCGCGTCGGCGACGTCGTCCGCGACGAGCGGCTCGTACCCGGCGTACACGGCGGCGGCCCGCTCGCTGTCCCCGTCGAACCGGACCATCGAGAACTCCTCGGTGGCGACGGCGCCCGGTGCGATCTCGATGACCCGGATCGGCTCGCCGAGGATCTCCCAGCGCAGCGTCGTCGCGAGCATCCGCTCGGCGTGCTTGGCGCCGACGTAGCCCGCACCGCCCTCGTACGTCCCGTGCGCGGCGGTGGAGGTCACGACGACGATGTCGCCGCCGTCCCCCTCGCGCAGGTGCGGGAGCAGCGCCTGCGTGACCCGCAGGGTGCCCAGGACGTTGAGCTCGTACATCTGGCGCCAGTGGTCGAGGCTCGACGACTCCACCGGGTCGAGGCCGAACGCGCCGCCCGCGTTGTTGACCAGCGCGTCGAGCGGCCCGCCGTCGGCCACCTGCGCCGCGAGCCGCGCGACGTCGGCGTCGTCCGTGACGTCGGCGACGATCGTGTCCGCACCGGTCTGGTCGGCCAGCGCGGCCAGGCGGTCGGCGCGCCGAGCGGTCGCGACGACGTCCCAGCCCTCAGCGCGCAGCCGCCGGACGGTCGCGGCGCCGATCCCGGAGGAGGCACCCGTGACGAGGGCGCGTCGGGGCGTGCTTGTGCTCATGCGGAACTCCAGAAGGGTGGTGGCGGGGCTGGGCAGAAGGCTAGGCGACCTCGGCGAGGACCTCGGTCAGCAGTCCGAGACCGGTCTCCGCCTCGTCGGGGGTGACGACGCACGGCGGCACGACGTGCACGCGGTTGTCCGCGAGGAACGGGAGCAGCCCGCGGGCCAGCGCACCCGCCTTGACCCGGCCCATGAGCGCGGCGTCGACGGGCTCGCGCGTGGCCTGGTCCGTGACCAGCTCGACGGCCCAGAACACCCCGAGCCCACGCACCTCGCCGACCAGGGGGTTCGTCGCGGCCAGCTCCGCCAGGCCGGGACCCAGGACGTCGCGGCCGATCGCGGCGGCGTTCTCGACGATGCCCTCGTCGGCCATCGCGTCGAGCGCCGCGACGATCGAGCCCATCGCGAGCGGGTGCCCCGAGTAGGTCAGCCCGCCGGGGAACACGCGGTCGTCGAAGGTCTTCGCGATCGGCTCGCTGAGGATCACGCCGCCCGCGGGGACGTAGCCGGAGTTGACCCCCTTGGCGAACGTGATGAGGTCCGGCACGACGTCGAACGAGTCGAAGGCGAACCACTGCCCGGTCCGGCCGAACCCGGCCATGACCTCGTCGAGGATGAGCAGGATGCCGTACCGGTCGGCGATCGCGCGGACGCCGGCGAGGTACCCGGGCGGCGGGACGAGCACGCCCGCCGTGCCGGGGATGGTCTCCAGCAGGATCGCCGCGACCGACGACGGCCCCTCGGCCTGGATCACGCGCTCCAGGTGGTGCAGCGCACGCTCGGACTCCTGCTCGGGGGTGGTCGCCCAGAACTCCGAGCGGTACAGGTACGGCCCGAAGTGGTGCACGTGCCCCCGGGCGTACTCGTTGGGCACGCGCCGCCAGTCCCCCGTCGCCACCACGGCCGCACCGGTGTTGCCGTGGTACGAGCGGTACGCCGACACCACCTTGTCGCGGCCGGTGTGCAGGCGGGCCATCCGGATCGCGTTCTCGTTGGCGTCGGCCCCGCCGTTGGTGAAGAAGACGCTGCTGAAGCCGTCGGGCGCGTGGCTGAGCACCTTCTCGGCGGCGCGGCCACGCGTGAGGTTCGCCGTCGCGGGCGCCACCGTCGTGAGCGTCGCGGCCTGCTCCTGGATCGCCGCCACCACCCGGGGGTGCTGGTGGCCGATGTTGGTGTTCACCAGCTGGCTGGAGAAGTCCAGGTACCGACGGCCCGCGTGGTCCCACACGGTCGACCCCAGCCCGCCGGCGATGACCAGCGGGTTCAGATGTGCCTGCGCCGACCACGAGTGGAAGACGTGCTCGCGGTCGAGACGCAGCGCCGTCGCGTCGTCGTCGGTGGTCATGGTGCCTCTCCTCCTGGTGCGGGACCGCGCGCGGGCGCCGTTCTCGACGCCCGCGCGCGGGGACTGCTCAGTTGCCGCCGGCCTCGAGTGTGACCTCGATGGGCTCGAAGTCCTCGCCGGACACGTCGACGCCCTCGTCCCTCAGCTCGGCCAGAGCCTGCTCGACGTACTCGTTCGTGTACGCCTCGGCGTCGGGCTCGGTCGTGATGACGGTGGCACCCTGGTCGTTCTTCGTGGTGAGGGCGACGTCGACGGTCTGCGCCCACGCGTCCTCGTCGATCATCCCGATGCCGTCGGGCGACGGCCAGATCAGCTTGTTGATCTCGTTGGTCTGCCACAGCTGGTGGCTGTTGCCCAGCTGCGAGCCCTGGGCCACGACGATGTCCCGGGCCTCCTCCGGGTTGTCGCGTGCGTAGATCCACCCCTTGAGGCTCGCCTTGATGAACTTGACGGTCGTCTCCTGGTACTCCTCGTCGGACGCGAGCTTCTCCGAGTTCGCCCAGATGGCGTCCTGGAGCATCGCCGTGCCCTCGTCGTTCCAGTCGATCGCCGTGAAGTCGTCGGCCGTGTACAGCTCGCCCGTCTCGGGGTTCTCCGCCTCGAGCAGCTGCGCGTACTCGTTGTAGGTCATGGCCTGCGCCGCGTCGATGTCGCCTGCCAGGAACGCGTTCATGTCGAACTGCTGCTGGACGAGCGTGACGTCGGTCGCCGGGTCGAGGCCCGCCTTGGTCATCCCGGCGAACAGCTCGAACTCGTTGCCGTAGCCCCAGTTGCCGACGGTCTTGCCCTCGAGGTCGGCCGCGGTGGAGATGCCCTTGTCCGCGAACGAGACCTGCAGCGTGCCGGACCTCTGGAAGATCTGGGCGACGTCGGTGATCCCGGCGCCCTGCTCGCGCGACGCGAGCGCCTTGGGCACCCACGCGATCGCGTAGTCGACCGAGCCGTCGGCCAGCACGGACTGCGGCACGATGTCGGTGCCACCCTCGACGATCTGCACGTCGAGACCCTCGTCGACGTAGTACCCCTGGTCGATCGCCGCGTAGTAGCCGGCGAACTGGGCCTGCGTGAACCACTGCAGCTGGAGCTTGACGGGGATCAGCACCTCGGAGCTCATCGAGGGCTCCTCCTCCGCCTCCCCGCCGCTGTCCGAGCTGCATCCCGCCAGGACGAGCGCTGCGGCGACGCCGACCGCGCCCCACGCCGTAAGCCGGTTGAGTCTCATGATCAATCCTCTCGTTGGCTGTGCGATGGATCCGGCCTGGCGTCGCTGGCAGGCGGACGTCTAGCCCCCTTGGCGCCTCGCGACGGTGCGCTCGAGCGCGAGGGTCGCGAGGTAGAACACGAGTCCGAGCAGGATCGCGCCGAGCACGAACGCCCACGCCCGGGCGTAGGCGCTGTTCGACGCGGCCGACGTGATGCGCGAGCCGAGGCCGTTCTGCAGCCCGCCGAAGTACTCCGCGACGATCGCGGCGATGACGGCCGTCGACGACGCGATCCGCAGGCCGGTGAACAGGTACGGCAGCGCGCCGGGGATCGTCACCGTGCGCGTGATCTGGCGGGGCGTCGCCGCGTAGGCCTTCAGCAGGTCGCGGTGCACCGGCTGCACCTGCCGCAGCCCGCGCAGCATGTTGACGAACACGGGCGCGAAGACGACGACGGACACCACCAGCCGTCGCGGGGTCGTCGAGGTGGTGCCGAACATCGTGTTCAGCGCGGGCGCCAGGGCGACGATCGGCATGACCGACAGGGCTGCCGCGGTCGGTGACAGGAGCGTGTCGGCCATCCGGCTGCGCGCCGCGACGACGGCCGCGCCGACGGCCACCACGCTGCCGACCACGAGACCGACCAGCACGTTCATGCCCGTGGCCAGCGCCGCGGACCAGACGAGCGGCAGGACCAGGACGAGCTGCTCGACGATCGCGGTCGGGCTCGGCAGCAGGTACGGCTTGATGCCCGCCCCCACGACGAACGCCTGCCAGAGCAGCAGCGCGAGGACGCCCAGGACGACCGGGGCGACCCAGCGGCGGACGGCGGAGGCGGTCATCGCAGGTCCACCCCGCGCGCCGTGACCGGCGTGCCGTGCAGCGCCTCGCGGACGGCGGTGACCGCCGCGAAGAACGACGCGTCCTCCCGCAGCCCCTCCCCGCGCACGTCGCCGAGGTTCACCGGCACGACCGCGCTGATCCGGCCCGGTCGCGGCGACATCACGACCACCCTCTGCGACAGGAACACGGCCTCGGGGATCGAGTGCGTCACGAACACGACAGCCGCGCCGCTCTCCGCGCAGATCCGCACCAGCTCGGTCTGCATCCGCTCTCGGGTCATCTCGTCGAGCGCCCCGAACGGCTCGTCCATGAGCAGCAGGCTGGGCCGCTCCGCGAGCGACCGCGCGATCGCGACGCGCTGCTGCATGCCCCCGGACAGCTGGTGCGGGAAGTGCCCGGCGAAGTCGTCGAGCCCGACGAGCGAGAGCAGCTCCCTCGCCCGCCCGGCCCGCTCCGCCTTGCCCACGCCGTGCAGCTCCAGCGGCAGCTCGACGTTCGCCGTCACGGTCCGCCACGGCAGCAGGCCGGCCTGCTGGAACGCGATGCCGTAGTCCTGCGCCTCGCGGGCCTGCTGCGGGGTCTTCCCGAAGACGGTGAGCTCACCGGTGGTGGGCGCGTCGAGGTCCGCGATCAGGCGCAGGAGCGTCGACTTGCCACAGCCGGACGGACCGATGAGCGCGACGAACTCGCCTGCCGCGACCGTGAGGTCGATGCCCTCCAGCGCGACCACGTCGCCGGACCGGGAGGAGAAGACCTTCCCGACGCCCCGAGCCTCGACGGCACTCATCTGACCTCCGCGTAGCGATACCGGCCCAGACCGAGCCCGAGCAGGGACACCAGGCCGGCGGCGACCAGCCCGAGCAGTGCGGCCGCGGCGATCGCGGCCCACGGCTTGGCCGGGTCGCCGCTCGCGGACTGGGCGTAGCTGATGATCAGTCGGCCGATCCCGCCCTTCGTGCCGGTCGACACCTCCGCGACGATCGCGCCGACCACGGCGGTCGCCGCCCCGAGCCGCAGCGCGGGCAAGAGGTACGGCACGCTCGCGGGCAGCCGCAGCGAGAGCATCGTCCGGTTCCAGCTGGCCGCCTGCGCACGGAACAGCTCGACCTGCGCAGCGGGCGGCGACTGGAACCCTCGCAGCGCGCCGATGGTCACGGGGAAGAACGCCAGGTAGCTCGCGATGAGCGCGACCGACATCCACCGCTGCCACTCGAACGTCCCGACGTGGATGCGCCCGCCCCAGCCGACCACCAGCGGCGCGAGCGCGATGAGCGGGACCGTCTGGCTGAGCACCACCCACGGCACCAGCGCGGACTCGGCCAGCTGCCAGCGCTGCATGAGCGCGGCGAGCAGCAACCCGCCGATCGACCCGACCAACCAGCCCGCGAGCGCGACCCGCAGCGTGAACCAGCAGGCGGAGAGCATCGCGCTCAGCACCGTCGGCGACCCGGTGGCCGACGTCTCCGGCTGGAGCACCCGGTCCACGATGTCCCACACGTGCGGCATCGCCAGGTCGTCGGTCCGCGGCAGGACGCTCGCCTCGCCGAGGTGCCCGCCGCCGTCGGGGACGACGACCTTGACCAGCTCCCACAGCGCGGCGAGCAGGAGGACCGCGAGCACCCCGACGAGGATCCGTCGGCCCACCGTCGACCTCTCGCGCGGGCGGACGGGCACCGGAGCGGTGCGCTCCGGCGCGAGCGTGGTGGCCAGGTCGGTCATGCGGTGGCCACGACCGGGGTCGCCAGGGCGGGGATGACGTGCTCCCCGTAGACGCGCATCGTCTCCTCCTTGTTGTCGTGCTGGAGGTAGCCGGCGAACTGGGTGACGCCGAGGTCGCGCAGGGCCTCGAGCCGCTCGACGTGCTCGGCGGCGGAGCCGAGGATGCAGAACCGCTCGACGATCTCGTCCGGCACGAACGCTGCGTGCGTGTTCCCCGCGCGGCCGTGCTCGTTGTAGTCGTAGCCCTGCCGGCCGGCGATGTAGTCGGTGAGCGCCTTCGGCACGGAGGAGTCGGCGCCGTACCGGGCGACGATGTCCGCGACGTGGTTGCCCACCATCCCGCCGAACCACCGGCACTGCTCGCGCATGTGCTCTCGGTCGTCGCCGACGTACATGGGGGCGGCGACGCAGAACTTCACGGCGTCGGGGTCCCGTCCCGCCTGCTCGGCCGCGTCCCGCACCACCTTGATGGTCCACGCGGCGATGTCCGGGTCCGCGAGCTGCAGGATGAACCCGTCGCCCACCTCACCGGTGAGCTGGAGTGCCAGCGGACCGTACGCGGCGACCCAGATGTCGAGCGTCGACCCCCGTGACCACGGGAAGTGCACCTTCGCGCCGTTGACCTCGACGGACCGGTCGTTCGCCAGCTCGCGGATGACGTGCACCGACTCGCGCAGCGTCGCCAGGTTCGACGGCCGCCCGTGCAGGGTCCGCACCGCGGAGTCGCCGCGGCCGATCCCGCAGATCGTGCGGTTCCCGTACATCTCGTTGAGCGTGGCGAACAGGGACGCGATGACCGTCCAGTCCCGCGTCGCGGGGTTGGTCACCATGGGCCCGACCATGACCCGGCGGGTGGCCGCGAGGATCGCCGAGTAGATGACGAACGGCTCCTGCCACAGCAGGTGCGAGTCGAACGTCCACACGTGGCTGAACCCGTGCGTCTCGGCCAGGCGCGCCAGCTCGACGGTGCGTGAGGCCGGTGGGTTGGTCTGCAGGACGACGCCGAAGTCCATGGGGTGCCCTTCTACAGGAGGTACTGGGACAGGCCGCGCGGCACGTACTTCCCGTGCCCGGCGCGTCCGCGGAAGCCGGTCTCGTCGACCACGACGGACCCTCGCGACAGGACGACGTCGACGTGCCCGTCGATCTCGTACCCCTCCCACGCGGAGTAGTCCATGTTCATGTGGTGGGTCTTGCCCAGGCCGATCGAGGTGTGCCCGGCCGGGTCGTAGACCACGACGTCGGCGTCGGCCCCCGGTGCGATCACGCCCTTCCTCCCGTACAGCCCGAACATCCGCGCCGGGGTGGTCGACGTGAGCTCGACCCACCGCTCCAGCGTGATCTGCCCCGTCACGACCCCCTGGTACATGAGGTCCATCCGGTGCTCGATCGAGCCGATCCCGTTCGGGATGGCCCGGAAGTCACCGACCCCCAGGTCCTTCTGGCCCTTCATGCAGAAGGGGCAGTGGTCCGTGGAGACCATCTGCAGGTCGTTGGTCCGCAGCGCCTGCCACATGTGCTCCTGGTGACCCTCGGCCCGCGAGCGCAGGGGTGTGGAGCACACCCACTTGGCGCCCTCGAAGCCTGGTGCTCCCAGCTGCTCCTCGAGGCTGAGGTACAGGTACTGCGGACACGTCTCGCCGAACACGTTCTTGCCGTTGTCCCGCGCCCACGCGAGCTGCGCGACCGCCTGCTTGGCGCTCACGTGCACGACGTACAGCGGGGCGTTGGTGACGTCGGCCAGCATGATCGCCCGGTGCGTGGCCTCCTCCTCCAGCTGCCACGCGCGTGCGATGCCGTGGAAGTACGGGTCGGTCTTGCCCTGCGCGACGAGCTGGGCGGCGAGCACGTCGATCGCCGGGCCGTTCTCGGCGTGCATCATCGTGAGCAGCCCGAGGTCGGCCGCCTTCTGCATGGCCCGCAGGATCTGTGCGTCGTCGGAGTAGAAGACCCCCGGGTAGGCCATGAACAGCTTGTAGCTGGTCACACCCTCCGCGACGAGGCCCTCCATCGCCTTGAGCGAGTCCTCGTCGACGCCGCCGACGATCTGGTGGAACCCGTAGTCGATCGCGCAGTTCCCCGCCGCCTTGTCGTGCCACGCCCCGAGCCCGTCCAGGACCCGCTCCCCCGCGCGCTGCACGGCGAAGTCGATGATCGTGGTCGTCCCGCCCCACGCCGCGGCGCGGGTCCCGCTCTCGAACGTGTCCGACGCGTTCGTGCCCCCGAACGGGAGCTCCATGTGGGTGTGCGCGTCGATGCCGCCGGGGATGACGTACTTGCCCGTGGCGTCGATGACCTCGTCGACGGATGAGGCGAGATCGTGCCCGAGCAGCGTGGAGCCCGGGCTGAGGACGGCGGCGATGGTCTCGCCGTCGATGAGCACGTCGGCGGCCGTCCGCCCGGTCGCGCTGACCAGGGTGCCGCCGGTGATGAGCGTCGTCATGACAGTGCCTCCTCGGTCACGGAGCCACGATCGGGCCGTACGCGTCCGGCCGGCGGTCGCGGAAGAACTGCCACCGCTCCCGCACGACGCGGATCTGGTCGAGGTCCAGGTCGCGGACGATCAGCTGGTTCTCGGTCGACGAGCCGACCTCGCCGACGTAGTTGCCGTCGGGTCCGACGGCGTACGACGAGCCGTAGAAGTTGACCGCCTGGTCGCCGTACTCGTTGTCCTCGAGCCCCACGCGGTTGTTCGCGACGACGAAGATCCCGTTGGCGACGGCAGCGGCGGGCTGCTCGATCTCCCACAGCTTGTTCGAGATGCCCGGGGCCGTGGCGTTCGGGTTGAACACGATCTGCGCGCCGTTGAGGGCCAGCACCCGCCACCCCTCCGGGAAGTGCCGGTCGTAGCAGATGTTCACGCCGATCGTCCCGACGGCCGTCTCGAACACCGGGTACCCCAGGTTGCCGGGGCGGAAGTAGAACTTCTCCCAGAACTTCGGCAGGTTCGGGATGTGGTGCTTGCGGTACTTGCCCAGGTAGCTGCCGTCGGCGTCGATGACCGCGGCCGTGTTGTAGAGGACGCCGGGCTGCTCCTCCTCGTACACGGGGAGCACCATGACGATGCCGAGCTCCTTGGCCAGCGCGGCGAACCGCTCGGTCGTCGGGCCCGGCACCGCCTCCGCGTAGTCGTAGTAGGCGGTGTCCTGCGTGATCCCGAAGTACGGGCCGTAGAACAGCTCCTGGAACGCGATGATCTGCGCACCCTGCGAGGCGGCCTCACGGGTCCAGGCCTCGTGGAGCGCGATCATCGACTCCTTGTCGCCCGTCCAGGTGGCCTGGGTGAACGCGACGCGTACGACGGTCATAGGGCTCCTCCGCATCTCTGTCGACCGGCCTCGGAGCCCCACGCGGCGCCTGAGTGCCCGTTCTTGGCACCGTAGCCTGGAATGTGACTGTCCGGGTTGAACATTTCTGCACTGTTACTGAGGAGTACCCGGACGCGAACATCGGCACCGCCCACGTAAACATCTGCACCGTCTCGCGGAGGGTCTCCTCGGTCCCGCCCGCGGCGTGCATCCTGACCGGCATGGACCTCGCCTCCCACGTCGACGACCGCAGCCCGCGCGGCATCGCCGCGACCGTGGCGCGCCTCGTCCGCGGCGGTGACCTGCGCCCCGGCGACCGGCTGCCGACCGTCCGCACGCTCGCCGCCGACCTCGGCGTCAGCCCCGCGACCGTCAGCGGCGCCTGGCAGGCGCTCTCGGCCGTCGGCATCGTGATCTCCCGCGGGCGCGCCGGCACGGTCGTGCTCCCGCCCCCGGCCAGCTGGCTCCCGCCGCGCTACCGCGAGCTCGCCGGCGGCGCACCCGCACGGCTCGACCTCTCGACCGGCACCCCCGACCCCGAGCTGCTGCCCCTGATCGGCCCCGCGCTGTCCCGCGTCGCCCGCCAGCGACCCGCAGCCGACACCGGCGCCTATGTGACCTCCCCCGTCGTCCCCGCCCTCGAGGTGCTGCTGCGCGACTCCTGGCCGTTCGCACCGCAGCGCATCACCGTGGTCGACGGAGCGCTCGACGCCATCAGCCGCACCCTGGAGCGGGTCGCCGGTTACGGCTCCCGCATCGCGGTCGAGGACCCCGGTTTCCCACCGCTGTTCGATCTCGTGGACCAGCTCGGCCTCGAACGCGTGCCGGTCACGCTCGACCGGCACGGGATGCGTCCCGACGCGCTCGAGCGGGCGCTCGACGCCGGGGCGGGCGTCGTCGTCGTCCAGCCGCGCGCCCACAACCCGACCGGCGTGAGCATGACCTCGACGCGCGCCCGCGAGCTCGCCGCCGTCCTGCGCCGGCACGACGCCCTCGTCGTCGAGGACGACCACTCGGGCGAGATCGCGTCCGCCCGCGACGTCAGCCTCGGGTCGCTCCTGCCCGACCGGGTCGTGCACGTCCGCTCCTACTCCAAGTCCCACGGCCCCGACCTGCGCATCGCCGCCGTCGGCGGACCCGCCTCCGTGCTCGACGGCCTCGTCGCCCGCCGCATGCTCGGCCCCGGCTGGACCAGCCGCCTCCTCCAGCACGTCCTCGTCGACCTGCTCACCGACAGCACCGCCATCGAGGCCGTCGCCCACGCCCGACGCGTCTACCACGCCCGCCGCCGAGCCCTGCGCGACGCACTCGCCGGCCACGGCATCACGATCGATCCCGGCGACGGCATCAACGTCTGGCTCCCGGTCCACGACGAGCGCACCGCCCTGGTCCGCCTGGAGGCCGCCGGCATCCGCGTGGCCCCGGGGGCACCGTTCTCCGCCGACGGAGGGCAACCGGCGGGCCCGCTCGCAGCAGACGCTGCCGAGGGCGGCCATGTCCGCATCACGGTGGGCCTGCTCGGAGCCGAGGTCGACGACGTCGCGCTGGCGCTGGCCCTCGCCGCTGCACCCTGACGCCTGCACGTGCGACCCGGCACGAGCGGGATCCGGGACCTCCCCGAGCCCCGGATCCCCGCTCCTACCGTTCTTCGAACATGCGTTCGATCCTAATCCTTGGTTTCGGCCACGGCAAGGCCACGGAGCCGATCCGCGCAGCACCCACGATCCCCACTTGCCGACACGCCACCCTCCAGGCCTACTCTGTGCCCGGAACCCGGCCGGCTGTGGCCGGGTCGCGCCGCCCGGACGTGGGCGGCCCTCCGGAGGTGCGACGTGCACCCCACCCCCGACGCCGAGCGACGTGCTCGCGCGCCCCCACCGCAGAGCCCCCGGAGCCCTCATCCCGATGCCCAGGATCCGTCCCGTCCTCCTGACCGCCGTCGCCGCACTGGCGCTCGCGGCGTGCTCCGCCCAGAGCGCCCCGGAAGCGGCACCGACCGGGACCGCGAGCGCCACGTTCGCCCCGGTCACGCTCGACAACTGCGGCACGGAGGTCACGATCACCGCGCCGCCGACGAAGGTCGTCACCATCAAGTCGACCGCCACGGAGATGCTCCTGGCGCTGGGCATGCAGGACGTGCTCATCGGCACCGCGTTCGCCGACGGCCCGGTCCCGGCGGAGTACGAGTCCGCCTACACGAGCGTCCCGGTGGTCTCGGACAAGGTCCCCGGACAGGAGGCGCTGCTCGCGCTGGAACCCGACTTCGTCTACGGCGGTTGGGAGTCCAACTTCTCCGCAGACGGCGCCGGCGACCGCGCGGCGCTGCACGACCTCGGGATCACCACGTACGTCTCCCCCGCGGCCTGCAAGGAGGAGGGCTACATGCCCGACCCGCTGACGTTCGAGGAGGTCGCGGACGAGATCCGGGAGGTCGCGACGATCTTCGGGGTACCCGAGCGGGCGGAGGAGCTCGTCGCGGAGCAGGAGGCCACGCTGGACGCGGTGCAGCAGCCGGCCGAGGAGACGACCGCGCTCTGGTACAGCTCCGGCACGGACACCCCGTACGTCGGGGCAGGCATCGGTGCGCCGCAGATGATCATGGACGCCGCGGGGCTGACCAACATCTTTGCGGACGTGCACGACACCTGGACGTCGGCCGGCTGGGAGCAGGTCGTGGCGGCGGACCCGGACGTGATCGTGCTCGTCGACGCCGCGTGGAACACCGCGGAGAAGAAGATCGGTCTGCTCGAGGCCAACCCGGCGACGAGCCAGCTCACGGCCGTGCGGGAGAAGCAGTATCTCGTCGTCCCGTTCGCGGCGGGCGAGGCCGGGGTCCGGAACGCCGACGCGGTCGCCTCGCTCAGCGACCAGCTGACCGAGCTGGGGTGAGACGCCGCACGCCCCTGACGCTGCTCGTCCTCGCGGGGCTGGCGGCGTTGGTCGTCACCGTCCTGGTCACGGTCACCATCGGTCCGGCGGACCTCGGCGTCGCGGAGGTCGCGCGGAGCATCGCGGGCCACCTCGGCCTGCCGGTCGAGGCCGTCCCGCGCCTGCACGACGCGATCGTGTGGGACCTGCGCCTCCCGCGCGTGCTCACGGCCGCGGCCGTGGGTGCCGGCCTCGCGATCGCGGGCGCGGTGATGCAGAGCCTGACCCGCAACCCGCTGGCCGACCCGTACCTGCTCGGCCTCTCCTCAGGTGCCTCGCTCGGGGCGGTCGCCGTGCTCGTCGTCGGTGTGAGCCTGCTGCTGCCGGTCGCCGCGTTCGCCGGGGCCCTGCTGGCCCTCGTCGCGACCCTGGCCCTCGCCCGCTCGGGCAGCACCCTGTCACCGGCGCGGACGGTCCTCGCCGGTCTCGCGGTGTCCCAGATGGCCGCGGCCGGGACGAGCTTCGTCATCTTCTGGAGCTCGACGGGCGACTCCTACCGCGAGATCCTCACCTGGCTCCTCGGCTCGCTGGCCGGCGCGACGTGGACGTCGGTCGCCATCGCGGGCATCGCCGTCGTCGTCGTCGGCGCGGTCCTGGTGCTCAGCGCGACGCGGCTCGACGCGTTCGCGTTCGGGGACACGTCGGCCGCGGCCCTCGGCATCGACGTCGACCGCACACGCTGGACGCTGATGACGGTCGTCGCGCTGCTCACCGGCGCGATGGTCGCGGTCAGCGGCGCCATCGGGTTCGTCGGCCTGATCCTGCCGCACGCGGTCTCGTCCCTGACCGGCCCCGCGCACCGCCGGCTGCTGCCCGTCGCCGCGCTGAGCGGTGCCGTGTTCCTGATCTGGGCGGACACGCTCGCGCGGACGGTCTTCGACCCGCGCGAGCTGCCCGTCGGGATCGTCACCGCCCTGATCGGCGTCCCGGTCTTCGCGTTCCTGCTGCGCCGCGGGAAGGGGTCGGCATGGACCTGACCCTCGACGGCGTCGGCACCCGCCTCGGCGGACGCTGGGTGGTGGACGGGATCGACGCGACCCCGCCGGCCGGTCACCTGACCGGGCTGCTCGGGCCGAACGGGGCGGGCAAGACCACGCTGCTGCGGCTGGTCGCCGGGCTGCTGCCGCCCGAGAAGGGCGCGGTGCTCGTCCGCGACACCCCGGTGCACGAGCTTCCGCGCAGGACGCGCGCGCGTCAGATCGCCCTGCTGGAGCAGGAGTCCACGAGCACCGTCCCGCTGACCGTCCGCGAGGTCGTGTCGCTGGGCCGGATCCCTTACCGGAGCCTGTGGGGCACCGACCCCGACGACGCAGCCGTCGACCGCGCGCTCGTGAGCGCGCAGGCAGACCACCTCGCGGAGCGTCCCTGGTCCTCGCTCTCCGGCGGAGAGCGCCAGCGTGTCCAGATCGCCCGGGCGCTGGCGCAGGAGCCTGAGCTCCTGCTCCTCGACGAGCCGACCAACCACCTCGACGTCAGCGCGCAGCTGAGCCTGCTGGCGTTCGTGCGGGACCTGGGCACGACGACGGTCGCCGCGCTGCACGACCTCAACCTCGCGGCCGCGTTCTGCGAGCACGTGCTCGTGCTCGCCGACGGGCACCTGGCCGCGGCAGGCCACCCGCGCGACGTCCTGACCCCGGACCTGCTGCGCACGGTCTACGGCGTCGAGGCCGACATCCTCGAGCACCCGCGCACCGGCCGACCAGTCATCGCGTTCCACGAGCCGACGAGGTCCGAATGAAGGTCACCGTCCTGTCCGGCGGCGTCGGCGGCGCCCGCTTCACCCGCGGCCTGCTGAGCCTCCTCGGCGAACGCGCCCACGTCACCGTCGTCGCCAACACGGGCGACGACCTGTGGCTGCACGGCGTCCGCGTCTGCCCCGACCTCGACACCCTGATGTACACGCTCGGCGGCGCCGTGCACGAGGAGCAGGGCTGGGGCCGACGCGACGAGACCCGGCGGACCAGCGACGACCTCGCCGCGTACGGGCTCGGCTGGGAGTGGTTCACGCTCGGCGACCTGGACCTCGCCACCCACCTGGCCCGGACCGAGCTGCTCCGCACCGGGCTGCCGTTGTCCCAGGTCACGGCCCGCCTCGCCGAACGCTGGGCACCCCGCGTGACGCTGCTGCCGATGACCGACGACGAGGTCGAGACGCACGTCGTCACCGCCGACGGTCAGGAGATCCACTTCGAGGAGTGGTGGGTGCGTCACCGGGCGACGCTCCCCGCAGCGCGGTTCGTGCAGACGAACCTGGCGACCGCCGCCCCCGCACCCGGCGTCCTCGCCGCCCTCACCGAGGCCGACGTGGTCGTCGTCCCGCCGTCCAACCCCGTCGTCTCCGTCGGGACCATCTTGGCGATCCCCGGCGTCCGCGACGCGCTGCGCACGTCGTCCGCTCCGGTGGTCGGCGTCAGCCCCGTGATCGGCGGAGCACCCGTGCGCGGGATGGCCGACGCGTGCCTGACGGCGATCGGCGTCGAGACCAGCGCCGTCGCCGTCGCGCGGCACTACGGCCGCCGGCCCGACGGGGTGCTCGACGCGTGGCTCGTCGACGAGCGCGACGCCGACGCGGCCGACGCCCTGCGGTCCGAGGGCTGGATCGCGGGCGCCGCGCCCACCCTCATGACCGACGTGCCGACGACCGCCCGCATCGCCGCCGACGCGCTCGCCCTGGTGGGCGCGCTGCCTTAGCCGAGCGGCTGCTCCACCCTCGACGCGGTGACGACCCGGTGCACGAAGTCGAGCTTGCGGGCCACCGGCGCCGCGATCGTGAACGGGTACAGGTCGCCCTTGCCCATCGCGCGGTTCACCCGGTTGAGGAACGTCGAGACGGGAAGCCAGTCGGCGAGGATCTCCACCATCGCCGCGTCCGCGTAGCTGGTCCGCGGGCGCACCTCCCCGTCGGCGATCTGCGGCACACCCTCCACCCGGATGCTCATGTTCCCGCCCGCCGCGGTCTGCAGCGTGCTGGTCAGGTGCAGGTAGTGGGCGAAGCACTCCGCGAAGTCCTCCCACGGGTGCATCGTCGCGTACTCGGAGATGAAGCTCTCCGCCCAGTCGTGCGGCGCACCCGTGCGGTAGTGCCGGGCGATCGCGTCGCGGTACGACGAGCGCTCGTCGCCGAAGATCGTCCGGCACTCGTCGATCCAGCCGGTCTGCTCGACGAGGATCCACTCGTAGTAGTGCCCGACCTCGTGCCGGAAGTGCCCGAGCATCGTCCGGTACGGCTCGCCCAGCCGGATCCGCAACGCCTCGCGGTGCGCGTCGAGCGACTCCGCCAGGTCGATCGTGACGATCCCGTTGGCGTGCCCGATGGTGACGCGCGCGCCGTGGGACCGGGACGACAGGAGGTCGAACCCGAGCCCGCCCGGCCGCTCGTACCAGGGGGTGATCGGCAGCCCGAGGTCCGCGAGCTGGACCAGCAGCCGGCGCTTGTCGCCCGACGCGGTCGCGAGCTTCTCCAGCGCCAGGGTGTCGTCGTTGCCCGGCCGCGTGCGGGTCAGCCGGCACGAGACGCACTGGCCGGAGCCGGAGTCCGCCGCCGTGAGCCAGTTGCAGTCCCACAGCCGGTTCGCGCACGGGAACCACCACGTGCCGTCGACGTCGCTGCCCTGCGTGGGCGCAGCCCGCATCGTCAGTGTCGGCGGGTGCAGGCCGAGCTCCAGGCCGCACCCGTCGCAGGACACGGACTCGATGAACGCCACGTTCGCGCAGCGGGGACAACGAAAGAGGCGCACGGGCCGACGCTAGAGCACCGCGCGCGTCGCCGGGCCGACGCCGAGCCGCGCCACCTCGATCAGGTCGTCGGGAACGTCCACGTCGCGCCGCACCGTGGACGTCGCGACGACCGCCAGACGCACGTGACCGGCCAGCTCGTGCGCGGCCGCGGACCCCGGACCGAACCGCGGTTGGAGCGCGACACCGGGCGACGCGGCGAGCAACGTCGTGCCCGTGCCGTCGGCGTCGGCCACGAACGCACGCTCGTGGGCGCTCGCCATGCTCAGCGCGTCCGCGAGATCGTCGGGCCGCAGCGCGGGCAGGTCGCCCAGCAGGACCGCGACACCGGCATCGGACCGCACCGCCCGGTCGATGCCCGCGCGGACCGCTCCGTTCAGTCCCCCACCGGGCTCGTCGACGAGGTCGACCGACCCCGCCAGCAGCGTCCGCAGCGGCACGTCCGCCGTCACGACGACCACCCGCACCACCTCGGTCGTCGCGACCGCCGCGGCGATCGTGTCGAGCGCCATCGCCCGGACCAGCCCTTCCCGCGCCGGCGTGGACAGCACCCCGGCCAGCCGCGTCTTCCCGTCGACCGCCGGCTTCACGGGCACCACCACGACCCATCGCACTGCCGCATCCTCCCCCACCTGCGAGAGGATGCCGACATGACCCTCTGGCTCACCGGCGACCCGACCGCCGACCAGCTCCTGACCGACGACCCGTTCGCCCTCCTCATCGGCATGCTCCTCGACCAGCAGGTCACCATGGAGTCCGCCTTCGCCGGCCCGGCGAAGATCGCGTCGCGCATGGACGGTCTCGACGTCCACCGCATCGCGGAGGCCGACCCGGAGACGTTCGCCGCCCTGTGCGCGACTCCCCCGGCGGTCCACCGCTACCCGGGCTCGATGGCCGGTCGCATCCAGGCCGTGGCCGCCGCCGTCGTCGAGGACTACGACGGCGACGTCACCCGGCTGTGGACCGACGGCGACCCCGACGGCAAGACCGTCCTGAAGCGGCTCAAGACACTGCCCGGCTTCGGCGACCAGAAGGCCCGGATCTTCCTCGCGCTCCTCGGCAAGCAGCGCGGCGTCCAGCCCGCGGGCTGGGCCGAGGCCGCCGGCGCCTACGGGGAACCCGGTGCGCGCCGCTCGATCGCCGACGTCACCGACCCGACGTCCCTGAGCGAGGTGCGGGCGACCAAGCAGGCCGCCAAGGCTGCCGCCAAGGCTGCAGCGGGCTCCTGAGCATCCTTCCGACCGACTGGCTCGTCGACCTCCCGCCACCGACGCGGCCACTAGCCCTGGCGGTTCCGGCACCGCCGCCGTCAGCGGACCTCCCATCGCGTCTGCAGCCAACAACCGACGACCAGCGGGACCACGTACCAGATGCCCGCCGAGGTGACGGCCGCGAGCGAGAGGCTCTCCTCGCCGAGCAGCCAGGTGGCGGACGTCTCGCTGGTGAACCAACGGGCGACGTCACCGAGGGCGACCCTCAGGGCGAGGTCGGCGACGAGTGACGCCACGATCGTGAACACCAGGGCAACCGGCGTCGACCGCAGCAGCGCTCCCCACGCCAGCCCGAAGAGCGTCGCCGTGAGGACAGACACGTACGCGAGGCGTATCTCCTCGCCCACCCCCGCGGCGGTCACGGACCCACCTCGTGCGGCGAGGGCGACGGCCGTGATCGAGAGGCACACGACGAGGAGCACGGTGACGGTCGCGAGCGAGACGACAAGGGCAGCGGCGACCTTCGCGGCGAGCACCCGCGACCGCCGAGGCACGAGCCGGAACGTGGTCACGGCCGTCCGCTGTCCCCACTCGGACGTCATGACCAGGACACCGATGACCGGGAAACCTGCCACGAGGAGAGTCGCGGGCAGTGCGGCTGTAGCGAGTGACGCGTCCGGGTCGTTGACCAGGGCGAGAACCAGGATGAGCGCCCCGATGACGATGAACGTCCCCAGGACTGCCCTCGCCGCACGCGTGTCCACGGACTTGCGCATCTCGACCGCGACCAGTCTCCCGAACGGGATCGGCGTGTCCCGACTCAACGCGTCGTCAGTCACAGACCGCGATGCACCGACACTGACGTCCGCCGTCACGACGAGGTCCTTTCAGGAGCAGGTGCTGGCGCCGTGCTCGGGATGCCGACCGGTTCGAGCCCGTCGGGAGCCGCGAACTCGCCTCGCGTGTTGTCGAGCACGAACGACGCCAGTCTGGCCCGCTCCTCTCGCAGCTCGACGAGCGCGACGGCCGCAGACAGGGCAACACGCCCCACGAGGTCCGGAGCCGCGGCGGTCGTGACCCCATGAGGCGTGGTCGTGGCGGGGCAGCCAGCCGCCTCCAGCGCGCGGACCAGCGCCACGTCGTCCGCGGAGCGAACCACCGTCAGGGGCGCGCCGAGCGCGCGCGGATCGGCCTCGACGACGACGCGCCCGCGGTCGATGACGACGACCCGGTCCGCCAGATCCTCGATCTCGCCGATGAGATGCGTGGAGATCAGCACGCCTGCGCCGTCGTCCGCGATGAGGCGCAGCAGGGACTTCACCCATCCGATGCCCTCGGTGTCGAGGCCGTTCATCGGCTCGTCCAGGACCAGGTAGCGGGGGGAGCCGACGCACGCGATCGCCAGCCCGAGCCGCTGGCGCATGCCGAGCGACAGTGCCCCTGCACGACGTCGAGCGACGGACGAGAGGCCTACTCGCGACAACCACTCGTCACCCGTCGACCGTGCCAGCCCCATCGTCTGTGTCGCGATGGACATCGTCTCCCGAACGCTCCGTCCGTCGTGGACGGCACTGGCGTCGAGCAGCGCACCGAGCCGCAGTCCAGGGTTGTGGTAGGCCGCGACGGGCGTGCCGTCGAGGATCGCCTGCCCCCGGTCCGGTCTCGACAGCCCGACGAGCATCCGCATCGTCGTCGACTTCCCCGATCCGTTCGGGCCGAGGAATCCCGTGATCTCACCGCCCCGAACGGTGAACGAGACATCGTCCGCCGCGAGCCGCCCTCCATAGCTCTTGGTCAGCCCGTGTGCGACGAGCCCCACCGATGCCGGACTCTCGCTCCCTACCTGCACACGCACCCGTACCCACCCCTGTCTGCTTGCCGCCCCTCAGGGCGCCGGCAACTGATCGTCGGCCCTTCTCGCCGCCCTGCTCCGTGCTCAGGTGAGGCGTACAACACCCAGCACCGCCGTGAGCACGAAGAGCACGACGGGGAGAACCGTCGCTCTTCCCACCCGACGCCGGATCCCGACGACCACGGCCGCGCCGAACGGAACCAGGGACGCGAGCCCTACCAACATCGCCACGAGCTCACCGCCTGAGAACCGCCCCACGACGAGCGACGCGAGGAGCAGGAGCAACCCGATGCCTGTCAATGCCGAGACGTCGGAGTCTCGCCGTCCCGGACGGGCGGTCGACGAGTCCTCGACGCCATGGTCGTCACTCTGCACGTCTGAATCCCTTCACAAGCAGCGGCACTCGGGCTCGACCGCAACTCTCCGGTCGAGCCCGAGCGCGTCACGCCACTAGAGACCGATGAGGTTGCGGATCTCCTGGTAGATGTCGTAGATGGTCACGCCCGTCATGAGGTTCTTGATCCACTGCGGGACCGAGTTCTCCCACCAGGACTTGAACGCCCGGTATCCGGCCTTCACCTTCTCGACCGCCGCGTTCCACAGCTTGGGGATCGCCTTGATGGCCTTGATGATTGCGCTTGCCACGCCAAGCGTCGTCGAGCTCCCGCCGACGGCACCCGGCGCAGAAGGCCCGGGAACCTGGAGGGGGACGGCGCTGCCTGCCGCGAAGGCGGAAACGGAAGCGGCCGGCGCACCGACTGACGTCGACGTGGAACTGCTCACGCTCGAACCGACGGACGACGGCGATGCCACCGATGCGGTGGCCGCGATCCCCGTGATGCCCATGGCACCGACCAGGGCTGACGCCGTGATCCGGTAGAAGCGCCTTCTGTACGCTGTCATCTCACACTTCTCTCTGGGTTGTGTGAAGGGCGCGGCGACGCCGCACCGGAACCGCGTCGGGCATGCCAGTGCCCGGCGCGGTTCGTCATGACCGGACGAGTGCACGTCCGGTGCCGGGCACCTGACCCGGCGGGACCGAGGCTTCTGCATCGCAGAGCAGCAGGTCAAGGGCATGCGCGATCACTGAATATCCGATACGTCGGGTACCGGACATCGGACGTCGGGCTCGCGCACCGCAGCCGGCTGACGGCGGCGATGCCTGTTGACTGCCGCCCCCTGGCGCGGTGCCGGGCTGCTAGCGTGCCGCCGGTCGGATGCCTCAGGGGGCTCAATGCACATCACCGCCGTTCAACTCATGACATTGGTCGCGGTGGCGGATCTCGGCTCGATGATCGCGGCGGCACGGTCGCTCGGGTACGCGCCGAGCACCATCAGCGCGCACATCAGCGCGGTCGAGCGCCACGTCGGGACGCCCGTCGTCGCGCGCACCGCGGACGGCACCCGGTTGACACCGGCCGGTCGGCAGGCCGTCGCGGTAGCCCGCATGATCGTGGGCCTGTACGACTACCTCGACGACCTGGACGTCACGGCGTCGTCGCGGCTCTGACCGAGTTCTCCGTTGGGAGGCGGATCGGACGCGATCTCACGAACACCCGCTCTGAACCCGCGGCGACGTGCGCGCCTCCTGTGCGGGCTGCCGTGGTCCGCTGCAGCGACAGCCGGCACGGTCAGGACTGCTCCCGCAGCGCGTCCTTCCAGCCCTGCGAGTACGCCTCGGCGCTGCCCTGCGCGAACATGTCCTCGGCACCGAGCCGCACGAGCGCCCGCGCACCGGGGCCGTCGTCGTCGGTGACGAGGTGGCCGAGGCCTCGGACGACGGCGAGCGGTCGCCCCTCGGCCTTGCCCTTGACCAGCTCACCGGCGGACGCGATCTCGTCGGCGACGGCGGCCTGCGTCATGACGAGGGGGCGGCCGAACGAGTCGACCTGTCCGCGCAGGTCGTCGAGGACGACGAGCCCGGCGGCGCCGATCGCGATGTCGGTGACGCCCTGCCGCCAGGGCCGTCCGGCGGTGTCGGTGACGACGACGCCGATCCGGACGCCGAAGGCCGCGGAGAGGCCGGCACGCAGTGCCCGAGCGGACGCGTCCGGGTCGACGGGGAGCAGCAGGACTGTCCCCTCGGGGGTGTTCGACGCGTCGACGCCGGCGGCGGCCATGACGAGGCCCAGCCGGTTCTCGACGATCCTCGTCACCCCGGAGGCGTGCTCACGGGTGGCCACGACCCGCACGGTCTCGTCGGTGATGGCCTGCTCGCGGTCGTCGGCGGAGACGACCCGTCCCTCCGCCTTCGAGACGACCTTCGACGTCAGCACGAGGACGTCACCGTCGACGAGCGGGTCGTCGGCGAGCAACGTCACCAGCAGCGCCACCAGGTCGTCGCCGGGTGCGATCTCCGGGAGCCCGTCGGGTGCCCAGACCTCGAGGCGGGTGCTCATCGCACGAGCTTGGGCAGCACGTCCGCCCCGAACGTCTCGATCCACTCGCGCTGGTTGCGCCCGACGTTGTGCAGGTAGATGCGGTCGAACCCGAGGTCGACGTACTTCTGGATCTCGGCGCGGTGCTTGTCGGGGTCCGCGGAGATGACCATGCGGCCCTCGAAGTCCTCGGGTCGCACCAGCTTGGCCATCTGCTCGAAGTCGAACGGGGAGCGGATGTCGGCCTTCGGGAACTTCATGCCGCCGTTGGGCCACTCGTGCATGGCGTGCGCGAGGGCGAGCTCGTCGGTCTCCGCCCAGGACAGGTGGAGCTGGAGGACCTTCGGCATCGTGTCGGGGTCCTTGCCGGCCTCGCGCGCACCCTCGTCGAACTTGCCGAACAGGCCGGAGATCTTCTCCAGCGGTGCGCCGACGGTGATGAGCCCGTCGGCGTGCCGGCCGGCGCGCTTGGCCGTGACCGGGCCGGCGGTGGCGACGAGGATCTCCGGGGCGACCTCGGGCATGGTCCACAACCGGGTGGACTCCACCTTGTAGAACTGCCCGGCGTGCTTGACGTCCTTGCCGGCGATCGAGGCGGTGAACAGCTTCTTGATGATCTCGATGGCCTCGAACATGCGGTTGATCCGCTCGGGGGCCTCGGGCCAGTAGTTCGCGACGATGTGCTCGTTGAGCGCCTCGCCGGAGCCGAGCCCGAGCCAGTGGCGCCCGGGGTACATCGCGGCGAGCGTGGCCGACGCCTGCGCGACCATCGCGGGGTGCCAGCGGAAGGTCGGGGCGGTCACGCCGGGGCCGATGTCACCGGTGGTGCGCTCGCCGAGGGCGGTCAGCACGTTCCAGACGAACGCGGCCTGGCCCTGCGCGGGGACCCACGGCTGGTAGTGGTCGGCGGCCATCACACCGGAGAACCCGTGGGCCTCCGCGTGGACGGACAGCTCGACCGCCTCGGTCGGGTGGAACTGCTCGAGCATCGCCGCGTACCCGACCGTGAGGCCGTCCGCCGTGACCTGTGCCATCTACTGACTCCTGTGAGCGCGGGGTACGCGGTGCTCCGCGAGATCGTCCCCGAATCACCCTAACCGCGGGACCAGGCCGAATGATCCCTACGGCAGCGCCGGCAGGGCCGCCCGGTAGACCCACGACTCGACGAGGAGCGCGACCGGGGTGCCGGCCACCTCGGACGCGCACGCGACGAGCTGCTCCGTGCTGACCGTCCCGTGCCGGTAGCGCGCGGTCCACGTGCGCAGGATCTGGAAGAACACGTCGTCCCCCACGGTGAGGCGCAGGGCGTGCAGGGTCAGCGCACCGCGCTTGTAGAGACGGTCGTCGAACATCGCCGCCGCGCCGGGATCCCCGATGACCAGGTCCTGCGGCAGGATCATCAAGCGCGCGTGCGCCGAGCGCGCGTGGCGGTGCGCCGTCCAGCCGCCCGACGCCTCCGACCACAGCCACTCGGCGTAGCAGGCGAAGCCCTCGTGCAGCCAGATGTCCCGCCACCGCCCAACGGTCAGGCTGTTGCCGAACCACTGGTGCGCCAGCTCGTGCGCCACCAGCCGTTCCGACCCGCGCCGTCCGTCCATGTGGTTGGCGCCGAACACGGAGAGCCCCTGCGCCTCCAGCGGGATCTCGAGATCGTCGTCGGTGACGACGACCGTGTACGGGGCGGCGAACGGGTAGGGCCCGAAGCGCTCCTCGAAGAGCGCCATCATCTCGGGCTGAGGAGCGAGGTCGTGCTCCGCCGCCTGCTGCAGCCGCGGGGGGACGAGCAGCTGGGTGCCGTGCTCCAAGCGCTGGTAGCGGCCGATCTGCAGCGTGGCGAGGTACGGCGCCATGGGCTCGGCCTGGTCGTAGGCCCACCGGACGCGCCCAGCCCTGGGCGCGCGCGAGACGAGCCGCCCGTTGGCGAGCACCTCGTACCCGGCCTCCGCGGTGACGACCACGGAGAAGGTGGCCTTGTCCGCGGGGCTGTCGTGGCACGGGAACCAGGTCGGTGCGCCGTCGGGCTGGCCGGCCACGATGAGCCCGTCCTCCAGCTCCTCCCACCCGACCTCGCCCCACGGTCCGCGGGCGGGTCCCGGCTGTCCGCCGTAACGGACCTCGAGGACGAGCGACGTCCCGACGAGCACGGCACGGCCGAGCCGGACGGTGAGCCGGCCGTCGCGGTGCGACCACCGTTCGGGCCGCCTCCCGTCGACCAGCACCTGGCTGACGCGCAGCCCACGCAGGGACAGCGACACCCGGTCGACCACGCTCGACGCCCGGGCGTGCACGACGGCGCGGGCGTCGAGCCTGTTCGTGGCCACGCGGTAGTCGAGCTCCAGCTCGTACCGGTCCACCGAGAGGCCACCGTCCGGGCGACCGGGCAGGTAGGGGTCCTCCGGCGGCTGCGTCACGCCGGGGACACCGGGTTCCCCGTCCAGCGGGACCCGGCGGGGATGGTGTCGCCGCGCAGCACGAGCGACGCCGGCCCGACGCGGGCCCCGTCGTCGAGGCTCGCCGCGGGCAGCACCACCCCGTGCGGGCCCAGGCTCGCGCCGCGTCCGAGCTCGACTGTGTCCATGCTCATGACCCGATCATGGAACAAGTGTGTCTGCAGCACGCACCCACGGTTCACGGTGGCGGCGTCGCCGAGCGTCACCAGGTCGGCCTCGGGCAGCCAGTAGGTCTCGCACCAGACGCCGCGGCCGATGCGCGCACCGAGCGTCCGCAACCAGACGGTCAGCGCGGGCGAGCCGTTCGTGGCCGGACCCAACCACGGGACCGCGACGACCTCCAGGAACGTGTCGGCAAGCTCGTTGCGCCAGATGAACGAGCTCCACAGCGGGTGGTCGCCCGGCCGGAGGCGTCCGACGAGGAGCCACTTCGCGGCGGTCGCGAGGGCGCAGGCGACTGCGGCAGCACCGAGCACGACGACCGGGGACAGCGCTGCTGCGACACCGAGCCCCCACGCGTCGAAGGCGGCCTGGAGCGCGAGCAGGACGACGACGCCGAGACCGAACGTGCAGATCACGGGCACGATCCGGCAGAGCTCCACGAGCGCGCGTGCGATCCGCAGCCGCGTCGGGGGCGCGAACGTGCGCGCGTCGTCGGACTCCCCCGCCACCCGGCGCAGCTTCACCGGCGGTGACCCGAGCCAGCTGGTGCCCGCCCGCGCGTCCTCCGGCGTGGCGGACAGGACGGCGACGAGGCCCCGCTTCGGCACCGCGCGGCCGGGCGCGATCATCCCCGAGTTGCCGAGGAACGCCCGCTTGCCCACCTTGCTGCGCTCCACCCGGAGCCAGCCGTGCCCGAGCTCGTAGGAGCCGATGAGCGTGTCGTCGGCGAGGAACGCCCCGTCCCCGACCGTCGTGAGGGTCGGGAGCATGAGAGCCGTCGACGCTTCGACGTCCTTGCCGATGTCGGCCCCGAGCGCCCGCAGCCACACCGGTGTCGCCATGCTGGAGTAGAGCGGGAACAGCGTGGTGCGGGCGTCGTCCATGAGCCGCAGCGTCGCCCACACCTGCCAGCCCGCCCGGCTGCGCACGGCGTGGTACCCCTCGCGGAAGCCGAGCCCGAGCAGCCGCACGGACACGAGCGTCACCACAGCGAGCACGACGACCATCGTGACCGCGCCGAGCGGGACGGCCCGCAGGGCGTCGACGGCCGCCTCGGACCGCGTCGTCGCGTCTCGGAGCCCGATCCCGACCACGAGCAGCCCGCACGCCGCTGCCACCACCGGCAGGGCCGCGAGCGCCGCGGCCGTCGCACCGTAGGCGGCCACCCAGCGCCGGCCGCGGGGTGCCTTGTCGCGCGGCCAGTGGCGACGCGCCGGCCCGTCGAACACCGCGGGCGACCCCACCCACAGCTCGCCGGGCGGTACGGAGTCGAGCACGGCGGACCCGGGTGCGACCTCGGCCCAGGCACCGACGCGGGTGCCGGGCGCCAGCGTGCTGCGCGTCCCGACGGTCGCCCGCTTGTCGATCCGCACCCGGCCGACTCGCAGCACGTCGCCGTCCAGCCAGTGCCCGCGCAGGTCGACCTCCGGCTCGACCGCGCAGCCGTTGCCGAGCGTGAGCAAGCCGGTGACCGGCGGCAGAGCGTGCAGGTCGACGTCGCGGCCGATGGTCGCGCCGAGCGCGCGCGCGTACTGCGCGGTCCACGGAGCGCAGGACAGGTTCTCCGCACCCGCCGCCGCGGCCCACGACTCGGTGAACCAGAGCCGTAGGTGCACCGCCCCGCCGCGCGGGTACCGGCCGGGCGTCAGGCCACGCAGGAGCGTCCGGGCGACGACGACGGTGGTCCCCATGCGCCCGAGCGGGCTGATGAGCACGAGCCACCCGAGCGCCACCCACCACCAGACGCCGAGCACGACGGGCACCCAGGGCGCTCCGGTCGTCGCGACGAGCACCGCGTCCGCCGCCAGCAGCCAGGTCAGCCACCGCAGCCCGACGAGCGCGGCGAGCGGCAGCGCGAGCACCGTCTGGACGAGCTGTGCCCGGAGCGGGGTCGGCAGGACGACCCGCGCCTCGGCTGCGACCGTCGGCTCGAACTCGTCGAGCCGGCGCGCCAGGTCCCCGATCCGCGGATACTCGTAGACGTCCGCGACGGTCACGGTGGGGAACCGCTCCCGCAGGGCGCTCACCAGCTGCGCAGCCACCAGGCTCCCCCCACCGGACGCGAAGAAGTCGTCGCGGGGGCCGGCGACGGCGACACCGAGCGCCGCGGTCCAGCGCTCCGCCACCCACGCACCCGTCGCGGTCAGCCCGACAGCTGGCGCGGACTCCTCGTCGGGACGTGCGAGCGGCCACGGGAGCGCGTCGCGGTCCACCTTTCCGGAGCCCCGGGTCGGGATCGACTCCACGGGGGCGAGCAGCGGGACCAGCGCGGCCGGGAGCATGCCGGTGAGGCGGTGGCGGGCGTCGGCGAGGTCCAGCTCGATCCCGGGCTCGGGGACGAGGTAGCCGACGAGGACCGAAGTGCCGGCCGGTGTCCTGCGTACGGCGGCGGCGGCTCCGGCGACCCCCGGCAGCCCGAGCAGGGCGGAGTCGACCTCGCCCAGCTCGATGCGCCGGCCGCCCACCTTGACCTGGTCGTCGGCGCGCCCGACGAAGACCAGCCCCTCGGGCTCGTACCGGACGAGGTCGCCGCTGCGGTACGCCCGCTGCCACCCGAGGCCCTCGGCGGGCGCGTACTTCTCGGCGTCCTTGGCCGGGTCGAGGTACCGCGCGAGCCCGACACCGCCGATGATGAGCTCGCCGAGCCCACCCTCCTCGACCGGCGAACCGTCGGGGGCCACGACCGCGAGGTCCCAGCCGTCGAGCGCGTGCCCGATGCGCACGGGCCCGTCGCCGGTGAGCAGCGCCGCGCACGCGACGACGGTCGCCTCCGTGGGTCCGTACGTGTTCCAGACCTCCCGCCGGTCCCCGACCAGCCGCGCGACGAGCTCGGGCGGGCACGCCTCGCCGCCGAAGATGAGGAGCCGGACGCCCGCCAGCTCCTCGGCGCGCCACAGCCCGGCCAGCGTCGGTACCGTCGAGATGACCGTGATGCCCTGCGCGACGAGCCACGGACCGAGATCCATGCCGGTGCGCACGAGCGCACGAGGTGCCGGGACCAGGCAGGCCCCGTGCCCCCAGGCGAGCCACATCTCCTCGCAGCTGGCGTCGAAGGCCACGGACAGGCCGGCGAGCACCCGGTCGCCCGGGCCGAGCGGTGCCGCCTGGAGGAAGAGGCGGGCCTCGGCGTCGACGAACGCGGCCGCCGACCGGTGCGTGACCGCGACCCCCTTGGGTGCACCGGTCGAGCCCGACGTGAAGATGATCCAGGCGTCGTCCTCCAGCGTCGGCCGGCGCGGCTCGGCGGTGCGGCGCAGGCCCGCGAGGTCGCCCTCGGTGAGCACCCGCGCCACCCTCGCCTCGCGGAAGACGGTCCGCGCGCGCTCGTCCGGGTCGTCCACGTCGACGGGCACGTACGCGGCGCCGGCGGCGAGGACCGCGAGGATCGCCGTGTAGAGCTCGGCCGTGCCCGACGGGATGCGCACCCCGACGCGGTCGCCCGGTCCGATGCCCGCACCTGCCAGGCCAGCCGCGGCCGCGCGGACGGCCACCAGCAGCTCGGCGTAGGTCAGGACCGTGCTGCCGTCGTCGATCGCGGGGGCGTCGCCGTGCGCCAGCGCCGTCGCCTCGAGGACGTCGACGAGGGTGCGCGGCGCGGGCGCGAGGTCGGCACGGAGGAACCCCTCGGCCGCCATCGCCAGCCTCCCCGTCCGATCGTGTGTTCCCGATCATGCGCTCACGACCCGGCGAGTGGCGATCCTCGCACCCGGGGCGCGCCGGTCCGCGCCCGGACCGCACCAGTTCACCGAGTGTTCGCCTGTTCGTCGCCGGATCCTCGACGCCCGACGATCTGGGAAGATGTCGACCCATGAGCTCTGAGTCCCCGAACACGCCCGCCGCACCCCTGTCCACCACGGGTACACGGCAGGTACCGGACCGGGTCTCCCTCGACGGTGTCGAGACCCGCTGGGACGAGGCGTGGACCGCGCAGGACCTGTACGCGTTCGACCGGACGGCCACGCGCGAGCAGGTGTACTCGATCGACACGCCTCCCCCGACGGTGTCCGGCTCGCTGCACGTGGGCCACGTGTTCTCGTACACGCACACCGACGTCGTCGCGCGGTTCCAGCGCATGCGCGGCCGCGAGGTGTTCTACCCGATGGGCTGGGACGACAACGGCCTGCCCACCGAGCGCCGCGTGCAGAACTACTACGGCGTCCGCTGCGACCCGTCCCTGCCCTACGACGAGGACTTCGCTCCCCCGTTCGAGGGCGGCGAGGGCAAGTCGGGGCCGCAGGTGCCGGTGAGCCGCAAGAACTTCGTCGAGCTGTGCGAGCGGCTGACGGTCGAGGACGAGCGGCTCTTCGAGGCCCTGTGGCGTCGGCTCGGCCTGTCGGTGGACTGGTCGCGGACCTATCAGACGGTCTCCGCGGAGTCCCGCGCCGTCGCCCAGCAGGCGTTCCTGCGCAACCTCGCGCGCGGCGAGGCGTACCAGGCCGAGGCGCCGGGCCTGTGGGACGTGACGTTCCAGACGGCCGTCGCCCAGGCCGAGCTCGAGGCGCGCGACTACCCCGGTGCGTTCCACCGGGTCGCGTTCCACGGTGCCGACGGTCCCGTCCACATCGAGACGACGCGTCCGGAGCTGCTGCCCGCCTGCGTCGCCCTCATCGCGCACCCGGACGACGAGCGCTACCAGCACTTGTTCGGCACCACCGTCCGCTCGCCGCTGTTCGACGTCGAGATCCCCGTGCTGGCGCACGCGCTGGCCGAGCCCGACAAGGGCGCCGGCATCGCGATGTGCTGCACCTTCGGCGACCTGACCGACGTGCAGTGGTGGCGCGAGCTCCAGCTGCCGACGCGCTCCGTGGTGGGTCGCGACGGCCGCATCCTGCGGGACACCCCGGAGTGGCTGAGCACCGAGTCGGCACGCACCCGGTACGAGGAGCTCGCCGGCAAGACCACGTTCTCCGCACGGGAGGCCGTCGTCGCCGGCCTGCGCGAGACCGGCGACCTGGACGGCGAGCCGGTGAAGACCGAGCGCAAGGCGAACTTCTACGAGAAGGGCGACAAGCCCCTCGAGATCGTCACCAGCCGCCAGTGGTACATCCGCAACGGCGGTCGCGACGAGTCCCTGCGCGAGGCGCTGCTGGCCCGCGGCGCGGAGCTCGGGTTCAACCCCGACTTCATGAAGGTCCGCTACGAGAACTGGGTCAGCGGCCTGAACGGCGACTGGCTGGTCTCTCGGCAGCGCTTCTTCGGCGTGCCGTTCCCCGTCTGGTACCCGCTCGACGAGCACGGCGAGCCGCAGCACGACAAGCCGCTCCTGCCGACCGAGGACCAGCTCCCGATCGACCCGTCCTCCGACGTGCCCGCCGGCTACACGGCCGACCAGCGCGGGGTGCCGGGCGGCTTCGCGGCCGACCCCGACATCATGGACACCTGGGCCACCAGCTCGCTGACCCCCCAGATCGTCGGCGGCTGGCGCACGGACCCCGACCTGTTCAGCCGCGTGTTCCCGATGGACCTGCGCCCCCAGGGCCAGGACATCATCCGTACCTGGCTCTTCTCCACGGTCGTCCGCTCGCACCTGGAGCACGGCTCGCTGCCGTGGTCGTCGGCCGCGATCAGCGGCTGGATCCTCGACCCCGACCGCAAGAAGATGTCGAAGTCCAAGGGCAACGTCGTCACGCCGATGGGCCTGCTCGAGGAGCACGGCTCCGACGCCGTCCGGTACTGGGCCGCCTCGGCGCGACTCGGCACGGACGCGGCGTTCGAGATCGGCCAGATGAAGATCGGCCGACGCCTCGCCATCAAGGTGCTCAACGCCTCGAAGTTCGCCCTCTCGTTCGGTGCCGCCGACGAGCCGCTCGCGCTCGACCCCGCGCTCGTCACGTCCGAGATCGACCGCGCGATGCTCGCCGGCCTCGCGGACGTCGTCGACAAGGCCACCGCGGCCCTCGACGCGTACGACCACACCCGCGCGCTCGAGCTCTCGGAGACGTTCTTCTGGACGTTCTGCGACGACTACCTGGAGCTGGTCAAGGACCGCGCCTACGGCGACCCGTCCCCGGAGACCACCTCGGCTCGCGCCGCGCTGGCGATCGCCCTCGACGTGCTGCTGCGCCTGTTCGCCCCGGTGCTGCCGTTCGCGACGGAGGAGGTCTGGTCGTGGTGGCGCGAGGGTTCGGTGCACCGCGCGCCGTGGCCGACCGCCGAGCCGCTGCGCACGTCGGCGGACCCGGGCGTCGTCTCCGCCGCAGGCTCGGCGCTCGCCGCGCTGCGCAAGGTGAAGTCCGAGGCCAAGCTGTCGATGCGCACCGAGATCACCGCGGTCGAGCTCGTCGTGCCCGCGGCCCTGCGCCCGGGCGTCGAGTCGGCGCTCGGCGACATCCGCGCGGCCGGCCGGGTCACGGGAACCCTCACGCTCGTCGACGGCGAGGCCGAGACGTGCGTGGCGCGCGACGCCGTCCTGGTGCCCCCGGCGCCGAAGGACTGACGTGCGCGAGTTCCGGTCGGACCCCCTGGTCGAGCCCGACCCGGCCGCGAGCATCCCGGGGCTGCTCACGGACCGGCTCGCGCGCGACCCGGACGGGGTGTTCGCCGAGCGCGTCGTCGACGGCCGGTGGACGCCGGTCACGGTGTCGGCGTTCGTCGCCGAGGTCACGGCTGTCGCCAAGGGGCTCGTGGCGCGCGGCGTCGAACCCGGCGACCGCGTCGCGATCATGTCCCGCACGCGCTACGAGTGGACCCTGCTCGACTTCGCCTGCTGGGCCGCGGGTGCGCTCGGCGTCCCGGTCTACGAGACGTCCTCGGCAGAGCAGGTCCGCTGGATCGCGGCCGATGCCGGGGTGCGACTCGCGATCGTCGAGACCGCCCAGCACGCCGCGGTCGTCGCGCAGGTCCGGGACGACCTCCCCGGGCTGACGGACGTGCTCGTGATCGAGGACGGCGCCGTCGCGTCGCTCGTCGCCGCCGGCACCGGGGTCACCGACGCCGAGGTCGCCCGGCGCAGCGCGCTGGCGCGGGCCGACGACCTGGCGACGATCATCTACACGTCCGGCACGACGGGCCGCCCGAAGGGTGTCGAGCTGACGCACGGCAACTTCGTCGCTCTCACGCTCAACGGCGTCGCCGGGCTCGGTGACGTCTGCGCGCAGGCCGGGTCGCGGACCCTGCTCTTCATGCCGCTCGCGCACGTGTTCGCGCGGTTCATCCAGGTGCTCTGCGTCCCCTCGGGCGCCGTCCTGGGCCACACGCCCGACGCCAAGAACCTCCTCGGCGACCTCGCCGCGTTCCAGCCGACGTTCATCCTGGCGGTGCCGCGCGTGTTCGAGAAGGTCTACAACTCGGCCGAGCAGAAGGCGGGCTCGGGCGCGAAGCTGACGCTGTTCCGGTGGGCCGCCAAGGCTGCGGAGGACTACTCGCGCGCGCTCGACTCGTCGGGGCCCAGCGCGGCCCTGCGTGCTCGGCACCGGCTGGCGGGCACCCTGGTGCACAGCAAGCTCCGCGCGGCGCTCGGCGGTCGCGCGCAGTACGCCATCTCCGGGGGCGCCCCGCTGGGCGAACGGCTCGGGCACTTCTACCGCGGCATCGGCGTCGAGGTGCTGGAGGGCTACGGGCTCACCGAGACCACCGCGCCGACAGCCGTGAACCGGCCCGGGCTCACCAAGATCGGCACCGTCGGACCCGCGTTCCCCGGCACCGCCCTGCGGGTCGACGACGAGGGGCAGGTCTTCGTGTCCGGACCGCACGTGTTCCGCGGCTACCGGCACGACGCCGAGGCCACCGCGGAGGCCCTGGTCGACGGCTGGTTCCGCACCGGAGACGTCGGCACGCTCGACGACGACGGCTACCTGACAATCACCGGCCGGACCAAGGAGATCATCGTCACAGCGGGCGGCAAGAACGTCGCTCCCGCGGTGCTCGAGGACCGGCTCCGGGGTCACCCGCTGATCAGCCAGGTCGTCGTCGTCGGCGACCAGCGCCCGTTCATCGGTGCCCTGGTCACGCTCGACGCCGACATGCTCCCCGGCTGGCTGTCCAACCACGGCCTGCCGGCCATGTCCGTCGACGAGGCGGCGACCGACCCGCGCGTCCTGCAGGCTCTCGACCGCGCCGCAGAGCGCGCCAACGAGGCCGTCTCGCGCGCGGAGTCGATCCGCAAGCTCCGCGTGCTCACCACGGACTTCACCGAGGCGAACGGGTACCTCACGCCCTCCCTGAAGATGAAGCGCGCGGTGATCCTCGAGGACTTCGCGACCGACATCGACGCCCTGTACACGGACACCCGAGGCGACTGACCCACAACGTCCGCACTCCTGCACGCGTGACCCCGCACGAGTGCGGACGTCCGAGGAAGCGGTCGCCGGAGCGCTCGCTTCCTCGGACGCCGTGGAGGGGCTACACCACCGAGCGGAGCCGGGCCTGGTCCGCCGACTGGGTCGGGACCGCCTCGCTGGGGGTGGAGTCGTCGGACCAGCGCAGCACCGCGCCGATGCCGTCGACGAGGTCGACGGTGCCGTCCTCGGCGAACGTGAGCCCGGCGTCCTGACCCAGGGCCGCTCGCACCAGCGCGACGTTCGCGTCCATCTCCTCAGCGCCCCCGGTCACCCCGATAGACGCGAGGTCGGTCGCGCTCGTCGCCACCTGGAGCGGCTCGGGGCCGACCCAGAGGGTCCGGTCCGCCAGCCCGGACGTCAGGGCGTCGACGTGCAGCACCAGCTCGGCCACCTGACCGCGCCGGAGCACCTCGATCACGTCGTCGAGCGCCGTGACCGCCCCGCCACCGCGGCCCTGCGCCTCTCGGAACCGGTCCAGCACCGCATCGCTGCGCTGCTTCCGGACCGCAGCAAGCGCTTCGGCCACGCGCGCCTCGAACGACCCCTTCTTCAGGCCCTCGCCCCGGCCGCCCCCAGGCACGTCGACGAGCAGCTCGCGCGTGGGCTGACCGACGGCGTCGCGCACGAGAGAGACCGCACGCACGTCACCGGTGATCAGCACCAGGTCCGGGCTCCGCTCCGCGACGCGCTTGTCGAGCACCGCCGCGACCGCCTCCGCGTTGCGACCCCACGAGTCCTCTGCCCGCGTCTGGCTGCGCCGGTCCAGCCCGCCCTCGCGCGTCTTGTGCACGTCGTCGTGCCCACCGTCGACGGTCTCGGTCTCCGGACCACCCTCGGTCCGGACCGTGCCCCCGGCGGCCCAGGTCAGGTCCGCACCGTTGCGGTCCACCGCGACCAGGAGGTAGGTCACCGTCTCGTCGGCCGCACGCACCGCCGGGAGCAGAGCGGGTGCGGGCCCGAACACCGCGTAGGACTGGGCCGGCGGCTCGGAGAGGACCCGGTCGACGACGACGCCCTCGGCGTCCGCGACGACCACCCGGCCGTGCGGACCACGCACCCCGGTCGGGACGGAGACCAGCTCGGCGATGTCGTCCAGCACGCCCGCGGACGCCCCGTCGCGCTCCAGGGAGCGCCGGACAGCCCTCCAGCGGTCGGCCGCCTCGGCGTCAGCGTTCGCGCCGGTCCTCGTCGCGTCCAGGTAGACGGTCGTGAACGGCGACGGCCGTCCGAGCAGCGGCTTGAGCCAGTGCAGGTCCATGGGCATCCCTCCGGGATCGAGATCCCCGGCAGCCGCACACTCACCCCCGCGGCCGGCCGGAGCTGACCCCACCTACCTTCCGCTCCTGCGGACCGCGGCGCCACCCCGAACTTCTCAGTCGCGCTGCGCGTGCCCCTGGGCGATGGCCTCGTGGTGCTGGATGACCTCCTCGACGATGAACGCGAGGAACTTCTCCGCGAACACCGGGTCGAGGTCGGCGTTCCGCGCGAGCTCGCGCAGCCGGGCCACCTGCTGCTGCTCGCGCGCGGGGTCCGACGGCGGCAGGCCCGTGGTCGCCTTGAGCACGCCCACCTGCTGCGTGGCCTTGAACCGCTCCGCCAGCAGGTACACCAGCGCGGCGTCGATGTTGTCGATGCTCCCGCGCAGGCGGGCGAGCTCGGCAGGGATCGGGGTCGGCAGGTCGCTCACGGTCGCGATCCTAGGCGCGATGACGGACCTGTCAGGCGCTCTTCTCGCGGGGTGTGCGCTTCTCCTCGCCGCTGTCCCGCGGGATCAGCGTCGGGTTGACGTTCTCCAGCACCACGTCCCGCGTGATGACCACGCGGCCCACGTCGTCGCGGCTGGGCACCTCGAACATGACCTGCTGGAGGACCTCCTCCATGATGGCCCGCAGGCCACGGGCACCGGTGCCGCGCAGCAGCGCCTGGTCCGCGATGGAGGCGACGGCCTCGTCGTCGAACTCGAGCTCGACGCCGTCGATCTGGAACATCCGCTGGTACTGCTTGACCAGCGCGTTCTTGGGCTCGGTCAGGATGCGGACGAGCGCGTCCTGGTCGAGGCGGGAGACCGCGGCGACGACGGGCAGGCGCCCGATGAACTCGGGGATCAGGCCGTACTTCTGCAGGTCCTCGGGACGGACCTCCGCGAACAGGTCACCCTCGTCGACGGCCTCCAGCAACGGTGCGCCGAAGCCGACGACGCGCTTGCGCGCGCGGGCCGCGATGATGTCGTCCAGCCCGGAGAACGCCCCGGCCACGATGAACAGCACGTTCGTCGTGTCGATCTGGATGAACTCCTGGTGCGGGTGCTTGCGACCGCCCTGCGGCGGGACCGAGGCGGTCGTGCCCTCGATGATCTTCAGGAGCGCCTGCTGGACACCCTCGCCGGAGACGTCGCGCGTGATCGACGGGTTCTCGCTCTTGCGGGCGATCTTGTCGATCTCGTCGATGTAGATGATCCCCGACTCGGCCTTCTTGACGTCGTAGTCGGCGGCCTGGATGAGCTTGAGGAGGATGTTCTCGACGTCCTCGCCGACGTAGCCGGCCTCGGTCAGGGCCGTGGCGTCGGCGATCGCGAACGGGACGTTCAGCATGCGGGCGAGGGTCTGCGCGAGGTACGTCTTGCCGGTGCCCGTGGGGCCGACCAGCAGGATGTTCGACTTCGCGATCTCGATGTGGTCGTCCGTCGTCGACGTGCGTGCCTCACCGGCCTGGACCCGCTTGTAGTGGTTGTAGACCGCGACCGCGAGCGCCCGCTTGGCCGACTCCTGGCCGATGATGTACTGCTCGAGGAACTCGAAGATCTCCTTCGGCTTCGGCAGCTCGACCAGGCCGACCTCGGTGGCCTCCGCCAGCTCTTCCTCGATGATCTCGTTGCAGAGCTCGATGCACTCGTCGCAGATGTAGACCCCGGGCCCGGCGATCAGCTTCTTGACCTGCTTCTGCGACTTGCCGCAGAAGGAACACTTGAGGAGATCGGCCCCGTCCCCGATACGAGCCACGTCGATCCCCTTCCTCGTGTCGCCCTCCGCCCGACGGGCGGTGCGTCGTCAGTGCGTCAACCCCGCAGGGTGCGCGTCCTCCCCCATTGCACACCACCCGGGCCGGGATGTCAGCCGAACACACGGCTCGGCGAGTCTCGGCGTGTTCCGGGCGTGTCGCGCCGGACGCACCCGAGCCGGGTCCCGCCGCAGCGGAACCCGGCTCGTGATGTGCTACTTGGCCTGCACGGTCGTCGGGACGACGCCCTTGCGGCTGGCGAGCACCTGGTCGACGATCCCGTACTCCAGCGCCGCCTGAGCGGTGAGGATCTTGTCCCGCTCGATGTCCTTGCGGACCAGCTCGATGTCACGCCCGGTGTGGTGCGCGATCGTCAGCTCGAGCCACTCCCGCATGCGGATGAGCTCGTTCGCGTGGATCTCGATGTCGGACGCCTGCGCGTAGCCACCACCCTCCATCGCGGGCTGGTGGATCAGCACGCGCGCGTTGGGCAGAGCCAGGCGCTTGCCGGGCGAGCCGGCCGCGAGCAGCACCGCCGCCGCCGAGGCGGCCTGCCCGAGGCAGACCGTCTGGATGTGCGGCTTGATGTACTGCATCGTGTCGTAGATCGCCGTGAGCGCCGTGAACGAGCCGCCGGGCGAGTTGATGTACAGGATGATGTCGCGGTCCGGGTCGGTGCTCTCCAGCACCAGCAGCTGGGCCATGACGTCGTCGGCCGAGGCGTCGTCCACCTGCACGCCGAGGAAGATGATCCGGTCCTCGAACAGCTTGGTGTACGGGTCCTGGCGCTTGAAGCCGTAGGCCGTGCGCTCCTCGAACTGCGGCAGCACGTACCGGGCGGCGGGCGAGGACGGCGCAAGGCCACCCGGCCCCGCCAGCATCCCGGCGCGCGCCATGAACTGAGATTCCATGCTCATGAGCTTCTCCTCAAGATGAAGGGGTGTCAGGCCGTGCCGCCGCCGCCGGCGACCGAGTCGGCCTTCGTGACGACCTTGTCCACGAAGCCGTACTCGAGCGCCTCGGGGGCGGTGAACCAGCGGTCACGGTCGGCGTCGGAGTTGATCTGGTCGACGCTCTTTCCCGTCTGTGCTGCGGTGAGCTCGGCGAGCACGTTCTTCATGTGCAGGATGAGCTGGGCGTTGATCCGCACGTCCGTCGCGGTGCCACCGATCCCGCCCGAGGGCTGGTGCATCATCACGCGGGCGTGCGGCAGGGCGTAGCGCTTGCCCTTGGCGCCCGACGAGAGCAGGAACTGCCCCATCGAGGCGGCCATGCCCATCGCGATCGTGGCGACGTCCGGCTGGATGTACTGCATGGTGTCGTAGATCGCCATGCCCGCGGTGATCGAGCCACCGGGCGAGTTGATGTACAGCCAGATGTCCTTGTCCGGGTCCTCCGCGGCCAGCAGCATCATCTGCGCGCAGATGGCGTTGGCGTTCTCGTCGCGCACCTCGGAGCCGAGCCAGATGATGCGTTCGCGCAGCAGCCGGTTGTAGATGGAGTCATTGAGGCCGAAGGCCGGGCTGTCGGCCCTGGCCATCATCGGCGCTAGCTCGTTCACGAAGGCTCCCTCGTCTGACGGTGACGTCTGTCCTGCACCGCACAGCCGTCCCGTCCGGGACCTGTGCGATGCAGTGACCCTAACGCGCGCCCCCGCCCGCCCATGTCCCGCCACGGAGCGTTTTCGCTGACGGCAGAGCAGGGCGCCCGGGCAGACAGGAGGCCCCGCACCGGTGATCGGTGCGGGGCCTCCTGGTGGGACGTCAGGCCTTGGTGTCCTCGGCCGTCTCGACCTCGTCGTCGTACACGTCGAACGCGGCGATGTCGGTCGCGGCGTCGGTCGCCGTCGCGGTCGCGGCGGCTGCCTCCTCCGCGTCCTCGGCGTCGGAGCCGATGAACTCCGAGAGGTCGACGGCCTTGCCGGAGCCGTCGGTGACGGCGACGCGACGCAGCGCGACGGCGAGCGCCTTGGACCGTGCGACCTCGGCGACCATCGTGGGGATCTGGCCCTGCTGGTCGATGGTCTGGATGAACGTGTTCGGGTCCATGCCGTACTGGCGCGACGCGTTCACCAGGTAGTCGAGCAGCTCGTTCTGGCTGACCTTGATCTCGAGCTGCTCGGCGAGCGTGTCGAGGAGGATCTGGTTGCGCAGCGCGGTGGTGGCCTGCTCGCCGACCTCCGCACGGTGCTCGTCGTCCTCGAGCCGCCCCTCACCCTCGAGGTGACGGTGCACCTCGGTCTCGACGACGCCTGCCGGGACCGGGATCTCCGTCGCGGCGAGCAGCTGCTCGAGCAGCAGGTCGCGGGCCTGCACGGCCTGGTTCGACGCCTTGATGCTGGACGCCTGCGTGCGCAGGTCCGCCGTCAGCTCCTCGAGCGTGTCGAACTCGCTGGCCAGCTGCGCGAAGTCGTCGTCGGCGTCGGGGAGCTGACGCTCCTTGACGGTCGTGGCGGTGACGTTCACCAGGGCGGTCTCGCCGGCGTGGTCGCCGCCCGCGAGCGCCGTCTCGAACGTGGTCGACTCGCCGGCCGACAGGCCCGTGAGCGCCTCGTCGAGACCCTCGAGCATGTTGCCCGACCCGATCTGGTAGCTGACGCCGGAGACGTTGTCGACCTGCTCGTCGCCGATCGTGGCGGTCAGGTCGATGACGACGAAGTCGCCCTCGGCGGCCGGGCGGTCGACGCCGACCAGCGTGCCGAAGCGCTCGCGCAGGGCGTCCAGGCGGGCGGCGACGTCCTCGTCGGAGACCTCGACGTCGTCGACCGTGACGGCGATGCCGTCGAGCGCCGGGACGGTGATCTCGGGGCGGACCTCGACCTCGGCGGTGAAGTGCAGCTCACCCTCCTCGCCGGCGGGTGCGGCCGTCAGGCCGGGGACCTTGGTGACCTCGACCTCGGGCTGGCCCAGGGGGCGCAGCTTGTTCTCGCGGACGGCCTCGGCGTAGAAGCCGGACAGGCCCTCGTTGATCGCGTGCTCGAGGACGGCCGGGCGACCGACGCGCTGGTCGATGATGCGCGGCGGCACCTTGCCCTTGCGGAAGCCGGGGACGACGACGTCCTGGGCGATGTGCTCGTACGCGTGATCGATGCTCGGCTTGAGCTCGTCGTACGTCACCTCGACGGTCAGCTTGACCTTGGTGGGCTCCAGGGTCTCGACGGCGCTCTTCACTTCGATGGTCTCCAACTGATCGGGGCGGGCGCCGGCGACTCCGGCGATCTCCGTTGGTTCAGGGCCGCACGCCGTCGTGACGCCCTGAAAACGGAGCGACGACCGCACGCTGGCGACCCTCGACCTTACGCCACGGGGAGCGGCGCTCCCAAGCCGGGAGGCTGTGGCACCGCCCACGCCCTCGCCTGCCGGCGCCCGCGACCTCGGTGATCACCGAGACGGTCCGCGCGATGCCGTCGTACTCGGCGTACTCCTGGGCCAGCTCCGCCGCCCGACGCGCGAACGACGGGTTGTCCAGCACCCGGTTCACACCGTCGCGCACGGCTTGCGACGTCGTGCCGTCCGTGACCTTGTCGGTGGGCAGCGCCAGACCGACGCCGGACCACACCACCCGCGCACCGACCTCCGCCTTGTCCTCCGTCCGCCCGGCGACGATCACGGGCACGCCCGCGGCGAGCGCCTGCTGGACTCCCCCGAAGCCGCCGTTGGTGACCAGGACGTCGACGAGCGGCAGCAGCCGGTCGAACGGGACGAACGGCGTCGCCCGCACGTTCGCCGGATAGGCGTCGAGGGGTTCAGTGGTCGCGACGACGAGGACGTCCTCGTCGGCGAGGCCGTCGATCGCCGGCCAGAGGAGGCGTTCCGGATCGGTCGCGACGGTGCCCTGCGTGACCAGGACCACGGGCCGACCCGTCGCGCGCGCCTCCAGGACGTCGTCCCACCAGGCGGGCGGGTCGAACCCGTCGATGCCGGCCGGCAGGTACGGGCCGACGAGCTCGACGTGCTCCGGCAGGTCGCTGCGCGGGTACTCGAACGACGGGATCGACGGGTGCAGCACACGGGTGACCTCCGTCTGGACCCAGTCGAGGAAGAAGCCGTCCGGGACGGGCTGGCCCGCGTCGGCGACGATCTGCTCGGCCGCCCTCTGCACGTCCCGGAACACGACCTTGCGTGTGAACCAGTCCAGGAGGGCGTACCGCAGGCCGTCGAACCCGGTCCGCGGCGGCTGCAGCCCCATGCCGAACGGCGCCGTGTCCTTGCTCGAGATGGCCAGCGGTGAGACCGAGAACAGCACCGACGGCAGGTCGTGGCGGCGCGCCGCGATCGCCCCGGCCATGAACGCGTTGTCCATCACGATCACGTCGGGTCGCTCGGCGGCGACGACGGTGTCGATGTCGGCCAGGAACCCGGGGACGGTCGCCACGAAGTGGTGGAGCACGTCCCACTGCACCCGCTTGATGCCGGGGGCGGGCGCGTCGTGCTCCGACGACCAGGCGTCGAACTCCGCGTCGTCCAGGTCGCGGCCCTGCACGATCGGGGCATGCTTGGCGCCGGTCGCCGTGACGGCGCTCGCGAACTTGCGGCCCGTGTAGACGACGACGTCGTGACCCTCGTCGACGAGGGCGCGGGCCAGCGGCAGCGCAGGCCGCACGTGGCCGGTGACGGGGGTCAGGGCGAACAGGATCCTGCTCATGGCGGTTCTCCGAGAGGTGACGGGGGCATTCCCCGACGAAGACCCTGGGCGATTCGCCCTGATACATCCCGTCGCTCAGGGCCGCCCGAGGATCCGCGCCCGCAAGCGCTCCCGCCGCTCGGCGAACCTGTTCCACACCGCCTTCTGGAACACGAGCGTGAGCCAGCCCGCCAGAGCCATCCCCACGATGTTGACGCCCAGCTGCAGGGCGCTGCCACGCACCTCGGCCAGCTGCCCGAACGCCAGCCCGAGCGCGACGTTGCCCGCAGCCGGCACCGTCGTCACGGAGATGAACGCCCCCGCGAGCGCCCCCACCCGGGCCGACGTCAACGACAGCACGCCGGCCGCCCCCGCGATGACCGCGACGATGAACGACCACTTGTCCGGCGAGTAGATGAACGCGGTGTCCGGGCGGGGAGCCGTCACCTGCTCGAGCGTCACCCACCCGAGCTGCTTCGCCGCGAGCGCCGCCACGCACGTGACGAGGATCGCGATGAGGAACCCGACCACGAGCGTCCAGAGCGCGATCCGGAGCAGGTGGAACCGGCGGCGGACCAGCGCGATCCCCAGGGCGGCGATCGGGACGAACTCCGGCCCCAGGACCATCGCGCCGATGATGAGGATCTGGGAGTCGAGCACGATCGCGATCGCGGCGATGAGCGTCGCGAAGCACATGAAGCTCAGGTAGCTCCAGTTCAGCTCCGACTCGGCGTACGCCCGCCGCGTGACGTCGACCCACACGACCGCGTCCGCGCTGCTGCCCGGCGCGAGCTGTTCGGCGTCGAACCCGGGCTGCGACACCCATGTGTCGACAGGCTCGATCTTGAGCGTGCCCTCACGCTGGACACCCAGCTCCAGCAGCTCGTCGAGGACGTCGTTCGCGGCCTCCCTGGCGATGTCCGCCAGTACGACGTCGCCCACGGGCCGTCGCGACGCACCGTCGAAGACCGCCAGGCTGCTCACGGCAGGCGCCCGCTCCAGCACGCCGACGACGCCGCTCGTGAGGTCCGCCGGGACCGAGATCCGCAGGTGCAGCACGGGGTCAGTGTGTCGCCGTCCGGCCCACGACGGTGGGAGCCGCTCCGCCGTCGTCGAACTCTGTCGGGATGGCGGGATTCGAACCCACGACCTTCCGCTCCCAAAGCGGACGCGCTACCAACCTGCGCCACATCCCGGCGCACCTCACCAGGCCCGGGGGCCGAGGGAGGTGCACGGTGCGCCCTCGCACACCCGGTACCCTGGGTGCCGCGGTCCTGACTGAGCATGCAGCAGCCGGACCTGTGCGGACGTAGCTCAATGGTAGAGCCCCAGTCTTCCAAACTGGCTACGCGGGTTCGATTCCCGTCGTCCGCTCCCGTGAGGTCTTCGTAGATATCGAGCCAACTCTTCGCAGATTGCCGGGCTCGGGCGGCGCCCTGTCCGCATCGCCAACCGGCCGAGCCTCACCCGCCCACGGTGGGCGCGGGCGGCGGCGCGACAAGGTGCAGGGCAACCGTTTGAGCGCTCGGTCACCACGGCTGTGTCGTGCGGACTGCGCTCCCGCGCAGAGCCAGACGTTCCTGGGCTCGCTCCTCTGTGCCGGCACTCTTGCGCGACGCGACGACCCGGCGCACGAGGTGCACATCGAGCGCCGGGTCGTTGGGAGAGGCGGCCTCCAGGCGATCAGGCAGCGCGAGATTCCCGCGCAGCCGCACCCGCCCGCAGGCGGTCGAGGTGCGTCGCGTCGATCGCCCTGGCCTCGTCGCGGCCGAGGTTCCGGAAGCCCCAGCTCGGCGGATCAGCCCGCAGCAGGGGGTGGTCCACCGGTCCGCGCGCCGTCCGACCGTGCCAGGCACGCAGCTGCTCCTCGTTGAAGAGGCTGATCTTCAGGGCTGAGATGACCGTCGCCATCGCCAGCCCTGGGAGACGGTTCTGCCCTCGTCGCAGTCGCTGTCGGCTCGGGTTCTTCAGGATCCCGAAGATCCCCTCGACGAAGGTCCGCCGCTTGAAGAGCCGGCGCCACGCTCGGTTGCCGTAGTAGTGACGCTGAGCGAGCTTGCGCTGGTGGTGGGTGTCGGTCGGGTCAGGCGTGAAGTCGACCGTCCGGTTGGTGCAGCAGTCTCGGCTGTCCCAGTCGTCCGGCGGCCTGGTGACCGGGTTCCCGACGTCGATCGCGGCCTGGACGTTCGCACCGCCGCGAGCGTGGCAACCGACGCGCGTCGCGACCGCCGGGCACACCCACTTGCTGGTGGCAGAGGCTCCGAGGCCGCTCTCCTTGCGGCTGAAGGCCCAGCGTCGCTGGAAGTCCTCGATCTTCGTGAAGTAGGTGTCCCAGTCCTCCTTGGTCCCGTTCTCGGGTGGTAGCGGGCGGTCGGCCATCGGTGCCATCGGGCAGTGCATCCAGCCGTACTGCAGCTTGGCGCCCTTCACGTCGACGATGCCGTGGTCGTTCTTCCCCATCGTCAGGCACTGCTCGATCCCGCGCTCCGCGAGCGGCACCGCCCATCGCCACGCCTTGAGGTTGGTGTAGAGGTGGTCGCCGATCAAGCCCGTGAAGCCGTGGTTCTTGCGGATGCGGTCGATGATGCGGAGCGAGGCGTCGACGACGTCACAGTTGGCGGGCGTGAGCGCGAATCCATCGACGAGCACGGCCTCGTCGTCGTCCTCGGCGTCGGGGTCGGGCACGCGGCAGATCGTGTGTTGGTGGAAGCCGAAGCCGACCTCCTTCTTCCCCAGCTTGGAGGTCTTGTACCCCCACGCCGCGTCGAGGCACCTGCCCCGGAGGTTCGCGGACGGAACCTCCGGAGCACTCTCGGGGGCCGTCGCACCGTCGTCGTCGATCGCGATGTCGGCGACCTCGAGGGCCTCCCCCGCCGCCTCGGCGGCCTCCATCGCGGCGAGAACACGCTCCGCTCGCGCCCGGTCTGCGGTCGGGCCCTTCGTCCACGCCCACTGACCGGTCGCGTCGATCGCGAAGACGGAGCCCGTCCGGGGAACCGTCGTGACACGGATCAGGCTGTCGACGATCGCCTCCACCGCCGCCTGCCGAGCCTCTCGCTCACCGTCCGACAAGCCGGGCGCCGAGCCGAGGCCGTAGTCGAGGCGCTCGCGTAGCCGCTTCGCGGCGTTCGCAAGGTCGTCGTACCCGATCTCCTCGACCCCGTCCGCCTCCCACATCCGCTTGCGTGGCTTTCCCGACGACGTGAGGCGAGGAGCCTCGGGGTCAAACTCCGCCTTGGCCCGCGTGCCCCTCGACCGGCTCGTGAGAGGGCGCAGGACGCCGATCTTCCACTGAGAGTCGCGGTCCAGCCCTTCGGTCAGGGCCATGTGTGCCCCCCTGATGGTCGTCTCGTGGCCGAGACGGGCGCACAGGTGGAGCCCGATGAAGAGCAGTCTGGTGTTCTCGTAGAGACAGCCGATGCGACCCCTCTGCCCCGGCTTCCGGGGCGGGCAGGCCAGGTCGAGGACGCCGGAGGTGTCGATCACGTGCACCGCCCGGTCCAGCATCTCGACACTGATGTGGACGGCGCTCATCGGGCACCGCCCCGCAGGCTCGCGCCGGCACCGAGCCCCTTGAACTCGAGCCACGGTGCGAGGTAGGGCTGCAGGTCGACGAGCGTTCGAGCGGACTGGAGCCCCGCGGCGCGCAGCAGCAGACCGATCGGGACGGGGTCGGTCATGAGGTCTGCGAGCCACGTGGCGCGCAAGCGGGACTGCTCGATGCGTGGGACGTTGTACAGCGCGGCGCGGTCCGCGATGCGGGCGGCGATGTTGCGGCGGTCGACCTGCTGTCCGAGGACCAGTTCCTCGGCGCCGCGGCCCGCGACAGCCGCGCGGACCAACGCCGCCGCACATGCGCGCACCGGCACGACGCGCGGCCGGGGCCCGGGCACATGCACCGTCAGCCCGGGCTCGCCCTGGTCCTCGATGTGCCCGACGCGCAGGTACCGGATGTCCAGGCTGTCCAGGCCGGCTCCCGCGCCGAGCCCCACTACGGCGGACAGGTCCCGCGCGAGGATTGCCGTCGGCTGGACTCCGGCGACGCGGAAGTACACGGCGCGCTCGCGGGGCGTGTAGGGCGGCTTGACGGCGCGGTGGGCGATCGGCGCCAGGTTCGCCGGCGTGGTCGGCCCCGGGTTGACCGTGCGCGCGAGCGCGAGCAGCCGCCGGCGCCGCTCGGCTCGGACGTGGTCGCCCGCGCCGGGCATGCCGATCCGGATGTACTCGTCGATCAGGTCGGTCGTCAGGACCTTGACGGGGTCGAGCGGGTGGCCGTGGCGCATCGCGTACGCGGCGAGGCCGGCGATGTGCGTGCGGTGGTTGCGGATGCTCTTCTCGCCGTCCAGCGTGCTGGCGACGACGACGCGGCGCATGAACGGACGGATACTCTCCAGCTCGGTGTCCGAAAGCGCCGCGCTGGTTTACGAGTCGATGAGGTTGAGGATGCTCTCGGGGAGCGCGCGCGGCTGGGTAGACGCGGCCTCGAGCTCCTTGATCCTTCGGGCCATCGCGGCGGCGCTGACCTTGCGGGTGCGCCCGGTTCGGGACTTGCTCATGTCTTGCTCCTTCGATATCTGCCACCGGCGGTCGCGGGTGGCGAGACGTGAAGGTGCGCGGTGTGTCCGTGTGCGCAATCGGCGGGATTCGCGTCAGCTGCCTCGAAGAACGGCAGCATCGTTCGAGCTCACGAGCTCACGAACTCACCGAGCGCGTGGGCATGGGTCAGGCCGAGGTCGAGGTCACGAACGGTCAAGCCGCACGTCTCGATGAGCGTGGCGAGCGGGGCGTCGCTCGCCAGCACTTCATGGGTCACAGCCGCGGCGAGCGACCGCGTCGTGAGGTTGAGGCCGTGCCTTCTCGCGAAAGAGCGGGCCCGTATCCACTCGTCGCCCTCATGGCTCGGCGAGCTTCCGCGTGCAGTCCTGGCCCTGCGGGCGCGCTCCACGGCCGCGAGAAAGGCAGATCCGTCTCGATCGCCGGTAGACGCCGCCTGCGCGATTCGGGCCAGGTCGTCGACGATCCCCGGCTCCGGCATGTACAGCACGCGCTCGCCCGGAGCGCGTCGGGGCCGACGTCCTGGCACGCCGTGGTGGCCCGCCTGAAGTCGACGCAGGATCCCACGCACGTTCTCGCGCGTTCCCGAGTCGAGACCCTCGCGCGCCATCGCCTGGTCCAAGGAAAGGAGGGTGTGGTCGGCGACGAGCTCGTCGACGGTCAGTGGCCTGCCGATCCGCTCGAGGTGCCCGGCCGCTGCGGCGATCGCCTGAATGTCCTTCCGCGCTCGGTCCTTGGTCGGGGCCCCGCGCAGGACCAGCGCGATCGCGGCGGGGGCGATCTGCGCCCAGTCCGACACGGACTTGGGCCGGTAGGCGCGGACGTACTGCTCGGCGGACGAAGGCACTTGAGGGACAGAAGGGTTGGCAGAGGGGTCCATGCCTGCCAACGTCCGGCGCCCCGGGGATCGCGCAATGAGCCAGGCAACCGGGCGCCACAGAGCACCCGCCCGCTGGCGTTCGATGCCGAGCCGGAACGGATGTGGCCCCGCCTCAGATCGAGGCGGGGCCACACGTCACGCAGCTCGGGGGCCTACCGACAGTCGGGCCTGTGCTGCGCAGATTCGGCAGTCAGCCGGTCGCGGCGAGTCCGCCGTGTGGAGACGCTCGCCGTCCTGCACCACCCACGACGCGTTCTCGATCGCCCACACAGCCGGGAACTGGATGCGAACCCGCTCCTCGACCTTGTGCACCTCCTGCCACAGCAGGTCGGCGCCCGGCAGGTCGTGAGCAAGGTGCTCGATCGCGGCGGTGGCCAGTCGGTTTCGACGGTGGAGCAGCCGCAGCAGTTCCCATCGCCGGTTCGGTTCCTTTGTGATCATCGGCTCCTCCAGCCGAAGGCGCCCCAGACAGCTCATCTGCCGGGTGACGCGGGCGGGCGCTGGCCCGTCCGCATCACCCGTTGCGGCGGGGCGACCTCTCCCAAGCTGGCTGACCGACCATCTCGCGAGGCGGTCGCCAGCCCCGCCCGGGCCCCGATCGCGCCGATCGTCACCATTCCGCGCGTTGCGCCGCGCTCCGCGATGCAGGCCCGCTCCCGGGTGGTGCCCTCGCACGACGGGCAGGACATCGGCGTGTCTTCAAACCGGGACAGGAGCAACTCCCAAGCCGTCCGGACGACGGCTGCCCCGTTGCACTCGAATCCACGAGCGGCGATGCCCGCCGAGCCCGCGGCGAGCCCCGCGCGCGTGGCGGCAAGGTCGAAGAGGTGGGCCGACGGCAGGGAGCCGACCCGCTCGGGTGTCAGGGGATTGTGCACGGGTGTGGCTCGTGAGGGCGAAGCTGGCACTTTGGCCTCCTGGTAGTCGTGATCGCCGTTCGACGATCACGAGCACTGTGCTCGCGAGGCGCGCATGGGCAGCGGGCACGAAGTTCGCCACCTAGCTGGTTGCGCAATCGCGATCGCCGGTCACCGTGCGTCGCCGCAACCCACTGCACTGCACGTTGACAACTGCACAGCGCAACACGACGGCGGCCGCAGCGCTGCTCGGCTGGGTCTCCGGAATGGAGGTGATGAGACCCCACCCACCGAGCAGCGCTGGGGCAAGCCGCAACGTCCACCGCCGCCGGATCGTTGGGACGGCTCGCCTCGGATCGAGGGCCCGCACACGTCGGCCGACCAGGAGCGTGGCGTCTCCGGTCCCTCCTAGACGTACGCCAGCGCAAGAACGCGCCGAACGTACTCGGACCCAGCCGTGAGCAGATCAGCTCGCGCTACAGCGCGGCACTCGACTCGCCCTGCGGTGCGTCCTCGACGAAGTCACCCATCTCGCGGGCAATCGCTCCTGCCACCTGGACAGGGCGGAACTAGGCCCGCTGTCCGAGGAGCCCCACAACGAGTCGTTGTGCCTAGGAGTAGTTCCGGGCGACCGGCTCTAGGTACAGCGCTTCGACGGCACCCGTCCACGACCGAACGGTAGCCCGCGTGTCAGAGTCCTTAAGGTCGAGCAGGCGCATCCGACCGCCGACCTTGTCAAGCGCCTCGATCCGGTGGAATCGGTCGCCGAACTCGTTCGCGAAGTCCGCGAGCGCGCGTAGCTTGATCATCGAGTCCTCGAGGTGGTGACCGTGCGGGTCGACGATCGAAGCCTTGACCTCGCCACCGATCTCGTTGAAGAAGATGAAGTCCGCATGCATCGATCGCCAGTTCCCGAGGTCGTCGCGGTACACGATTCCGAGAGAGTCCACGGCTGGCCGCGACGGGTTTCGGTACCACGCCACCGAGTCGGGCCTGGCGATTTCCGCGCGGACAACGTCCTGCTCCCACTCGTTGAGCGACCCAACGGGGAACTGGCCGCGCTCGTCCGACATCAAGTGCTTCTCAACAGTCGGCGCCGCCACCCACGCTAGGAGCTCATCTGGTCCGGCCACGGCGAAGTCTTCGATCCGGGTACGCGGGCGACGTAGCGTCGTGATCTGCGGGTTCGCCGCGAGAGCCCGCACGTCCTCGTACACCTGCTGACGCTCGTCCGAGAGTCCACGAATGGCGACTCGGTAGCGGTCGAACCACTCGTCGGACATCTTGTCGGCCTCGGCGTCGAGTCGCTCTCGGATCTCCTTGACCGTCGCCAGCGCAGCGGTGGTCACGTACGAGTCGCGCAGGTCGTCGTCCTCCCCGGCGTGGTGGTTCAGGTATGACATCGCCAACTCGCCGCCGAAGGCCTTCTTTGCGAAGTCGAACCCGACACCGATCGCACGGTCGTCGGCAGTCTCGACGAACGAGGTGTACGTGACCGCCGAACCGCCACGAGCACCTACGAGCGTCTGTCCGTGAACTCTCAGGATCTCGCTCACCGCGTCGTCGAGCTTTCCCTGATACCGAACGGCGTACCCGTCCAGGACGGCGTGCATCTCTTGGAGAGCCATTCCGACGGCGCCCGGCTGGAGACTGTCGTTCGACAACTCCTGTGCCAGCAGAACGAGGCGCTTCACGGGCGCCACGCCCCGCTGCGGCACGACAAGGGTTGGCAGGCCGTCCCACTCCTCCCAGACCCTCTGAGGGATCGACAGGTTCGGGTGCAGCTCGCGTCCGTCCAGGACCACCTTCTGAGCGCCGCCTGGGATCTCCGGGATGAGGCCGGTCATGTACTTGACGACGTTGCCTGCCGTCGTGCGGTCGAAGAACGGCAAGATGCAGTCCACGGCGTTTAGACGTTCGTCACCCGGCACGCGGCGCGCGAGCGGCGTGCGAATCATGCGGCCAAGCATCTGCGTGATGTGGGTGTGATCCTTCGCGGGCCGGAACGACACGAGCACTTCGGCGCGGGGGCAGTCCCACCCAGTCGAGATCGCCTCCTTGGCGACAAGAACCCGGACAGACTTGGTCTCCTCGACGCGCTGCGGCTCGATCCAGTCGACGACCCACGACCCGAACTCCTCTGTGCCGCCTCCACCGCCGAACACGTGCCGGACATTCGCTAGCCCCAGCCCGGGAATCTCGGCAGCGACCGCGTCAAGCGCGGCCCCGATCTGCAACGGGTCAGGCAGGTTCGGCACCTGGAGCACCATCAGAGGCGCAACGGTGTCGGCCGAGTTCTGGCTATTCGCGTACTTCACCCAACGCTCGCTCGACTCTCGCAGCTTGCGCGCCGCGCGCGTCACCAAGACAGTGTCGAAGTTTCCGGCCTCAGCCGGGATGTCGAGCACGACCGTGTCCTTTAGGAGCCCTGAGTCCACCACCCGTTCAGGGTTGACCGACACCTCAAACGTCCGTCGGGTGTAGCCCGCGGACGTTTCGAGGTTCTTCATCGCCTCGCGGAACCGGTCGATCGTGGCGGAAATACCTAGCACGATCGGAATCGGCTGCCCGATGTCGATGCCGTTGACGAGGCGAGAAACGATGGTGGCTCGCTCTGTCGACGTCCGCGTGTTGAACCCTCGATGCGCCTCATCAAGCACGAGGTAGAGCGTTCGGTCCTCTTGGTCGACGGTGTTGGCAATCGTCTCCCAGATGTTCCAGGCGAGGTCATCGGGCGGGATCACATTGTCGAAGAGCGTCGCGTCGCCACCACGCTCCTCCCATCCGCGGGTGAGACGTGCACCCCTGGCGAGCTGTTGCGTGTTGAGGAAGTAGACCTTGCCCGCATCGAGCATCGGCACCGGACGCCACAGACCTGCGCGGACGGTGACGAGCCTGTCATACGTCAACCTGTCGGACGCCTGCGTCAGGCGGGTCCGCGACTGGTCGTTGAGGTTCGGGTCGTCGGAGAACCAGATGACGGTCGCAGTCGGGTCGGCTTCGAAGTCATCCGAGCCGAAGAACAGCGACTCTATGATCGCGGCTGCCATGACGGTCTTCCCTGAGCCCGTGGGCGCCGTGAGTGCAACGGCAGACTCTTGCCCACGCGCATAAAGGCCGAGCGCGGTTCCCAGGTTGCCGAGCACCTGGAGCACGCCGTCGACCTGGTAGTCCTTGAGCGTGTACTTCATCGCTGCACCGCCCGGATCGCGTCAATGCGGAAGTTCGTAAGGTACGACTCGTACAGCCGAACAGGCTCAACGGAATCAGGCAGATCGCGGACGACCGCCTGAAAGAGCCGCTCATCGTCCGTTACGATGAATGCGTGCGTGAGGCCGTCAGCGGCCCGCACCGCATCCACAAACTCGTTCACGTGATCGAGGTCGACCAGGACCCCGTAGGTCTCAGCGACATCCCAGCCGACGGCCGGGATGGCCTGGATTTGACGGCCGTGCAGTCCCGCCCGGATCCACAAAAGCAGCGAGATTCTTTCAAATTCTCGGTTCGCCTGAACTCGAAGCGGCGACTCGTAGGTAAGCGTGAAGCACTCGAGGTTCTCGTCGAAGCCCTCGGACATGGGGAATACATCGGTCACCTTGTATTCACCGTTGATCGGTTCACCCTGTGGAGTTCGCCCGGTAATCGCCGCGCGGATCCGAGGCTTAGTGATGTACTCGCAGATACCCCATTGCTCCCATTCGGCATCGCCAGGTCGGAGGTTCTTTTCGCGGAGAGCCTTCTGCTCGCCTGAGGATACTTCGTTATTGGTCACAGAGATCGAGACTCTCCGACCGCCATCTTGCCGGTTAAGCCGCATGACGGCATGGGCGGTCGTGCCGGAGCCAGAGAAGAAATCGATGATCGTGGCTTCCTTCTTGCTCGAAACGAAGAAGCGCAGCACGTCCTCGACGGCGTACAATGACTTTGGGAATGGGAATGCGCGACGGGGAATGAATGCCGAGAGGAGCGTTGAGCCATACTCGGATGCGTTATGCGTCGATATTTTCCACTGAGTTGGAGCAACTCGTCGTGAATCAACCCTGCCGTGGGCGACAATCGAGCCGTCGTCCGCTCGGCCGGCAATCTCGAAGCGATCCGACATGACCGCCGCATACGCACCGTCCGGAAGGTAGTTGATGACATATCCGTAGGGCGTCGGCCGTCCGGGCCTGACGCGTCCCTGCTCAAGGCGGACTGCCAACTCTGGCGATCCGACCTGCCATCGGCCCTCGTCGCCGTTCCTGCGCAACGGCAGCACCGCGACGAGGCCATCGCGGGGTGGGGCCTCGTGTACGCCGTTTGGCAACGGTTCTCCAGCGCCAACTACTCGGGGAACCGTCGGATCGACGTAGATCGGATAGAACATCGTCGGACGGTCCGCCCGAGCCGAGTTCGAACCGCGGCGCATCATCGACGTCCACTCGGGAGTCTCGAGAAGTGTGTCGTCCCGCTCCACCGCGTCAGCCTCCGACCCTGCTGCCGAGCTGGCCCACTCTCCCGTGAGTTGCAGGCGGGCAGGACTCGCGCTCCCAAACATAACGACGAACACGTATTCATCGGTCCGCCGAAAGCCCTTGCCGCGCGACACACCCTTCGGATTGATAACGCTCGAGACCATCTGAATCGTCGCCTCGGGGAAAGTCTGCTCGAGCAGCAGGCCCAATCGGAGATACTCCCGTTCGTCGATGGTGACGATCAGGACAGAGTCGTCTGCGTTGAGGAGTTCCTTTGCGAGGAGCAGCCGACGCTCCATGAACGCGAGCCACTTGGAGTGGCGGTACAGATCGTCGGAGTTGACGTAGTCGTTGTTGTATTTCCAGTCATCGTCTCGCGTGTTGTACGGCGGGTCGATGTAGATCAGATCCACCGCGCTTCGGTGCGTGAACAGTAGCGTCTGAAGTGCGTGGAAGTTCTCAGCGTTGATCACGGCGTGAAAGGGCTTGTCACCGCCACGCTCGACCCGGCCGGTCGAGACGAGACCCGGGTAGATCGGGTCCCGGAACTCGGCGACCACGACGAGATCGTCGATGGACGCGGTGGTGGTCTCGACGTCGTCGGATGTGGGGTGGCGCACGATAGTCGCAGCGCCGTCCGTCACCGAGATGACGCGCCACATCGCGGCGTTGTCCGCATTTGGCGACTGACCGCGCGGCGGCAACACGTGGACCTTGTCGCCGCGGCGCACGGGACGCCCGGGGAGCTCGACCTCTTCTGGCGTATGGCGTTCGAAGTTGAGGCCAAACGCGCGCCGGCCAGCGAGGGCGTCCACCTCGCGCTCGAGGTCGGCCGCCAGGTGCGGGTTGCTCACGGCGATCTGTCGGATAAGCTCGTGGATGCGCGCCACTTCAGTCCTTCTCGTTCGGGTCGGACAGCAGATTCGGCGGGGCGGTCACCTTGACCCGAACGAACGCGCTGAGGATATCCGCGTGCGTCTGCCGAGGCAGACGCCGGTTGCCGGGTTCACCAAGGGGCGTACCGGGACGCGCGGGGGCATCTCGAAGCAGTTCGTCGAGACCGGGGCGAGTGACGAGCAGCAGGCCGTGTGGCCCGGGTCGCGACGACCGCCAGGCGGCCGAACGCGGAGTTGAACTCGTCGAGCTTCGCGGCGCCAGTCAGGGGGTGGACGCCGAAGGTGATTCCGTTCGTCTGGCCCTGCCAGGAGTCAACGGTCGACGAAGTGAGGTCGGCGTCCGTCAACCCGTGAGCCTCAGCGAGGCGACCCACTGCGGCTGCCGCGTCGTCCACCGCCTGGTTGCGGGTAGCGAGCACGGTGATGAGTGGGTCTCCCGACGCTCCTACCGAGCGTGTGTCGGACTCACCCGTGGGCGTTCCCGTTTCGTCGTAGCGCGCGGCGCGGAGCTCAACTCCCGCGCTAAACGCGGCGTCGATGGCGTACTCGACGAACCGCATCAGCGGTTCGTCGACGTCCGGTGCATCCGCGTCCGGCAGCCCGTCGACCTCGGCGAGCACCGGCCTGCCGGTGGCGACCGTCGCCCAGAGTTCTGCCACGGGCGCATCGACCGTTCCGGAGAAGGAGACGACGCGGTCCCCCGGCGCGGCGACGCAGGACAGCTCCGACCACTCCGGGTAGAAGGCGCGCCATAGCGGGAGCTGCTCCGCCGTCGGCCGCCACACTGCGGGAAGCTCGGCGACCCACGTGTCGGCGAGATCGCCATACCCGGTCGGCCACGCCCGGTAGGGGTTGTATCCCGGGTCGCCTCGCCACGGGTTATCCCCGACCTCGAGCGGTGGCAGCTGACCGACGTCGCCGACGCCGACCCACACCGGAGCGGCCTTGGTGACCTTGTCGAATAAGTGGTGGGCGACCTGCCACGCCTCGTCGCAGAACAGAACGTCGAAGGGCTGCTCGCCGTTCTTGCCTGCCCCGAACCGCGACGACTGGCGGCCCAGCTCACCGATCGCGCCCAGCTTGTGGACCGTCGAGACGATCACCTTCGCGGTCGACGGGATGTTCGCAGTCGACGACGCAACCGATGCGTGGTCCCACACGTCCTGGGGGACCGCCCCGACCTTCGCGGCAGATGGGAAGAGGCACACGCGCTCTTTACCGAGGAGTTTGCCGAGCTCAACAGCCAGGGGCCACGTTTGCTTATTCGTGAACGCGACGACAGCGACGCGGTCACAGTTCCGGTGCTCCACCGCGGCCGCGACGAGCTGTCGCAGGACGTACGACTTGCCTGCACCGGCGGCCGCCTTGAGCAGCAGGCGCCGATAGGCGGAGTCGCCGGACAGGACGTCGCGCAGGGCGCCTGCCGCTTCGGTCGCGACCGCAGCGTTAGCGGCAGCCGCGCTCGCGTGGTGCTTCGTCGTTTCAGTCACGCGCTCAGTCCAGGTCGTCGATCGTCAGGTGCTCGGGAGCCGGCGCCTCGGCGGTCAGCGTCTCCGTCGCACTTCCGGTCGGTGCGATGTCGAACGAGTCGGCGTCGCGGATCGGCGGCCATGTCTGCGGGTTGAGCTCACCGCGATCCCGCCGGGCGGCGATCTCGTCGGAGAACTCCGCCTCGGCGACTGCGTGGGGCTTGCAGCACCACTGGTGGCTGGCGGGGGCGTTCGCGAAGTCGTCCGGCTGGCACGCCACCTTCGGCGCCCCGGTGCTGTCGCCGGCCGGCCGGACTACCCGGATCGCCACCGGTCGCTTCATCTCCTCAAACCACTTCTCGGCGACGACTGAGACGATGAGCGCGTCGCCGACCGAAAGAGTCGGAACCACGGACGGAGACCAGCGAACGACAGCTGGCGGGAGGGTGTCATCGAACGGATCCCGCTCGAGCGGGCCGAACGACATACCGATGAACCGGTGTCCGTCCACCCGGACACCGGCCTCGACGGCCGCCGCACCATTGCGGTGCAGGAGGACGACAACGTCCCCAGCCCCGATGCGGCGTGAGTGAACTTCGAGCCGCAGCGGGGTCGTGGAGACGACCACCGCGGTGGCGAGCTGCTTGCTGCCCGCATCTGCCGCGTAATCAGCGGCGACGTGGGGGTTCGCCATCAGCGCCAGGAGAGTTCGCACCCGGTTGTCGTCCTCGATCGCCGGCACGAGGTTGTTTCGCCAGAACCGATACGTCCGCCCGAACCGCACGAGGTCGGACGCGGAGAAGTCGAACCGACGACGCCAGACCGCCTGCGCATCGCCCTCGATCTCCTGGTGGTAGGCACGCAGCGCTGAGACCGGCACGGTGTTGAGAACCGCGGTCGCTCGGGCCAGGATGTCTTGCTCGAACGTGAGCTCCTCACGCACCAGGCGGTCGTAGGCGATTGGGTCGCCCGCGGACTTGCCGCGCTCCCCCACGAGCGCACGGTGGATCGCATCGGATGACCCGACGGAAAGCCGTGCTCCGGGCGTGAAGGGCGAGTGCTCCACTCGGTCCGAGACGTCGCGATGATCGAGGATCTCGGTCGCCTCGGCCCACTCGACCAGGTAGTCTAGACGGCCAGAGTTCGACCCCGGCCCCCCAGCGACAAGGTGCTGCGAGAGCACACGTTGGACGCTCACGACCGGTGTGCGCAGGGTGAAGGCCCGCGCCCGGTCCTCCTCCAGGAAGAATGACACTGCGGCACGAGCGGGACCGGGCAGAGCGGCCGGCAACGCCGCGGGCTCACCGTCGAACGTCAGGGCTGGGCGCCCCGCCTCGACGTCCCTCTGCCAACGCAAGCGGGATATCTCGACGCCAGCCAATACGTCGGCAATCGAGGCGAGCAGGTCCGCAGTAGGGCGGTCGGGCACGACGACCTGCACAGGGGCCTCGGTGGCGCCCGTGCGCTGCGCGACGCGGTGGTGGTACTTCATCGCCTTCAGCAACTCCGTGCCGAGGGCCGTCATTAGAGCGCGCCGGGTGGCGTCGGACTGTGGGTCCGCGAAGAGCGTGGTCGACCACCCGCTCGGCCCGTCGTCCGTGATCCGCTGCATCGAGATCCCGTACACCCCGAGTGCTGCGGCGTCCGACTTCGCGAGAACCACATTCAGAGTTCCCGGCAACCCGATCGGGTCGACCCGCAGCTGCCCCGTCGACTGCGCGCGGCCCGAGACCGTTGCGTTGACGAGCGCGACGGTGGCAGGCGTCGCTCGTTCACTCACCACGCCTGTCCCATCGACGAGGCCAGCGACCAGCGGACGCTCGTTCACCGGAACACCGATCTCGACCAGGAGGTCGAGAGGGTTTGTGGACGCGCGCAACTCGTCGCGGCAGTAGTTAAACAGAGCGCACGACGGGCACGCCGCCGGGTCGAACGTCGCCACAAGGTGCGCGACGAAGTCGTCGATTTGCTGGTCGGCCGAAAATGCGACGCTGCCCGTCTCGGCGTGCCGCTGCACGATGCGCAAGCGGACCTCCTCGCGGTGGTCCGTAAGGTCCTCAACCACTGCAAGTGGCTGCAGGAAGGCGTTACGGGGCACCGCAAGCACGCCGTGGGAGTGCACGTCCATCAGAGCGGGACGCTTGGACCACACATCGAACGCCTCGGCGCCCAGGGCTACCTGCAGGTAGCCCTTGAGCATGCGGGGGTCGTCGATGCGCGACCGGACGCGCTCGTAGTCCTTGGCGTCGCCGGCCACGAGCCACGACCCCGAACCGTCGATCTTCGGCGCCACGACGATGAAGTCCGGCAGGACAGGGGTCGCGTTCGCGTGCTCGAACCCAGGAAACGGCACCGCGGCCCGGTGAATGAGCGTCGCCGCGCGATGCAGGGTCGCCCGCTCGTGCGCGGCCTCGAGCTCGCGGGCCATCGTCAGAACGTCCGTCCTCGCGTCGCGGATGACGACCGACTCCGGCCGCTCGAGCCCCAGATCCCCGACGGAACGCGTGGCAATCTGGGATGCGAACCGCTCGTCGCGAACGAGCCGCTCGAACACCATCGCCCGCATCCAACGAGCTTCGGGGATGCCGGCGGCGGTGTCGGGCTTGCCGAGATCAGCCGCGAGCGTGCGTCGTGCACGGCGGGTGATTATCGGGTCGGTTCCGCGGAACCGAGCGCACGCTGCGTGAGCAGACGCGGCAACTGCGCTGGTGCCGCCCCCGAGTGCTACTGCAGACATGGCCTCCTCTTTCGGTTCGATCCTGTCACGAGCCGTTGACGTGCGAGAGAACCGGCGCGTCCGGGCAAAGCGCCGTCAACCGCTTACTAGGTGTCAGGGCCGCGGAGTCACGGGTAGCGGCTTCTTCTAGGGCAGTTGCGCCGCCGGGAGCCCGGGCAGCTTGCTCGGCAAGGGCGCGTTCGATCTCGCGCTGCTTGTTTCGGGCGCTCCGGCCGTTCATCGTCAGACCGCTCCGAACGATGCGCCCGTCCGGGAGCGTCCAGCGAACACGGTTGCTTCGGTCGATCTGGACGCTGCCGCCAGCTCGGCGAATACGTCGAGCGAGCGGCTCGAGGTCCTTGTTGATTCCGAGGTGATGACTCATCGCGGGCCTTCGCTGTCGCCGTCCTCGTCGCCGATGCTGAAGTCGTCGAACGACGGCAGCGGTTCGTCGAGGATGTCAGTGAGTGTCTTCACTGGTTGCGCGAGGCGTTCCGCCAGGCGTGCCACGTACTCGCGGTCCTCGACCGACAGACGGGCGACGACGTCGGCCACTGCCCTCACCTCGGGCTCCAGGTCCGAGCCGCTCGCTGCGCCGAACCACTCCACCGCGATGGCTTCACTGAGGTGCTGCTCGGTGATGCCAAACAGGGTCGCGAGCCGCTCCCATGTCTCGGGGTTCGGCGGGGCGACGATCCACGGCGTCGAGCCGTTGACGAGGTTGTTGAACCACGCGCTCGAGCGGGCCTCGCCGCTGCGGTTCACGAGGTCCTGGTAGCGGTACCCCTTGGCTCGGAGAGCGTTCACCAGCGCCGTGAACGGCCGCTCCTTCAAGATCGTGGTCATGTCATCTAGAATAGTGATACAGGTTCGCGACGGTCAAGGGGTGAGAACAGGTCTGGGCCCGAGCCGACGTGCTCGGCCCTCCCGGCAACGAAGCGGCGTGGGAGTGGGCCTGTTGGAACCGCGAGCACGCGGACCGCATCGACCCTTCCGACGGTCCGCTCCAGATCGTCAAGGTCACGTGTCGTAGCCACGAAGCACTCCAGCCACACACGAACGTTTGGAGCACCTACGGGCCGCACCGGCGGTAGACCCGCAAGTTCGAACGTAGGCGCTCGTTGTCGAGACCACGAGCAGCTTGATGCCCGAAGATGGCGGCCCAGACCGTCGCCTAGCCAGCCTGACCCCGGTAGTGCGGCTACGTCTCGTCGACGAAATCGAGCTCTTCGTCGTGGGCAAGGCTTCCGCATTGGGTCCTGGCTCTGGTCAGCGCCACGAAGAGCACGCAGTGCTCCGGCTGGGCGCTCGTGAGCCCTGCGGCAAGAGCGCCTTCGTTCGCGCGGGTCAAAACGACGCCGACCCGGGACCATTCGCATCCCTTGGCCTGATGGACCGTGAGCCCCGGGATCAGATCGGACCGGGTCAATCGCAACCGCAGCCGCTCGAGCTCCACCACGCGTTCGGCTTCTGCTTGCTGTTGCAGGCGATTCGGACGTGACCTCGGGCTCATTCTGCCCGCGGCATCGCGCACCATCTCCAGCACATCGACAGCGGGCACCCCGCCAACTAGCGCGGTCAGGATCGGGAAAAGATGCTGCCGCTGGAGTTCCTCCAGACGATCTTCGACGATGCCGAGGTGCACTAGTGCTGACTGCCTTCCGAAAGACTTCCTCCCCAACTTCGCGCGCGTCACCCCATCGAGCAGGAGATTCAGTGCCGCGTCGGTTCGATTGCCGATCGTGCGGAACGCGAGCGGCAGTACGTTGTCACCTACGGTCCATAGGGTTGCCCAACGCCGGCCCAGGGCGACGTTGACGGACGTGCTCGAAGCCGGCGGTACGGTCACGCCGTCCCCGTCCCGAAGGGCTCGCGCAAGGCCGATGGTCTGATCGGTCGCGAAGCGAAACGAGCGGATCATTTCGTACGAGACAAACGGGTGCGCCGCGAGCAGGCTCGTCTCGACCTTCGCCGGCGTTGCGCCCCGCCAGTCGTACAGCGCCTGCCATGGGTCGCCGACGATAGTGAGCGTGGCTGCGGTACTGGCGACGGCTCCGCAGACGAAGATGTCGAGTTCATCAGCGTCGTATATTTCGTCGACGAGGACATGCCGAAAGTTCTGTCCGATCCACTCAAGCACTGCTTCCTCGGCGCCCGGCACGTGCTCCAACGCGCTCCGCAGAGCTCGCCGGACATCCTCGTGGCTTGAGGTGCCGGCAGTGAGAACGGCTCGGTGCGGCCCGACTCGCCCGAATCCATACCTTGGGGCAGCAATCCGTTCGCTCTGACTGTCGATGACGCCGTTCTTCCCGCATCCTGCAAACCTGCGGTAGCTGCCTGAGGACAGGAACCGATAGTCGTTGTGGATACCCCTGAAGTCATCAATCACGTTGATGCGCTTGTGGCCGCCTGGCCACCTGACTAGGCCCACGTCGAGCAAGTGATGCAGGACTCGGACGTGGAAGTCGTCGAATGTCGTCACGAGGTTGGGAAGCTCGACGACGCGGTGGCCCCAACGTGAGGTGATGCGCGACCGGAGCTCGCCGACAGCAGCGCGAGTGAAGCTCAATCCGAGGACGCCGCGCCGACCGTCAACATCCCGGTGGTGCAGGTACCCGAACCGTGCCGCCGACATGGTCGTCTTCCCGGAGCCGGGCCCAGAGACGACGTTGACGAGGCGCTCGTCGGATGCGGCCGCGAGCAGCTGCTCACCGGTTAGCCGGAGTGCCATCAGTCGAGGTCCGTGGCCTCGTCGGCGCCGGTGCTCTCTTCCGCCACTCGTTCTGCCACGGGCGAGGTCGCGTCGACCTCCGGGCCTCGCGGGAGCTGCGGCGCGTGCCCGGCCCACAACCAGTCGAACAGGTCCCGGAGCTGCCCGGGGACGGCGACTGCCGCCGGATTCTCGTCTGCGAGCGCCGCCAGCTCGAAAGCAAACTCGCCTTTGAACTTGCGATTGGACTTCTTGCTGAAGAACCCATCGACGTTCGAGAGCGTCGGTGTCACGCCAAGGTCTTTGCCGATACTCGCGAGCGCTTGGGCCACGATCGCCTCATTCCCGGCGACAAGCGTCGGCTCCAGCGTCGGCCTTGACCAGAACCAGGCGACGTGGCCCGAGTCGGCAAAGTCCTGGTGCCACTGGGGAGGCGTCGGGTCGGGCATCGGGTCGCCGAGGTTGACAGGGCGGTTGTCAGTGTCCGAAAGCACCGCGACTTGGGCGGCGAGCTCGTGCCCGGGTTGCGCCAACAGATGCACGGGCCACTCGCCGATGCGGTTTCCGATTGGCACTACTGCGAGCGCGTCGATGAAGGCCAGTTTCGCATTGTCGCCGCCCGCCCACGCCCGACCGAACGCGCGCAGGAGCGCGGCCTCCGTGATTCCTTCGACTAACACCAGCCGTTCGGCGAAGAGCGCCCCTGAGCGGCTGGCATCCATGTGCAACTCCGCCATTCGGCGAACCTTGCGCCCCAATGGTGGGTCCCAGGGGATGCTTGCGATCAGGCGCGAAACTACGCGGGCGTCGCGGTCCTGCCGGACCACGACCATCTCGTCGGGCTTCGCTCCCGCAATGATTTCACCGGCGTGGGTCGAGACGATGATCTGGAGGTCGGGGCGCTCCGCTACCGAGGCCCGCAGGTACCTGATGAGACCGTGCTGCAACTGGGGATGCAGGTGCGCCTCAGGCTCCTCGATCAGGACGGTGGCGTGAAACAGCGCTGGGTAGAACGAGTCCTGCTCCTCGGCCGCCGCGGCCTCAGCAGCTTCAAGTCTCGCCTGAGCCTGCTCCGGCGTGTCCTGCGCGAGCGTGCCGGTTGCGCTCTGCGCCTGTCCACTCGGGCCGGCCCCTGGATTCGCCACCGGGACGCCAGGAGCCAAGGCGGGGTCCGGCACTCCGGCGAGGGTGACGGCGATGTGAAGCAGGTTCACGTAGCCCAGGCTTGAGGCTTCCAAACGGCGGGCGTCCGCCATGCTGGCGGTCGTAGCAAGGAGCAGCTCGAGCACGCGAGCCAGATACCGGTCGTCGACCCGCTGAGTCCCGATGAATGCGTGGTGCTCTCGGACCCCGGACGTCAGAGTCCGCAGATTCTCGGCGATCCGCTGCTGGACCTCTCGAACTAGATTCTCCACGGTCAGACTTCCAAGGAGGCTCTCGGCCGTCCGCCGCACCCCCTCCAGAGTGCCAGCTGAAGGGTCGCGCTTCTGCTGTGCTCGCAGCAGCTCAACGAGCACATTCGCTTCGCGTCTTGACAGCTCATCCACCGGGTTTCGCAGCGCTGGCAGAAACACCAACCTGGTCAGCTCGTGCCCTTCGACTGTCGACTCCACCTCGGCCGCGCGGACCCGGCCCATCGAGCGCTCGAGCGTGCGCTTCCAGACCGGCGCACCGCCACCGGTCGCGGCCAAGAACTGGCCCAACGCCCCCTCGGGCTTCCCTACCGACTCGAGCGAGTACTCGATCGAGACCGACCGCGGTGCAGGCCCGAGTATCGCCGCATCGGGAGGCACAAGTCGCGGAAAGCGCTCTCGATGCGCCCAGTAGATGGCGTCATTGATGGTTGTCTTGCCGGCGCCGTTCGCACCGACCACGAGGCTGAACCTCCCGGGGAACTCCACGTCCAGTGGCGACATCGCCGCAGCACGGAACCCCTCGACGGTCACCCTGCGCAAGTGCACGACGCCCCATTCCGCAAACGGTCATCCGTACCGAGCCTCGAGGGCCACTTGGACACGCCCGAGTAGGTCGCAGACTCCCACACGACGGGCCTCGCTGTGATCAGATTGAGTGCACGCGCAGGTTCTTGCCGGCACCTGCCGTTCGAATGGAACCGACTGCCCAGCCTCGCTCGTCCGGCTGTGGCCCGGCCGTTGCCGTGCACCCAGCGATAGGTCTCTTGACCGCCCGGCGCGCTCGGCACCGAGCGAGCAGGCTCGATTTGTCCGGGTGCTAGATCTCGAGCGAGAGGGTGCAACGCACGAGCCGCGTTCGTGGAAAGGCGGCGACCACCAGCGCCAACGCGGTTCCACGAAGACCCCTCCCGATGTCGTCGTCGGCCAGGGGCGCGTCTCGCCGGCCTACGCAACCCAGCGCGCAGGTCGCGGGCGAGCGGAGACCGAGGCCGAGTCCGTCGCCTGCGTCGTGACGGTTCACGCAGAGATGACGGTCGACACGTCCCCGGTGCCGGACGGGGCCCGACCGAAGACGCTGGGCCCGGGAACCGCATGCTGGGGTCGAGCGTTGACCGCGGTAGTTCCCCCGGTCTGGAGAGAGATGGACAGCGACAGTACGAGCCCCCTCGAGCTGCACGACACCGATGCGGCGAGAGGGGGGAACCGCTGATGTGGGTGCTGTCCTTGCTCGCCGGGATCGTCGTGGTCCTGGCCATCACGGTGGCCACGGGGTACTTCGTGGCGCAGGAGTTCGCGTACATGGCCGTGGACCGCTCGCGGCTCAACGCTCGCGCGGCGTCCGGTGACGCCGGTGCGACGCGCGCGCTGTCGGTGACCCGGCGGACGTCGTTCATGCTCTCCGGCGCCCAGCTGGGCATCACGGTCACGGGGCTGCTGGTCGGCTACGTCGCCGAACCGCTCATCGGGGAGTCGCTCGGGGAGGCCCTCGGCGGCGTCGGGGTGCCCACCGGGGTCGGGATCGCGGTCGGGACGGTCCTGGCGCTGGCGTTCTCCACGCTGGTCCAGATGCTCTTCGGGGAGCTGTTCCCCAAGAACCTGGCGATCGCCCGCCCCGAACCGGTCGCGGTACGCCTGGCGACGTCGACGACCTGGTACCTGCGGATCTTCGGGTGGCTGATCCGGGTCTTCGACGCCGCCTCGAACGCCCTCCTGCGGGCGCTGCGGATCGAACCCGTGCACGACGTCGAGCACTCGGCGACGGTGCGCGACCTGGAGCACATCGTGGCCGACTCCCGGCAGAGCGGTGACCTGCCCGAGGAGCTGTCCGTGCTCCTCGACCGGATCCTCGACTTCCCGGAGCGGGATGCCGAGCACGCGATGATCCCCCGCGCTCGCGTCGGTGTGGTCCGTGCCGACGACACCCTCGGTCATGTCCGCGCAGCGATGAGCACCGGCCACTCCCGGTACCCGGTCCTCGACGAGGACGACCAGGTCACCGGTGTGATCCACCTCCAGGACGTCCTGGTCACGGATCGGGCGGACTCGGCGCTGGTGACCACCCTGACGCGACCGCCGATCGTGGTCCCGACCTCGATGCCGCTGCCGGACGTGCTGAGCCTGCTCACCGAGGGCAGGAACCAGATAGCCTGCGTGATCGACGAGTACGGCGGGTTCGCCGGCGTCGTGACCGTCGAGGACCTCGCCGAGGAGCTCGTCGGAGAGATCACCGACGAGCACGACCCCGCGCGGCCCGACTACGTCCCGGTGCAGGACGACGGGACCTGGGTCATGGCGGGCGACGTGCACATCGACGAGGTCGAGCGCTCTGTGGGACAGGACCTGCCCCGCGGAGACTACGAGACCATCGCCGGCCTGGTCATCGCGCAGCACGGCTCGTTCCCCGAGGTCGGCACCGTCATCGACCTCGCGCTGCCGCCCGACCCAGCCGACCTGGTCCTGTTCGACGTCCCACCGCCCACCCGCCTGCACATCGAGGTCCTGGAGATCGAGCGCCACGTGCCCTCCACCATCCGCATCACCCTGCCCGAGGCGTCCACGCCGGCGGACGGCGACGACGACGACGCGAGCGACCGATGAGCGATCCCGTGGTCGTCATCTCGGTCACCGTCGCCCTCATCGCCCTGAGTGCGTTCTTCGTCGCAGTCGAGTTCGCCTCTCTGGCCGCCCGACGGCACCGGCTCGAGGACGCGGCGAGCAGCAGCCGGTCGGCGCGCGCGGCGCTGCGCAGCTCGACCGAGCTGACCGTGCTGCTCGCCGGGTCCCAGCTCGGCATCACCATCTGCACCCTGGCACTCGGCGCGGTCACCAAGCCGGCCGTGCACCACTGGCTCACCCCGCTCTTCGAGTCGTGGGGGCTCGCGGCCTGGCTCGCAGACGTCGCCGGCTTCGTCCTCGCCCTGCTGCTGGTCACGTTCCTGCACCTCGTCGTCGGAGAGATGGCTCCCAAGTCCTGGGCGATCGCCCACCCGGAGACCTCAGCCACCCTGCTCGCGGTCCCGATGCGGGCCTTCATGTTCCTGACGCGCCCGATCCTGCGTGCCCTGAACGAGATGGCGAACTGGTGCCTGCGCAGGGTCGGTGTCGAGCCCTCGAACGAGCTCGCCACCGGGCAGAACCCGGACGACCTGCGCCACCTGGTGGAGCACTCGACGAACGTCGGCGCACTCGACGCCAGCTACTCCGCCCAGATCACCGGCGCGCTCGAGCTGCAGACCCTGACCGTCCGTGACCTCGTCCGCCCCGACGCCCGGCTCACCGCGGTCGCTGCGGGAGCCACGGTCGCGGACGTCCGCGAGGCGACCCGAGCCTCCGGACACCTGCGCGTCCTGGTCGGAGCGGCGGGTTCGCCGGCCGTCGGCGTCGTGCACGTGCGCGACGCCCTCATCGAGCCCGCCGACCGGCTCGCCGCCGACCTCATGCGTCCCGTCCTCACCCTGCAGGCCGACACGGCCGTGTACAACGCCCTGACGACCATGCGCGAGACCCGGAACCATCTCGCCGTCGTCCAGCACGACGCCAGCATGATCGGCGTCATCACGCTCGCCGACGTCCTGACCCGACTCTTCCCACGGCCCACGTCCGAGCCGCGCGACTAGCGCGCCGGTGGTCGACGATCGCCTCGTCCCGCACGGGTGGGGCAGGTGCAGCCTCCGTCACACGGGCGTCTCGGCGGGGTCGCCGCCCGCCGTGCGGGCTCGTCGATCGCGCCGGCGGTCGAGTGCGCGCATCACCGGAGTCGCGGCGGCCCCGTGGATCAGCACCGATCCGACGACCACGAGGGCCACGATCCCCCAGAGCCGGTCCGCGTCGGCGAAGTCGCCCTCCTGGACCGCGTAGGCGATGTAGAACAGCGACCCGACCCCGCGCACGCCGAAGAACGCCACCACGGCGCGCTCGCGCGGTCCCGTCCGACCGCCCTGCAGCGCCACCCACCCGGTGAGCGGTCTCACCACCAGCAGGAAGAACAGGACCAAGCCGACCTCGGCCCAGCCGAACCCGGTGAACGCCCCGCGGACGAGCGCGCCACCCAGCAGGACGATCACGGCCACCGTCAGCAGCCGCTCGATCTGCTCGACGAAGGCGTGCAGCACCTTGTGGTACTCGTGCTCGCGCTCGGTGCCGCGCAGGGCGACCGCGCACACGAACACCGCGACGAACCCGTACCCCTCGGCCAGCTCGGCCGCACCGTAGGCGAGGAAGGTCGCCGCCAGCGCGACGAAGCCCTGGGTGTGCTCGGTGATGTGCAGCCGTTCCGCGATCGAGGAGAAGAACAGGCGCCCGAGCAGCCAGCCCACGAGGAACCCGATGGCGACCCCGACGCTCAGCCGCCACACGACGTCGAGCAGGAACCATCGGCCCAGCCAGCCGCCGGGCGCCACCCCCGAGAGGCTGACCGCGATCGCCGCGTAGGTGAAGGGGAAGGCCAGACCGTCGTTCAGGCCGGCCTCGGAGGTCAGGGCAAAGCGGGCCTCGTCGTCCTGGGTCCCGGGCTCGTCGACCGGCTCGCTCACCTGGACCTCGGTGGCCAGCACCGGGTCCGTCGGGGCGAGCGCCGCGGCGAGCAGCATCGCGCTCGCGACACCGAGGCCGAGGCCCACCCAGCCCAGCACCCCGACGGCGACCATCGACAGCGGCATGGTGATCCCCAGCAGCCGCCAGGTCGTGCCCCACGTGCGCCACGCGAACGGCCGGTTGATCGCCAGGCCGGCACCCATCAGCGAGACGATCACGCACACCTCGGTCAGGTGGAGCGCGATGTCCGGGTGCTCGCTCGGGCTCGGGTCCGGCAGCTGGGGAAGCAGCCAGAAGCCCAGCGCCCCCATCGCGAGGAACACGGCCGGCATCGAGATCGGCGCCCGCACCAACAGCCGCGGCAGCACGGCTGCGGTCAGGGTCGCCACGCCGACGGCCAGGAAGATCGCGGCGGGGCCGTCGACGGGGGACATCGTCACAACGTACGGGCGCTGGTGCACCTGGACACCTGGCCACCCCGATCGGCGTCCCGATCCTGACGGCGCGCTGCTCCCTGGCGGTCACGCTTCGTCGAACCGCTCGCTGCTGACCTCGTGACGTACGTGCTCCGCATGGGGTCGCGGGCGCCCACGGTCAGCTGATCGCCGAGGCGGCGATCGCGCGGAACGCCCTGGCCGGCCCCGGGTCCTGAGCGAGGGACTCCGCCGCCGACGACAGGAGGGTGGACCCCGAGCCGCTCAGCAGCCGGTCGACGGCCTGGCGGACCTCCTGCACCGACGCCCGGTTCGGGTCGAGCGCCTCGCCGACGCCGACGCGCTCGACGGCTGCGGCGCCGGCGAACTGATCGGTCGAGAACGGCAGGACCAGCATCGGCGTCGCGGTGCCGACGGCCTCGGTGACCGAGTTGTTGCCACCGTGCGTCACGAGCAGGGCCGCTGCCCGGAGCAGGCGCACCTGCGGGAGGTACTCGCGCACCAGCCAGCCCGCGGGCAGCTCGCCCAGCTCACCGATCGGGGTGGCGCCGCTGGCGATCGCCGCGCGCACACCCGCTGCGCGCAGCGCTGCCACCACGGTGCGCAGCACGTCGCCACGGACGGACAGGAAGCTGCCGAAGCTGACGTACACGAACGGCTCCGCCGTGGCGAGCCACGCGTCGACCTCGGGGTCGGCGGCCTCGGCCCGCAGGCTGCCGCCGAGGTACTCGTGCGCAGGCAGGAGGGGGGCGCGCTCGGGCGTGGCGAGCAGCTCGGGGTGGTGGAAGAGCACGAGCGGGCCGTGCAGCGCGAACGCGTCGTCGACTGGTGCGATCCCGGGCGCCAGCCGGGCAGCGGCCGTGTTCCACTCGGCCGTGAACCCGGCGGACACCCGGCGGCAGAGCAGGTCCAGCTCGGCCAGCCCGTCCGGGTCGGGCCGGAACGCGCGGGGCCAGACCGGCGGGCATCCGTAGACCTCGTCACCCACGGGCAGGGCCGTCGGGTGCCCGAGCACCACGTCGGCGTACGGCACCCCCGTCGCCCACAGACCGAGCCGTGCGCCGTAGGCGAGGTGGTCGACCAGGATGGCGTCGGGCCGCACCGCGTCCACGACCGCCAGGGTGGCCCGCGCCTTCTCGACCGGTTGCCACATGAGGTCGACCAGGCGCTCACGGGCCTGGTACGCGAGGGTCGGCACCATCCCGCGTCGGGTTGCGTCGAAGAACCCGCGCAGCGAGTCCGCCTCGGCGCGAGCCTGCTGCTCCGCCCGCATCACGCCGGGGTTGGACCCCCGGCCGAGCTGCAGAGGCGCCCGCTCGTAGCCGAACGAGTCGACGATGCCCGCGGTCGCGTCGCCGCTGGCGACCACCACCCGCTCCCCCGCGTCCCGCCATGCCGTGCCGAGGGCCGCCAGGGGGATCAGGTGCGAGGCGTAGTCCGGGCTGATGACCAGGAGGGTCATCCCCGACCGACCAACGCCGACCGGGCCGCCAGCTCGTCGGCCGCGACCCGTCGGTAGACGTCGCCGAGCGTGTCCGCCATCCGCTGGATGGTGAAGCTCTCCGCGACGGTCCGGTGCGACTGAGCCGCCCGACCCGCGTCCGTCTCGGCGAGCGACGCGTCGAGCGCGGACCCGATGGCGGCGGCCAGGCGGTCGGCGTGCCAGGTGGCGGTCAGGAAGCCGGTCACTCCCTCGTCGACATAGGTGGCCGGCCCACCGGCGTCGGGCGCGACGACGACGAGGCCGGACGCCATCGCCTCGAGCAGCGCGATGCCGAACTCCTCCTTCAGGCTCGCGCACACGTAGATGCCCCGTGGTGCGCTGAGCCCGGGCAGGCCGGTGCGCACGGCCGCGACCCAGCGAGCGACCACGTCGTTGGGGCGGTGACCGGGGAGCAGCAGGCCGGCGGCCGCGCGCTCGGCGGGCGGCACGACGGCGTCGATGAGATCGAGCTGCTCCCGTTCGTCGGCCGACGGGTTGCCCAGGTCTCCCCCGACGACGAGCAGGTTCGCGCGCTCGCGCAGTCCGCCGCCGGCCCACGCGGCCACCAAGGTGGCCACGCCCTTGACCCGGTGGAGGCGCCCCACACTGACGATCAGCGGCAGCTCCCGGCGCTCGGACGGCAGGTCCTCGACCAGGGCGCGCAGCTCGCGCAGCGCGTCCGTCGGCTCGGCGCCCGCGGCGTACGCCTCCGCCTCGGCCACGGCACGGTCGACCACGACGAGGTCCACACCCTCCGGCACGGTCGTGTGCCGCTCGGGGTGCGCCGTGACGTCGATGCCGACCAGCTCGCGCATGTCGCGCCGCAGCGCCGGGCGCGGGAACAGGACGGTGTGCGCCGCGTTGGCGGCGAGCCGCTGCACCAGCCGGGCGCGGAACCAGAAGTGCTCCACCTCGTCGACGACGCCGAAGTTCTGCCTCGTGAGGCGGCCGGCGAGGTCGAGCGACTGGATGACGGCGTGCGGGTCCGGCGCGACCGTGAACACGACCGGGATGTCGAGCTCGCTGGCCACGTCGGCGGCGGCCAGGCTGCCGACGTCGGCCATGCGCAGGTGGATCAGGTCGACCCCACCGGCGGCACGCAGGACGCGGCGGATGCCCCGGCGCGCCGGGACCCGCAGCGACCAGGCCGCCGCCATCGGCACCGGCTGGCGTCGCAGCGGGACCCGCCCGTAGTGGTGCCCGGAGCCGCCCAGTGTCACGAGATCGGCTGCGGCCTCGGCGACGGAGCCGCGGGAGATCGTGATCACGCGGTCCACCGGCCGCTGCCCGCCGGCGACGAACGCGTCCCCGAGCCGCACGAGCAGCGTCGCGATCCCACCGTTGTCCCCCGCGCCCGCCGCGCTCAGCCGGGCGTCGATGTCCGCGTGCAGGAACAGCTGCGCGACGCTCAGGCCGTCGCGCCCGGGCTCGCGCCGCCACGACGCAGCCGCACCGATGTCGACGAGCGACAGCCGGGCGACGTCCGCCAGCTCGTCCTCACCGCCGGCCAGCCGGTTGAGCAGGCCGATCACCGAGGTGTCGCCGGGTCGCTGGCCCAGGGCGGCGACCGCCGCACCCCGCACCCGCTCGTCCTCGGTGACGTCCGCGGCGAGCGCCAGCAGGGGCCGGACGGCGACGGCGTGCCGGACGAGCCCGAGGGTCTCCGCGATCCGGGCCCGCGCCTCCGGCTCGGTCACCCCGAGCAGGGCGGACTCGAGCCCCACGGCGACCGGCTCGGGCGCCCCGGCGGACCACTGCTCGAGAGTCCGCTGGGCGAGCATCCCGCCGAACCCGCCGGACTCGGTCATGCCGATCAGTCGAGCGACGGCGTCGGCGCGCGGCAGCCCCGAGCCCAGGACCCAGGCGGCGTGCTCGCGGATGAACGGCCGGTCGTCCGACAGGAGCCGGCCCACGGCGCGCGAGGCCTCGTCGTCGCCGATCGTGCCCAGCGCGTGCACGGCGGCGATCGCGACGAGCTGGTCCGCGTCGTTCAGGGCGCCCGTGAGCACGCGGATCGTCCGGACGCCGGGATCCCGGGTGCTCTCGAACGCCAGCTCGTCGGCGAGCCGCATGCCGTCGACGATGCGCTCAGCCGAGCGGAGCGTGTCGAGCGAGGTCTGGATGCCCACGGGATTCCTCTGGGTCGTCGGCGCCGGACCGGCGGCGGCCCGGCAGGCCGATGCTAGGTCGGCTCTCGACGAGCGGCTCGTCGAGCGGCTGGCAAAGTTCTGCGGATCTGTCACGCCTCGCTGAGCTGCTCCTGCGGGACGATGGTCGTGGGCGACGCGCGACGACGCGCGGGCACCCGGAGAGCGCCCTGTGCTCTCTTCCGTCCAGGGGTGCCGTCCGGATGCACCCTCGACCGGAGGACCGTCCGAGAGCCCGCCGGGCGGTCTCGGGTGGGCGCTGATCAGACCGGCGGGACCGGGAGGGAGGGTGCTGACGGGTCCCCGTGGTCGCCGCCGGTCGACACCGCGCAGCGGCTGCGGCCGGCGCCACGGCCGTGGTCATGGCGCTGCTGCCGGTGTACTGGCGCCTCTGCTCGCTCCTGACGCCAGGGACGAGCAGTCCAGAGCCACCACCGTCGTGCGGACCTGGTAGACGTCGGGGACTCCGTCGCGATCGGCGTCAGCGAGCTCGATCTCACGGATGCGCCGGTACGTGCGGTTGCGCACCCTCAGGACGACCGCGCTGCGCGATCACGGCCGGGTTCACCGCCGTGGGCCTGGGCGGCGGGAGCCAGATGGCCGTCAAGGTGCGCCCCATGCTGCAGGGCACAGGGTGGGAGGCGTACCTGGGGATGCTCGCGCAGATCCTGTCGGTGGCCACCTGCTGGCGTCGGCATCGTCGTGGCGTGGAGCGTGGGCCGGGAGTTCACCGACGGGACGATCGCCAGCCTGCAAGCGCTCCCTACACCGCTGCTCGGCCTCGTCGTCGTCACCCAGGTCGCGACGGTCGCAGGGGCCGGCGCGTGGTTCCCGTGGGCGGCACCCGGCTTGTGGGCCGGCATGGGAGGTCCGGCCGCAGCCGCCGCCGTCAGCCCGGTGCAGCTGCTCCTCGCCGTCCCGGTCGGCGCGATCGGCGTGGCGGCGACGCTGCGGTGGTGGTCGACCGCGGAGCTGCGCTGAGCCGCACGGCTCGAGGCCGTGGCCGACGACAGCGGCCCACGTGTCGCTGAGGAGGTCGACGCCGGTCTCCCCGGGGGCCAGGCGCCGTCGAGCTCGACGCGGCACGTCCGGAGGGGTTCGACGTCCCTCGCGTCGGGCGTGAGCGCTACGCGGCAGCGACGCCGAGCGAGTCGAGGAGACGACGGACGCGGCGTTCGATGTCGTCGCGGACCGCGCGCACGCCGTCCAGCTCGAGGTCCGCGGGATCGGCGAGCTCCCACTCCTCGTACCGCTTGCCAGGGAAGATCGGGCAGGCGTCGCCACAGCCCATGGTGATGACGACGTCGGCAGCCCGGACGATCTCGTCGGTCCAGGGCTTGGGGTACTCCTGGGCGATGTCGATGCCGCGCTCGGCCATGACCGCGACGGCACCGGCCTCGATGGCCTCGCCGGGCCGGGATCCGCCCGACCAGCCGACGACGGACTCACCGGCGTGGTGCTGCAGGAAGCCCAGCGCCATCTGGGAGCGGCCGGTGTTGTGCACGCAGAGGAACAGGACGACGGGTCGGCCGTCGTGCGTCTTGCCCTCGACCTTGGCGAGCGCCTCGAGGCGCTGCCGGGCGAATCGCTCGGCGAGCAGGGGCAGGAAGTTGGGGATCGTGGCGCGGCCGGCGAACTCGTCATAGGACGAGACCAGGAAGCGATCGATCGTCTCGACGCTGAAGACACCACCGAACCGGGTGGCGAGCCGCGTCGCCGCGGTCGTCATCGCGAGCTGCTGGTCGACGCTCAGGTCGTCGCGCTGGGGTGCGCTCATTGCTTCGTCTCCTTCGAGGCGGTCACGCGTGGGCGATGCGGGGTGCGAGGTCGTCGACCCGGCGGGCGATCTCCTCGAAGGCGGCGTCGAACGCGGCGTCGCTGGCGGCGGGAACAGGGTCGGGCACCGACCAGTGGAGGTCCGCGACATCGCCCATCTCCTCGTGCGCGTTGTCGCACACGGTCACGACGAGGTCGCCGTCGCGACGCACGTCGCTGAGCAGGCGCGGCTTCGCGTCACGCAGGGGCAGCTGGTGCCGGGCGGCTGCCGCGAGCGCACCCGGGGCCACCGCAGCGGCGGGGTGCGTGCCGGCCGACGCGACCGAGATGCGGCTGGAGCGGCGCCACAGAGCGGCGGCGAGGTGGGAGCGGGCGGAGTTCGCGGTGCAGACGAACAGCACGCGGCGCGGGCGGGGCATCGTCCACCCGGACGGCACGATCGCCGCATCGGGCGTCAGGTGCAGGTAGGTGCGGCGCCGGTCGCCCTCGGAGCGGCGCCGGGACACCAGTCCGTGATCGACGAGCACCCCGACGTGGTGGGCCACGAGGTTGGACGCCATCTGGAGCTCGGCCGAGAGCTCCGACGGGGAGCGGTCGCCAAGCGCAAGAAGCTCGACGACGGCCAGCCGGCCGGGGTCGGACAGCACGGCGTGCAACGCTGCCCGCCGCGCGATCTCCTCATGCCACTCAGTGTTCATTGAGTCAATATTGACTGAGTGATCGTTGCCAGGTCAAGATGCCGCCGTGACCCCACCTCCTGACCCCGCTCCCCTGTCCTTGCGTCGCCGGCTGGGGGCAGAGCTCGTCGGCACCGCGCTGCTCGTCGCCGTCGTGGTCGGGTCAGGGATCATGGCCCAGCGCCTCACGGCTGATGTCGGCCTGCAGCTGCTGGCGAACGCGCTGGCGACGGTGTTCGCGCTCGCGGTGCTGATCGTGGTCTTCGGTCCGGTCTCCGGGGCGCACCTCAACCCCGTGGTCACCGGCGCAGAGTGGGCCCTCTCGCGCGGCACCGCGACGCAGCGGTCACGGCGCGATGTGGCCGGCTACGTGCTGGCGCAGTGCACCGGCGGCATCCTCGGCGCACTGCTCGCCAACGCCATGTTCGAGGTCGCGCCGGCGATCGCCACGACCGAGCGCGCCGGCCCGGGGCTGTTGGTCGGCGAGGTGGTCGCGACCGCGGGACTCGTGCTGCTGATCTTCGCGCTGGTCCGCAGCAACCGAGCCGCTCTCGTGCCGGCCGCGGTCGCAGCATGGATCGGGGCGGCCTACTGGTTCACCTCCTCGACGTCGTTCGCCAATCCCGCCGTCACCGTCGGTCGGATGTTCTCCGACACCTTCGCCGGCATCGCCCCGGGCTCCGTCCCGCCGTTCCTGCTCGCGCAGGTTCTCGGCGCGGGCCTCGGGGCCGCGGCAGCCCTGGCCTTCTACCCCCGGCCCGGGACCGCTCGGACGACGGTTGCCGAGCAGCACGATCCCGTCCACGCCGGAACCCACCCTCACGACCGGAGCACCCCGATGACCACGATCCTGTTCGTCTGCGTCCACAACGCCGGCCGGTCCCAGCTCGCCGCCGGCCTGGCCGCAGCACGTGCGGGCTCGGACGTCACCGTCCTCTCGGCCGGCACCGACCCCGACGCCGCCGTCAGCGAGACCGTGCTCGCGTCCTTGGCCGAGGTGGGGATCGACCGATCCAGCGAAGTGCCCCGCCTCCTGACGCCCGAGATCGCCCGGCAGGCCGACGTGCTCGTGGCCCTCAAGCCCGACCTCGACCTGCCCGCCCACGAGCGCATCGAGGTCTGGCCGCTTCCCGATCCCGCAACGTGGGACGTCGACGGGATCCGCCCGCTCCGCGACCACATCGACACCCTCGTTGCCGACCTCGTGCAGCGCGAGCGCACACCGCGCTGATCGCCCTCGTCCCGCCAGAGGCGGCGTCGGCAGAAGACGCCTACCTTCGACCATGGTCACGCCGAGCGATGCATCCACCGACGCCGACGTCGACCGTGGAGCCGCGCTGCGGCTCTCACGGCCGTCGGTGCGATTCACGCCGGTCCGGCGGTGGGTCGTGCGGACCGTGTCCGAGCTTCACGCGGTGCGAGGAGAGGTGCGCGACGAGGTCACCCACGGCGCTCGTGGCGGCGGGGACCCGCAGCTCGACCAGGTGGCGGACGACGCGGCGCTCATCGCCACCGAGCTCGTCACCAACGCGATCCGCCACGGCAGGCCACCGGTCCTCGTCCTGCTCCTGCGAGACGACGCACGCTTCCTGCTGTCCGTGGGCGACCGAGCCCGTGGCAGCGCACCCCGCCTCGCGGGCACCCGTCCCGCGGGCAAGGGTGGCTTCGGACTGCACATCGTGCGGCGCCTGTCCCGCGACCTCGGCTGGTTCCGTACCGGCGCGGCGAAGGTGGTGTGGGCCGAGGTCGGTCCGGCGAGGTTCACCGGGCGGCACGGGCTGCCCGGGTGAGCGGCGGGGTCGTCCCGGTGCGGCCTTCCGATCACGCACGAGAGCTCGACCCCGCTGTGCCCTCACCGCACCCGCGGTCCGACCTCTCCGCGGCGCAGCACGGACAGCTCGACGCGTGAGCGCAGCTGGTCGGCAGGCAGGACGTGCGCCAGGTCTGCGAGCACGCCGTCGCACGCAGCGACGACGGCGCCGAGGTCCGCGTCGGGGTCGACCGTCGCCCGCAGGCGCACGACCAGCTCGCCACGGTCGGCCAGCACGGCTCCTCGGGCGGACCGGATGAGCGGGTCGTCGGCCAGCACCTCCGCGGCGGTCGCGACGGCCGGACCCGGGTCGACGACGAGCCGGCCGGGCTGCTCCCCCGACGGCAGGCGCAGCGAGCCGACGGACCGCCGGGGAACGTGCGCCAGCAGCCACCACAGCCCGATCACGACGAGCGCGCAGCCGACCGCACCGGCGAGCACGGCAAAGCTCGACGTCTCGGTCACCTGTCCGGAGTCGACGGCGATCTCGTCGGGGGCGTCGGCCCAGACGGACTCGAGGAACCCTGTCTCCCACCCGACGGCGGCGACCCCGATCACGACCAGCACGAGCCCGAGCAGCAGGACGACCACGCGGTCGAACGCGAGGACGGAGCGCCTCATCGCCCGTCACCCCCGGCGTGCAGCCCGGCGGTGACGCGGGTGACGACCTTGACGGACAGCGGATTGGCCAGCGGCGCGAGACGCTCGGTGACTGCGGTCCGGACCGCCTCGGTGACGTCGTCGCCCTCCAGGGTGGTGACCGTGACGGTCACGGAGCGGCGGGTGGCGGTCGCGCGCGCGGACAGCACGCGGTCGACCTCGTCGGCCGCGGACGCCGCGAGCCGGGCGGCGTCGGAGATGCCGAGGGTCGTCCCGGTGGCCGACGTGACGTCGAGCCGCGTCCGGACCCGACGGCCGAGCGCGACGACGACGAGCCACAGCCCCAGCAGGGCGACGACCACACCGACGACCGTGACCAGCGCCGACGGTGCGATCCCGTCTGCGCCGTCGACCACCGGTGCGAGCCACGGCTCACCGTCCACCCGACCGGCGGCGACGAGGGCCTCGCGGACCACCAGGACCCCGAGCGCGACCAGCAGGACCGCGAGCGCGATGCTCCACCACGCGACGCGGCCGGCCCGGGTGGCCGTGGCGGCGGGCGCGAAACCCTGTGCGTGGCCGGTGGTCATCGCACCCTCGCGACGGGTCGGGCGGACGCGGCGGGCCGGACGACCTCACGCACGGCGACGCTGACGTGGGCGAGCTCCTGGCCGGCCAGCCGGTCGAGCTCGCGCCGCAGCGTGTCCTGGACCTCGGTGGTGACCCGGGCGGCGGAGGCCGGCCAGGTGATGGCCACCTCGACCTCGACGCGCGCCCTGGTGCCGGCGCGCTGCCACCGCACGCGGGGGTACCCGCGGCCGAGGGTGCGTTCGACCGTGCCGACGGACTCCTCCTCCGCGGCGACGCCGGGCACCTCGAGGGTCACCTGCCGGGCGATCCGGGTGAGCGCACGGTCGGCGATCGTGAGCGTGCCGCGGGTGTCAGCCACGGCCTCGGCCGGACACGAGCCCGGAGACGTCGATGCGGCCGTCGACGGCCAGGCCGACGACCACCCCGACGGCGCCGAGGACGAGGGCGAGCATGAACATGTCGAACCCGCCGACGGCGGCGACGAGGGCGAGCAGCAGGCCGGCGAACAGGCCGATGGCGACAGATGGCACGGTGACTCCTCAGACGGTGGTGTCGATGTCCTCGACGTGGACGCGGACAGGCATGGGGGCGACGGCGGAGACCGCGCGCTGGACCCGCGCTGCCGTCTGCGGCACGGGCGTGAGGTCGGAGACGACGACGTGCACCTCGGTGCCGTCGTCGTCGATCCGGACGCCGACGACCCTGCGACCCGGCAGGTAGGTGCCCAGCTCGCCGAAGCGACCGCCGTGCAGGCGCACGACGCCGGGGACCGCGAGGACGGCCGCGGCGACCACCTCGGCCGGGGTGAGCGGCTCGACGTCCGGCACCACATCGATGGCGGGGCGGGGCTCGGCGACGTCGAGCGGCGCCACCCCCGCCGCCACCTCGAGCGGCGTCGGCACGTGCTCCGGGACGTCGGTCACTGGACCCGCTGCTCCTGCGGGGCGGGCGGCGGCGCGTCGTCCTGCGGCAGGTGCACGTCGTTGACGGTCACGTTGACCTCCACCACGTGCAGACCGGTCATCCGCTCGACGGCGCTGATGACGTTGCGACGCACGCCCTCGGCCAGGTCCGCGATCGAGACCCCGTACTCGGCGACGAGGTCGAGGTCGACCGCCGCCTCGGTGTCGCCGACCTCGACGGACACGCCCTGCGAGTAGTTCGTGCGCGCACCCGGGATGCGCTCGCGCAGGTTGCCGAGGGCCCGCGCGGTCCCTCCACCGAGTGCGTGGACGCCGCTGACCTCGCTGGCCGCGATGCCGGCGATCTTGCTGACCACCGTGTCGGCGATCGTGGTGCTGCCCTCAGGCGTCACCAGAGCGCTCTGGCGGCTGCGGACGGTCGGGGACGTCGACGTCACTGTCGTGCCGGACTCGCTCATGAGATTCCTCTTTCGGACGGTGCGTGCTGCCTGGCACCCGGTTAGTCGCCGTTCTGCCGGATTCGTCACTCTCGCAGTGTGTGATCTGGGTCACATCGCCGACGTGCGCGCCGCCCGTCCGGGAGGGACGCTGCGAGAGATGAACGACGAGCGGAGTCCCGACGAGGTGCTGGCGCGCCGTGCCGCACTCGGCGACCGGGACGCGTTCACCGTGATCGTCGACCGACACGGTCCGGCCCTGTACCGCTACGCCCGTCGGATGCTCGACGACCCGTACGAGACCGAGGACTGCCTGCAGGAGGCCCTCGCCGCGGCATGGAGCGCTCTGCCGCAGTTCGAGGGCAGGTCCTCGCTGCGCACCTGGCTCTTCGCGCTCACCGCGCACAAGGTGCGGTCCTCGCAGCGTCGGCGGATCCGGACAGCACTCCCGCTCCCCTTCGCGCCCAGCGAGGAGGTGGACACCCACGCTGCGGACCCGGAGGAGTCGGCCGTGGGCGCCGACCTGGTGACCGCTCTGAACGCCGCACTGCGCGAGCTTCCGCCCGGCCCGCGCTCGACATGGCTGCTGCGGGAGGTGGAGGGTCTGACCTACGACCAGATCGCAGAGGTGTCCGGGACGACGTCCAGCACCGTGCGCGGCCAGCTGCACCGGGCCCGCGCGCACCTGATCCAGCGGATGGAGGCGTGGCGATGAACGGTGAGCGGATCCTTGCTCAGGCCGCCCGCACGCTGCGCGAGCACACCGACGCCGGCTGGGTCGCGGTGCGCGAGGACGTCGTCGCGGTCGCCGTGCGCGCGTTCCGCCCGTCCGCACCCGTCCGCGGCCGCCTGCACGGCGGGGAGCTGTGGGTCGCGTCGACCGTCCTCGTGTCACGCGTACGTGAGGCCATCGCGGGGGTCGCGGGAGGCGGACCGCTGCGCATCGCGTGCACGACGACGGCCACCGACGACCTCGACCGGCTCACCATCGAGCTCGTCGCGCTCTACGGCACGCCACTGCTCCCGCTCGCCGACGAGGTGCGCCGGGTGGCCGCCGACGCGGTCGCGGCAACGCTGGGCACCGGTGCCCCGCCTGTGGACCGGG
>NZ_BJWH01000022.1 GCF_007990265.1 Cellulomonas terrae
CGTGCGACACCACCTACACGGGCCCGCCGTTCTACACCTCACCCGCCACGGCCGGCGGCGACGGCTCGAACGGCAAGCTGCCCCCCGAGTCCCTCAGCGCGATCTCGTGGGACGTCGACCCGCGCGGGACGCCGTACTACCTGACGAACGCGGCGGCCGGGGCGCTCGAGCGCCTGAACACCGCGTTCCGGGCGCAGTTCGGCCACGACCTCGACCTGGACCTGACGTACCGCGACTACGACACCCAGGTGGCGATGCGGGCGGCGCTCGGGTCGGTGGCCGCCAAGCCGGGCACGTCCTCGCACGGCACCGGCCTGGCGCTGGACGTGCCCGAGCTGCCCTGCGAGTACGGCTGGGACACCCCGCAGCGCGACTGGCTGGTCGCGAACGGCCCCGCGTACGGGTGGGTGTCGCCGTCGTGGGCGGGCCGCAACGGCTCGAACCCGGAGTACTGGCACTTCGAGTTCCGGGGCTGAGAGCCTCAGGACGTCGGGCGCACCGCGTCCGTGCTCGACGGCACGGTCAGCAGCGAGATCACCGCGCCGCCGGCGAGCAGCCCGGCGCAGACGATCATCGCGACACGGTTCGCCGGCTCCAGCGAGGTGGGGTCCGTGAGGGTCGACCCGACGCCGGCGACGAGCGGCAGCACCGCGATGGCCAGGAGGCCGGCCACGCGGGCGACGGCGTTGTTGACGCCGCTGGCGACCCCGGCGAGGTGGTCGGGCGCGGCGGCGAGCGCCGTCGTCGTCAGGGGGGCGACGGTGGCGGACAGGCCGAGGCCGAACACGAGGACCCCGGGCAGGACGTGCGTCAGGTAGGGGGAGTCGGGGCCGATCCCGGCGAGCATCACCGCACCGACCGCGCACACCAGCGGGCCGACCGTCATCGGGATCTTCGGGCCCATGATCGTGCTCAGCGCCCCCGCCCGCGGGGACAGCAGGAGCATGAGCACCGTGACCGGGAGCGGGGCCAGGCCGGCGGCGAGCGGGGAGTAGCCGGCGACCACCTGGAGGGTCACCACGAGGAAGAAGAACAGCCCCGAGATCGCCGCGTAGATCAGGAGCGTCGCCGCGTTCGTGCCCGCGAACGGCCGCCACCGGAACAGCGCGGGCGGCAGCAGGGGGGCGGTGGCCCGGGACTCGACGAGGACGAACGCCACCATCGCGAGGACCCCGAACGCGAGCGTGCCGAGCACCAGCGCGTCGGGGGTGCCGCGCTCGGTCCACACCGTGAACCCGTAGGTCAGACCGGCCAGGCCGAGCGCCCCGAGCACGGTGCCGGCGATGTCGAGCCTCTTGACGGCCGTCGGGTCGGCGCTCTCCGGGACGTGCCGGACCGAGACCCACACGACGACGGCGGCGAGCGGCAGGTTGATGCCGAAGATCCAGCGCCAGGTGGTGACCTCGACGATCCAGCCGCCGAGGAACGGCGCGACCGCCCCCGCGATGCCGCCGAGCCCCGACCAGGCACCGATGGCCCGCCCGCGGTCCGAGCCGCGGAACGTGGCCTGGATGATCGCCAGCGACCCCGGTGTCAGCAGGGCTCCGCCGACGCCCTGGAACGCGCGCGCCGCGTTGAGCACCCCGATGCTCGGGGCGACCGCGCAGAGCAGCGACGCGACCGCGAACCAGACGATGCCGACCAGGAACACCCGGCGCCGGCCGAAGCGGTCCCCGAGCGAGCCGCCGAGCAGCAGGAACGCGGCCAGCGTCAGCGCGTAGGCATTCACGGTCCACTGCAGGTCCGCGGTGCTCGCACCGAGGTCCTGGGCGATCGTGGGGAGCGCGATCGTCACGACCGTCGCGTCGATGAACGCGATCGCGGAGCCGAGGACCGTGGCGAACAGGATCCAGCGCCCCCGGGCGGAGGCGTAGACGATGGCGCCCGCGGGCTCAGCGGGGGCGGTCACGGTCCTTGCTCGGCTGCACGCGCTTGGGCTCTCCGGGCATCTTCGGGTACTCGGGCGGGTAGGGCAGGTCGCCCTGGCCCTCCTCACGCTCCTGGCGGTCGGCGAGCTCCAGCAGCGACTCGATGGACCCCCGCGGTTGCGCGTGCCCGACGAGCGCGGCGAACAGGTCGCCCACCTCCGCGAACCGCGCCGGCATCGTCGTCACGTCGAAGTCGTTCGGGTGGACGTCGGGGACCTCGTCCCAGCGCAGCGGTGCGGAGACCGTCGCCCGAGGGTTGGTGCGGATCGAGTACGCGGAGGCGATGGTGCGGTCGCGGGCCATCTGGTTGTAGTCGATGAAGATCTTCTGGCCGCGCTCCTCCTTCCACCACTTCATCGTGACCTCGGCGGGCATCCGGCGCTCCAGCTCCCGGCCGAACGCGATCGTGGCCCGCCGGGCCTCGACGAACGACCAGCGCGGCTCGATGGGCACGAAGACGTGGATGCCCCGGCCGCCCGACGTCTTGGGGGTGCCCTCCAGGCCGTGCTCCGCCAGCAGCTCCCGGACGTGCGGTGCGACGCGCGCGGCGTCGTCGAAGTCGGTGCCGGGCTGCGGGTCCAGGTCGATGCGCAGCTGGTCGGGGGAGTCGACGTCGTCGCCGACGACCGGCCACGGGTGGAACGTCAGGGTGCCCAGGTTGGCGGCCCACGCCACGACCGCCAGCTCGCTGGGCGCCACCTCGTCGGCGGTGCGGCCGCTGGGGAACGTGATCCGCGCCGTCCGCACGTACTCCGGGGCACCCTGCGGGACGCGCTTCTGGTAGAACGCGTCGCCCGTGGAGTCCATCCGGGTGGCCAGCCTGGCACCCTCGAAGACGCCCTTCGGCCAGCGTTCCAACGTCGTCGGCCGGTCCAGCAGGGCACCGAGGATGCCGTCGCCGACAGACACGAAGTACTGCACGACGTCGAGCTTGGTCAGCCCGCGCTCCGGGAAGTACACCTTGTCCGGGCTGCTGACCCGGACGGTCCGGCCGACTACCTCGAGCTCGACCGCGGGGGTCTTCGACGGCGACATGCCCTTCAACCTAGAGGCAGGTCGTCGCGCGTGCCCAGGTCAACCGGCACCGATCAGCCCCCGTTGGTGCGCCACCGACACGGCCTCCGCACGGCCCGAGACGCCGAGCTTCGCCAGCAGGTTGGAGATGTGCACGGACACCGTCTTGGCGGAGATGAAGAGCTTCTCCCCGATCTGCCGGTTGGACAGCCCCTGCGCGACGAGGGCCAGCACCTCGGCCTCGCGGGCGGTGAGCACGTCGACGCCAGCGACGCGGACGCCCGGCAGGTCCAGCCGACCGCGGCGCGCGAGCCCGCGCACGGCCGTCGCCAGCGGGACGGCGCCCATGGCGTCCGCGTGCGCCAGCGCGAGCCCGGCCTCGTCGCGTGCGGCGTCGCGGTCACCTGCCTCCAGGAGCGCCTCCGCGAGCCGGAACCGGCTGCGTGCCACCTCGTAGCGGTACCCGTAGTCGAACGCCGCGACGGTCGCCCGCCACAGGTCCACGTCGTTGAGGCCGGTCAGCCGGGAGTGCTCGGCGTGCGCGCGCGCCAGCCACGCCCGACCCTCCGGCCCGAGCCGCCCGCCGCGCGGACGACCGCGTTCGGCCGTCGTCCGCGCGCGCTCCAGCAGCCGGTCGCCCAGCGCCACCCGTTCGGACACGTCGCGTCCCAGCAACCGCTCCTGCGCGGCGGCGTCGGCCAGGGCGCTCATCGCCAGGGCGACCAGCCAGATGCCGCCCAGGAAGTAGTCCGACCACGCCCGCCACAGGTGCTCCAGCAGCCGCAGCGCGAGCGCGATCGCCTCGTCGAGCTCCCCGCGCCACGTGTGCGCGTCGACCGTGCAGCCGCCCGCGACCAGGGCGATGAGCCCGTCGCGGGACCAGCTCGGCTCCAGGGCGTGACCGCGCTCGGCGGCGTCGGAGTCCCCCCGGGCAGCTGCCGCGTACAGGTTGAACGCGATCAGCGTGTCGGCCAGCTCGTCCGGGACGCCGCCGATCGCGGCCGGGGTCAGGTCGCCGGACACGTACCGGATGAGCTGCGTGAACATGTGCAGCTCGACCCCGTAGACGCTCCACGTCATGCCGAGCGCCCGGGCGCGCTCGACACCGTCCGCCGTCACCTGCGTGGCCCCCGGGAGGTCACCGGCGTAGTACCGGTTGCTCGCCAGGTTGTACATGGTGCGCAGCTCGGTGGCGTAGTCGCAGGCCTCCCGGGCGCGGGTCAGCGCCGTGCGCAGCAGCTCCGCCGCACGGTTCTCGTCGTCGACCACGAGCACCGCCAGCGTGGTCAGCGCGTCGGACTCCGCGTCGGCGGCCCCGATCTCCCGCGCCAGCTCGACCGCGCGGGTCGCGCTCGCCACGGCCTCGTCGTCGAGGTCTGCGTTCAGTGCGCCCCGCGCGTAGGTGGCCAGCGCCCAGGCGCGCGCGGGTGTCGGGGTGTCGGGCAGGTCGGCGAGCGCCCGCGACGACTGCTCCAGCGCGTCGTGCACGCTCTCCACACCCAGCAGGTACCGGGCGAGGGTCGTCCGCAGGTCCGCCTGCCGCGGGACGTCGGACGCGGTCTCCTCCACGGTGGCGCGCGCCAGCTGGACGGCCCGGTCGACCTGCCCGGCGCTGCTCGCGGCTGCCGCCGCGGCGGCGAGGACGTCCACGTGGTCGCCGGCCAGCGTCGCGGTGACCTCCGGGACCGCCTCCCACAGGCGCAGGACGACCTCCAGGTGACGCAGCTCCTCCGCGGGGGCGAGCACCTCGTGCGCCTGGTCGGCCGCGTCCAGCGACGCGCGCAGCGCGGTGGGCAGGTCCGGGGCGCGCAGCGCGTGCGAGGCCAGCTGCGACGACGGCCCGAGCGTCGGGTCGTCGCGGAGCACGCGCAGGTAGGCGCGGTGCAGCGACGACTGCTCCCCGGGCAGCAGGTCCGTGTACACGGCCTCCGCCAGCAGGGCGTGCCGGAACGCGATCAGCTCGTCCTCGCCGACCAGCACGTGGTGCGCGACCGCCTCCCGCAGCGCCGTGTCCACCGCGCCGGGGGCGGTCAGCTGCGGGTCCCCGTCCGCGACGACCGCCGCGCGCAGGAGGGGTTCCGACACCCGGCGGCCCGCGGCCGACGCGATGCGCGCCAGCCGCTGGACCGTCGGGTCGAGCAGCTCGAGACGGGCGCGCAGGACGTCCGCGAGGGACCACGGCAGCTCGTCCGCCTCGGCGCCGGCCTCCAGGAGCTCCTCCGCGAAGTACGCGTTGCCCTCGGACCGGTCGATGACCCGGCGCAGCGTGGACTCCGTCAGCGGGGTGCCGCTCAGCGCCGTCGTGAACTCGCGCAGCTCGTCGTCGGTGAACGGCGACAGGTCGAGCCGCTCGACCCGGGGGTGCCGGCTGAGCTCGGTGGCGACGGGCCGCCACGGGTGCCGACGGTGCAGGTCGTCGGTGCGGTAGCTGGCGACGACGAGCAGGTGCTGGTCGCGCAGCCGCGACACGAGGAAGCGCAGCACGTCGCGGCTGGAGGCGTCCGCCCAGTGCAGGTCCTCCAGGACCAGCAGGAGCGGGTGCCCCGGGCGGCCGACCGCGCCGAGCACCTCGACCAGCCCGTCGAACAGCTGCAGCCGGTTCGACTGGTCGTCCGGGGCGGCCCCGCCCGACGGGCCGGGCAGCAGCCGCGCGAGCGCGGGACGGTTGGCGACGACCGCGCCCACCGCCTCGGGGTCGAGCGCGTAGAGCTGGGACAGGGCCTCCGCGAACGGCAGGTACGGCAGGCCGATCTCCCCGAGGTCGACGCAGTGCGCCACGACGACGCGCGCACCGGCCGCGTCCGCCAGCTCGGAGACGTGCCGCAGCAGGCGGGTCTTGCCGACCCCGGCGTCGGCGCCGATCAGCACCGCCGCGGGCTCGCCGACGCCCGCGCGCTGCAGTGCCAGCGTGAGCTGGTCGACCTGCTGCGCGCGGGCGACGAAGGGGGTGCTCATCGAGCCGCGTGCCATGACTCCGATCCTCGCAGCAGCCACCCACGCTGCGCACTCACCTTCGGGCGAGCGGGCTGCACAGGGGCTGCCGGAGCGGTCGACGTGGCGGCGGCGGCGTGCGCCGAGCCGGGCTCGTGGGTCGTGGCCGCGAGCAGGTCGTCGTGCTCCCCACCGCGCTGGTCGTGCGTGTCCCCGTACGGGGTGTGGCGCAGCGCCGTGAACAGGCGCTCGTGACGGTAGGCGAGCTCGGCGTCGAGGCCAGGCCCCCAGAAGTCAGCCATGGTGTCCTCCTCATTCACGCCGGACGATCTGCCCGGCTCTCGTTGACGAGGACGACTCTCGTCGTGAGGCGGCAGTCGCCGGATCGGTCGGTCGACGGGTCCTGGCCCCGGAGTTCCGCCCCGGTCGGTCTGAGTGGGGTCACCCGGCCTCTGAGGTGGTGCCGGGACCGTCTGAGGTACCTCAGAACGGGCGTGCGAGGTGCACGATGGGCGCATGGGACTCGTGCAGGTCGCCCAGCACGCGCAGGACCTCGATCGTGCCGCCGCGTTCTACGCCGACCTGCTCGGCCGGCCGCCGACCGCCCGGTTCGACCCGCCGGGCCTGCTCTTCTTCGACCTCGACGGCGTCCGCCTGCTGCTCGACGCCGGTGCGCCGTCCGCGCTGCTCTACCTGCGGGTCGACGACGTGGCCGCGACGGTCGAACGGCTGCGCGGCCAGGGCGTCGTCGTCGAGTCCGAGCCGCACGTGATCTTCCGCCACACGGACGACACCCTCGGCCCCGCGGGCACCGACGAGCGGCACGCGTTCGTCCGCGACTCCGAGGACAACCTGGTCGGTCTGGTGCAGCTCGGCTGAGCCCGTTCACCCGGACGCGTCCGTGGTCACCTCGGGCAGGAACGGACCGGGTCGGGCAGGCTGGGCGGGTGGGAGACGTACGGGACCTGCGGAGTGCGAAGAGTGCGCGTCGTCGTGACGCGCACGTCATCGACGACGAGCTCGTCGTGGATGCCGAGCGCTCCGCCCCCCGGGCCGCGCGGCACTGGGTGATGCAGACCATCGCCGGTGCCGGGATCGGCGGGGCATCGAACCAGGTGGTCGAGCTCCTCACGGGCGAGCTGGTGTCCAACGCCGTCGTGCACGGCCCGCACTCGGGGGCGGTACGCGTCCAGGTCCGGATCGACGGCGAGGTCGTCCGGGTCGGCGTGCGTGACACCGGTGGCGGCACCCCGACGGTCGGTCACCCCGAGCCGACGGCCCCGAGCGGTCGCGGGCTCGCCCTGGTCGAGGCGCTCTCGTCGGCCTGGGGCACGCAGGTCCACCCCGACGGGAAGACGGTCTGGTTCGAGGTCCGCACCGACGAGTGACGGCCCGGTGCCTCGACACGCCCGGGTTGTCCGACGGTGCCCGATCTCACGCGGCGGCCCGTCGTGCCCTGCTCAGGGCACCTCCCGGAACCATTCGTACTGCGCTGGCCTGCGGTTCCACGATGCACGCGGGCCCCGCGCGGCGTAGTTTCGGGGTCGGAAGACCAGGAGCGAGGGGCAACCACGACATGAGTGACGGCACCGACGGGAAGAACGCGTCGACGACGACGACCCGACTGCCCGACATCCGCGCCGAGGTGCGCGAGGACGGCACCGGCGAGATCTCGATCGACGGCGTCGTCGAGCGGGTGCGGATGGCGAACCTCGCCGAGGCGGGGGCGGCGATCACCACGCGGATCGCGGAGCTGGCGGGCACCGTCGGGCAGCCCGTGCCGGTCCAGGTCCGCGACCCCGACGGGGTGTGGTCGCTGCTGATCCACGCCGACGGCCTGGTGGACGAGGCGCCCGGGGCGCTCGACGACGAGCCCGGCGACACCCCGCCGGGACCCGACCCCGCGGCCACGGAGGACGTGGTGACGCCCGAGCCGGGCACCGACCGCCCGACCCCGACCCTGCCGGCGACCGCCTCGCTGACCGCCCCGCCGACGCCGCCGTCCGCCGTGGACCCGTCGGCCCGTGCTGAGGGGTCCGGACCGGTCGCCCCGCCGACGATGGCGATCCCCCCGACCCCCGCGCCGGCATCCTCCGGGCCCGCGAGCGGTGCGACCCCGGCCGCGACCCGCGGACCTGCGGCGACGCGTGCGACGACCGCGCGCGCGCCGGAGACCACGGCCCCCGACCCCGCGCGGGACGACACCCGGCCGGGGACGCCCGCAGCACCGTCCCAGCCGCTCCCGACGCTCGACGACCTCCTCGCCGCACGCCACCCGGCCGCCGCCGGGGGACCCGCCGAGCACGGCTGGCAGGCCGGTGTCCGCCGGCTCACGTTCGGTGCGGTGTCCCCGGGGCCGGGGCGCGACGAGCGCCGCCGGCGCATCGCCGCTGCCTCCGTGCGGCGGACGCTCGACGGCCCCAAGACGATCGTGATCATCAACCCCAAGGGCGGCGCCCACAAGACGACCGCGACGATGCTGCTGGCCGCGACGTTCGGCCTGCAGCGCGGCGGGTACACGCTCGCCTGGGACAACAACGAGACGCGCGGCACCCTCGGGTGGCGGTCCTCGCACGCCGACCACACCCGCACGGCGGTCGACCTCCTGAACGCCCTGCCGGCGCTCGGCCCCGCGGGCACGGTCCGCATCGGGGACCTCGACGGGTTCGTGCGCACGCAGCCCAGCGAGCAGTTCGACGTCCTGGCGTCCGACGAGAACTCCGCCTCCGCGTCGTCCGTCGACGCGGACTCGTTCACGTCGCTGCACCAGGTGCTGTCCCGGTTCTACCGGGTCCTCGTCATCGACACCGGCAACAACATGCGGGCCTCGAACTGGCAGGCCGCCGTCGCGGCTGCCGACCAGATCGTCGTCGTCTCCACCGTGCGCGAGGACACCGCGCAGTCGGCCGCCTGGGCGCTCGACGCGCTGCGCGCCACCGGGCACGACGAGGCGGTCCGCCGCGCGGTCACCGTCCTGTCCGCGCCCGAGCCGAAGGTCGACAAGGACCTGCAGAAGCGGCTCCGGTCCCACTTCGGCGCGCTCACCCGGGCCGTCCTCGACGTGCCGCACGACAAGGCGCTCGTCGCCGGCGGGCCCATCGACTACGACGCGCTGAGCACGACGACGCGCGACGCCTGGCTCCGGGTCACCGCGGTGGTCGCCGACGGCCTCTGACACCGTCGTCTGTCCTCTCGAACCTGACAGGGGCGCCGCGATCCGGCGGTGAACGTCCCCGGTGTCGGGTTCGGCGAGCTGCCCGCCTGCCGATCTCGAGGTCGTGGTCGTGGTCGTGCAAGATCGACCGCGCTCGCGACAGAGAGCAGGTGAGAGCGTTCGTCCGACCACGAGCAGGGGAGCACCGTGCCGCTGACACCGAGCACGCCCGACAGCGAGACCGTCCCGACCGCGGACGGCACGTCGCTGGGGTCCGGCGGCCCGGTGTCCGGCACAGTGGACGACATGGCCGACGACGCGGACGGCAGGCCCCCGAGCACCCCGGCGAACCCGACCCCCGGTGCCGTCGCCGACCCGACCGACGCTGCGGCGTCGGCGCCCGGCGCCCTGCACGACTCCGCGTGGTTCGAGGCGCTCGTCCGGGCGCACGCCCCCGCGGTGCACCGGTTCGTGGTCCGACGTGCTGGTCGCGACGAGGCCGAGGACCTCGCAGCCGACGTGCTCACGGTCGCATGGCGGCGGCGCGCCGAGGTGCCGGACGGCGCCGAGCTGCCCTGGCTGTACCGCACCGCGGGGTTCGTCGTCGCGAACCACCGCCGCAAGGGTCGTCCGATCCCCGTCGGTGACGTGCCCGACGAGGTGGACGCCGACGACCCCGCCGTCCGCGCGATCCAGGAGGAGCGCGTCCGCGAGGTGCTCGGTGCGCTGAGCCCCCGGGACCGGGAGATCCTGCTGCTGAACGCGTGGGAGGGCCTTTCGGGCGAAGGGCTGGCGCACGTGCTCGGCATCGGTCGCGGCGGCGCCGACGCCGCCCTGAGCCGAGCCCGCGCGCGCCTCCGCGAGGTCTGGGCGGCAGCCGAGGCCTGACCGGGCCGCCGCCCGACCGCCGCCAGCGGCGGTGCCGCAACCGTCGCACCCCGCCGAACCCCTCGCGAGGACGGCAGTTCACGACGAGCGCGGCAGGTGGAACTGCCGCCCTCGTCGTGAACTGCCGCCTTCGTCGACAGGGGACGTGCAAGCCGTGAACCGGTCGGGACACAAGAGGGGTAGAGGGCAACCCGAACCAGGAGGCAGAGCCGTGGACGACCGCACCGAGCACGAGAAGGCAGCCGGCACCCCGCCGGCAGCACCCGACGCCAGCGACGACGTCGCGTTCGCGCGGCTGCAGGCGGCGGATCCGGCCGCGGGCGTGGACCCGAACCTGCCGGCGCTCTACACGGCGGTGGCCGACCGGACGGGTGTGGAGGTCACGGCGCCGGGCGACGAGCTCGCGGCGCGCCGCGCCCGCCGCGCACCGCGCTGGCTGCAGGTCGCGGCGGTCGTCGCGGGCGTGGCCGTCGTCGGTGGGGGCAGCTACGCGTACGGCCTGAACAACGCGCCCGAGACGGTGACGGCGGCACCCGCGATCTCGCTGGGCGACGCCGGCGGCGGGGCGCGGGACGCGGTCGCGCCGGAGGCGGCGTCGATGGCCGGCGGCGGGGTCGCGATGAACGACTCGGCCAAGATGATGTACCCCTGGTGGGGCGGCCGGACCGTGTTCACCGCGAACGGCCTGTCGACCGAGGGCGGCTCGGGCGACGCGTGGGGGTTCGACGCGGCGGGCACGTTCTCGGAGGCGACGGCCGCGGCCGCCGCCGCGGCGCTCGGGGTCTCCGGGCAGCCGCGCCTCGAGTACGGCACGTGGTCCGTCGGCCCGAACGACGGCTCGGGTGCGTCGGTGTCGCTGTCCCCGGACGGGACCGCGAGCCTGTCCTACTACGACCCGACGCGGGATCCGTGGAACTGCGTGCGGTCGGCGCCGGACAGCGTCGGCGAGCCCGCCGAGGACGCCGCCGGGGGCGACGTCGCCGTGCCGGAGCCGGCGATCGTCGACCCCTCGGGGGAGTGCACGAGCGATGCGCCGGCCCCGACGGGTGACGCAGCGGTCGCGCAGGCGAAGGACGTGCTCGCGTCCGTCGGCGTCGACCCGGCGGGCTACCAGTTCTCGGCCTCGACGGACCCGGCCAGCCCGCAGGTCACCAACGTGACGGCCAGCCAGGTCATCGCGGACCAGCAGACGGGCGTCACGGCGAGCGTCACGCTCGTCGCCGACGGGGTGCAGTCGCTGTACGCGCCCCTGGCGCCGCTGGTCGAGCTGGGCAGCTACGACGTGGTCAGCGCCACGGACGCGGTGGCCCGCCTGATGGACCCGCGGTTCGGGGCGTCGGGCGGCGGTGGCGTGATGCCGCTCGCGGCCGAGGGCATGCGTGCCGACGACTCCGTCTCGTCGGTGCCGGTCGACCCGACCGTCCCCGCGACGCCGGCCGCCGGCAGCCCGCTGGCGTGGCCGGTGCAGGAGGTCACGCTGGTCTCGGCTCGCCTCGGGGTCGCGCTGACCACGCTGCCGACGGGTGCGTCGGTCCTGGTGCCGACGTACGAGCTCGCCGACGCCGACGGGGTCACGTGGAGCGTGATCGCGGTCGTCGACGAGCAGCTGGACTTCTCCGCGGTGAGCTGACTCTCCTCGGGGACGAGAACGGAGGCCGGCCGGCGTCGGAGGGACGTCGACCGGCCTTCGTCGTGCCCAAGGTCCGCGGGTGAGGTGGGTGGTTGCTGACAGACTCTCCGGCATGGCCGAACGCACCGAGAAGCTGCTCCTGCTGGACACCGCGTCGCTGTACTTCCGCGCCTACTTCGGGGTGCCCGACTCCGTGAAGGCGCCGGACGGGACGCCGGTCAACGCGGTCCGCGGGCTGCTCGACATGATCGCGACGCTGGTCACGGCCCACCGGCCGACGCGCCTGGTCATGTGCTGGGACGACGACTGGCGCCCGCAGTTCCGGGTGGACGCCATCCCGTCGTACAAGGCGCACCGTGTGGCCGCCGAGGTGCCCGGCACGACGGGCGCGGAGGAGATCCCGGACACCCTCGCGCCGCAGGTGCCGATCATCGCCGAGGTGCTCGCGCTGCTCGGGATCGCGCGGGTGGGGGTCCCCGGCTACGAGGCCGACGACGTGATCGGCACGCTGGTCGCGCGCGAGGTGGCGAAGCCGGACCCCGCCGTGGTCGAGGTCGTCACGGGGGACCGGGACCTCTTCCAGCTCGTCGACGACACCGTCCCGGTCCGGGTGCTCTACACGGTCCGCGGCATCCGGGACCTGATGACCGTCGACCAGGCGGTGCTGAAGGAGAAGTACGGGGTGCCGTCGGGGCCGGCGTACGCGGACATGGCCGTGCTGCGCGGCGACCCGAGCGACGGGCTGCCGGGCGTGCCGGGGATCGGGGAGAAGACCGCCGCACAGCTCATCCACCGGTACGGCTCGCTGGCAGGGATCCTGGCCGCGCGCGACGCCGGCGACCCCGGTCTGACGGCCACCCAGAAGAAGCGGCTGGTGGAGTCGGCGGACTACCTGACGGTCGCTCCGGCGGTCGTGCGGGTGGCTCCGGACGCACCCGTGGGAGACCTCGACGACCGGCTGCCGAACGTCGTGGCGGACGCCGACGGGCTCGTCGCGCTGGCGCAGAGGTGGGGCCTGTCGTCGAGCGTGAAGCGCGTGGTGGATGCGCTGGCCCTGGGCTGAGGGCTCACTCGGACGGGTGAACTGCGCCGAACGGGGCGAAGTCGGGCGTATCAGACATGGACACCTGTCCTCCTGCTGTGACGTGGTTACCGAGCGGTAGCCACGTCCAGCCGGGGACGACGCCGGCGCCGCACCCCGACCGGGGTGCCGACCGGAAAGGCACGACCATGTCCTCCGCCCCCACCCTGAAGCCCGCGCGATTCGCTCCCAGCCCGGACAACACGTTCGTCCGCCACGCGGCTCCGGCCCCGTCGGTCGTCGACCGCGCCGTCGGCGGCCTGGCGACCGTGCTCACCCGCCACTCCGTCACCGCGTTGCGGATCAGCCTCGGCCTGGTCTTCCTGGGCTTCGGCGTCCTGAAGTTCTTCCCCGGCATGAGCCCGGCGGCGGAGCTCGCCGAGCGGACCATCGGCACGCTGACGTTCGGGCTCGTCGGACCGACGGCGGCGCTGCTGCTCACGGCGATCCTGGAGACCGTCATCGGTCTGACCCTGGTCACGGGCCTGTTCCTGCGCACCGGCCTGGTGATCCTGGCTGGAGCGATGGTCGGCATCATGTCGCCGCTGGTGCTCTTCTTCGGCGAGCTGTTCCCGGCCGGCGGGCCGACCCTGACGGGTCAGTACGTGCTGAAGGACATCGTGCTCGTCGCCGCAGCGGCGGTCGTCGCCGCCGCGGCGCTCGGTGCGCGCCTGCGCCTGCCCGAGTGAGCCGTCAGTCGTTCACGAAGACGTCGGGGCCCGCCTCGCGCCAGCCGTTCGCGGCGGCCGGGACGGACCCCGACGACGCGACGACGAGCAGCGTCTCGTCCACGACGACCCGCGCGGTCCGCGTCGGAGGCGCGCAGGTGAGGGCGGACAGCTCGCCCGGCTGCACGGTCACCACGCACAGCGACCCGGCGGAGCCGACCGCGGCGTAGTGCCGACCGGTCGACGTCTCGGTGAGGAACCGGGTGGAGCGCCGGTCGACACGCAGGTCGTCCAGCTCGTCCGAGGACAGCCTGTCGCGGGAGGTCTGCTCGGCGGCGAACTGCGGCAGGAGCGTCGACGCGTCGACGGAGGAGTCGGCCAGCAGCGGACCGCCGCGCGCCCACAGGAAGCCCACGGCGACGAGGAGCGCAGCGGCCAGCATGACCACGGGGGTCACCAGCGCCGGACGACGGCGCGCGCTCCCGACGCCGCGGAAGTCGTGGAACGCCTCGGAGAACAGGTCCGTGTCGTCGAACGTCGTCATGCGGACACATCGACCCATCTCGCCGCCGACGTGAGCGGGTGTGTACCGAATGCCCCCGTTCGGACGAGCGCCGCTGGTCGTCCGGGCGCCTGGCGCACGGCAGAATCACGTCCGTGATCACGGTCAGCACGGACGGCTCCTGCCTGCGCAACCCCGGCGGCGCCATCGGGTGGGCGTGGGCGAACCACGACGGCTCCAGCGCGAGCGGTGGCCACGCGTCCGGCACCAACCAGGTCGCGGAGCTCATGGCGGTGCTCGAGGCCATCCGTGCGCACCCCGGCGACCAGCCCCTGGTGATCCAGGCCGACTCGCTGTACGCGATCAAGTGCTCGTCGGAGTGGGTGGCCGGCTGGAAGCGCAAGGGCTGGCGGACGGCCGGTGGCGGGCCCGTCCAGAACCTCGCGCTGATCCAGTCCATCGAGGCCGCCATCGCGGCGCGACCCGGCGGGGTCTCGTTCGTCTGGGTCCGCGGGCACCAGGGTGACCACTTCAACGAGCGTGCCGACGAGCTCGCGGGCATCGCCGCCCGGAGCGTCCGCGACGACGCTCCCGTGCCGGCGGTCGCCACAGAGGCCGCGCCGGACCGTGTCCGTGACGGCGTCCCGACGCCCGCGGTCGCGGTGCAGCCCGCGCCGGACGTCCTCTTCTAAGGCGACGGTCGGGCCCTCGTGGTGGAGGCCCGCGTCGTCAGTGCGGCTGGTGCGCCCCGGCGATGATCTCGAGGGCGCCGGTCGACGCCTCCTCGACGTACTCGGCCACCCAGCCGACGGGGGCCTCGCCCCACGACGTCGCGACGGCCGCGACCGGGAACACGACCAGGTCGACCTCCGGGTGCGTCAGGACCAGCTCGGGGGTGCCGTCGCTGCGGGCCGAGCCCCACACGAGCCCGGGAACCCGCTGGGCGACGAGGTCGCCGACGGAGACCCCGAAGGCGTGCACGAGCGACTCCGGGTCGGTGCGGTCACGCTCCTCGGACTGCAGCCAGATCGCCTGGACCCGGTCGAAGAGGTCGCCGAGCGTCTGCGTGTCGACGGTGCCGGCGCACAGGCCCGAGATGATCTCGCGGTGCTGCGCGGCCCACACCTGCTCGGCGGCGTTCAGCGGCTCGACCTCGACCGAGCGGCTCTCGTCGGCAGGCGCGTGCGGGTGCGGCACCACCTGTCCGTCGGACGGCCTCGCTGCGCGTCTGAACAATCCCATGCCTCTCCTATCGACGCCGACGGTGCGGCCCTTGAACCCGAGAACTTGCGCGTCGCCCGGTCGGCGCTGATGGTCCCCGCAGGCAACTGACCGGGGGACCGACGAGGGCCGCGCCGACCGGGAGGTCGACGCGGCCCAGGTCAGAGGAGCCTCAGGCTCAGCGCTGCACGGTCAGCGTGTGCGCGGTCACCGTCGGCAGGTAGCCGCCGTTGCCCGTGTAGTACGCGATGACGACGCTGGACCGCTGCGCCGCCGGCAGGGTCACCGTGGCGGTGCCGTCGGTGAGCGGCACGGTCGCCACCCGCTGCAGACCCACGGTGAACGTCACCGAACCGGTCGGCACCGGAGCACCCGAGAGCGCGACGGCGACCTTCGCCTTCGCACCCTTGGCCACGGTCCAGGAGTCCGCCGAGAGCGTCGCCCTGGTCGTCGCGTGGGTCACCCGGTACGACCGCTGCGTCTGCGAGCCCGTGACGTCCGCGCTGCCCGCGTACACGGCGGTCAGCTGGTGCGTCCCCGCGGCGAGGTCCGCCGGGAGGGCGATGGTCGCGGTGCCCTTGAGCCCGTTCACGACGAGCTCGCCCGTGCCGAGCACCTTGCCCTTCTCCTTGATCTCGACCGTGCCCGTCGGCGCGGTCGACGCCCCGGTCACGACGACCGTGGCCGTGGTGACCGTGCCGAACGGTGCCGAGTTCTTCGACAGCGTGAGGGCCGTCGTCGAGCCCGACTTCTTGACGTCGACCGGGACGACCGCCGACGTGGACGGTGCGTACAGCCCGCTGTCCGGCGTGAAGGTCGCGCTCAGGGAGTGCGCCCCCGCCCCGAGCCTGACCTTCGCGGTCGCCTTGCCGGCCGTGACGGCCGCCGAGCCGATCTCGGTCTGCCCGTCGTGGAACGTCACCGTGCCCGTGGCCTCGGCCGGGGCGACCGTGGCCGTGAGCGTGAGCTCCTGGCCGGCCTTCTTGCCGCCCGTGACCGCGAGCGTCGTGGTCGTCGGCGTCGCCGCCGGGACCGTGACGTCGACGACCTGCACGCGGGACACCGTGTCGGCGTTCAGGTGCTGGAACACCAGCAGCTGACTGTCGGCAGCACCCGTGCCCTTGTGGACCGGGATGGTGACGCCGTCGTCGCCGAGCGAGGAGAACGAGCCCGGGATGTCGTTGTCGAACCAGAACGGCGGGTCGTACGGGTTCACCGTGAACGACTCGGCCGTGTCGAGCAGCCCGGAGTCGGCCTGCGCGTACTCGGAGTACGTCGACACGGAGACGGTCGGGGTGGCCCCGACCGGGATGTCGACCCACTCGAGCCCGATCGGGGCGACCAGGACGTTGCTGTCGAACACGCCCGAGTCGACGCTGCCGGAGAACCCGTTGATGAGCTGGACGTCGAGGTTCTCGCCGGTGTCGTAGTCGAACGTCGCAGCGATCGTCACGTCGGCGTCGGCGTTGTACTTCTGGACGACCGTCTCCAGGTCGTACGCGCCGTCACCGTCGATGTCGATGTCGATGACGGGGATCACGTAGCGGCCCAGCGTGGCCCACTCCCCGTCGGTGGCGATGCCGATGCCGAGCAGGCCCGTGGTCGGGTCGCCGCCGGCTGCGGCGACCGCGGGTGCCGTCGAGGCCCAGCCGACGTACCGGATGTCACCGGCGGCGATCGCCGACGGCGAGGTGACGAGCCCCGGGGTGCTCTCGAGCTTGGGGCTCGTCGCGCCGAGGTTCAGCGGGGTGGTCAGGGAGAACCAGCCACCCGAGGCGACCCCGCGACCGGAGATCGCGAGGTCCGCCGTCGCAGCGGCGGCGTCGGCGAAGGCGACCGGGGAGGCCGTCAGGTCGGAGACCAGCCGCGGTGCCGCCTGCAGCGGGACGCGCAGCTCCGAGGAGCCGGAGGTCAGGACCAGGCGGCCCGAGACCTGGGCGACGTAGTCGCGCGGCACGCCCATCTGGACCTCGGCCGACGTCGGGTCGAGCTCGCGCTCGAGCGTCGCCGGGTCGGCCGTGAGCGTGAGGGTCACGACCGCGGACTTCCCGGGTGCCAGGGTGATCGACGCCGGGGAGGCCGTGATGGTGGCCCCGCCCGCGGTCGACGCGCTCGACACCGAGGTGGTGTACCGCTGGCTCGTCGTGCCGAAGTTCTTCACCGTGACGGTCTTCTTGGCGACGACCGTCGTGTCACCCACCGGCACGACACCCCAGGTGACCGAGGTCTGCTCGGGGTCCTGCGTGTTGTAGGCGATGACGTTGGTGTTGACCGCGTCGAACGCGTCGACGCGACCGGAACCGACGCGCTCCGGACCGTAGGCCGTACCGGTCCCGCCGGGACCCGTCCAGATGTCGTGCGTCGCGGTGTTCACCACGGCGGCCTTGACCTGCTCGGCCTCCCAGCTGGGGTGGGCCGCGCGGACCAGGGCGGCGATGCCCGCGACGTGCGGGGCCGACATCGACGTACCGGACAGGGAGCTCGGCTCGTTGCCGGCACCCGAGGCGGCGGACAGGATCTGCGTGCCGGGAGCGGCGACGTCGGGCTTGCTGTGGCCGAGGGAGCCGTGCACGCCGCGCGACGAGCCCGAGTTGAGCATGTCGCCTGCGATGTCCTCGACGACCGTGCCGGCCAGGCCGGGGCCGATGTGGGCGGTCAGGGTGCCCGCCAGGATCTCCGGGAGCAGCCGGTCCGTCGTGGCGGCGGTCATCTGGAAGCCGGGGATGGCGGCGTTGCCGGAGATGCCGGCCGGGAACGGGGTCAGCTCCGTGGGCAGCAGCACGCCGACCGCACCGGCGGCCGTCGCGTTGTTGAAGCGGACGACCGAGCCGCAGCGCCGGGTGGTGTCGTCGTCGTTCCACCAGAGGTAGGCGATCTTGCCGGCGACGGCGGCCGCCTGTGCGGCGGTGAACGTCGTGCAGCCGTCGAAGTTGCTGCCGGGGTTGCCGACCGGTGCGGTGACGTCCGCGCCGCCGTAGGCGACCGAGTTCTGGCCGGAGTGGAGCCCGACGAGCGCCGGGTTCGTCGCCGCGGTGACCTCCATGCCGTCGTACGTCTGCGGGGCGCCGACGGAGTTCGCGACGGTCAGGGCGCTCGCGGAGCTGCCCGGGCTGCCGCCGATGTCGGTGATGTCGCCCTCGTTGCCCGACGACATGACCATCACGGTGCCGAGCGCCACCAGCGCGTCGATCAGCAGGTTGTCCGGGTCGTCGGCAGGGGCGCCCGCCGCGCCGAGCGACATGTTGACCACGTCGAGCCGGTCGCTCAGGTCGCCGTCCGCGTTCGGGTCCGCGGCGCGGTCGAGCGCGAGGGACGTCAGGTTGGTCGAGCCGCCGATGTCGCCGAACACCTTGAGCACGAAGATCCCGGCGTCGGGTGCGGTGCCGGGGCCGACCATCCAGTCGGACACGTCGGTCAGGCCGCTGTAGTCGCCGTCGAACGTGGTGCCGTCGGGCAGGACGCCGTAGCCGGCGGCGGTGCCGGACACGTGCGTGCCGTGGCCGCTGTTGCCGGACAGGTAGGTGGCGTCGATCGGGTTCTCGTCGGGAGCCGGGACGGGGGATGCACCCTCGATGTCGTCGCTCGCGCTGTACAGGGCTCCGGCGAAGTCGTACCCGCCGATGAACTTGGCCGGGTCGTAGAGGCCTGCGGGGACCGAGCCGGAGCCGTCCTCGCCGTAGGCCTCCTCGTACGCCTCCACCGTGCCGGGGCCGCCGAAGTCGGCGTGCGTGTAGTCGAGACCGGTGTCGACGACGCCGATCCGGACGCCCTCACCGGTCTGGCCGGTGTCCTGCCACACCTTCAGCGCACGCGTGAACTCGACGTTGTGCGCGTTCGTGGCGGTCTTCGGGGTGACGCGGTAGATGGCGACCACGTCAGGGGACTCCGCCAGCGCACGGACCTGCTCGGCGTCGCCGGTGACCAGCGTGCCCGCGACGAGGTTGGTGAGCGTCGCGATCTGCTTCGGGGCGGCCGAGGCGGAGCGGGCGGTGGCCTGCTGCGGGACGACCTCGTCGGCGAGGGCCTCGGTGTCGGCGGCGGCCTCCTTGACCTCGGCGGGCGTGCCGCCGTCGGCCGTGACCTCGCTGCCGGACTTCGCGTCGAGCTGGACGAAGGCGGTGACCGTGCCGCGGGCCCCGACCAGGTCGCGCGCGAGCTTGGCGTCGAGGCGACCGTCGATCGCCCTCGCGTCACCCGCGGTGGGACCGTCGGGCGGTGGTGCCGCCGATGCGCCGCCGGCGCCGAGTAACGCGGTGGTGACCGCGACGGACAAGGCGGTGACTGCGGCGAGGACGGGTCGACGTGGCATGTGCGCATCCCTGGCTTCGAGGAGGATCGACATGCGTGCACCGGATCGTGACGGTAGTCACACGCAGGCGCACGCTCGGTGCACGTTACTGGCAGGTACGGCATTCGTCACCTTCTGGCGAATTGGACGCTTCGCGAGGTCCTGCCGCCGCCGTCAGCGCAGGGGGACGAAGGTGTACGAGCCGTGCGTGGTGACACGCGTCTGGCCTGCGGTGCGCTCCACGAGGTGCATCGTCGACCGGACGGGGATCACCATCCGGCCCCCTTCGGCGAGCTGGTCCACGAGGACGTCCGGCAGCGACCTCGGCGACGCCGACACGAGGATCCGGTCCCACCCGCCGTCCACCGGTCGCCCGAGGGCACCGGGCGTCGCCGGTTCGATGCGTGCCCACGGCAGGTCGCAGGCGGCGAGGTTCGCCGCCCCCCACACGGCGAGCTCGGGGTCCAGCTCCAGCCCGAGCACGACGCCGTCGGGTCCGACGAGCCGCGCGAGCAGCGCCGTCGTCCAGCCCGAGCCGGAGCCGACGTCCAGGACGCGCGCGCCGACCGGCACCTGGAGGAGCCGGAGCATCGCCGCGACGGTGCTCGGCTGCGAGCTCGTCTGCCCGTGCCACAGCGGCAGCGGCTGGTCCTCGTGCGCGCGGGCGCGCTGCTCGGCGGGCAGGAAGCGCTCGCGCGCGAGGACGCGCATCGCGTCGGTCACGTCGGCCGCGCGCGTCGGATCAGCACCCTCGTGCACAGGTCGAGCCTACGATCGGCCCACCTGTCCGAGGGAGGTGCTGTGGCCGAGTACGACGTCGTGGTCGTCGGGTCCGGGTTCGGCGGGTCCGTGGCCGCGCTGCGCCTCGTCGAGAAGGGCTACCGCGTCCTGGTGCTCGAGGCGGGCCGACGGTTCACCGACGAGACCCTGCCCCGCACGTCGTGGGACGTCAGCCGGTTCCTCTGGGCACCGCGCCTGGGCTGGCTCGGCCTCCAGCGGATCCACGTGCTGCCCGACGTCGTGGTGCTGGCGGGCGCGGGCGTCGGCGGCGGGTCGCTCAACTACGCGAACACCCTCTACCGGCCGGCGTCCGACGCGTTCTACCGGGACCCCCAGTGGGCGGGCATCACCGACTGGCGCGCGGAGCTGACACCGTTCTACGACCAGGCGAGCCGCATGCTCGGCGTCGTCGACAACCCCACCACCACGCCCGCCGACGAGGTCGTGCGCAGGACCGCCGAGGACCTGGGCGTCGGGCACACGTTCCGGCTCGCCCCCGTGGGCGTGGTGTTCGGGACGCCCGGCGCGGTGGTGCCGGACCCGTTCTTCGGGGGTGCCGGGCCGGCGCGGCGCGGGTGCCTCGAGTGCGGCGAGTGCATGACGGGCTGCCGGCACGGCGCGAAGAACACCCTGCCGACGAACTACCTGTACCTGGCGGAGCGGGCGGGCGCGCGCGTGGTCGCGGAGACGACCGTGACCTCGGTCCGGCCGCGCGGGCAGGAGTGGGAGGTCGCGACGACCCGGACCGGGCGGCGGGGCGGCGACCGGACGGTGACGGCCGGTCAGGTGGTGCTCGCCGCGGGGACCTGGGGCACGCAGGAGCTCCTGCACCGGCTGAAGGCGGACGGCACGCTGCCCGGTCTGTCCGACCGGCTCGGCGTGCTGACCCGCACCAACAGCGAGTCTCTCGGCGGGGCGGCGACCCGGTGGCGCGGCCGGCGACGACGACCCGACATGACCCGCGGCGTCGCCATCACGTCGTCGGTGCACCTCGACGACCACACCCACCTCGAACCGGTGCGGTACGGGCGGGGGTCGCAGCTCATGGGCCTGCTGAGCACGGTGCTCACCGACGGCGGCGGGCGCGTACCCCGGCCGGTGCGCTGGCTGGGCACCGTCCTGCGGCACCCGGGACAGGTCGCCTCGATCGTGCTCGGGCTGGGCAGCTGGTCCCAGCGCACCGTCATCGGGCTCGTCATGCAGACCGGCGCGGCCTCGATCACGGTGCGTCCGCGGCGGACCTGGCGCGGCACCACCCGGTTGACGTCCACCCCTGGCGAGGGCGAGCCCAACCCGACGTGGATCCCCGCGGCGAACGCCGCCTACCGGCGGATGGCCGTCCACCTCGGGGGTTTTGCGGCGAGCAGCCTGGGCGAGGTCGCCGACGTGCCGATGACGGCGCACTTCCTGGGCGGCTGCACGATCGGCAGGTCCGCCGCCGACGGTGTGGTCGACCCGTACCACCGGGTCTTCGGGTATCCCGGGCTGCACGTCGTCGACGGGTCGACGGTCTCGGCGAACCTCGGGGTCAACCCGTCGCTGACCATCACCGCGCAGGCCGAGCGCGCACTCGCGCTCTGGCCCAACGTGGGTGAGCCCGATCCGCGGCCGGCGCCGGGGGAGCCGTACGTCCGGCTGGCGCCCGTGCGTCCCGTGCGTCCGGCGGTGCCCGCGTGGGCGCCCGGGGCGCTGCGGCTGACGGTCCTCTAGCTGCTGCTCGACCGTGCGGCGGCGACGACGGGGATCATCCCGGTGCGCGGCACGTCGGCTGCGGACGCCGCCGGGACGAACTTCGGCTTGCGTCCGGGGCGTCCTCGCTCGCGGCGCATCTCGATGCCCTCGAGCGTCGTCGCGCGCCACACGGCGCCGCCGTTGAGCCGTCCGTCCGGCTGCGGGAGCCACGGCACCTTGCGGGAGAGCCAGACGCGGATGGTGGCGTGCTCGACCCCGAGCCGCTCGGCCAGCCGGGCGATGTCGTAGAGGTCGTCGAGACCGCGTGGGTGGGGTGTCTCGGACGGCAGTTCAGGGGCCACGACGGAATCGTATCCGGCCGAACCTATGAATTATGTGACGAAGCCGTAACGGAATCCTCACGAGATCTCCCCCGCCCAGAGGGCTCAAGTGTCCTGGACGGCCGTCCGATGAACTTAACGTGTTACGCGTGAGTTACAAGATTCCGTTCCGAGGTCGGCCCGCGAGTGGTCGCCACGCCGCGGCGCGCCCTGCGCCCACGCGTGCAGCCACTCATCCCGCCCGCCTCGCACAGGGTGGGGTGGTCGCGGCGCTCGCCATGAGCATGTGCGTCATGGTCACCGTGTCCGCGACCGCCGGCGACGGTGGGAGCGCGCTCATCCCCACCGCGCTGGTGCCCGGTGCGGTCCAGGTGGAGCGCGCCCGCGCCGGTGCCGTCGACGTCGCCGCCGACGCGATCGAGGTCGCCCAGACCGTCCAGGCCGAGGGCGCCCAGGTCGCCATCGACGCCGCGCAGCTCGAGGCCCTCGAGGCCGCGACCGCCCGACTGGACGAGCTGCTGGTCGAGGCCACGGGCGAGGAGCCCGACCTCGACCGGGACCCCGCCACCTCCCGGTCGGCCGAGCGGGCCGCCGCGGACGTCCCGGCCACCGCCACGGCCCCGGTCCCGGCTCCCGTCGCCGCCGACCCGGCGGCCCCCATCGACCCCGCCTCCGTGTTCGAGCAGACGCCCGCACCGCCCACCGTGCCGCTGGTCCCGCCGGCCGCCGGCAAGGAGGACGAGACGACCGCCGAGCTGCGGGAGGCCGTGGCCGCGGTCGCGACCCTCACCAGCACGGTCCGGCAGAGCGCCGAGGCCAAGCGCGTCGCGGACGCCGCCGCCGCAGCGGCCGCCGCGCAGGCCGCCGCCGAGGCAGCCGCAGCCGCCGCCGCGGCGCAGGCCGCCGCCGACGCCGCCGCCCAGGCCGCAGCCGCCCAGGCAGCCCAGCGGGCAGCCTGGAAGCAGTCCCTCCTCGGGTACTCCAACGGCAAGATCCCGGACTCCGCCCTCTGCGGCGTCAGCTTCGACGCGTCCGTGCGCCTGCGCTGCGACGCCGCCGAGCAGCTCGACGTCCTCAACGTCGCCTACCGCGCGCAGTTCGGCTCGAACCTCGTCGTCAACGACTCCTACCGCTCCTACGCCGGCCAGGTCGCGTGCAAGCGCACCAAGGGCTACCTGTGCGCGACGCCCGGGACGTCGAACCACGGCAGCGGCATCGCGGTCGACCTCGGCGGCGGCATCGACTCGTTCGGGACGCGGCAGCACCGGTGGATGGCGGCGCACGCCCCCGACCTCCACTGGGACCTCCCGTCCTGGGCCACCTGGGGCGGCAGCAAGCCCGAGGCGTGGCACTGGGAGTACACCGGCTGATCCCGGACTGTGCACAGATCGGTCCGCACCCGCCTCGCGGCCCTACGATCGGGCGCATGAGCACCTCGGCCGAGCCGGGGCGGACATGGCCTCTCGTCGGCCGTGCCGCCGAGCTCGACGACCTCGACGACCTGCTGTCGACGGCTGCCGACGGGGTTGGTGTGACCGTCCTCCTCGAGGGCGAGGCCGGGGTCGGGAAGACCAGCCTGGTCGACGCCCTGCGCGGCTCCGCGCGGCTCCTCGACGTCGAGCTGCGCGCCGCCCAGGCCACGGCCGTGCGGGGCTGGCCGTTCGCGCTCCTGTCGGACGCGCTCCTCGTGCGGTCGCCCGCCGCCGGAGGTCACGGCCCGGGGCGCAGTCCCGTCGAGACCGAGCTGGCGGACCTGCTGGACGCGATGTACGCCGACCCGGCGAGCTCGGGCGCCCGGTACGACCGGGCGGCGGAGCTGTTCGCCGCCCTCCTGCGGCGCCACGGCGACCTCCGGCCGTGGGCCCTCGTGCTCGAGGACGTGCACGAGGCCGACGCCCCGTCGCTCGCGGTGCTCCTCCAGCTGGCGCGGGAGGGTGCGGTGCCGCGGGCGCTCGTGGTGCTCACGATGCGTCCGGTCCCGTACCGCCCCGAGCTGGCGGAGCTCGTGGCCGCGTGGACCCGCGCCGGAGCCCGGTACCTGGAGCTGCGGCCCCTGAACGCGCGCGCGACCGTCGAGCTGGCCGAGAACCTCGTCGGCGGGCCCGTCGGACCGTCGCTGCGTGGCACGCTCGCGACCACGGGCGGCAACCCGCGGCTGATCGCCGACGTCGTGCGCACCGCCCGGGCCGCGGGTGCGCTGGTCGCCTCGGACGGCGTGCTCGACTCGACCGGCACCCGCTGGATGTCCCCGCTCGACGACGTGGTCCGCCGTCGTGTCGAGTACCTCGGCGCCGACGTGCTCGCCCTGCTCGGCCAGGCCTCCGTGCTGGGCACGTCCTTCGTCATCGCCGACCTCGCCTCGCTGGCCGGCGACCCGGTCGCGGACTGCTGGCGCACCCTGCGCCACGGACTGGCCGCCGGTGTGGTCCGGGCGCGCGGCGACCGCCTCGTGTTCGGGCACGACCTGGTGCGCGAGGCCCTCTACAACGGCCTCGACCCTGACGAGCGGCGCACCCTGCACGCTCGGGCAGCATGGGCCCTGCGACAGGCCGGAGCGCCCAACCAGATCGTCACCGGGCACCTGGAACGCGCGCGCTGAGCCCGTCGGCTGCCTAGCGTGGTGCTGCGGGCGTCCGCCCGCTCGACCCCACCCAAGGAGCACCATGCCCACGCGCACCTCACGCACCGCCTGGAACGGGACCCTCATGGAGGGCAGCGGTCAGGTCGAGCTCACGAGCTCCGGCGCCGCCACGTTCGACGTCTCGTTCCCCAAGCGCGCCGCCGAGAGCGCCGACGGCACGACGAGCCCGGAGGAGCTCATCGCCGCTGCGCACTCGTCCTGCTTCGCCATGCAGCTGTCCGCCGTGATCGCCGAGGCCGGAGGCACCCCGGTCGCGCTCGAGGTCAGCGCCGACGTCACCCTGCGCCCCGACCCCGCCGGCGGCTTCCGCATCAGCGGCATCGCCCTGACGGTCCGCGGCGAGGTCGAGGGCCTCGACGCCGACGGCTTCCGCACGGCCGCGGAGACCGCCAAAGCCACGTGCCCGGTGAGCAAGGCCCTGACGGGCACGGAGATCACCCTGGACGCCTCCCTCGCCTGACCCCTTCCCAACCCCGCAACGTCCGCACTCGACAGGGCTCGCCCCCGTCCGAGTGCGGACGTTGCGTCCCCTCCGGAGGGGGTCAGCGGGCGGAGGCCGCCAGCGTTCCCGTCACCGGGCCGTCGGGCGAGGAGACGAAGCACATGATCTCGCGGTCGCCCTCGGCCCAGGACTCCTGCGTCGGGTAGAAGGACGCCAGGTCGAGGGACGACTCGTCGTACGACAGGCCGATGAACGTCGCGAACTCGTCGTAGCAGAACGTGTCGGCGGAGTCGGTCACGGACTGGTCGCCCGGGAAGTCGCCCTCGGGCAGGTCGGTCGCCGCGTAGGCCTCGCTGTCGTGCGGCTCGGCGCACGGGACGGTCGGCACCGAGGAGACCTCGGTCGCCTCGTCGTCCGCCTGCTGATCGAGGCAGTCGCCCACCTTCAGCGAGAAGACGTCGGCCTCGCTCGACTCGGTGATCTCGCCCGACGTCTCGTCGCGCACGGCCGGCTCGGCGGCCTGGTCGAGGATGCCGCAGCCGGAGACGCCGACGAGCGCCACAGCCAGGAGGACGGGGGTCACGACACGGGTGGTGAAGGTGCGCATCATCATCTTCTCGTTCGGGGAACGAGCGCTCCGGTCGGAGGGCCCGCGAGACGGTAGCGAGTCGAAGCGCCTCGAAAGGGGGACTTTTCGGGGCAGACCGGTGTGAACAGGGACACACGGAACCTTCCGCCCCGGTGAGCCCGGGCGGATGACCACTCCCTGGCGGGTGTGCGGGGGAGCGGGCCGCCGATGGGAGACTGCCCCCGTGGTGGCCGTGACCGAGACCGTGACAGGGGACGTGAGCAGCGCCGACGTCGTGCAGGCGCTGCGGTCCGCGCTGCGCGGAGCGGTCGACGACAGCACGCGCCGCCGGGCCGAGTACTCCACGGACGCGTCCAACTACCGCGTGGTCCCGCAGGTCGTGGCGTTCCCGCAGGACACCGACGACGTGCTCGCCGCCCTGGAGGTCACCCGGTCCTTGGGCGTCCCGCTGACCGCGCGCGGCGGGGGGACCTCCGTCGCGGGCAACGCGGTCGGCACCGGCGTGGTGCTCGACTTCTCACGGCACGTGAACCGGATCCTGGACATCGACCCGGAGGCGCAGACCGCCCGCATCGAGCCCGGTGTCGTCATGGCCAGCCTGCAGAAGGCCGCCGCACCGCACGGCCTGCGGTTCGGCCCCGACCCCTCCACGCAGGCGCGCGCGACGCTCGGCGGGATGATCGGCAACAACGCCTGCGGTCCCCGCGCGGTCGCCTACGGCCGCACCGCCGACAACGTCCTCGCGCTCGACGTCGTGGACGGCACCGGTCGGCGGTTCGAGGCCCGCTCCGGTGCGGGCGCGCTGGACGTCGTGCCCGGTCTGGACGCCCTCGTCCGCGGGAACCTCGACATCCTGCGCACCGAGCTGGGCCGGTTCGGCCGGCAGGTCTCCGGCTACTCCCTCGAGCACCTGCTGCCCGAGAAGGGCACCGACCTGGCCAAGGCGCTGGTCGGCACGGAGGGGACGGTCGCCACGCTGCTCGGCGCGACGGTCCGGCTGGTCCCGGTCGCCGCGGCGCCCGTGCTCGTCGTCCTCGGCTACCCCGACATGCCCGCGGCCGCGGACGCGGTCCCCGCGCTGCTCGCGCACGCTCCGCTGGCGATCGAGGGGATGGACTCCCGGCTGGTCGACGTCGTGCGTCGCGTGCGCGGAGCCGCCGCCGTGCCGCCCCTGCCGGCCGGGGGTGGCTGGCTCATGGTGGAGGTCGGCGGGGACTCGCTCGACGAGGCGCTGGACCGGGCGCGCGCGCTGGCCGCCGACGCGGGGACCGCGGCCGTCGGGCTGTTCCCGCCCGGTCCCGAGGCCGCCGCGATGTGGCGGATCCGCGAGGACGGTGCCGGCCTCGGTGGGCGGACCCCGTCGGGCGAGCAGGCGTGGCCCGGGTTCGAGGACTCGGCGGTGCCGCCGGAGCGGCTGGGCGCGTACCTGCGCGAGCTCGAGGCGCTCATGGCGTCGCACGAGGTCGACGGTCTGGCCTACGGGCACTTCGGCGACGGGTGCGTGCACCTGCGTCTCGACATCCCGCTGGAGCGCTCCGGAAACCCGCTGCGCGCGTTCATGACCGACGCGGCCACGCTCGTCGCCTCCCACGGCGGCTCGCTGTCCGGGGAGCACGGCGACGGTCGCGCCCGCTCGGAGCTGCTCCCCGTCATGTACTCCGCGAAGGCGATCGACCTGTTCGGCGCGTTCAAGGACCTCCTCGACCCGCGCGACCTGCTCAACCCCGGCGTGCTCGTCCACCCGAACCCGCTGGACGCCGACCTGCGCCGCCCGTGGGCCCGCCCGCTGCTGTCCGACGGTCACGGCTTCTCGTTTACGCACGACGCCGGTGACCTAACCACCGCGCTGCACCGCTGCGTCGGCGTGGGCAAGTGCCGCGCGGACAGCACCGCGACCGGCGGGTTCATGTGCCCGTCGTACCTGGCGACGAAGGACGAGAAGGACTCCACCCGGGGGCGGGCGCGCGTCCTGCAGGAGATGGCGAACGGCACGCTCGTGTCGGGCGGCTGGGCGTCGCCCGAGGTGCACGACTCCCTCGACCTGTGCCTGTCCTGCAAGGCGTGCTCGTCGGACTGCCCGGCGGGCGTCGACATGGCTCAGTACAAGTCCGAGGTGCTGCACCGTACATATCGCGGCAAGGTGCGTCCGGTGTCGCACTACGCCCTCGGCTGGCTGCCCCGCTGGGCACGGCTGATCACCCGCGTCCCCGGGCTGGCGGCCCTGACGAACGCGGCGCTCGGCGTCCGGCCGGTCGCGCGCGCGGTGCTCGCCGGCGGTGGCATGGACACACGCCGCCAGATGGTCACGTTCGCCCGCCGACCGTTCCGCTCCTGGGTCCGCGCCGAGGGACGCGACACCGTCACGCTCACCCGCAACGTCCGCGGGAGCGAGCGTCACGAGGACCAGCTGCTCGGACGCAACGAGGTGGAGGCCGTGGCGGACGACCAGTTCCTCGGACGTCCCGGCAAGGGGACCGGCGGGCGCAAGCCGCAGGTCGTGCTCTGGACCGACTCGTTCTCCGACACGCTCTCCCCGTCCGTCGCCCAGGCCGCGGTGGCGGTGCTCGTCGACGCCGGCTACGAGGTGCTCGTCCCGCAGGACGACGCGTGCTGCGGCCTCACGTGGATCAGCACCGGCCAGCTCGACGGTGCCCGGAAGCAGCTCACCCACCTGCTCGGCGTGCTCGGGCCGTTCGCCGTCAACGGCATCCCGATCGTCGGGCTGGAGCCGTCCTGCACCGCGGTCCTGCGCTCGGACCTGCGCGACCTGCTGCCCGACGACCCGCGCGCCGTCGCGGTCGCCCGGGAGACCCGCACGCTCGCCGAGCTGCTCACCGCGCCCGCCCCCATCGGCCCCGGCGACCGCTGGCAGGTCCCGGACCTCTCGGAGGTGACGGCGGTCGTGCAGCCGCACTGCCACCACCACTCCGTGATGACCTGGACCGCCGACCGCCGCCTGCTCACCGACGCGGGCGCACAGTTCTCCGCGCTCGCGGGCTGCTGCGGGCTGGCCGGCAACTTCGGCATGGAGAAGGGCCACTACGACGTGTCGGTGGCGGTCGCGGAGAACGCGCTGCTCCCGGCGCTCCGGGACGCGGCCCCCGGGGACGTCTACCTGGCCGACGGCTTCTCGTGCCGCACGCAGGCCGACCACCTGGCCGGCGTGCACGGCGTGCACCTGGCCGAGCTGCTCGCGTCGCACCTGCGTGCGCGCGCCTAGGCTGACCGCATGCTCGTCGCCTTCTCCGTCGCCCCGCTCGGTGCGGGCGAGTCCGTGACCGCCGCCGTCGCCGATGCCGTGCGCATCGTCCGCGAGTCCGGTCTCCCGAACCGCACCGACGCGATGTTCACCACGATAGAGGGCGAGTGGGACGAGGTGATGGACGTCGTGAAGCGTGCGACCGAGGCGGTCGGCCGGCACGGCGACCGGGTCAGCCTCGTGCTGAAGGCGGACATCCGCCCGGGCCACGACGGCGAGCTGACGGGCAAGGTCGAGCGCGTCGAGGCGGCGCTGACCACGTTCGAGTGATGTGACCGATCTTGCCCGGGCACGCCGGGCCGACGGGCTGACTGGCCGAGCGTGCTGTGGGACAGTGTGGTCGCACGTGTGCCGGTCGGGGCGCGCGTGCGGACGAGCGGGAACGTGCAGCTGGCGGCGGCGTGCCCAGGAAGGCCGGGACTGATGCCTCTCTTCGAGCTCGACGACGGCCGGCCGCGCCTCGTCCAGCCGATGCAGCCTCTGACCGGCTCGTTCGCGCAGGAGTGCGCGTCCCTCCTGGCGCACCACCTCGCCGCCATCGCCGGCGAGCCCCTGTTCGCGGTCCGGTCCCGTACCAACGCACCGGACCACGCCGACCTGCCCGAGCTGCTCGCGCTGGACGCGACGGGTCGCGCGGTCGTCGTGGACGTCGTGCAGGTCGTCGACGACGACGCCGTCATCGCGGCGCTCCGGCACGCCGGGGCGGCGTCCCGGATGACCACGACGGACCTGGCGCGGGCCTACCACCCGGACCCCAGCAGGTTCGCGGTCGACTTCGCGGCGTTCCGGGAGCAGGCGGCGTTCGGCGCACAGTCCAACCGCCGCGAGGGCGTGCGTCTGGTGCTCCTCTGCTCGGAGGTCGCCGCCGAGGCCGGTGACACGCTCGGCTTCCTGCGCGGCCCCGGCCGGCACGTCGACGTGCTGCAGGTCGGCGTGGTGCGCGGGGTCGACGACCGGCGGCTCCTGGACGTCTCCCCGCTGGCCACGCACGAGGGTGCGCGCCGCTCCGTCGAGCCGACCGCCCTGCGGCTGGTGCGCTCGAGCGAGGGCTTCGCCTCGGGCAGCCAGTTCGAGCAGAACCTCCCGCCCGTCCCGCACGTGCGCACGCCCGCCACGGGCGAGCTGCGTGCCGTGACGCCGCCCCCGGTGGCGACGCCGGCCGTGCCTGCACCGACCCCGCTGCGCACGCCGCCGACGACGGCCCCGATCCCGCAGGCGACCCCGCGCGCGGCCCCTCGACCGACCCCGGCGCCCGTCTCGACGCACGTCCCACCACCGACCGCGGACAAGCCGCGGGTGTCGTCGACGGTCCACGACGCGCCCGCCACCCTCACCCCGGTGTTCGGGCTGCGGTCCGCCGCCGACCAGCTGGTGCCCCGCACCCCGCCGCGGGACCGCGCCGAGCCGGTCACGGGCCCGCGCCCGTCCGCCCCGCTGCCCGCCCCGTTGCCCATCTCGTCGAGCTTCCCGACGGTCCGCCCGCCCACGTCGCCGATCCCGGCCGGGCACCAGACGACCACCAAGGAGATCGCCCCGGTCCGCGAGTCGTGGCCGGACGGCGGTCAGCAGCCCCTGCCGGAGCTGGCCACTCTCGCCAAGAGCCGGCGCGCGATCACGACGCTCGTCTGGGTCCGCGAGCGCCGCGGTCAACGCCTCCTCGCGATGCTGCGCACGGACGGCCTGATCGAGCTCCCGACGGGGGAGCTGCACGCCGACCCCGACGAGGCTGCGTCGGCGTCGGTCTCGGCGGAGAACCCGATCGACGGCTGGCGGGCGTGGCGGCTGGGCGAGGGCGGCCCGACGCTCGCCGAGGCCACGGGCATCCTGCGTCCGTGAGGACCGCTCAGCCCCAGCCGTAGGCCGAGGACCAGCGGTCGATCTCCGCGTAGAACCGGTCGCGCACCGGCCGGGGCGACAGCGCGAGGTCGTGCACGCCGTCGCGGATCCGGACGACGGTCACGTTCGACCCCAGCTGCACCGCGCGCCGCGCGAGGAGCTCGACGTCGAGCACCACGTCGGCGTGCCGCATGTCCTCGCTCCACCGCGGGCTGATGACGGTCCGGCTGGACGCGCACATGAGGATCGGCGCCTCGATGCTCAGCCCTCGGGCGACGCGGGCGTGCCCCGACATGATGGCCTGCAGCCAGCCGGCGCGGACGGGGAACGACGGCGTCGGCCGCCAGGTGGTGTCGTAGGTCCACTCGCCGCCGCTGGCGCTGCTCAGGGTGCGGGCGTAGTAGCCGGGGTCGATGTTGGGCATCGGCGCCTTCGGCTGGAACCGGGCGATCCGCGCGACCGCCGGGGCGCTGATGTGCCGGAGCACCGACGACCCCTGCAGCTCGAGCCACGGGCTGTTGAGCACCAGGCCGCTGAGCTCGCCGGGGTGCCGGTTCGCCCACAGGGCCGCGACGAGGCCGCCGGTCGAGTGGCCCATGACCATGACGCGGGCGCGCGCACCGAGGTCCGTCGTGACGACGTCGAGCGCCGCCTCGATCTCCTCGTCGTAGGTCTCCAGGTCCGCGACGTACCCGGGCGTCTGGCCCGGTCGCAGGCTGCGGCCGTACTTGCGCAGGTCGAGGGCGTAGAACGCGGCCCCGCGGGCGTGCCAGTACTCGGCGAGGCCGGTCTGGAAGAAGTAGTCGGACCAGCCGTGGAGGTAGAGGATCGCGCGCGACGGGCGCAGCGGCTCCGCGCTCGGCGGGGCGTGGCGGACCAGGCTCGCGACGACGTCGCCCTCGTCGTCGGGCTGGAGCACGAGCGTCCGCACCTGGTAGTCGGGCCCCAGGATGTCCTCGGCCCATCCGCCGCCCGTCAAGGCTCGAGCACGATCTTGCCGAACTGGTCGCCGTCGACGAGCCGCCGCAGGGCGTCGCGCGCGCGAGTGAGCGGGTACGTGGAGTCGACCAACGGGCGCACCCCGGTGCGGGCGAGGAACGCGAGCAGGTGCCCGAGGTCATCGCGGGTGCCCATGGTGGTGCCGACGACGGTGATCTCCTGGAAGAAGATCCGCGTGAGCTCGGCCGGCTCGGCGTCCCCGCTCGTGGCTCCGGCGACGACGATCGTCCCGCCCGGCCGCACGGACCGCACCGAGTGCGACCAGGTGGCCCTGCCGACGCTCTCCAGCACGATGTCGACGCGTGGCACGCGCGCGCCGGGCTCCACCGCCGCGGCGGCACCGAGGCCGAGCGCGCGCGTCCGGCGCTCGTCGGAGCGGCTGGTCACGATCACCTCGAGCCCCGCTGCGGCACCGAGGAGGATCGCCGCCGTGGCCAGCCCGCCGCCGGCGCCCTGGACCAGGACCCGCTGCCCGGGCGTGGCGCCCCCGGACCGGAAGAGCATGCGGTAGGCGGTGAGCCAGGCGGTCGGCAGGCACGCGGCCTCGACGAAGCTCAGCTCCGCGGGCTTGTCCACCACGTTCCAGGTGGGCACGGCGACCTGCTCCGCGAGGGTCCCGGGGTACCGCTCGGACAGGAGGCTGCGGGGCTCGTCGGCCCCCACGCCGTGCCCGCTCGCCCCGCCGACGACCCCGTGCACGACGACCTCGCGCCCGTCGGCCGTGACCCCCGCGGCGTCCGTGCCCAGGATCATCGGCAGCGCCTCGGCCCGGAGACCGACCCCGCGCAGGGTCCACACGTCGTGGTGGTTCAGTGCGGCGGCCCGCACGTCGACGACCGACCAGTTCTCCCGGCGCTCCGGTGCCGGCTGCTCACCGACCTCGAGCGCGCTGACGGGGTCGTCGGACGAGAACCGGGCGGCGTAGGCGGCGAGCACGGGCCCAACGTATCCGTCGGGCGCCTGCTCTGTGATGCTGGACGGCGTGAGCAGCGGAGCGATCGGGGCGGTCGTCGCGGAGATGGACCGGGTCCGAGCCGGGCTGCCCCGGCGGGACGGGATCGGTGTGTTCATCGACGTGTACCGCCAGGTCACTGCGCTGGTCGCGGACCGCGTGACCGACGGCACGTTCGCCGACCCCGCCTTCATCGAGGACCTCGACGTGCGGTTCGCGCAGGTCTTCCTCGACGTGCCGCGCGCGCTCGCGGCCGGCCGGCCGGTGTCGAAGGCGTGGGAGCCGCTGATCGAGCGCCGGGCGACCCGCGGCGTGCTGCCGATCCAGCTGGCGCTCGCGGGGATGAACGCCCACATCAACCACGACCTCGCGATCGCCCTCGTCGCCACCTGCCGGGCGCGCCGACGTGAGCCGGAGTCGGGGTCGATCCGCGCGGACTTCGAGCAGGTGAACGCCGTCCTGGCGGAGGTCGTGCGGCCGATCAGGCGCTCGTTCCTCGACGAGGCGGTGGTCCGCTACGGCTCGGCCGCGTCCCCGGTGGCGGACCTGGTGTCGAACTTCTCCATCGACAAGGCGCGTGACGCCGCGTGGGTCTCCGGGCTCACCCTGTGGCACCTGCGTGGCGTCCCGTTCGTCCCCGCCGCGGTCCGGGACTCGCTCGCGCGGACGGTCGGCCTGGTGAGCCGCCAGCTGCTCACCGTCGTGGAGCTGACCTAGAGGATCGGCAGCATCCGACCGAGGTCCGGCACCCCGTCGGAGGTGTAGCGCGGGTGCAGGGCGACGGCCAGCAGGTCGACGTCGTACGCCTGCCGGCCGGCCGCGAGGCGGACCCACAGGCGCGGGTCGGCGATCTCGAGGCTCCAGCCTCCACGCGCCACGACGATCTCGAGCAGCGCGTCGGCGACGAGCCGCAGGGCGCCGGGGTCGACGGGGTCCGGGCCGCGCGGCACCGACCGCGCCAGGTCGTCCGCGTGCACCACGAGCTCCAGCACCCGCGACACGGCCATCGTGCTGAGCAGCACCGGACCGCGGCGGGCCTGCACGACGAGGTCGTCGGGCCCGAGCTCGTCGAGCCGCGCGAAGGCCGCCCGCGCTCGGGCGTCCACCTCCCCGACCGGGTCGTGCGCGATGTCCACCGCCAGCTGGCGGGTGGTCTCCGCGATGTCCGCGGCGCGGGCGACGTACGTCCCGACGTACTCGCCGAACGTGTACGGCACGGTGCCGTCGGGCAGCGGCACGCACACCGCGAGCGCCTCCATCGCGCGGCCCAGGTGCGCGACGAGCTCCGCGACGGTCCACCCGTCGAGCACGGACGGGTCGTCCGCGACGTCGTCGTCGACCACGTCGGCGATCCAGGACCGCAGGCGCTCCCACTGGGCGTGCAGGGCGGTGCGGGCGTCGGCGAGCTCGGCGGAGGGCATGACGCCATCGTGCCGCAGCCTGCTACCGGCGCGCGCCCTGCTCCAGGAACTCCTGCACGTACGCCCCCACCAGGTCCTCCTCGATGAGGAAGCCGTCGTGGCCGTAGTCCGAGTGGATGGTGTGCAGCGACGCGTCGGGGATCCCGGCGGCGATCCGCTCGGACTGCGCGGGCGGGAACAGGCGGTCGGAGTCCACCGCGATCACGAGCGCGCGCGCGGTGACCGAGGCGAGCGCGGCGCTCACCCCGCCCCGGTCGCGGCCGAGGTCGTGCGTGATCATCGTCCGCGTCAGCACCACGTACGTGTTGGCGTCGAACCGGCGGCTCAGCTTGTCGCCGTGGTGGTCCAGGTACGACTGCACCGCGAACCGGCCGCCCTCGAGCGGCTGCTCGCCGCCCTGCGGGATGCGCCCGAACCGCTGGTCGAGCTCCTTGGCGCTGCGGTAGGTCTGGTGCGCGATCTGCCGGGCCAGGCCGAGCCCGACGTGCGGCCCGTCGCCGGCGGCCGCGTCGTAGTAGTCGCCGTCGCGGTAGCGGGGGTCGGCGCGGATCGCGGCCAGCTGCGTGTGGAACCCCGCGATCTGGTCGCCCGACGTCTGCGCGGCGGTGGCGATCGCGGCGATGGACCCGACACGCTCGGGGGCGCTCGCCGCCCACTCCAGCACCCGCAGGCCGCCCAGGGACGCGCCGATGACGAGCGCCCACTCGTCGATGCCGAGCAGGTCGGACAGCCGGATCTCGGCGGCGACCTGGTCGCGCACGGTCAGCAGGGGGAACCGGCTGCCCCAGGGCTTCCCGTCGGGCCCCGGTGACGCCGGTCCGGTGGAGCCCTGACAGCCACCGAGCACGTTGGGCGCGACGACGAACCAGCGGTCCGTGTCGATCGGCGCTCCCGGTCCGACCATCGACGACCACCAGCCGGGCGTCGGGTGCCCGTCGCCGGCCTCGCCGGTCACGTGCGAGTCGCCGGTCAGCGCGTGCAGCACCAGCACCGCGTTGGTGCCGTCCTCGTTCAGCTCGCCCCACGTCTCGTACGCGAGCCGCACGGCCGGCAGCCGGCCACCGGACTCGAGCTTGAGCGGGCCGAGGTCCGCGAACTGGCGGCGGCCCACCGGGTCGCCGTCGCGCCAGGCGGCGCTCGCCGGGACGGGCGGCCGGTCGGTGGGTGCGACCCGGGACCCGAGGGTCCGCGGCCGGGCGGGGGTGAGCGTCGCCGACCCCGTCGTGGGGTCCGACGGGGTCGGCGGCGTCGTGCTCATGCTCGGTCAGGCACCCTTCGCGGCTCGGAACCCGGCGTCCAGGTCAGCCAGGATGTCATCGATGTGCTCGATGCCCACGGCGAGCCGGACCAGCCCGGGGGTGACGCCGGACAGCGCCTGCTCCTCGGGGGTGAGCTGGCTGTGCGTCGTGGACGCCGGGTGGATGACGAGCGAGCGGACGTCGCCGATGTTGGCGACGTTCGAGTGCAGCTCCAGCGCGGACACGAAGGCCTGCCCGGCCTCGGTGCCGCCCTCGAGCTCGAACGCGAGCACCGCGCCCGCGCCGCGCGGGGCGTACTTGAGCTGCGCGGCGTGCCACGGGCTCGACTCCAGGCCCGCGTAGTGCACCGCGCCGACGTCCTCGCGCGCCTCCAGCCACGCGGCGACCTTCTGCGCGTTCTCGACGTGCCGCTCGACGCGCAGCGACAGGGTCTCGATCCCCTGCGCGATGAGGAACGCGTTGAACGGGGAGATCGCCGGGCCGAGGTCGCGCAGCAGCTGCACGCGCGCCTTGAGGATGAACGCGAGGTTCACGCCGAAGATGCCACCGACGCCGAGGTCCCGGGCGAACACGAGCCCGTTGTACGACGGGTCGGGGGTGTTGTAGTTGGGGAACCGCTCCGGGTGCTGCGCGAAGTCGAACGAGCCGCCGTCGACGATGACGCCGCCGATCGCGGAGCCGTGACCGCCCAGGTACTTCGTCGCCGAGTGCACGACGATGTCGGCGCCCCACGTCAGCGGGTTGATCAGGTACGGCGTCGCCACCGTGTTGTCGACGATCAGCGGGACCCCGGACTCGTGCGCGACCCCGGCGACGAGCTCGATGTCGAGGATGTCGGCCTTCGGGTTCGGGATGGTCTCCGCGAAGAACAGCTTGGTGTTCGGCTGGACCGCGTCCTTCCACGCCTGCGCGTCGTGCGGGTCGGTGACGAACGTCGTCTGGATGCCCAGCTTCGGCAGCGTGTAGTGCAGCAGGTTGTACGTGCCGCCGTAGAGCGAGGGGCTGGCGACGATGTGGTCACCGGCCTCCGCGATGTTGAGGATGGCGAGCGTCTCGGCGGCCTGGCCCGAGGCGACGAGCAGCGCCCCGACGCCGCCCTCGAGGTCGGCGATGCGGTTCTCGACGACCTCCTGCGTGGGGTTGCCGATGCGCGTGTAGATCGGGCCGAGCTCCTTGAGCGCGAACCGGTCGGCGGCCTGCTGCGCGGAGTCGAAGACGAAGGACGTCGTCTGGTAGATCGGCAGCGCGCGGGCGCCCGTGGCGGGGTCCGCGGTCTGGCCGGCGTGGATCTGGCGGGTCTCGAAGTTCCAGCTCTCGTTGCTCACGGTTCAGCGCTCCGTTGTCGATAAGGGATCTGGGGGACCGCGGAGGGGCTTCGGCAGCCGACGTCCGTCCCGCGGAGGGGGTGGAGTGGCGCACGGATCGAGCCATGGCTCGGGCGGGACGTCGAGGCCGCCGTGATGGCGACCTGCCCGCGGGCACAGCCGAGCGTGCGCTGGGTCAGCGACACATTCGGCGGGACATGGGCTGAGACTAAGCGGATCCGTCCGACAACTGAAACAGCCGTCTCATCAGGTGGTCGTCGGTCTTCTCACCAGGCGTCATTGCGGCGAACGGGTGATCTCTGCGAGAACCTGTCCGGTTCCTCCCAAAGCACATCGATGTGACTCGTGGGACTGGTGTGACAGATGTTCTCTTCTGGGATTTCCGCCGGTAGCGTCCCCCGAGGACGGCCGCTGACGGCCGTGCTTCGACGTCGGGGAGGGCGTTCACGGTGAGCCACAGCAGGAACACGCGCAGGGCGCTCGTCGCAGGCGCCCTCGTCGCCGCACTGCTGTCCGCCGGTGCCTCCAGCGCGCTCGCCGACCCGACGCCGCCCTCCGCGCAGGACGTCCAGCGTGCGCAGGGCGCAGTGAAGTCCGCGGAGCGCTCCGTCGCCTCCATGGAGGTCCGGCTCGCCCAGCTGAGCGCCGAGACCGACGCGGCCGAGCTCAAGGTCCAGCAGGCCGGCGAGGCGTACAACCGCGCCGTCGTCGACGCCGACGCGGCCCAGCAGGCCTCGGATGACGCCGTCGCGCGCTCGACGGAAGCGGCCGCCACCGCCGAGGACGCCCGCCGCCAGCTCGTCGCCATCGCCCGCGAGGTCGCCCGGTCCGGAGGCTCGACCGACCTCCTCCAGGCGCTCCTGTCGTCCGAGGGCTTCCAGGACGTCGCCCGCCGCAGCACCGCGCTCGACCGCATCAGCGGCAAGGCCGACGAGGCCGTCCAGGAGTACCGGGCGACCCAGCTCGTCGCCACCACCCTCGCCGACCGCGCCACGCAGGCCGCCGACGCGGCGAAGGCCGCCAAGACCTCCGCCGCCGACGCGCTGGCCGCCGCCGAGAAGGCGCAGACGGACGCCGTCGCCGCGCAGACCGCCGCCGCGACCGAGCGCGACGGCCTCATCACCGCCCTGGCCGCCGCCCGTCAGACCAGTGCCGAGGTCGAGCGTGCGCGCCAGGACTTCGTCGACCAGCAGCGCCGCGAGCGCGAGGAGGCCGCCGCGCGCGCCGCCGCCCTGCGCCCGGTCGTCGCGCCGCCGACCAGGCCCGCCGCGCCGCCGGCAGCCGGTGGCGGGACCACCGCACCCCCGGCGACGACGACCCCGCCCGCCACGACCACCCCACCGGTCACGACGACCCCGCCGGGCACGACCACCCCGCCGCCCGTCACGACCACCCCGCCGCCCCCGGTGGTCACCCCGCCTCCCGCACCCTCGAACCCCCACGGCCTCGGCACCGGCCGCTCGCGCGGATCGGCCGCCGGCGGCGCCTCGGCGCTCGCCTGGGCGCAGACCAAGACGGGGCTGCCGTACGTCTGGGGCGGCGTCGGTCCCGACGGGTACGACTGCTCCGGCCTGACGATGGGCGCCTGGCGCACCGCCGGCGTCAACCTCGCGCGCACCACCCGGGACCAGTACAAGCAGGTCCTCAAGATCAGCTACAACGACCTGCGCCCCGGCGACCTCGTCTTCTGGTCGACGGACCCGAACAACCCGGACGCGATCTACCACGTCGCGATCTGGGCCGGCGGCGGCCAGATCATGGAGGCCTCCAAGCCGGGTGACCCGCTGCGCACGACCTCGATGCGCTGGGGCAGCACGATGCCCTTCGCGGGCCGCCCGTAACCGGCACCGCTCCACGACGTCCGCACTCCCGGGGCAGGAACCCGACTGAGCTCCCCGGCCAGAGCGCGCAACGTCCGCACTCGTGTGGGTCAGCACCCCTCGGAGTGCGGACGTCGGTGTCGCCTCAGGTTCTGCGTGGGTCAACGCGTGTCGGGGGACCAGCCGGCGCGGCGGAGTGCGCACCGCCGCCGGCGTCACGGAGGACGGCCCGGAGCAGGGTGCGACGCCTGTCGCGTCGGACCCGGTCCAGCACCGAGGAGACCGCGTCGATGGTGAGCTGCGCCGCAGTGACCCCCAGACTGCGGATCTGCGGCCGGGTGAGAAGGCCCGCCTGAGTGCGGACGTCGTGGGGTTGGGTCAGTGGTTGTAGTAGTTCGTGTCGATGGCTCGCTGGCGGCTGCGTTCGATCTCCGCCTCCGCCTCCGAGCGGCCTACCCAGTGGGCGCCCTCGACGGACTTGCCGGGCTCCAGGTCCTTGTAGACCTCGAAGAAGTGCTGGATCTCCAGGCGGTGGAAGTCGGACACGTCGTCGATGTCCTGGCGCCACGCGGCGCGCTGGTCACCCGTGGGGACGCAGAGCACCTTGTCGTCGCCGCCGGCCTCGTCGCGCATGCGGAACATGCCGAGCGCACGGGCGCGGATGAGGCAACCGGGGAACGTCGGCTCCTCCAGGAGCACCAGGGCGTCCAGGGGGTCGCCGTCCTCGCCGAGCGTGCCCTCGATGAACCCGTAGTCGTCGGGGTAACGGGTGGAGGTGAACAGCATCCGGTCGAGGCGGATACGCCCCGTGGCGTGATCCACCTCGTACTTGTTGCGCTGACCCTTCGGGATCTCGATCGTGACGTCGAACTCCACAGCTGCTCCTCCACCCACGTCCGCGCCCAGGTTCCGGGACCGGCGGCCGCGACGCTCGTCATGGTGCGGCGCGCCGGGGTGTCTGGGGCGCCCTTGTCTCGGACAGTAGTCTGACGCACCGCGGGACGGGGCGTCCCACCGGGGAACGAGCAGGGCGGGGTGACGATGACCACAGCGGCGAGAGTCGTCGGCGTCAGCGCGCTCGTCCTCGTGCTGGCGGGCGGGGCGTACGCGACGGCGGACGCGTACGACGTCGTCCCGGGCATGGTCACGCTCGCCGAGGTCCCGCCGGACCCGTTGCCGTTCCCGACGGCGCCGGGCGCGGTCGAGCCGGTCGACACGGTGCCGGCGCTGCCGAACCTCGACCCCCAGGCGCCGTTGCCCGCGGCGGCGAACGTGCAGGCGCTCGTCGACGGGCTGGTGAAGGACCCGCGCATGGGCGCGAGCGTCGGGGTGGTGGTCGCCGACCAGCTGACCGGGGACGTGCTCGGCGCGCACCTGCCCGCCGACGGTCGCACGCCCGCGTCGACGGCGAAGCTGGTCACGGCGGTGGCCGCCCTGAGCACCCTCGGGCCGGACGTGACCTTGCCGACGAGCGTCGTGCGCGGCCCCGGCACGAGCATCGTGCTCGTCGGCGGCGGGGACATGATGCTCGCGGCGGGTGCGGGGGACCCGACGGCCGTCGTGGGCCACGCCGGGCTGGCCGACCTGGCCGCGCAGGTGGCCAAGGAGCTCCAGCTCGAGGGCGCGACGACGGTGAGCCTCGGTTTCGACGACTCCCTGTTCACCGGCCCGACCCTGAGCCCGACGTGGAACCCGGCCGACGTCGCCGCGGGGTTCGTCGCGCCGGTGACGCCGCTCGCGGTGGACACCGCGAAGATCAAGCCCGGCGAGTACCCGCCCCGGTACGCGGACCCGTCGCTCGCGGCGGCGAACACGTTCGCGCAGCGGCTCGCGGAGGTCGGGATCACGGTCGACGGGAACCCACGACGGGCGCCGCGGCCGGAGGGCGGGCGGGAGATCGGCGTCGTGCAGTCGGCCACGCTCGACGGCATCGTGCACCACTTCCTGGACACGTCCGACAACGCGATCACCGAGGTGGTGAGCCGCCTCGTGGCCATCGACCAGGGGCTGCCGGCGTCGTTCGAGGGCGGGACGACCGCCGTCCTGCACGCGGTGAGCGTGGCGGGCGTCGACACCGCAGGGGCGCACCTGTCCGACGCGTCGGGGCTCGGGGCCGGGTCCGTCCTGCCGCCCGACCTCCTCCTCGGCCTGCTGCGGCTCGCGACGGACCCCGCGCACGGCGTGCTGCGGGACGTCGCGACGGGCATGCCGATCGCGGGGCTGACGGGCACGCTGAGCGACCGCTACACGCAGTCGCCGGCACGGGGGCTGGTGCGCGCGAAGACGGGCAGCCTGCCGCACGTGACGTCACTGGCGGGCACGGTGCTCGACGTCGACGGGCGCCAGCTGGTCTTCGTGGTCCTCGCGGACGCGACCCCCGACGGCGGCCAGTGGGGCCCGCGCGCGGCCATCGACTCGTTCGTCACCGCGTTGTCCGGGTGCGGCTGCGGTTAGTTTGACTCGGTGGACACCCCTGAAGGACCTGTCGACTGGGAGCTCGCAACCCGCATCGCCGGCCGGCTGGCCGCGCCGGGGCCGGTGGCGGACCGCGCGGAGCTGACCGCGCTGGTCGACGAGCTGCGCGACGCCGCCGGCCGCGCGGCCGTGCACGCCGCGGCGATCACCGGCCTCGCGGCGGCGGACGGGACCGCACCCGAGCAGGTCTCGACGGTGCTGGTGGTGGACCGGCCGCGCTGGGCCCAGGCCAACGCCGAGGTGTTCGCCGCGATGACCGGTCCGCTGAGCACGACGTCCCCGTCGGCCACCGCGCGCGCGGGTGCTGCGGTGCAGGTCGGCGGGGTGCTGGCGCTCCTGTCCGGCAAGGTGCTCGGCCAGTTCGACCCGTTCACGACGACCGTCGACGGCCGTGGCCGGCTGCTCCTCGTCGCCCCCAACGTCCTGCACCACGAGCGCCGGCTCAAGGTCGACCCGTCGGGCTTCCGCCTCTGGGTGGCCCTGCACGAGCAGACGCACGCGCTGCAGTTCGCCGCGGCGCCGTGGCTCGCGGACCACCTGCGCACCCGGGCCGCCGAGCTGCTGACCGACCTGGCTGCCGACAAGGCGCTGGTCCCGCGGCTGGGCGAGCTGCTCGGGGCGGTCACGCGGGCCGTCACCGGCGGCGCCGACGACGGGGTGGGCGTGCTCGACCTGCTCTCGACGCGGCAGCGGGAGGTGTTCGAGGAGGTCGGCGCGGTCATGGCGCTGCTCGAGGGGCACGCGGACGTGGCGATGGACGAGGTCGGCCCCCGGGTGGTGCCGAGCGTGCGCGCGATCCGCAAGGCGTTCGAGGCGCGACGCGACGAGGCGGCGAGGTCACGCGGGGTGGACCGCGTGCTACGGCGGCTGCTGGGCCTCGACACCAAGCTCGCGCAGAACCGCGACGGTGCGGCGTTCGTCCGGGCCGTGCGCAAGGACGTCGGCCTCGACGGGCTGAACGCGGTGTGGGCGTCGGCCGACCACCTCCCGCGACCGCAGGAGATCCTCGACGCGCGCGCCTGGGTGCGCCGGGTGCACGGGTGACCGGTCCCGCTCGCGAGGTGGCGGCGGTGCGCTCGGCGGTGGCCGCCGCCGTCGCCGACCTGCCGCCGGACGCGCTGGTTCTCGTCGCCTGCTCGGGCGGCCCGGACTCGCTCGCGCTCGCCGCGGGGACAGCGTTCGTCGCGCAGCGGTCCACGCGGACCGGGACGCCGTGGCGTGCGGGGGCGGTCGTCGTCGACCACGGGCTCCAGGACGGCTCGCGGCAGGTGGCCGACGACGCCGCGGCCGCGTGCCGTCGGCTCGGGCTGCCGACGGACGTGGTCCGCGTGCAGGTCGGCGGGCGGGGCGAGGCGGCTGCGCGGGACGCCCGCTACGCGGCACTCGACGGTGCCGCCGACGAGCAGGGTGCCGCTGCCGTGCTGCTGGGGCACACCCTCGACGACCAGGCCGAGACCGTGCTGCTGGGTCTCGCGCGCGGGTCGGGCGCCCGGGCGCTCGCGGGCATGCCGACCGCGCGCGGGCGGTTCCGACGGCCGCTGCTCGGCCTGCGCCGGGTCGACACGGTGGCCGCCTGCGCCGCGCTGGGGCTGCGGCCCTGGCACGACCCGACGAACGACGGCTCGCACGCCGACGCGTCGCTGCGCAGCCGGGTCCGCAGCGACGTCCTGCCGACGCTGGAGCGCGTCCTCGGTCCTGGCGTCGCCGAGGCGCTGGCGCGGTCGGCCGAGCAGCTGCGCGACGACGCGGACCTGCTCGACGCGCTGGCGGAGGACCTGCTCGACGCGGCCCGCACGGCCGACGGTCTGGAGGTCGCCACGCTGCACGCGGCCCCGCCGGCGCTGCGCACCCGTGCTCTGCGGTCGGCCGCGATCGCCGCGGGGAGCCCGGCCGGTGCCCTGACCCGGGCGCACGTCCGGGCGGTCGACGCGCTGGTCACGGACTGGCACGGGCAGGGGCCGGTGGCCCTCCCGGGCGGGATCGCGGTCAGCCGGGCGTGTGGCAGGCTTGCTCTGAACACGGCCCCCGCGTAGCGCGGTCACGGGCAGACCAAGAGGAGCAACTGCGGTGGATCCTGCGGACATGGGCGACGACCTCGAGCGGGTGCTGCTCTCCGAGGAGCAGCTGCACCAGCGGCTCGACGAGATCGCGGCGCAGATCGACGCCGACTACGAGGGCAAGGACCTGCTCCTCGTGGGCGTCCTCAAGGGTGCGGTCATGGTGATGGCGGACCTCGCGCGGCGCCTGCACTCGTCGGTGCAGATGGACTGGATGGCGGTCTCGTCGTACGGCTCGGGCACCAAGTCGTCCGGCGTCGTGCGGATCCTCAAGGACCTCGACGCGGACCTCACCGGCCGGCACGTGCTGATCGTCGAGGACATCATCGACTCCGGCCTGACGCTCTCCTGGCTGCTGTCCAACCTGCGTTCGCGCGGCCCGGCCACGGTCGAGATCGCGACGATGCTGCGCAAGCCCGAGGCGTCCAAGGTCGACGTCGACGTCCGGTACGTCGGGTTCGACATCCCCAACGAGTTCGTCGTCGGCTACGGCCTGGACTACGCGGAGAAGTACCGGAACCTGCCGTTCGTCGGCACGCTCGCTCCGCACGTCTACGGCGCCTGAGGTCGAGTGCGCCCTCGGTGAACACGGTCGGTCCCGCCCAGGTTCCCCGTGTAACTTCGAGGCCACCTGTCCCGCGAGCGGAGGTTGAGGGGCTCTGCCCCGATCGCCCATGAACGTCAAGCGACTAGCCCGAGGCCCCATCCTGTGGGTCGTCATCGCCGTGATCCTGCTGTACATCGGCGCGTCCACGCTCGCCGCCCCGAAGATCAGCAAGATCGACACGTCGGACGGCATGACGCTGATCGCGGACGGGAAGGTCGAGCAGGCCAAGATCACCGAGGGCGTCCAGCGCGTCGACCTGACGCTCGCGGAGGACTTCGTCAAGGGCGAGGACAACCTGGGCAAGCTCGTCCAGTTCAACTACGTCGTCCCGCAGGGCGAGTCGGTCGTGACCGCCATCGCGGACGCCGACCTGGACGAGGGCTACACCTCGGTCGTCCCGCAGACCGCGTGGTGGGCGAGCCTGCTGAGCTTCATCCTCCCGCTGATCATCATCCTGGCCATCTTCTGGTTCCTGATGTCGAACTCGCAGGGTGGCGGCTCGCGCGTCATGAGCTTCGGCAAGTCGAAGGCGAAGCTGGTCAACAAGGAGTCCCCGCAGGTCACGTTCTCGGACGTCGCCGGGGTCGACGAGGCGGTCGAGGAGCTCCAGGAGATCAAGGAGTTCCTCGCGGAGCCGGCCAAGTTCCAGGCCGTCGGCGCCAAGATCCCCAAGGGCGTCCTGCTGTACGGCCCTCCGGGCACCGGCAAGACCCTGCTGGCCCGTGCGGTCGCGGGTGAGGCGGGCGTGCCGTTCTACTCGATCTCCGGCTCGGACTTCGTCGAGATGTTCGTCGGCGTCGGTGCCAGCCGCGTGCGGGACCTGTTCAACCAGGCCAAGGAGAACGCCCCGGCGATCATCTTCATCGACGAGATCGACGCGGTCGGCCGGCACCGTGGCGCCGGCATGGGCGGCGGGCACGACGAGCGCGAGCAGACGCTCAACCAGATGCTCGTCGAGATGGACGGCTTCGACGTCAACGCGAACGTCATCCTCATCGCCGCCACGAACCGCCCCGACATCCTCGACCCGGCGCTCCTGCGCCCGGGCCGGTTCGACCGTCAGGTCGCCGTCGACCCGCCCGACCTCAAGGGCCGCGAGCGGATCCTCACGGTGCACTCGCAGGGCAAGCCGATGGCGCCGCACGTCGACCTGAACGTCGTGGCCCGCCGGACCCCCGGGTTCACGGGTGCGGACCTGGCCAACGTCCTCAACGAGGCCGCGCTGCTCACGGCCCGCACCGGCCAGCAGACCATCACGGACCACACGCTCGACGAGGCGATCGACCGCGTCATCGCGGGACCGCAGAAGCGCACGCGGATCATGAACCCCAAGGAGATCAAGATCACCGCGTACCACGAGGGCGGTCACGCCCTCGTCGCGGCGGCGCTCCGGTACACCGACCCGGTCACCAAGGTGACGATCCTGCCGCGCGGCCGGGCGCTCGGGTACACGATGGTCATGCCGACCGAGGACAAGTACTCGACCACCCGCAACGAGCTGCTGGACACGCTGGCGTACGCCATGGGCGGTCGCGTGGCCGAGGAGCTCGTGTTCCACGACCCGACGACGGGCGCCAGCAACGACATCGAGAAGGCGTCGGCGACGGCCCGCAAGATGGTCACGCAGTTCGGCATGAGCGCCCGGCTCGGTGCGATCCAGCTCGGCCAGGCGTCCGGCGAGGTCTTCATGGGCCGCGACATGGGCCACGGGCGGGACTACTCCGAGGATGTCGCCGCCTCGATCGACCTCGAGGTCCGCGCCCTGATCGAGCGGGCGCACGACGAGGCCTGGGAGATCCTGGTCGAGTACCGCGACGTGCTCGACGCCCTGGTGCTGGAGCTGCTCGAGAAGGAGACGCTCAACCAGGAGCAGCTGGCCACGATCTTCGCGCCGATCACCAAGCGTCCGCCGCGGCAGGTCTGGCTCTCCAGCGCCCAGCGCGCCGTCTCGGAGCGTCCGCCGGTCATGACTCCCGCCGAGCTCGCGGCGCAGAACGGCCACCCGATCATCCCCGAGGACGAGGCCGCCGAGGCCTTCGGTCACCCGTCGGAGCAGATCATCGAGGTCCCGCCGTCGCAGACGCCGGACGCGTAGGGGCGGACGTGAGCACTCAGCTGCAGGGTGACGGCATCGGACCGGTCTCGTTCACCGGCACTGCCGTCGGCGAGTACGACCAGGACCGCGTCGAGGCCGCCGTCCGTGAGCTCCTCCTCGCGGTGGGGGAGGACCCCGACCGCGAGGGGCTGCGCGAGACGCCGGCCCGGGTCGCGCGGGCGTACCGGGAGATCTTCGCGGGTCTCTACCAGGAGCCCGGCGACGTCCTGACCACCACCTTCGACATCGGCCACGAAGAGATGGTGCTGGTCAAGGACATCGAGGTGTACTCCACGTGCGAGCACCACCTCGTGCCGTTCCACGGGGTCGCGCACGTCGGCTACATCCCGGGCACGGACGGGCGCATCACCGGTCTGAGCAAGCTGGCCCGCCTGGTCGACGTGTACGCGCGCCGGCCGCAGGTGCAGGAGCGGCTGACGTCGCAGATCGCGGACGCCCTGGTCAACGAGCTCGAGCCGCGCGGCGTGCTCGTCGTCGTCGAGTGCGAGCACCTGTGCATGTCGATGCGCGGCGTCCGCAAGCCCGGGTCGCGCACCGTGACCTCCGCGGTCCGGGGGCAGATGCGCGACGTCGCCACGCGGGCCGAGGCCATGAGCCTCGTGCTCGGTCGCTGACGCCCTCGTCGGCAACACCCTAGGCTCGGCACCGTGACTGGCCCCTCCGCCCGCCCGGCACCCCTCCCGGCCCGGTTGCACGGGCTCGACCGCACCCTTGTCATGGGCGTCGTCAACGTCACCCCGGACTCCTTCTCGGACGGCGGTCGCTGGTTCACCCCCGGTGCGGCGGTGGCGCACGGCCTGGAGCTGGTCGCGCAGGGGGCGGACCTGCTGGACGTCGGCGGGGAGTCGACCCGGCCGGGCGCGCGCCGGGTGGCCGTCGAGGACGAGCTGGCCCGGGTGCTGCCGGTGATCGAGCAGCTGGTGGCGCACGGTGCGACGGTGAGCATCGACACGACCCGCGCGGTGGTCGCGGAGGCGGCGGTCGGGCGCGGCGCCTCGATCGTCAACGACGTGTCGGGCGGGCTGGCCGACGACGAGATGTACGGGGTCGTGGCGCGCACCGGCGCGGTCTACGTCGCCATGCACTGGCGAGGGCACGCCGACGTGATGGACGACCTGGACGACTACGACGACGTCGTGACGGACGTGCGGCGCGAGCTCGCCGCGCGGGTCGCGGCGCTGCGGGCGGCCGGCGTGCGCGACGAGCAGGTGGTGCTGGACCCGGGCCTCGGCTTCGCGAAGGCGGGGAGCAGCAACTGGCCGCTGCTCGCGCGGCTGCCGGAGCTGGTGGCGGACGGGTTCCCCGTGCTGGTCGGCGCGAGCCGCAAACGGTTCCTCGGCCACCTCCTGGCGGGCCCGGACGGCGAGCCGGCCCCGCCGCTGGCGCGCGACCGGGCCACGGCCGCGGTGTCCGCGCTGGCGGCCGCGGCAGGGGCCTGGTGCGTGCGGGTGCACGAGGTGGCAGGCTCGGCCGACGCGGTGCGGGTGGCGGCCGCGTGGCAGCGAGGGCAGAGCGCGCCGGGCCCGGGCACCGACGACGAGCTGGCCGTGGACGAGGACGCGAGGACCGGAGGGAGCACGCGGTGACCATGAACGACGAGAGCCGTCAGGACGCGCTGGACACCAGCGGGCGCCGGCTCGACCAGATCAGGCTGACGGGCATCACGGCGCTCGGCTACCACGGTGTGTTCGAGCACGAGCGGCGTGACGGGCAGACGTTCGTCGCGGACGTCGTCGTCCACCTCGACACACGGCGGGCCGCGGCGCGCGACGACCTCGCGCACACCCTCAACTACGGCGAGCTGGCGGAGCAGGTCGCGGCGGTCCTGTCGGGCGAGCCGGTCGACCTGATCGAGACCGTCGCGGAACGCATCGCGGCGACGGTCCTCGCGTCGGGCGTCGTGCAGGCGGTCGACGTGGCCGTGCACAAGCCGAACGCCCCCATCCAGGTGCCGTTCGGCGACGTGGTCGTCGCCATCCACCGGGACCGCTCCAAGCTGCCGGCAGCCGAGCCCTACGTTGCCCGCCCGGTCGCCGAGCCGGAACCGTCGTCACGACCGGTCCCGACGTCGACCGCGACGTTCCCGGTGACGCCGGCACCCGGCGCGCCGGTCGTGGCGTCCGGTGCCTGGTCCGATGCGGTCGCCCCCGCCCCCGGCGGGTTCTCCCAGGGCCCCGACGGCCCGTCGACCGAGCTCGAGCCGGTCCCGGCGGGCGAGGCGCTCGTCGTCGGCGAGGTCGTCACCGACGTCCTCGACGTGGAGCCCGACGGACCGGTCGAGGTCGTGCTGGCCCTCGGGGCGAACCTGGGACCGGCCCAGGACACCCTCCGGGACGCCGTGACCGACCTGGCACGGACCCCCGGGATCGAGGTGCGCGACGTGTCGGCGCTGGCGCGCACGTCCGCGGTGGGCGGGCCCGAGCAGTCCGACTACCTCAACGCGGTCGTGCTGGCGCAGACCACGCTCGCACCGCGCGCGCTGCTGCGGGCCACGCAGGCGATCGAGCAGGCGCACGGGCGGGAGCGGCACGAGCGGTGGGGCCCGCGCACGCTGGACATCGACATCGTGCTGTACGGGTCCGTGCTGGCGGTGACGGACGACCTCGAGCTCCCGCACCCGAGGGCCCACGAGCGCGCGTTCGTGCTGCAGCCGTGGGCGCAGGTCGACCCGGACGCGGTCCTGCCCGGGCTGGGCGGGGGACCGGTCGGGGCGCTGGCCGCGACCGCTCCCGACCGCGACGGCGTGCGCTGGCTGGCGCTCGACTGGCTGACCACGGCGATCCCCGCGGTCAGCGGTGACACCGGGGCCGTCCCCGCCGGACCGGGTGCGGAGGCCCAGGACACGTGATGCAGCGCACGCGCTGGCAGACGCTCCTGCTGGTCACCGCCACCGCGGCTGCGGTCACGTGGATCGTGCTGCGCGCGGTCGCGGGCCGCGGCGGGATGCTGCCGACCGTCCCTCCCCTCGTGGTCGCCGTCGAGCTGCTCATCGCCGGTGTCGTGTTCTCCATGGGCTGGGCCGTCCGGCAGTTCCTGCACGGCAAGCGACCGCTGCTGAACCCGATCCGGGCGGCACGGACGGCGGTGCTGGCCAAGGCGTCGTGCTACACCGGCGCGCTGCTCGCGGGGTGGTACGGCGGTCAGGTGCTGGCGCTGGTCGGCGACCTGAGCGTGCCGGGGAACGGGTCGCGGGCGATCGCCGCGGGCATCGCGACGGCCGGTGCCGTGGTGCTCGCGGTCGTCGGTCTGGTCGTCGAGTGGTTCTGCCGCGTGCCTCCACCCGAGGCAGGGGCGGAGACGGCGCACGAGCGACCTGCGCCGGATCCCAGCGCCCCCTGAGCGGGTGGAAGGATGGCCTCATGACCTCCGACGCCGTCCCCGGCACCCGCGAGCCGTTCGACCCGACCGACGTCACCTGGACGCCGGTGTCGAGCAGGCTCATCGGGGCGCGCCTGACGGTCACGGGCATCGTGCTCGGTCCGGTCCTCGTGCTGCTGGTGCTCCTGGCGGTGCTCGTCGGGGCCGCGTGGCTCTGGGTGTTCCCGGCCGCGGTGGTGCTGCTCGTCGGGTGGATCCTGTGGCTGGTGCCCCGACAGGTGCGCGCCCTGGCGTACGCGGAGCGCGCCGACGACCTGCTCGTGCGCCGCGGCATCATGTTCCGCTCGCTCGTCGTCGTGCCCTACGGCCGGATGCAGTACGTGGACGTCAACGCGGGCCCGATCGCCCGCAAGTTCCAGATCGCGTCGGTCCAGCTCCACACGGCGTCGTCCGCCACGAGCGCGTCGATCGAGGGTCTCCCGCCGCACGAGGCCGCGCGCCTGCGCGACCGGATGGCCTCCCGCGGCGAGGCGCGGCTGGCGGGGCTGTGACCAGCACCCCCGGCACGCCGGCCAGCCCTCCCGGCCCGCCGCTCGGCCCTCCCGGCCCGCCGCCCAGCGTCCCCGGTCGGCCCTCCAGCGCGCCCGACGTCGACACCACCAGGGACGAGGACGTGACCGGCTGGCGCCGGATGCACCCCGTCACCCCCGCGCTCAAGGGGTGGAAGGTCCTCGTCGCCGTGCTGGCGATCGGCTGGTTCCAGGCGGGCGAGAACATCGAGCAGGCCATCGACCTCCTCCAGGGCCGGGGGTTCCTGCTGATCATCGGCGGGTTCCTGCTCGTCGGCCTCATCGGCTTCGGGTACTCGGCGGTGGCGTGGCGGGTGACCCGGTTCGCGGTCACCGACGAGGCCGTGCACCTGCGCACCGGCATCCTCTTCCGCCAGCAGCGCCAGGCGCGCCTGGACCGGTTGCAGGCCGTCGACGTGGTGCAGCCGCTGCTCGCGCGGCTTGTCGGTCTGGCCGAGCTCAAGCTCGAGGTGGCCGGCGGCAGCGGGTCGGCCGTGTCGCTGGCGTTCCTGCGCGAGGCGGAGGCGGAGGCCCTGCGCGCCGAGCTGCTCGCCCTCTCGGCCGGCCTGCAGCGTCCCGGCGTTGTCGCGGTGCAGACGCCGGTCGACGGCACCGTGCCGGACGTGGCGGGCGCACCGGCCGTCCCCGTGCCGTTCGAGGTCGCCCCCGAGCGCGAGGTCTACGAGCTGCCGATGGGCCGGCTGGTGAGCGCGACGCTGCGGTCCGGCACGGTGCCCGTGCTGCTCCTGATGATCGCCGGTGCGATCACGCTGGCCGTCGTGTCCCGGGACATCAGTGCGGCGTTCGTGCTCGTCGCGCCCCTGTTCGCCGGGGTGACGTTCGTGTGGAGCCGCATCAACCAGGGCGCCAACTTCCGCGCCGCGATCTCGCCCGACGGCATCCGGCTGCGGCACGGGCTCACGGAGGCGCGCGCGCAGACCGTCCCGCCCGGGCGGGTGCAGGCGATCCGGCTGCGGCAGGGTCCGCTGTGGCGCGGGCCGGACTGGTGGCGCGTCGAGATCAACGTCGCCGGGTACGGCCAGGGTGACCAGCAGCAGCGGGACACCGTCCTGCACCCCGTGGCGACGCGCGGTGAGGCGATGACCGCGCTCTGGCTCGTGCTGCCGGACCTGGGCGTGCAGGACCCGACGGCGCTCGTGGTCGCTGCGCTGACCGGGACGGACGAGCAGGACGGGTTCACCGTCGCGCCGCGCCGGTCGCGCTGGGTGGACCCGGTCGGGTGGCGGCGGCACGGGGTGCGCGTGACCGAGCGGGCGCTGGTGACCCGGTCGGGCCGGATCTGGCGCAGCGTCGACGTCGTCCCGCACGAGCGCACGCAGTCGCTCGGGCTCGAGCAGGGACCGATCCAGCGTCGGCTCGGCCTGGCGTCGTTCGTGCTGCACTCCACGCCCGGGCCGGTCGCGCCACGGGTCAACCACCTCGACGCCGGGGTCGCTGCGGCGCTGCTCGACGAGCAGGCCGAGCGGGCGAGGACCGCACGGGCGACCGCGACGCCGGAGCAGTGGATGCGGGCGGTCGGCGCACCGACCCCGACGACGAACGCGGAGCCGACGAACGCGCCCCCGGCCGCCGGAGCGGGCGCGTGACCCCACCGGACCCGGCGAGCAGGCCGGGCCGGCTCGGCGTCGGCGTGGTCGGCTCGGGCCGGGTCGGTGCGGTGCTCGGCAGTGCGCTGCGGGCCGCGGGCCACCCGGTGGTGGCGGTGTCGGCCATCTCGGAGGCGTCGCGCGAGCGGGCGGCGACGCTGCTGCCGGGTGTGCCCGTGCTGGACATCCCCGAGGTCGTCCGCCGCTCCGAGCTGGTGCTCCTCACGGTCCCCGACGACGCGCTGGCGGACCTGGTGCGCGGGCTCGCGGACCTGGGCGCGTGGCAGGTCGGGCAGATCGTCGTGCACACGTCCGGGCGGTTCGGGGTGGACGTGCTGGCGCCGGCGCGGGCGGCGGGGGTCATCCCGCTGGCGCTGCACCCGGCGATGACGTTCACGGGCACGTCGCTGGACCTCGCACGGCTGGTCGGCTGCTCGTTCGCGGTGACGGCCCCGGCGCCGGTCCTGCCGATCGGGCAGGCGCTCGTCGTGGAGATCGGCGGGGAGCCGGTGGTGCTGGCGGAGGAGGCCCGCGGGCTCTACCACGCGGCCCTCGCGCACGGCGCGAACCACCTGGTCGTCCTCGTCGCCCAGGCCGCGCAGGCGCTGGCGGCGGCGGGGGTCCCCGACCCGGGCCGCATGCTCGGTCCGCTGCTGGAGGCGGCGCTCGACGGTGCGCTGCGCGCGGAGTCGGCCGGCGGGTCCGGGGCGATCGCCGCGCTGACGGGTCCGGTGCGCCGGGGCGACGCGGGGACGGTCCGGGAGCACGGTGTGGCGCTCACCACGTTCGCGGCGACCACGGGGGCGGTCGACGTCGTCGCGGGATACCGTGCCCTGGCGCGCTCGGCGACCGGGCGCGCGCTGGCGGCGGGCCTGATCTCCTCGGCCGCCGCGCAGGAGCTGCTGGACGGCATCACCGAGGATGCCGGGGCGTTGCAGGTGGAGGACGGGCCGGACCCGCAGGAGGACGAATGACCACGCAGACCACGACGCCGACGCTCGTGCACACGCGCGAGGCGCTGGCGGCGGCGCTCGCCGTGCAGGACGTGCAGGCCGTGCCGCGCACGGAGGGGTTCGCGGGGACGGCGCACTCCGCCCGCCCGCACCGTCGGGCGGTCGTGATGACGATGGGCGCGCTGCACGCCGGGCACCTGTCGCTGGTCGCGCGCGCACGGGAGCTGGCGGACGCGGTCGTCGTGACGATCTTCGTCAACCCGCTGCAGTTCGCGCCGTCCGAGGACCTCGCCCGGTACCCGCGTGACCTGCAGCGGGACCTCGCGCTGCTGTCCGGGCCGGGTCTGCTGGGCCCGGACGACATCGTCTTCGCCCCCGGTCCGGAGGTCGTCTACCCGGACGGTGACCCGGTCGTGCGGGTCAGCGCGGGCGAGATCGGGGACGTGCTCGAGGGGGTCAGCCGGCCGGGCCACCTGGACGGTGTCCTCACGGTCGTGCTCAAGCTCCTGCACCTGACCCGCCCGGGGGTGGCGCTGTTCGGGGCCAAGGACGCGCAGCAGCTCGCGGCGGTGCGGCGGATGGTCCGCGACCTCGACGTGCCGGTGGTGGTCGAGGCCGCGCCGATCGTCCGCGACGAGGACGGGATCGCGCTGTCGAGCCGCAACGCCTACCTCAGCGACGACGAGCGTCGCCGGGCGCTCGGGCTCTCGCGTGCGCTGCGGGCCCGGGGGAGCGCGGAGGAGATCCGCGCGACCGCCCGCGCCGCCCTGGCGGGCACCGACGTCGACTACGTGGCGCTGGTGGACCCCGTGACGTTCGCCGAGGTGCCCGCGGACTTCGTCGGCGAGGCCCTGCTGCTGGTCGCGGCGACCGTCGGGACGACCCGGCTCATCGACAACGGACTCGTGGAGGTGGGCGCGTGACGTCGCTGGTGCGCACGATGATGACCGGCAAGATCCACCGCGCGACCGTGACCCAGGCGGACCTGCACTACGTCGGCTCGATCACGGTCGACGCGGACCTGCTCGCCGCGGCGGACGTGCTGCCCGGTCAGCAGGTGGACGTCGTCGACGTCACCAACGGCGCTCGCCTGACCACGTACGCGATCGCGGGGGAGCCGGGGTCGGGCCAGGTCTGCATCAACGGTGCGGCCGCGCACCTCGTGCACCCGGGGGACGTCGTCATCCTCATCGCCTACGGCCAGCTGTCCGACGCGGAGGCCCGCACCTACGAGCCGCACGTCGTGCTGGTCGACGGTGCCAACCGGGTGGTGGCGGTCGGGGACGACCCCGGCCAGGTCCCGGACGACTGGCCGGACCTGCAGTCGAGCGGGATTCCGTTCGCCGCGGGCCGCGCGAGGTGACCCGGCTCGCGACGCGGCTGGCGGCCCCGGAACCGGGCTGGACGGTCGAGGCCGACGCGGTCGTCGTCGGCTCCGGCATCGCGGGTCTGACCGCGGCGCTCGAGCTGCGCACCCGCGTGCCGCGCGTCCTGCTGGTCACCAAGGACATCCTCGCGTCGGGGTCGACCGTGTGGGCGCAGGGCGGCATCGCGGCCGCGCTGGACCCGTCGGACTCGCCCGCCGCGCACCTGCAGGACACCCTCGTCGCGGGCGCCGGACTGTGCGACCCGCGCGCGGTCGAGGTGCTGGTCACGGAGGGTCCGCGGCGCGTCCGCGAGCTCGTCGCGCGCGGCGCCGTGTTCGACACGGCAGCCGACGGCAGCATCTCGCTGACCCGCGAGGGCGGGCACCACGCCGACCGCATCGCGCACGCGGGCGGCGACGCGACGGGCGCGGAGATCTCCCGCGCGCTCGTCGCGCAGATCGAGGCGGTGCGCGACGACCCGGGCATCGAGGTCATCGAGCACGCGCTCGTCCTCGACGTGCTCACGGGTCCGCCGGGACCGGACGGCAGGCCCGGGCGCGCGTGCGGCGTGACGCTCCACGTGATCGGCGAGGGGCAGCGCGACGGGGTCGGTGCCGCGCTGGGCCGCGCGGTCGTGCTCGCGACGGGCGGCATCGGCCAGGTCTACCGCTCGTCCACCAACCCGGCGCAGGCCACCGGGGACGGGATCGCCGCGGCGCTGCGTGCCGGGGCGGTGCTCGGGGACGTCGAGTTCGTGCAGTTCCACCCGACGGTGCTCTGGCTGGGCTCGGGCGTGAAGGGGCAGCTGACGCTGGTGTCCGAGGCGGTCCGGGGCGAGGGTGCGCTGCTGCTGGACACCGACGGTGTGCGGTTCATGCCCGACGTGCACCCGATGGCCGAGCTGGCTCCCCGGGACGTCGTCGCGCACGCGATCGTCCGGCGGATGACCGAGACCGGTTCCGACCACGTCTGGCTGGACGCCCGGCACCTCGGCGACGAGTTCCTGCGCTCCCGGTTCCCGACGATCAACGACCGGCTCCTGGAGCACGGCATCGACATGACGACCGACCTCGTCCCCGTCGCGCCCGCCCAGCACTACCACTCGGGTGGCGTGGTCACGGACCTCGTCGGTCGGACCAGCCTGCCCGGCCTGTACGCGGTGGGGGAGACGGCGTGCACGGGTGTGCACGGCGCCAACCGGCTGGCGTCGAACTCCCTGCTCGAAGGCCTCGTGTTCGCCAGCCGTGCGGCCAAGCACATCGCCGCGCAGGTGGGCAGCGGCGTCCTCACGCCGCTCACGCCGGTGGCCCGGCCGGGCGACGAGGCCCTCGTCGCGGCGGCGTCGCGCGCCCGCGTGCAGCGGATCGCCTCCGACGGTCCTGGTCCGCTGCGGTCCGGCGACGGGCTGCGCCGGGCCGTGGCCGCGCTCGCGGCCGTGCCGACCGACGCGCACCTGCGCACCGACGAGGGCCGGCGCCTGGCCGCCCCGCAGGTGGCCGAGTGGGAGACGACGAACGTGCACCAGGTGGCGACCGTGCTGACGGCGGCCGCGCTGGAGCGTGAGGAGAGCCGCGGCGGGCACGCGCGCAGCGACTTCCCGGCGACCGAGCCGTCCTGGCGGGTGCGGCTGGAGCTGTCGTTGGGCGCCGAGGGCGACCTGGTGTCCCGGCGGTCCTCGCCGGCCTGAGAGGGACGTTCTCACCCACAAGGGTGACATTCCGACACTATCGGCATAACGATCGATACCGATCGAGAGTTTCGATACCTCCAGCTCTGGTCTCCTGCGCGGACGCTGCTTACCCTCTCCCCAGGATCGCCCGAACCAGGGCATACGTCTGCGCAAAGGAGCGTCGATGAGACACGCACGATCGCCACGGAATCGTTTCGAAACTATCGGGGTCGCGCTGACCACGGCACTCGCGCTCGCGGCGGTCCCCGCCACGGTGGTCGCCACCGGGACGGCGGCACTCGCCGCGGACACGACGCTGGTGTCCACGGACTTCACCGACGGCACCCTCGGCGGCTGGACGCAGAGCGGCGGTCCGACGCTGTCCTTCGTCGACGTGGACGGCAACCAGGCCCTCCAGGTCGCCAACCGCACCGAGGACTTCGACGGCATCCAGACCCCCGCCGGACTGTTCGCGGACGTCGAGCCCGGCACGGTCCTGACGCTGTCGATGCGGGCGAAGCTCGCGCCGGAGACGGTCGGCTCCGCCGGGGTGCGCCTCGTCGTGAAGCCTGCCTACTCCTGGGTGGGCAACACCACGATGACCGCCGACGCGTGGACCACGGTGACCGGCACGTACGCGGTGCCGGCCGACGCCGACCCCGCGCAGCTGCAGGTCTACATCGGCACCGGCGCCCTCGACGGCCCGTACACCTACCTGGTGGACGACATCGCGATCACGGCCCCGGCCTCGTCGACGGAGACCACGCTGGTGTCCACCGACTTCACCGACGGCACGTACGCCGACTGGGCGGCCAGCGGCGGCGCGACGCTGTCGGTGGTCGACGTGGAGGGCAACCCCGCCCTGCAGGTGGCCGACCGCACCGAGGACTTCGACGGCATCCAGACCGCCGCCGGCCTGTTCGCGGACGTCGAGCCCGGCACCGTCCTGACGCTGTCGATGCGGGCGCGGCTCGCGCCGGAGACGGTCGGCTCGGCCGGAGTGCGCCTCGTCGTGAAGCCCGCGTACTCCTGGGTGGGCAACACCACGATGACCGCGGACGCGTGGACCACGGTGACCGGCACCTACGAGGTGCCCGCCGACGCCGTCCCGGCAGAGCTGCAGGTCTACATCGGCACGGGCGCACTCGACGGGCCGTACACGTACCTCGTCGACGACATCACGATCACCGCCCCGGCCGGCGACGGCCCGGGCGAGACGCCGGACGTCCTGCCCGGTGGTGCGCTCAACCCCACGACCACCCCGGTCAGCGCCGCGCAGGGCACCGGCAACCGGTCGGCCCTGACGTTCGACGACGGCCCCAACGGCGCCGACACCACCGAGCTGCTGGACTTCCTGGCGGCCAAGGACATCCAGGCCACGTTCTGCGTCATCGGCCAGAACGTCCAGGCCCCGGGTGGCGCGGACCTCCTGAAGCGGATCGTCGCCGACGGTCACACGCTCTGCAACCACGGCACGTCCTACGACGTCCTCGACGGCACGCAGGCGGAGGTCGCGCAGGACCTGGCCGACAACCTGACGATCATCCGGACCGCCCTGGGCAACCCGTCGGCGCAGGTGCCGTTCTTCCGAGCGGCCAACGGCGTGTGGACGACGGCGAACCAGAACGCGGCCGTCGCACTCGGCATGCAGCCGCTCGCGGTGATCAACACGATCTCCGACTGGGAGACCCAGGACGAGGCCACGCTCACCGCCAACCTGCGTGCGGCCATGAAGCCCGGCGAGGTCGTGCTCCTGCACGACGGTGGCGGCTCGCGGGCCGGCACGGTCGCGGCGGCGAAGACCGTCATCCAGGAGCGCCTCGACGAGGGGTGGACGTTCACGCTGCCCGCCGTCACGCTCGCGCCGAGCCAGCCCCCGGGCACCGCGGTGATCAGCGCCGACTTCGAGGACGGCCTGCAGGGCTGGGTCCCCCGCGCGACCGGGGACGGCCAGGGCACGCTCGCCGTCACCGGCGAGCTCGCCCACGGCGGCGCGCAGTCGGCGCTGCTGACCGCGCGCACGTCGCAGGGTCACGGCATCGGCTTCGACGCCACGGGGGTGCTCATCCCGGGCACCAGCTACGAGTACTCCGCCTGGGTGCGGTTCGCGCCCGGCCAGACCGGCGACGAGATCTGGCTGAGCCTGGCCCGCACGGTGGGCGAGAGCACCTCGTACGACACGCTCAAGCAGTTCACGGGCATCTCGAACAGCGAGTGGGTGGAGGTCACCGGCACGTTCCAGATGGCCGCGGCCGACTCGGCGCTGCTGTACTTCGAGACGCCGTGGGAGAACGGCGACCCCGGCAACACGTCGGACTTCCTCGTCGACGACATCGTCGTCAAGGTCCAGGACCCGCTGCAGGTGCAGGACCTCGCGCCGATCAAGGACTCCGTCGACTTCCCGGTGGGCGCGGCGATCGACAGCCGTGAGCAGACCGGGGCGCAGTCGGAGCTCCTGCTCCGGCACTTCGACCAGGTCACGTCGGAGAACTACATGAAGCCCGAGGCCTGGTACGACGCCGAGGGCACCTTCACGCCGCACCCCGAGGCCGACGCGATCATGCAGTACGCGCAGGACAACGGGATCGCCGTGTACGGGCACACGCTGGCCTGGCACAGCCAGACGCCGGCCTGGTTCTTCCAGGACGAGGCGGGGGCTCCGCTCACGACGAGCGAGGCCGACCAGCAGGTGCTCCGGGACCGGCTGCGGACGCACATCCACGCCGTCGCGCAGCACCTGAGCGACACGTACGGCGCGTTCGGCAGCGACACCAACCCGCTGGTCGCGTTCGACGTGGTGAACGAGGTGGTCAGCGACAGCGGCGAGTTCGCCGACGGGCTGCGTCGCAGCGAGTGGTACCGGATCCTGGGCGAGGAGTTCATCGACCTGGCGTTCCAGTACGCGGACGAGTCCTTCAACGACGAGTTCGCCGCCGCGGGCGCCGACCGTCCGATCACCCTGTTCATCAACGACTACAACACCGAGCAGGGCGGCAAGCAGGTCCGCCTGCACGCCCTCGTCGAGCGCCTGCTCGAGCGCGGCGTGCCGGTCGACGGCGTGGGCCACCAGTTCCACGTCAGCCTCGCGATGCCGGTGTCCGCGCTCGAGACGGCCCTCACCGCGTTCGAGGACCTGCCGGTCGTGCAGGCGGTCACCGAGCTCGACGTCACGACCGGCACGCCGGTGACCGACGGCAAGCTCGTCGAGCAGGGCTACTACTACCGCGACGCGTTCCGGGTCTTCCGGGCGCACGCCGAGAGCCTGTTCTCGGTCACGGTGTGGGGCCTGACCGACGGCCGCAGCTGGCGCAGCGACGCCGGCGCACCGCTCGTGTTCGACGACCTCCTGCAGGCGAAGCCCGCGTACTACGGCATCGTCGACGGCGAGCTGCCCGCCCGGCAGCGTGCGGCGAACGTCTTCGCCGAGGACGTGCCGCTGTCCGACGAGACGTCCGACGTCCGGTGGTCGCAGCTGCCGCTGAACGTCCTCGACGACTCGACCGCCTTCCAGCTCCGCTGGGCGCCGGACAATCTGACGGCGTACGTCACGGTCGACGACGCGACCGCGGAGGCGACCGACGCGATCGAGATCGCCTACGCGGGCCAGACCGTCACGTTCGGCCGGGACGGCTCGGGCGACGTCGACGGTGTGGTCACGGAGCGGGACGGCGGCTACGACGCCGTCGTCAAGCTCCCGCTCGCCACCCCGGTGGCGGAGGGCGGCACGGTGCCGTTCGACCTGCGGGTCACCGACGGTGCCGACACCGTCGCGTGGAACACGCCGGGCGCGACGGGCACCCTCACGCTCGTCGAGGCGCTCTCGTACGCCGAGGTCCCCTCGGTCGCGACGGCGCCGACGATCGACGGCGACACGGATGCCTCCTGGTCCGACGCCGTCTCCGTCCGCACCGACAAGCAGACCAACGGCACCGGCGGCGCGACGGCGGAGGTCCGCACCCTGTGGAAGGACAACACGCTGTTCGTGCTCGCCGAGGTCACCGACCCGGTCGTGGACGTCACGGGCTCCGACCCGTGGATCCAGGACTCGGTCGAGATCTACGTGGACGCGGGCAACTACAAGAACGGGTCCTACCGGTACGACGACACGCAGATCCGGATCAGCGCGACCAACGTGGTCTCGTTCGGCACGGGTGACGAGGCGTTCCAGCAGAACCGGCTGGTCAGCGCCACACGGCTCACCGACACCGGCTACGTGGTGGAGGCGTCGATCAGCCTGCTCGAGGACGGTGGTGCAGGCAGCTTCCAGGGCGTGGACTTCCAGGTGAACGACGCCAGCAACGGCGCGCGCACCTCGATCCACAACTGGGCCGACCCGACGGGCGCCGGCTACCAGAGCACCGCGCGCTGGGGTGTCCTGCAGCTGGTCGAGGCGGGCGTCCCGTCGTCGGCGACCACGCTGACGGCCGCGCCGTCGAGCCAGGTGTTCGGGTCGTCCTCACGGGTCACGCTCACGGCGACGGTCACGGCCGACGTGCCCGTGGCCGGTCCGGTGGAGTTCGTGGCCGGGGACACCGTGCTCGGCACGGCGACGCTGCGGAACGGCAGCGCGAGCCTGCGGCTGCCGGGGTCGACCCCGGCGGGCAGCTACGAGGTCGTCGCCCGGTTCGCCGGTGACGACACCGTGGCGGGCTCGGAGTCGGCGGCGGTGACGGTGGTCGTGGAGAAGGTGACCACGACGACCGGGCTGACCGTCACGCGCGGGTTCCTGTTCATCCCGTCGGTCGCGTTCGTGACGGTCGCGACCAACAACGGCAGGGTGCCGTCCGGGACGGTCGAGATCCGCGAGGGCACCAAGGTCGTCAAGCGGCTGAACGTGGTCCTCGGCATCGCGATCGGCACGGTGCCGTCCGGCAAGCACACGTACACGGCGACGTTCGTCCCGAGCGACACCGCGAACGTGAGCCCGAGCACGAGCGCACCCGTCAAGACCCGCTGACGGTCGGTACCGGGCCCGCGTCCCTCCTGGACGCGGGCCCGGTAGCGTGACGGCGTGACCGTGCCGACGCCCTCCCTCGACCCCGCCTGGATCGCCCGGACGGTGACGATCGCCCTCGACGAGGACCTCGGTCCGGTGCCCGGTCGGGACGTGACGACGCAGTCGACGATCCCGCCGGAGGCGACGGGCGCCGCGGACCTGGTGGCCCGGCAGGACGGGGTCGTCGCGGGACTCGTGGTGGTGCCGGAGGTGGTCGGGCAGGTCGCGGCGCGGCTCGGGCTGCCGGTGCCGACCGTCGACCAGCGCGTGCCCGACGGCACCCGGGTCGTGCGCGGTGACGTGCTGGCCGTGCTGACCGGACCCGTGCAGGTGCTCCTCGTCGCGGAGCGGACGCTGCTCAACCTGGCGTCGCGGGCGTCGGGCGTCGCCACCCACACCCGCCGCTGGGCGGACGCGCTGGAGGGGACGGGCGCGCTCGTCCTGGACACGCGCAAGACGACTCCGGGGCTGCGGGCGCTGGAGAAGTACGCCGTGCGCTGCGGCGGGGGGACCAACAAGCGCATGGGGCTGTACGACGTCGCGATGGTCAAGGACAACCACGTGGTCGCGGCGGGATCCGTCTCGGCGGCCGTCGCGGCCGTCCGGGACAGGTACCCCGAGGTCACCATCCAGGTCGAGGCGGACACTCTCCACCAGGCGCTGGAGGCCGTCGCGGCCGGCGCACGCTTCCTGCTGCTCGACAACATGCCGACGCCGCTGCTCGCGGAGGTCGTCACGGCGGTGCGGGCCGTCGACCCCGGCGTCGAGCTGGAGGCCACCGGGAACCTCACGCTCGACCGCGCGCGGGAGGTCGCCTCGACGGGCGTCGACTACCTGTCGGTGGGCGGGCTCACGCACTCGTCGCCGATCCTCGACCTCGCGCTCGACCTGGAGCCGGTCGGCCGGTGACGCGCCGGTAAGATCGCCCGGTGAGCGAGACGCCCGAGAGCACCCCTGCACCCGACGACGCCCCCGAGCAGATCCGGGTGCGGCGCGAGAAGCGGGACCGGCTGCTCGCCGCCGGCGTCGAGGCCTACCCGGTCGGGGTGCCGCGCACGCACACCATCGCGCAGGTGCGCGCCGAGCACCCGGACCTCGAGCCCGGGCAGGAGACGGACGACGAGGTCGGCGTCGCCGGCCGGGTGGTGTTCGTCCGGATCGGCGGCAAGCTCTGCTTCGCCACGCTGCAGGACGGCGAGGGCAACCGGCTGCAGGCCATGTTCAGCCTCGCGGCCGTTGGCGAGGAGCGGCTGGCGGCGTTCAAGACCGACGTCGACCTGGGCGACCACCTGTTCGTGCACGGACGCGTGATCGCGTCCCGGCGCGGCGAGCTGTCGGTGTTCGCCGACGCGTGGCAGATCGCGGCGAAGTCGCTGCGTCCGCTGCCCAACCTGTACGAGGGCGTGGAGCTCTCCGAGGAGGCGCGGGTCCGGCAGCGCTACGTCGACCTCATCGTGCGCCCGAAGGCCCGGGAGACGGCCCGTCAGCGCCCCGCGCTCCTGCGCTCGCTGCGGGACAACTTCCACGGCCGCGACTTCATCGAGATCGAGACGCCGATGCTGCAGACGCAGCCGGGCGGTGCGGCGGCGCGGCCGTTCGTCACGCACATGAACGCGTTCGACATCGACCTGTACCTGCGGATCGCGCCCGAGCTGTTCCTCAAGCGGGCGCTCGTCGGCGGCATCGAGCGGGTCTTCGAGATCAACCGCAACTTCCGCAACGAGGGTGCGGACTCCACGCACTCGCCGGAGTTCGCCATGCTCGAGGCGTACGAGTCCTACGGCGACTACGACACGATGGCCGCGCTGACGCGGGACCTGGTGCAGACGGCCGCCCAGGACGTGCTCGGGACGTCCGTGGTCGTGCTGCCCGACGGTGCGGAGTACGACCTCGGCGGCGAGTGGGCCGAGCTGACGATGTACGGGTCGCTGTCCGAGTCCCTCGGCGAGGAGATCACCCCCGAGACGACCCTGGCGACGCTGTCGGCGTACGCGGACAAGCTCGGCGTCGAGGCGGACCTGAAGGGGGTCAGCCACGGCAAGCTCGTCGAGCTCCTCTGGGAGCACCAGGTGGGTGACCACCTGTTTGCACCGACATTCGTGCGGGATTTCCCGGTGGAGACGAGCCCGCTCGTGCGCGATCACCGCAGCATCCCGGGCGTCGTCGAGAAGTGGGACCTCTATGTGCGCGGCGTCGAGCTGGCGACCGGTTATTCCGAGCTCGTCGACCCGGTGATCCAGCGCCGACGCTTCGAGGCTCAGGCGTTGTTGGCGGCGGCGGGCGACGACGAGGCGATGCGCGTCGATGAGGACTTTCTCATGGCGGTGGAGTACGCGTTGCCGCCCGCGGGGGGCATCGGGCTGGGGATCGACCGGTTGCTCATGGCACTGACCGGCCTCGGTATCCGCGAGACGATCCTGTTCCCGCTCGTGAAGCCCGTGGGCTCATGAACCCCCTGTTCACGGCCCTCGCCGCCCTGCTGCCGTCGATCGGCGTCGGATTGCTGTTCTGGTTCGCCATCCGCGCGCTGGTCAATGCCGACCGTACGGAACGCCAGGCATTGGCCAAAATGGATGCAGCCGAACGTCGGGCGGAACTTGCCGCCAATAAAGAGGAATCCGGCCCCGCCGTTTGACGCCTTAAAGTGCCGATGCGATAGTGAACGAGACAAGCATTCCCCCCGCATCTGCATGATGGAGAACACAATGGCGCAGAAGGTTCAGGTCCTGCTGGTCGACGACATCGACGGCGGAACTGCAGACGAGACCGTGACGTTCGGGCTCGACGGCGTCACCTATGAGATCGATCTGACCTCCGGGCACGCGAGCGAGCTGCGTGAGGCATTCGCCCAGTGGGTCGGGCACGCGCGCAAGGTCGGTGGCCGTACGGCCGCGAAGTCGACGGCTGCTCGTGGGCGGCGCTCGTCGAGCAGCGACGCCCAGGCGATCCGCGAGTGGGCCAAGGAGCACGGGCACCACGTGTCCGAGCGTGGCCGCATCTCCGCGGAGGTCAAGGCCGCGTACGACGCGTCGCACTGACACGTCGCACGAACGACGAGAGCCCGGTGCCGGGGGGGTGCCGGGCTCTCGTCATGTCTCAGGCGGGTCGCACGCCCGTGAGCTCGCGCACCGCGGCGTACTGCTCGCGGACCTGCTGGACGGGTGCGCCGCTGCACACCGTCGCCTCGGAGGCCGAGCTCCAGGCCGGCGGCGTCGCGGACCCGGACAGCACCCAGGCGGCCTGGCGGGCGGCACCGTCGGCCACGTACTCGCCGGGCGTCGGCACGCGGACGTCGAGCCCGAGCACCGACGGCGCGATCGCCCGCACGGCGGCCGACTGCGCGCCGCCACCGATCAGGAACAGCCGCTCGACCGCGACGCCCTGGGCGCGCAGCGCGTCGATCCCGTCCGCGAGCGCGCACAGCATCCCCTCGACCGCGGCGCGCGCCACGTGCGCGGGCGTCGTGTTGGCGAGCCGCATGCCGTGCAGCGCACCGGTCGCGTCGGGCTTGTTGGGGGTGCGCTCGCCCTCCAGGTACGGCACGAGCACGAGGCCGTCGGCGCCCGCGGGGGCGGACAGGGCCAGCGCGGACAGCCCGGCGTGGTCGACGCCGAGCATGCGGGCGGCCGCGTCGAGCACGCGGGAGGCGTTCAGCGTGCAGGCGAGCGGGAGGAACCCGCCGGCGGCGTCGGCGAACCCGGTGACCAGGCCGGACCCGTCGGCCGTCGCGGCCGACGCGATCGCGGAGACCACGCCCGAGGTGCCGATGGAGACCGCGACGTCACCGGGCTGCAGGCCGAGCGCGAGGGCCGCGGCGGCGTTGTCACCGGCACCGGGGCCGAGGATCGCACCGCCGGTGGTCCGTGGGCCGGCCTCGGACGGGCCGAGCACGCGCGGGACGAGCGCGTCGTGCCCCAGGGCAAGCTCGAGCAGGTCGTGCCGGTAGTCCTCGGTCGCGGGGGACCAGTAGCCCGTGCCCGAGGCGTCCGAGCGGTCGGTCACCAGCGCGTCGAGGCCCGGTGCCCCCGCCAGGCGCCAGGTCAGCCAGTCGTGGGGGAGTGCGACGGCGGCGACGCGCGCGGCGTTCTCCGGCTCGGCGTCCCGCAGCCAGCGCAGCTTGGTCACGGTCAGCGACGCGACGGGCACGGAGCCCACCGCGTCGGCCCACGCCTGCGGCCCGCCCAGCTCGTCGATGAGGTCGAGCGCCGCCTGCGCCGAGCGTGTGTCGTTCCAGAGGAGCGCGTCGCGGACGACCTCGCCGCGCTCGTCCAGCGCGACCATGCCGTGCTGCTGACCGCCGACCGAGACCGCCTCGACGTCGTGGAGACCTCCGGCGCTGACGATCGCGGACTGCAGGGCGTCCCACCAGTACCAGGGCGCCACCTCGGTGCCGTCGGGGTGCGACGCGCGCCCGGAGCGCACGAGCGCCCCGGTCTCGGCGTCACGCACGACGACCTTGCAGGACTGCGTCGACGAGTCGATACCGGCGACGAGAGCCATGGTCTACCTCCAGGTGAACCCGCAACGTCCGCACTCGTGCGGGTGGGGACCCGACGGAGTGCGGACGTTGCGAGGGAAAAGGACGGGACAGGTCAGCGGGCGCCGAGGGCGTGCTCGAGGGCCAGCTGGTTGAGGCGGACGAACCCGAAGCCGCGCTCGGCGACGGCGTCGACGTCGAGGTCCTCGTAGGCGGAGCGGTCGTTCAGGAGGTCGGCCAGGGTCTCGCCCTCGGCCAGCGTGGGCTTCGCGAGGTCCAGCACGCCGGACTCCTCGAACGCCGCCTGGACCTCGGGGTCGGCGCGGAAGGCCTGCGCGCGCTCCTTGAGCAGCAGGTACGTCGCCATGTTGGCCGACGCGGAGTCCCACACGCCCTGGAAGTCCTCGGTGCGCGACGGCTTGTAGTCGAAGTGCCGCGGGCCGTCGTACGTCGGACCGCCCGACGGGAAGCCGTTCTCGAGCAGGTCGACCGTGGCGAACGCGGAGAACAGGTCGCCGTGGCCGAAGACCAGGTCCTGGTCGTACTTGATGGACTTCTGGCCGTTCAGGTCGATGTGGAAGAGCTTGCCCGCCCACAGCGCCAGCGCGATGCCCTGGGTGTAGTTGAGGCCCGCCATCTGCTCGTGGCCGACCTCGGGGTTCAGGCCGACGATGTCCGCGTGCTCCAGGCGGTCGATGAGCGCGATCGCGTGGCCGATCGTCGGGAGCAGGATGTCGCCGCGGGGCTCGTTGGGCTTGGGCTCGAGCGCGATGCGCAGCTTGTAGCCCTTCTCCTTGATGTACGCGGCGACCGTGTCGATGCCCTCGGCGTAGCGGTCGTGCGCGGCGTTGAGGTCCTTGGCGGAGTCGTACTCCGCGCCCTCGCGGCCACCCCACATGACGAAGGTGTCGGCGCCCAGCTCGGCGGCCAGGTCGACGTTGCGGACGACCTTGCGCAGGCCGTAGCGGCGGACGCGGCGGTCGTTCGACGTGAACGCGCCGTCCTTGAAGATCGGGTGGCTGAACGTGTTGGTGGTGACCATCTCGACGGTGATGCCGGTCTCGTCGAGGGCGCCCTTGAAGCGGGCGAGGATCTTGTCGCGCTCGGCGTCGTCGGAGCCGAAGGGGACCACGTCGTCGTCGTGGAACGTCACGTGCGCGGCGCCCAGCTCGGCGAGCTTGTGGACCGACTCCACGGGGTCGAGCCACGGTCGGCTCGCGGACCCGAACTGGTCCTGGGCGTTCCAGCCGACCGTCCAGAGGCCGAACGAGAACTTGTCTGCACGGGTGGGCTGCGCTGCCATCACGCGTCTCCTCATCGAGATGAATCCGGTTTAGTTTGCCGGATGAATTTATCCCGAGAAGCCGGTAGGGTCAAGCGCATGCCGACGCCCGAACCCCGCGACCCGTCGCGCGTGGCCCGGCAGGCGCAGATGCGCGACCAGAACCTCGGGGTCGCGCTGCGGGGGATCGTCGACGCTCCCGAGCCGCCGTCCCGGGCCCAGCTCGCCGCGTCCGAGGGGTTGGCCAGGGCGACCGTCTCCGGGCTCGTCGACCACCTCATCGAGGCCCGCCTCGTGCGCGAGCTGGAGCCCACGCCGACCCTGCGCGCAGGCCGTCCCGCGGTGCCGCTGGCCCCCGCGCGGGGCACCGTCGCGGGCGTCGGCATGGAGGTCAACGTCGACTACCTGGGTGTCCGGGCGATCGACCTCGCAGGGGACGTGCTGGCCGAGCACGTCGAGCTCGACGACCTGCGCGACGCCGAGCCCGAGACCGTCCTGCACCGGCTCGCCGCGCTCGTCGCCCCCGTGCTCGACGAGCTCCGGGCCGGGGGAGTCCGCATCGCCGGCACCGCCCTCGCGCTGCCCGGGCTGGTCGACCGCGTCACCGGCCCCCTGCGCATCGCCCCGAACCTCGGCTGGCGGGACGTGGACGTCGTCGGCGCCCTCTTCGCCCTCACGTCGTTCCCCCCGCGCGTCGCCAACGAGGCCAACCTCGCCGCCCGCGCGGAGGCCCACGCCCGCCGCGGCTCGCCCAGCTTCGCGTACGTGTCCGGCGAGGTCGGCATCGGTGGCGCGATCGTCCTCGACGGCGAGATCTTCCCCGGCCGGCACGGCTGGAGCGGCGAGATCGGGCACATCGTCGTCGACGCCTTCCGCGGACCCCGCGCGTCCGACGGGAGCCTCGAGGCCCTGGCCGGGCAGGACGCCATGCTCCGCGCCGCGGGCCTCCCGCCGACCGCCCGGCTCGATGCCCTGCTCGACGCGCTCGCCGTCGACGACCCCCGTGCGACGGCCGCCGTCGCGCAGGCCGCCCGAGCGCTCGGCGTCGCCCTGGCGAGCGTGGCCAACGTCGTCGACGTCGGTGAGGTGGTGCTCGGCGGGACCTTCGGTCAGCTCTTCGACCACGTGCACGACGAGGTCGCCGCCCGCCTCGACGAGCTCGTCATCTTCGCCCCCTGGTCGCCGCTCGTGGTCTCCCCGGCGCGCGCGGGCCAGTACCCGGCGATGACCGGCGGTGCGTTGGCAGCCCTGTCCACGGTCCTGGTGGACCCAGCGGAGTGGCTCCGCACCCAGGCATGAGCCAACGACCCCCCCGCCCTCCAGCCTGACGTCCGCACAAGTGGTCGCTATACCGCGCGCATGTGCGGACGTCCCGCACCCGCTGCGCAACGTCCGCACCAGTGGGCGCTCTAGCGCGAGTCCATGCGGACGTCCCGCCGGTGACGTCGGTCCGGTGGGCGCGTGAGGGTGCCGACGTTCCTGGGGTGGGCGCGGGTCAGGCTGCGTTGCGGAGCATGAGCTCCGGCTCGGTGTCGCGGCCCATGAGCGGGTCAGGGGGAGCCACGGGTGTGTGCGGCGGACGTGCACGGGCCGTGGTGCCGCCGTCGCCGTAGGCTCCCGGATCGTGAGCGCGCAGCAGACACCCTTGTGGATCGGTACCTACCCCGTCGCCGGAGCGGGGACGCCCGTCGGTCAGGGGGAGGGGATCTGGCGGGTCGACCTCGATCCCGCGACGGGTGCGCTGAGCAACGCACGGCAGGTCGTCGAGACGCCGTCGCCGAGCTTCCTCGCGCTGCACGGGTCGGTGCTGTACGCGGTGAACGAGCAGACGGACGGCACGGTCAGCGCCTTCGACGTCGTCGGCGACTCGCTGGTGCACCGGGCGACGGTCCCGTCGGGGGGAGCGGACCCGTGCCACCTGCTGCTCGACGGCGACGTGCTGCTGGTCGCCAACTACTCCTCGGGCACCCTCGGCGTCCTGCCGCTGGACGGGGACGGCGGCTTCGCGACGCAGGGTCCGGCGCAGGTGCTGGGTCACGTCGGGTCGGGTCCCGACGAGGACCGGCAGGAGTCTCCGCACGCGCACTTCGTCGCCCTCGACCCGAGCGGCGCGTCCGTGCTGGTGGTCGACCTGGGCACGGACGAGATCCGCCGGTACCGCCGCGAGGGCGACCGGCTGGTCGAGGACGGCATCGCGGCGGTGCTCCCGGCGGGCACGGGCCCGCGGCACGTGGCGTTCAGTGCCGACGGGCGGTTCGCGTACGTCGTGGGCGAGCTGGACGTCACGGTCCGGGTGCTGGCGTGGGAGGCGGGTGTCGGGACGGTGGTGCAGACGGTCCCCGCGACGACGACGCCCGCGGCGGAGCGCCGGCTGCCGTCGCACGTCGTCCGCGACGGGGACCGGCTGCTGGTCGGCGTGCGGGCGTCGGACGTGCTCGCGCGGTTCACGATCCGCCCGGACGGGCTGCTCGACCCGGTCGCCGACGACTCCCTGCCGGGCGCGTGGCCGCGGCACCTCGGCGTGGTCGACGGGTGGACGGTCGTCGCGGAGCAGGTGTCGGGCACCCTCTCGGTCCTGGCCGCCGACGGCTTGGTGGTCGGCACGCTCGAGCTCCCGTCGCCGACCTGCGTGCTGCCGGCCTGACGGCGCGGGGGCGCGTCGGTCGAGATCGCCGGGAAAGCCCGGAAACGTCCGTTATCTAATCGTGATCTTCCCGACTTACCGCTCAGTAAGTGATTGTGATTGTCTGGCAATCAGTCGCGGGCGTCGACGGGGCAACGAGGCCTGGTAGGCGCCGCGCGTCAGTGGCTGCGCAACGGGGCTCGGCCACGCCATCAGGGGAGCGACCGTGCGCCGTGCCGACCGTCTGAACGCCCTTCCCGCCAGTCTCGCCGCGATGGCGCTGGTCGTCCCGCTGGCCCTGGTCGGGCTCGCCGCCCCCGCCGCCGCGGCGCCCGGTGACCTCGCGCGGACCGGCACCGCGACGGCCGACGTCTTCCAGTCCGACGGCGACGGCACGTTCCCGCCCGATGCGGCGATCGACGGCGACCCGGCCACCCGCTGGGCCAGCGGCAACGGCCCCGACGAGGACGTGGAGTTCACCGCCTGGCTCCAGGTCGACCTCGGTGCGGAGGCAGCCGTCGACCACGTGGTCCTGGCGTGGGAGGCGGCGTTCGCGGCGGGGTACGAGGTCCAGGTGGCCACCGCACCCGACGAGTGGACCACCGTGCACACCGAGGCTGCGGGCGACGGCGGCACCGACGACATCACGTTCGCGGCCACCGACGCCCGGTACGTGCGGCTGCAGATGACCGAGCGGACCAGCTTCGACTGGGACCCCGCCCGCCTGCACTGGTACGGCTACTCGCTCTTCTCGTTCGAGGTCTACGGGACCGCGACGCAGGCCGCCGTCGCGTTCGCGAGGTCCGGCACGACCGTCCCCGCGGGCGACGACGCGACGGTCCCGCTGATCCTGGCGACGGCCGCCGGCACGGACACGACCGTCCGCGTCCGGTCGACCGGCGGCACGGGCGTCCCCGGCACGGACTACACCGCGGTCGACGAGACGGTCACGTTCCCGGCCGGCACGACGGAGGCGACCGTCACGGTGCCCACGGTCGACCACGGGCCGCTGGGCCAGGTCCGCACGGTGGAGCTGACCCTGTCCGAGCCGTCCGACGGTCTGGTGCTGGGCGGCCGCACGACGAGCACGGTCACGATCACCCCGCACGGCGACCTGCCGGACGTCGGCGGCGTCACCGTGCTCGACGACTACGAGTCGGGCGTCCCCACCGGCTACACCACCTGGGGCATCAGCGCGCCGGTCACTCCCGTGCTCAGCACCGAGCCCGTGGACCGCGGCGGCAGCGCGCTCGTCGCGACGGTGGGCGGCACCCCGGCGGCGGGCGACTGGTTCGGGTTCACGCACGACATCGCGGCCACGGACTGGTCCGCGCACGACGGCTTCACGTTCTGGTTCCTCGGCACGGGCGGGGGAGGCCTGCTCCGGTACGAGCTCAAGAGCGGCGGCCAGCTGTTCGAGCGCTCCGTCACCGACGACACCGCGGGCTGGCGCCAGGTCAACGTGGCGTTCTCGCAGCTGCGGCTCAAGGGCAACCCGGCCTCGGACGCCCGGTTCGACCCGTCGGCGAGCACGGGCTTCGCGGTCACGCTGACCGACCTCGGTGCGGGCGCGTGGACGTTCGACGACCTCGGCCTGTACGACCGGGTGAGCACGATCGAGGACGCCGAGGGGGAGGTCCCGATCGCCGCGCCCGGCAGCACGGTCGGCATCTTCACGTGGGGCTCCGCCGCCGACCTGGTGCGCCTCGGTGTCACGGAGCAGGAGCGTGAGGGCGTGCCGGCCGGCAACCACGTGCTGTCGGGTGACTACCAGATCCCCTCGGGCGGCTGGGGCGGCTACAGCCAGAACCTGGCCGCCGGGCAGGACTGGAGCTCGTTCCGGGGCATCCGGCTCGCCTGGTACGCGTCCCAGCCGACGCGCCCGGCGTCCCCGACCGCGGGCGACGACATCAAGGTCGAGCTCAAGGACGGCGGCCCCGACGGAGAGCACTCCGAGGTGTGGGCGGCCACGTTCAAGGACAACTGGTCCAGCGACGGCAGCCGCTGGAAGATCGTGGACCTGCCGTTCTCGCAGTTCACGCTCAGCGGCTACCAGCCGGGGGACGCGGCGACGCGCAACGGCACGCTCGACCTGACGTCCGCGTGGGGCTACGCCGTCACGTTCGTGCCGGGCACCGCGACGCCGGTCGCCTGGGCGATCGACGACGTGCAGCTGTACGGCTCGGCGGTCCCGGCTCCGACGGCCACCGTCGGCGCACCGGACGTCGTCCTCGTCGACCCGGGCGAGACCGCGCAGGTCCCGGTGACGCTGACGACGACGGACGGCCAGCCCCTGCCCGCGGACGTGACCGTCGAGTACGCGGACGGTGCAGGCACGGCAGAACCCGGCACGCACTACACCGCGTTCTCCGGCACCCTCACGTTCGCCGCGGGCACGGCGTCGGGGACGACGCAGACCATCGACGTGCTCACGCACGCGACCGAGGCCGTCGACGACGCGCGCACGCTGACCGTCGACCTGACCGCCGACGGCGCGGCCGTCGGCACGACCCCCAAGGTCGTCCTGAACGCGGTCGGGGCGGCGTACCTGGACCCGACGACGCCGACCGCCGAGCGCGTCGAGGACCTGCTGGGCCGGATGACGCTCGCGGAGAAGATCGGCCAGATGACCCAGGCCGAGCGCCTCGGCCTCCAGTCACCCAGCCAGATCGCCGACCTCGGCCTCGGGTCGGTGCTGTCCGGCGGCGGTTCGGTGCCGGCGCCGAACACCGCGACCGGCTGGGCGGACATGATCGACGGCTTCCAGCGGCAGGCCCTGTCGACACGGCTGCAGATCCCGCTGGTCTACGGCGTGGACGCGGTGCACGGCCACAACAACGTGGTGGGGGCGACGATCTTCCCGCACAACCAGGGGCTGGGCGCCGCGCGCGACGCCGACCTCGTCGAGCGGGTGCAGCGCACGACCGCGCAGGAGGTCCGCGCGACCGGCGTCCCGTGGACGTTCGCCCCGTGCCTGTGCGTGACGCGCGACGAGCGGTGGGGTCGCTCGTACGAGTCGTTCGGCGAGGATCCCGCCCTCGTGACCGCGATGGCCGAAGCCTCCGTGGTCGGTCTCCAGGGTGCAGAGGAAGCAGACCTCTCCGGCCCCGACAAGGTCCTCGCGACGGCCAAGCACTGGGTCGGGGACGGCGGCACCACGTACGACCCGGCGCTCGCGGGCTCCGGCTACCCGATCGACCAGGGCATCACGCGCGTCGACAGCCTCGACGAGCTCCGGCGCCTGCACGTCGACCCGTACGTGCCCGCGATCGAGGCGGGCGTCGGCTCGATCATGCCGTCGTACTCCGCGGTCTCGGTCGCGGGGGCGGACCCGCTCCGCATGCACGAGCACGGCGCCCTGAACACCGACCTGCTCAAGGACGAGCTCGGGTTCGACGGGTTCCTCATCAGCGACTGGGAGGGCATCGACAAGCTCCCCGGCGGGACGTACGCCGACAAGGCGGCACGGTCGGTGAACGCTGGTCTCGACATGGCGATGGCGCCGTACAACTTCGGCGCGTTCATCACCGCGCTCACCGGCAAGGTCGGCTCCGGCGACGTCGCACAGGAGCGGGTCGACGACGCGGTGCGACGGATCCTCGGGCAGAAGTTCGCGCTGGGGCTGTTCGACGCCCCGTTCGCGGACCGGTCGCAGGCGGCGGACGTGGGGTCCGACGCGCACCGCGCGGTGGCCCGGGAGGCAGCGGCGAGGTCGCAGGTCCTGCTGAAGAACGCCGACGGTCTGCTGCCGTTGGCCGCGGACACGAAGGTGTACGTCGCCGGTTCCAACGCCGACGACCTGGGCAACCAGGCGGGAGGCTGGACGATCTCGTGGCAGGGCGGCTCGGGCGACACCACCCTCGGGACGTCGATCCTGGAGGGCATCCGGGCGGTCGACCCTGCGGTCACCCACTCGAAGGACGCCTCGGCACCGGTCGGAGACGCGCAGGTCGGCGTCGTCGTGGTCGGCGAGACGCCGTACGCCGAGGGTCAGGGCGACGTCGGCAACAACGGGAAGTCGCTGAGCCTGAGCGCGGCCGACCGGACCGCGATCGACACGGTCTGCGGCGCCCTGCCGTGCGCGGTGCTCGTCGTGTCGGGCCGCCCGCAGCTGGTCACCGACCACATGGGCGCGATCGACGCGCTGGTGGCCTCCTGGCTGCCGGGCACCGAGGGCGCCGGGGTGGCCGACGTCCTGTTCGGGACGCAGCCGTTCACCGGGCGGCTGCCCGTCAGCTGGCCCGCCGCGGCCGACCAGGTCCCCGTCAACGTCGGCGACGGCACGTACGCGCCGCTCTTCCCGTACGGCTGGGGCCTGCGCACCGACGCGCAGCGGGACCGGCTCACGGCGCTCGTCGCCACGCTGCCCGACGGCGACGCGCAGGACGCGGTCCAGGCGGTGCTCGACGCGCCGGTCTGGGACGGCACGGCACTCGGCCCGGCGCGCACGGGTCAGGCGGTCCGGCTGCTCGCCGCCGCAGCGGCCGAGCTGGACGGCACCGACCGTGACACCGCCGCAGCAGCCGGCGTCGTCGTCTCTCTGGTCCGCGACCTCGCGCAGGACGCCTCCGCCGCCGACGACGCCGGCACGACCGCCGACGCCGAGCACGCTCTGATGTCCGGCGACGCCTCCGGTGCCGTCGACCTGCTCGCGGACGTCCTGGGCGTCTCCACCGCGCCGCCGGTGACGTCGACGACGACCCTGTCGCTCTCGTCGCCCGTCGCGATCTTCGGCAAGCCGGTGACGGCCAAGGTCTCTGTGCGGGGCGGGTCCCCGACGGGGTCGGTCCAGGTGCTCGTCGACGGCGCGGCGGTGGCCACCGTGCCGCTCGCTGCGGACGGCACGGCCAAGGTCCGCCTGCCGGCCGACGTCGCCACCGGGCGGCACCGGGTCACCGCCGTGTACGGGGGTGCCCCCGACGCGGACCCGCCGGTGCTCGGGTCGACCTCGCGCGCCGCGTCGCTCACCGTGACGAGGGCGCTGCCGACGGTCGGCACGGACGGCACCGACTGGACCGTGCGGCGCAGCGACCCCAAGGACGTCCACGTGCAGGTCACCGGCGTCGCGGGGGTCGTCCCGACCGGCACGGTCGACGTCTGGGTGAACGGTCTGCGCCGCGGCACGGCGACCCTCGACGCCCGCGGGACGGCGGTCGTGACGCTCCCGAAGACGACCTCCACCTCGCTCGTCGTCGTCACCTATGCGGGTGACCGCACCTACCTCCCGTGGGTCGCGGCACCCCACCTGCTCGTCGTGCGATGACTCCAACGGGTGACGTGGGGAGGAAAACCTCCAGGACCTGCACGGACATGCCGATCCTCTCGTCGTCGACGACGAACGAGGAGGTTCCGCGATGCGCAACGGCTTCGACATCTACCGGGTGGGTCCGGACCGGAACCACCAGGAGCCGCAGAGCCCCTGGGGATGGACGCCCCGCCGCGGCGAGGTGCCCACCGGTGAGACGGTCGTGCAGGACCACGACTACACGCTGACGTACACCGGCAACGACCCGCAGCTGGCTGCGGCGTTCGCGCGCGGTGCCCGCCTCAAGGAGATCGTCACGCTCTGGCCCGAGCTGTCGTTCTATCCCTCGACGGCCGGAGGGTTCCTCCCCGACGGCAACATCTTCCCGATCCGCGGGGACTACAAGCCGCCGAGCGGGCTCAGCTCCCTGCGGTCCAAGCTCAACGGTCGGCGCTCGTCGGGTGCGCACGCCGCGGAGGCCGCCACCCAGCCGTGACGCGCCCGCGCGCGCTCCGTGCGTGAGAATGGGGTCAGACCCGTCCGCGAACAGGAGCACCCGTTGACCCTCGAGCACGCCCCGCGCGTCGCCATGCTCTCGGTGCACACGTCCCCCCTGGACCAGCCCGGGACCGGCGACGCGGGCGGCATGAACGTGTACGTCATCGAGCTGGCGCGCGCCCTCGCGGCCCGCGGCGCGCGCGTGGAGATCTTCACGCGCGCGACGTCGTCGGACCAGCCGGAGACGGTGCTGCTGCCCGGGGTCGACGCGCTCGGGCGCCCGATCGTCGGCGACGCCGCGCGCACGGTCCTGCTGGCCGACGAGGTCGGTCCCGGCGTGACGCCGCCGATCCTCGTGCACCACGTCCCCGCGGGCCCGTTCGAACGGCTCGACAAGAACGACCTGCCGGGCGTCCTGTGCGGGATGGCTGCCGGCCTGCTGCGCTGGGAGGCCGCTCGCCGCCCGGGCTGGTACGACGTCGTGCACTCCCACTACTGGCTGTCCGGGCAGGTCGGCCAGGTCGCGGCCGACCGGTGGGAGGTGCCGCTGGTGCACACCGCGCACACGCTCGCCCGCGTGAAGAACGCGTCGCTGGCCCCCGGCGACACCCCCGAGCCCACGGCGCGCGTGGTCGGCGAGGAGCAGCTGGTGGAGCTGGCCGACGCCCTCGTGGCCAGCACCCCGGTCGAGGCCGAGGAGCTGGTCGAGCTCTACGGCGCCGACCCCGCCCGCGTGCACGTCGTCGAGCCCGGGGTGGACCTCGACCGCTTCGTGCCGGGCGACCAGCTGTCGGCACGGCGCGTGCTCGGGCTGCCCGAGGACCGGCAGATCGTGCTCTTCGCCGGCCGCGTGCAGGCGCTGAAGGCCCCCGACGTGCTGGTCAGCGCGCTGGGCGTGCTGCGCGGCACCGGGCGACCGGTCCCGCTGCTGGTCGTGCTCGGCGGTCCGTCGGGCCGGTCCAGCGCCGTCAAGGAGCTCCAGGCGCTCGCGTCGATGGCCGGGGTCCCCGACGACGTCGTCGTGCACCCGCCCGCCGACCGCGACACGCTCGCGCGCTGGTACCACGCGGCCGACGTCGTCGCGATGCCGTCGCGCAGCGAGTCGTTCGGCCTGGTGGCCGCGGAGGCGCAGGCCAGCGGTGTCCCGGTGATCGCGGCGTGCGTCGGCGGCCTGCGCACGATCGTCGACCACGACGTGTCGGGCCGGCTGGTCCGCGGGCACGACCCCGAGGTGTGGGCCGACGTGATCGCCGACGTGCTGGCCTCGTCGGAGGACCGCGCCCGGTACGCGGTGGGTGCGCGCCAGGTGGCGGAGCGCTTCGGGTGGGACACCACCGCCGACCAGATGCTCAAGGTGTACTCGGTGGCCGGCGAGGTCCGGGCGTCGCGCGTCTGAGGGTCGGACGTCCCGGGTGGGTTGCAGACCGCTGCGGCAGGATGGACCCATGACCTACACCCTCGTGCTGCTCCGCCACGGCGAGAGCGAGTGGAACGCCAAGAACCTGTTCACCGGCTGGGTCGACGTGCCCCTGTCGGAGAAGGGCACCGCGGAGGCCGTCCGCGGCGGGACGCTGCTCACCGACGCGGGCGTGCTGCCCGACGTCGTGCACACGTCGCTGCTGCGCCGCGCGATCACCACCGCCAATCTCGCGCTCGACGCCGCCGACCGGCACTGGATCCCCGTCAAGCGCTCCTGGCGCCTGAACGAGCGCCACTACGGCGCGCTGCAGGGCAAGGACAAGAAGCAGACGCTCGAGGAGTACGGCGAGGAGCAGTTCATGCTCTGGCGCAGGTCCTACGACTTCCCGCCGCCGGACATCGAGCTGGGCTCGGAGTTCTCGCAGGACAGCGACCCGCGCTACGCGGGCGAGCCGATCCCGCGCGCGGAGGCCCTGTCGAACGTGCTGGAACGCGCGCTGCCCTACTGGGAGTCGGACATCATCCCCGACCTGCAGTCGGGCAAGACGGTGCTCGTCGCCGCGCACGGCAACTCGATCCGCGCCCTGGTCAAGCACCTCGACGACGTCGACAGCAGCACGATCGCCGGCATCAACATCCCCACCGGCATCCCGCTGCTCTACACGCTCGACGAGGAGACGCTGAAGCCCACCAACCCGGGCGGCACGTACCTCGACCCGGAGGCGGCCGCAGAGGCGATCAAGGCGGTGGCCAACCAGGGCCGCTAGAAGGCGACGCCCCGAACAGCGAGAGCGGCAGTTCCCGACGAGAGCGGCAGTCTGAGCTGCCGTTCTCGTCGCGAGCTGCCGCTCTCGTCGGGTGTGGGTCAGGTGGCGGTGCGGTCCAGCTCCGGGCGGCCCACACCCGTCACCAGGTAGGTCACGCGGCGGGCGACCGAGACGCCGTGGTCGCCGAACCGCTCGTAGTAGCGGCCCAGCAGCGTGACGTCGATGGTCTCCTGCGTGGTGCCCGCCCACGAGCCGCCCAGCAGCGCGGCGAACGTGTCCTCGTGCAGCTCGTCGAGGAGGTCGTCGTCCTGCTCGATGCTCTCGGCCAGCTGGATCTCGCGGCTGTTCAGCAGCGTGGTGGTGCGCCGGGCGACGCGGACGGCGGCATCGTGCATCTCGGCGAACGTGCCGGACAGCGCCTGGGGGACGGCGTGCCGGGGGTACCGGCCGCGCGCCACCTGGGCGACGTGCCGCGCGAGGTCGCCCATGCGCTCCAGCGACGCGCTCATCCGCAGGGCGGACACCACGATCCGCAGGTCGGTCGCCACGGGCTGCTGCTGCGCCAGCAGCAGGACGCAGCGCTCGTCGAGGTCGCGCTCGATGGCGTCGATGGCCAGGTCGTCGGCGATCACGGACTCCGCCAGCGCGAGGTCGGCCGTGAGCAGCGCGATGCCGGCGTTGGTGATGGCCTGCTCGACCCGGCCGCTCATCGCCGCCAGGTCCTCGCCCAGCTGGTGCAGCTCGGCGTCGAAGATGTCCCGCATGTGCTCCCTCTCGTGCCGCGACGGCAGGTGCCGCGCGCAGCGTCAGGCTGCCATCGGCAGGTGAACAGCCGGGCGCGGGCAGGTGAACGGACGACGGCCGTTCAGGGGCCACGGCTGACCTGCGGCGATCTGTGGCGATTTCGCCCCATCGCGCCCCGCGAAGCCCTAGCCTGCGAGGAGATCGTCCTGCTGGTCAGACCAACCACGGAGGAGATGCACGATGGCACAGAGGGTCACGGCGTGGGTCGGCTGGGTGTGGTTCGCGGCGTTCGCGATCCTCGTCTCCGGACTGTTCAACGTCATCTCGGGGGCGGTGGCCGTGTTCTCCCCGAAGACGGTCGTCTCCTGGACGCCGGACGGGATCGCCGTCGTGGACGTCTCGACGTGGGGCTGGGTGCACCTGGCCCTGGGGGTGCTGCTGCTGTTCGTGGGGTTCGCGCTGTTCTCCGGCGCGGGATGGGCACGGGTGTTCGCGATCGTGCTGGTCATCCTCAACCTGCTCGCGCAGTTCGTCTCCCTGCCGATCACCCCGTGGTGGTCGCTGATCGCCATCGTCCTGGACTTCTTCATCCTGTGGGCCTTGACGGTGCACGGCGATGAGGTCGCCCGGGCCAACCGTTAGGGACAAGGTCGGAGAACAAGGAGGGGACGACGATGACGACGTTCACGGCGTGGAAGTTCGACACCGCCGACGGGGCCGAGAAGGCCGTCACGGCACTGAAGGGCGCGCAGGGCGACGGCCTGGTCAAGATCGTCGACCACGCGGTCATCAGCTGGCCCGAGGGCGCCGAGAAGCCCGAGATGCACCACTCGCACGACGACAAGCTGCGCGGCACCGGCTGGGGCGCATTCTGGGGTCTGCTGTTCGGCGGTCTGTTCTTCGTGCCGCTCCTGGGTGCGGCCGTCGGGGCGGCCGCCGGGGCCATCACGAAGGCGGTCTCCGCGGTCGGCATCCCGGAGAGCCAGCTCGACGACATCCGCGCGCAGATCACGCCCGGCACGTCGCTGCTGTGCGCCGTGACGGAGAACGCCGACATGGACCGGCTCGGTGAGCGGCTGCACGGCCTGCACAGCACGCTCATCGCGACGAACCTGACGGACGCGGAGCGGTCGCTGCTCCTGGAGACGTTCGGCTGACGCGGGTGAACGGTCGATGAACGCTCGGCGGCGGGGGCGCTGAACCGGGGGACATCGGCGTGTCGCACCCGTCGGCGCGTCCTAGGGTGAGGCTCGTGGACGGGATCGACGGGCTCATGCTCCTCCTCGCCGGCGGGCTCGGCCTGCTGGTGGGGGTCTGGGCGACCCTGGCGTTCCGGTGGAGCGAGCGGTCGCAGCGCGAGGTGCCCCCGCCGCCGGAGGCCGCCCTCGACGACGGCCTGGTCCGCATGCTCGCGGTGCTCCGCTCCGCCGCGGTGGTGCTCGACGAGTCCGACCAGGTGGTGCGGGCGAGCGCGCCGGCCCACGCGCTCGGCATCGTGCGGGACGGGCGCGTCGCCCCGGCGGCGATCCGTGACCTCATCGCGCTGGTCCGCCGCGACGGGGTGATCCGCGACGAGGTGCTCGAGGTGCCGCGCGGCCCGGTCGGTCCGGGCGTGCTGATGGTCCAGGTGCGCGTCGCACAGGTCAGCGCGGACCACCTCGTGGTGCTCGCGGAGGACCTGACGCAGGCGCGTCGGCTGGAGGCGATCCGGCGCGACTTCGTCGTCAACGTCTCGCACGAGCTCAAGACCCCGGTGGGCGCGCTGGCGCTGCTGGCCGAGACGGTCCAGGACGCGGCCGACGACCCGGAGGCCGTCCGCCGGTTCGCGGGCCGGATGCAGGCGGAGGCGACGCGGCTGTCCGCGCTGGTGCACGAGATCATCGAGCTGTCCCGGCTGCAGGTCGCGGGGGCGCTCGGGCAGGTCGGGCTGGTCGACGTGGACACCGTCCTGTCGGAGGCCGTCGACCGCGCCCGCACGACCGCGGAGGCCAAGCACGTCCGGCTCGACATCGGCGGGGTGCGCGGCACGCGGGTGCTGGGCCAGCACGACCTGCTGGTCACGGCCGTGCGCAACCTGCTGGACAACGCCGTGGCGTACTCCGGCGAGGCGTCGCACGTCGGCGTCGGCGTCCGCACCGACGGCGAGCTCGTGGAGATCGCGGTGGTCGACCAGGGGATCGGCATCACCGCGGCCGAGCAGGAGCGCGTGTTCGAGCGGTTCTACCGGGTGGATCCCGCGCGCTCGCGCGACACGGGCGGCACCGGCCTCGGCCTGTCGATCGTCAAGCACGTCGCGGCGGACCACGGCGGTGAGGTGACCGTCTGGTCGCAGCCGGGCCGCGGGTCGACGTTCACCCTGCGCCTGCCGCGCGCCGAGGAAGAGCCTGCGTCCACCGTGCGGGAGCTGCCCGCCACCGACCTCGAAGGAGCGCCCGTGCGCCGGAGCGCGTCATGACCCGGATCCTGCTCGTCGAGGACGAGGAGTCGTACCGGGACCCTCTGACGTACCAGCTGGAGCGCGAGGGCTTCGACGTGGTCACCGCCGCCACCGGACCGGAGGCGCTGACGAAGTTCGACGAGTTCGGCGCCGACCTGGTGCTCCTCGACCTCATGCTCCCGGGCCTGCCCGGCACCGAGGTGTGCCGCCGGCTGCGCCTCGTCAGCGACGTGCCGGTCATCATGCTCACCGCGAAGGACGACGAGATCGACAAGGTCGTCGGCCTGGAGCTGGGCGCCGACGACTACGTCACCAAGCCGTACTCGTCGCGCGAGCTGCTGGCCCGCGTCCGCGCGGTGCTGCGCCGCCGGGAGTCGGTCGTCGTCGCGACGGGTGCCCCGGCGCCCGCCCACCACCTCGAGGACGACGACGAGCTGCTCGTCGCGGGGCCCGTGCGGATGGACGTCGAGCGGCACACCGTGCGCGTGCGCGACGACCTGGTCGCCTTCCCCCTCAAGGAGTTCGAGCTGCTCGAGCTCCTGCTGCGCAACGCGGGCCGGGTGCTGACGCGCGGCCAGCTGATCGACCGCATCTGGGGCTCGGACTACGTGGGCGACACCAAGACGCTCGACGTCCACGTCAAGCGCGTCCGCGCCAAGATCGAGGTCGACCCCGCGAACCCGACGCTCCTGCTCACGGTCCGGGGTCTGGGGTACAAGCTGACCGACGAGGGCGAGTAGCAGCACGCGTCCCCGGACCCCTGTCCAGGAGTACGGCCACCGTTCACCTGGGGTTCACCCATTCCCGTCCACCCGGTCACGTCGGCTTCCTACGGTCAGCATCGCCGCGCACACATCGGTGCGCACCTGATCGACAGGACGGAACACAGTGAAGCTCTCCCTCCACGGCCGGATCGGCACGATCGCCCTCACCGGCGCCGTCGCCCTCTCCCTCGCGGCCTGCGGATCGGACGACCCCACCGGGTCCGGCGACAGCACGTCCGGCGCCCCCGAGCAGGCCAGCGAGCTCAGCGGTGACCTGAACGGCGCCGGCGCGACGTCGCAGGAGAAGGCGATGGATGCCTGGCGTGCCGGCTTCCAGAGCGCCAACCCCGACGTGAACGTCAACTACGACCCCGTCGGCTCCGGCGGCGGTCGCACCCAGTTCCTCGACGGCTCCGTCCAGTTCGCGGGTTCCGACGCCGCGCTGGACACGGACGAGCTGGAGGCGGCGAAGGAGGTCTGCACCACCGAGGCCGTCGACCTGCCCCTGTACGTCAGCCCGATCGCCGTCGTGTTCAACCTCGAGGGCGTGACGGAGCTCAACATGTCCGCCGCGACGATCGCCGGCATCTTCGACGGCAAGATCACCTCGTGGGACGCGCCGGAGATCGCGGCCGAGAACCCGGACGCGACGCTGCCGGCCCAGCCCATCACGCCCGTGCACCGCTCGGACGAGTCGGGCACGACGGAGAACTTCACCGACTACCTCGCTGCGGCGTCGGACGGGGCCTGGCCGTACGAGGCCGACGGCAACTGGCCGATCGCGGGTGGCGAGTCCGCTCAGGGCACGTCGGGGGTCATCCAGACGGTCCAGGGCGGTACGGGCACCATCACGTACGCGGACAACTCGGCCGCCGGCACCCTCGGCAAGGTGAGCCTGAAGGTCGGCGAGGAGTTCGTCGCACCGTCCGGTGAGGCCGCGGCAGCAGCCGTGGACGCGTCGCCCCGTGACGAGGAGCGTGCCGAGCACGACATCGTCGTCGCGATCGACCGTCAGACGACGGCCTCGGGCGCATACCCGCTGGTCCTCGTGTCCTACAGCCTCGCGTGCCTGCAGTACCCCGACCAGGAGACGGCCGACCTGGTCAAGGGCTTCCTGAGCTACATCGCGAGCGCCGAGGGTCAGGCGGCGTCGGAGGAGGCCGCGGGCTCCGCGCCCATCTCGGACGACCTGCGCGCGGACGTGCAGGCGGCGATCGACGCGATCACCGCGGCCGCCTGACGTCCCACCCGGTGGGGGCGCAGACGTCGCCCCCACCACCCCGCCGGTGGC
>NZ_BJWH01000023.1 GCF_007990265.1 Cellulomonas terrae
AGCCGGAAGGCTCGCCCGAGACTGCGGCGTCGTCGGGAGAGTCGGCACCCGAGTCGACACCGACGACCGAGGAAAGCTCCACCGCCGAAGCGACACCGACCGTCGTGGCGCCCGTCGACGCCGGTGCGGCAGCGGAGGCCTTGAGAGCAGCCAACCCGAACATCGCAGCGGTCACCGTGTACGACGAGACGAACGACCCCAACAACCTGATCGGCCGTCCCGGCCAATACACCTCCGCCGCACAGATCACAGACGGCCGTGCTGCCGGCGGCGAGGGAATCGACGCCGGTGCGGTGGTAGAGGTCTTTGCCACCCCGCAGGAGGCTCAGGCCCGGTCGACCTACATCCAAGAGACCCTCGCTGAGCTCGGTCCGGCGTTCGGGACCGAGTGGCATCACCTGCAGGGCACGCACCTGTTGCGAGTCAGCGGCACGCTCGTCCCGTCGGCGAACGAGGAGTACGCCGTGGCATGGAATGCGTTGTTGCCCGCGCCGTGAGCAGTGTTCGCCGCGCACAGCATCGAGTCCGACGCGAGGACCTCGAGACGAATCCAGGCGTCCCAGGAACGACAGAACTCCCGGTCAGATCGCTCTGACCGGGAGTTCCGGTACTGCCCAGGCGGTTCCTTGGAGAACCACCCACTGTGCGCGAGGGGGGATTTGAACCCACATTCGTGGGAGATCTCCCAGAGTCGGGTTCTGCCGTCCACGACGACGCCCAAGGCTGGTCGCTGCCGACGTTCAGGTACCCGCGCCTCTTCACCACCGCCGGATCGTACGATCCGGCTCGGCGCGATCAGTATCGGCCCATGTCGTACCCAGGGCATCGACACCTGGTCTCCACCTGCGCAACAATCACGCCGTTCCGCCCGCGAGCGGTCAGTGCACGACGACGGGGGTCAATCGGAGTGTCCGGCGCGCGAAAGGAACCACCGCCCCTCAGCCCTGCCACCGTCTCCGCGACTGTTCGTGGATCCTGCGCGATCGGTGGGCTCTGCCTCATCGTGATCGGGTGCGTCGGAATCTTTGTCTCCGACAACGGAACTGGCACGGCAGCGGCACTTGCCGCAGGAACCGCGCTGCTGCTCGTGGGCGTCCTCGCGGACCGAATCACAACGCTCGAAGCAGGCGGCGTTAAGGTCCAGCTCGGCCAGGTCGCCGGCAAGCTCGAAGCAGCTGAGCTTGCCGACCAGTCTGGGGATCACGAGCTCGCCGCGCGTCTGCGCCACGAGGCAGTGGAACTGATCACGGGCAACGCCGCTCAGACGGCGCAGTTCAGCCAGACACGGCAGGCTCCTTCCGGCTGGCGACGAACCGCGGAGCTCGAGCGCCAGATGCACCGATGGGCCGACGAAGCCCGAACCATGTCGCCAACGCGTGCATCGCTTGAGGGCGTGTTCGCAGATGGCTCCGAGGCGAACCGAGCGATGGCGCTGGCCATGATGACCGGTGCACCCTCGGCGGCGAGCTACACGACTGCCATCGACGCCATCACGGCTCCAAGGTCGGCCTTCGAGCAGTACCACGGCCTCGTAGTCGCTCGTCTCCTCGCGTCGCGAAACCCGACCGCGGATGAGACCCAAAGGCTTCGTGAGGTCGTCCAAGTAGCACTGCAGTCGGGTGCCCTTGGAGCGCCCAACTCGGACCGCGTCACCCTGGCGAAGCGCATCCTCGAGCTGACGCCGAACGAGTAGCGGCCCGCAGCGATTGCGCTCCTAAGAGCCCGAGGAGTGCGGCGTCAAGACTGCTTCGCGGAGTGCCGATGCAGTGAGCACCGTTCTTGAAGGGACGCCGCCGTGAGCGATCGGGTGCCACTGCCACGCACCATCGAGCAAGCAGAGGGCCGTGCCGCATTCCTAGTGCTCCTCGAGCTCGTCGGGCGCGAGGTGAGCAGCCTCTGCCAACCCATGCTCGCTGACGAATACGGGCAGGAGTGGCCGCTGACTCTGCAACGCATCTATCTGCCATCGGCGCGGCACGCATCCCCCATCGACCTGTCACTGCTCCTGAAGGAAGTTCTGCGCCAGCCGGGCAGGTCCGGCATCCCGAAAGGGGTGTGCCGCAGCGCATTGAGCCGCGACGCCGAGTGGCTTGACACAGCCCGCCGCGTCCTCCGACTTCGTCACGAGGTCGCGCACCCGGACGACCAGGCGGCCGGCTGGGCGGTGCGAGGAGCAAGGGACCTGGTTGCATTGACGAGCGAAGTCGGGTTGGAGTGCGCGCCCGACTGCGGTGCACTCCTCACACGTCTCCTCGCCCTTCGCGAGGGCACATGGAAGGCAGTCCAGGAGGAACCTCCTGAGCTCGTCGCGTTGCGGGTGCTCGCTGAGGACGACCTGGCCAGGATTCAGCAGCTCGAGGCCGACATGCTGTCCAAGGATGAGCGCATTGCCGAACTCGAGCGCGTCGTAGAGACCAGCGCGCAAACGCCGACACCCACTTCTGCCGACGAGGTAGTGGAGCCTGCTACCGCACCTGCGCGCAGTCCTCACCGGCCGTCCGCCGCACCCAGGACATCCCGGCCGCGCACGCGGACTACGTCTCCACCGGTGCGCGCCTCGGCTGCCGTCACGGTGCCTGGCGCGATTGTCGCCGCACGTCTCACTGAGACTCCCGAGGCGCACGACACTCGCTGGGATGCAGCCCTGCGGCGGCTCGGAGATCGTGCGGTCGCCACCTCCGCACCACTACCCGCATCGGGACAGCCGTGGCCGTTCGCGCTCGGCAAGCAGCGTTGGGTGCTGTCTGCGGCGCGACGACGCATGACTCGCAACGCCGACAAGGCGACCCTCGAGAGCTTGGTCGGTCAGGCCGCAGCCGACGAGCTCGTCGAGGAGTTCCTGGCAATCCGCCCCGTCGGCGGCAAGGTGTTCGTTGACGAGGACCTCGACGCGGTCGCTTGGCTCAGCGGGACGTGGGTGTACCTCGGACGCCTGCGCGATTCGGCCCAGCCCAGCGTTGTCGCGCCTGGCACCGTCATCCCGGGGCCTCCGCAGGGTCGCAAGTACAAGATGACCTTGGACGGCACGATCACGTCGGCCGCCGGCGGCCCCACCCTCCAGTCTAAGATCGGCTCACGGGCAGAGGGGGTCGCGGATCGTGTACGCACAATCAAGCCCTCCGGCGGCCGCGTGTGGGTCGACCGCGCGACGCGTCTGATGACTGCCGTAGTCGGTGGGCGGACCGTGGTTGTCACAACACTCGAGCCGCAGGATTGGTTCGCTTGGCTGGTCGCCTGACCGCACCACCCTGCATTTCCCTACCCGCCAGCGCCGACGCGGCGTTCTACTTCGCGTTCGAGCGACGCGCACACGGTCCCGGATCACGCAGCCAGTGGCACGATGTATGTAGTTGTTGCGTACCCGAGCTAACTGAATTGCGTCGTGGGTGCGAGCGAGAACCTGCGCCGAGCACACCGGGGAAGGGACGGGGATGACGTGGCCAGCGGTAGCCAGCCCATCGCAAGCTTCGGCGCCTACGGCATCGTGCGTGAGCGCTCACGTGGAGAACTGGCCGCGTTTGCCGCCAAGGTCTCATCCGACATCGGCCAGAACGCCCCACGGTTGGCGGCTGCTCGGTTGCGCGCCGGTGCAAGGGTGGCACGGGTCCGCTATGACCTCCTTATTGCGGGAGCGGACCTTCGCCTGACCGACAAGGACGTCGTGGACCTGGACGCCTATGAGGCGCTGCAGACTTCAGGTGGCGCACGTCCTCATCACGACAAGAAGGGGCGACGCATCGACGATTCCGCTCCGGGGGTTCTGATCGGACGTGCGAATCTTCGCGAGGCACCTCACCCCTTTCCCCCGCCCAAGATCGTGCGGGGTGGGCTTCCGGGTTCTGGGCGCCGCTGATACCTTTCGGCGGTTCACCGCGAGGGCAAACCCTCAGAGGTCCTTTCGTGGAAACTTGCGCGTCGGTCTCCGCTACCGCGAGCAGATGCAACTGCTCCGTCGGGCGGCTCCGATCGTGCGGAAGTTCCACTGCCTCGCCGAGACTCTGCCAGACCTCCCGCTATCAGTTCGTCGCTTCGGGGAACCGCTGCCCCCGCGACACCGCCAATGTCCCGCGAGTGCTGGACGCGACCTCGTCGGTGCCGGAGCCGTGCCGCTCGAAGTCGTCGTGATCAGGTACCAGGAGCTGACGGACGTCGTGGGCTCCGATGGTTATGTGCGTGGCCCAAACGTTCGCTGTCGAGTACGACACGACGCCTCCCAGCTCATCCCAAGCAGGTTCGGGACTGACCTGCGTCGATGCAACGAGTCTGGCCGATCGCCGCGAGCCGTCCAAGGACCGTGCCCACCGGTCATGGAAGTAGGACTGGGTTCAGCAGCCGTTGGCGAACGCGCATCACGACTCGGCAGAGGGAAGAACACATCTTGTTGGCCTGGCACTTGCCGGGAACAACCCGACCAGCGTTGGGCTCGGAGCCTCCATAGCCGAGCACATCAATGTCGTACCCGCTGGTTGGCGAGAGCCGACGACGGGCTGCCAGGCTGCCTTCACACCGCGCCGCTTTGCCGGCGTGACAAGCTCCACCGCCGCTGGGGTGACCTCGAACGCTCCCGTGACGACCTGGGCGATGTCTGCACCCCCAGCGAGCACGATCTGCCCGTCTCCGGCCGTCACCGCGACCACAGCGTCACCGACGGTTACGTCCAGGCGTCCACGGGCAGCAGCCGGCAATGTCAGCCGACCTGCGACGTATCGCGACGCGACCTCGAGCGGGCTGGTCGGCAACCCGACGCTGACGTATACACGGCCCGGTTCGACGCGGAGGACGACTGCAACGTCGTCTGCCCAGCCGAGCGCCGGAGCCAACTTCGTGATCGAGAGCCGGTTCTGTGCGTCAAGTACGCAACAGACCAGACCCCGCTCGACGCCATCTCGCTCGGCCCACGGGGACGACTCCTGACCTGCGGTGTGCCAGAAATGCTCGGGGTCGGCGACGGGAGCGGCGCCGGTGCCGCGGATCGCGCGCAGGCGCGTCCGGATGCTGTGGTGGGTGACAAGTCCGTGAACCATGTCCGGATTGGTTCCCGGTAGACCGAGTTCGACAATCGCCCCGTCAGTCTCCGACCCATGGCTCACGACGTGGGATGGCTGCGCTTGGCCGCCGCCCCCGGACTGTGAGGAGTGCGGAGCTACCGACTCGGCATCCTCGGGGGAACGACAGAGAGTCGGGAACCCTTGGGTCCCCGACTCTCGGTCTCCCTGGGAAATCTCCCAAGGATCTGTGGGTAGTTGCAGAAACTCGCTGACCTCGCGCAGAACTGCAGCTTCGCGAGACCGAGGCACACCCTGAGCGACGTCTCAGGCACACCTTGCGAGGGCGTCGACACGCGTGCTCCTCGAAGGATGGCAAAGGGGCCCGGTTACAGGAGCCTGACCGGGACATGCCCTCTGTGGTTCCGAACCCCACAAACGTCGACGAACGATCGCGACGATCGCGTTGCCGACCCCCTTGCGGGTTAGGCTTCGAGAGATACTCAGGCGATCTGCAGGCGGTACGCCTTCGCGACGGTCTGCAGGTCCTCGTCGTGGGCGCTGATCAGCCGGGCCGGGTACTCAGTCGGGTAGATCGTGGCGTTCGGGCGCAGCCACAGGGCGTAGTTGCGGCCCCACCCGCGCTTGGACTCCCACGTGACCCCCAGCGGGTGTGCGCGTCCGTCCAGCTCCAGGCCATAGAGCACATCGGCGATCGCGGTTGTCAGCTCCCGATCCTCGCCAAGGAGGTGCGCCGTCGTCAGCCCGCTCTCAGGCACGCCGTACCGCGTCAGTCGGGTGCCCATCTTCTGCTCCAGGACAGCGATGGACCGGCCAGCGAGGATGTCGATGAACTCCCCCTGAGGGAGCTCGACCGGCCAGAGGCGTCGGTCGGCCCGCCACTGCGCCCAGTCCTCCTCGGGGACGTCGTCAATCTCATCGGCGCCCATGAAGTTGGCGTCGGCGCTGGGCGCGGGGAGGCGCTTGTAGGCACCCAGCGCTTCGGCGTATGCCGTCTGCGGGGTCTCACCGAAGTACGCCGTGCGGCCCTCGACGTCGAACCTGCTCCAGCACCGCCGAGGGTAGGGCGCGTTGTGGTGGGCGAGCAGCGAGTAGACGGGGAGTCGGTCAGGCGGGTTCAGCGGGCCGTGCTTGAACCGTGCGACCCGCCAGACCACTCGGGCCGCAGGCCGCATGAGCGCCAGAGTTGTCGCTCTGTCGATGCGCCTGCTGTCGTCCCCGGTCATTGAGTCAGCCCGTCCAGTCGTCATTCACCTGTGCGTCGATCGCCCGGACGACTTCGACGTCTCGGTCCTCGCGGATCGCCGAGATCGGTGTGCTCTCTCCCAGAAGCGGGTTGCCCCCAAGGAACCAAGAGCGAGCGACGCCTGGGCCGTCATGTGCGGTGATTGCGGTTAGCGCTCGGTGCGCGAGTCGCAGCCGTCGCTCGACCGCGGCGTCCCGCACGACACGGGTTCCGGCGATCCACTCGCCGGGCGCCTTGCGATCCTTGATGCCGGCTGCAGCAGCAACGAGCGTCGGTCCAAGTGTGTCGACGAGTTCACGGACGGCCTGGGGCAGGTCGACCTTGAGCGAGTCACGGTGATTCTGAGCAATTGTGAAGTTGGTTGGCATGAGGTGGCGGCCTCCTTGGCCTACTGCCGGTTCGGACCCAGCTTGCGCCTTGCTGCCGGATGGACCCGGCCGCTGGCTCCGGATCCGGCGTCCGACCACGCTAGCACTAACCACCCCTCAAAGCACCTGCAGCCACCCATGGACCACCCTTCGATCCCGCTCATCCACCCGGCGCTTAAGACGCCGATACGATCCGGGCAACCACTCGTCCGGCCACGAGAACGTCAATACTGCATCAGTAATGACATCCTTCTGACATGCGGACAGGGCGAACCGTGCTCGCTCGCGAGGCGCTGCGGGAGTTCGCGGAGGAGCAGAACGGCATGCTTACCCGGCGCCAGGCGGTGGAGGACCTGGGACTGAGCTCGGGTGCGGTCGACAACCTCGTCGCGCGGGGTCGGCTGGATCGGGTCGCGCACGGGATCTACCGCTACCCGCACCTGCCGGGGATGGCGGATGAGCAGTACCAGGTCGCCTTGCTACGGACCGGGGACCCCGATGCTGCGCTCAGCCACGAGACGGCCCTGCAGCTGCACGAGCTCAGCGACGTGAACCCCGCCCGCTACCACGTGACCGTGCCGCAGCCCCTTCGAATCCGGCGCAGCGACAACGACCGGTACGTCGTGCACGTGCAACCGCTCACCGCCCGCCAGGTCACCTGGTGGCACCAGATGCGGATCGTGACGCCGGCGGCCGCGATCGAGCAGTGCCTGGTCTACGGGACGCCGACATATCTGCTGCGCCAAGCGATCGACCAGGGCCAGCGCATCGGATCGGTGCGAAACGACGACGCCACGCGACTCCGGGCTGCACTGGAGACACGGACATGAGTCGCCATCCCCGTCAGTGCAACGCTACCCAGACCACGCAACCTGGAGCCTCTGGAGTCCTCTGGCGGTGCGGAGTAGCGCGTCGCCCTGTCCTGCGAGGGCCTCTGCCCCTCCCTCATCGAGGATGATCCGGCTGTCCGTTGCGGTCTTGACTCGGAGTGCGAGCTGAGCGGGCAGGTTCGATCGGATCGTCGTCGAGATGACATCGGCACTGGGCCTCTGCGTCGCAGCGATCACGTGGATCCCAGCGGCGCGAGCCTTCTGCGTCAGCCGCCGCAGCAGCGCCTCGATCCTCGTCTTGTCGTCGGGGTCGCTGGTCAGATCGGCGTACTCGTCCAGCACGATGACGATCCACGGCTTTCGGTCTTCGACCGCCACCGCTTCGTTGTACTGAACGAGGTTGCGGGCGCGAAGGGGACGCATCAGTTCGTACCGCCGCTGCATCTCAGCGACGGCGTCCTCGAGAATCTCGAGCGCGTCGACGGCGTCGCCCCCGATGAGGCCCTCGGTGTGCGGGTCATCTTCGAAGTCCAGTAGTTCGGTTCCCTTTGGATCGACTAGCTTGAGCCGCAGCGACTCGGCCGGGTACCTCGTCAGGCCGTGGAGGATCGTCTCCAGCGCGACGGACTTCCCGCTTCCGGTGGTACCTGCCACAAGTAGGTGGGGTGAGTCCGGTGACGAGAAGTCCAACTGAACGGGCTGTCCGGCGATGTCAGCACCAATGGGCACGACGAGCCGGCCGACTTCAGGCGGACAGACCTGCCAGAGGTCGCTCGCCAGCACTGGATAACGCTCGTCGGGCGTCTTCGGGACCTCGAAGACGATGGTGCCGCGGTCGAGCGAAGTACGGATCTGGTGACCTGCCGGGAGCTGAAGCGAGAGGGCGATCTCGTTGACACGGTTCACCACTCGGTCGACTGTGACCCCGGCCTTCGGGGCCACCCGAAGGACGTAGAAGCCGGGTCCTTCGAGCCATGGTTCGGCGTTGGCAGGGGCAACCGGCACGTTGTGTACTCGAAGCACGTCCAGGACGCGCTCGTACCGCACTCTTAGCTCAGCGTCCCCCAGTCCGGCCGCCCGGCGGCTTGGAACGACCATCTCGATTGCGGCTTCGACTGCACTGCTGGTGTCGTCGCTTGCTGGCGTAGGCGCTGGCTCGCTAGCGATCAGCTCGTGCGCCATCGCAGCATCTCGTCTTGCGGCTTGCAGCAGAGCAGCCGCTCCAGCCGATGGCTCGATTCCGGCGACCAGGTCGCTGATCACCTTCCGCAGTTCGGGCTGGTTCAACCTGACCAGGGTGTGCGCGCCGAGTTCCGACGCGCTCGGCGCATCGTCCAGATTGGCCGCCGCCACAGCAACGGCTACGCCCCGAACTGAATCGAGCATGACCTGTCCTGTACGAAGCGCTCCGATGATCCGCGCCTCGGAGGACTCACCGCCGAGATCGAGGTACCGGCGGGCCGGCAGCTCCGCCGCAGACTGGCGGATCGCACTCGTCTGCTCGACCGCGGCGGCGAGTTCCTGGAACCAGAACTCCCGGTCGTCTGGCGGAGCGTCCCCCGAGCGGAAGGCCGCTTGACACAGTTCGGTCGTGCGATCGAGCTGTTGCTCGGCTGCGCCGATGTCGAACGACTGTCTGAACTTCGACTCGACCACCAGAATCTCGAGGCGGACTTCGTCGTCCTCATCCAGGGTCAGCAAGAAGCGGCCCAAGTCAGCCCTCGTCCGCTGGCTCCGGCCGAACCAGCTCTGCTGCTCATCGAAGCTGATCCAGACTTCCAACCCCGGACGATCGGTTCGGACAGGTATCTGCTGGGCGACAGCGAACCTGCTCGCCACGAGCCCGACGATCTCGTTCGTGGCTCGCCCAAGGCCTAGTGCACGAAGCACCGCCCCGGGCACCACGTTCCGCCCGACTTCGTAGATCCGCTCCGCTGTTGCGCCGGCGGACAGCGCATCGGCAACACCGATCTCCTTGAGCTTTCGACCCAGGCGCTGCACCACGAACCGTCGCCCCGTAGCCGAGCTCACGATGAGTGTGTAGGCCTCGTTCTTACCGACCCCGGGTCGCACGAGGATGACGTCTGGCTTGTCATCGAGGGCATCGATCTGATCGCGTCCGATGAATGCGTCGAGTGTCACGACCCAGTGCGCGACCTGATGCAACTCCTGGAACAACTTCTGATGACGGTCGAACCTGACTTGCATCTCGAAGTAGTCGGTGTTCCCGATCGCTTGAGGTGCTACGGCTGAGTGCGCGTCGTGCCGGACACACAGAGTCGACCACGTTTCGAGCAAAGGATCGCGCTGGCCAGGAAGCATCGCTCGGACGACGTTCTGGCTGGTCTCTTCGATGTCGTGAGTGGATCGATGCAGCCACGGGTCGTAGGAGCCCGAGATGCCGGCGGACGCGTCCCTCGTCTTCTGATTCAAGGTGGTGCGCGTACCGAAGAGTGCTGGCGCCAGGGCGAGATCAACACGGTCCCGGAACGCCTCGAGATTGGGCTCGGTTTCAGGTACCCAGTCACGGAGAACTAGTTGCACGTCAGGCAAGAGTCGCTCGTCGCCGACTTCGTCGTCAGCGAACTCCGCGTCGAATGCTCGGATGATGTCGTGATGCCCAGCAGGGTTCGTCAGAACCAGGAGTTCGAATCGGATCCGTGGGATCCGCGCCCTGATTCTGCGGGCCAGCCGGAGCGGCAGTCGGGGCGACTCCTCGCGATCCAGCAAGAGCAGCGACAGGCCGTCCAGCTTGTGCGGGTACGTCTCGACGTACGACGCTTTGACCTTGACCAGCTCTTCGACAGCAGCGTCGTCGACCGCGGCGAGCCAGTCCCGGGACTCTCTCCCGTTCTGGCGGAGTGGCACGTACTCCTCATGTCCGCCCGACTCCCGAACGGCGATAGCGACGATCTCGTCAGGTCCGACGACAAGGGGCGGCGTCCTGTGTGGCGAAACGCGCTGCAGCCACTCGAAGAAGAGCTCGTTGTTCTCCGGGTTCAAGTCGAGTCCGGTTGCCAGACACTGGACCAGGAGTTTCGACATTCGGCGTAGGTGCCGAGCGAGCCACCGCAACCGAAGCGGGTGTGTCGCCAGCATGACCAGTCGACTCTGGCTCAGCTGGAGGACGTCGGTGAGGACCACCGACGCGAGGTCTTCATCAGGTGCGTTCGCTGGCACAAGAGTTTGTCGAGCCTCGTTGAGGATGGGTTCCCACTCGGCCAGGTACTGATCGAGTGAGTCCGCATCGATGCCCGAAACCCAACTCCTGAGGTGGTCGTCTCGAAGGTCCGCCAGCCGAGACGAGACCGGGCCGGAGTTTGGTGCCTGGATCTGGCGTTCCCACTCCCGAGGATCGTTGAAGCCCTCGAAGAACGTTTCGAGGTCGCCGTCGAACTGCTCGCCAGGGACCACCGAGTAGCCGACAACGAGAGCGGCGAAGGCAGTCAGTCCCGGAGTGGCCAACGGGTCCCATCGGAACCGTCGGACGCCGACGTCCGAGATCGACACGACAAGCCGGAGTGGGGCCCACGACACCGGTGCTTCGAACTCGCTTTCCTCATCGAGTTCAGGCGGTGCGGAAGCGTCAAGCAGCGAGTCGTCCACTCGGAGGGTCAGCCGTCCCTCCTCTGCGCGTTCCCGAACGCCACTGAGCGTTGGGCCGTACAGGAAGGCGAACAGCCACCTCGACCAGGCTCCGACGTCGTCCGGTCCCTCGACGCGTAGCTCCGCGGCTGCATCGGAGTTGTCGTCGAGAACACTCAGAGCGTGGAGCAGCGCTCGGAGCGGGTCTGGCTCGATCTGCGAGTCGGGAAACGCGACCTTCTCGACGCGCCGACGGAGGGCTGGCGGCAGTGTTTCAACCAGTGGGCGAAGTGCCTCTGGCGGTTCGGCCCGGAGGAGTTGCTCAGCGGCTCTCTGCTCGCTGTGATCCAGGCCCGCCTCCACGTCGAGGTCGTCGAACTCAGAGAGCCGGGATTCCGCCTGTGTGGCGATCGAGGCTCTGACCTGCTGTCCCAGCCCTGCCCGCTCTGCACGCCGCTCGTACAGCTCGAGCCACAGACTGAGGTCCACGCCGGCGCGGGCTCCCGCCCCGCCTCCGAGTACCACCTCCCGCATTCGATCCCGCGCCTGCGGGTCCGAGAGACCGAACCTCTCCAGGGCCGACGTCGACAGTTCGGCTGCGGCGATGCGTGCGAGCACGTCGTCGTCCGAAATGAACGGCCCGCTCGGCTGTCTGCTCTGGCTGACGTTGACGTTCCTCGCCAAGCGCGACCGTGCTGCTGCGTCGCTCACGAAGAGATCGACGTCAGGGAACAGATCCAGCTCACGAAGGCTCTCTGCCGCCGCACGCTCCACCACATCAGGCGTACGCAGAGGTGCTTGCTGAACCTCGAGACAGGAGGCGATGACGTACGCAGTCCAGCGCCGAAGTGAGAGTCGGCCGCTGGCACCGATGGCTTCTCTCACGACGCTCAGGACTGCGGCCAGGTGGCTTGGGGGCTCGCCGGATCCGCCGGCGAACGCCCAAGCCGCGCGGTTGACCAGATCGAAGCGGGCGCTGTCGTTCCCGTCCTCTTCGTTCAGCAGGCTCATGTCATCTAGGCGATTGACGGCCGCGAGCCCTTCTTCGTCTCGCTGGGCGTCCCAGTCGAAGAGGACGATTGCCGGAACGTTCTGGTTACGCCAGTGGGTGAGCGTCTGGCCCTCCTGCAGGAGGTACTCCGCTGGTACCCCCGGAACGGGCGCCTTGGTCCCGACCTTGATGACGAGGCCTGACGAGCCGCGCTCACGACCGATCCGCTCCAGCGCACCCACCGCGGCGATGACCTCGTCGTTCGCGAACCCTGTTACTCGCAACGCCGGCCTCGGACCGAACCCCTGCGTCAGCAGCGAATCCCAAACGACGGTCGCGACGACCGCTCCCACCACGTCGGCGACGCCCGGCGTCATCTCGGCTCCCCATGAATGATGCTCGTGGCGTCGGAGTAGTGCGTCAGCAGGCCGGCTGACGCGAGTCGAAGTTTGAAGGCTTCCGCGTTGAGCGCGAAGACGCCAGCGTCAATGTCCGTGGTCAGGCCAGCGGACCGAGCCGTTCGGTCGTCGACGACGAGCCCGAGTTCCGTGTGGAGGCGTTGGCAGAAGCGGTAGAACTCGACCTCCTCGCCGGGGGCGAGAAGGGCAGCTACGAGCGCCTCCAGCATCGGCGGTTTGAAGGTGAAGTGCCGACGCCCGCTGGTGGAGTTGAGGGCACCGACAGCAGCGAGAGTTTCGGAGAAGAACGCGCGAGGCGACTTCGTGATGTTCGCGTTCGGTTGCGCGAACTTCGCCCAACGCTCGGCCTGATCGACGTCGCCCCGCTCACTCGCTGCCTGCTGGTGTTGGGCTGCCCTCTCCGTCAGTGCCTTCGCGATGTTCCAGCGAAACTTGTCGAGGCTCTCCTGGGAACGTCGCCTGAGTGGATTAGCATCGTGAGTCGCGTCCAGCAGGATCATCGCGTCCGGCTCGCCCAGCGCTCGTCGTGCAAGGTGCAGTTGATGCCGCGCCAGGCAGTACGGCACCCAGTGCATGAGACTTTCGGTCCTCTTCGCACGAGGAACCTGAGTTCGACTGACGATCGAGTGGACACCACGCCTGAGGAGCTCGGGCCACGGGCTGTCGGCGTCTCGCGGTTCGCTCTCCGATTCGGAAAGGTCGGTGAACTCTGTCGGTCGGGCCGCGTCATGAGACTGCAGCGCTGCAGCAACCCGTCCGAGCGGAGTGCCGCTGTCGCCTACGAGGACGGCGAGCCCGTCCCGGGCTTCTGTTCGTCGAACGCCGTCCGGGTCGGAACGCAGCACGTGGTACGCCCAGCCACCCCCGTCCCGGAAGACGTAGCGCTCGATCGCAGGAGCTCCCCGTCTCTGGACAGCGTCGTAGTGGACGAGCTCTCCGACGAACGGGTAGAAGTGCGACGAGAACCATCGTGGGGTGCGCCTCCTGCCAGGAACCTCCACGAGCAAGGACGACAGCAGAGCGGAGAGCGTCTCGTAGGCAGCATCTCCCTGTACCGCGGAGGCCAGAACCTCCTGCTGTAGCTCTTCACCGACTGCAATGCGCCGAGCAAGGTCATGGGACGCGCGCACGTACGTGACATGCCCGCTCGTCGGAGCGAGCAACTGATTCGGATCGAGCAGCATCACACCGCGCGCGATTGCCAGCAGCTCCAGTGCGACATAGAACCCTCGGCCCTGCTCCTGCACATTCACGCCGAACAGTTCTTGGACCAGCGACGCGCCACCGCGATCGTGCGAGGTGGCCATCACGCACCGCCAGACCTGATGCGATCGCCTACGTCGATCGTGAGCGTGCGGCGTTCGCCACCAACGAGAACACCGATGTCGTCTTCGTCGGCGGCTGTAGGCGCGAGGGCGGCCAGTGCACTGGTGAGACTCCGGATCTCGGCCTCGTGCTGGCCGCGGCTGCTCAGGCCAGCGGCCCATCGGATGAGCAGCTCGAATCGCATCAGGTCGAGTTGGACAGGGATGACGGCGCCCCCTGCTCCTGGGAGGCGCACGTAGACAGATCGGCTGGACCACTCGACCGCCCGAGGAAGTTGCGGTTGCACGGTCCCGGCAGCGGTCCACTGCTGGTTCTGCGAGACGATCTCGACGCTGCGGCCTTGGATCCGCTTCGCGATGACGGCAGCGCGACTTCGATGGGAGAAGAACGCAGGGTCGAGCACCAGGAAGTCCGGCGAGTCCGCCGGTCGATGGACTCCCTGGACCGCCTCAAGACCTCGAAGCAGCGCATCGCGCACCTTCACGAGGCCGGCCTGGGTTCCCTCGTTCACGGCGAGAAACTCGTCGCCGGATTCGAGGCCGAGCCGACTCAGCCGGTTTCGGCTGGTTCCTTCGAAGTAGTCAAGACGGCGTAGGAAGACGATCGCCGATCGCAGGAGCTCTGACTCGCGCTGGGCCGCAGTCCGAGATTTCGGGCTGCCCTCGTCTCCTGACGGCTCCGGGGGGAGGAATGGAACGTTCGCGGTCTCGGGGTCCAGAGTGTCGTCCACCCACCGCAAAGCGGTCTTGCCGGGATCGAGGCGCCGGATGGCTCGGAAAGCGGGCACCTGCCGTCGCTTCTGCGACGTGAGTAGGTCCCCGAAGAGAGCCTGGTGGTAGAGGTAGGGAAACTGCCACGAACGGTCTGAATCATCGCGGCGGTACCGCTTGTGGACGTCCTCACAGACGAGACCCCCGCTGATGGAGTGTGCGGTTAACGCCAGGGCTTGCCGAGTAGTGACGACGGCACCCGTCCGTTCCGCCGTACTGAAGACGTGGCGGAAGGCCGTCTGCCGCTCTGTGCCGCGTCCCTCCTCGGCCAACGCCCCGTGATTGGCGTAGATCGGGCAGACGGGTCTGGCGTCGCACTGCTGGCAGGCTCGCCACCGACGGCGATCCGCTCCCCACGCGTTGACTGCCCAGTCCACCAACCCAGCTGAGGCGTCCGGGGCGACCGATTGGTAGTTCAGGTTGATCACGTACACGGACGAGTTCTGGTCAGCAACCGTGCCCTTCTCGATTCCTGCCTCGAGGGTCTGCGTGATGACCCTCGCTCGTCCGGACTCGTCGGCGGCGACAGAACTCCTTAGATGGCCTTCGTTCGCGCATACGATCGCGACACCGTCCTGTGGCGAGTCGAGCAGGCTGACCAGGAGCGCTGAGGCGGGATCGGTCTCGAGTCCGCTCAGGTCGACCATGAGAGACAGCGGCCGTCCGGACTTGGTGTGGGCAGCCGGCGCCGAAGCGTCGCCAAGAGAACGGACTGCGTCGGCGGCCTGCACGGGCGATCGTCCGAGCTCCTCCAGAAGTCGAGCGCAGAGACTGGTCTTGCCGTGCCCGGCATCACCAGTCAGCACGATGAGACGGGTTGCTGGCATCTCGATCAGCTGCTCGAGATAGCTGAGGGTCGAGACGCGGAACGATGGCTCGTTAGGGTTGGTCTGTTCGTAGATGAGCTCGGCGCTGTCGGGCTGGAAAGGCTGAAAACGACGCAGTCGACTGACGTGGGTGTTGACCTCGAGCGCCATCGCTGTTCTTCCCCCCGTGGACTGTTCCTCGTCTCAAATTGAACCTACCGCGACGGTACGACGGGGCTGCTCGACTTGAAGGTGCGCGTCGCGGCACTAACACGGATGAACCAGGATGGCCCCGACAGTGCCAGCGGGTGCCCCGGCCGAATCGGAGGTCGCATGGAAGCGTGGGCGAGCACGGAGAAGGGTCGACACCTCCGCGGGCGCTCGTCGAAGAACACCGCTCCTGAGCTGGCGCTACGGCGCGAACTGCACAGGCGTGGACTACGGTTCCGCCTGCATGTCACGTTGGAACGAGGCTGCAACCCGGACCTCGTCTTGCCTCGTCATCGCTTGGCGGTGTGGGTCGACGGATGCTTCTGGCATGGGCACAGCAGTCACACGTGGACCCCGAGAACAGGCCCGAACGTCGATCTCTGGAGAGCGAAGATCGAGGCCAACCGTGAACGGGACGTCCGCGCACTCGCACTCGCGTCCGAGTCGGGCTGGACAGGCATCCGCGTGTGGGAGTGTGAGATCAAGGCCGATGTGTCCGCGGCAGCCGATTTGGTCTCCTCTCGGACTGCCCCTCTGACGTGAGCGAGTCGCACACCATGTGGGTGCGCTCGAGTACGCTCGGAAGCTGGACTGGACCCAACCCCGCGCAGCCGTCAGGAGTGATGTTCGTTGTCGACGGTGCACCCACTCCGTCGCAGGCATCGGCCCGCCTTCGAGAGTGGATCGAGGACTCTCTCGGTAGTCGATCTGTTCGCCGGGTGTGGGGGACTCACGCTCGGAACGGCTGAGGCGGCCCACGCGCACGGCTTCGCGATTGACGTGCGGCTCGCCGTCGACTTCGAAGATGCGGCAATCCGGGCCTACCAAGCGAACTTCCCGTCCGCGAAGACGCAGGTGGCAGCCGTTGAGGCGATCTTCGACGGTGATTTGGGCAGCAAGCCGAGCGGGTCAGAGCTCTCAGTTGCTCGCTCCGTGGGCACTTTGGACGTCCTCGTTGGCGGTCCTCCGTGCCAGGGCCACAGCAGCCTCAACAACCACACGCGGCGAGCTGACCCGAAGAATCGCTTCTACCTGAGAATGGCTCGTGCTGCGGAGGTACTCCGCCCGAAGGTCGTTCTCATAGAGAATGTGCCCGCGGTTGTCCATGACTCTGAGGGCGTCGTGGACCGAGCCACGAAAGCGCTCAACGCTGCCGGCTACACCGTGACGAACTCGATACTCGAACTCGTGCGTCTGGGCGTCCCCCAGAAGCGGCGCCGCCACGTCCTCCTGGGCATCAGGACCGGACTCGTCGGCGATGACATCGACTTGGGGGAGGTACTCGCCGCTGGCACGCAGAGGTCGCGCGACCTCCGTTGGGCAATCGGTGATCTCGCGAACCAGACCTCGAACTCGTGGGTGGACACCCCGTCGAGACCGAGCGCCGAAAACTCGGCACGCATGCAGTGGCTGATCGACAACGACGAGCACGACCTCCCGAACCGGCTGAGGCCACCGTGTCACCAGGGCGATCACTCGTACGTATCGATGTATGGCCGCTTAAAGTGGAAAGAACCCGCGCAGACAATCACCAGCGGGTTTGGCAGCCTCGGCCAGGGAAGGTTCATGCATCCGTCTCTGTGTCGAACCCTCACTCCCCACGAGGCCGCTCGAATCCAGGGCTTCCCGGACTACTTCACATTCGATGCAGCGGTAACCAGAACCGAGCTGTCAGTCATCATCGGCAACGCAGTGCCCCCTGCCCTGGCCGCGACTCTCATAGCACGGCTCATCGCTGCCGACGTCTTCGGCGAGCCCGACACATCGCGGCCCGCTCCAGAGTGACGCCAGCCTCAAGCCCTGCGGGACCTGGTGACGAGGGTGCGCACTAGGGCGTGTCTCCCAAGTCCGCGTTTCGGCCCATCGTGGGGCTAGGTTGCTTGATCTGGGTCAGCGTTCACGCTGGTCAGAGCGTGATTCGGAATGTCCGTTCGGGACGAACACGTGTTTCTGGAGGGTGCGCAGGACGTCGCTGGCGACCTCTTGTGTGTGATCCATAGCGCGCAGCCCCCCATCGGGTTCGGTGTCGTCGTCGACGATCTCGTCCTGGACTCCGGCCTCGATGAGGTCCATCACGGCTCGACCCGCCCAGCGCGACAGGGCCGGCTGGTCCGGTGCCGCGAGGACCTCGATCGCAACGAGCTCCGCGACGGCGGTCTCTCTCCAGCGTTCCGCCTCGGTCTTGGTCGAGGACCACGGGACGTTCGCGAAGTGCCGGATGAGCGTCAACGCCGAGATTGTGACTCGTTCCTCGCGCCGCTGCTTGGCTTCGTCAGCCCGCCGAGTGGCATCTCTGTTCCGCTCGACTCGCAGCGTCAGCCAGAACACGGCGAACAGCCCGACGAGGCTGAGGACGGCCGCGACGCTGCCCTGGAGGAGATTGGCCCACCACTGCTCCGGAGTCATAGCCGGACGGTAGCGGCAGCCGCCGCGCTCACGATGTCGACGACGGCGCCCAGGGGTCGCCGCCGGGCCACTGGGCCGCGCTGGCGCGTCCCAGGCAAGCGATGAGGAGCTGCTGCGTGGCCTCCTCGGTCGCGAGATGCTCGAGGCCCAGGAGCAACTCCTGACGAACCAGCTCTACCCGCTGCCAACGCGGCTGCGCCTTCACATCGGTGCGTACGCGAGCGGCGAACTCCTCCGCATCGACCACGAACGCCTTGAACAGCAACTGAGTGAGATTGTTCGTCCACGCTGACGCGAAAGGGTCCGACCGCTGGGCGGATACGCGGAATGTAGCTAGGCGCGAGGTCACCTCGAACAGCCCCTGGTGGACTTCCTGAGGGCCCCCTCGGGTGGGCATGTTGAGGTACTGGATGGCGGAGACCAATGCGTCGTCAATCCGCGCCCGAACCGCACGTTCACGCTCGCTTGTCAGAGCCTGCGCCGCCAGCTCCCTCTCCAGGTCCTGTGCCTTGGTCGCCAGCGTCCGCTCGTGGCGAATGGTCAGCCACAGGGCGATGAACACGCCGACCAGCCCCACGCTGCCGTCGAGCAGGACCGCCCACCATTGCTCTCCCGTCACGCGCTGACCGTAGCCGGTGCGCCGCAGGTCACGACGCCGTGAGGCGCATCCGGTACTGGTTGCCGAGGCTCTTCGGCTGGATGTCGTCGACCACCGCATCCAGCAGGGCCCCCCGGACCGCCGCAGGAGACCACACGGGCGCCGACCTGGAGTCGGCCGACCGCGTCACCTCAGGGTTGGGAGACACGGCCTAGTTGCGATGTCCAGGGAGGTTGGTCAGTCGGGTGACTGGCGGCTTGCCTCCGAGGGCGGAGTGGGCGCGGTGGTGATTGTAGAAGTGCAGCCATCCGGGCAGGGCGGCGTCGCGCTTGGCGGTTGAGGGATAGAGGCGGGCGTAGGCCCAGCCGTCGGCGAGGGTGCGGTGAGAGCGTTCGATCTTGCCGTTCGTCTGCGGGCGGTAGGGGCGGGTTCTTTTGTGGGCGATCTCGAGTTCCGTGCAGGCATCGCGCCAGCCGTAGGAGCGGTAGCAGCTGCCGTAGTCGGACAGCACCCGCTCGACGTTCACGCCGCGGGCGGCGAACCAGTCGACCGCGCGTCGCAGTACGCCGATCGCGGTGGTCGTCTTTTCGTCGGGGCAGATCTCAGCGTAGGCGACGCGGGAGTGGTCATCGATGACGGTGTGCAGGTAGGCAGTCCCGATCAGCGGCCGGTAGTCCTTGCCACGTTTCGCCGGTGCGGTGTGCTGTGGCGCGACTGTTGGACTTGCTCTGCTGGCGGCTGAGGAACTTGTGCCCGCCACCATCGGGGATGTTGGCGAACTTCGTGACGTCTACGTGGTTCAACGACCCCGGATGGTCGTGCTCGTAGCGGCGCAGCGGTTCGCCGGTGACCCGGTCGATGTGGCACAGCCGGTTGATCCGGCATCGCCTCGGCACGGCATGCACGGTCGAGGCCGGCAGGCCGAGGCGGCCGCCGATCTGGACCGGGCCGAGCCGTTGCCGCCAGCGCAGCGCGACGATCCGTTTGACGACCTCGGGACCGGTCTTGGTCGGGCTCGTGTGGGGTCGCGAACTGCGGTCACCCATCCCGGCCGACCTCTCGGCGCGGTAGCGGTCGGCCCACTTCTTGGCGGTACGCGGGGTGACCATGAACATCTTCGCTGCGGCGGCATATGTCCAGCCGTCCTTGATGACGAGCAGCGCGAGCCGTTCGCGAGTTCGTGGAGTCAAGACGGCGTTAGCGTGGGACACGAGGGCCTCCGGTCGGTGAAGCGGTGAACTAGACAGCTCCACTTCACAACCGGAGGCCTTCGTCTGTCAGCCCGACTCACCACCGAGCGGCGGGACAACCTCCCTGGACATCGCACCTAGTCGAGCCGCCGACGTTATGCCGCACCGGGGAAGAACGGTCTGATTGAGTCGCCAAACCGACGGCCCCTCCATCGCGGCCTCCATATAGCCGTAAGACCGGCCGCCATTAGACACGAGATATCGCTCGACTCGGAGACAGGTCCCGGCTGGATTGTCGGCGTAGAACGCGGGCGAAAGGTGCCGACTCGAGCGATACCTTCGGGCGGGTCGCTGGTCGGACGCAGGCCGTGGCATCTGCTCTCGAAGGACTGCCAGGAAGACTTTTGCTCGCCCGGAACTGCGATTCGGACGAGGCCGGACTAGCCATCCGGACGCTGTGGGGAGATTGCCCTTCAGCGCGCAGAATCTGGAGGCAGTGAAGTGCCCGAAGCCACCCCCGCGCCCGTTCATGTGGCCCCAGCTCGCGCAGGTCGGCCGCCGTCGGGCACCCGCGTGTACCGGCCTGAGGAACTCGTGCGAGTCGAGATCCGCATTCCGGCCCACCTGGCGCGCCAGCTGTTCGAGCGGGCGAACGCGACTGGTCGGGCCGTCAGCGCCACCGCCACCGCGTTGCTCAGTGATGCCCTCTCGGATTCCTCGGCTGGCCGCATGCCCTGACCGGTCGCGGCGCAGGTCGCCGATCTCCTGACATGCGAAAGGCCGGGACTCGTAATCCCGGCCAGATCGCACCCCAGCGGGTGGCACCGCTGCATCGAAGCAAAACCCCGTCAAGAGGAACTTTCGTGTGCCCATCATCGGATTCCAGAACTCCTGCAGTCAACCGCCACGCCGAGTCGATCGAAACCATGACGGCTGTCGCGAGGTACACCCCCGTCAACCGCCAGGGCTGGTTAGAGGTCGGCGACTTCGTGCGGGCTGTCGCGGTCGACCTGTACCCCGACAAGCCGAAAGCAGCGCTCGAAGCGATCAATACTGTTGCTCCCTTCGTCCAGTGGGCACACGGTGAAGGGCTGACCGTGCCTCGTGAGGCGCTGTTCACTCCCGACGTCGTTGAGCGGTACACCGAGGTCGCGTGCGGGCATCTGGCCGAGTCGTCAATAGCGACCAAGCGCTCGAACCTGCGCCGCTACGGACGGGCGATCACCGAAAAGGCACCGTGGCCACCGCCGGAGCGGGCGGTGCGCAGCCATGCAGGGGTCGCGCCGTACACCGACGCAGAGTGGCGCGCCTGCTCGAGGTCGCCAGTCAACAGAGAGTGCCCAGCCGACGCCGCCAGATGCAGGCACTCCTCGCTCTGACCCTCGGTGCTGGCCTCTACCCTCGGGAGGCCTGGTCCGTGTCGACCGGCGACCTCATCGAGCTGCACGGGTGCCTGTGCGTGCGTGCGTCCGGCAAGCACCCGCGCATCGTTCCCATCACGGCTCCCCACGACGAGACACTGCGACGGATCGCAGCTGCAGATCCGGGGTCGACGTTGCTGGGAATGGACCCGTCGAGCTGGACTCGTTCGAGGCTGGACCGCATAACCCAACGCGTCGCTCTGCCCGCGGACTGCCCGCGGATCGTGACCCACCGACTTCGCTCCACGTGGGTCCGCGTCCACCTCGAACACCAGGTCGACCTCGGCGGCCTGGCCCGGATGGCCGCTGTGACGTCGGGAAAGTTCTTCGAGAACGTCATACCCTACCTGCGCCCCGTCGCTGACGACGAACTGTTCGCGACCATGGCTCGCCAATGAGCCGAACCCGCCACCCAACACGATCGTTCCCGACCAGAACTCCGTCCGGGGTCAGCGAGTACGTCTACATCCCCAACCCGATGACCACGACTCAGCGGGTCGCCAGGGCGCGCGCCTTCACTGACTCTGAAGTGGTCCGACAGCTCGTCGCGCAGCGCACCCGCACCAACGGCCGCCCACGCAAGATCTCGCTCCATGCGGTGATGGCCGCACTCGCGATGCACGGCGTGAGCCGTCCGGGGACGGCGTGCATCGCCGCTGTCGTCGAAACGCTGCGCACCCTGAGCGCGTCGGACCTTGCAGTCCTTGGCTTCCGGTCGCAGAAGCAGATCACCTACCGCCGAATGCTGTCCGGGATCCACGCCTAGAGCGAAGCAATCTCGGGAGGACTACTGATCGATCACGACCACGATCTGGAGGCCGACCCGAGCACCGGCGAGGTACTGCCCTGCCCGCCCGACTGCCCCTACCTTCCTGCCACACTCGAAGACGTCGGTACCCTACTCGTCCAAGCATCGTTACCGCCGGCGATGACGAGGTGGAAGGGCGTTGCGATCGACGGCACCGACATCGAGTAGCACACGCGCCCACGCCGCAATTTCGTCGGCCCGAGCGGCCACGTGCAGGTTTCGGTGGACCCCGACGTTCGATGGGGCAAGCGCACGGCCACGGATCGCCGGCCCGAAGAGAAGTACGTGGGCTACGAACTGCACCTAGCGACCTACGTCCCGCCCACGGGCGCCGACCCAATCCCGCAACTCACCGCAGGGATGGTGCTTCGATCCGGCGTCACGCGACGCGCGCCGGCAGTGGTGGCGATCCTCGACACCCTCGGCGACGTCGACGAAGTCCTGCTTGACCGCGGCTACACCCAGGCGAAGGCCGAGAACCTCGCCCGTCCGCTGCGCGTGCGCGGCGTCGAGGTGACGATGGACCTGCACTCCACCCAGCGCGGCGTCCGGCCTGGACCGATACCCGGCACGATCTGGGTCGACGGACACCTCTACATCTCAGCGATGCCCGAGGCGCTGCAGAACCTCGACGAACCGCCCATGTCGATCAGCCAGGACGAACGCAAAGAGATCCGCGGACGATTCGACAAGCGCGAGGCGTACCGCTTCACCGCACTGGCCAAGCACCGCGACGACCGCAACAGTCAGCGGTTCAAAGGGCCCGCCCTCGCCGGGCACCTGCGCTGTGTCAACACACCGGCATCCATCCGCCTCGGCCACCACCTGCCGACCACGAGCTGCGCCAAGGGCGCGCCATGCGGCTGCGGGAAGACGGTGACCGTCCCCGACACTGACGTCGAGCGCGACCGTCAGCCACACCCGTGGCAGTCCACCGCCTGGGTCCGCTCCTACAACCGGCGCAGCCTGATCGAGGGCCTCAACGCCCAGATCCGCTTCCAGTCCTTGAACATCAACCGCGGGTTCATCCGGCTCAACGGCCTCGCCTCCACGACACTGCTGCTCGCAGTCACGCTCGCCGGCCGCAACTTCGACCGCCTGCACGACTGGCACACCGCACGCGGCCTGAACGACCCCTGGCAAGACCATCTCGGAGAACCGCCCGACGATCGGCCCCTCGACCGCTACACCCGGACCAGAGGCAAACCCCGACGCTGGCGGCAGTAGTCGCCACCGGAACACCGCGACCGCGTCACCTGCTCCACTGTGCAGCAGCGGCATGCCGCCGTCCGGCTAACAGTTGAACTCTGCCCGGGACCGCTCGCACCAGCCCGCCGCAGCGCCACAGACCGCCGGGAACGACGAAACTCCCGGTCAGATCACTCTGACCGGGAGTTTCGGTACTCCATAAGCAGTTCCAAGAGGAACCGCCCCACTGTGCGCGAGGGGGGATTTGAACCCCCACGCCCTTTCGGACACTGGCACCTGAAGCCAGCGCGTCTGCCGTTCCGCCACTCGCGCGCGCCGCAGAACACTAGCACGATGCGAGGGCTGGTCCTGAACCGTCGCGGAGGCTCCCAGGGACGCCGCGCGCACATCACCCTCCTTCCGACCCCGTACCGGCGCGTCACAGATACGATCAAGGCGGATTGCGGTCAGGGCAGCTGCACGCAGACGTGCACGAGGGACTGGGGAGGTGGGCGTGGGCATCCTCGACAGGTTCGAGAACGGCGTGGAGCGGGTGGTCAACAACGCCATCGCCAAGGCCTTCAAGAGCGAGCTCAAACCGCTCGACCTCTCGAGCGCGCTGCGCCGCGAGGTGGACGACCGGGCGGCTGTCGTGGGGCGGGATCGCACGGTCGTGCCCAACGAGTTCACGATCGAGCTCGCGACTGCCGACTACGACCAGGTGGAGTCGTGGGGTGCGGAGGCGTTGGCGGACGAGTTCGCCAACAACGTCACCGACTACGCGGCCAGCCAGCGCTACGCGTTCGTGGGTCCGGTGACGGTGTCGTTCAGCGAGGACAGCGAGCTGGAGGCGGCGCGGTTCCGGGTGCACAGCGCGACGGTCCGCGGTGCGGTGGCGCCTGCGTCGGCGAGCTCGGCCCCGAGCGCCCGACACCCCCTGGTGGACATCGACGGTCAGCGGTACATCCTCACCGGCCCGGTCACGGTCATCGGGCGCGGCTCGGAGGCGGACATCATCGTCGACGACCCGGGCGTCTCGCGCAGGCACCTGGAGATCCGGGTGACCGCTGAGGGGGTCGTCGCGACGGACATGGGCTCGACCAACGGACTCTTCGTCGAGGGCCACCAGGTTCCGGCCGCGACCCTGCTGGACGGCAACACGCTGACCATCGGGCGCACCCGGATCCTGTTCTGGACAGGCGGCGAGCCGGACCTGGACGAGTGACGCCCGCACATGAGTGAACTGACGATCACCCTGCTGCGGCTGGGTTACCTGGCCCTGCTGTGGGTGCTCGTGCTCTTCGCCATCGGCGTGCTGCGGCGCGACCTGTACGGGACGAGGATCACGGACCGACGGCGTCGCAAGGCGGCCGTGCCCGCAGCTGCAGCGGCCGCCGTGGCGACCGAGCCGTCCAAGCCCGAGACCGCCCCGACGCGCATCCCGCGGGCGGCGCGCAGCGGCAGCGGTCCGGGGCGCCTGGTCGTCACCGAGGGTCCGCTGCGCGGGACGATCGTCCCGCTGGGCACGTCGTCGGTGCTGATCGGCCGCGCGCCCGGCTGCACGCTCGTCCTGGACGACGACTACTCGTCGTCGCGGCACGCCCGGATCTTCCCGCAGAACGGCCAGTGGTTCGTCGAGGACCTGGGGTCCACGAACGGGACGTTCGTGGCGGACCAGCGCGTCGAGGCTCCGACTCCCGTCCCGACGGGTACACCCGTCCGCGTGGGTCAGAGCGTTCTCGAGCTGCAGAGGTAACCCGGTGTCCGTCGCACTCAGATATGCGGCGCGGTCCGACGTCGGACTCGTGCGCTCCAACAACCAGGACTCGGCCTACGCCGGTCCGCACCTGCTGATGGTCGCGGACGGCATGGGTGGGCACGCGGGCGGCGACGTCGCGTCGTCGGTCGCGGTCGCCGCGTTCGCGCCGCTGGACGGGGAGTCGCACGGTCCCGACGACGCGCTGGACCAGCTGGAGACGGCGCTGGCCGACGCGCGCGACGAGATCATCGCGCGCAGCGACGCCGACCCGGAGCTGAGCGGCATGGGCACGACGGTGCTCGCCATCCTGCGCGCCGGCAACAAGCTCGCGATGGTGCACCTGGGCGACTCGCGCGGGTACCTGATGCGCGACGGGGTCCTCACGCAGGTCACCACGGACCACACGTTCGTGCAGCACCTCGTGGACATCGGCCGGATCACGCCCGAGGAGGCCGAGCACCACCCGCAGCGGTCGGTCGTGATGCGGGTGCTGGGCGACTTCGACCCGGAGGTGACCCCGGACCTGTCGGTCCGGGAGGCGCGCAAGGGCGACCGGTGGCTGCTGTGCTCGGACGGCCTGTCGGGCTTCGTGAGCGCGGAGACCATCGAGGAGACGATGGCGACGATCGCCGACGTCGACGCGTGTGCCGACCGCCTGGTGCAGCTCGCGCTGCGGGCCGGCGGCGGGGACAACATCACGGTCGTGCTCGCGGACGTGGTCGAGCTCGACGACGTCGCCGACGGCGAGGGCCCGACGACGAACGCGACGGTGGTCGGAGCCGCGGCGCTGAGCCGCAACGACCCGACGTCCGCCGCCGACGGGCCGGCGGCGCGTGCCGCGGGTCTGGCACGAGCCGCGCAGGTGGTCGACGAGGACGCGCAGGACGGTGCTCCCGCCGCGGTCGGGACGGACGAGGACGACGAGCCGGCGCCGGCGCCGCGCCGCTGGCGGACCGTCGTGGTGTGGCTGGGCATCGCTGCTCTGGTCGTCGGTGCCGCCGCGATCGCCTACGGCTGGACGCAGACGCAGTACTACGTGGGGGTCGACGACGAGGAGGTCGTGATCTTCCGCGGGCTGCCGCAGACCCTGGGACCGGTCGCGCTGTCGTCCGTCGTGGAGCGGACCGGCACGTCGCTGGACGAGCTCGGCTCGCGCTACCTGCGGGAGCGCGTCGAGCAGACCATCCACGCTGACTCCCTCGATGACGCCCGTGACCTCGTCGCGATGCTCGAGGAGGACGCGGAGCCGTCGCCGCGCCCGACCGCCACGCCCACCGCCACCCCCGCCCCTTCCGGGACGGCCACACCGTGAGCCGCGAGTGATGGCTACCGTCCAGCCGCACCGCGTGCGGGCCGGCCGGGGCGTCGAGCTCGGTCTGCTGCTGCTCGCGCTCGCCATCGGCGTGGCGTCGTACGCGCTCGCCGGCATCGGCACCACCGACAAGGTCCCGCCCGACGTCCTCGGCTACGGGCTCGGCATGGCCGCCCTCGCGATCGGCATCCACCTGGTGCTGCGCTGGCGTGCGCCGTTCGCCGACCCGGTGATCCTGCCGATCACGGTGGCGCTCAACGGCATCGGGCTCGCGATGATCTACCGGATCGACTTCGCGTACGCGGCGCGCGGTCGGGAGGACGGGTTCGCGCAGCGCCAGCTGGTGTGGACCGCCGTCTCGGTGGTCCTCGCGGCGGCCGTGATCATCCTGCTGCGCGACCACCGCACCCTGCGCCGCTACACCTACACCGCGATGATCGCCGGTCTCGTCCTCGTGCTGCTGCCGCTGGTGCCCGGGCTGGGGCGCACCATCAACGGTGCCAGCATCTGGGTGCGCGTCGGCGGGGTCGGCTTCCAGCCGGCCGAGTTCGCCAAGATCGCGTTCGCGATCTTCTTCGCGGGGTATCTGGTCACCCATCGCGACACGCTCGCGCTCGCCGGGCCGAAGGTGCTGGGCCTGCAGCTGCCGCGCCCGCGGGACCTGGGCCCGATCCTCATCGTCTGGGGCGCGTCGGTCGCGGTCCTCGTCCTCGAACGGGACCTCGGCACCTCGCTGCTGTTCTTCGGCCTGTTCGTCGCGATGCTGTACCTGGCCACCGAACGCCTGAGCTGGGTGGTCATCGGCCTGCTCCTGTTCGTCGCCGGAGCGGTCATCGCGGCCGGGGCGTTCTCGCACGTCGGAGCTCGTTTCGACGCCTGGCTGAACGCGTTCGACCCGGCCGTCTTCGACCAGAGCCCGGGCGGTTCCGGCCAGCTGGTCCGGGGGCTGTTCGGCATGGCCAGCGGCGGCCTGTTCGGCACCGGCTGGGGGCAGGGGCGGCCGGACCTCGTGCCGTTCGCGGAGTCGGACTTCATCGTCGCGTCCCTCGGCGAGGAGCTGGGCCTGACCGGCCTGCTCGCGATCCTGCTCTTCTTCGCGATCCTCACCGAGCGCGGCATGCGCACCGCGATCGGGGTCCGCGACGGCTTCGGCAAGCTCCTCGCGGGCGGCCTGGCGTTCATCGTGGCGCTGCAGACGTTCGTCGTGGTCGGCGGCGTCACCCGGATCATCCCGCTCACGGGCCTGACCACGCCGTTCATCGCGTACGGCGGCTCGTCGCTCGTCGCCAACTGGGTCATCGTCGCGCTGCTGCTGCGGATCTCCGACGAGGCCCGCCGCCCGGCACCGTCGATGAAGCCGTCGCTGACGCCCGTCGCGGGCACCCCCGTCGTCGCCGGTGACGACGACCAGCCGACCGAGGTCATGCGGGGGGTGCGATGAACACCCCGCTCCGTCGCCTCGCCACGGTCGTCCTGGTGATGTTCGTCGGCCTGATGGCCAGCGCCACCTGGGTGCAGTACGTCCAGGCCGACCGCCTCAACAACGACAGCCGCAACGTCCGCACCCTGTACCGCGAGTTCGGCAACGCCCGCGGCCCGATCGTCGTCGCCGGGGAGGCCATCGCCCTGTCCACGAAGGTCGAGGACTCGTACGGCTACCAGCGGTCGTACACCAACGGTGAGCTGTACTCCGCCGTGACGGGCTTCTACTCCGTGGTGAACGGCCGCTCCCAGCTGGAGCGGGCCGCGAACGAGGAGCTGACCGGCCGCGGGGACCGCCTGTTCTTCTCCCGCATCCGTGACCTGATCACGGGGAGCCAGCCGGAGGGCGCCGCCGTCGAGACGACGATCAACCCCGCCGCGCAGCAGGCCGCGCTCGACGGCCTGGCCGGCCAGCAGGGTGCCGTCGTCGCGATCGAGCCGTCGACGGGTCGGATCCTCGCCCTCGTCTCGACGCCCGGATTCGACCCGAACGCCCTCGCGACGCACGACATCACCGCCGCGAGCGCCGCGTACCAGGCGCTGGACGTCGCGGACGGCAACCCCCTGCGCAGCAACGCGACGCAGGAGCGCTACCCGCCGGGATCGACGTTCAAGCTCGTCACGGCCGCGGCCGCGCTCGAGAGCGGCCAGTTCACGCCGGCCAGCACCCTGCCCGCCCCGGTCCGGCTCACGCTGCCGCAGACGTCCTCGACGATCGGCAACTTCGGCGGCGGTGGCTGCGGCGCGGACCCGATCTCGCTGGCGGACGCGCTGCGCATCTCCTGCAACACCTCGTTCGCGCAGCTGGGCATGGACGTCGGCTCCGACGCGCTGCTCACGCAGGCGGAGCGGTTCGGGTTCAACGACCCCGACCTGACGATCCCCATGCTGGTCGCCGAGAGCGTGTTCCCCGAGGACATGGACGTGCCGGTCACGGCGCAGTCGGCGATCGGGCAGCGCGACGTGCAGGCGACCCCCATGCAGATGGCGATGGTGTCCGCCGCGATCGCGAACGGTGGTCAGCTGATGACGCCGTACCTCGTGCAGACCGTGCGCTCGGCCGACCTGCACCGCGTCTACGAGACGGAGCCCGAGCTGTACTCGACCGCGACCTCACCGGGGACGGCCGCATCGCTGCGGGACATGATGGTCGGTGTCGTCGAGAGCGGGTCAGGCACGTCCGCGCAGATCCCCGGGGTCCCGGTCGCCGGCAAGACCGGCACCGCGCAGACGGCCGACGGCCAGGCACCGCACGCGTGGTTCACGGCGTTCGCGCCGGCCGACGCGCCGCGTGTCGCGGTCGCGGTGATCGTCGAGCACGGCGGGAACGCCGGTAACGAGGCGACGGGCGGGCGGGTCGCGGCGCCCATCGCGAAGGCCGTCATCGAGGCGGTGCTGGGCTCATGAAGACGGCATCGGGTCTCCTGCTCGGCCAGCGCTACCGCCTGGTCAAGCAGATCGCCGTGGGCGGCATGGGCGAGGTGTGGGAGGGGTACGACGACGCCCTCGCCCGCCCGGTCGCCGTCAAGGTGCTGCGCTCGGAGTTCGCCGGCGACCGCGGCTTCCTCGAGCGGTTCCGCACCGAGGCGCGCAACTCCGCGTCCCTGTCGCACCCGAACATCGCGCAGCTGTTCGACTACGGCGAGCAGGAGGGCTCGGGCTTCCTGATCATGGAGCTCGTCGTCGGCGAGCCCCTGTCCGACCTGCTCGAGCGTGAGCCGGTGCTGCCGACCCGTCGCCTGCTGCCGATCCTCGCGCAGACGGCCCGCGCCCTGCACGCGGCGCACCTGGCGGGCGTGGTGCACCGGGACGTCAAGCCGGGCAACATCCTGCTGGGCCGTGGCGGCCGCGTGAAGATCACCGACTTCGGTGTCTCGCTGGCCCGCAACCAGGTGACGATGACGGCGACCGGCATGGTGATGGGCACCGCCCAGTACCTGTCACCCGAGCAGGCCGTCGGGAAGCCCGCGACACCCCTGTCGGACCTGTACTCGCTGGGGATCATCGCGTACGAGGCCCTCGTCGGGCACCGGCCCTTCACCGGTCCGACGGCCGTCGACATCGCCGTGGCCCACGTGAACAACGCCGTCCCGCCCCTGCCGGCCAGCGTCGACAAGCCGTTGGCCGCCCTCGTGCTGCGGCTGCTGTCCAAGGAGCCGACCGCACGGCCGGCATCGGGCGAGGAGCTGGCGCAGCTGCTGGACAAGCTGGTCCCCCGCACGCCGCCCTCGGGCATCCCCGTGCTGATCAGCAAGCTGCAGCGCACGCCGGACACCTTCGCGACCGCGTCCACCCCGATCGACCCGCCGGCCGGTCCGCCGCCGTCGTACCCGCCACGCCGGACGCGCCGGGTCGAGGAGCCGACCGGTCGCGCAGCAGCGCGGCGGGCGTCGACGAGCACCGGGGTGCGGCTCGGTCGCACCGGCCGGCTGTCGTGGCCGCTCCTCGCGCTCGTCCTGCTGCTGATCGGTCTGCTCGGGGCGGCCCTTGCGACCAGGATCACCAGCGCGGGCGGACCATCCCAGGACGGAACCCGACTCGTGGCCTCAGACGCCCACTACCCTCGTGCCGATGCCCCGGATGGGATGATCACGGACAACGGGTCCGCGGCGTTCGCCGCAGACCCCGCATCGACGGAAGCAAAGGACGCCTAGTGGTGGACGACGGATCCCGCACCCTCGCCGGACGGTACGAGGTCGGCGAGCTCATCGGCCGTGGTGGCATGGCCGAGGTGCACATCGGCCACGACACCCGGCTGGGCCGCACGGTGGCCATCAAGATCCTGCGCTCCGACCTGGCCCGGGACCCGTCGTTCCAGAACCGGTTCCGCCGCGAGGCGCAGTCCGCCGCCGCGCTGAACCACCCCGCGATCGTCTCGGTCTACGACACGGGCGAGGACGTCTTCACGGAGCCGACGGGCGTCGTCGCCCACGTCCCGTTCATCGTCATGGAGTACGTGGAGGGCCACACCGTCCGCGACATCCTGCGGGACGGTCACGCGGTGCCCATCGAGGAGGCCGTGGAGATCACCTCCGGCGTCCTGTCCGCGCTGGAGTACTCGCACCACGCGGGCATCGTGCACCGCGACATCAAGCCCGCCAACGTCATGCTCACCCCGACGGGTGCGGTCAAGGTCATGGACTTCGGCATCGCGCGCGCGATGGCGGACTCCGCCGCGACCATGACCCAGACGCAGGCCGTCATCGGCACCGCGCAGTACCTGTCGCCGGAGCAGGCGCGCGGCGAGACCGTGGACGCCCGCTCCGACCTGTACTCGACCGGTTGCCTGCTGTTCGAGCTGCTCACCGGCCGCCCGCCGTTCACCGGCGACTCGCCCGTGGCCGTGGCCTACCAGCACGTCCGCGAGGCCGCTCCCATCCCGTCGACGTTCGCGTCCGACGTGCCCGACTCGCTCGACCGCATCACGCTCAAGGCCCTCGCCAAGGAGCGGGACTCCCGCTACTCCAGCGCCGCCGAGTTCCGTTCCGACCTGGAGGCCGCGGTGCGCGGCGGTGCCGTGGGCGCGCCGGCCGTCGGGGCGCTCGCCGCTGCGGCGCTCGTCGCGACGCCCGCCACCGAGGCCACGCAGCTCATGGCTCCGCCGGTCGCGACGACGCAGGCGATGCCGCCGGCCACCTCGCCGTGGGCGGCCACCGGTGCGGCGGTGTCGACGACGGGCGGTCTCGACGACGAGGAGGAGGAGAACAAGCGGCCGTGGCTGCTGCCCCTGCTCATCGGGATCGCCGTGCTGGCCGTGGCCGGGATCGTGGCGCTGCTCATCGCAACGCTCGGCCAGGACCCGCCTGCGACGACGGTGCAGGTGCCGGCGGTCGTCGGACTCACCGAGGCGGAGGCCAAGGAGAAGATCACGGCGGAGGACCTGCTCTACGAACGCGCCGAGGAAGCGAACGACACCGTCCCGGCCGGGTCCGTCATCCGGACCGAGCCGGCCGAGGGCACCGAGGTCGAGCCCGAGTCGGTCGTGAAGGCCATCATCTCCACAGGACCCGCCAGCCTGGCCGTGCCCCGGGTCGCCGGGATGACCGAGCAGCAGGCGACCGACGCGCTCGAGGACGCCGGGCTCGTCGTCTCGGCCAACCGCCAGGACGACGACAACCCGGAGTTTCCGCAGGGCCAGGTCACCAAGACCGACCCCGCCGAGGGCACGTCGGTCGCGGCCGGCTCCACCGTCACGCTGTTCGTGTCCACCGGCAACGTCCTGGTGCCCGACGTCGTCGGCAAGACGGCTGCCGAGGCGACGGCGCTCCTCAACGCGGCCAAGCTGCAGGTCAACACGTCGCCCGTCGAGTCACCCAACACCCCCGACACGGTCGTGACGCAGGATGTCCCCGCCAACACGCCGGTCAAGCAGGGTCGGGTCATCAACCTGACGATCGCCCAGGCGCCGACCACGGCGGTCATCCCGAACGACCTCGTCGGGAAGTCGTACGACCAGGCCGTCGAGCAGCTGCGGGCACTCGGGCTGACGAACGTCAGAAGGGTCGACGACCCGTCCGAGGAGCCCGTCAACCAGGTGCTGCGGACGGACCCGACCGCCGGCGACGAGGTCCCGTTGGACCAGCAGATCGACATCCACGTGTCGAAGGGACCGGGTGGAGCGACGACCGCTCCGCCGCCGGGCAACGACGACTAGCAGTGCGAGCATGACGAAGGGGCCGTCCCGGCTGGGACGGCCCCTTCGTCACGTCCTCAGAGGCGGACGAGCGGGTGCAGCCCCTCGGAGCGCGCCACGGCCTGGTCGTCGCCGCAGATCTCGAGCCAGTTGGCCAGCAGACGGTGGCCGCCCTCGGTCAGCACCGACTCGGGGTGGAACTGGACCCCGTGCAGGGGGAGCGACACGTGCTGGAGACCCATGATGATGCCGTGGGCGGTAGCCGTGACCTCGAGCTCGTCGGACACGGTGTCGTTGACGACCGCGAGCGAGTGGTAGCGCGTCGCCGTGAACGGGTCCGCCAGTCCGGCCAGCACACCCTCCCCCTTGTGCTCCACCTGGCTGGTCTTGCCGTGCATGAGCTCCGGGGCGTGCGTGACCGTCCCACCGAACACCTCACCGAGCGCCTGGTGGCCGAGGCACACCCCGAGCATCGGCAGGCCTTCGTCGGCGCAGTCGCGGATGACCTGCATGCTCTGCCCGGCGTCGGCAGGGGTGCCCGGACCGGGGCTGACCAGGACGCCGTCGAAGCCGGCGCGCTCCGCGACGGGCGGTACGGCGTCGTTGCGGACCACGACCGTCTCGGCGCCGAGCTGGTTGAGGTAGCCGACGATCGTGTAGACGAACGAGTCGTAGTTGTCGATCACCAGGATCCGCGTCACGTCACTCACCCACCGTGGTCTCGTTGAACGGCATGAACGGCGCGATCGCCGGGAACAGCCACAGGAAGCAGGCCGCCAGGACGGCCAGCGCGGCGAGCGTCAGGATCAGCGCACGCACCGCGGCGGGTCCGGGCAACCGGTGCCACAGCCATCCGTACATCAGCGTCCTCCGTCCCGCGTGCAGGTGACCATCATGCGCCACCGACCAGCTCGGCCGGGATCCCGTCCGACGTGGGCGCCCAGTAGTCCAGGACGCCGTGCACGATGAACCGCTCCCGGGCGGAGAACATCGGGTGGCACGTGGTCAGCGTGATGAAGCGCTCGGTCGGCACCGCGCCGGGGTCGCCGGGGACCGGCGCGATGACGTCGATCGCGGACGGGGGCACGACCTGCGTCGACGTGACGCGGTAGACGTACCAGATGTTGTCGGTCGTCCGGATGACCAGCGGGTCCCCGACCTGGAGCTCCTCGACCCGGTTGAAGGGCTTGGCGTACGTCGTCCGGTGGCCGGCGACCGCGAAGTTGCCGACGTCGCCGGGCATCGCCGTGCCCTCGTAGTGCCCGGCGCCGAGCACGTCGAGCACGGTCGCGCGGTCGGTCCCCTGGCTGATGGGACGCTCGGGCTCGCCTGCCCAGCGCGGCACCTGGATCGTCGCGAACGTCGTGCCGTGGGCAGGCTCCGCCATCACGGGCGGCGGCTCGTCGCGCCGTGGCGGGGCGATGACCGGTCCGGCGGGCGCCCCGGCGCTGGGCGTCGCGGTCGGCACCGGCTCGAACGGGAGCTCCGCCACGATCTCGGCCTGCACCCGGTTGCCGACGACGTCCGTCCACCACAGCTGCCACAGCAGGAACGCGAAGAGCAGCACACCGAGCGTGATGAGCACCTCACCGATCACCCCGACGACGCTGTAGACCACGTCGCGGGCGTGGCTGCGGCCGGCCTTGCGGCGCTCCCGGCGCGTGGGAGCAGCGGGCTCGGTCGTCGTCTCGCTGGTCACTGCTTGTCCTCGGGTCCGACGGTCGCGGTGGGTCCGGTGCTGGCCTGCTGCGCTTCCTCGGCGGCCTCCAGCCCGGGAAGGATCTCGACGCCGTCAGGGACCGTCGCGGCCGACAGCTCGGTGGCACCCGAGTACGCGTCGAGCTCGAGCGGCTCGTCCGCGTCCGTCACGGACCAGCCCAGCCCGACCTCCGCGGCGTCCCGCACGTAGAGCTGGACGGCCGGGGACGCGTCCAGGCCCTTGCGCAGGTCGTCGGGGTTGCCGATCGCCCGCACCACGTACGGCGGCGAGTACACCCGGCCGTGCAGCTTCAGGACGTTGCCGACGCACTGGAACGCGCTCGTCGAGATCACCCGCTGGTCCATCAGCGACATCGCCTCGGCGCCCCCGGCCCACAGGGCGTTGATCACGGCCTGCAGGTCCTGCTGGTGCACCAGGAGCGAGTCGGGGTCGGCGTCCTCGCGGCGCGGCGAGTCGACGGGTGCGTCCTCGAGCCGGACGGTCACCCCCGGACCTGTGACCGGCAGGACCCCGCCCTCGATCAGGTAGCCGGTGCTGGGCTCACCCACGGGCGACCCGGCGTTCTGCGCGGCGGTCAGGTCGTCGACGACCGCTCGCAGGGAGTCGACCTCGGTGGACAGCCGCGCCACCCGTTCGGTCTCGACCTGGGCCAGCTCGCGCAGGTCCTGCGGGTGGCGGTCGCCGGAGGCCCGCGCGAACTTGGCGTTGGCTGCGAAGAGAGCGCCCGACAGGGCCAGGACGAGCGCGACCGACAGCGTCCCGCGCGCGACGACGCCACGCGCGCGGTGCGGGTGGTCGGTCACGGACGGCTCCTCGGGCAGGTGCAGCAACGGGCGGGCTTCCCGCGGGCACTACGCTAGGTCACGAAGCGAGGAGTCCGTGACGAAGCGGCCCCCCGCACCATCATCGACCGCCCGACGACCACGACATCACCCGCGTGGTCTCCCGTGGCCCGAGGGCCGCACCGCCGCAGGACAGGAGCACGGACGTGCCTGAGTCGAAGTCGCGCAAGAAGGCGACGTACACACCGCCGCCCGCCAAGTCGACGGGACCCAAGGTCAACGCGCCCTGGTTCCTCCCCGTGATGCTCGGGCTGATGATCCTCGGACTGATCTGGATCGTCGTCACGTACCTCACGCAGTCGCAGTACCCGATCCCGGGCATCGACCAGTGGAACCTGCTCATCGGGTTCGGCTTCATCGTGGCCGGCTTCGCGATGACGACGCGCTGGCGCTGACGCCGGTCGCACGTCGGTCCGGAGGCGCCGTCCGCAGCTCGCGGGCGGCGCCTTCGTCGACCCCGGGGCCCGGCTGAGCGCCGAGCGCTCCCGTCCGCTTCGTCCCCATGGTCACCCACGGGTCCCATCCACAGGCGCCGCTTCTGACCTGCGAGAACATCGGGGCTGTCCCCAGCGGTGCACAAGTCTGTGGATAACTACACGGTTGTAGTTCCACAGGTGTGAACAACGATGGGGATGGCGCCGGGGTCGTCGAAACCGGCTCCCCAGGCCGTCGTGCGCGCGGAGCGCCACGCCGTGGTCGACCCCGCCGCAGGAAGCGCGTCAGGAGGAGAAGGCGCCGATCGACGCGTACGCGAGCAGCGTGGCGACGAGGAGCACGGCGCCGAGGGCCACCGGCGCGAGGACCGCGACGAGCTGGCGTCGGGCCGGCGGGGCGTAGGCGTACGCAGCCGCGAGGAGCCCACCGGTGACCAGCCCGCCGACGTGCGCCTGCCAGGCGATGTTCGACATGACGAACCCGAGCGCCAGGTTGATGCCGATGAGCACGAGGATGCCGCGGACGTCGCCGCCCAGCCGCTTGCTGACCACGAGGATCGCGCCGAACAGCCCGAACACGGCACCGGACGCACCGACGCTGCTGGTCGCCCAGCTGTCCGTCGCGGTGGCCAGCAGCACGGAACCCACCGAGCCACCGACGGCGGACATCAGGTAGAGCGTGATGTACCGGGCGCGCCCGAGCGCGTTCTCGAGGGTGGGACCGACGAACCAGAGGGCCACCATGTTGAACACGATGTGCAGGTACTGGCCGGGGGAGTGCAGGAACGCGGCGGTGAGGAAGCGCCACGGTTCGTAGAACGCGACGACCGGGTGGAAGAGCCACCGGGTGGTCCAGTCCGGCACGACGAGCTGCAGGACGAAGCTGACGACGCACAGGCCGATCAGCGTGAGCGTGACGATCGGTCGACCCTCGTGCCGGACACCGCCGAGCGCGGTCCGGGTGGTCGGGAGCGCGCGCGCCGCCTCGGCGACGCAGTCGACGCAGTGGATTCCGACGGCGGCCTGCCGCTGGCACTCGGGGCAGGTGGGCCGGCCGCACCGCTGGCACCGCACGTACGACACCCGGTCGGGGTGCCGCGGGCAGACCGGCGGCGCGACCGGCGCGCCCGGGTCGGGAGTCGTGCTGATGGTGTCTCAGTCCTCGATCGTGATCGAGTTGATGACGATGTCCTCGACGGGACGGTCGCCGGGGCGGACGCGCGTCTTCTCGATGGCGTCGACCACGGCGCGGCTCTCGTCGTCGGCGACCTTGCCGAAGATCGTGTGCTTGCCGTTGAGCCACTCCGTGGGGGCCACGGAGATGAAGAACTGCGAGCCGTTGGTGCCGCCGACCTTGCCGGTGGCGGGGTCGAGGCGCTTGCCGGCGTTGGCCATGGCGAGCAGGTAGGGCTCGTTGAACGACAGCTCCGGGTGGATCTCGTCGTCGAACGTGTAGCCCGGGCCGCCGCGTCCGGTGCCCAGCGGGTCCCCGCCCTGGATCATGAAGCCGGAGATCACGCGGTGGAACACGACGCCGTCGTACAGCGGGTCGGTCCGCTCCTCGCCCGTGGTCGGGTCCGTCCACGGGGTCGATCCCGTGGCCAGCCCGGTGAAGTTCTGCACCGTGCGGGGCGCGTGGTTCGGGTACAGCTCGATCCGGATGTCTCCGGCGGTCGTGTGGAGGGTCGCAAACATGCGAGAAGTCTCGCACGCGACCTCCCTGAGCACCCGAAATCACACGGTTGCCCAGGCCACAGCCCCTGCACTACCCCGCGCACGGTGGCAGAGTGGGAGGCCAGTGCAGCCGACGAGCCGGGAGCCGAGAATGCCGTTCACGAAGAGCCGCCCGAAGATCGATGTCGACACGGAGAAGCTGAAGGACCAGGCGGCCGACCTGGGCGCGACGCTCGCCGACGCCGCGAAGAGCGCGAAGGAGACCGCCGGGACTGCCGCGTCGAAGGCCGGGGACGCTGCCACCCAGGCCAAGGACTGGACCACGCCGAAGGTCGAGCAGGCCATCGACTGGCTCCTGCCCCGGGTGGAGCACCTGTACAAGGAGAGCGTCAAGGCGGCCGCGCCCAAGGTGGAGAGCGCCGCGGAGAAGGTCTCGCCCGCCATCGACACCGCACACGACAAGCTCGTCGACGACCTCCTGCCCAAGCTGGTCGCCGCGATGAACGAGGCCGCGGTCCGGGCCGGCGCCGCCGTGGAGCAGGCCGCCGACAGCGCAGCCAAGGGTGGCAAGAAGAGGGCCGCCGCCCTCGCCGCGGCGGCCGAGGCCGCGTCCGGCAAGAAGAAGCACACGGGTGCCAAGGTCTTCTGGCTGCTCGCCGCCCTCATCGGCATCGGTGCGGGGGTCGCCGCCTGGACGCGTTCGCGCTCGAGCGTGGACCCGTGGGCCGAGCCGTGGGAGCCGACGGACGCCAGCTCGGCCCACACCCGGGTGGGCGACGCCGCGGACGCGGTCGGGGAGGCCGCGGGCAGTGCCGTCGCCAAGGGCCTGGACGCCACCCGCAAGGCCGCCGAGAAGGTGACCGCCGCGACGGACGTCGCCAAGGAGAAGGTCGCCGACGCCAGCGAGAAGGTCGCCGAGGTGACCGACGCCGCCAAGGAGAAGGTCGCGGAGGCGACGGAGGCCGCCAAGAAGGCGACCACCCGCCGCACCACCAAGCCGGCCGACGGCGTGGCGCCCGACCCGGTCGTCAACCCGACGGTCGAGGGCGACAAGCCCGTCTGACGCACAGGTCGCACGGCCCCCGGTCCCCATGGACCGGGGGCCGTCGTCGTGTACCGAAACGTTTTGGCCGTTGACCCTCTGACCAGGCGCTCTGCACGATGCGCCAGGCGCGTCGTGCCGGGGCCGCAGCGAGGCGACGCCGGGGCCACCCGCCGGCCCCTGTTTCTCCCGTGCCGTGGAAGAGGACCTCATGCCCCGCCCCAGATCCCGCGGTCGCGTCGCGATCGCGTGCACCACCGCGCTCACCGTCGCCGCCGGGCTCCTCGTAGCCCCGCTGGCCACCGCCGCCACCGCGGCGGACCCCGCGTACAACTACGCGGAGGCCCTTCAGAAGTCGATGTTCTTCTACCAGGCGCAGCGGGCCGGTGACCTGCCCGCCGACAACCCCGTCTCGTGGCGCGGCGACTCCGCCCTGACCGACGGTGCCGACGTGGGCAAGGACCTCACCGGTGGCTGGTACGACGCGGGCGACCACGTGAAGTTCGGCCTGCCGATGGCGTTCAGCTCCACGATGCTCGCGTGGGGCGCGATCGCCGCCCCGCAGGGCTACACGAAGGCCGGGCAGCTCGACGAGCTCAAGGGCAACCTGCGCTGGGTCAACGACTACTTCGTCAAGGCGCACACCGCCCCCAACGAGCTCTACGTGCAGATCGGCGACGGCGAGGCCGACCACAAGTGGTGGGGTCCCGCCGAGGTCATGACCATGGCCCGGCCGTCGCACAAGATCACCGCGTCGTGCCCCGGGTCCGACGTCGCCGCCGAGACCGCGGCGTCGCTCGCGTCGGCGGCCATCGTCTTCAAGACCGACGACCCGACGTACTCCGCGACGCTCCTGTCGCACGCCAAGCAGCTCTACTCGTTCGCGGACACCTACCGCGGGAAGTACTCCGACTGCGTGACGGCCGCCGCCGCGTACTACAAGTCGTGGTCCGGCTACCAGGACGAGCTGGTCTGGGGCGCCTACTGGCTCTACAAGGCGACCGGTGACGCCACCTACCTGGCCAAGGCCGAGGCCGAGTACACCAAGCTGAGCGTCGAGAACCAGACGACGACCCGGTCCTACAAGTGGACGGTCGCGTGGGACGACAAGTCCTACGCGATGTACCCGCTGCTCGCCATGGAGACCGGCAAGCAGCAGTACGTCGACGACGCCAACCGGTGGCTCGACTACTGGACCGTCGGGTTCAACGGCCAGCGGATCCCGTACTCGCCCGGCGGCCAGGCCGTCCTCGACTCGTGGGGCTCGCTGCGCTACGCCGCGAACACCTCGTTCGTCGCGCTCGTGTACTCCGACTGGCTGACGGACGCCACGCGCAAGGCGCGGTACCACGACTTCGGTGTGCGCCAGATCAACTACGCGCTCGGCGACAACCCCCGCAAGTCCAGCTACGTCGTGGGCTTCGGCGCCAACCCGCCGCAGAACCCGCACCACCGCACCGCGCACGGCTCGTGGCTCGACTCGCTGACCCAGCCCGAGAAGACCCGGCACGTCCTGTACGGCGCGCTCGTCGGGGGCCCCAGCGGTCCCAACGACAACTACACCGACCTGCGGTCCGACTACACCGCGAACGAGGTGGCCACCGACTACAACGCCGGCTTCTCGAGCGCGCTCGCGCGGCTCACGCAGGAGTACGGCGGCACCCCGCTGGCCGGCTTCCCCGTCGCCGAGCAGCCCGACGGCGACGAGATCTTCGTCGAGGCCATGTTCAACCAGCCTCCCGGTGGCACGTTCACCGAGGTCAAGGCCATGATCCGCAACCAGTCGGCGTACCCGGCGCGCGCGCTGAAGAACGGCACGCTGCGGTACTGGTTCACGCTCGACTCCGGCGACTCCGCGGCGAACCTCACGCTCTCGGCCAACTACAGCGAGTGCGGGCCGCAGACCGCCAAGCCGGTGAGCGCCGGCGGGACGCTCTACTACGCCGAGCTCACCTGCGTGGGGCAGAACATCCACCCCGGTGGTCAGTCTCAGCACCGGCGCGAGCTGCAGTTCCGGGTGACCGGCGGTTCCACGTGGAACGCGGCCAACGACCCGTCGGCCGCAGGCCTGACCACGACGGCGCTCGCCAAGACGAAGGCGATCACGCTCTACGACGGCGGCAAGCTGATCTGGGGCAACGAGCCCACCGGCACGGTCACCGACACCACCGCGCCGACCGTCCCCGGCACCCCCGTGGCGACCGGCATCACCTCGACCGGTGCGTCGCTGAGCTGGACCGCGTCGACCGACGCGGGCAGCGGCGTCGCCGGGTACGACGTCTACCGCGTCCAGGGCTCCACCTCGACCCTGGTGACCTCGACCACGACCGCGTCGACCGTCCTGTCCGGCCTCACGCCGAGCACCGCGTACTCGTACACGGTCCGGGCCAAGGACGCCGCGGGGAACGTCTCGGCCGCGTCGTCGGCCGGTACGTTCACCACGGCGGACCCGCCGGTCGACGTCGTGCTCCCCGGCCGGCCCGGCACCCCCGTGGCGTCCGCGATCACGACCACCGGCGCGACCCTCACGTGGACGCCGTCCACCGCCGGTACCTACGCCGTCGCCGGGTACGAGGTGCACCGGGTCGTCGGCACCACGGCGACGCTCGTGGCGTCGACCACGGGCACGACGACCACCCTCGCCGGTCTCACGCCGGGCACCGCGTACACGTACACCGTCCGGGCCAAGGACTCCGCGGGGAACGTCTCGCTGAACTCGGTCGGCGTCACGTTCACCACGACCGCGGCGACCGACACCACCGCACCGACCGTCCCGGGCACCCCGGCCGCGTCGTCGGTGACCCAGACCGGAGCGACCCTCACCTGGACCGCGTCGACCGACACGGGCGGCAGCGGGCTCGCCGGGTACGACGTCCTGCGCGTCAGCGGGTCGACGAGCACGGTCGTCGGCACGGCCACGAGCGCGACCTTCGCCCTCACCGGCCTCACCGCGAACACCGCGTACACCTACGCGGTGCGGGCCAAGGACGGCGCCGGCAACACGTCCGCGGCGAGCTCGCCGGTGACCTTCACGACCCTCCCGACGACGTCCACCAGCAGCTGCGCCGTGAAGTACTCGGCCAACAGCTGGAACGTCGGCTTCACGGGCAGCCTGAAGATCACCAACACGTCGACCTCCCCGGTGACGTGGAGCCTCGGGTTCACGTTCCCCTCGGGCCAGCAGGTCACCCAGGGCTGGAGCGCCACGTGGTCCCAGACGGGGTCCGTCGTGACGGCGACCGGGCTCGGGTGGAACGCCACCCTCGCGCCGGGAGCCAGCACGGACATCGGTTTCAACGGGTCCCACACCGGCACCAACACGGCCCCGACCGCCTTCACGGTGAACGGGGCGACCTGCACGGTCGGCTGACCGACAGGACGTCGAAGGGCGCTCACCCCGCTGACCGGGGTGGGCGCCCTTCGGCGTCTGTGCTGGGGTCAGTCGGCGCTGTGCACCGGGCGCACGCGCTCGCCCAGCTCGGCGAGCTGCGCCTTCATCTCCCCGACCGTCAGGGTGTGCTCGACGCGCGGCGAGTAGAGCATCGAGCTGGTGATCGCTCCCGTGGCGCCGATCCGGAACGCGTCCGCGACGTGGCTGACCAGCCCGGCGCCGCCCGAGGCGATGACCGGCAGCGACACCGCCTCGGTGATCTGCTGCGTGATGTCCAGGTCGTAGCCCGAGCCCGTGCCGTCGCGGTCGATGCTGTTCACGACGATCTCGCCCGCGCCCAGGTCCTGCCCGCGCTTCGCCCACTCGACCGCGTCCATGCCGGTGTAGGTGCGCGCGCCGTCGATGGCGATCTCGTAGCCGCTGGGGATCGTCGCGGTCTTCTCGACGCGCTTGACCTGCATGCTCAGCACGATGCACTGCCGGCCGAACTCGACCGACCCCTGCGTGATGATCTGCGGGTTCCGCACGGCCATCGAGTCGATGCTGATCTTCTCCGCACCCGCCCGCAGGACCTCGTGCATGTCCTCGAGGTGCCGGATCCCGCCCCCGACCGTCAGCGGCACGAACGTCCGGTGCGCCGCCCTGCGGATCATGGCGAGGTCGATCTGGCGCTTCTGGGCGCTGGCCATGATGTCGTAGATGACGATCTCGTCGACGTCCTCGTGGTACAGCCGGTCCGCCAGCTCGGCGGGGTCCCCCACGTCGATGTTGTCCTGGAACTGCTGGGCCTTGGTGACGCGCCCGTCCTTGACGTCGAAGCAGGCGATCAGCCGGTTAGCGAGCATCCGTCACGTCCTTGATGTCGAGGTCGCAGAACGCCTTCAGCACCTGGAGGCCCGCGCGGGCGCTCTTCTCGGTGTGGAACTGCGTCGCCATGATGTTCTTGTGCGCGACGGCGGCCGCGAACTGCTGGCCGTACGTCGTGACCCCGACCAGCGTGGAATCGTCGGACGGACGCGCATAGAAAGAATTCACGAAGTAGTAGTAGCCGCCCGGCGTGAATGCGCGGGAAAAGGGGTGGTCGCCGTGCACCTCGACGGTGTTCCAGCCCATGTGCGGCACCCGGACCTGGGAGCTGTCGAACTCGTGCACGCTGCCCTGGAGCCAGCCGAGGCACTCGACGTCACCCTCGGCAGAGTGCTCGAACAGCACCTGCAGACCGACGCACACACCGAGAAACCCCTGGCCATCGCCGAGAACCTTCTCGGTGAGGTGGTCGATCCAGCCCTCCTGGGCGAGCGACTCCATGGTCACGCCCGCTGCGCCGACCCCGGGCAGGATGTACTTGTCGACCTCGTCGCACTCACCCGGCTTGGCCACGAGCGCGTGCGGGACACCGAGATGTTCGAGCGCATAAGAAATGCTCTGCGAATTACCGGTGCGGTAGTCGATGATCCCGATCACTTGCCCAATCCTACACCGGACAGATGTCTCGAATGCCGGACGTCAGTCGAGGAACAGCGCCCGCAGCCGGACGGTCGTGAACGCCAGGCCGAGGCCGATCATGACGACGAAGTACGCCACGTGCGTGAGCATCGCGCCGTCGAGGACCCCGAGCGTCAGGCCACGGACCAGCTCCACCGCGTGCCACAGCGGCAGCGCCTTGATCAGGCCCTGGATCCAGCCGGGGTAGACCGTGATCGGGTAGAACGTCGCCGAGAACAGGAACATCGGCAGCATGACGAAGTTGATCCAGTCCATCTGCTGGAAGGTCTTCATGTAGCTGGTGACGGCCATCCCGACGGAGGCGAACCCGAACGCCACGAGCAGCACCGCGGGGATGGCGAGCGCGGCGGTCCAGGCCAGGTTGAGGCCCATGACCTGCATGACCGTGAGGAAGCCGATGGCGTAGACGCCGCCGCGCAGGAGCGCGTACGTGATCTCCCCGAACGCCACGTCCAGCGGTCCGAGCGACGTTGCGAGCATCCCGTCGTAGAGCTTGCCGAAGTGCATCTTGAAGAACACGTTCCACGTCGAGTCGTACACCGCGCCGTTCATCGCCGAGACGGCGAGCAGGGCCGGCGCGATGAAGGCCGCGTAGGACACGGACGTGCCGTTCGGCAGCTCGACGTCGCCGATGAACGTGCCCAGCCCGAGTCCCATCGCGAGCAGGAAGAACACCGGCTCGAAGAAGCCGGACAGCACGATGACCCAGTTGGTGCTCCTGGTCGCCTTGAGCCCGCGCGCGACGACGGACCGCGCGTTGCGCGCGTACAGCGAGCTGATCGTGGCCCGGTGGGTGGGTTCGGTCGTGGTCGTGGTCATCCCGCCCTCAGCCTCCGCACGAACACCCGTCGCGCCAGCACCCAGCCGACGACGGCGAGGACGACGAGGATCACCAGGTGCCAGCCGACCGGCCAGGCGCCGGGCGGTGAGCCGTAGGAGAGTGTCCGGCCGATCTCGCTGGCGTGCCAGATGGGCGAGATCCAGCCGATCCACTGCAGCCAGGTGGGCAGGGTCGCCAGGGGGAAGAAGGTGCCCGAGAACAGGAACAGCGGTGTGAAGACGAACCGGTTGACCAGCGCGAACTGCCCCTTGTCCTCGGTCAGCCCGGCCGAGAACGCCATGAGCGGCAGCCCGAACGCCAGGCCGCCGAGCACCCCGACCAGCGGCATCAGCGCCCCGGTCAGCGGATCGCCGACGGCACCGAACGCCAGGATCAGCAGGTAGTAGATCGTGCAGGTGAACAGCATCCGCAGCACGACCGAGATCACGAGCCCGGCGGCGATCTGCGGCGGCGCGATCGGGGAGGCGTTCATGCCCCAGAAGATCCGGCGCCACTTGAACCCGGCCATGATGACGAACGTGAACTCGTCCATCGCCACCGTGACGGCGGCGGTGGCCAGCAGCGCGGGCGCCACGAACCACACGTAGTCCACGAGCCCGTCGGCACCCGACGCGATGGGCTGGTCCAAGAACGCCGCGAGGCCGAGCCCGATGCCGAGCAGGTAGAGCAGCGGGTTGCCGACGCTGCCGACCACGATGGTCCAGCCGTACGCCTTCATCCCGCGCAGCTGGTGCTCGGCGATGTACCAGGCGCCGAACCGGCGCGGCCGGGCGGCCGCCGTGACCGCGGCCTCGGAGATCGTCGTCGTCACTCGATCAGGCTCCGTCCCGTGAGCCGCAGGAACACGTCCTCCAGGCTGGACCGGCGCACCAGCGACGTCGTCGGGTGCAGGCCCAGGTGCGTGACGCGCTCCAGCACCGCCTCGCCGTCCTGCGCGTAGAGCAGCACCCGGTCGGGGAGGACCTCGATGCGCTCCACCAGACCCGCCATCTGCTCGGCGGCGGCCGCGTTGCGCTCCGACCCGAACCGCAGCTCGACCACCTCGCGCGTCGAGTACTGCCGGATCAGGGACGACGGGCTGCCCTCGGCCATGATCCTGCCCTTGTCGACGACCACCAGCCGGTCGCACAGCTGCTCTGCCTCGTCCATGTAGTGCGTGGTGAGCACGAGCGTCGTGCCACGCTCCTTCAGGCGGAACAGCCGGTCCCACAGCACGTGCCGCGCCTGCGGGTCGAGGCCCGTCGTCGGCTCGTCGAGCATGAGGATGCGCGGCTCGTTGATCAGCGCGCGGGCGATGGTGAGCCGGCGCTTCATGCCACCCGACAGGTCGTCGACCTTGGCGTTGCGCTTCTCCTCCAGCTGCGCGAAGCCGAGCAGCTCGTCGGCCCTCGTCGCGCACACCGACCGCGGGATGCCGAAGTAGCGACCGTAGACGATCAGGTTGTCCCGCACGCGCAGCTCGGTGTCGAGGTTGTCCTCCTGGGGCACCACCCCGAGCAGCGACCGGATCTCCGGACCGTGCGAGTCCGGGTCGAGGCCGAGCACCGTCAGGTCCCCGGCGGTGCGCTGCGACACCGCGCCGACCATCCGCATCGTCGTGGACTTGCCGGCACCGTTGGGCCCGAGCAGGCCGAACGACTCGCCCGGCGGGACCTCGAAGTCGATGCCGTCGACGGCGGTGAAGTCGCCGAAGCGCTTGGTGAGGCCGTGGGCGGCGATGACGGGTGCGGTCACAGCGGACCAACCTATGCGAGGGGACCGACAGCACCCAGCGCATTCCAGTTGACCAGGGCAGTGGGTGCGGGCAGCCTGCACCGATGGACGACCTCTGGCCCCTCGCCGGCCTGCGCGTGCGCAGCGGAGACCTCGAGCTGCGGTACATGGACGACGCGGACGTCCACGCCCTCGCCCGGCTCGCGGCCGACGGCGTCCACGCACCCGAGGCGATGCCGTTCACCGTCCCGTGGACGCGCGGCACACCGACCGAGGTCGCCCGCAGCGTGCTGACCTACCAGTGGGGTGCGCGCGTGTCGGCATCGCGGGACGCGTGGAACCTGGAGCTCGCGGTCGTGCGGGACGGGGAGGTGCTGGGCACTCAGTCGCTGACGGCGACCGCCTTCCCCGTCACGCGGACGGCCGAGACCGGCTCGTGGCTGGGGCTGCGCCACCACGGGCGCGGCGTCGGCACCCGGATGCGGCTGATGATCCTGCACCTGCTCTTCGAGGGCTTCGACGGGCTCCGGGCCACCACGAGCGCGTTCGACGACAACGCGTCGTCGACCGGGGTGACCCGCCGGCTCGGCTACGCGGAGAACGGCGTCGACGTGCTGGACCGCGAAGGCTCACCGGCGACGAGCCGCCGGTACGTCCTCGACCGTGCCACCTGGGACGCGCGGCCGGCCGAGCAGCGGCCCGTGGTCGAGCTCGACGGGGTGCCGGCCGCGCGGGTACAGCTCGGCATCTAGCGGTCGTCGGCCGCGTCGTGCACGTACCGCGCGACCTGCACCCGGTTGGTCACCTCCAGCTTGGTGAACACGCTGCCCACGTGCGTCTTCACGGTGGCGACGCCGAGGTGCAGCGACCGGGCGATCTCGGTGTTCGTCATCCCGGCGGACACGGCGTCGGCCACCTCCCTCTCCCGTTCCGTGAGGCGCGTGAGCAGGGTGCGTGCCTTGCGTCGACGCCCGTCGTCCGCCGGCCGGGTGACCGCGGCGATCAGCTGGTTGGTCACGCTCGGTGAGAGCATCGGCTCACCGAGCGCGACGCGACGCACCGCCACCACGAGGTCCGCCGGGGCGGTGTCCTTGAGCAGGAACCCCGCGGCGCCCAGCTGCAGGGCCGTGAGGACCATCTCGTCGGTGTCGAACGTGGTCAGCACGATGATCCTCGCGGTCGTGCCGCGCTCTCGGAGCCGTCGCGTCGCCGCCAGGCCGTCCATCCGTGGCATGCGGATGTCCATGAGCACCACGTCGGGCAGCTCGCGTGCGATGACGTCCATCGCGTCCTGCCCGTCGACCGCCTCACCCACGACGTCCAGGTCGGGCGCCCCGCCCAGGATCATCCGCAGACCGGCGCGCACCAGGGGGTCGTCGTCGACGACCACGACCCTCACGCCGGCCATGGCAGCCTCGCCCCCACGACGAACGACCCGTCCGGCCCGACACCGTGCTCGAGCTCGCCGCCCGCCAGCTCGGCGCGCTCGGCGAGGCCCGCGAGCCCGACGCCGCCCGTCCGCCCGTCCGGAACCGTGCTGAGACCGTTCCGGACCTCGATCTCGAGCTGTCCGCCGGGTCCGCCCGCGAGCCGGACGCTCACCGGCTCACCGGGTGCGTGCTTGCGCGCATTGGTCAAGGCCTCCTGGACGATCCGGAACGACGTGCGGGACAGGGTCTGCGGGCCAGGCTCCTCGAGCAGGGCCGTGGTGTCGAGCGCGATGTCCGACCCGGCCTCGCGGGCGTCGGCGAGCAGCGCGGGAAGCTCCGCCAGGGTGGGCTGCGGAGGTTCGACGCCGACCGCCTCGGCCCCGGCCCGCAGCACGCCGAGCACCTGGCGGAGCTCGCTGAGGGCCAGCTGCGCATTGGACTGGATGGTCTGTGCGGTCTCACGCGTCTCCTCCCGGGTGAGGTCGTCCCGGTAGGCCAGCGCACCCGCGTGGAGCGCGACCAGCGAGATCCGGTGCGCGAGGACGTCGTGCATCTCCCGCGCGATCCGGGTGCGCTCGGCGTCGCGTGCCCGCTCCGACGCCAGCTCCCGTTCGCGGTCCGCCGTCGCCACCTGCTCGTGCAGCGACGCCACCAGCTCCCGCCGGGTGCCGATGTAGTAGCCGGTGGTCATCGTCGCAGCGAAGTAGATGATCCCCACCAGGACGGAGAACAGCGTCGCGTAGGTCTCCGTCGGCGGGCCGGGGAACGCCGTCCGGTAGTACACCTCGGAGACGATCCCGGTGAGCAGCGCGACCGCTCCGACGAGCACCACCCAGGAACGCCGACGCCACGTCGCCATCGAGACCAGCGCGATCGTCGCCGCTCCGATGCTGGCCGTGGAGACCGCCGTGGCCGCGATCGTGAGGCACGCGACCGCCAGCGGGTACCGCCGGCGCAACGGGAGCAGACAGAGGGTCACGATCCCGAGCAGCAGGTCGAGCGCTGTGAGCACGAGGGTGACCTCGTCCAGCTCCGGCTCGAAGCTCGCGTGCTCGGCGAGCATGACTCCCCACGCGCCCACCCCGACGATCGCCGCCACCAGGTACCGCCACACGCGGGACCACAGCGACAGCGCCGCCTGCGGCGGGGTCGGCGTGGTGAAGAGCATGACGGCAGCCTAGGCAGTGGGGCTGCGACCCTCGCCCACCTTCCGGCCGCTCCGCCTCCACCATCCGGTGGAGCCAGGGCTGACCCCAGCGCCGATGTCGCGACGAGCCCGCCCCCGGGACCGTGGGTCCGCCATCGATCGACCACCGACCCTGGAGCAGCTCCCATGACCAGACCGCTCACGCTCGCGCGCACCGCGGGCGCCCTCTACCTCCTCCTCGCCCTGCTGGGCTCCTGGGCCCAGCTCGCCGCGCGCGGGTCGCTCTACGTCCCGGGCGACGCGGACGCCACCGCCACGGGGATCGTCGAGCACGAGACCCTGTTCCGGCTCAGCCTCGTGGCCGACATCCTCATGGCCGTCGTCTTCGTCCTCCTCGGCCTCACGCTCTTCCGGCTCCTCGACGGCGTGCACCGCCGAGCGGGCACCGCCCTGCTGGTGTTCGTCGCGGTCGGTGCCAGCTCGATCCTGGTGAACCTGACGTTCCAGGTGGGCGCCCTCCTGACCGCCACCGACCCCGCCTTCGACGCGGCGACCACCCTGCTGCTGCTCGACCTGCACGCGTACGGCTACGCGCTCGGCGGCGTGTTCTTCGGCCTCTGGCTCCTCCCGATGGGGTGGGCGGCGGTCCGCACGACGCTGTTCCCGACGTGGCTCGGGGTGCTCCTGATCGCGGGCTCCGTCGCCTGGGTGCTCGACCCGGTGATCCTGTTCGGGCTTCCCGACGCCGACCTCCTGCCCGCGGTGGTCGCGACGGTCACCACCGTCGCCGAGCTCACTCTGATCGTGTACCTGCTGGTCCGAGGGGTGCGTCGGGAAGCACCGGTCGGCGTCACGTTCCCACGCGCGGACCACCGTCAGGGTTCGCCGCAGACACCGTGAGATGGGTGGCGAGCCGCCCGACGGTCTCGGCGAGATCGGCCGGCTCCTCGACGGCAACCCGCGCGCTGAGCGCGAGGCGGGCGACGGTCATGGCGAGCCGGCCGAGATCCTCGCTGCGGACCTGGACGACGCACGAGTCCGGGCCCAGCTCGATCGGTGAGTGGTCGACCCAGCGGAGCACCCCCTCCAGGTCGGCGAACGCGGCGTCGACGGCGAGCCTCGCCTCGTGGGGACGGGGTATCGACCCGATCGAGCCGGCGACGAAGCTCGCCGCATCGCCACCCGGGATCTCGCGCGCCGCGAAGAAGCTGCCCCGGCCCCGCGGCTCGCGGAGACGGTCCAGCCGGAACGTGCGCCAGTCGCCTCGACCCTGGTCCCAGGCCACGAGATACCAGCGGCGGCCGGCGGTGACGAGCTGGTGCGGCTGCACGAGCCGCCGGCCGGCCGTGCCGTCGCGGGGTCGGTAGTCGAAGCTCACGTCCTCACGGTCTCGGCACGCCGCGGCGAGAACACTGAGCGCCTCAGGGTCGACGACGTCGTCGTCGGCCGTCCACGGCATCGACGTGACGCTGGAGTGCAGCGCGGAGACCCGCCGGCGCAGCCGGTGCGGCAGGAGCTGTTCGAGCTTCGTCAGGGCGCGCAGCGACGCCTCGTCCATCCCGTCGATCGCGGCCTCTGCGGCGTATCGCAGCCCGACGGCCACCGCGACCGCCTCGTCGTCGTCGAGGACAAGAGGCGGCACGTGCGCCCCCGCCGCGAGTCGGTAGCCGCCGTACCTGCCTGGCGTGGCATCGACCGGATACCCGAGCTCGCGCAGCCGGTCGACGTCGCGGCGCACCGTGCGCTCCGTGACCTCGAGGCGTCGGGCGAGCTCGTCGCCGCGCCACGACCGGTGGGTCTGCAGGAGCGAGAGCAGCTGCAGCGCCCGGCCGGTGGGGTCCTTCCGCATCTCCGGAGTCTGGCACCTGTTCAGGACCGAATCTGTCCGCAGTGCCGCCTACCGTGCGGGCAACCGAGATCGCCTGACCCCGACGAGAGAGCGAGAAACACCATGTCCGGTGCCACCGACTTCCCCGAGCCCACCGTCATCGCCGTCAACGGGGTGAAGCTCGAAGTGTTCGAGGCAGGCCAGGACAATGTCGGGAATCCCGTCGTGCTCTGTCACGGATGGCCCGAGCACGCCTTCACGTGGCGCCGACAGATGTCCGCCCTCGCGGCCGCGGGGTATCACGTCATCGCCCCGAACCAACGGGGTTACGGGGAGTCGTCCCGTCCGGACGACGTGACGGACTACGACATCGAGCACCTGACGGGTGACCTCGTCGCACTCCTCGACCACTACGGGTACGCGGATGCCACGTTCGTCGGGCACGACTGGGGTGCCATGGTCGTCTGGGGCCTGACCTTGTTGCACCCGGACCGCGTGAACAAGGTGATCAACCTGAGCCTGCCCTACATGGAGCGCGGAGAGATGCCCTGGCTCCAGCTGATGGAGGCCGTGTTCGGCGGCGACCACTACTTCGTCCACTTCACGCAGCAGCCCGGCGTCGCCGATGCCGTGTTCGAGGAGAACACCCACCAGTTCCTGCGCAACCTGTACCGGAAGAATGAGCCCCCCGCGGACCCGCAGCCGGGCATGGTCATGATCAACCTCGCCCAGGCGGAGGCTCCGCGCGGGGAGCCCGTCCTGAGTGACGACGACCTGGCCGTGTTCGTCTCCGCGTTCGAGTCCTCGGGCTTCACGGGCAGCGTCAACTGGTACCGGAACCTGGACCGCAACTGGCACCAGCTCGCAGACGCCGACCCCGTCATCCACCAGCCCACCCTCATGATCTACGGCGACCGGGACCCGGTGAGGGCGTCGGAGAACCTGAGGGAGTTCGTGCCGAACGTCGACGTGGTCACCCTGGACTGCGGTCACTGGATCCAGGAGGAGAAGCCGGACGAGGTCAACCGAGCGATCCTGACCTGGCTCGGACAGCAGGACGCCACCTGACTCCTGGGAGTCCCTGAGATCTCCCGGCACCACGGCGGCCCACACGACGATGCCCTCGCCCGACCCGGGCGAGGGCATCCGCGACGACGAACCGCGCGCGGCGGCTCTGGTGGAGCCAAGGGGACTCGAACCCCTAACCCCCTGCTTGCAAAGCAGGTGCGCTACCAATTGCGCCATGGCCCCGTCAGGGACCGACCCGTTACTCGAAGGTGTCGGTGACCTCTGCCCACAGGTCTCGCTCGTCGCGATCCTGCGCGTACTTCTGCCACACGACGAATCCGATGGCGGCAACAGCCGCCAGGAGCAGGAGCTTCTTCATCGGTTCCCCCACGGGTCGGGAGTGGGCCTAACAGGACTTGAACCTGTGACCTCTTCCTTATCAGGGAAGCGCTCTAACCGTCTGAGCTATAGGCCCGTGCACTACGCGCGCCGTACTGGCGCCGGATGAGACTACCCCAGGGCGGGGGCGCTGCCCAAACCGTCGATCACTCGTCCGTCATGGTCACGTGCACCCCGCCGACGAGCGCCGCGACGATGTTGTAGAGGAAGGCGCCGATGGTCGCGAGAGCCGTCAGGAGGAAGACGTCGATGACCGCGACGAGCGTCGCGCCGGAGATGATCCGCTGGAACTCGACGTACTGCAGGATGTCGATCCCGCTCTCGGTCCCGGTGATCTGCGTGACCAGGTCGTCGGCCTTGGTGAACACCTGGAGCCCGTTGAGCGTGAACCAGACGACGGCTGCTGCGACGACGATCATCACGCCGATCGCGACGGACAGCAGGAACGACAGTTTCATCACGGACCACGGGTCGACACGTGAGATCGCCAGCCGGACACGGCGCGGTGCACCGTGCGACCCGATCGTCGGGATGCGTCCCGTGGTCGGCCGAGCGCCCGTGAGGTTGTCGGACGAGGTGGCTGTCCGAGGGGCCGCCGGAGTGGTGGTCATGGACGGCTCCTTGGGACGGGGTCGGGTGGCCGCGGCGATCGCGGCAGACGTGGCGACTCCGGCTCGCTTGAGCCAGACGGTGGCGGTGTCCACCGCAACCATCATCGGGGACGGAGGGTCGTGCTCGTCGCCAGAGGCGGAGACGGACGTGTCACGATCCTGTGGAGATGTCGCGGTGGCTGTCCTGGTTTCGGACTGTTCCGGACGGATCGGCGCTGCCGTCCTGGCCGCTGACGTGGACGTGCGCGTCGGGGTCGCCGTCGGGGGCATCACGCTCGCGGGCACGGTGAACGCGGTCGAGCCGTTCGAGCCGTTCAGGTTGGGCACGTGCGTCGCGGCGTCCTCGCTGTCGCTCCACGTCGGTCCGGATCCCGTGCGCGGCGCGGACGTCGTCTGACGGCCGGCGGTCGTCGGGGTCGTCGGACGCTTGCGCGGCGGGATCGAGGGGGGCGTGGAATCGGTCATGCGTCCTCCGCTGACGGGTCTGTCACAGCTTCGGTCTCGGACACCTCGGTGTCGACGGGAGCGTCCGTGACGTCCGGAACCTGGCCATTCTCAGCGCTCACGGTACCCGGCTCGTCGGCCAGGTGTCGCTCGGTGTTGCGCGCGACCGCGATGATCCGGTCACCGCTGTCCGGCTTGGCGAAGATGACACCCTGCGTCGTGCGGCCCGTCGCGTTGACCTCCGCCGTGGCCGAACGCACGATCTTTCCGCGCTCCATGATGACGAGGACCTCGTCGTCAGGGTCCACGACGAGCGCGCCGACCAGGTCGCCGTTGGCCTCCGGCAGGTTCGCGACCTTGATGCCCAGGCCGCCGCGGCCCTGCTGGCGGTAGTTCTCCACGGTCAGGGCGGTCCGCTTCGCGATGCCGCCCTGCGTGACGGTGAACAGGTAGGCGTCCTCGCGCACGACGTCCATCGCCAGCAGCTCGTCGTCGGCCCGGAACTTCATGCCCGTGACTCCCGACGTGGCCCGGCCCATCGGGCGCAGCGACTCGTCCGACGCGGTGAACCGCACCGACTGACCCTTGCGGGACACCAGGATGAGGTCCTGGTCGGAGTCGACGAGGCGTGCCGAGACCAGCTCGTCCGGCAGCCCGTCCTCGTCCTCGCGCAGGTTGATCGCGATGACGCCACCGGACCGGTTCGAGTCGTAGTCGCTCAGCCGCGTCTTCTTCACCAGCCCGCGCTGCGTGGCCAGCACCAGGTACTCGGCCTTGGTGTAGTCCCGGATGTCGAGCACCTGGGCGATCTTCTCGCCCGGCTGGAACGCGAGCAGGTTGGCGACGTGCTGTCCCTTCGCGTCGCGACCGCCCTCGGGCAGCTCGTACGCCTTGGCCCGGTAGACGCGACCCAGGTTGGTGAAGAAGAGCAGCCAGTGGTGGGTCGTCGTGACGAAGAAGTGGTCGACCAGGTCGTCCTCGCGCAGCTGCGCGCCGCGCACACCCTTGCCGCCGCGACGCTGCGCCCGGTAGTTGTCCGACCGGGTCCGCTTGGCGTAGCCGCCGCGGGTGATCGTGACGACCATCTCCTCCTCGGCGATGAGGTCCTCGACGCTCACCTCGCCGTCGAACGGGAGGATCGTGGTGCGGCGCTCGTCGCCGTACTTCGCGACGATCTCGCCGAGCTCCTCGGAGACGATGTCGCGCTGCCGCTGCTCGGAGGCGAGGATCGCCTGGTACTCCAGGATCTCCGCCTCGAGCTTGGCGTAGCGCTCGAGGATCTCCTGGCGCTGCAGCGCGGCCAGCCGGCGCAGCTGCAGGTTGAGGATGGCGTTCGCCTGCAGCTCGTCGATGTCGAGCAGGGCCATCAGGCCGGCGCGCGCCTCGTCGGCGTCGGGCGAGCGGCGGATGAGCGCGATGACCTCGTCGAGCGCGTCGAGCGCCTTGAGGTACCCGCGGTAGATGTGGATGTCCGCCTCGGCCTCGCGCAGCTTGAACGCGGTGCGACGGACGACGACCTCGAGCTGGTGGGTGACCCAGTGGCGCACGAACGCGTCGATGCTCAGCGTGCGGGGGACGTCGTCGACGAGCGCGAGCATGTTCGCGCCGAACGTGTCCTGCAGCTGCGTGTGCTTGTAGAGGTTGTTCAGCACGACCTTCGCGACGGCGTCGCGCTTGAGCACGATGACCAGGCGCTGGCCGGCGCGGCCGGACGTCTCGTCGCGGATGTCCGCGATCCCCGTGACCTTGTTCTCGCGGACCAGGTCCGCGATCTTCTTCGCCAGGGTGTCCGGGTTCACCTGGTAGGGGAGCTCGGTGACGACGAGGCAGATGCGGCCCTGGATCTCCTCGACCTCGACGATCGCGCGCATCGTGATCGAGCCGCGACCGGTGCGGTACGCCTCCTCGATGCCCTTGTGGCCCAGGATCGTGGCGCCCGTCGGGAAGTCCGGGCCCTTGATGCGCAGCAGGAGCGCCGCGAGCAGCTCCTCGCGCGACGCCTCGGGGTGGTCCAGGTGCCACTGGACACCCTCGGCGACCTCGCGCAGGTTGTGCGGCGGGATGTTGGTCGCCATGCCGACCGCGATGCCGGCCGAGCCGTTGACCAGCAGGTTAGGGAATCGCGACGGCAGGACCGTCGGCTCCTGCGTGCGGCCGTCGTAGTTGTCCTGGAAGTCGACGGTGTCCTTGTCGATGTCGCGGACCATCTCCATGGACAGCGGGGCCATCTTGCACTCGGTGTACCGCGGGGCGGCCGCCGGGTCGTCGCCCGGCGAGCCGAAGTTCCCCTGCCCGGACACCAGCGGGTACCGCAGCGACCAGTCCTGGACCAGGCGGACCAGGGCGTCGTAGATCGCCGTGTCACCGTGCGGGTGGTACTTGCCCATGACGTCGCCGACGACGCGCGAGCACTTCGAGAACTGCCGGTCCGGGCGGTAGCCGCCGTCGTACATCGCGTAGAGCACCCGGCGGTGCACGGGCTTGAGACCGTCGCGGACGTCCGGCAGGGCGCGGCCGACGATGACGGACATGGCGTAGTCGAGGTACGACCGCTGCATCTCCAGCTGCAGGTCGACCTGGTCGATGCGGCCGTGCTCGATCTCGTTGCCGGTGGTCTCGCTCAACGTGCTTCCTTACGTTCGGTGCTTGCTTGCTCGGCCCGTGCGCGCTCGATCAGATGTCGAGGAAGCGCACGTCCTTCGCGTTGCGCTGGATGAACGAGCGGCGGGACTCGACGTCCTCGCCCATGAGGATCGAGAAGATCTCGTCGGCCGCCGCGGCCTCGTCGAGGGTGACCTGCAGGAGCGTGCGGTGCTCGGGCGACATGGTCGTCTCCCACAGCTCCTGGTAGTCCATCTCGCCCAGACCCTTGTACCGCTGGATCGCGTTGTCCTTCGGCAGTCGCTTGCCGTTGGCCTGGCCGTCGGCGACGACGGCGTCGCGCTCCCGGTCGGTGTACACGTAGTCGTGGTCCGCGTTGGCCCACTTGACCCGGTACAGCGGCGGCTGGGCGATGTACACGTGACCGTGCGTGATCAGGTTCGGCATGTACCTGAAGAGGAGAGTCAGGAGCAACGTCCGGATGTGCTGACCGTCGACGTCGGCGTCGGCCATGATCACGATCTTGTGGTACCTGAGCTTCTCGAGGTCGAAGTCCTCGCCGATGCCGGTGCCGAACGCCGTGATCAGCGCCTGGACCTCCTGGTTGCCCAGCGCACGGTCCAGGCGGGCCCGCTCGACGTTGAGGATCTTCCCGCGGATCGGCAGGATCGCCTGCGTGCGCGGGTTGCGCCCGCGGACCGCGGAACCACCGGCCGAGTCGCCCTCGACGATGAAGACCTCGCACTCCTCGGCGCGGCTCGACTGGCAGTCCCGGAGCTTGCCCGGCATGCCGCCCGACTCGAGCAGACCCTTGCGCCGCGTCGCCTCGCGGGCCTTGCGTGCCGCCATGCGCGCGGCAGCGGCCTGGATCGACTTGCGGATGACGTCCCGGGCCTCGTTCGGGTGCGAGTCCAGCCAGTCACCCAGCTGCTCGTTGACGACCCGCTGCACGAACGTCTTGGCCTCGGTGTTGCCGAGCTTCGTCTTGGTCTGGCCCTCGAACTGCGGCTCGCCGAGCTTGATCGAGATCACCGCGGTCAGGCCCTCACGGATGTCGTCGCCCGTGAGGTTCTCGTCCTTCTCCTTCAGGATGCCCTTGTCCCGCGCGTAGCGGTTGATCAGGGACGTCATCGCGGCGCGGAAGCCCTCTTCGTGCGTGCCGCCCTCGGTGGTCGAGATCGTGTTCGCGTACGTGTGCACCGACTCGGAGTACGCGTTGGTCCACTGCATGGCGATCTCGACGGCGATCCGGCGCTCGGTGTCCTCGGACTCGAAGTCGATGATCTCCGGGTGGACGACCTCCACCTTCTTGGCGCTGTTCAGGTGCTTGACGTAGTCGACGAGCCCGTCGTCGTACTTGTACGTGACGTTCCGGAACGCCGGCGTGCTGGCGTCGGCCTCGTCGCCCTCGCCCGCGACCTCGTCACCGGTGCCCAGGTGCTCGGGGCGCTCGTCGGTCAGCGAGATCTCGAGGCCCTTGTTGAGGAACGCGTACTGCTGGAACCGCGCACGCAGCGTCTCGAAGTCGTACTCCGTGGTCTCGAAGATGGAGGGGTCGGCCCAGAACGTCTGCGACGTGCCCGTCTCGTCGGTCGGCTCGCCCTTCTGCAGCTCGCCCAGCGGCTTGCCGCCGTCGGAGAAGTTCTGCTGCCACGTGAAGCCGTCGCGCTTGACCACCGTCTCCACGCGCGTGGAGAGCGCGTTCACGACGGAGATGCCGACGCCGTGCAGACCACCGGACACCGCGTAGCCCGCGCCGCCGAACTTGCCGCCCGCGTGCAGGATCGTCATGACGACCTCGACGGTCGGCCGGCCCTCGGTCGGGTGGATGGCGACGGGGATGCCGCGCCCGTTGTCGACGACGCGCACGCCGCCGTCCGCCAGCAGCGTGACCTCGACGCGGTCGCAGTAGCCGGCGAGGGCCTCGTCCACGGAGTTGTCGACGACCTCGGAGACCAGGTGGTGCAGGCCGCGCTCGCCGGTCGAGCCGATGTACATGCCCGGCCGCTTGCGGACTGCCTCGAGGCCTTCGAGCACCGTGATCGCGCTGGCGTCGTACCCGCCGTTGCCGCTCTTCGTCGTGCTGGTGGAGGGGGTGCTCTGCTCGGCCACGGGCGGTGGTGCTCCTCAAGCTCTCACACGCGACGGAGGGCGCCGATCGAGGTTCGCCGGATCGGATCACTCCATGACGCTGGAGTTCTGGTCTGGAAGGCGGCACAGATGCGCCAGGAATGACCTCTGTAGTCTACCTGGTGGACGGCCCAGAACCGTGTTCTGCACAGCTTCGTCCTCGATCAGCGGAACGTGTCGCGCTCCCCGCGCCCCTGGACCCGCTTCGGACCCGTCTTGAACCGGGGCCCACCCGGGTTCAGCACCGTGATCTCCAGGACGATCCCGTCGCCGAGATCGGCCGCGAGCCGCCCGAGCATCGCGGGCGCCAGGAACCGCAGCTGGGTCGCCCATGACGTCGAGTGCGCGCGCAGCGTGAGCGCCCCGCCCTCGAACGACACGTACTCGCAGTGCTCGGCCACCTGCGGGCCGAGCAGCTCCGACCACCGGTGCTTGAGCACGCCCGCGACCTGGTCCGACGGCCCGCCCAGCTGGTCGAGCAGGCCGCTGACGGTCGAGCCGATGAGCTGCGGGTCGCGGGCACCGGGTCCGGCCGTCCCCACCTGCACGGGGACCAGCGGCCGACGACGCGCGGGGTCTCCCGGACGGTAGCCGCGCTGCGCAGCCGCAGCCTTCGCGCGTCCCAGCGCGCCGAGCGCCACCTGTCGCGGCGGGGTCAGCTCCACGAGCTCGCGCAGCGGGGTGTCCACCGCGCGGGGCTGCGGGAAGAGCTCCTCAGAGGACACGAGCCACCTCGCCCCCCATGACGTCCACCCGCGCACCGGCCAGCGGAGCCGGGACGTCGTCGGCGACCGCCGCCGTGATCAGGACCTGCCGGGCATGCGCGACGAGCTCCGCCAGCCGGTCCCGGCGTCGCGCGTCGAGCTCGGCGAACACGTCGTCGAGGATGAGCACCGGCTCGCCGTCCGGTCCCCAGTCGCCCCCGACGCCCTCGTCGCCGCGCGTCAGCAGCTCGTACGACGCGAGCCGCAGCGCGAGCGCGAACGACCACGACTCCCCGTGGCTCGCGTACCCCTTGGCCGGCAGCCCGCCGAGGGAGAGAACGAGGTCGTCGCGATGCGGGCCGACGAGACTCACGCCGCGCTCGATCTCCTTGCTCCGCAGACGGCCCATCGCCTCGAGCAGCTGCGCCTCGACCAGCTCGACGCCGGCCGTGTCGTCCTCGATCTCCAGCACCGCGTCCAGCGACGCCTTGTAGGTCACGATCGCGTCGCCCTGTCCGGCGCTGACCTGCGCATACGCCTTCTCGACGTGCGGCGCGAGCGCCCGGACCAGGCTCCGCCGCGCGACGATGATCTGCGCGCCCGTCTGCGCGAGCTTGGCGTCCCAGACGTCCAGCGTGCGCAGGTCCGCACCCGCCCCCCGACGCGCGACGGCCGCCGACTTCAGCAGCGCCGACCGCTGCCGCAGGACCCGGTCGTAGTCGGCCACCGTCCCGGCGACGCGCGGCGTCAGCTGCACCAGGAGGTCGTCGAGGAACCGTCGTCGGCCGTCGGGGTCACCCTTGACCAGCGACAGGTCCTCCGGCGCGAACAGCACCGTGCGCAGGATGCCCAGCACGTCGCGCGCCCTCGTCGGTGAACCGCCGTTGACCCGGGCGCGGTTCGCCTTGCCGGGCGTGACCTCGATCTCGACCAGCGTCGACCGCGGCCTTCCCGGCTCCAGCTCGCGCACGACCTTCGCGCGGACCACCGCCCTGGTCGTCCCGGCACGCACCAGCGCGGCATCCGTCGGCACCCGGTGGCTCCCGAGCGTCGCGACGTAGCCCATCGCCTCGACCAGGTTCGTCTTGCCCTGCCCGTTGGGACCGACGAGCGCGGTGATCCCCGGCTCCAGCGGGAGCTCGACCTGCGCGTACGAGCGGAAGTCCGTCAGGGAGAGGTGGGCGACGTACATCTGTTCCGGCTACAGCGACTGTGACGGCGGTGTACCGGTGACCGGACCCGTGGTGCCCGCCGGCTTGACCGCGTGCCCGCCGAACTGCTGACGCAGCGCCGCGACGGCCTTCATCGCCGGGGACTCCTCCTGGCGGGACTGGAACCGCGCGAACAGGGCCGCCGAGATCACCGGTGCCGGCACGGCCAGGTCGATCGCCTCGTCGACGGTCCACCGACCCTCGCCGGAGTCCTCGACCCAGTCGTCGATCTCGCCCAGGCCCGGGTCCTGGCCCAGCGCCTTCACCAGCAGCTCCAGCAGCCAGGACCGCACGACCGTACCTCGCTGCCACGCGCGCATCGTGCCGTGCACGTCCGTGACCAGGTCCTTCGCAGCCAGGAGCTCGTAGCCCTCGGCGTAGGACTGCATCAGCCCGTACTCGATGCCGTTGTGCACCATCTTCGCGAAGTGGCCCGCGCCGACCGTCCCGGCGTGCACGAAGCCCTCCTCGCGCGGGCCCTCGGGACGCAGGGCGTCGAACACCGGCATGACCTTCGCGACGACGGCCGCGTCCCCGCCGACCATCAGGCCGTACCCGTTCTCGAGGCCCCAGACACCACCGGACACCCCGGCGTCCAGGAAGTCGACACCGGTCTGCGCCAGGACGTCGGCGTGCTTCTGGTCGTCCTGGTAGTACGAGTTCCCACCGTCGATCAGGATGTCACCCCTGGTCAGCAGGCCGGCCAGCTCCGTGACGACCCCGTCGGTGATGACCCCGGAAGGCACCATCACCCAGACGACCCGCTCACCGGCGGGCAGCGCCTCGACCAGCGCCTCGAGCGACGGGACGTCGGTCACGTCCGGGTTGCGGTCGTACCCCGTGACCTCGATGCCCGCGGCACGGATGCGGGTGCGCATGTTCGCACCCATCTTGCCCAGACCCACCAGACCGATGTGCATGACTGTGCCTCTCTCGGATCCGCGCTCGCGCGTCCCACTGTGCCGCACGAGGCGGCGGTGCGCCGGTCAGCTGGCGAAGCGGATGGGGACCAGCAGGTACCGGTACTCCGGGTTGTCCTCGCCCTCGAGCGACTCCTGGCCGGTGAACTCCACCGGCTTGTTCGGGTGCGTGAACGACAACCGCACGAACGTGGTGCTCAGCGCGCCGAGACCGTCCAGGAGGAACTGCGGGTTGAACGCCACGGAGATGTCGTCGCCGACGAGCGTCGCCTCGAGCGCCTCGGACGCCTGCGCGTCGTCGCCCTGGCCCGCGTCGAGCACGACCTGGCCCTCGCTGAACGACAGCCGGATCGGGGTGTTGCGTTCCGCGACGAGGCTCACGCGCTTGGCGGCGTCGGCGAGGGCGTGCGTGCTGACGATGGCGTGGATGGGCGTCTCGTCGGGGAACAGCCGGCGGACGGCCGGGTAGTCCCCGTCGACCAGGAGGCTGGTGGTCTGCCGGCCGGCGGCCTCGAACCCGATCATGTCCACGCCGGAGCCGGTGGACAGGGCGACCGTGACCGAGCCCGCGCTGCCGAGCGACTTGGCGGCGTCCGACAGCGTCCGGGCCCGGACGAGGGCGACGGTCGAGATGTCCGGCGACGACGGCTTCCAGGTGAGCTCACGCAGCGCGAGCCGGTACCGGTCGGTGGCCAGGAGCGTCACCTTCTCGCCCTCGATCTCGACCCGTACGCCCGTGAGCAGCGGCAACGTGTCGTCCCGGCTGGCCGCGACGGACACCTGGGCAACCGCGTGCGTGAGCTCGTCACCGTCGACGGTCCCGGTGGTCGGCGGCATGACCGGCAGGTTCGGGTAGTCCTCGACCGGCATCGTCAGGAGCGTGAAGCGGCTGGCACCGCACGTCACCACGACCTTGGTGCCGTCGAGCACGACGTCCACCGGCTTGTCCGGCAGCGCACGGGAGATCTCCGCGAGCAGACGGCCCGAGACCAGGACCGTGCCGGCCTCGCTCACGTCGGCGGGGATCTGCGACCGCGCGGAGACCTCGTAGTCGAAGCTCGAGAGCTGGACCGTGCCCGTGGTGTCGGCCTCGAGGCGGACACCTGCCAGGACAGGGACCGGCGGCCGAGTGGGCAGGCTGCGCGCCGTCCACGTGACGGCGTCCGCGAGAACGTCACGGTCGACCCGGAACCTCATACCTCACCTCTCGTCGAGCTGGCCTGGCCGGCATGCCGTCACGGGTTCGTGCGGGGTCCAGGCACAGGCGTCAGGCGAACACTACGCGAGACGTCGGACGCTCGGTACGGGCATGGGGATGACGACGACAGCCGTGTCGTTCGAGGTGGTGCGCCGGTCGCCCGAGGTCCCTCTGGCGGTGTGTGGATCCCCTACCTAGAGAAGTGTCATCGTCGTCATCGGTCCTGTGCACTGTGTGGATGGTCGATGTCCGTGCAGGTCAGGGCACGATCAGGCTGTGCACCCCGGGTGTGGGTCGATTCGGACGTGCGGTGGACGACCGTGGACGACGCGAGAAGGCCTCGGCTGCGTCCACCGGTCGGGGGCATGCCGTCCACACCCGCACTGCGTGTCGTCCACCGTCGTCCACAGGTGAGTGCACAGGTGTGGAGATTCGTCCCATGCATGTCTCATCCGGAGGGTGAAGGTTCGAGTCAAGGGGCTCGTATCGATTCGACGGTGAGAGTTGTCTCATGCCTAGAAGCCCGCTATGCCTGTTTGTGAACCGGAAGATTGGTCCGGTGATGTCCGGTTCGTCGTGTTTCTGCAGGTCAGAGCGCTGCGGAGATGTGAACGGAGAGCGAGTGCGCCGAATGGGTGAACCGTGTCACAAGTGTCCCCAGGTTCCTGTGGACAGCTGTGGATAACTCCGCCCTAATCAGCCTCTGTTCTGCTGCTTGATGCGGTTCGTGAGCTCGGTGACCTGGTTGTAGATCGACCGCCGCTCAGCCATCAGCTCACGGATCTTGCGGTTCGCGTGCATGACCGTGGTGTGGTCACGGCCGCCGAACGCCTGCCCGATCTTCGGCAGCGAGAGGTCCGTCAGCTCACGGCACAGGTACATGGCGATCTGACGAGCAGTGACCAGCACGCGCGAGCGGCTCGAACCGCACAGGTCGTCGATGCTGAGCCCGAAGTACGCGGCCGTCTGGCCGATCACCTGCGTCGCGGTGATCTCCGTCGTCTGGTCGTCGGTGATCAGGTCCTTGAGGACGATCTCGGCGAGCGACAGGTCGACCTGCTGGCGGTTGAGGTTCGCGAACGCCGTGACCCGGATCAGGGCACCCTCGAGCTCGCGGATGTTGGTCGAGATCTTGCTCGCGATGTACTCGAGGACGTCCGGCGGGGCCTGGAGCCGTTCGCTGCCGGCCTTCTTGCGCAGGATCGCGATGCGCGTCTCGAGGTCGGGCGGCTGGACGTCGGTGATCAGGCCCCACTCGAAGCGCGACCGCATCCGGTCCTCGAAGCCGTTCAGCTGCTTGGGCGGCAGGTCGGAGGTGATCACCACCTGCTTGTTCGCGTTGTGCAGCGTGTTGAACGTGTGGAAGAACTCCTCCATCGTCTGTTCCTTGCCCTGCAGGAACTGGATGTCGTCGATGAGGAGCACGTCGACCTCGCGGTAGCGCCGCTGGAACGCGCCCGCCTTGCCCTCGCTGATCGAGTTGATGAAGTCGTTGGTGAACTCCTCGGAGTTCACGTACCGCACCCGCACGCTCGGATAGAGGTTCTGCGCGTAGTGCCCGATCGCGTGCAGCAGGTGCGTCTTGCCCAGACCCGAGTCGCCGTAGATGAACAGCGGGTTGTACGCCTTGGCGGGTGCCTCCGCGACCGCGACCGCGGCAGCGTGCGCGAACCGGTTCGAGCTGCCGATGACGAACGTCTCGAAGAGGTACTTCGGGTTCAGTCGTGCGGGCTCCGCCGGCATCCGCCGGTTCGCCGGGGGCGGACGGTCGTCGTTCCGGCCGCCGTACCGGCGCTCACGCACCTGGTCGTCGCGGTCGTCCTGCCCGTCGTCGGGCACCAGCGACAGGTCCGGCCGTGCCTCGCGGCGCGCGTCGGCCTCGTCGGCCTCGCGCTCGTCACGCGACTGGCTGTAGGGCTCGTGGCGCTGGTCCGCACCCGAACCGACCACGCGGAGGGCCGGCGGTGCGTCCTCGGCCAGCTCAGGGTCGACCGTGATCGCGAACCGCGCCTCCCGGTCCAGGGCCGTGCTCAGAGCAGCGGTCACCTCACCCCGCACCCGCGACTCGAGGTAGTCCTTGGTCAGGTCGTTGCCGACTGCCAGGAGCAGGGTGCCGTCGAGGAGACCGAGAGGCCGGGCCAGGCGGACGAAGGCGATCTGGCGCGGGGTGATGTCCGGACTCGACTCGAGGGTCGACACCACGTGACCCCAGACCCGGGAAAGCTCTTCGTCCTGTGACACGTGCTACCTCAGCTGTTCGATCGCGTGGGTGGTCGAGTCTCGCACGACCGCGCGTTGTCCACACAGTTGTCCACACCTGTGAGCAGTTGGTCTCGCTGGTGTCATGGGCGTTCAGACACGATGAGATCGGCTCGTCGGGCGCCGTCCTGCGGGTGGTGGTCGTCGCACCTGTCGGCCATCCACCACGATGTGATCCACAGGCTGCGCCCCCCGGCGACGATGACCGATGGTAGTGGCCCGGGGCGGGCGCGGGGAGTGCTCGGTGGGGTGACGTCCGTACCCCTGTGGGACGATCCCTCCGGCGCGTCGCGCGCATTTGACCGGCCACTGCGGCGGGAAGTACGGTATTGCAGCCTTCTCGATGGCCCCTGCTGGCGCGCCCTGACGCCGCACGCACACGATGTGTGTCCTGGGAGCAGTTCGATCTCGGCAGCCTGAACCTGGTCGCGCGGCACATGCGAGACCCACTCGATGTACTTGGAGACTCTCGTGAGCAAGCGCACCTTCCAGCCGAACAACCGGCGCCGGGCCAAGACCCACGGCTTCCGCCTGCGTATGCGTACCCGCGCCGGCCGCGCGATCCTGGCGGCACGTCGCCGCAAGGGCCGCGCGGAGCTCTCGGCCTGACACCACCGTCGGTGCTGTCCGCTGCGCACCGCATGCGCCGCGCTGCCGACTTCGAGCAGGCGGTGCGCCGAGGCGCGCGCGGCGGACGGGACACCCTCGTGGTGCATCTGACGACCAGGACCGACCATTCGCCCTCCGGGCCTGTGGTCGGTCTTGTCGTGTCCAAGGCGGTGGGTACCGCGGTGACACGCAACCTGGTCAAGCGGCGGCTGCGCGAGCTCGTCCGCGCCCGGCTGGCAGCGATGCCCGCCGACGCCGGCATCGTGGTCCGGGCACTCCCGCCGGCGGCATCACGCCCGTTCCGTCTGCTGGGCGACGATCTCGACGCCGCACTGGAGACAGCCACCCGTCGTGCTCGACGTCGGACCGAGGCCTAGTCATCCCATGACTCTTCGGTCCATCGCCCGCGGGATCGTGCGGGCTCCCGGTCGGCTGCTGCTGCTCCTGCTCAAGGGGTACCAGCGGTTCATCTCGCCGATGACACCCCCGACCTGCAAGTTCTACCCGTCCTGCTCGCAGTACGCCGTCATCGCGGTCCAGCGCCACGGCGCGATCCGTGGGACGGGGCTCGCCGTCTGGCGAGTGCTCCGCTGCAACCCCTGGAACCTGGGTGGCGTGGACGACGTTCCACCAGCACGACCCGTCCACCACCATCACGACGTGGCACCGTCCACACACTGACCCCCCGAGGAGTTCTGCCCGATGGACTGGTTCGACGGTCTGCTCAAACCGATCATGGTCGTCGTGGCCTGGATCATGGTCCAGTTCCACTCGCTCTTCGAGGCGGTCGGTCTCGACCCCGCAGGCGGTGCCGCCTGGTCGCTGTCGATCGTCGGCCTCGTCATCGTCATCCGGATCCTGCTGATCCCGCTCTTCTTCCGGCAGATCAAGGCATCGCGCGGCATGCAGCTGCTCGCTCCCGAGATGCAGGCCATCCAGAAGAAGTACAAGGGGAAGACGGACCCCGCGTCCCGTGAGGCCATGAGCCGCGAGACGATGGCGCTCTACCGCGAGCACGGCACCAACCCGTTCGCGTCGTGCCTGCCGATCCTGCTCCAGTCCCCCATCTTCTTCGCGCTGTTCCGCGTGCTCATCGAGCTCCCGAACATCGCGTCCGGCAAGTACCCGCCCATCGGTCCCATGTCGCCCGAGCTGGCGGCGCAGGCCGAGGCAGCGACGATCTTCGGTGCCCCGCTCTCCGGCACGTTCATGCAGGCCGGCTCCGGTCCCGACGCGATGGCCATCCGCATCGTCACCGTGGTGCTGATCATCGCGATGTCGGCCACCACGTTCCTCACCCAGCGTCAGCTCACGATGAAGAACATGCCGCCCGCCGCGCTCCAGGGGCCCATGGCGCAGCAGCAGAAGGTCCTGCTCTACGTCCTGCCGCTGATCTTCGCGTTCTCCGGCGTCAACTTCCCCATCGGTGTCCTCATCTACTGGACCACCACGAACCTCTGGTCGATGGGGCAGCAGTTCTACACGATCCGCCGGATGCCGGCCCCCGGATCCCAGGCCGAGATCGCCATGAAGGAGCGCAAGGCCCGGAAGTCCAAGTCGCACGGCACGATCGAGGAGGCCGCAGCGCCCGCGGTCATCATCGAGGAGAAGCCGCGCGGTCAGCGAGAGCAGCCCAAGCGCAAGGACCGCAACAAGCCTCGCCCCGTGGTCGACGACGTCAAGGACAAGCCCGTCCCGCCCAAGGACAGCGACGGCCCCAGCACGCCGACGCCTGGCGCACCCACCAAGCCTAAGAAGTAGCGCACCCGCGCGACGATGATCGGAGAGAGAACTCCATGACTTCGACCCAGCCCGACGCCGTCCCCGTCGAGACCACCAGCACGAAGCGTCTGGAGGAGGAAGGCGAGATCGCCGCCGACTACCTCGAGGAGCTGCTGGACATCGCGGACCTCGACGGCGACATCGACATCGACATCGACCACGGCAGGGCCGCCGTGGAGATCGTGTCCGAGGACCCTGCCGACCGGTCGCTCTCCCGCCTGGCTGGTCACGACGGGGAGGTTCTCGACGCTCTCCAGGAGCTGACCCGCCTCGCCGTCCAGGCGAAGACCGGGGAGCGGAGCCGGCTCATGCTCGACGTCGCCGGCTACCGGTCCGCTCGCCGTGCCGAGCTGGTGACCGTGGCCGAAGAGGCGATCGCACGCGTGAAGGAGTCCGGCGCGGCCGTGGCACTCGACGCCATGAACCCGTTCGAGCGCAAGGTCGTGCACGACACGGTCGCCGCTGCGGGTATGTCGAGCGACTCCGACGGAGTGGAGCCCAACCGCCACGTGGTGATCCGGCCGGCGTAGCTTCTGATCGAACGGAGGGGTGGGCCTGCGGGCCCACCCCTTTCTCGTGTTCGCGACGATGTTTCACGTGGAACGTCAGCGCGCGGGAGTCCGCGGTGGCGCGACTTCGATCAACTCTCGGCCGAGGTAGGAGCGGCGGCTCGCTGTCCCGCACCAGCGCCAGATCGACTCGACGCAGTCAACGCTCTCGGACTCCGCGACAGGGACTCGTCCGGGCACATGACGAGGCTGGCCCTGTGCAACGGCCGACGTTGGATTCCTACGCAGTTGCGTCTTTCGCGATGTGGAGCTCAGGTGCGGCGACCGCCTTCTCGCTGTTTCACGTGGACACCGGCGGTGTTGCCTACGCTCACACGCTCGCGCGTCGTCATGTCACGCAAGCGATCCGACGGTCTCCTGTGAATGGACTCGGATGGTGGTGGCTTACTTGGCGGATGGTCGTCACCGAGCGAGAGGGCTGCCCACCGATGTTCTACGCAGACCTTGAAAGCCGTCCCCCTGCCCTGCGTGTCGCCTGTTCGTACTGTGCGCCAAGGGGTGGGGGAGCGGTCCCTCTCTCCGCAGCGCGCTTGCGCAGCCTGGCGAGTCCCCAGTCGTAGGACGAGCCGGACTCGCCGCCCTTAGACCAGCGCGTCGTCCTCTTCGGACGGGCCCCGCCCTAAACCGCGGTCTCGGGGAGGTCGGACAGCTGCTCACTCGTACCCATCGACATCTCGCTTCTCGTTGAGGCGGCGCCTTCGTTTCACGTGAAACGGCGTAGGCGCTCCCCCGGCCTTAGCTGCTAGACCGGACCAGAACGGCACATCCGGCCAACTGGCTTGGTGGAGGACCGACCGGATGGGTGGGGAAGCGACCCGGTTGACCATTGAGAGGGGCGCTAGCCCCTTGCGCTTCCGGGGCGTTCGAGTGCCTGGCTCTGGTGTGGATGTGTGCCCGCGGAGGGTGACGTGGGTTTCAGCGCCTTTCGAGTCGGTCCACGAAGAGCGGTGTCGATTCAGAGCATTCGATGTCGGTGCGCGTCGGTGGGCGTCGCTTCGGTGCCTTCGGACGTTGGCCCGTGACCGCGGTGGCCGGTTCAGTGCTCTGGGACGTCGGTCCCCGATGACGTGCTTCCCGTACGTGGTGCGCGGGGGTTCCGGCCGTCTGTCACCGTTTCACGTGAAACGGTCTTCCATCGCAGCGGCGGCGTCCGCAGTCAGTCTCCGAACTCCGGGCGGAGTTGTCACACCCCACCGGCTCGGGGGTTCAGCGCTGGACACTGATGCAGGGCTGAGGTCCTTTAGAAGCAAGGGCTGAGCTGCTTCAGAAGCGACGGGCACAACTCGTTGCTCGGTGACGGGGGAAGCAGAGGCACAACTCGTCGCTGGGTGTCCGAGATTGGCGGGGGATCTTGGCGAGCGTCGGATGCTGGCGAGAACGGATCCCTGCGGGAGGAGTCCCCGCCCGTGTCTGGGTGCTATCTCGTCTGGGGAACGGGAGGACGACCTCGACACACCGGCCTTTGTCGGCAGCTGGTGGGTGTCCGCATCCAGGTGCACCCGGCGACTCAGAAGGTGGCGCATGGTTCGGTTTCATCGACTCCGCACTACTCGCTCTGTTCACACGACGGATGCGTGTTTCACGTGAAACTGACGGACACTCCTCCGCGGCCAGCGCGATCACGGGCATGGGGCGGGGCGAGACATCCACGCGGGTCCGTCACACGTACGGTTGCCCGCCCGAGGGCGTCGTCGCCGCTGACATGTCTGCCACGGCGTTGTCGAGAGTGGTCGGGTGCCAGTGGCTGAACGTGTCTGCGACCGTCGGTGCGACGCCGACCTAAGGATCGACAACCGCGCTCCCACTCCTGCGCGGTCGAGCTCGCCGGAGCCTAGATGCCTCGGAAGGGGACCAGGAGATGCGGTCTTCCCGTGCCGGTAGACGCTCGGGCCCGCATCAACGCCAGTCGTTTGCCGACTGTGCCCGAGGGCTTCGGGTGGACGAACAGCCAGCCGCGTCTTCGGATCCGCCTGGCGGAGCCGCAATGCTTGGGTGTCCCGACAGTTCCATTTGAAGGCGTCGGGCCCGAGTCGTTCGGGCTTGATCTCGATCGTGCGGCTACGTCTCGCAGTGGTCTGTGTTTCACGTGGAACATCGGGCAGGCACTGGGCCTGCCGTTGCTCCAGGATCCCCGCGGCGGTGTTCGTCTAGACCGCCTGCGTGCACTTCGACGCGGGCGGCCCCACACCGGTCTCCAGGCTCTGTCCGTGGTGGCGACCCGCCTCGCCTGCCGCCGTGCCTGCTGCGCGGCGTGCCCGAAGGATCCCTAGCGACGGCACTGATCGAAAGCAGCAGGTCGACCGAGGCGCGCACGCACACCCCTTGGCCTTTTGCCGCTCTAGCTCGCAGGAGGCTGGGACGAGCTCAAGGTGTGGTCTCGCTCCCGGGTGATTGAGGCGTGCGGAACGAGCTCCGGTGCGCCGAGGTGGGGTCTCGGGCCTGGAGGAGTTGGCCAAGACTAGTGGCCGGAGGTCAGAGCGCTTGCGTCTACTCACACCGACGGATCAGCGAGCTGCCAGGAGTTGCGGTCGACGGCCCCCGCCCGCAACCGTGACGCGCCACGCCAGGGACCCGTGAGTTCCAAGGCCCCCGGTCTCGATGCAGCGTGCCCCTCGGCGTCGCGCGGTGTCGAGAGTGCGGCTCGCAGGGTCGCGCGGGCTAGCGTCTTGCTCCCCGCTTGGTGAGTGTCACCCGGAGCGGGTGGGTGTCGTCCCGCGGGAACTGCATCTTTGGTCACGCTCTTCGAGGCGTCCGTGGTCGGACCCCCGGCCCCCGGAGACTTGGCGAGACAGGTTCGGACCCGGGACGGCCGGAGCCTCACATCAGAGGTACGTAAGCGGTCTGGGCGGACGTGGATCGCTCGGTTCGGAGCACCCGTCCTGCTCCCAACCGGGCGAGGTCTTCGCCGTGCGGGCGTCGGGTTCAATCAAGCGCCATCCGTGGAGGGTGATGGGGCGGCATGGCGGACGACGAGGGCTCTTCTTGCGGTGCAGCGTGGGCGCTCAGGTTCCCGCAGCTGTGTTTCACGTGAAACCAGGACGCTCGAGGCGCGATCCGCCTACGACCGTGCTGTGTTCACGTGAAACCAGGACGCTCGAGGCGCGATCCGCCTACGACCGCCTGGGTTCGCGAAGTGGTGATGGCGTAGGCGTGTATCCAGTTGGACCGAGCCTCTCACTGGCACGGGTAGCTAGAGAGCGTCGCTCTGCTTTGGGTGCGGCTTCGACGCCGGCGACCTGCCGTACTCCGCCGGCGTGTGCAGATGCCCATCATGTTTCACGTGGAACGGATGACGCTTCCAGGAGGGCCAGGCACAGCCGCAGGGCTCGGAGCGGCACCACTCATGCCGCAAGGGGTGGCGAGGTGCGCGTCGCATGATTTCTGACGTTCAGGCCTTTTGACCTGTGGGGCCGTCGGGCGTGCCGGTCTGCAGGGCTGCCGCGCAGCAAGCCTGCCGGCATGCGGTGCCAAGGGATCGGGCCCGAGGAGGCGGAAAGCGTGCGTGCGGCGGCCCTGAAGGGGCGCAAAAGCGCCGGGCTGCCGGGGCTGAGGGCCGTAGGGCGGCGTAGAGCGCGGGCTGTTGGGGCCAAGGGGCGTAGGGCGGCGGGCTGTGGGGGTCGAGGGGCGCAGAG
>NZ_BJWH01000024.1 GCF_007990265.1 Cellulomonas terrae
GGGCGCGGACCTGTTCCTCTCAGAGGATCGGTCCGCGCCCACCGGGGTGCGGATCATCGGGCGACGAGGACGCCGACGGGGTTCGCCGGGCGCGTCGGGACGCGCCGCGGATCCGGAGGTCGACCGGCGTTCGCGGTCGGCTGTCTGGCGTGGCGTGCGGCCTCGCGGACGCGCGCCTGGTGCGACTGAGCGAGGCGCTCGGCGTTTGCCTGGCGCGTGAGCTCGTAGGTCTGGTTCGGGTACACGGGGTTCTCCTCGGGCATGACGGCGTCCGGGCCGGAGCCCGGACGATCTGGGTGGTGTGGGAGTACTCGACCATGCGCCGTCGGGTGTCGTCACCTGATTTTCGTGCCGCTTTCGACCGTTGTGACGCCCTCGTGCTCGTGGCGGGATCTCGACGGACGTCGCCTGTCTGCCGCCTGGTCGGTGGTCGGCGCACCGGGAGACGCTGCACCGTGCCTGCTCCCGCCGCCCTCGCCCCGACCAGCGCCCCCACCGACACCCAGCCGCGCATCGGCCTGGCGCTCGGCACCGCGCTCTACGTGGCCTCGGTGCTCGGCACCGGCATCCTGCTCCTCCCGACCCTCGCCGCGCGCGCGGCCGGTCCGGCGTCCGTCGTCGCCGTCGCGCTCGTCCTCCTCGCCTCGGTCCCGCTCGCCGCCGCGTTCGCCGCCCTCGCCACCCGGCACCCGGACTCCGGCGGCGTGGCGACCTACGTGCGGCTCGCCCTCGGCCCCACCGCGGCGCGGATGACCGGCTACTGGTTCTTCTTCGGCGTCTGCGTCGGCGCGTCCGTCGTGGCCCTGCTCGGCGCGCAGTACGTCGTCGCGATGCTGGGCGGCGCGCAGTGGCACGTCTACCTCGTCGGCGCCGCGTTCCTCGTCCCGCCGCTGGTCACCAACGCCGTCGGGCTGCGGCTCGCCGGACCCGTCCAGCTCGCGCTCACCGGTGCGCTCGTCGCCCTCGTCGTCGGCGTCGTGCTCGTGTCCCTGCCCGCGGCCGACCCGGCGAACCTCGAGCCTTTCGCGCCGCACGGCTGGGCGGGCGTCGGCGCCGCGGCGAGCCTGTACGTCTGGGCGTTCGCCGGGTGGGAGGCCGTCACGCACCTCGCCGGTGAGTTCCGGGACCCTCGGCGCACCATCCCGCGCGCGACCGCGATCGCGCTCGTCGTCGTCGGCGTCGCCTACCTCGCCCTGCAGTACGTGACCGTGACCGTGCTCGGCGGAGACGCCGCATCGTCGGACGTGCCGCTGATGGACCTCGTCGACGTCGGCCTCCCCGGGATCGGGCGGGTCGCGGTGGCCGTCGTCGCGGCCATCGTCACGCTCGGCGTGCTCGGCACCTACGTCGGGGCCTTCGCCAAGCTCGGAGCCTCCCTCGGGCGCGACGGCGACCTGCCGCGCCGCATCGCGCAGGGCGCCCAACCGGGTGGGGTCCCGCGACGCGCGCTGCTCCTCGTGGCCGGGATGATCACCGTCTACTTCGCGATCGCCGTGGCCACCGGCGGGCAGCTCGAGCCCTTCGTGCTCGTGCACACCAGCTGCATCGTCGCCATCTACGCCGTCGGCATGGCCGCCGCCGTGCGGCTCCTCGACCGGGGGAGTGCCGGGTGGTGGGCCGCCGTCGCCGCCTGCGTCCTGTCGCTCGGGCTCGCCGTGCTCGCGGGATGGCACCTCGTGGTCCCGCTCGGGCTCGCGGTGGTGGCGGTGGGGGTCGGCGCGGCGCGGCGGGGTGCGACCTCGGCGGGTGACCCGTAGCGCGGTCGACTGCGATTGTCCTCCGTCCGCCGGCCTCCCGGTGGACGGTCGACCGCAACTCGGTGCGTCCGACCCGCCATGGCTCAGTCGCTGTCCACAGATTCGGACGTTCTCCGTTGTGGTGTGTCCGGAATCGGTAGGTTCTCCCGCATGCGTGGACGGGGCAGCACGGCAAGGGTGTGGCGGAGGGTCGTTCCGGCGGTGGTCGGGATGGCGCTGGTCGCCGGGTGTACAGGAAGCGGATCCGAGCCGGCGGAGTCGACAGCGCCGCCTGTCGTCGAGGTGACACAGACACCGACACCCACTCCGACACCGGTAGTGAAGCCGGAGCCGCCGGACGCGATGGGCGAGCCGACGACGGACGGCGCGATCGCGGCTGCGACGTACTTCCTGTCGCTGTATGACTACGCGTTCGCCAGTGGAGACGCCGGTCCGCTGATGGAGATGTCTGCGGAGACATGCGACCTATGCGCCTACGTCCAAGAGAGCGTGGTCGCCATGACGTCGGAAGGGCGATCGTCGGTGGGGCATCCGGCGCGGGTCTTGACATCTGAATCGACCGAGATTCGGCCCGACGAGTGGTTCTCGGCCCTGTTACGCGTAGAGCAAGCCGCGACTCAGGAGCTCGATGCCGACGGGAAGGTCGTCGCTGAGTCTGCGGCTAACGTCACGGACTTCCTCTTTGCCATGAGTTGGTTGGGTGACCGATGGCGTGTGGAGGCGGTCGATCTCACGGAGGTCGTAGCGTGATTGAACGGGCAATGGCCACGTCTGGTCTCGCTGCCCTACTCGCCGTGACCGGAGCAACGGCTGGTGAAATACAGTCGGAGGAAGGTACTCGACGCAGCTACGTGCGCGCCGGAACCAACACCGAACGCGGCGATGCCTTCGAGTTTCTCGCGGGATGGGGCCAATCGCAGGCAAGCCCAACCGCGCCTGGCGGATCGGGTCACAGCGTCGTCCCGACGACCAGGTGGGAGTACATGCACGCGATGGCGTGCCTGGAGGTGTCAGGGCACTGGGTGCCGGCGGGTGACGACGGTGGGTGTATCAGCGGAGTGCCGCAAGCGCCTGCCCTCGACTGTGCCGGGCAGGGGTGGGTTGAGCCGCGCTGGCGGCGGTTCCAGGTTCCGCCCGCGACGGACTGGAGTCCGTGGCGCCGGGTGGACTACGGCTCATGCGGCGGCGACGAGCTGCCCGTGCTGACGGCGGAGGAGTTCCGGCGGTTGCCGTTGCCGGCGCCTTCGGTGCACATGCAGCCGGACACGGGTTGGGTGCTGGTGAACAAGGAGACGATCGCCTACACCGACCCGACGCCGGTGACGCTGACGACCCAGCTGCTGGGTCGGACGGTGACGGTGGAGGCGACCCCGACGCGGTTCACGTACGAGTGGGGTGACGGGTCGCGGCCTGTCGTGACGAGCGATCCGGGTGCGCCGTACCCGGCGTTCGACGTGGTCCACGTCTACGAGGACCTCGGGCAGGCTGCTATCACCATCACGACGGAGTGGTCGGGGCGGTACCAGGTCGAGGGCGACCCGCAGTGGCGTGAGGTCACCGGTACGGCCACGACGACCGCGACGGGACCGGTCTTCGAGATCCGCGAAGTTCGTACCCGCCTGGTCACCGGCCTGTGCACCGACGACCCGAAACCGGACGACTGCTGAGGCACAGGGACCCGCCGGGCTCCTTGCATGGGTGCCCCCGGCAGGACTCGAACCTGCAACCTACGGATTAGAAGGCCGTTGCTCTATCCATTGAGCTACGAGGGCTGGACGTGCGCCCACAGCCTAATGGCGGGGCGCGCGATCGCATGCTCGGCACGAACCGGACAGGACCGCACCGCGTGGCGCGTTTTGCCAGGTCAGATGACACCGCGACAATGGTCGCGTGAGCGCACAGCCCGGCACCGCGCCAGTGCAGCCTGTGCCGACCTCGCGGCCACCGGCGGCACACGCCCGTCATGCCGCCTCCGATCCACGTGATGTCCTCGCGCGACCGCTGGCGGCGACGTCGCTGCTCGACGCGGTCCGGGACCTGCACCGTGACGTGGAGCGCACCGGGTTCCCGCTGGAGATCGAGGGGATCGCGTCGGCGCGGGCGTCGCGGGCGCGGCTCGTCGACCAGCTCGGGGAGCACCTGGTCCCGCGCCTCACGGAGCTGTCTGCGCCTGCGGTCGTCGTGATCTCGGGGTCGACGGGTGCGGGCAAGTCGACGTTGGTGAACTCGCTGGTGGGGTCGGAGGTCAGCACGGCAGGCGTGCTGCGGCCGACGACGCGTCGGCCGGTGCTGGTGCACAACCCGCTCGACGAGGAGCTGCTGTCGCACCACCCGGTCCTGGAGTCGGTGAGCGTGGTCGCCGACGAGCAGGTGCCGCGCGGCATCGCGCTGCTGGATGCACCGGACCTCGACTCGGTGCTGGAGTCGAACCGGGAGTCGGCGCACCGGCTGCTGGAGGCGGCCGACCTGTGGCTCTTCGTGACGACGGCTGCCCGGTACGGCGACGCGTTGCCGTGGCGGGTCCTGCAGGGGGCTGTCGAGCGGGGGGCGTCGATCGCGATGGTGCTCAACCGGGTGCCGCCGGCGTCGTTGCCTACGGTGCGCGGGGATCTCCTCGACCGGCTGCGCGGGCACGGGCTGCAGGGGTCGCCGCTGTTCGTCGTCCCCGACCTGGGGCCGCACGAGGGGTTGCTGCCTGCCGCGGTGGTCGCGCCGATCCGACGGTGGCTCGCGATGCTGGCCGGGCCCGACCGCGCGCGCACGGTCATCGGCCGGACGCTGCGGGGCTCGCTGGCGGCGCTGCGACCGTGGGTGGACGAGCTGGCCGAGGCGGTGCAGGCGCAGGCTGACGCCGCGGGGGCGATCGCGGCGGTCCTCGACGAGGCGATCGAGGCGCCGACGGCGCAGGCGGCGGCGTCGATCCGGGGTGGTGCCGTCGCGGACGGCGCGGTGCGGGCGCGGTGGTCGGAGCTCGCGGCGGACAGCGGCCCGCTCGGGCGGGTGGTCCGTCCGTCGGGTCGTGTCCGGGGCTCGTCGCGGGAGGGCCGTGCGCGGGTCGCCGCGATCCAGCCTCTGCTCGAGGACCTCACGCGTTCGGCGGCGGCGACGCTCACGGCTGCTGGCGCGCACACCGAAGGGGTCCTGCGGGCAGCGCTCACGGGTCCCGACGCGCCGGCGGGCGGTGCCTCCGTCGACGCGGCCTGGGAGTCGTCGACGCTGCGCACCGGTCGGCGGAGCGCCGCCGAGCAGGCGGCGCGTGCGTGGACGGCGCAGGGCCCGCGCGTGGTGCGTGCGGCGCTGACGGTGGGACCGGCGGAGACGACGCCCGACGGGATCGCGCGGCCGCGTCGCGACGTGGCACGTGAGGTCCGTCGGAGGGGCAAGGCGGCGAGTGCGCTGGGCGACGAAGGTCTTGCCGTCGTCGCGCTTGCTGCTGCGTCGGGGGTGCGCGAGGCCCGTGACCTGCTCGTGGACCTGATCGACTCCGCCGGGGAGCGCGCCGCCGACGAGCTGCGGGACGACCTGGTCGCCCGGGTGGCGGGCCAGGTGGCGGTCGAGCGTGCGGCGGTCGGCGAGGTGCTGTCCGACCCGGACCTCGCCGAGGACGCCTCGTCGCGGCTGCGACTGCGGCTCGCCGTGCTGAAGGGACTCACGTGACCGAGACCATCGGATCGACCCTGCACGGCGACGACACGGCGGCGCTGACGGCTCGTGTCGACGCGTTGGGTCGTGCCCTGGCGATCGGTGGTGCGCGGCTGGCGCCGACCGTGGTGAAGCGCGTGGTCTCGACCGTGGAGAGCGTGCGGGAACGGCTGGACCTCGGGGTGGACCACACGGTGGTCGCGCTCGTGGGCGGGACCGGGTCGGGCAAGTCGAGCCTGTTCAACGCGATCTGCCGCCTCGACTTCGCCGACGTGGGTGTCCGGCGCCCGACGACGTCGGAGATCACGGCGTGCGTGTGGGGCGACGACGGGGGTCCGCTGCTCGACTGGCTCGGCGTCGTGCCGGACCGCCGCATCCAGCGGGAGAGCCTCCTCGACGGCGAGAGCGAGGCGCCGCTGCGGGGTCTCGTGCTGCTCGACCTCCCGGACCACGACTCGATCGCCCCGGAGCACCGGGAGGTCGTCGACCGGCTGCTGCCGCAGGCCGACCTGCTCGCGTGGGTGGTCGACCCGCAGAAGTACGCGGACGACGCCCTGCACAGCGGCTACCTGCGGCGGCTGGTCGGGCACGAGGCCTCGATGGTCGTGGTGCTCAACCAGGTCGACACCGTGCCGCCCGACGTGCGGCCCGCGCTGCTGGCGGACGTCGAGAACCTGCTGGTCGACGACGGGCTCACCGGGGTCCCGGTCCGCGAGGCCTCCGCACGCACTGGTGAGGGCTTGGTCGCGCTGCGCGAGCTCCTGGCCACCTACGTGGAGTCCAGGTCGTTGGCCGCTCGGCGCGCGAGCGCCGAGCTGAACGACGCCGCGACGCTGCTCGCGGCGGAGGTCGCCGCGCGCGAGCCGGCCCCGGCCGCCCTGTCGGTCACGGACGTGGTCGACCGCCTGGCGGCCGCGATCGGGCTGCCGGCGGTGGCCGCGGGGGTGGGCGCGGCGGTGCGGACGGGATCCGCCTCGACGCCCGGGTTCGGCGCGGTCCAGGAGGACGCGGTCGAGCTCGCGCGGGCGACGTGGCTCGAGGCCGTGACGACGGGTCTGCCGCGCCGGTGGGGCAAGGACGTCGCCTCGCGGGTGGCGTCGACCACCGAGATGCGGCTCGCCGTGACCGACGCTCTGACCCAGCTGACGCTGACCGCGCGACGTTCCGGGCTCGCGCTCGCGCTGACGGTCGCGGCCGTGGCGCTCGCCGGTGCGGCGCTGCTCGTCGGGTCCGTCGCGGTCGGCTCGCTCGTGGGCCCGGGGGAGTCCAACGTGTGGGCGCCCGTGGGGGCGGTCGTGCTGCTCGTCGCGTCGGTGCTCGCCTTCGTCGCGGCCGGTGCCGCGCGCCGGTCGGCGGGGCGGCGGCGGACCGCACGGGTGCTCGAGGACGGCCGGTCGGCGCTCGAGAACGTGGCGCGGGCGCGGCTCGCGGTGCCCACCGAGGCGGTGCTGGCGGAACACCGCGCCGTGCGCGAGCTCGTCGCCTCCGCCCGGGCCTGATCCGCCCACAGCCCCGCTGCACGGCGCCTGGTCCACCGGTTCGCTCTGTCCGGCGCCGCCGGGTGCTGCCCGCGTCGACCCTGGTCGCACGAGCCCCGCACCCGCGGGGCGCACCGCACCGGAGGTACCCCATGAGCATGCAGTCCCTGGACCTGACCGTCGTCGGGTGGATCGGCACGGACGTGCGGATCCATCACGAGTCGGACGGTGGCGTCCCGTTCTCCACGTTCCGTCTGGGCAGCACGCGTCGCTGGTTCGACAGGCAGGCCGGCGTGTGGCGCGACGGGCAGACCGAGTGGTTCAACGTGAAGGTGTGGCGGACCACCGCCCTGAACGCGGCACGGTCGCTGCGCAAGGGCGACCCGGTCATCGTGCAGGGGCTGCTGTCCACCGAGGAGTGGGTCGGCGCCGACGGACCGCGGACCTCCCTCGTGCTGGACGCGAGCGCGCTCGGCCCGAACCTGGCGTTCGGCAGCAGCCACTTCGCGCGGAACGTGAGCACGGCGCCGGCCGCGGGGACGGAGGACGGCCCGACGGACGTCTCCGAGCTCGAGGAGCTGCCGGAGGACGAGGGTGCCGGCCTGGAGCCCGTGGCGGACGACGAGCAGGAGCTCGCACTGGCCGGTGCCAGGTGATCGCCTAGGCTGGGGCACCGGCAACCCGACGACGTGGCCGGTCGGACCGCGCGCACCACGCAGCGCGGTCGACCAGCCTCGCGGGTGAGCCGGTCAGCAGTGCCCCGAGAACCGCGCCGCGAGAACCGAGCGTGCGGGGCGACCCCCATCGAGCACCGAGGCGGACGAAGAGCCAGTGGCTGAGTTCATCTACTCCATGTACAAGACGCGCAAGGCGCACGGCGACAAGGTCATCCTCGACGACGTCACCCTGAACTTCCTGCCGGGTGCCAAGATCGGCGTCGTCGGACCCAACGGCGCCGGGAAGTCGACGATCCTCAAGATCATGGCCGGTCTCGACCAGCCGTCGAACGGCGAGGCCCGCCTGAGCCCCGGTTACACGGTCGGCATCCTGCAGCAGGAGCCGCCGCTGAACGAGTCCAAGACGGTGCTCGGCAACGTCGAGGAGGGCGTCGCCGAGATCAAGGGCAAGCTCGATCGCTACAACGAGATCTCCGAGCTCATGTCGCAGCCGGACGCCGACTTCGACGCGCTGCTGGCGGAGATGGGGGTGCTGCAGGAGGCCATCGACGCGGCCGACGCGTGGGACCTCGACGCACAGCTCGACCAGGCGATGGACGCGCTGCGCTGCCCGCCGCCGGACGCCGACGTCACCGTGCTGTCCGGTGGTGAGCGCCGCCGGGTCGCCCTGTGCAAGCTGCTCCTGGAGAAGCCCGACCTGCTGCTCCTCGACGAGCCCACCAACCACCTCGACGCCGAGAGCGTGCTCTGGCTGGAGGCGCACCTGAAGGACTACCCGGGCGCGATCCTGGCGGTCACCCACGACCGGTACTTCCTCGACCACGTCGCCGAGTGGATCTGTGAGGTCGACCGCGGCCGCCTGTACCCGTACGAGGGCAACTACTCGACATACCTGGAGAAGAAGGGCGAGCGTCTCGCCATCCAGGGCAAGAAGGACGCCAAGCTCGCGAAGCGCCTCAAGGAGGAACTGGAGTGGGTGCGGTCCAACGCCAAGGGCCGGCAGACCAAGTCCAAGTCGCGTCTCGCGCGCTACGAGGAGATGGCGGCGGAGGCGGACCGCACCAGGAAGCTGGACTTCGAGGAGATCCAGATCCCGCCGGGGCCCCGTCTGGGCTCGATCGTGCTGGAGGCCAAGAACCTGGAGAAGGGCTTCGACGGGCGCGTGCTCATCGACGGCCTGAGCTTCACGCTCCCGCGCAACGGCATCGTCGGTGTCATCGGCCCGAACGGCGTCGGCAAGACGACCCTGTTCAAGACGATCGTCGGGCTCGAGCCGCTGGACGCGGGCGACCTGAAGGTCGGCGAGACGGTCTCGATCTCCTACGTCGACCAGTCGCGCGGCGGCATCGACCCCAAGAAGACGCTGTTCGAGGTCGTCTCGGACGGGCTCGACTTCCTCAAGGTCGGCAACGTCGAGATGCCGTCGCGGGCGTACGTGGCCGCGTTCGGCTTCAAGGGCCCCGACCAGCAGAAGCCCGCAGGCGTCCTGTCCGGTGGTGAGCGCAACCGCCTGAACCTCGCGCTCACGCTCAAGCAGGGCGGCAACCTGCTGCTGCTCGACGAGCCCACCAACGACCTGGACGTCGAGACCCTCGGTTCGCTCGAGAACGCTCTGCTCGAGTTCCCCGGCTGCGCGGTCGTGGTGTCGCACGACCGGTGGTTCCTGGACCGGGTGGCGACGCACATCCTGGCCTACGAGGGCACGGAGGAGAACCCGGGGAACTGGTACTGGTTCGAGGGGAACTTCGCCTCCTACGAGGAGAACAAGGTCGAGCGACTCGGCCCCGACGCGGCGCGCCCGCACCGCGTGACGTACCGCAAGCTGCGCCGCGACTGACCGTACCGACGAGGCCGCCCGTTCCCCGAGGGAGCGGGCGGCCTCGTCGTCGATGGGCCGCCCACGACCTGCGCGGATACGCTGCTGACGACCTGGGAGGCGGTGGCGCGATGGAGCACGACGAGCTCGTCAGCGCGCTGCTCGGGCTGCGTGAGCGGGTGGCCGACCTGCGGCTGCCGCTCGAGACCGCCACGGCACCCAGCGCGCGGGCGGACCGCACGCGCGTCCTGGACCAGCTCGACGACTACCTCCTGCCGCGGTTGCGGGACCCGGGCGCCCCGGTGCTGGTGGTCGTCGGTGGGTCCACCGGTGCGGGCAAGTCGACGGTGGTCAACTCGCTGGTCGGCGCGGAGGTCAGCCCGTCGGGCGTCCTGCGTCCGACGACACGGTGGCCGGTGCTCGTGCACCACCCGCTGGACGTGCGGTGGTTCAGCTCGGACCGGGTGCTGCCGTCGCTCAGCCGTGCCGAGGCGGCGGGGGAGCACGGGCTGACCGGTGCGCGCCCCGGGCTCCGGCTGGTCGCGTCCGAGGCGGTGCCGGTGGGCCTCGCACTGCTGGACGCGCCCGACGTGGACTCGGTCGAGGAGGGCAACCGCGTTCTCGCTGCCCAGCTGCTGGGGGCGGCGGACGTCTGGCTGTTCGTGACCACGGCGGCGCGGTACGCGGACGCGGTGCCGTGGGAGCTGCTCGCCGACGCCGCCCGCCGCGGCACGCACCTGGCGCTCGTGCTCGACCGGGTGGACCCCGGCACGGAGACGGCGGTGGGTGACCACCTGCGGCAGATGCTCGCCGACGCGGGCCTGGCCTCGGCCACGGTCATCGTCGTGCCGGAGGTCGAGCTCGAGGACGGGCTCCTGCCCGAGGCGGCGATCGGCCCGATCGCGGACGTCCTGACCAGGACTGCGACGGACCCGGCGGTCCGTGCGGCGGCGCTGGCCGAGACGTGGGACGGGGCGGTGACGGACGTGTCACGCCGCGCGCTCGACCTGGCGACCGCGGCTGACGAGCAGCAGGCGGCGGACGTGAGACTGCGCGCGGCCGTCACGGCGGCGTACGCGACGGCGTCGGAGCAGATCGCCCACGCGACGTCGGACGGGTCGCTGCTGCGTGGCGAGGTGCTGGCGCGGTGGCAGGACGTCGTCGGCACGAGCGAGTGGTTCCGGTCGCTGGAGCAGGGGGTGTCGCGGCTGCGCGACCGGGTCGTCGGCTTCGTGCGTGGACGTCGGCCGGCGGAACCGGCCCTCGTCGAGGCTGTCGCCCACGGGTTGTCCGCGGTCATCCAGGACGCCGCGGAGGAGGCGGCCGAGAAGGCCCACTCGGCGTGGCGGCACGACCCTGCAGGGCTGGCGCTGCTCGACGGCCTGGCGCTGTCCCGGGCGTCGGCGGACCTGCGGTCGCGGACGGCCGAGCAGGTGCGAGCGTGGCAGGGCGACGTGCTGGGCCTGGTCGAGACCGAGGGCGCCGACCGGCGGACGACCGCGCGAGCGTTGTCCTACGGCGTCAACGGGCTGGGCGCGGTGCTCATGGTCGCGGTCTTCGCGTCCACCGGTGGTCTCACCGGCGCCGAGGTCGGGATCGTCGGCGGCTCCGCGCTGCTCGCGCAGCGGCTGCTGGAGGCGGTGTTCGGGGACGAGGCCGTGCGCCGGCTCACGCAGGAGGCGCAGACGCGGCTCGCGGCCCGGACGGACGCCCTGCTGGAGGAGGAGTCGACGCGGTTCACCCGGCAGCTGGACGCCACGGGGGCGGCGAGCCGTGACGGGGACGACCTGCGCGCGGCAGCGGACCGGGTGCGGTCGGCGATGTCGGCGCGGACCCCCGCGACCGCCTGGGGGTCTGGCGACCTGCCCGCAGGGGGGTCGGGGCACCTGCGCGGCACGGGCGCTGCTGCGCGGTCGGTCGTCGTGGCCGAGCCCGAGCAGCCGGAGCGCACGCGGTGGTGGTCCCGCTGGCGCCGCGGGTGAGCGCGTCCGCCGGGACGCTGCGCGGACGCGTCGAGGCGCTGGACGAGGCCGTGGGCCTGGCGCGCGGTCGGCTCCCCGACGCCACGCTCGAGGCGCCGGCCGCCGTGGTGGCCCGGGCCCGCGACCGCGCGGCGCTGTCCGGGGAGTACACCGTGGTCGCGCTCGCGGGAGCGACCGGTTCGGGCAAGTCGTCGCTCATCAATGCGCTCGCGGACGCGCACGTCGCCGAGCCGGGCGTCCGACGCCCGACGACCGGTCAGCCCGTGGCGGTGATCGTCCCCACGCCGGGCACGGACGGCCAGCACGGCGCCGACGAGCTGCTCGACTGGCTCGACGTCCGCGACCGGCACGTCGCGAGCAGCCGGGTCCTGCAGGAGTCGGCGACGGGGCTCGTTCTCCTCGACCTGCCCGACCACGACTCGGTCGTCACGGAGCACCGCACGATCGCGGAGCGGCTGTACGAGCGGGTGGATCTGCTGGTGTGGGTGGTGGACCCGCAGAAGTACGCCGACGCAGCCCTGCACGCCCGGTACCTGCGCGGTCTGAGCGACCACGCGGGCGTGGTGGTGCTCGTCCTCAACCAGGCCGACCGGCTGTCGCCCGCGGAGCAGAAGGCGATGGTGGCGGACCTGCAGCGCCTGGCGGCGGAGGACGGGCTGGGCTCGGCACCTGTCCTTGCGGTCAGCGCGTCGACGGGCGCGGGCGTCACCGAGCTCCGCGACCTGCTGGCCCGGGCGGCGCAGCGGCGGCTGGCCGCCACGGAGCGGGTGACCGGCGACGTGCGGCAGGCGGCGCGCGCCCTGGTGGACGCGTGCGGCTCGCCGCCGGACGCGCGCCGGGAGGTCGGCGCCGCCGCGACGCTGGTCCGGTCGTGGGAAGCCGCCGCGGGGGTCCACGAGGTCGCCGAGGCCGTGCGCCGCTCGACGAAGCGGTCCGCGCGCGCCGCGACCGGCTGGCCGGTGACGCGGTGGGTCGCCCGGCTGCGGCCCGACCCGCTGCGGCGACTGGGGCTCGGTCGTGAGCGCGTGCAGGCGGGCCAGGACGACCTCCTGCGGTCGTCCCGGTCGGCGCCGGCCGCGGGCGAGCGGTCCGCCGCCCTCAGCGCGGTGCGCTCCTACGTCGACGCGGCGACGTCGCGGGCGCCCGACCACTGGGTGCTCGCCGCCCGGACCCGGGCTGCCGCGGTGAACCTGGACGACGTGCTCGACCGGACGGTCGTGCGCGTCCCGCTCGGCAGCGCCCGGGTGCCGTGGACGTGGCGCGGGCTCGGGTTCCTCCAGTGGGTGCTGCTCGTGGTGGCGGCCGCGGGGCTCCTGTGGCTCCTCCTGCTCGCCGGCCTCGGCTGGCTCCAGCTGCCGCCCCCGGAGACCCCGATGTGGTGGGGCTTCCCGGCGCCCACCGTGCTCCTGCTCGGCGGGGTGGCGGCGGGCCTGCTCGTCGCCGGGCTCGGGTGGGTGCTCGGGGTCGTGGCCGGCCGGAGCCGGGCCGCGAGGGCACGTCGGCGCCTCGGGGCGTCGGTGGCGCAGGCCGTGAACGACCACGTCATCGGTCCGGTGGCCGCCGAGATGGATGCCCTCGCCCGGTGCCGCGCGGCGGCGTCGAAGGCAGCCGCCTGACCGCTCCTAGGATCGAGCGCATGACTCGCCTCGAGATCCCGGTGCAGCTGCGCTGGTCGGACATGGACGCCTACCAGCACGTGAACAACGTGGAGATGCTCCGCCTGCTCGAGGAGGCGCGGATCGAGGCGTTCTGGAGCCACCCTGTCGCACCTGACGGCAGCCGCGTCGAGAGCGCGTTCCCCACGGCCGTCATCGACGCCGGGCCCGGTGCGGAGGTGTCCACGCTCGTCGCGCGTCAGGAGATCGAGTACCTCAAGCCGCTCGGCTATCGCCGCACACCGGTCATCGTGGAGATGTGGCTGGGGCACCTCGGCGGCGCCAGCCTGGACGTCTGCTACGAGGTGCGCGACGCGGGCGAGGCCGGCCCTGAGCGGGTCGTCTACGCGCGGGCGCTCACCACGCTCGTCCTCGTCGACACCGCGACCGGCGCTCCGCGGCGCATCGCCCCGGAGCAGCGCGAGGCGTGGTCGACGTTCCTGGAGGAGCCGGTCACGATCCGCCGGCGGCGCTGACGCGACGGTCGGTGCGCGCCCGCTCGGCCGACTCCGCGGCGCGTGCGATGTTGCGCTGCATGCCACCGAAGACGATGCCGTGGAACGGGTACACGGACCACCAGTAGACCTGACCGAGCAGGCCCTTCGGGTGGAAGAGGGCACGCTGCGCGAAGACCGTGGGCGCCGCGTCGGGACTGCCGGTCGGCTCGACCCGCAGCTCGAGCCACGCGAGCCCCGGGACGCGCATCTCCGCGCGCAGCCGGATCAAGCTCCCCTCCTCGATCTCCTCGACGCGCCAGAAGTCGACCGCGTCGTCCACCAGGAGCTGCAGGGGGTCGCGCCGACCGCGGCGCAGGCCGGGCCCGCCGACGAGGCGGTCCGCGAGCCCGCGGATGCGCCACGCGAGCCCCCAGGAGTACCACCCGCGCTCGCCGCCGACCGCCTCCAGCACACGCCAGAGCGCCGCGGGGGAGGCGTCGACGGTGACCCGGCGCTCGTCGACGAACAGCGAGCCGCCGGCCCAGTCGGGGTCGCTCGGGAGGGGGTCGCTCGGCGCGCCGGGGACGGCCGCCGACGACCAGCGCGTCGTGACGGCTGCGTCGTGCACGCGGCGCAGCGCGAGACGGACGGCGCGGTCGAACCCGATCAGCCCGTCGGGCGGGTCCGGCACGTGCTCGGCGATGTCGTGCTCGTCGCAGACCACCTCGTGGACCAGGGACTCGACGAGCGGACGGGCGAGGCCGCCGGGCACGGGGGTCACGAGGGACACCCACAGGGACGACAGCTTCGGGGTCAGCACCGGCACCCCGACGATGATCCGTCGCTTCAGGTCGGCAGCCTCGGCGTACCGCTGCATCATGTCGCGGTACGTCAGGACGTCCGGCCCGCCGATGTCGAAGCCGCGGCTGACGTCGGGGGACATCGCCGCCGAGCCGACGAGGTACCGGAGCACGTCGCGGATCGCGATCGGCTGGATGCGGTTCTCCACCCAGCGCGGGACGGTCATGGCCGGCAGGCGCTCGGTGAGGTAGCGCATCATCTCGAACGACGCGGACCCGGACCCCAGGATGACCGCCGCGCGCAGCACGGTCGTCGGGACGCCGCTGGCCAGCAGGATCTCGCCGACCTCGGTGCGGGACGCGAGGTGCGGGGACAGGTCCTCGCCCTCCGGGTAGAGGCCGCCGAGGTAGACGATCCGTCCGACCCCGGCGTCGCGGGCGGCCTGCCCGAAGACGAGCGCGGTGTGCCGGTCCGTCGCCTCGAACCGTGGGCCCGAACCGAGGGAGTGGATGAGGTAGTAGGCGACCTGCGTCCCGTCGAGAGCGGCACGGATCTGCTCGGGGTCGGCCGCGTCGGCCGCGACCACCTCGGCGTCGCCGTACCAGTCACGGCCGCGCAGCCGGTCGGGGTGCCGGGCGATCGCGCGCACGCGGTAGCCGGCCGCGAGCAGCTCGGGGACGAGTCGCCCGCCGACGTACCCGGTGACGCCGGTGACCGCGACGAGGGGAGCGTCCGGGCGGGGACGGCCGTCGGCACCGAGGCCGGGGACCATACCCTGGAGGGTGTCTGCCACGGGCGCAGGCAGGAGGTCGTCGACAGAGGTGGCCATCTGCGCAGTCTGCGGTGCCGGAGGGCGACGCGCACCCGGTCGGACGTGATCCTCAGCCGCTGCTCAGCAACGCCAGCGTCTCCCGCTCGGCGACGGCCTGCGATCGCGTGGCGCGGATCGTCGTACCCCGCTCCCACAGGTCGATCACCCGCGGGTCGATGTACGACGCGCGGCACACGGCGGGGGTGTTCCCGAGCTCCTCGGCGACGTCGCGGACCACCTGGGTCACGACGCGCTTGCGTGCGCGCTCGCTGGCGGGCGCGGGACCGACGTCGGCCAGCCCCCGGGCGGCGAGCACGGTCGCGTGCCAGGTGCGGAAGTCCTTCGGGGTCGCGTCCTCGCCCAGCCGCGCCTTGACGTACGCGCCGACGTCCGCGCTGGTCACGTCGTGCCACAGCCCGGAGTCGTCGCGCCACGCGAGCAGCTCGGGTCCGTCGTCCCGCCGGCGGGTCAGGGTCCGCACGAGGGTCGCGACGTCGTCGTCCTCGACCACGGTGTCCCGAACCTGCCCGGACTTCGCGGGGAAGTTCAGGTGCACCCGCCCGGGGTCGCTCTCGCTCTCCGGGGCGAGGACCCGGACGTGCGACCGCAGGAGGGTCGCCAGGCCGTACGAGCCGTGCTGGAGCGCGTACCCCTCGCCGCCGACCCGCAGGTACGCCAGGTCGAGCAGCCGGAAGGCGAGGGCCAGCACCTTCTCCTTCGGCATCCCGTCGAGCGCCAGGTCGGCACGCACCCGGCGCCGGGCCGCAGGCAGGCGGCGAGCGACGTCGAGCACGTGGTCGTGCTTGAGGCGGCCGCGGCGCAGCGTCCACTGCTGGTGGTACAGGTACTGGCGTCGTTCCGCGTCGTCGAGGCCCGCGGCCTGGATGTGGCCGTTCGGCCACGGGCTGATCCACACCTCGCGCCACGCGGGCGGGATGGCGAGCGTGGTGATCCGTTCGAGGTGCTCCTCGTCGACGATGCGGACCTTGTCCAGGTCGAGGTAGACGAAACCCCGTCCGGCGCGACGTCGCGACCAGCCGGGGGCGTCGATGCGGACGCGGCGGAGACGGACCATGCGGGAAGTCTCGCCCGGGAGGTGCCGGTCCGCGCGGCGAGGGCCGTCAGTCCGGGAAGCGGACCATGCCCTCCTGCGCGACCGATGCGACGAGCGTCCCGTCCTGGGTGAACACGCGCGCGGCACCGAGCCCGCGGCCGCCCTGCGCGCTCGGCGTCGACTGGACGTACAGGAGCCAGTCGTCGACCCGTACGTCGCGGTGCCACCACATGGCGTGGTCGAGGCTGGCGATCGACAGCCCGCGTGTCCGCCACGACCGGCCGGCCCGCCGCAGGATCGGCTCGAGCATCACCTGGTCGCAGGCGTAGGCGAGCAGGGCCCGGTGCAGGAGCTGGTCGTCGGGCAGCGGACCGCGCGACCGGAACCACACGGCCTGCTGACCGACGGCCTCGACCGGCGGCTCCAGGTAGATGGCCCCGCCGACGTGGCGGACGTCGAACGCGGCCTCCTGTGTCCAGAACTTCGCGACGGGATGGTCGATGCCACCGAGCAGGTCGTGCGCCGACCGCACGTCGTCCGGTCCGGGGATGCCGGTCGGCATCGGGTCGGAGTAGTCGAGCCCGGGCTGGTCCTCCTGGAACGACGCGATCATCGACAGGATCGCCTCCCCGCCCTGCAGGGCGTGCGTCCGGCGGGCGCTGAACGAGCGACCGTCGCGCAGCCGCTCGACGGCGAACGCGATGGGCTCGCGCACGTCACCGGCGCGCAGGAAGTACCCGTGCAGGGAGTGCGGCAGGCGGCCGGGGGACACCGTGCGCCCGGCGGCGAGCAGCGCCTGGGCGAGCACCTGCCCGCCGAACACGCGTCCACGCGGTTGCGGCAGGCTCCGCCCGGTGAACAGGTCGGGGGTGGTGGGGTCGTCCTCGAGCCGGAGGATGTCGAGCACGGAGGCGGTCGGGTCGGGCTCGGTCGTCATGGACGGCAGCGTCTCATGAAGCGGGGGACGCGGTTGCAGGGCTCAGTCGTCGAACGTGTTGAGCATCGAGTACGCCGCGCGCTCCAGGTAGTCCCAGAGCTGCGCGCGGTGCAGAGGAGCGAGGTCGATGCTGTCGACGGCGGCGCGCATGTGCGCCAGCCAGCGGTCGCGAGCGTCGGGGTTGACCTTGAACGGGGCGTGCCGCATCCGCAGGCGCGGGTGCCCACGCTCGTCGGAGTAGGTCGTCGGCCCGCCCCAGTACTGCTCGAGGAACAGCGTCAGGCGCTCGGCGGCGGGGCCGAGGTCCTGCTCCGGGTACATGGGCCGCAGCACCGGGTCGTCGGCGACGCCGCGGTAGAACTCGTCGACCAGGCGGACGAACGTGTCGTGCCCGCCGATCGCCTCGTAGAAGGAGTCGGATCTCACGCGGCCATCCTCACACGCGCGTCAGAGGCCGAGCTCCTCCAGCACGGGCAGCCCGGTGCGCACCACGGCCCGCGCGTCGGCCGCGCTGGACGCGGCGAGCGCCAGCTGGGCGAGGCGCCGGCACTCGTCGAGCGGGGTCACGGCCAGCAGCGCGGCGACGTCCGGGAGCGCGCGGGGCGTCATGGACAAGGAGGAGACCCCGAGCCCGACCAGCACGGCCGCGAGCGCCGGGTTCGCGGCAGCCTCGCCGCACACACCGACGGGCCGGCCCTGCTGTGCACCACCGGCGCAGGCCGCGGCGACCAGGTGCAGGACGGCGGGCTGCCAGGGGTCGGACAGCTCCGCGACGGCGCCGAGCAGGCGGTCGGCGGCCATCGCGTACTGCGTGAGGTCGTTGGTGCCGATGCTCGCGAAGGCGGCGTGCGCCAGGATCGGCCCCGACAGCAGCGCCGCGCTGGGCACCTCGATCATCACCCCGGCGACGGGCAGCCCGTGGGCCGTGCAGGAGGCGACGAACTGCTGGGCCTCGTCGACGGTGGAGACCATCGGAGCCATGACCCAGACCTCGGCGGTCTCGGCGGCGGCGGCCCGCGCGATCGCGGTCAGCTGGTCGTCGAGCACCTCCGGGTGCCGCGTGGCGGTGCGCAGGCCGCGGACCCCGAGCGCGGGGTTGACCTCCGCGTCGCCGGCGAGGAACGGCAGGGGCTTGTCGGCGCCCGCGTCGAGCGTGCGGACCACGACCTTGCGGCCGGGGAAGGCGGCCAGGACGCGCCGGTAGGCGGCGACCTGCTCGTCGATGGTCGGCGCCTCGTCGCGGTCGAGGAACCCGAACTCGGTCCGGAACAGCCCGACACCCTCGGCGCCCGCGGCGGCGGCCGGCGCCGCGTCGGCGGGGTCGCCCACGTTCGCCAGCAGCTCGACGTGGTGCCCGTCGGCGGTGTGGCCGTGGCCGTCGAACGTCCGCACCTGCGCGGCGAGCGCGAGCGCGGCCAGGACCTGCTCCTCGGTGGGGTCGACCGTCACCGTCCCGGCGGACCCGTCGACGAGCACGAGACCCTCGGCCAGCACGGCTGCCTCGGCACCGCGAGCGGCGACGACCGTCGGGATGCCGCGGGCGCGCGCGAGGATCGCGGTGTGCGACGTCGGACCGCCCGTCCCGGTGACGATCGCGAGCACCCGTTCCGTGTCGAGGGTCGCGACGATCGCGGGCGCGAGGTCCGCTGCGACCAGCACGAACGGCGCCTCGTGCGCCGGGACTCCGGGTGCGGGACGGCCGGTGAGCTCGGCGACGAGCCGGTCGCGGACGTCGGCGATGTCCCGGGTGCGCTCCGCGAAGTAGCCGCCGAGCGCCTCGAACTGCGCGGACACCGCCTCGGCGGCCTCCCAGACCGCACGCTCGGGCACCAGCCGGTCGTCCACGACGCGCTGCTCCGCGTCGGCCACGAGGGTCGGGTCCGCCGCGATCGCGGCGGTGGCGTGCAGGAGGTCGGCGCTGTCGCCCTGCGCGCGGTCCGCGGCGGCGTCGAGCGCGGCGCGGACCACCTCGGAGGCCGCACCGATCCGCTTCGAGACGGCGGCGTAGTCGGTGCCGGGCGGGAGCCGGCGGCCGGAGGGCGGTTCGGCGACCGGGTCGGGCATGAGCACGGCGGGTGCGACGACACGCCCGGGGCTCACCCCGATCCCGGTGATGATCGTGGGCGCGTGCGCAGCACTCGTGGAACTCACCTGACGGGACCTCCTCGTCGACCTGACGGCAGTGTGGTCCCTCGACGTCGGGGAACGCCAGCGGGAGCCGCCCGGCCACGCAGTGTGAGCGGTGTCTCAGGGTTAGGCTGGCCCCCGGGCGCAGATCGGCGCCGAGTGAGTGGGGAGTTCCATTGAGCAAGGCAGAGCAGATCCTCGCAGCGCTGGGTGGCGACGCGAACGTCGTCGACCTCGAGCCGTGCATCACCCGGCTCCGCGTCGAGGTGAGCGACGCCCACCTGGTCGACGAGGTGGCCCTCAAGGCCAGCGGGGCGTTCGGCGTCGTGCGGTCCGGCCGCATCGTCCAGGTGATCGTGGGCCCGGAGGCCGACAACCTCGCCGCAGAGCTCGACAGCCTGCGCTGACCGGTCGCTGCGGGGGGTGACGGGTGACCACCCTGCGGCTGCTGAGCCCGCTGACCGGGGTCGTCCGCCCCGTGTCGGCCGTCCCCGACCCCGTCTTCGCCGAGGGCATGGTCGGCCCCGGCATCGCCATCGCGCCCCAGCACGTCCAGCACCAGACGGTGCTCGCACCCGCCGACGGCGTCGTGGGTGCCCTGCACCCGCATGCGTTCGCGCTCGAGCTCGGTGAGGGACGGACGATCCTCGTCCACCTCGGGATCGACACCGTCGGGCTCGCCGGGCAGGGCTTCACGCTCCACGTGGACGGCGGGCAGACGGTGCGCGCGGGGGACCGGCTGGTGACCTGGTCCCCGGTCGACGTCTCCGCCGCGGGGCTGGCGACGATCTGCCCGGTCGTCGCGCTCCAGGCCGACCCCGACCTGCTGAGCCTCCTCGTTGCCGACGGTGACACCGTCCAGGCCGGCGAGCCGCTGCTCGACTGGGCCTGACCGCCTCGTCGCTCAGCGCTCGTCGGCGGGGAGGGGCTCCTCCGTCGGCACCGGCTCGTCGCCGGTGGCCGCGACCCGGGCGTCGCGGTTGCTGACCACGTCGTCCAGGGGGGTGCTGCGCGGGTCTCGCGGCGTGGGCTCCGGCTCGTCGCCCGGCGGGAGCCCGGCCGCCCGGTGCGTCGCCATGAGGTCGCGCTGACCGGCGAGCGGCACGTCGGCCCGCTCGAGCACGTCGCGGGTCGCGGTCCGCAGCTCGCGGGCCACCTCCCACTGCATGGCCGGGGACGTCTTGACCTTCAGGCGCAGGGTCACCGCGTCGGCGCTCAGCCGTTCGATGCCCGTGATGGTCGGCTCCCCGAGCACGTGCGCGCCGACCACGGGGTCCTTCACGACGCGCGACGCTGCCTGCGCGAGCAGGCCCCGGACCTGGTCCAGGTCAGCGAAGTAGTCGACGTCGATCTCGACGACCGCGGTCGCCCAGCCCTGCGTCTTGTTGCCGACGCGCAGCATCGTCCCGTTGGGGACGTACCAGAGCGTGCCGTCGGAGTCGCGGATCTTCGTGATCCGCAGCGTGACCGCCTCGACGGTGCCGTTCGCGGGGCCCACGTCCACCACGTCGCCGACGCCGTACTGGTCCTCCAGGAGCATGAACAGGCCGGTGAGGAAGTCCTTGACCAGGCTCTGCGCACCGAAGCCGAGCGCGACGCCGATCACGCCGGCCGACGCGATGAACGGGGCGATGTTGACCCCGAGCGTGTCCAGGATCAGGAAGAAGGCGATCCCGCCGACGACGATGGTCGCGCTGGAGCGCAGCACCGAGCCGAGGGTGCGGGCACGCTGGGCGCGGCGGGCGCTGGACAGCGGGTTGGCCTTCGCCAGGACCCCGCCCACCTCGGACTCGCCGATGGGCCGCAGGATCCCGCGGTCGAGGAAGGGGGTGCCGTCGGCGACGTGGTTGGTGATCGTCCGGATCGTGCGACGGAGCAGGAACAGCACGATGCTGCTGATCGCCACGATGAGGATGATCTTCAGCGGGATTCCGAGGAACCACTCTCCCCACGACTGGGCCGACGTGGCGTCGTTCGGGCCCAGCGGGTTCTCCGTCTCCTCGGGCGCCGGCGCCGCCGCGCCGAGCAGGGAAGCCGCGCTCATGCACGGCTCCCGGCGAGGCCGGTGCGGTCCGCGACGAACTGCAGCTGCTCCACCGTCAGGGCGATGGTCCGCGACAGCGCGCGTCCGCCGTGCCCGACGCCGCGCTCGCGGCGCAGGAGCACCGGGCGGTCGCTGCTGGTCGCCGACTGCAGGGCCGCGGCGAGCTTGCGGGCGTGCAGCGGGTCGACGCGGGTGTCGCCCTCGAACACGGTGAACAGCGTCGCCGGATAGGCCGTGCCGTCGACGACGCGGTGGTACGGCGAGTAGCCGAGCAGCCAGCCGAGCTCCGTGGGGTCGTCGGCGTCGCCGTACTCCTCGGTCCATGTCACGCCGAGGCCGAACCGCTGGTAGCGGACCATGTCGAGCAGCGGGGCCGAGCACACGACCGCGGCGAACAGGTCGGGCCGCTGGGTCAGGGCCGCGCCGACGAGCAGCCCGCCGTTGGAGCCGCCCCAGCACGCCAGCTGGTCCGGGGTGGTCCAGCCCTGCGCGACGAGGTGATCGGCGACCGCGTGGAAGTCGTCGAACACGTTCTGCTTGTGCGCCCTCATGCCCGCGCGGTGCCACTGCTCGCCCTCCTCGCCGCCCCCGCGCAGGTTGGCGACGACGTACACGCCGCCGGCCTCGACCCACGCGAGCGTCGTCGCGGAGAACGCCGGGTCGAGCGAGATCTGGAACCCGCCGTAGCCGTAGAGGATGGTCGGCGCCGTGGCCAGGGGCCGGCCGGCGTCGTCGAGCGCGGCGGAGCGTGCGACGACGAACGCGCGGACCGTCGTGCCGTCCGGGCTGGTGACCTCGATCTGCTGGGCGCGCACGTCGGGCAGGTCCGCGACGAGGCCCGGAGGTGCCGCCCACAGGGTCGTCTCGCCGGTGCGCGCGTCGAACCGGTGCACGCTCGTCGGCGACGTGTGGTCGGCGTACGAGAACCAGACCTCGGGTCCGCCGTCGGGGTGCGTCGCCAGCCCCGAGATCGAGCCGAGTCCGGGCAGGGCGAACGCGTCCGGGCGGCGCTCGCCCGTGCGGGGGTCGTGCACGCTGACCTCGGACACCGCGTGCCGGCGCCAGGACGCCAGCAGCAGGGTCGGCGTCGTGTCCGCGCCGCCGCCGTCGATGAAGGCGACGTCCTCCAGGACGGCCGTCGGGTCCTCGGCCAGCAGCGTCGTCCAGTGCTCGACGCCGGGGGCGGTCGGGTCGGTGACCGCGATCCGTCCGCGCGGCGCGTCGAGATCGGTGTGCACGTACAGCCGGCCGTCCCGGGCCACCCACGCTCCGGACCGTGCGTCGAGGCCCACGGCGACGTCGACGAACGACGGCGCCTCGAGCCCCGATGCGGTCAGGTCGGCGATCCACACGTCGGTGCGCGGCGCGGTCCCCGCGGAGGCGGAGACGATCAGCCAGCGTCCGTCGCGGGAGACCGACACGCCGTAGTAGTTGGTGTGGTCGAGGCCGGCGCCGAACACGTCCACGTCGTCGGTGGACGGGGTGCCGAGGCGGTGCAGCCACACGCGGCGGTGGTACTGCGTCTCGTCCTCCGGCAGCTCCTCCGGGGGCAGCCGGCGGACGTAGTAGAACGCCTCGCCGCCCGGCAGCCACGCCACCGGGGAGTAGCGCGCCCGGTCGATCGGTCCGTCGACCACCTCACCGGTCGCGACGTCCAGCACGTGCAGGACGCTCTCCTCGGTGCCACCGGACGACACCTGGTACGCCACCCGGTGGCCCTCCTTGGACGGCTGCCAGGCGTCGAGGGTCGTCGTGCCCGCCGGGTCGATCGCGACGGGGTCCAGCAGGACCCGCTCGCCGTCGGCGTCGACCACGACCACGACGGCGTGCTCCTGGTCGCCGACCCGGCGGGAGAAGAATCGGCGCCCGCCGCGCCAGGCGGGCGGGCTGACGAAGCCGGCACCCAGGAGGGCACCCAGCCGGTCGGTCAGGACGTCCGTGGCGAAGGGACCGGCGCCTGCGAGCGACTCGCGGTACTGCGCGTACAGGTCGTCCTGCGCGGTCGACCACGCCTCCGTCGCGTCGGAGGACGCGTCCTCCAGCCCGCGGAACGGGTCGGCGACGCGGTGCCCGTGCAGGTCCTCGACCAGGTCGGTGCGGGGCGCGGCCGGGTACGTGCGCAGAGCAGGTGCGGTCATGGTCCGCAAGGCTACGACGCGTACCTGCGAGGGTGCGCGAGTGACGCGATCGGGAGCGTCCGTCCTGCGTATGCGCGTGAGGCTCTGGCAGGATCGGCGTGTGGCAGACGACCCGGGTACCGCGTCCGACGCCCTCCTGCGCCTCGCGGGGGCCTACGGGGTGGTCCCGGACCACTGGGACTTCCACGGTCAGAGCCGCCGCGCGTCGGCCGCCACGCTGCAGGGGGTGCTCGCGGCGCTCGGCGTCGACGCGTCCTCCCCGGAGCGCGTCGACCTGGCCATCGCCCACGTCGAGGACATGCCGTGGCGCCGCGTGCTGCCGCCCGTGCTCGTCGTGCGGGAGGGTCGCCAGGCGCACGTGGCCGTGCACGTCACGCACGAGGACCCCGTCGAGGTGTGGATCGAGCTCGACCCCGAGGTCGGGGGCGGCCGCCGCGAGGTCGCGCAGGCCGACGTCCCCGTGGAGCCCCGGATGGTCGACGGTCGGCTCGTCGGGCGCGCGACGTTCACGCTGCCGACGGACCTGCCGCTCGGGTGGCACGAGGTCGTCGCCGAGGGGCCGAGCGCCAGCGCGCACAGCCCGCTCGTCGTGACGCCGTCGCACCTGGAGCTCCCCGCCGCCCTGCGCGAGCGCCGTGCCTGGGGTCTGATGGCCCAGCTCTACTCGGTGCGGTCGCGGGCGTCGTGGGGCGTCGGCGACCTCGCGGACCTCGCCGAGATCGGCTGGCTCGCCGGCCGCGAGCTCGACGCCGACTTCCTGCTCATCAACCCCCTGCACGCCGCCGAGCCGACCGTCCCCCTGACGCCGTCGCCGTACCTGCCCACGACGCGCCGCTTCGTGAACCCGCTCTACATCCGCGTCGAGGACGTCCGTGAGGCGGGCTACCTGTCGTCGGCGGACCGCACGCTCGTGGAGTGGGCGTCCGAGCCGGTGCTGGCCACCGACGACGACGCCGGACCCATCGACCGCGACGCCGCCTGGACCGCGAAGCGCGCCGCGCTCGAGGTGGTCTTCGCAGCCCCCCGGTCGGCCGCGCGGCAGGCGGCGTTCGACGCGTTCGTCGAGCAGGAGGGCACCGGGCTGGAGACGTTCGCGCTCTGGTGCGCGCTCGCCGAGAAGTACGACGGCGTCACGCCGTGGCCCGCCGAGGCGCTCGACCCGTCGTCCGCGCTCGTGGCCGAGCTCCGTGCCGAGCTCGCGGAGCGCGTCGAGTTCCACCTCTGGCTGCAGTGGGTCGCCGACGAGCAGCTGGCCGCCGCCCAGCGTGCCGCCCTCGACGGCGGCATGGCGCTGGGCGTCATGCACGACCTCGCGGTCGGGGTGCACCCGCAGGGTGCGGACGTGTGGGCGCTCGGCGACGTGCTCGCCCGGGGCGCCACGGTCGGGGCGCCGCCGGACATGTACAACCAGCAGGGGCAGAACTGGTCGCAGCCGCCGTGGCGCCCGGACGCCCTCGCCCGCGCCGCGTACAAGCCGTACCGGGACATGCTGCGCACGGTGCTGCGGCACGCGGGCGCCATCCGCATCGACCACGTCATCGGGCTGTTCCGCCTCTGGTGGATCCCCGAGGGCGCCGACTCCGCCGACGGCGCGTACGTCCGGTACGACCACGAGGCCCTGGTCGGCATCCTGGCCCTGGAGGCGCACCGGGCCGGCGCCGTCGTCATCGGGGAGGACCTCGGCGTCGTCGAGCCGTGGGTGCGGGACTACCTCTCGGAGCGCGGGATCCTCGGCACCTCGGTGCTGTGGTTCGAGCGCGACATGCACGGGGCGCCGCTCGCCCCCGAGCACTACCGGCCGCTGGTCCTGGCCACCGTGACGACGCACGACCTGCCCCCGACCGCCGGGTACCTGGCGGGGGAGCACGTGGCCATCCGCGAGCGGCTCGGTCTGCTGACGGACCCGGTGGCGGTCGTCCGTGCCGCGGCGCTGGCCGAGAAGGACCAGATGCTCGGCGCCCTGCGCGACCGCGGGCTCGTGGGGGACGACCCGTCGGAGCGCGAGATCGTCGAGGCCCTGCACCGCTACGTCCTGGCGACCCCGTCGGTGCTCGTCGGCGTCTCGCTGGCCGACGCCGTGGGGGAGCGGCGCGCGCAGAACCAGCCCGGGACCGACCAGGAGTACCCGAACTGGAAGGTGCCGCTCGCGGACTCCTCCGGACGGGTCGTGCTGGTCGAGGACCTGTTCACCAACCAGCGCCTGCGCTCACTGGCTGCTGTCCTCAACCGCGGAGCATGACCGGCCGGCTTCGCCGTGTCCGCGTCGTCGGGACGTCCGGCTCCGGGAAGACGACGTTCGCCGCGCGGCTGGCCGCACGGCTCGACGTGCCTCACCTGGAGCTCGACGAGGTGTTCTGGGACGCGGGCTGGACCAAGCGAGACCCGGCCGAGGCGCGCGCGCAAATCGAGGCGTTCGTCTCGGCGGCCCATCGCGGCTGGGTGACCGACGGGAACTGGACCGCACGCAGCCCCGCCGCTAGTTCCTTTCGTCCTCCGGCGTGAGGTTCTCGATGGTGATGTGCCCCTGCCAGAGCCACACGAGGGTGGGGCGTGCGTCTCCCCCGTACTGCATGTACCCCAGGATGATCGGTCGCTGATCGAATCCCTCGAGGTAGGGACCCAGCCACTGCAGGGCGGGGACGATCGCTTCCGGCCAGGACTTGATCCCCCATCGGCAGCTGAGAACCCATCTCCCCATGTCCGACCATGTCAGCTGCGCATGAGGCGTGATGGCGACACTCATCGAGCTGCTCAACCACCCGGGCCAGTCATGCATCCACGGCTGGGGGTCGTCTGCAGGCGTGCTCACCTCGTCGGTCGGCTCCCAGATGCCGGTCTCGTCGCCGATCTGGTGCGGCGCGGGGAGCGGCGGAGCGCCGTAGGGCACGGGCCCCGCGAGCGCCGAGAATGCGGCGAGCACGTGGTCGGGGGTCTCTGGAGTGAACGTGAGCTGCAGGACAACCTCGGTGTACGAGCCCATGACGAGCGACTCTAGGGGAGCGGGGCGGCACGCGTCCCCGGTCGTGCGGGCGCAAGGACCCACGACGCGACGGGCCCGCACCCCGAAGGAGTGCGGGCCCGTCGCGGTGAGCAGGGGTCAGGCGCGGCGCAGGTCCGCCTCCTGCGCGGCCAGCGCGCGGCGGACGCCGTCGCGGGACTCCAGCACCAGCCGGCGCAGCGCCGCGGGGGCGTCCGGGTGGCCGTCGAGCCAGGCGTCGGTCGCGCCGAGCACGTCCACCGACGCGTCGTCGGCGAGCTCGGTCGGGTACAGCCCGACGACGATGTTCTGCGCCATCTCGTTGGTCTTGTCCGCCCACACGGCTTCCAGCCCCGCGAAGAAGGGCTCGACGAACGGGACGAGCAGCGAGCGGTCGTGCACCCGCCCGAAGCCGGCGATCGTCGCGGCCTGGATCGCGTTCGGCAGCCCGTCCTCGTCCACCACGGACGCCCATGCGGCCGCCTTGGCGGTGGCCGTCGGCACGGCGGCGCGCGCGGCGGCGGCGGCCCGCTGGCCGGTCGCGGTCGCATCGGCGGCCAGCTGTGCGGCGATGTCCGCGTCACCTGCCCGGCCACCCGTCACCAACGACGTGAGGAGCTCCCAGCGCAGGTCGGTGTCGATGGACAGGCCCTCGAGCGTCGCCTGACCGTCGAGCAGGTCCCGGACGGCGTCCAGCTGTTCGGTGGTCGCGGCGCGGCCGGCGAACGACTTCACCAGCTGCAGCTGCGTGTCGGACCCGGCGGGCGCCGACCGGGCGAGCTCGAGCAGCCGGTCGGCCGCCGCGATCTCGGTCGCGGACCGGTGCTCGGGCGCCACGTACAGGTCGAGGGCCGTGGACAGCTGGCGCAGCAGGACGAGCACGACGGACGAGTCCGTCTCGTGGGCGATGTTGTTCAGGACCAGGTCGACGAAGTCGCGCGCGGGCGCCTCCCCGTCGCGGGTCGCGTCCCAGGCCGCGGTCCACACGAGCGTGCGGGGCAGCGAGTCGTCGAACTTGCCGAGGTGCTCGATGGACGCGGCCAGCGACTGCTCGTCCAGGCGGACCTTCGCGTAGGCCAGGTCGTCGTCGTTGACGAGGACCAGCGTGGGACGCTGCACGCCGACCAGCTGGGGGACCTCGGTGCGGGGGCCGTCGATGTCGAGCTCGACGTGGACCGTCCGCACGAGACGGCCCTCGGACAGGTCGTACCCGCCGATCGCGAGGCGGTGCGGGCGCTGCACGGGGTGCTCGTCGGGCACCTCCTGCAGGACCGCGAACGACGTGATGACACCGGCGTCGTCCACGGTGATCTCCGGGCGCAGGAGCGTGACTCCTGCCTTCTCCAGCCAGAGGCCGGACCAGGCGGACAGGTCGCGGCCGCTCGTGGCCTCCAGCTCGGTGAGGAAGTCGCGGAGCTCGGTGTTGCCCCACGCGTGCTTGGCGAAGTACGCGCGGACGCCGGCGAAGAACTCGTCCTGGCCCACCCACGACACCAGCTGCTTGAGCACGCTGGCGCCCTTGGCGTACGTGATGCCGTCGAAGTTGACCTCGACGTCCTCCAGGTCCCGCATGTCCGCGACGATGGGGTGCGTGGACGGCAGCTGGTCCTGGCGGTAGGCCCAGTTCTTCTCCATCGAGGAGAACGTGGTCCACGCGCTGGTCCAGCGGGTGGCCTGTGCGGTGGCGAGGGTCGACATGTACTCGGCGAACGACTCGTTCAGCCACAGGTCGTCCCACCAGCGCATGGTCACCAGGTCGCCGAACCACATGTGCGCGAGCTCGTGGAGGATGGTCACCGCGCGGCGCTCGATGGTGGCCTCGGGGACCTTGGACCGGAACACGTAGGACTCGAGGAAGGTCACCGCACCCGCGTTCTCCATCGCTCCGGCGTTGAACTCCGGCACGAAGAGCTGGTCGTACTTGGTGAACGGGTACGGGACGCCGAACGCCCGCTCGTAGAAGTCGAAGCCGGCACGCGTGAGGTCGACGATGTTGTCGGTGTCGAGGTGCTCCGCCAGCGACTCGCGGCAGTAGACACCCAGCGGGATGGTGCGGCCGTCCTGGCTGGTGAGCTCGCGGTGCTCGGCGTGGTACGGCCCGGCGATGACGGCCGTGATGTAGGAGGAGATGCGGGGCGTGGTCTCGAACGTCCACGTGGCGGTGCCCTTGTCGGCGCCGCCGTTGCGGTTGGTGCCACCCTCGACGACCGCGGGCATGCCCACCTGCGGGTAGTTGGACACCACGGTCCAGTGCGCCGGTGCGGTGACGGTGAACGTGAACTCGGCCTTGAGGTCGGGCTGCTCGAACACGGCGAACACCCGCCGGGAGTCGGCCACCTCGAACTGCGAGTACAGGTAGACCTCGTCGTCGACGGGGTCGACGAACCGGTGCAGGCCCTCGCCGGTGTTCATGTAGGCCGCGTCGGCGACGACCACCAGCACGTTCTGCGCGGCGAGGCCGTCGAGCCGGATCCGCGAGTCGCCCACCACGTCGGCGACGTCCAGCGCGACCCCGTTGAGCGTGACCTCGTGCACGGTCGGCGCGATCAGGTCGATGAACGTGCTCGCCCCGGGGGTCGCGCCGAACCGCACGACGGTGCGGGAGGCGAACGTGTCGGGACCCGTGGTGAGGTCCAGGGTGACGTCGTACGACTCGGTGGTCACGACTGCGGCGCGCTCGCGCGCCTCTGCACGGGTGAGGTTCTCTCCAGGCACGCAGGTACTCCTCGGGACGCGATCGGGTGGCTCTTGGCCGGGTCGATCATCGCACGCACGGCGCGCGGCCTAAGGTCGACCTGTGGACACGACCTACGACGCCGTCGTCGTCGGCGGAGGCCACAACGGCCTGACCGCGGCGGCCTACCTGGCCCGCGCCGGACGGACCGTCCTGCTCCTCGAGCGCGCGGACCACCTGGGCGGCGCGACGCGGTCGGCACGGGCGTTCCCGGGCGTCGACGCGAACGTCTCCCGGTACTCCTACCTCGTCTCGCTGATGCCCCGGCAGGTCCGCGACGAGCTCGGGCTCCGGGTCGAGCTCCGCCGCCGGCGCATCTCGTCCTACACGCCGTCCGGCGACGGCGGGCTGCTCGTCGACACGGCCGACGAGGCCGCCACCGCCGCGTCGTTCGCCGACGTCGGCGCCGAGGGCGACCTCGCCGCCTGGCGGGCGTTCGGCGCTCGAACCGGCGCGCTCGCGGCACGCCTCTGGCCGACGATGACCGAGCCGCTGCTGTCACGCTCCGAGGCCCGGCGGCTGCTCGGCGCGGACGACTGGCGCGACCTGGTCGAGCGGCCGGTCGGCGAGGTCGTCGACGCGACCTTTGCCTCCGACCTGGTCCGCGGGGTCGTGCTCACGGATGCGCTCATCGGCACCTTCGCACGTCCGCACGACGGCGACGGCCGCGCCAACCGCTGCTTCCTCTACCACGTGATCGGCGACGGTACGGGGGACTGGGACGTTCCCGTCGGGGGCATGGGCGCGGTCGCCGGTGCCCTGGAGGCGGCGGCGCGCGCGGGGGGTGCCGAGCTGGTCACGTCGGCCGACGTGACCGCGATCGACCCCGGCAGCTCGACCACGCCCGCCGAGGTGGCGTGGACCGACGCCGACGGCACGGGTCACCGGGTCGGCGCGCGGCACGTGCTCGCCGCGTGCGCGCCGGCCGTCCTGGACCGGCTGCTCGGCCGCCCTGCCGGTCCCGGGCCCGAGGGGGCGCAGCTCAAGCTCAACATGCTGCTCACGCGCCTGCCGCGGCTGCGCTCGGGGATCGACCCGAGCGTCGCGTTCGCCGGCACGTTCCACGTGCACGAGTCCGCGACCGAGCTCGAGACCGCCTACCAGCAGGCCGCCGAGAGCCGGATCCCGGACGTGCCGCCCGTCGAGACGTACTGCCACTCGCTCACGGACGGCTCGATCCTCGGCGCCGACCTGCGCAGCAGCGGCCACCACACCCTGACGGCGTTCGGCCTCCACATGCCCGCCCGTCTCTTCGCCGCGGACCCGGACGGCGCCCGTGAACGGGCGCTGGCGGCGACGCTCCGGTCGATCGACAGCGTCCTCGCCGAACCGCTCGAGGACTGCCTGGCCCGCGACGCGACCGGAGCCCCCTGCCTGGAGGTGCGCAGCCCGGTCGACCTGGAGGCGGACGTCGGGCTGCCCGGCGGCCACATCTTCCACCGCGACCTCGCGTGGCCGTGGGCGGAGCGTGACGACGAGGTGGGCACCTGGGGTGTCGAGACGGAGGATGCACGCGTGCTGATCGCAGGTGCGGGCGCTCGTCGCGGCGGAGGGGTGAGCGGCATCCCCGGCCGCGCAGCCGCGATGGCCGTCCTGTCCGAGGGGTGACCGGCGGGAATAGGGTCGCGGGCGGCATCGGTTGCGCGAGGCACCGACATCTCTGGAGGACTCTGTGACGAGCACGCCCACCGCCCGCCCCGTCGTCGACTTCTGGTTCGACCCGGCCTGTCCGTGGGCGTGGATGACGTCCCGCTGGATGGACGAGGTCTCCGCGATCCGCGACGTGGACGTCCGCTGGCACGTCATGAGCCTGTCCGTGCTGAACGAGAAGAAGGACGACCTCCCGCAGCGGTACCGCGACCTCATGGACGACAGCTGGGGCCCGGTGCGCGTCATCGTCGCCGCCGCCCGGGACCACGGGGACCAGGTCATCAAGCCGCTGTACGACGCGATGGGCACGCGCCGCCACCCCGGCGGGCGCACGGACACCGCCGCGATCATCGCGGAGTCGCTCGCCGAGGTCGGCCTCCCGGCGGAGCTCGCCGACGTCGCCGGCTCCGACGAGGTCGACGCGCTCCTGCGGGAGTCTCACGGCGAGGGCATCGCGCTCGTCGGCGACGACGTCGGCACGCCGGTCGTCGCCATCGACGGCGTCGGGTTCTTCGGCCCCGTCATGACGCCCGCTCCGACCGGCGACGCCGCCGGCCGCCTGTTCGACGGGCTCGCCCTGGTGACCAGCGTGCCCGGCTTCTACGAGCTCAAGCGCTCGCGGACGGCGGGACCGTCGTTCTGAGCGCCCGACCAGGAGGATTGGCTCGTCCGGTTCCTCCCGTGTGATCCTGGTCGCCGACTCCGCCCGAGACCAGGCGGGGCCGCGACCCCCACGGGGAGGAACGGAGCAGCATGACCTCGGCGCGCAACATCCGGCTCTTCGTCATCGTCGACGTGGTGCTGGTGGTGCTCCTGCTCGTCCTCGCGATCGTCTTCGCGAGCCGCGGTGGCAGCGGTGGGGGCTCCGACGACGCGGCCACCGGGACGACCGCGTCGAGCACCCCGACGCCGAGCTCGTCGTCCACGTCCACCGAGCCGGTCGCGTTCGCGCTGCCCAGCGGGAACATCGCGTGCACGATGTCCGTCGACGGCGCGACGTGCACGATCGCCAGCTTCACCTACGCCCCGCCGGTCGTGGCGGGGTGCACGGAGAAGACCGGCCACGTGATCGTGCTCAACGCGGACGGTGTCGCGTTCGACTGCGTCAGCGGACCGCCGCCCGCGGTCGCCGGCGAGGACGTCCCCGTGCTGGAGTACGGCCTGACCACCAGCGTCGGCGAGTACACGTGCCGCAGCGCGACCGACGGCGTGCAGTGCACGGACGCGTCCGGCACGGGGTTCCGGCTCGCGCGCGCCTCCTGGTCCGAGCTCCCGGCCTGACGCCGGACGCCCGGACCAGGGGCGCCGGTCGTCACCAGATGCGGACGCGCTCCTCGGGGGCGAGGTACAGGGCGTCGCCCGGTTGCACGTCGTAGGCCGCGTAGAACTCGTCGACGTTGCGGACCACGCCGTTACAGCGGAACTCGTTCGGGGAGTGCGGGTCCGTGGCGATCCGACGGATGATCTCCTCGTCGCGACCCTTCGCCTGCCACACCTGCGCCCAGCCGAGCAGCACCCGCTGCGCACCCGTCAGGCCGTCGATCACGGGGGCGTCCTCGAGCGAGGTGCCGAGCGCGATCCGGTAGGCGGTGAACGCGATGGACAGCCCGCCGAGGTCGCCGATGTTCTCGCCGACGGTGAGCTCGCCGTTCACGTGGTGCGACCCGCCCAGCTGGACGGGGGAGAACTGCGAGTACTGGTCGATGAGGGCCTTGGTGCGCGTCTCGAACTCCGCGCGGTCGTCGGCCGTCCACCAGTCCTCGAGGCGGCCGTCGCCGTCGTACTTGGAGCCCTGGTCGTCGAACCCGTGGCCGATCTCGTGACCGATCACGGCACCGATCCCGCCGTAGTTGACGGCGTCGTCGGCGTCGGCGTCGAAGAACGGCGGCTGCAGGATCGCGGCGGGGAACACGATCTCGTTCATGCCCGGGTTGTAGTAGGCGTTGACCGTCTGCGGAGTCATGAACCACTCGTCGCGGTCGATCGGCTTGCCGATCTTGCCCAGCTCGCGGTCCTGCTCGAAGGCGTACGCGCGACGCACGTTGCCCAGCAGGTCGTCGGCGGCGACCACGAGCGAGGAGTAGTCGCGCCAGCGGGCGGGGTAGCCGATCTTCGGGGTGAACGCCTCGAGCTTCGCGAGGGCCTTCGCGCGCGTCTCCTCGCCCATCCAGTCCAGCTGCGAGATGGACTCGCGGTACGCGGCGACGAGGTTGGCGACGAGGCCTTCCATCCGCTCCTTGTGCGCGGGCGGGAAGTGCCGGTCGACGTAGACCTTGCCGACGGCCTCGCCGAGCACGCCCTGCACCAGTGAGACGCCCCGCTTCCACCGGTCGCGCAGCTCCTGCGCACCCGTGAGCGTCCGGCCGTAGAAGTCGAAGTTCGCCTCGACCAGCTCGTCGTTCAGGTACGGCGCCCGGTCGGAGACGACGTGGTAGCTGAGCCAGGCCTTCCAGTCCTCGAGCGGCTCGCTCGCCCACAGGGCCGCGAACGCCTCGGCGAACGACGGCTCGCGCACGATGAGGTGGTCGAACGTCCCGGCCGGGGCGCCGAGCGCGAGCACCCAGGAGTGCCAGTCGAACCCGGGTGCCCGCTCGACGAGCTCGGTGAGGGTCAGGGCGTTGTAGGTCAGGTCGGCGTCGCGGTCCTTGACGACGTCCCAGTGCCCGGCGGCGAGCCGGGTCTCGAGCGCCAGGACGCGGCCGGCGAGCTCGTCGGCCTGTGCCTCGTCCGCGGCCACCCCGCCGAGCCGCAGCATGCGGGCGACGTGCGGACGGTACGCGGCGAGCACGGGCGCGTACTGCTCGTCGCGGTAGTAGGCCTCGTCCGGCAGGCCCAGGCCGCTCTGCACGAGGTGCACCGCGTACCGGGTGGGCTCCTTGGAGTCGTTGTCGACGTAGAACTGCACGGCGCCGCCCGCGCCGGTGCGCTGCAGCGCCCCCAGCGCCCCGGTGAGCTCGGCCTGCGTCGTCGCCGCCTCGACGAGCGCGAGGTCGGTGCGCAGCGGAGCGGTGCCGGCTGCCGCGACGGCGTCGGTGTCCATGAACGACGCGTAGACGGCGCCGACCTTGGCCTCCACGGGGTCCGTCGACGTCCCGGCCGCCGCGGACTCACCCGCGTCGGTGATGATGTCGCGGACCTGCTCCTCCGCGCGGTCGTGCAGGGCGCGGAACGCTCCGTCCATCGCCCGGTCGGCGGGGATCACGTGCGACGCGAGCCAGCGTCCGTTCACGTGGGCGAACAGGTCGTCCTGAGGGCGGACGTCGGGGTCGAGTGCGGTCAGGTCGATGCCACTGCGCGTCATGCGGACAGCCTACGGACGGGCGCGCGTGATCCGCCGACGCTTATGCCGAGGGCGGACGACCGCCTGCCGGACTGCCGACGCGGTGCCCTGGTGGTGGTGCGGCAGGATGGGCCCATGCGCATCCACGTCGCCTCCGACCACGCCGGCTACGAGCTGAAGGTCGCTCTCGTCGAGCACCTGCGCGCCGCCGGCCACGACGTCGTCGACCACGGTGCCGGCACGTACGACGCGCTCGACGACTACCCGCCGTTCTGCTTCGCGGCGGGGGAGGCTGTCGTCGCCGAGCCGGGGTCGCTCGGTGTCGTCATCGGCGGGTCGGGCAACGGCGAGCAGATCGCCGCCAACAAGGTCACCGGGGTGCGCGCCGCCCTGGCCTGGAACCTCGCGACCGCCCGGCTGGGCCGGCAGCACAACGACGCGAACGTCGTCGCGATCGGCGCCCGCCAGCACTCGGTCGACGAGGCCCTGGAGCTGGTGGACGCGTTCGTGGCCGAGCCGTTCAGCCACGACCCGCGCCACCAGCGCCGGATCGACCTCCTCGCGGACTACGAGGCTGCTCGCTAGCCGTTCACCAGATGTAGGTGCAGACGGGGGCGACGGGGGACAGGAACGCGACGGCCGCGGACCTGAGCGCCCCGGGCGTCTGCTCCGTCACGAGCCCTGCGCGCGCCAGCGCCGCGAGCGACCGGCCGCCCAGGTACGCGGCGCCGAGCTCACGGACGTCGAGCGTGAGGTCGGCGTCGTCCTGCGTCGCGGCGACCTCGGCCGGGTAGGTGCCGTCGTCCTGCTGGACGCCGGTGGTCAGACGCCAGCGGCCCGCGTTCGCGGGCAGGCGGGTGTCGGTGACGTCGAGGACGACGTCGACCGGCGCGCTGTACCCGCGACCGGCCAGGGCGACCGGGACGTCCAGCAGCCGGACCCACAGGTTGTCCGTGAGCTTGGGCACGACCCCACGCTGGTCGACGAGCAGGTGCAGGAGGACGTCGTCGACGGGCAGCATCGGGCTCTCGACGGTGGCCATGAGGTCGAGGTCCAGCAGGAACGACCACAGGCGGTGGGTCGCGGCGGCGTCGACGGCGACGGCCTCGCGGATCTTGACGGTGCCGGCCGGGCCGCCCTCCGCCCAGTTGTCCTTGCGCCGGAACAGCGCGTACGCGCGGACGTCGCCCGCAGCGTCGTGCACCGTCACGATCCGCAGGGGCTCGGCGCCCTCCCGCCACGCCGGCGGGTCGACGAGCACCCGGGTGCGCCACGCGTCGCTGTCCCGGGTGGTCCAGCCCGGCCGGCCGGCACCCGCCGCGCGGTGGACGGCGTCGACCAGCGCGCTGTCCCGGGCGGGGTCGGCGGTCGCCAGCCGCACCGTCAGCGCGTCGGATCCTGCGACGTCACGCAAGGCGGCTCCGCGGGAGAGCTTGACCCGCACGTCGTCGCACGCCGAGCCGTAGCCGTACCGCCCGTAGATCGCGTGCTCGGCGGCGAACAGGGCCGAGATCGGCTCGCCCCGGGCGAGCGACCGGGCGAAGTGCGAGTCGATCATCGCCGTCAGCAGACCGCGGCGGCGCTGGTCCGGGCGGGTCCCCACCCAGGTGAGACCCGAGCAGGCGACCGTGCCGCCCGGCACGGGCATCGTGTGCGCGTACGAGGCGTGCACCGCCGCCAGCCCACCGTCGGGATCCTCGACGGCCTGCGTCCGGTCCCACTCGAAGGTGATCGGGACGAGGGCGTCGGTCTCGGCGTTCGTGTCGAAGGCGAACGCCAGGTGGTCGACCGCGATGAACTCGTCCTTGCGGCTCTCGGGCACGTCGACGAGGCGGTATCCGTCGGGAAGGGGGCTCATGCCGCCATCGTCCGGCATGGCACGCCCCGACGGCATCTCCATTAGGTGGAGCGGGCAGTATCTGGTGCCGGTGACCTGCGGATACGCTCGCCGGATGAGGGCAGTGCGATGGGTGCCGGCGCAGGGCCTGCTGACTCGGGCGACCCTCGTCCTGCGCCGCTGGAGCGGCCGGTCGCAGGTGACGCTCACGGCGGCCCTCGTGCTGTGCGTGGGGCTGCTGACGTTGGGCATCGCGCAGCAGCCCGAGTGGGTCCCGCCGTCGACCTTCCTGCTGGTCGAGCTGGTGGCGGTGTTCCTGCTGCGGCTGCGCAACCTCGTGCTGCTGGGCCTGGTCGTCCTGGCGTGCACGTGGGGCCTGTGGTGGTGGGGTGTCGCGTCGCTGATCCCCGGCATCCTCGTGGTGATCACGGTCTCGGTGGTGGCGATCGTCGCGTTCGCGCGCGAGCGGGAGCGGCTCGGACTGCAGGGCGCGCCCGGCGACCTCATGCTCGTCGACCTGCGGGACCGGCTGGCTGCGCACGGTCGCGTGCCCCCGTTGCCCGCCGGCTGGCGCGTGGACAGCGAGATCCGCTCGGCGCACGCCGACGGCTTCTCCGGGGACTTCATGGTGGCGGGCACGCGGGCCGACGACGACGCCCTCGAGATCGTCCTCGTCGACGTGTCCGGCAAGGGGCTCGACGCCGGGGTGCGGTCGCTGCAGCTGTCCGGCGCGTTCGGCGGCCTGCTCGGGGCCATGCCCCGCGACGAGTTCCTCCAGGCCGCCAACCGGTACCTGCTCGCGCAGGCGTGGGACGAGGGTTTCGCGACGGCGATCCACGTGGCCCTCGACCTGCGCACCGGCGGCTTCTGGGTGTCGTCGGCCGGGCACCCGCCGGCCGTCCAGCTGCACGCCGGCTCCGGGCGGCTCGAGCTCATCGACACGGTCGGCAGCCCCGCGCTCGGGGTGGTCGACGACCTCCGGTGCGAGTCGCGCGCGGGACGACTGGAGCACGGCGACGTCCTGGTGCTCTACACGGACGGGCTGGTCGAGCTGCGCGGGGGAGACCTCGACCAGGGCATCGACCGGTTCATGGGGGTGGCGGACCGCGTCCTGTCGCCCGGTCGTGGCTCGGCGGCGGCGGTCCTGGCGGGGGTGAAGGCGGGCGACGACGACGACCGCGCGGTCGTGCTCGTCCACCGCGACTGACGTCAGGGCTGGACCGAGGCGACCAGCCAGTCGGCGTAGCCCTCGCGCCCGCCGCCGGCCTTGAGGTGGATGTCGTCGGCGTAGAACCACGGACGGTTGGCGGAGCCGAGCGTGCTCCAGTCGAGCAGGTGCGCGTGCGGGTACTCGGGGGTGACCCGGGCGAGCAGCTCGTTGTTGTAGGCCGCCCAGGTGCGCGGGACGTGGACGTTGACGAGGTAGACGCGCCGGTCCCGGGTGAGCTCGAGCAGCTCCCGCAGGCTGGCCTCGTCGATCGGACCGTTGGTCCCGCCGTGCACGATCACGGTGTGCCCGAGGGTCCCCGCCGCGACACCACCGCGGACGATCTCGAGCATGGCGCCGAACTGACGTGACTCCACGGCGTCGACGACGACCCCGCGCGCGGCCAGGTCGGCGGCGGCCCCGAGCATGACCGAGTCCCCGATGCTGGAGATGGCACCGACCTCCTCGGGTGGGGGCGGCGGGGGCGTCTCGACCGGCGTCGGCGTGGGTGTCGGGGTCGGCGTCCGCGTGGCGGTGGGGGTGGGTGGCGTGGTCGCCCGTTGCGAGGTCACGGCGGGCACCGGCTCCGGCTGCCAGGACGTGGCCTCCGACCCCACCCGGGGCACCTGCGCGAGCGCCGCGGTGGCGACCCCGCCGACGACCGCGAGACCGATCGCCGCAGCGACGACCCGCAGCAGGGTGCGGGCCCGGTCCTCGTGCGGCCGGCGCACGCGTGCGACCGCCCGGCCCACCGCGCCCCGCCGCACGGGGAGCTCGACGAACCGGTACGACAGCTCGGCGAGGCCCAGCACGGCTGCCAGGCGCAGGATCGTCGCGAGCCACGGGGACAGGTCCAGGTCCACCCCGGGGCGGCTGAGCATGAAGACCGGCCAGTGCCACAGGTAGATGCCGTAGGACCGTGTCCCCAGCCATCGCCACGGCTGCCGGCCGAGCGCTCGGCCGAGCAGCCCGGCGGGGTCCGCGACGGACCCGACGAGCACCGCCGCCAGCAGCGAGAACGCCAGGAAGCCGCCGCGGTAGAGCGCGTCGCTGAACTCGTCCACCCAGACGAACGCCGCGACGACCCCGAGCAGCGCGAGGACGCCGAGCACGTCCGTGACGCCCGCCTCGAAGCGGCGGACGGCCCGGCCGCGCTCGCGCACCCACGAGCCCGCCCGGTCCCAGGTGCGCCACGGCGTCCAGGCGGCGGCCATCGCTGCGCCGACGAGCAGCCCCATGGAGTGGGTGTCGGTGCCGAAGTACACGCGGCTCGGGTCGTTCGGGACGGGGGACGAGGACCGGACGGCCAGGACCGCCATCGCGACGGTGGACAGCAGCGCGAGGATCCCGGCGACCTGCCCGACCCGCGCCCGTCCGGCCCGCAGCGCCAGGACGACGACCAGCGGGAACACGAGGTAGAACTGCTCCTCGATGGCCAGCGACCACAGGTGCTGGAGCAGGGGTGGTCGGCTGACCATCTCGAAGTACGAGCGGTCCGCGAAGACCTGCCACCAGTTCGACGCGTACGCCACGGCGGCGGCGATGTCCCCGCGCAGCTCTGCCGCCTCGCTCGGCATCGCGACGGCGACGCCCGCCATCGCGACCAGGAGCAGGCCGAGCGCCGGCAGCAGGCGCCGCGCGCGCCGGGCGTAGAAGCGGCGGAACGCGAAGGTGCCCGTGCGTTCGACCTCGTCGAGCACGAGCGTGGTGATGAGGTAGCCGGACAGGACGAAGAAGACGTCGACCCCCAGGAACCCGCCGCGCATCCACGGCGCGCCCAGGTGGTAGACCACGACCCCGGCGACGGCGATCGCGCGGATCCCGTCGAGCCCGCCCAGGTACGGCATGCGGGCCGCAGGAGCCGGTCGGGGCGACCGCTGCTCCGCGAGCGCGGGGCGCTGGGCGGTGACGGTCATGGATCTCCTGGGTCGGTGCACGTGCGCGGGGTGCGTGTGGGCGCTCCCGTGCGGCCAGGGTAGGTCGGGTCGACGGGCGATCCGGCGGGGGACACGCGGGGCGGTCAGTCCTCGTCGGGGAACCAGATGGCGCGGCGCAGCGCGACGCGCGTGCCGTCGGCGGTGAGCGGGGTTCCCTCGTCGGCGAGCAGGGCCAGCGCGCGCGTGGTGTGGCGTGCGGGCGGCCGGCCCGCGGCGTTGACGACGCGCCACCACGGCACCCCCGAGCCGGCGTGGCTCATGACCTGCCCGACCTGGCGCGGTCCGCCGCGCCGGACGCCGTCGCGGGCCTCCAGCAGGTCCCCGACGACCTCCGCGACGGTCCCGTAGGTCATCGCGCGGCCGGCGGGGATGGCGGCGACCAGGTCGAGCACCGCCTCCGCGTAGTCGTCGTCCATGCCGGTGGTCAGGCCGGCGCCCGCAGGGCGTCCGCGATCGCCGGGAGAGTGCGGGGGTCGGCCTGGACCAGCATCGTCGTGACGGCGGTGCCCTCCCACGCCGGGAGCTGTGCCCGGACGTCCTCGACGGTGCCGACCAGGGCGATGTCCTGGACGAGCTCCAGCGGGACGGCCGCGGTCGCGCGGGCGCGGTCGCCGGCGAGGTAGTGCGCCTGGATCTCGTCGCACGCCTCGGCGTACCCGAGCCGGTCGAGCACGTCCCGGTGGAAGTTGGCGCCCTTGGCGCCCATGCCGCCCGCGTAGAGCGCGATGAACGGGCGGACGCTGTCGGCGGCGGACTCGACGTCGGCGGCGAGCACGACCGGGACGGTCGCGACGACCTCGAAGTCCTCGACGGCGCTGCGCTCGGGTGCGCGCCTGGCGAAGCCCTCGGCGAGGAGGGTCCGGTACTCCCCGTCCATGCGCGGCGAGTAGAACAGCGGCAGCCAGCCGTCGGCGATCTCCGCCGACATCGCGATGTTCCGGGGGCCCTCGGCGGCGAGGTGGATCGGCAGGTCGGACCGCAGCGGGTGCACGGTCGAGCGCAGCGCCTTGCCCAGGCCGGAACCCTCGTCGGCAGGCAGGGGCAGCCGGTAGAACTGGCCGTCGAACGTGACGGGCGCCTCGCGGGCGAGCACCTGGCGGACGATCGAGACGTACTCGCGGGTCCGCGCGAGCGGCTTGGGGTAGGGCTGGCCGTACCAGCCCTCCACCACCTGCGGGCCCGAGGCGCCGAGGCCGAGGACGAACCGGCCCCCGGACAGGTGGTCGAGCGTGAGGGCGGCCATCGCCGCGGCCGTCGGGGTCCGGGCGGAGATCTGCGCGATCGCCGTGCCGAGCCGGATGGTCGAGGTGCGCGCCCCCCACCAGGCGAGCGGGGTCAGGGCGTCGGAGCCGTACGCCTCGGCCGTCCACACCGAGTCGAACCCGAGCTGTTCGGCGCCGAGGACCGCCTCCTGCGCGCCGGGCGGGGGACCCGCCGACCAGTAGCCCGTGTGGTAGCCCAGCCGCATCGTCCGTCCTCCTGGTCCGGCGTCGTCGTCGACGCCCGCGCCAGGCTACCTGCTACCCCGGGTATCGCGTGTCGGTCGGCCGAGCAGGCGCGGGACGGGCGGCGTCATCGGAGGGCCTCCTTGACCAGCGCGGTGGTGGTCTGCGGCGCGACGCCGAGCGATCGCGCGACGCGCACCAACGTCTCCACGGCGGCGTGCAGCTCCGCGTTGTCCTGCGCCGGGGCGGTGACCACGGCGCCGCGCCCGCGGCGGAGCTCGATCACGCCTTCGTCGCGCAGCTCCTGGTAGGCACGCAGGACGGTGTGCAGGTTGATGTCGAGGGAGGAGGCGAGCTCCCGGGCGCCGGGCAGCCGTTCGCCGTCGGCCAGCTCACCGCGCGCGACGGCGGCACGCACCTGCCCGGCCAGCTGAGTGAACAGCGGGTCCGGGGAGGCGGGGTCCACACGGAAGAGCACGGGGTGATCCTAGTTGTTTGATGACAACTAGAACAGCCGACGTCTCAGATGAAGATCGCCGGGTCGTCGATCTCGACGTCGAACGGTGCCGCCGCCGACCGCAGGCGGATCGTCGCGGGAACCCCGACGGCGATCGCCCCGGGCGGGACGTCGTGGATGACGACGGCGTTCGCGCCGATCTGCGCGCCCTCCCCGACCCACACGGGGCCGAGGACCTTGGCGCCTGCCCCGACGACCACGTGGTCGCCGAGCGTCGGGTGCCGCTTGCCGTGACGCATCGACTTGCCGCCGAGCGTCGAGCCGTGGAACAGGACCACGTCGTCCCCGACCTCGGCGGTCTCGCCGATGACGACGCCCATGCCGTGGTCGATGAACAGCCGGTGCCCCAGCCGGGCGCCGGGGTGGATCTCGATGCCGGTGACTGCCCGCGCGAGCTGGGAGATCAGCCGCGCGGGCAGCCGCAGGCCGGGCTGGTGCCACATCCGGTGCGCCAGCCGGTACACCCACACCGCGTGCACCCCCGGGTACCCGAGGGCGACCTCGGCGAGCGACCGCGCCGCGGGGTCGCGGTGCCGGGCCGCCTCGAGGTCTTCCCTCAGGATGGCGAAGAAGTGCAGGTGGTGGTCGGACACGATGCCTTCGTCCTGTCGGTGGGGTGGTCGTGCGAGCGCGTCCGCGATCAGTCGACGAGGTCCGCGTACAGCACGGTCGACAGGTAGCGCTCACCGAACGACGGCACGATGGCGACGATCAGCTTGCCGGCGTTCTCGGGGCGCTGCGCCAGCTGCGTCGCGGCGTGCAGGGCGGCGCCGGACGAGATGCCGACCAGCAGGCCCTCCTCGGCGGCGGCGCGGCGGGCGACCTTCACGGCCGTCTCGGCGTCCACGTCGATGATCTCGTCGTAGACCGTCGTGTCGAGGATCTCGGGCACGAAGTTGGCGCCGATGCCCTGGATCTTGTGCGGGCCGGGAGCGCCACCGTTGAGGATCGGCGACTCCGCCGGCTCGACGCCGACGATCTTCACGCCGGGCTTGCGGGACTTGAGCACCTGGCCGACGCCGGTGATGGTGCCGCCGGTGCCGATGCCCGCGACGAGGATGTCGATCTCGCCGTCGGTGTCCGCCCAGATCTCCTCGGCGGTCGTCGTCCGGTGGATCTCCGGGTTGGCCTCGTTGGCGAACTGGCGGGCCAGGATGGCACCCGGGCGCTCGGCGACGATCTCGTCGGCACGGTTGACCGCGCCGCGCATGCCCTCGGAGCCCGGCGTGAGGATGAGCTCGGCGCCGAAGGCGCGCAGCAGGAGCTTGCGCTCCTTGGACATGGTCTCCGGCATCGTCAGGACGACGTTGTAGCCGCGGGCCGCACCGACGAACGCGAGCGCGATGCCCGTGTTGCCGCTGGTGGCCTCGACGATCGTGCCGCCGGGCTTGAGCTCGCCGGACGCCTCCGCGGCGTTGATGATCGCGACGCCGATCCGGTCCTTGACGGAGTTGGCCGGGTTGTAGAACTCCAGCTTCGCGACGACGGTGGCGGGGGCGCCGTCGGTGATCTTGTTGATGCGCACGAGCGGGGTGTTGCCGATGAGCGCGGTGGCGTCGTCGTAGATGCGTGCCATGGTTCCTCTTCGGTCGAGCTGCCGGCCGGCCGACAGCTGGTGGGGGACTGACTAGCGATGCGTTCTGGGGCTCCGGCGGAGCAGGTGCGCCGGGACGAGGAGGGATCAGCCGGGGTGCTGCCCGTCCGGGGCGGGGCGAGCGCTGGCGCAGGAGACGGCCCCTGGTTCAGGGGTCCTCGCGCGAAGGAGCAGCCAGCGCTCTACAGACAGCGACAACAGAGCGGCGCCACGCAGGCGCGGCGCAGGACGGCGGGGGCGGCAGGCTGCACGCGCATCGCTTCGTCCTCCGGGACCGGGTAGGTCAGACGTCGTGCGGGACACGACCGGCCACGACGCTAGCGTCAACGCGTACGCGCGCGCAAAGCATCCCCACCAGGCGGACGCTCCGCCGAGCCCGCCCGCGTCCAGCCACGCCCGGGCGCCCGCGCACCACGGCGGTCCGCGGGTCCAGGTCCTCCCGCCAGGCACGCCGGCCGACGTCGACCTGCGGCACCCGGCGTCATCACCGCGGTGCGACGACGTTCACCATCCAGTCCACGCCGAACTTGTCGGTGACCATGCCGAACGTGTCACCCCACGGCGCCTTCGCGAAGGGGACCGTGACCGTGCCGCCGGCGGAGAGCCCGTCCCAGTACCGCCGGAGCTCCGCCTCGTCCTCCCCGCTGAGCGAGACCGAGATGTTGCTCGTCTCCGCGCGCTCCTGCGTGTTGGGGGTGTCCGCGCCCATGAGGATCAGGCCACCGGGCGTCGAGAGGTTCGCGTGCATGAGCTTGTCCGCCTCCGCGGGGTCGTCGCTCACGTGGAACTCCGCGAACGTGCTCATGGTCAGCTCGCCGCCGAACACGGAGCGGTAGAACTCCATGGCCTGGCGGGCGTCGTCACGGAAGCTCAGGTACGGGTTCAGGTGCGTCGCCACGGCTGCTCTCCTTCGACGGGGATCCGATGCGACAACCTTGTCACCGGCCGCCTGCCCGCAACAGGATCGAGCGCTATGGACCGCCTCGAGGTCGCGCACCGTCGGCTCCACAACCACCGCCTGTCCGGCCCGCCGCTGCCGGACCCGGCGGCCGTCGTGCGCCACCTCGGCGCGTCGCAGGCGCAGGAGTACGCGATGGCGAAGTGGTCGCTCGGGCAGCGCAGCGCGGGTGCCGACGACGCCGCGGTCCAGGCGGCCCTCGACGCCGGGGCGATCCTGCGCACGCACGTCCTGCGCCCGACGTGGCACTTCGTGGCGCCCGAGGACCTCCGCTGGATGCTGGCGCTCACCGGACCGCGGGTGCGGCAGACGAGCCGCTACTACGAGCGACGGTCCGGGATCGACGACGACCTCGTCGACCGCGCGACCGCCGCGATGGGCGAGGCGCTCCAGGGTGGCCGGCACCTCACGCGCCCCGAGCTGCAGGACGCGCTCGCGCGGGCGGGGATCGAGGCGAGCGGCATCCGGCTGGCCTATCTCGTGATGGCGGCGGAGCTGGCTGCGGTGGTGGTCAGCGGCGTCCTGCGGGGCAAGCAGCGGACCTACGCGCTCGTCGACGAGCGGGTCCCGGCTGCGCCGACGCCCGACCCGGACGAGGCCCTGGCCGAGCTGACCCGCCGGTACTTCGTCAGCCACGGGCCGGCGACCGTGAAGGACTTCCGCTGGTGGTCGAGCCTGACGCTCACGCAGATCCGGCGCGGCCTCGCGATCGTGGGGGAGGACCTGACGTCCGCCGACGTGGACGGGCTCACCTACTGGTTCGCCCCGGCGGACGCTCCGGAGCGGGACCCGTCGCCCACGGTCCACGTCCTGCAGGGGTACGACGAGTACGGCGTCGCCTACACCGAGGGCCGGACGGCGGCGAACATCGCGGACCTGACCGTCGCGCCGGCCACCACCAACCAGGTGATCCAGCCGCTCGTGCTCGACAGCCAGGTGGTGGGCTGGTGGCGACGGGTGGTCGAGCGCGACGGGATCGTCGCGGAGCCGCACCTCGCGGTGCCCCTGGACGCTGCGCAGCGTGCCGCGGCGCGGGCCGCCTTCGACCGGCTCGGACGCTTCGCGGGGATGCCGGTCAGGCTCGAGTCAGGCTCGAGCTAGACGGATGACCAGATCCCGTGTATAGTTCAACTTTGGATCTCCCGGTCTGCGTGATGGTGTCAGCATCCCATCACGAAGGATCGGCCCGGACATGAAACGCGCCGCTACGAGAGCGGCAGACGGTCATGGTCCGGGTGGCTGATCTTCGACAGCCCCCAATGGCGCTGGGGGCGGTTCAAGCCGCGCGCAACAAGGACAAGCGGGCGCGGTGGGCGAAGGCCAACAGGTGCTGACGGACATGCGGCCCCGGTGCAGCCCGCGACGAGAGTCGCGGCGCAGCACCGGGGCCGTTGTCGTCCGCCTCGGGCCTTTCGGCCCTGCCGACGCCGGAGGGGTCGGACAAGACTCGTGCACATGCGCACCATGCACGCCGAGGGCTGGCTCCGACTCACCAGGAACGACCGCCGGCAGCACTTCTTCCGCGACGGCATGAGCGTCTGCGGCCGGTTCGTCACCCCCACGACCCGGTTCCCCGAGGACGACGGACCGGACCGCGGCGAGTGCCCCGGCTGCCGGCACATCTTCGACACCGAGGTCGGGCAGACCAGGTACTGACGCCGTGCGGGGCGAGCGGCAACCGGTCAGCCGTCGCCCACGGAGGCGCCGTGGACCCTCGGGTGACCCGCGGGTCAACCGCCCGGTCGGAGGAGGCGCAGGTCGGCCAGGTCGCCCCGGAACACGTTCATGTCGATGAAGGACTCCTCGCCGTCGTAGCCGTCGAGACGGTCCCGGTGGGAGTACTGCCAGAAGGTCCACTCCCGGCCGTCGGAGACGCGCGGCGGCAGGTACACCGCCCGGATCCAGAGGGGCGAGTCGCGGAAGTCCCCGGCGACGTAGCGGCTGTACGCGGCCTGCGTCGCGTAGATCACGGGGTCGACGCCGTAGTGCTCGCGCAGCGTCGCGACGAGGACGCGGAGCTCGGCACGGATCGTCTCCGGGTCGGGCGGGTCGTCGAAGAACTCGCCGTAGTGCTCGACGTCGACGGCGACCGGGAGCAGCCCGTCCTGCGCCGGCACGGTGGCGATGACGTGCTCCGCCTGCGCGCGGCCCGGGCTCTCGAAGCTGAAGAAGTGGTAGGCGCCGACGAGCACGCCGGCCTCCTGGGCGCCCCGCAGGTTCGTCTCGAACGTGTCGTCCACGAAGCCGGAGCCCTCGGTCGCCTTGACGTACGCGAAGTCGACGTCCTGTGCCGCGAGCCGCGGCCAGTCGACCGCGCCCTGGTAGGAGGACACGTCGACGCCGCGCACCTCGTACCGCGCCGCCGCCAGGCGGTTGGGCCAGAGCACCCCGCGCACGACGAGCACGGCGACGAGCGCCACGACGACGGTCGCCGCGGCGACCGCGACGACCGCCTTGCTGCGAGGGTGCACCCGGGCAGTCTGGCGGACCGACGGGCTCCGGTGTCGTCCGCGTCCAAGCGGGCGGTCGGACGACCCGGCACCGTGCCGGTCGCTCAGGCGGCCGGTGTCGTCGCTCCGTGACGAGGAGCCGGTCCGGTGGTGTCCCGCACCGTCAGGGACGTCGCCAGCTCGATGTGCCGCGACGGCGGGTGCTCCCCGGAGGACAGGGCGAGGACCGTCTGGACGGCCAGCCGCCCCATCCCGTCCAGGTCCTGGCGGACCGTGGTCAGGGCGGGCGTGGTCCAGGCGGCCTGCGGCGTGTCGTCGAAGCCCATGACGCTGAGCCGGCTCGGGACCTGCACGCCGAGCTCGTGGGCTGCGGCGAGCACACCGACGGCGATCTCGTCGTCGGCCGCCATGATCGCGGTCGGTGGCAGGGCCTGGGTGAGCAGGTCGCGGGCGTGCCGGACGCCCGCGTCGACGTCGAACCGGTCGCTCCGGACCAGCCGCGGGTCCAGCTCGATCCCGGCCGACTCCAGCGCCGCGCGGTACCCGTAGAAGCGGTCCCGGGCGGGGGCCGACGCGTCCGGGCCGCCGACCCAGGCGATGCGTCGGTGGCCGAGCGCGATCAGGTGGTCCGTCGCGGCGCGCGCGCCCGCCCAGTTGCTCGACCGGACGCTCGTCATCGGCCGGTGCCGGGCGTCGACGGGGTCGACCATGACGAACGGCAGCCCCGCGTCCGCGGCGGCGGCCAGCAGCGCGTCGGGCTCGGACAAGGTCAGGCCCACGATCCCGACCGCTCCGGCGGACCGCTGGTCGGCGACCCAGGCCTGGGCGGTGGCGCGCTGCGTGCGGGTCGCGCGGGCGGGGGCGAGGCGGGTGAGCAGGTCCAGGTGCGCGTCGGTGGCCGACGCGAGCACGCCCTGCAGCACGTTGAGGATGTAGGGCGACGCGGGGAGGTCGAAGACCACCGCGAGCGCGCGGCGCGACGTGCCCCGGACCGGCGACGTGCCGGTCCGGTACCCGAGCTCCTCGACGGCGGCCAGGACTCGTCCACGCGTGGTCGCCGCGACGTCGGAGCGACCGTTCAGCGCCTTGGAGGCAGTGGCCGGGGAGACTCCCGCGACCCGCGCGACGTCGGCCAGCGTGGGCTTGCGACGCTCGGTCATGGGAGCCGCTCCTCTCGAAACTCTTTCGCTCGCGCGGAAGGGTCTCACGGGCTGTTATCCGCCCGATCAGGCCGTTAGCCTAGTCCAGCCGACCAGCGATGGTCGAAACATTTCGAGATTGAGCGGAGCCCCTCATGTCTTCTGCCGCCGGGCCGACCACCCTCCGGGTCGACGGGCGGGCGCCGACCGAGTCAGACCTGCGGCACGTCTGGAACGAGTGCGTGGGCGCTGGGCGGGCGAACGAGGCGTTGCGCGCCGACTGGCAGGCCCACTTCCGTGAGGCGGTCGACGTGCTGGGGGCGCGGTTCGTGCGCTTCCACGGCGTCTTCCACGACGACATGTTCGTGTACCGGGTCAGTGACGGCGGCGGCTTCGGACCGAACCAGCCGCTGGCCGAGCACGTCTACACGTTCTCCTACGTCGACAAGGTGTTCGACGCCGTCCTCGCCGCGGGAGCCCGCCCCTTCGTGGAGCTCGGCTTCATGCCGCGTGAGCTGGCCACGCAGACGGAGACCGTCTTCTGGTGGAAGGCGCACGGCAGCCCGCCGCGGGACATGGCGCGCTGGGTGGAGCTGGTCACGACGACGGTGCGCCACTGGATCGAGCGGTACGGCCTCGAGGAGGTCCGCGAGTGGCGCTTCGAGGTGTGGAACGAGCCGAACCTCGTCCCGCACTTCTGGACCGGGACCCGGACGCAGTACTTCGAGCTGTACGAGGCGACCGCCCGGGCGGTCAAGGGCATCGACCCCGGGCTCCAGGTCGGGGGCCCGTCGACGAGCGTGTTCGTCCCCGACGCCCGGTACGCGGGGGAGACGCAGGACCGGTCGGCCGAGGTCGCCACCGCGGAGGCGGCCGACCCGGACGCGCTCGACTGGCAGCCCGTGTGGATCCACGAGTTCATCGACTGGTGCGCGACGCGCGACGTCCCGGTCGACTTCCTGTCGACGCACCTGTACCCGACGGACTTCGCGTTCGACGCCGGGGGACAGGGCCGGCCGATCCAGCGTCACGTCGACGCGACCCACGACGACCTGGTCGCGATGCGCGCGATCATCGACGCCAGCCCGTTCCCCGACGCGGAGCTGCACATCTCCGAGTGGTCCAGCTCGCCGTCGAGCCGGGACAGGATGCACGACACGCTCTTCGCTGCCGCGTACATCACGCGGGCGTTCCTGAAGGGCGCCGCCCTGGCGGACTCGATCTCCTACTGGACCTTCACCGACGTCTTCGAGGAGGGCGGGGCCGGCATCGGCCCCTTCCACGGCGGCTTCGGCCTGGTCAACGAGCAGGGCATCCACAAGCCGACGTTCCACGCGATGGCGATGCTGGCGCGGCTGGGCGACCGGCTCCTGCTCTCCACGCCGCACGGGGTGCTCACCCGCCGCAGCCGCGACGGTGCGCTCGCTGCGGTGTTCCTCAACTACCCGGACGACATGGGGACGAGGGCGATCGGCTCGGAGACCACCTACGAGGCGACGCGTCGGCTGAAGGACGTGGGGCCCACCCGGACCGTCCAGCACACCGTCGAGGGGCTGGCGCCGGGGACGCGGCTCACCCTCGAGGTCCTCGACTGGGACCACGGCAACGTCGCCGAGGCGTGGCACCAGCTCGGGGAGCCGCTGAACCTCACGCCGCAGCAGACCGACCGGCTGCGCGACGTCGCCGACGCGCTGCACCGCGAGACCCTCGTGGTCCCGGACACCGGCGTCCTCGAGCTCCGGGTGGACCTGCGCCCGTGGGCCGTGGCGTCGCTCGTCCAGGGTGGGTGAGCGTCAGCCCTTGACCGAGCCGAGCATCACGCCGGACACGAAGTGGCGCTGCACGAACGGGTAGACGCACAGGATCGGCAGGATCGCCAGGATCATCGTGACGGCCTGGATGTTCGCCGAGATGGCGGCCGACGTGGTCCCGGCAGCCGCCGCGCTCGCGGCCGTGGTCGTCGTCGCACCCGCGATGAGGTTGCGCAGGAACAGTGACAGCGGGAAGAGGTTGTCCTCGTCGAGGTAGAGGAACGCGGTGAACCAGTCGTTCCAGTAGGCGACCGAGTAGAACAGGATCATCGTGGCGACGACGGCCTTGGACAGCGGCAGCACGATCCGGGTGAAGATCGAGAACCACCCCAGGCCGTCGATCTGGGCGGCCTCCTCGAGCTCGCGGGGGATGTTCTCGAAGAACGACTTCATCACCAGGAGGTTGAACACCGACAACGCCCCGGGCAGGACGAGGGCCCACATGGTGTTCTTCATGCCGAGCGAGGAGATGAGGACGTAGTTGGGGATGATCCCGCCGTTGAAGAACATGGTGAAGACGGCGATCCCGATCAGCGCGTTGCGGCCGCGCAGGTGCGGCTTCGAGATCGCGTAGGCGAAGGTCGTCGTGAGCAGCATCGCGATGGCCGTGCCGACCACCGTGTACAGCACGGTGTTGCCGTAGCTCGTCCAGAACCTGTCGTCGCCGGCGACCACGCGGTACGTCTCGAGGTTGAAGCCGACGGGCACGGCGTTCACCAGGCCGGCCTTGATCGCTCCGGAGCTGGAGAACGACTGCGCGAGCAGCGTGACGAACGGATAGAGGATCAGCAGCGTGACGAGCACCAGGACGCTCGCGTTGAGCCAGGTGAAGAGGCGGTAGCCCGTCGAGTCGCGCGGGCCGACGGGCACGCCCGCTCGTTCGTCGACCACGGGCGTCAGGTCCGTGCTCACCACAGGCTTGCTCCCACCACTCGCCGCGAGATGAAGTTCGCGGACAGGACCATGACAAGACCGATGACGGCCTGGAACAGCCCGATGGCTGCCGCGTAGCTCAGGTTGTTGGACACGAGGCCCACCCGGTACAGGTAGGTCGAGATGACGTCGGCGGTCGAGTACGTCAGGGGCGTGTAGAGAAGCAGGACCTTCTCGAAGCCCACGTTGAGGAACAGGCCGATGTTGAGGATCAGCAGCGTGATCATCGTGGGCCGGATGCCCGGCAGGGTCACGTGCCACGTCTGCCGCCACCGGTTGGCGCCGTCGATGCGGGCCGCCTCGTAGAGCGAGCTGTCGACCGTCGTGAGGGCGGCGAGGTAGAGGATCGTGCCCCAGCCGACGGTCTGCCACGCCTCGGAGCCGACGTAGATCGCCCGGAACCACTCAGGTCGCTGCAGGAACGGGATCGCCTCACCGCCGAACCCCTCGACGATCTGGTTCACGGTGCCCTGCAGCGACGTCAGCTGCATGACCATGCCGGCCACGATCACGATCGACAGGAAGTGCGGCAGGTACGAGATCGACTGGACGGCGCCCTTGAACCACTTGGTGCGCACCTCGTTGAGCAGGAGCGCCAGGACGATCGGCAGCGGGAAGCAGACGAGGAGGGTCAGTGCGCCGAGGACCACCGTGTTGGTGAAGACGTGCCAGAACGTCGGGTCCTCGATGAACATGCGCACGTAGCGCAGCCCGACCCACTCCTCGCCGAAGATGCTGCCGCCCGGCCGGAACCGGCGGAACGCGATGACGTTCCCGACCATCGGCAGGTAGCGGAAGACCAGGAGGAACAGCAGCGGCAGGAGCGCCATGGCGTACAGCGCGCCGTCCCGCCGCAGAGCCAGGCGCCAGGGCACCTTCGCCGAGGTCCCGCGTGGGGGACGTGGCGGTCGTCGCACCGGGTCGACGACGTCGTCCGGTGCCGGTACCGGCGTCGTGACGATCCCGTCGGGGTCGTCGGCGAGGAGCACACGGTGTGCCCGATCGTGCGGGACGTCCATCTCTCACACCTTCCACGGCGTCCGGTGGGGCGGCGAGGCCGCCCCACCGGACGTGGGGCTCGGACCGGTCAGCCGTTGTCCTCGGCGTAGCGCTGGTGGGCGCCGTTGATCAGGTCCAGGTAGCCCTGCAGGTTCTGCGACTCCAGCTCACCGACGTAGGCGTCCCACTCGCTGAGCGGGCGCTCGCCGAGGATGAACCGCAGCGTGTTGGTGTCGACGGTGTCCTTGAGCGGTGTCGCCAGGAGCGAGGCCTGCTCGAGCTCGGCCTCGTCCAGGGGCGCGGGCGGGAACGGGTCGCGCGGTGTGCGCGTGGAGAGGACCGAGTCGATGTACTCGACGTACTGCGGCGCGTTGTACGACTCCTTGAGCGCCCGGGACTCGGTCGAGCCGGCCAGGACGTCGTTGGAGTAGCCGAGATCCTTGAGGATGTCCGTCTCCGCGTCCGGGTTGATGTTGAAGGCGTCCAGGGAGAACTCCGGCTTCAGCGTGTACTTCCCGTCGGCCTTCGTGTACGTCTCGCCCTCGACGCCCCAGCGCAGCAGGTCGCGAGCCTCGGGGCTGTAGTACAGCCAGTCGAGGAACTGCAGCATCGCGATGAAGTTCGGGTGGTTCTTGGCCTCGGACGTGAGCATGAAGCCGTTCCAGAAGTTGCGCGGCTCGACGACCTGACCGGCCTCGCCGCCCGGCGGGGCGATCTGCACGACCTCGTAGTTCCCCTTGCCGACGGTGGCGTCGAGCGCGGTGGAGAAGTCGTTGACGGTGCCGTTCGCACCGGACGCGGCGAAGACCTGCCCGGCGGCGAACTTCTCGGTGACCGTGCCGCTGCCGTCGTTCGCGGCGGTGAAGGACTCGGTGTCGAGCAGGCCGTCCTCGACCAGGCCGTGGAAGTACTCGACCATGTCCTTGTAGCCGTCGCTGGCGCCGGCGTAGATGAACTCGCCGCTGTCCTCGTCGTAGAACGTGCCGTTGCCGAAGCCCCAGCCCGCGACGGTGCCGAAGGCGTGCGCGGCGTAGTTGAGCATCGACGCGCCCTCGAAGCCGTCGGCCAGCGGGGTGCTGTCGGGGTACTTCGCCTTGATCTTCTCGAGGCCCTCGCGCAGGTCGTCCCAGGTCTCGGGGACCGGGGCGCCGACCTCGTCGAAGATGTCCTTGCGGATGAGGAGCGTGAACGTCGGGACGGAGACCTCCTGCAGGCCGGGCGTCATGTAGTACTTGCCGTCGGCCTGGCGCAGGTTGTCGACCATGTCGCCCAGGTCCCACTCCTGGACGTACTTGCGGAAGTTGGGCATGTGCTCCTCGTAGTCGCTCAGGGGGAGGACCGCCCCGGACGCCGCGAACTGCTGCTCGTCGCCCGTGTAGATGAGGGGGATGATGTCGGGCGCGTCACCCGAGCTGATGAGGAGGCTGCGCTTCTCGACGGCGTCGCTGAAGGGGATGTTCGTCAGGTCGAGGGAGACGTTGGTGCGCTCCTCGATCTCGTCGAAGACCTCCCACGTGTCCGTGATCGGGGTCTCCGGCCAGTCGGTCCAGAGCATCGAGAAGGTCACGGGCTCGGTCGCCTTGAAGGTCGTGTCCGCGGCGAAGCTGCTCATCGAGGCGGCGTCGTTCTCGCTCGTGTCGTCGTCGCCCGAGCTGCCGGAGCTGCACGCAGCCAGACCGATCAGGGCCGTGGCCGCGACGAGCGCCGTCGCGCGCTTGCGTCCGCGGTGGGACAGGCGTGGTGCCAGGTCAAGCTTCATGTCTCTCCTTTGAGAACGTCCCGGGCGTTGTCGCCCGAGCTCCATGCCGCCTTGAGGTGTGCGAGGGGGACACACCGGTCGCGAGTGCGATTTTAGCGTTAAAATAGGAGTATCCGCCGGCAGAGTCAACCCTCCGGCGACTGACGTGAACGGGGGACCGACTCAGTGCGCGGGGCGTTCCGACCGACCGGAGGGCGACGGCGCACCCCGGCGCCCGGCCGGCGACTCGCCGTCCCGACGACGACGTCCGGACGGTTCCGGCGAAGCCCGTTTTAACGATATTGTCTGCGAACTCGCGCAGCGGCGGTCAGGATGGTCGGGGCCTCGCGGGGTCTGGGGCCTGACACAATCCCCGCAGGAGGATGCCGATGGTGACGATGTCTGACGTCGCGCGTGAGGCGGGCGTCTCGGTCATGACCGTGTCGAACGTGCTCAACGAACGACTCCCCGTGGGTGCGCCGACCCGCGCCCGCGTCCTGGCCGCCGTGGAGGCGCTCGGGTACGAGGTGAACCTGACCGCCCGGCACCTGCGGGCGGGGAGGACCGACACGGTCGCGCTCATCGTGCCCAGCTTCCACGACTACTTCGGCGAGGTCGCGGACCAGATCGCCCCCCTGGTCGAGGCCCACGGACGCCATCTCGTCCTGGAGCGGACGAGCGCCAGCGCGCAGCACGAGATGGAAGCCGTCAGCGTGGCCCGGCTCCAGCTCTACGACGGTGTCCTGCTCTCCGTGGCCGGGCTCGACCCCGAGCAGCTGAGCCGCGTCCGGACGTCGAAGCCGATCGTGCTCCTGGGGGAGCGCGACGTGCCCGACCACTTCGACCACGTGCGGCTCGCGAACGAGGAGGGGGCGCGGCTGGCGACCGCGCACATGATCGAGCGCGGCTCGCGCCGCATCCTGGCACTGGGCTGCACGCTCGACCGGACCCACATGATGACCTCGGACCGCCGGGTCGGCTGGGAGGTCGCTCACCGCGACGCCGGCCTCCCCGTCGACGACCGGTACGTCGTGCCGATCGCGACCTACTCCTCGGAGACCGCCCGCAGCACCCTCCTCGACGTCATCGCGTCGGGGCTGCCGTTCGACGGCATCTTCGCCGCGACGGACGTCATCGCGCTCGGCGCGGTGGCGGCCCTGGCCTCTCGCGGGCTGCGCGTGCCCGACGACGTCCAGCTCGCGGGGTTCGACAACCTCGAGGTGTCGAGCTTCGTCCCCCCGGGGATCACGTCCGTGGACCCGAACCACCGGGGCGTCGCCCAGCACGCCGTCGGCCTGCTGCACCGCCGGATGGCGGGCGGGGACGGCCCCGCGGAGCACGTCGTCGCGCCGGTCAGCCTCGTGGTGCGGGGCTCGACCCGGGGGGGTCGGTAGCCAGGCACACCCTCGTCGCCCGGCGACGCTGCCGTGCGACACCACCGGTCGCCTTCCTGGGACCTGCACGTCTGCATCCCGCTTCGAGAGGAACACCGTGAGCACCACCCCCACCGCCGTCATCGACCTGGACCTGCCGGGCGCGACGATCTCCCGGCACGTCTACGGGCACTTCGCCGAGCACCTGGGCCGGTGCATCTACGGGGGGTTCTGGGTCGGCGAGGACTCCGCGGAGCCGAACGTCCGGGGCATCCGCTCCGACGTCGTGGAGGCCCTGCGCGCGATCTCCATCCCGAGCCTGCGGTGGCCGGGCGGCTGCTTCGCCGACGACTACCACTGGCGCGACGGGATCGGCCCGCGTGAGGCGCGGCCCCGAATGGTGAACTCGCACTGGGGCGACGTGGTGGAGGACAACGCGTTCGGCACGCACGAGTTCATGGACCTGTGCGAGCTGCTCGGTGCCGACGCCTACGTGTCCGCGAACATCGGCTCGGGCACGGTGCGGGAGATGAGCGAGTGGGTCGAGTACCTGACCCGCGCGGACGACTCGCCGATGGCCGCCCTCCGGCGGGCGAACGGACGGCAGGAGCCGTGGCGCGTGCCGTTCTGGGGGCTCGGCAACGAGGCCTGGGGCTGCGGCGGGAACCTGCGCGTCGAGCAGTTCGCCTCGCTCGCCCGCCAGTACGCGACCTACGCGCGCAACCAGGGCGGCAACACGCTCACGAGGATCGCGGCCGGGGCCGCCGACGCGGACTACCACTGGACCGAGACGCTGATGCGGTCGCTGGGAGACCTCGCCGCCGACCCGGCCACCCCCGCGGGGCCGTTCCAGGCCGTGTCCCTGCACTACTACACGATGAGCGGCCCGTGGGCCGACAAGGGCGACGCGACGGAGTTCACGACCGACGAGTGGTACCTGACGATGGCGCGTGCGCGCTACATGGACGAGCTGCTGACCCGGCACGCCACGGTCATGGACCGTCACGACCCGCACCGCAAGGTCGGGCTCGTCGTGGACGAGTGGGGCACGTGGTGGAACGTCGAGAAGGGCACGAACCCCGGGTTCCTGTACCAGCAGAACAGCCTCCGCGACGCCCTCGTCGCCGCGCTCCACTTCGACGCCTTCCACGACCATGCCGACCGGGTGGTGATGGCGAACATCGCCCAGACCGTCAACGTGCTGCAGGCGATGATCCTCACCGACCCGGACACCGGCGCCCTCGTCCTCACCCCGACGTACCACGTGTTCGCGATGAACGTCGGCCACCACGACGCCGGCGCCCTCACCGTGCACCTGCGCGACGTGCCGACGCGTCGGGTCGAGGGAGCCGCCGAGCTGACGCTGGTCTCCGCGTCCGCCTCCGTCAAGGACGACTCCGCTCTGGTGTCGCTGTCGAACCTGGACACCGACGCCCCGTGCACGCTCGTCCTGGACCTGCGGGGCCGCGACGTCGTCGGGCACACCGCACGCGTGCTCACGGCGCCCACGCTCCACGCGCACAACACCCCGGAGCAGCGCGACGCGGTGGCGCCGGCGGCCCACGCCGGGGTGCGGCCCCACCCGCGCGGCCTGGAGGTCGACCTGCCGGCGCACTCGTACGTGACGGTCGCGCTCGAGCTGGCCTGACCGGTCAGCGGCGCAGCGCGTACGCGACGCCGTCGGTGAGGGACAGCCCGGCCCCGCGAGCGAGCGCCGCGGCGAGCGCGTCCGGGCCGAGGGCGGCGGCCACCTCGGCGAGCGACGCGTCGTGCTGCTCGCGCTCGTCGGGGGGCCACTGGCCGCCCGCGCGCCGGAGCATCTCCGCCGCCGCGCCGAGCAGGGTGGCCGCGCGCTCGTGGTCGCCCGCGGCCGCGGTCACCGCGGCGAGGCCGTTGACGGTCCAGGCGATCATCATCTCCTCGCCGCGGGACGCGCTGACCTGCAGCGCCTCCAGGGAGAGCTGCTCGGCGCGCTCCAGGTTGCCGAGGCGTCGCTCGACCATGCTGAGGTTGGCTGACTCCGTCCAGACGACGAACTCGTCGCCCGACGTCCGACCCATCGCCAGCCGCGCTGACATGGCCTCGCGCGCCCCCTCCAGGTCACCCGACATCTGCAGCGCCACGCCCAGCACGTGCAGGGTGCTCGACCGCCCGGGGTCGCTGTCCGGACGTCCCTCGGTGACCGCCAGCGCCTGACGCAGCAGACGCACGGCGGCGTCCACGTCCGTGCTCAGCGCCACGCGCGCGGAGCCGGCGAGGGCGAGCGCCTGGAGCGAGCGGTCTCCGGCGGTCTCGGCCAGCGCGAGGGCACTGCGGAACCGCTGTTCGGCGACCTCGTACCGACCGGCGAAGAAGACGAGGTAGCCGTGGTCGTAGAGTGCCCGCGCCGAGGCGTCGCCGGTTCCCAGGGCCCGCTCGAACCAGGTGTCGCCGTCGTCGATCCGCGCCGACGCGATCCAGAACGGCACGAGCGCCGACGCCAGCCGGTAGGCCGCGTCCCTCTGCCCGACGGCCAGGTGCCAGTCGATCGCCTCGAGCAGCTCGGGGTAGCGGTCCTCCACCTGACGGTTCGCGAGCGGATCCTGGCGTCGAGCACGCGCCCGCGCGTCCTCGGCGACCTCCAGCAGAGCGGCGGCAGCGGCGGCGTCCACGATCGGAGCCTAGGAGCGCGCGGAACCGGGCGCCATCGTCGCTGCCCGTCAGGGAGCGAGCTCGTCGAGGAGCGTGGGTAGCTCGTCCGGGAGCTCGCGTGCGAGGTAGCCGAGGCGGCCGACGCGGGTGGCGAGCCGGTCGCCGGCTGCCGCGTGCAGGTGGGTCGCCCAGCACGCCGCCTGCGCGAGGTCGGCTCCTCGGGCCAGGATCCCGACGAGCGACCCCGCCAGGACGTCACCGCTGCCGGAGGTGGCGAGGCCCGGCATGCCGGTCGACACCTCCCACCGACGTCCGTCCGGCGCAGCGACCTGGCCCTGGCAGGAGACGACCGCGTCGTACCTCGTGGCGATGCGCGCGCACGTCCGGTCGTCGATCTCGTCGACGCCGAGCAGGAGCGCGGCCTCCTTCGGGTTGGGCGTCAGGACCAGTCGTCCCGCGAGCCGTCCGGCGACCTCGGGGACCCGGGGGAGGACCCCCAGGGCGTAGGCGTCGAGCAGCACGGGGACCTTGCGGGGAGCCGTGTCGCTGAGTGCATCGAGCAGGGCGATCGTCCGTTCGGGATCGTCGAGGCCGGGGCCGACGAGCACGGCGTCGGCGGTCGCAAGGGCGTCCTCGACCCCGTCGATCCCCGTGCCGTCCGGGGAGCCGTCCTCGGTCTCCGGCAGCCCGAGCACCCCGGCCTCCGGGACCGCGACCGCCAACGGGACGGCGACCGAGCGCGCCACCGCCAGGGTGAGCCTCCCCGCGCCGACCCGCAGCGCCGTGACGCCGGCGAGGAGCGCGGCGCCGGGTGTGGCACGGGACCCGCCGACGACCACCACCTGTCCGCGGCCGTACTTCGACGTGGCGTCCGCCGGCAGGGGCCAGTCGCGCAGCAGCGCGGGGGTGAGGGGCTCAGTGCGGGAAGGCATCGCGATCCCCTGCGTGCGTGGTCACCGGGGCGCCCTCGCGCTCGAGGTGGTCGTCCTCGTTGAACGCCGCGAGCGTCCAGGGCGCACCCGCCGACGTCCGCACGAGCCGGGTGACGGCGGCATTGCGCACCGGGGTGCGACGCGCGAGGTCGAGCACCTCCTCCTCCACCAGCGACTCACAGACGTAGCGGATGGTCATGATGACGGCGTCGTGCGCCACGACCAGCACCCGCCGTCCGCTCTCCGCACGGTCCAGGTCCGCGAGGAACGCACGCACGCGCAACGCGAGGTCCGCCCACGACTCCCCGCCCGGGGGGCGGTAGTAGAACTTGCCGAGGTGGCGTCGACGGGCAGCCTCGGCCGGGTACCGGGCGTCGACGCCGGTCGTGGTGAGCAGGTCCAGGATCCCCAGCTCCCGGTCGCGCAGCCGCTCGTCGAGGCGGAGAGCCAGCGTCGAGCCCGCGGCCTGCGTCGCGATCGTCGCCGTCTGCACCGCCCGCGCGTACGGGGAGCACCACACGACCTCGGGGGTGGTGCCGTCGGGCTGGTCGCGCAGCCATGCCCCCAGCGCCTCAGCCTGCTCCGCACCCCGCGAGGACAGAGGCGTGTCGGCGTCGCGGGTCTCCAGGTCGATGACCTCGAGCCCTGCGCGCTCGGCCTCGGCCGCGGCGACGTTGCCGACGCTCTCGCCGTGCCGGACGAGCATGAGGTGGGCGACGCCCGCGACCTCTGCGGTCGTCTCGGTGCTCACGCCGGGTCAGCGCCGGTGGGGTCCGTCGGGTAGATGCGGCGCGCCGGGACGTCCTGGTTGTCGCCCTGGACCGGCTGCCCCTCCTCGGGCGTGGTGTCGGGCAGAGGCGTGACGTCGTCCGGGTTCGTCGGGGTCTCGGTCATGCGCGATCCACTCCTCCATGCTGGCCCGCTTCGCGGCGGGGTGAGGCATGGCCGTTTCTGGACCTCAGGCCAGCGTAGGGAGGCTCGGCGGTGCGCGCGACAGCACCGCTGACGCCGGCGTCGGCGTCGAGCTGTGGTGTCCCGGGGGGTGCACCCGGTTCAGGACCCGCCGCCCCGCGGCCTCCTCCGCAGTGCCCGGACGCTCTGGGAACGCCAGAGCGCACGGAGATCGGCGAGCACGCCCGCGAGCCGGCGCCGCCTCACGCGGACGCGAACGGGTCGAGGACGACCTTGATGCAGCCGTCGTGCTTCTTCTGGAACATCTCGTAGGCCGCCGGCGCGTCCTGCAGCCCGAGCCGGTGCGTGCGCAGGTCCAGGACACCGAGGGGGTCGGAGTAGTCGGCCACGAGCGGGAGCAGGTCGTCGACCCACCGGCGGACGTTGGCCTGACCCATGCGCAGCGTCAGCTGCTTGTCGAACATGTCCATCATCGGCAGCGGGTCCACGGCGCCGCCGTACACCCCGGAGACCGAGACGGTCCCGCCGCGTCGCGTGATGTCGATGGCGGAGCGCAGGGCGTCGAGCCGGTCGATGCCGGCCTTCTCGATGAGCGGCTTCGCGATCACGTCGGGGAGCAGCGTCGCGGCGCGCTGCCCGAGCGAGGCGACCGGGGACCCGTGGGCCTCCATGCCGACCGCGTCGATGGCGGCGTCCACCCCGCGACCCTCGGTGAGGGCCTGCACGGCGCCGGTGAGGTCGTCGGTGCCGCTCAGGTCGACGACGTCGATCCCGTGCCGACGGGCCATCTCCAGACGCTCGGGGACGCGGTCGATCCCGATCACGCGGGACGCCCCACGGTGGACGGCGATGCGGGCGGCCATCTGCCCGATGGGCCCCAGGCCCAGCACGGCGACCGTGCCTCCCGGCGGGACCTCGGCGTACTCCACCGCCTGCCAGGCGGTGGGCAGGACGTCGGACAGGAAGAGGTACCGCTCGTCCGGGCTCCCGTCGTCCGGCACCACGACCGGACCGAACTGCGCCTGCGGGACGCGCAGGTACTGCGCCTGACCGCCGGGCACCTGGCCGTACAGCTTGGTGTACCCGAAGAGGGCAGCACCCTTGCCCTGGTCCCGCACCTGCGTCGTCTCGCACTGCGAGTGCAGGCCGCGGCTGCACATCCAGCACGTGCCGCAGGCGATCCCGAACGGGACCACGACCCGGTCGCCCACGCGCAGCGACCCGGCCGCCGAGCCCACCTCCTCGACGACGCCCATCGCCTCGTGGCCGAGGATGTCGCCGGCGTCCAGGTAGGCGCCGAGCACGGAGTACAGGTGCAGGTCCGAGCCGCAGATCGCGGTCGACGTGACGCGGACGATCGCTCGGTCGGCTCCTGGATGACGGGGTCGGGGACCTGCTCCACGCTGACCTTCTCGCGGCCCTGCCAGGTCAGTGCCTTCATGGGATCTCCTCGTCGAGGACGTGCGGCCGCGCAGTGACATGGCGCAGGCGCGGTGTCGTGCTCGGCCTGCCGTCGAGGGGGTGTCGCGCGTGCGCCGCGAGGGGTCGGCGCCGCTTGCTCCGCGCCGACCTGACGCTAACTCCGCGACCGCTACGGCCGCACGCCGAGTCAGGGCAGCGACCACCAGCGGTGCTGCTCGTCGTCCGGTGCGCAGCCGATCCTTCCTTGCGTCCGCGAGCGGCCCCGTCTCGCCGCAGTCCCGGATCTCCGGCCGACGACGGTCTGTCCGGGATGCCCGAGTTGTCATCCGGTCCTACCCTGCGCGGAGGCGGTCGCCCCGGCCGCCTCATCCCTCAGGGAGGCATTGTGCGCAAGATCCTCCTGGCGCTCACAGCGCTGCTCGGCCTGCTCCTCGCGTCGGCGTCACCCGCTGCCGCGATCACGGGCAACTACGTCAAGGACGTCGAGCACCCGTACGTCGGCCTGCTCACGACCTTCGACGCGGACGGCGAGTTCGCGGGCCGGTGCTCCGGCTCGCTGCTCACCCCGACCGTGTTCCTGACGGCCGGCCACTGCACCGAGGACGTCGCGACCGCTGTCGTGTACTTCCAGCAGGACGCCGGTGTGAACTACGACCCCGAGACCGAGCTCGACCCGATCACCGGCTACCCCGAGTTCTGCGCCGGCGACACCCTCGGCGTCGTGTGCGCGACGTCCGACGAGACGTACAACTGGGGTTTCGACGACTTCGTGGGCTTCCCCGACACCAAGGACCTCGGGCTCGTGATCCTCGACCAGCCGATCGCCCTGGCCGAGTACGGCTCGCTGGCCGCGGTCGGTTCGCTCGACAGCCTTGCGACGGCGCAGGGCACCAAGGACGTGACCTTCACGGCGAGCGGGTACGGCCTGTCCTACAGCAGCCCGGTCGCGGTCGTGTCGTTCCGGGAGCGGCTGATGGCGTCCGCCCGCCTGACGAACCTGACCAGCAACAACACCGGCGGGTTCAACCTCCAGACCACCGGCAACGGCAAGGGGAAGGGCGGCACGTGCTCCGGTGACTCCGGCGGGCCGGTGTTCTACGGCGGGTACACGTCGAACACCATCGTGGCCGTGACGTCGTTCGGGCTGAACTCGTACTGCCGCGGCACCGACTTCGGCTACCGCGTCGACACGCAGGCGGCGCAGGACTGGATCCGGTCCGTCGTCGGTGACGACGAGTACGCCACGATCGACGTCGTCGCGATCTGACGGGACGTCGCGGCCCCCTCCAGCGTCGGAGGGGGCCGCGACGACCACGGCCACCTGCCCGCGTACCGGACCTCACTCACAGCTGCAACGGGTCGGCGGTGACGTCGCCGATCGAGACGTCCACGACGACCCGGTCCACAGGCGGGGCACCGGTGCCCAGCGTT
>NZ_BJWH01000025.1 GCF_007990265.1 Cellulomonas terrae
TCGGACACCCCGACGCGGGTCAGCCGACCGGCCAGCGACGAGCCGCGCCCCGGAGAGGTCGAGCTCACAGCACCGGCAGGAACCGCCGCAGCTCGTACGGCGTCACCTGCGAGCGGTAGGCCTCCCACTCCTGACGCTTGTTGCGCAGGAAGTAGTCGAACACGTGCTCACCGAGCGTCTCCGCGACGAGCTCCGACTTCTCCATGAGGGAGATCGCGGCGTCGAGCGACGTCGGCAGCGGTTCGATGCCGAGCGCGCGGCGCTCCGAGTCGGTGAGCTCCCAGACGTCGTCCTCGGCGCCCTCGGGCAGCTCGTAGCCCTCCTCGACACCCTTGAGGCCGGCGGTGAGCAGGAGCGCGTAGGCGAGGTACGGGTTCGTGGCGGAGTCGACCGCGCGGTACTCGATGCGGCTCGAGTTGCCCTTGCCGGGCTTGTACATGGGCACGCGGACCAGTGCGGAGCGGTTGTTGTGGCCCCAGCAGACGTAGCTCGGCGCCTCGGCACCGCCCCACAGGCGCTTGTAGGAGTTGACGAACTGGTTGGTGACCGCGGTGATCTCGGCGGCGTGCCTGAGCAGGCCCGCGATGAACGAGCGCGCGGTCTTCGACAGCTCCAGGTGCCCGCCGGGCTCGTGGAAGGCGTTGCGGTCGCCCTGGAACAGCGACAGGTGCGTGTGCATGCCGGAGCCGGGCTGGTCGGCCAGCGGCTTGGGCATGAAGCTCGCGAAGACGCCCTGCTCGAGCGCGACCTCCTTGACCACCGTGCGGAACGTCATGATGTTGTCCGCGGTGGTCAGGGCGTCGGCGTAGCGCAGGTCGATCTCGTTCTGGCCCGGTCCGGCCTCGTGGTGGGAGAACTCCACCGAGATGCCCATCGACTCCAGCATCGTGATCGCCGCGCGGCGGAAGTCGTGCGCGGTGCCGCGCGGCACGTGGTCGAAGTAGCCGCCCTGGTCGACGGGCACCAGCGGCAGCGTCGGGTCGGCCGGCGCGTCGAACAGGTAGAACTCGACCTCGGGGTGCGTGTAGAAGGTGAACCCCTGGTCGGCGGCCTTGGACAGCGCGCGCTTGAGCACGGTGCGGGAGTCCGCGAGCGACGGCTCGCCGTCCGGCGTGAGCAGGTCGCAGAACATGCGGGCGGTGCCGTGCCGCTCGCCCCGCCAGGGCAGGATCTGGAACGTCGACGGGTCGGGCTTGGCGATCATGTCCGCCTCGTACACCCGGGTCAGGCCCTCGATGGCGCTGCCGTCGAACCCGATCCCCTCGGAGAAGGCGGCCTCGAGCTCCGCGGGTGCCACCGCCACCGACTTCAGGATCCCGAGCACGTCGGTGAACCAGAGACGGATGAAGCGGATGTCCCGCTCCTCGACCGTGCGGAGCACGAACTCCTGCTGCCTGTCCATGCGGTACATCCTGCCTGATGAACGGTCCGGCACAGGGCCACTGGGGAAGGTGGGTCGCACGAGATGGTTAGGCTCGTCCACATGCCTTCCCCCCGCATCGCCCTCGCGCAGATCGACACGCGCGTGGGCGACGTCGACGCGAACGCCCGCGCCGTCCTCGACTGGGCCCGGACAGCCGCCCAGGCGGGCGCCGACCTGGTGGTCTTCCCCGAGATGACGCTCACCGGATACCCCATCGAGGACCTGGCGCTGCGTGCGTCGTTCCGTCGCGGGGCCGAGGCTGCGCTGCAGCGCACGGCGGCGGCGCTGGCCGACGAGGGGCTCGGGGACCTCGCGGTCCTCGTCGGCACGGTCGGTGAGAAGTCGGTGACGCCCGTGCACGAGCCCGGCGCCCCCGACGGTCCGCGGCGCCCCACCAACCAGGCGGTCCTGCTCCAGCACGGCCAGGTGCAGGTCCGGTACGACAAGCACCACCTGCCCAACTACGGCGTCTTCGACGAGTACCGGATCTTCGCGGGCGGCGACGACGTCTGCGTGATCGACGTCCTCGGCCGTCGCGTGGGCGTCGTGATCTGCGAGGACATCTGGCAGGACGGCGGACCGGTCTCGCAGATGGACGAGAACGAGGTCTCGCTGCTGGTGGTGCTGAACGCGTCGCCGTACGAGGAGGGCAAGGGGCACCAGCGCGTCGAGCTGGCCGCCCGTCGCGCGCACGAGGTCGAGGCACCCGTCGCGTACGTGAACCTGGTGGGCGCGCAGGACGACCTCGTGTTCGACGGCGGCTCGTTCGTGATCGCCACCGACGGCACCGTGCTGACGCGCGCGCCGCAGTTCGTCGAGCACCTGCTCGTGTGGGACCTGCTCGGGGACGACGACGCACCCGCGACCGGCCCCGTCGCACCGCCGCTGTCGCCCGACGAGGAGGTCTACCGCGCCCTGGTGACCGGCCTGCGGGGGTACGTGACGAAGAACGGCTTCCGCTCGGTGGTGTTCGGGATGTCCGGCGGCATCGACTCGGCGCTCGTCGCCGCGATCGCCGCGGACGCGATCGGGGGCGAGAACGTCGTCGGCGTGTCGATGCCGTCGGTGTACTCCTCGGAGCACAGCAAGGACGACGCGGCGGACCTGGCCAAGCGGATCGGTGCGGACTACCGCGTCCAGCCGATCGGGCCGATGGTCGACGCGTTCGAGAGCGAGCTCCCCCTCGACGGCCTCGCCGCGGAGAACCTGCAGGCCCGGATCCGGGGCGTGATCCTCATGGCGATCTCCAACTCCGAGGGCCACCTGGTGCTCGCTCCCGGCAACAAGACGGAGCTCGCGGTCGGGTACTCCACCATCTACGGCGACGCCGTCGGCGGGTTCGGACCGATCAAGGACATCGACAAGTCCCGTGTGTGGGCGCTGGCCCGCTGGCGGAACAACGCGGCGCTCGACGGCGTGTTCGGCCCCGACGAGCTCCCCCCGATCCCGGAGTCCTCGATCACCAAGCCCCCGTCGGCGGAGCTCCGCCCGGGTCAGGTCGACCAGGACTCGCTCCCCCCGTACGAGATCCTCGACGAGGTGCTCGACGCGTACGTCGAGAACGCCGAGGGCAGGGCCGAGCTGCTGGCCCGCGGGTTCGACCCCGCCGTCGTCGACAAGGTCCTCACCCTCGTCGACCGCGCCGAGTGGAAGCGTCGCCAGTACCCGCCGGGCACCAAGGTGACCGCCCTGGCGTTCGGCCGCGACCGTCGGCTGCCCATCACCACCCAGTGGCGCGAGCCGTGACCACCCCGACAGGAGCTCCACGTATGACCCCCACCCCGAAGCGCGTGCGCGTGCACCACCTGCGCGAGGCGAAGGAGCGCGGCGAGCGCCTGACCATGCTGACCGCCTACGACGCCGTCACCGCGCGGATCTTCGACGAGGCCGGCATCGACATGCTGCTGGTCGGCGACTCGATCGGGAACACCATGCACGGGCACACCACGACGCTGCCGGTGACGGTCGACGACCTCATCCCGCCCGCGCGGGCCGTCGCCGGGGCGGCCAGGCGCGCGTTCGTCGTCGCCGATCTCCCGTTCGGCTCCTACGAGGCCGGGCCGGAGCAGGCGCTCGCGACCTCCGTGCGCATGATGAAGGAGACCGGCGTCGCCGCCGTGAAGTTCGAGGGCGGCAAGCGGGTGGCTGCCCAGATCAGGGCGATCACCGACGCCGGCATCCCCGTCGTCGGGCACCTCGGGTACACGCCGCAGTCGGAGAACCTGCTCGGCGGCCCGCGCGTGCAGGGTCGCGGCGACCTCGAGGCCGAGCTGCTCTGCGAGGACGCCGTGGCCATCCAGGAGGCCGGCGCCGTCGCTGTGGTCCTCGAGATGGTGCCCGCCCCGGTGGCCGCGCGGGTCACGGAGATCCTGCACATCCCCACGATCGGCATCGGCGCCGGCACGCAGTGCGACGGCCAGGTGCTGGTCTGGGTCGACATGGCCGGGATGACGGACTGGTCGCCGCGGTTCGCCAAGCGGTTCGGCGAGGTCGGTGCAGCGCTCAAGGCGGCGGCGTCCGCCTACGCCGACGAGGTGCGCGGCGGCACGTTCCCGGACGCGGACCACCAGTTCGACAAGTGACGACGCGGGGCAGACGCCTCCAGGTCGTCGTCTGGGTCCTCGCGGCCCTCGTCGGTGGGTCTCTCGTCGCGCTGGCCGTCCCCGTCGCGTCGGGCGTCTTCCCCGTCGCCCAGGTGGTCTCGTTCCGTGCGCTGCTCGGGGTGGGGGCCGCGGCCGTGGTCACCGTGCTGGTGGTGGTCCCGTGGTCGCGCCGCCGGCTGCTCCCGCTGGCGTTGGCGTTCGCGCTCGGTGCCGCCGCGCAGGCCGCCGTGCTGGTCGTCCGGTCGTACCCGCAGGGGGCGGCACCTGCGTCCACGACCGACGACGTGGTCGTCCTGTCGTTCAACACCCTCGACACGGTCGGCGCCGAGGTGCTGGCCGACCTCGTCCTCGCCCACCGCGCCGACGTCGTGGTCCTGCCCGAGACGTCGGCCACCATCGCCCGGTCGACCGCCGACCGGCTCGCCGCCGCGGGCCGGCCGATGCAGGTGCTGACCGCGGACGGGAACACCTCGTTCATCGCCGGGACGGCGCTGCTGGTCTCCCCCGCCGTCGGCACGTACCCCGTCGCCGAGCCGCTGCCGACGCGCCTCGGGTCGCTGCGCGCGGAACCCGCGGAGCCGACGGGCTCACCGGTGCTCGTCGCCGCACACCCCATGGCCCCCATCAGTCAGGGCGCGATGCCGTCCTGGCGGACGGAGACCCGTCTGATCGCCGACGCGTGCGCGTCGACGCCCGGGGCGATCGTTGCGGGCGACCTGAACGCGACGCTCGACCACCCCGGCCTCCAGGACCTCGGACCGTGCGTCGACGCAGCACGGGCCGCCGGTGTCGCCTCGTCCGGCACGTGGCCGGCGGACGTCCCCACGGTGTTCTCTGCGCCGATCGACCACGTCCTCGTCGACGCGCGCGCCTGGCGCGTGACCGGCTTCGCGGTGCTGCCGCGGACCGGGGCGAGCGACCACCGCCCGATCGTCGCGACGCTCGCGCGCCGCTGACCCGTCGGCACGGGACGCACCGGTCACGTGGCCAGCTTCGCCTCGGCCTTGGCCTTGGCGGTCGCCGTGTCGCGCGCGAGTCGCGCGTCCTTCTCCTCCTGCGTCGCCACAGCGAGGGCGTCCTGCAGCCTCTGCAGCTCCGCAGGATCGGTCGACGTCGACGCCGCGACGTTGTTCCTCGCCGTCCGGAGCCGTTTCTTCGCGTTGACCAACGCCTTGCGCAGCGAGTCCACCCCGTTGAACGCCTCGTACGCCTTCTGACGTGCCGCCTGATCCTCCGCGAACGCGAAGCCCTTGATCACCGCCAGCTGCGCCTTGGCCGCCTGCGCGATCTTGTCCGACGCCGGCAGGTCGTCACCGCCACGCACGACCTTGCTCGCCGTCCCGGGCTGCTCGGGACGATCCTTCTTGCCCTCCGCGATGACGGCGTCCGCGCTCCGTCTGACCGCGTCGTCGCTCTCGAACGCGTCGAAGGCCGACCACACCTCCTGCTCGACCTTCGAGACGGCGTCGAGGAACGACTTCGGCTCCGACTCCTCCTCGGAGTCCGCCTCGAAGATCGCGACGAGCGTCTGCACGCCCTTGTCGAGCACCGCGCTCAGCTTCGCCTTCAGCGCCGCGCGGGCGGCCGCGTCGGTCGACGTCTTGGTCGCACTGGCACCGATGTAGAGCATCACGGTCGTCATCGCGGAGTACTCCACGTTCGTCGTGGGCGCGATGACCAGCTCTTCGAAGAGCGCCGTCACGTGGTTGTCCGGGACCACGTGCTCGGACTCGAGCGCCCAGTACGGCATGAACTGCTCCTGACCCTTGGGCGGCTGCCAGCCGGTGTCCTGCGAACCGTGCGGTGCCACGTTCCCGATGTTCGGGGCGTGCCCGACACCGGTCTTGAGCTTGTTCCACAGGTCCGGGTGGGCGATCAGGAGCGCCTTGACCTGGTCGACGAGCTTCTGGATCTCCTCGTCCCGCTCCTTGATGGTCTTCTCGCCCTTCTTGCGCCCGGTCTTCTGGTGGAACGCGACCCTGATCTGGTCGAGCAGCGCACGAGCCTCGGTGACCTCCGGCGGGATCGGGTGCTTCTCCTCGGACGCGACGAGCATCGCGTCGTTCTCGAAGAACAGCTGGTGGTCCTCGTTGCCGACCTTGAACTTCCCGTCCCAGACGGGCGGCGCGTCCTCCTCGCCCTCCTCGCCCCCGAACAGGGCGTCGAGCGCGGACTTCGCCAAGGAGATGGCCTTGTCGATCAACCAGTCGATGGCCTCGACGATCTTGGCGCGCAGGTCGATGATGATCTGCTTGACCTGCTCCGGGACGTCGCCGAGGCCGGCCTGGTTGGCGAGGAAGCCGATGGCGACCGGGACGGCGTTGGCCAGGCCCGTCTCGAGCATCGCAGCACCGGGTCCGACGTTGCCCTTCGCGATCTGCGCGACGGTGGAGACGTAGGAGTCGATGAGCTCGAGCAGCTCGCGCATGTAGTCGAGGACCGACTGGACGGCCTTGAAGAACGCGATGCACGAGTTGACGACCGCCATGATGCCGGTGGGGTCGAGCATCGAGAGGACCTTGGCGATCGCCTTGTTGACGATCTCCTTCATGATCCAGGACTTCGCGGCGTCGAAGATCAGGTCCCAGAGGTTGCTCAGCTGCTCGCTGATCTTGTCCCAGATCGCCTCGATGCCGCGTTCCTGGACGTCCTTGATGAAGTCGAACGCCTGCCCGGCCAGCTCGAGCGCCTCACGGATCTTGTCGACCTTCTCCTGGCCGATCTTCGCCGCGAGACGCTGCCAGAGGAGCTCGACCGTCACGCCGGACACCTGGATGACCAGGGTGATGGCCGCCTCGAGGGTCAGCTCGGTCGGGGTCTCGATGCCCAGGGACTTCAGACCGCGGAACATCCAGGCAGCCAGCCCCTTGAGCAGGTGCTCGAGGATGTTGTCGAAGAACCGGCTGAAGCCCTGCTTCATCGCCTCCACGACGTTGAGCAGGAACTCGACGGGATCCCGCTTGATGTCCTCGATCGCCGACTCGACCTGGCTGAGGATGTGCCCGAAGATCTCGGGCGGGAAGTTCATCAGGCGCAGGATCAGCTCGACGACGACCTGGACCACGACGGCGGCGAACCGGATGATCCGCTCGAGCGGGTCCCCGAACTGGTCGAGGATCTTGTCGAACGTCTCGATCGGCGAGAGCAGCGACTCGAGCGTGACGAGGTTCCACACGCCGAGGAACGTGTCGGTGATCAGCGACCAGGAGATGTTCAGCTCGGTCATCGCCGACGTGATCCGGCCTGCGGCGTTCGCGATGACACCCGACTCGGCGAGCTTGGCGTACATCGCGTCGCCGCCGGGGAGCAGGAGGATGAACCCCTTGATGAGGTTCTCGGCCGTCCGGGGCACGACGTCGCCGGTGAACGGGTCCTTCTCCAGGATCACGGTCAGCAGCTCGTAGCCGGGGATCTTCTTGGCGTAGGACGACAGCCACGCCAGCAGCGAGTCCTTGACCAGCACGAGCACCTGCGCGATCACGTCCTGCGCGAAGTCGCCGATCTGCTTGATGATCGAGAACGCCTGGTCGGCCAGCGCGGGCAGCGTGTCCAGGAGATTGGGCAGGTTCGCCGGGCTCAGCGCCGCGCCGGCCTGTTCGAGCAGCGCCGCGACCTGGCCGACGATGCCCTGGAACTGGTCGATCTTCGAGTCGACCCAGTCGGCGGTCTTCTGCAGCGTGCCGCGCTCGATCATCTGGTCCAGCACCTTCTGCTGGCCGATGAGCTTGAGGAACTCGGTGAGGATGTCGACCGTGGTCGCCGGCACGTCCTCGCCTGTCAGAGGGTTGGTGTGCAGGACCTTCTTCGCGAGGCTCCAGTAGGGGGCGATGCTGTCCTTCTCCAGCAGCGGCTCCGCGACGGCCGCGAGCACGGACCGGACCTTGGCGATGACGGCGTCCGCGATCTCGCCGAGGAACGCCTTGACGTCGTTGACGATCGCCGAGAGGTAGCGACGCGCGATCGCGAGGTTGAACTCGACGCCCTCGGTGATCGACATCTCCTCCCAGGCACTGTCGAGGTCGGCGAGCACCCGGTCGAACGTGAGGTTGTGCCGCTTGAGACCCTCGTCGAGCATCGTGAAGACGTCATCGAGCACCTTCGCGGCCTGCAGGACAGGGCCCGACGCGGCACCGAACGGTCCGAACGTGAGGAGCTTCTCGACGAACCCCTGCCTGCTCTCGGTGGCGGACTCCCCCGTGATCGGGTCGCTGCCGACGACGGTGCTGACCACCGAGTACCCGGGGATCGACTGGATGTCCCTGATGAGCCAGTCGGGCATGACCGTGCCCAGGGCCAGGCGGGCGACCTCGGCACGGTAGACGCCGACGGCCTGCTGCTGCACGACGTGCGTGGACTCGTGCGCCATGAGCTCGAGGTCGGTGGCCGACTCGCCCTCGCCCAGGAAGATGTCGGCGCCCACGGTGAACGCGCGCGCCTGCAGCGCCGCGGCGGCGGAGCTCGCGTCGGGACCCTGGTGCACGCGGACGGAGCTGAGGTCGGCGCCGAGGACCGGTGCCACCCGGGCCTGGACGGCCGGTTCGAGCGGGACGCCGGTCCCCGGGCTGGCGATGAGCGACGCCACGGACTGCGGGACCTCGACCTGCCCGCCCTCGGCGATCTCCTCCGCGTGCTCGGCGACCGACCCGGCCTCCGGCGCGGGCGGCGCGACCGCCGGTGCGGTGTCGGGCTCCCGCGCGGCGGGCCGCCGGGCGGTCGTAGCGGCCGGCGTCACCGGTGGGGAGGGCTCCGCGACGGGCCGCCGGTGCACGACGTCGGAGGCCACCCGCTCGGCCTCGCGCTCCACCGGGTCGTCGGGATGGGTGACGGCCAGGCTGGACCGGGCGACGCGGTTGCTCCACGCCTGCAGGCCGAGGGGCGGCGCCGGGCCGCCCGCGCGGGCGAGCCGGGCGAGCTCACCGTTCGAGTGGATCGCACCCGTCGGCTGCCGGGCGGCAGGGGTCCCGACCGGTGCGGGCCGGTGCCGCCGCTCCGGCTCCTGGACCGCGTCGCGCGCGAGCGTCGTCGGCACGACCTCACCCGTCCGAGGAGCCGCTGCCGGCGCGCGCGAGAAGCTGCCCGGTCATCCACCCGTCATAGCCCATCGACGCCCGGCGCCGACGGTGGGAGAGGTATCACCGCCCTCGCGGCTGCCCGTCGGGGCAGCTCAGGCTGCGCGGTGGTGCACCGTGCTCAGGACTGCTCCTCGTCCTGCGCCTCCCAGTCCTGGTTGCGCTTGCGGGCCTTCTCCAGGGCGTGCGTCGCCTCGTCGCGGGTCTCGTACGGCCCCATGAGCTTGGTCCAGTCGCTCTGCCGGCCCTCCTCGACCTCGTGGGTCTCGATGTTGAACCAGAACTTGTCCGCCACGGCGGTCTCCCTTCGTCCGGGCTCCGTGCCGATGGCTGCTGACCGGCCGCGATGCCCTCCTGTCCGTAGACTGCCAGGTATGCCGCCCGTCCACGCGCCACGATCCGCCTTGGTCCCGGGCACGCTCAGCCCTCGCCGGTCCGTCCCGTCGTCGATCGCCCGTCCCGAGTACGTCGGCCGGCCGGGTCCTGCACGGTGGACGGGCAGCGACGTCCTCGACGCCGAGATGATCGAGCGCGTCCGGGTCGCGGCCCGCCTCGCCGCGCAGGCCCTCGAGCTCGTCGGCAGCCACGTCGCACCCGGCATCACCACCGACGAGCTGGACGCGATCGGGCACGAGTTCCTCGTCGAGCACGGCGCCTACCCGTCGACCCTCGGCTACCGCGGCTTCCCGAAGTCGCTGTGCACGTCCGTCAACGAGGTGATCTGCCACGGCATCCCCGACTCGACCGTCATCGAGGACGGCGACATCGTGAACATCGACGTCACGGCCTACGTCGGTGGGGTGCACGGCGACAACAACGCGACGTTCCTCGCCGGCGACGTCGACGAGGAGTCGCGGCTGCTGGTCGAGCGCACCCAGGAGGCGCTCGCCCGGGCCATCAAGGCCGTCGTCCCCGGGCGCGAGATCAACGTGGTCGGCCGGGTGATCGAGAAGTACGCGGCGCGGTTCGGGTACGGCGTCGTCCGCGACTACACCGGGCACGGCGTCGGCCCCGCGTTCCACACCGGGCTCGTCGTCCCCCACTACGACGCGGCTCCCGCGTACGACACGACCATCGAGCCGGGGATGGTGTTCACCATCGAGCCCATGCTCAACCTGGGCACCCCCGACTGGGTCATGTGGGACGACGACTGGACCGTCCTGACGGCCGACGGCCGACGCAGTGCGCAGTTCGAGCACACCCTGCTGGTCACCGACACCGGAGCGGAGATCCTGACCCTGCCATGAGCGACCACAAGCACAAGAAGTCCCCCGAGACGGCATTCGGCATCGACATCGGCGGGAGCGGGATCAAGGGCGCACCCGTGTCGCTGGCCGAGGGCGAGTTCGCCGCCGACCGGCTCCGGATCCCGACACCGCAGCCGTCGACCCCCGACGCCGTCGCGGAGACGGTCGCCAAGGTCGTCAACTCGTTCGACCTGGGCAAGGACGTGCCGATCGGTGTCACGTTCCCCGCGGTGATCCTGCACGGTGTCGCGCAGTCCGCGGCGAACGTCGACAAGTCGTGGATCGGCACGAACGTCGAGAAGGCCGTGCACGACGCGACGGGCCGCAAGGTGCTCGCCGTCAACGACGCCGACGCCGCCGGGTACGCCGAGGTCGTGTACGGCGCGGCCAAGGGCGTGCAGGGGGTCGTCATGGTCGTCACGCTCGGCACCGGGATCGGCTCGGCCCTCATCGTCGACGGCCACCTGGTGCCCAACACCGAGCTCGGGCACCTGGAGATCGACGGGTACGACGCCGAGTCGCGGGCCGCCGAGAGCGTGCGCGACCGGGAGGGGCTCGACTGGGCGCAGTGGGCGGAGCGCCTGCAGCGCTACTTCACCGTGGTGGAGAACCTGTTCTGGCCCGACCTGTTCGTCGTCGGCGGCGGCGTGAGCAAGCACCACAAGGACTTCCTGCCGCTTCTCGACATCCGCACGAAGATCGTCCCGGCCGAGCTGCGCAACGCAGCGGGCATCGTCGGCGCTGCCGCGCTGGCGGCGCAGGCTCACGGCTGACCAGCGCGACCTCGTCGAGGTCGCTCCCGGGGTCCACGTCGCGACGAGCGCTGTCTACACGACGACGTCGACCGTGGTCGTGGGCCCCGACGGGACGTGCCTGGTGGTCGACCCCGCCGTGACCGCCTCCGAGGTGGACGGCCTCGCCGCGACGATCCGGGCGCGCGGCTGGACCCCCGTCGCCGTCTGGTCGACGCACGCGCACTGGGACCACGTGCTCGACGGTCCCGCCCTCGCGCACCTGCCGCGCTGGTCGGCCGGCGTCCCGGCCACCGACCGCGAGACGCTCGCGGCGGAACGCGACGCCGACCCCGAGCTCGCCCGGAGCGGTGAGCCGCCCGCCCCGGTCGCCGCGGCTGCATCCGACTTCCCCCGCCGCTCCCCCGGTGTGCTCGACTGGCCGGGCCCGACCGTGCAGGTCCTCGTGCACGCCGCCCACGCCCGGCCCCACACCGCGCTCTTCCTGCCCGACGCCGGGGTGCTCGTCGCGGGCGACATGCTCTCCGACGTCGAGATCCCGCTGCTGGACCTGTCGGCGGACGACCCCGTCGGGGACTACCTGGGAGCGCTCGCGCTGCTGGAGGCAACCAGTGCCGCCGTCGTCGTCCCCGGCCACGGGAGCGTCGGGAGCGATCTCCCTCGACGCGTCGCGGCTGACCGTGCGTACCTGTCCGCACTCGTCGCCGGGGCCGACGTCGACGACGAGCGGTGCGCGCATCCCTGGACGGCGGCGGCCCATGTCGCCCACCGGGACGCCGTGGGACGATGAGCCACATGGGATGGCTCGTCGCCGGCGGGGTGGTCACGCTCGCGCTCCTGCTCGTCGCGGTCGACCGCATGACGGCCCGTGGCTGGTTCGACCGCCGCCGTCCGCGCGAACGGCGCCCGAGCGGGGGCGTGGGTGGTGCCGGCGCGTTCGGTGCGCTCGTCGACGTGTTCCAGCCCAACCGCGAGTACCTCACCGCCGAGCAGGACCGCCAGCAGCTCGACATCAAGCAGACCGGGGACGCCGCCGGGCGGCTCGACCTCGACTCGGGTGTCGTCCGCCTCGACCCGAGGTGACGGGTCGCGCGTGTCGGCGGTCGCCCCTAACGTGCGACGCATGACGCCTGTGGTCTCGCACCTGACGATCGACGCCGCCGACCCGCACACCCTCGCCCGCTGGTGGAGCGAGGCCCTCGGGTGGTCCTACGTCTGGGAACCGGCCGAGGACGACGACGAGATCGCCATCGAACCGCCCGACGGCGCCGCGACCGGATGGCTCTTCATCAGGGTCCCCGACGCCAAGGTCGCCAAGAACCGTCTGCACGCCGACCTGCGCCCGCCCAACGGCTCCGACCAGGCCTCCGAGCTCGACCGCCTGCTCTCGCTCGGCGCGACGCGCGTGGACATCGGTCAGGGCGACGTCCCCTGGCACGTGCTGGCCGACCCTGAGGGCAACGAGTTCTGCCTGTTGCGCAGCACCCCCGACCAGCTCGCGGCAGCGCTCGCCGCGGAGGCGTCCGGCGCGTGATCGTTCCCCCACACGGGTGACGGGGGCGCGTCAGGGTCGAATTCGGACGAATCGGTCGGTACCTTCCCTGAATGATCAGCGTCGAACTACCGGTCGTGGGGGACGTCGCCTGGCAGGACTGGGAACAGTGGGCACCGCTCGCCGTCTCCCTCCTGACCCTCATCGCCGCGCTCGGCGCCTGGATCGTCGCAGGCAAGGCTGCCCGCCGTTCCAAGCGGCTGGCTGAGGCCACGCACAAGCAGACGAAGGTCTTCGACGAGCAGGTCGGGATCGCCCGGGACGCGATCGCCCTCGCCCAGCAGGAGGCCCAGGGAGCACGCAGGGACGCCGACCGCCAGCGTGCCGAGGCCGACCGGATGCGCAGGATGCTCGAAGAGGCGCGGCTCGACGTGCTGGCCCCGACGATCGTCGCCCGAGCCTTCCCGGAGGGCTCCGGCACCCCCGGCCGCCCGGCGCTCGAGTACTGCCAGCTCACCACCGGCGGCCAGGACCGGTGGCGCCCGCTGACCGGTCAGCTCCAGGTCGGGCGCGACGAGACGTACGCGTTCCGTACCGCCCTGACCATCTGGTTCGAGAACGTCTCCGACGGCGTCGCCCAGGTCAACGTCATCGAACCCGCCGGCGGCGAGCTGGACCTGCTGCCCGGGCACCCCCTCGTCGTGCCCGCACGCGAGTCCCGCAGCGTCACCTGGATGCGGTTGTGGACGTCCCGGGACCTCGACAGCGACGCCCGGATCCAGGACCCCGCCGCGTGGCTGTTCAACCTGACGTTCACGGTCACCGACCTCGGCGTGCACGTGCGCGACACGTACGCGTTCGACGGCGACCTGCGGTTCTTCGACCGGGACGGTGCGTGGCTCGTCGTCATGCCCGAGCCGCCGCTGCCGTGGACCTCCGACGTCGCGTCGATGCTGACGGGCCGCACCTACGAGTCGCTGCCCGCCTCCGTCAGCTGAGCGCGGCCCGCACCAGCGTCGACAGCTTCTTCCCGTCCGCGGACGCACCCGCGCGCGCGGACGCCTCCTTCATGACGGCACCCATGTCCCGCACCGAGGTGGCGCCGACGTCCGCGATCACCGCAGTGACCAGCGCCTGCAGCTCGCCGTCCGACAGCTGCGCCGGCAGGTACGTCTCGATGAGGTCCGCCTCGGCCGTCTCCGTCGCCGCCCGCTCCGGCGCACCCGCGTCGGTGTAGATCTGCGCCGAGTCGCGGCGCTTCTTGACCTCGCGCGCCAGGACCTTCAGCACGTCGTCCTCCGACAGCTCCTTCTCGACCGAGCCCGCCTTCGCCTCGAAGCGCACCGCACCGATGATCTGGCGCAGGACGCCGGTGCGCACGGTGTCGCGGGCCTTCATGGCGGTGGTCAGGTCGGACGTCAGCTGGTCCAGGGTGCTCATGGAGCCATCGTGCCCTGCCCGCGCCTCGCGGCGCAGGCGCGACGTGTCGCACGGCTGATTCGGGCGAAATGCGGTGCTTTGTTCTCGACGGTGTCGCCGTCGCCGTCCTACAGTTGTGACGAGTATCGGCGCCGCCACGGCGCCGACGTCGTCCAGGCAGAGCCCGACGGCAGGGCCGCGCCAGGCACCAGGATCACCCCTTGCCGAGGTCACGCTCATCGGTGGCGGCGCGATGACCGACCTGAACATCTCCCTGACGTCCGGCGGGTGACCGCATGGCGACCTGGGTGTACCCCACAGAGGGTCGAGAAGTCACGTCCGGGTTCAACCCTGCACGCAAGCACCCGGTCACGGGAGTCGTGAAGGCGCACACCGGTACGGACTTCCGCGCAGCGAGCGGGACCCCGCTGCGGGCTGCGTGCGACGGCACCGTCGTCAAGTCCCTGTTCGCGAAGGGCTCGCCGGGGAACTACGTACGGATCGACGTCGGCGGCGGCGTGTGGATCGGCTACTCGCACCTGTCCGAACGTCGCGTGTCCAAGGGCGACCGGGTGAGCTGCGGCCAGATCATCGGCCTGGCCGGCGCCACGGGCTCGGCCACCGCCGCGCACCTGCACTTCGAGGTGTCGGTCGACGGCGTGAAGATCGACCCGGTCCCGCACCTGGAGGCCAACGTCGTCGGCGTTGCCCTCCTCGTGGAGAAGCAACCCCCACCGAGTCTGGAGGACGACATGCCCACTCTCGTCAACTCGCCGACGTTCGGCACCGGCCTGCTCGACGGCGGCGTCCTGACCGGCATCGGGGACCAGGCCACGGTCGACGCGTGGGCTGCGGCCGGTGCGAAGGTCGTGCCCATCAGCGACGGCGACTTCATGCGGCTGGTACGCAGGTCGACGTCGACGTGGTTGCTCTTCTGCCCGCCGGAGAAGGGCGGGCGCGGGTTCGCGGTGTGGTCCGGCGGTCAGGCCGTCGGCCTCGGGGACGCGGGCACGGTCGAGTCCTTCAAGGCTGCCGGGGTGCCGGTGGTCGAGGTGGCCGGCGCGGACTTCGACCGTTTCACCGCCGTCTGAGCCGGCAGGGTGCCCGCGGGTCGGGGCGATGTGCGGATGAGTCAGTCGATACGCCGGGTTCTGTCCTCGCGCGCGGTTGCCCGCACTGCGCGAGTGGCGGCCATCCCTCTACGACGCACGTTGCCGTACGCCTCCAGCGGCCTACCCGGGAGCTCGGGCGAGCAGCCCTCGAACGCTCCCTGTCTGACCTTGCTCCGGGTGGGGTTTACCTAGCCGCACCGGTCGCCCGGCACGCTGGTGGTCTCTTACACCACCGTTTCACCCTTGCCCGACCGGCGAGCCGGTCGGGCGGTCTGTTCTCTGTGGCACTGTCCCGCGGGTCACCCCGGGTGGGTGTTACCCACCACCCTGCTCTGCGGAGCCCGGACGTTCCTCGGCGAGCCCGAGGGCTCGACGCGGCCGCCTGACTGACTCATCCGCGGCGCCAGCATAGTCGCCACCCATCCGCGCGGAGCTCGGCGTCGAACCAACGCCATGGACATCACACACGCCCTGACGCGACGCGAGCGCGTGATCCTCGCGCACCTGGCCCTGCCGCTGACGCTCAACGAGATCGCGGGATCGTTGTACGTGACGCGGAACACGGTGAAGTCGCAGGTCAGGTCGATCTACGTGAAGCTCGGCGTGGCTGATCGGGAGTCGGCCCTGGCCGTCGGACGTGCGCGCGGGCTCGTTCCTGCGGAGGGGACGGTGCCTGTTGTCGGGGGGCAGCTGATGGGCGTCCCGCGGCAGTCGGTTCAGACGTCGACGCGGTAGGTCAGGGACAGCTCGTCGCCGGAGACGCCGCGGATCCCCCAGTTCTCCGGGGGGCTCTCGATGATGATGATCTCGAGGTCGTCGGTGCCGAGACCGAGCGTGGGTGCGACGTCGTCGTAGAACGCGGCGATGAGGGCGCGGCGGGCCTCGCGGGAGCGGCCGGTGAAGCAGAGGATCTCGACCACGAGGTAGTCCTTGCTGCGCGGTGCGACGAGGTCGTCGGCGTCGAGGAGCAGGAAGCGGTGGAACCGCTTGTCCTCGGGGAGGCCCCAGGTGCCGACGACGGCACGGTGGACGGCGTCGGAGACGGATCCGCGTCGGTCCTGCCAGACGTCGCGCCGGCCGTAGATCTTCACGTGCGCCATGTGGTCCTCCTCGCGCTGCACCGTCGCGCGGAGCCTACAGTTCAGGCGTGCTCGTGCTCCTGCCGCCCTCCGAGGGCAAGACGCCGCCGCGCGCCCGCGGCCCCCAGCTCGACCTGGACAGCCTCTCCTCCCCCGGCCTCAACCCGGTGCGGGAAAAGGTGCTGGACGCGTTGATCGAGGTCAGCGCGTCGACGGACGCCATGCAGGTGCTGGGTGTCGGGGCGAGCCTCGATGCGGAGGTCGCGCGCAACGTGCACCTGCGCAGCCTCCCGACGGGTCCGGCGAAGCACGTGTACACCGGCGTGCTCTACGCGGCGGCCGGCCTGGACCGGCTCACCCCGACCGGCCGCGCGCGCGCCGCCGACGCCGTGCGGATCGTGTCCGGGCTCTGGGGCCTCGTCGCCCCCGACGACCGCATCCCCGCGTACCGGCTGTCCATGGCCACGCACCTGCCGGGCCTGGGGCACCTGCCCGGGGTGTGGCGAGGTCCCCTCGGGGTCGAGCTCGCGGAACGCGCAGACGGTGAGCTCGTCGTCGACTGCCGCTCAGCGACGTACCTCGCGGCGTGGCACCCGCCCCGGTCCGCCGACTGGGTGCAGGTGCGGGTGCTGCGCGAGCTCGACGGGAAGCGGTCGGTCGTCTCGCACAACGCCAAGCACACGCGCGGGGTGCTCACGCGCCACCTGCTGACCCGTCGTGGTCGCGCACCGCAGGATGCCGAGGCGCTGGCCCGGGTCGCCGGTGAGCTCGTCGGCTCCGTCCTGCTCGCCGTCGAGCTGGGTCCTGCGACGCGGGGTGCGCGCACGCTCGAGCTCGTCGTGGCCTGAGTGGCACGCCGTCGGCACGTGCCGTGGTGGCTCGTCGCGGTCGTCGTGACCGTGCTCGTGCTGGTCACGGGTGCGCTCCCCGTCACGGACGCACGGGTCCTGGCGGAGCGGACGCTGCCCGTCCTGGTCTTCGTCGCGGCCCTGACGGTCGTCGCCGAGATGTGCGCCGGGGCGGGGCTGTTCGACGCCGCCGCGGGTCTGGCCTCGCGGCTGGCCCGCGGCCGCCGCTGGGCGTTGTGGGGGCTCGTCGTCGTGCTGGCGACCGTGAGCACGGCCGTGCTGTCGCTGGACACGACCGCCGTGCTGCTCACCCCGGTCGTCATCGCCCTCGCCCGGCACACGCGCACGCCTCCGCTGCCGTTCGCGCTCGCCGTGCTCGCGCTCGCGAACACCGCGTCGCTGGTCCTGCCGGTCTCCAACCTGACCAACCTGCTCGCCGACCACCTGCTGCGCGCCGACGGCGTCGGCTACCTCGGCCTGATGTGGGCGCCGGCGCTGGCGGCGGTCGTGGTGACCGTCGCCGTCCTGGCCGCGCGTGACCGGCGGTCGCTGAGCGGAACGTACGACCCCGGCCCGACGCACCCGGTGCGCGACCGGCCGCTGCTCGTCGTGTGCGCGGTCGCGGTCGGCGTCCTGGCGGTCGCGTTCGTCGTCGGCGCACCCACCGCGCCCACCGCGATCGTGGTCGCTGTCGTCCTGCTCGTCGTGACGCTCGCCCGACACCAGAAGCTCCCCGTGGCAGCCCGCGACCTGGTCCCGTGGCGGACGCTGCTCGTGGTCCTCGGCCTGTTCGTCGTCGTCGCGACCGCCCACGCCCAGGGCCTCGGCACGCTGCTCGCCCAGGCCGCGGGCACGGGCAACGGTCCGGGTGCACTGCTGCAGGTCGCCGCCACGGGCGCGCTCGCGGCGAACGCGATGAACAACCTCCCGGCCTACCTCGCGCTCGAACCGGCGGTCGGGACGGACCCGTTGCGGCTCGCCGCGCTGCTCGTCGGCACGGGCGTCGGGCCGCTCATCACGCCGTGGGGCTCGCTGGCGACCGTCCTGTGGTGGCAACGGTGCCGCACGGTCATGCTGGACGTCCCCGCCGGGACGATCGTGCGGCAAGGGCTGCTGCTCGCCCCGCTCGCGGTCGTGGCAGCCACGCTCGCCCTCGTCGCAACGAGCTGACAGGTCAGGACGACCAGCCCTCGCTCGGCACCCCCACCACGGCGATCTCGTCGCGACGGTCCGCGAAGAGCCGCACGATGCTCACCGACGCGGGCGCGACGCGCAGCTGGCTCCACGACGAGGGCTGCGCGCCCATCGTGACCCCGAGGGCTGCGCGGATGGAGACGGCGTGGCTCACGACGACGACCGTCCGGTCCACCCCGCCGGCGAGCAGCGCGTCGAGCCCGCGCTGCAGCCTGCGGCCGACGTCCTCGATCGACTCGCCGCCGGGTGGCCTGAGGTCGGCCTTGGTGTGCCACGGCTCCAGCTGCCCGGGCCACCGCTCCTCGATCTGCTCGGCGGTCAGCCCCTGCCACTCCCCGAAGTTCGCCTCCTGGAACGTGGCGTCGGTCCGGACGGGCAGTCCGAGCTTCTCGGCGATGATCGCGCCGGTCTGCTGGGTGCGGACCATGGGCGACGCGATGATCTCGCTCGGGTAGGGGATGTCACCCCAGAGGTCACGGCCGACGCGGTCGACGAGGTCCGCGGCGTCGCGCGCCTGCCGCAGACCGGTCTCGTCGAGGGGCGGGCCGGGCTCGCCGGACCCGGAGTACCCGCGCGAGACGGTCATCGTCGTCTGCCCGTGCCGGACGAGGACGACCGTGACCGGCTGCTCCTCGTCGAACCGGACGCCGGCGCCCGACGGTCGCGGTGCCCGCGCAGGCGGGGAGCCGACGGGATCGGCCGGCGTGGTGTCGATCGGTTCGCTCACGACTCGCAGTCTGTCCCTCCGCCGCCCGACCCGCGACCCGCAGGTCAGCCCTTCGCGGGCTCCGGGAGGCGCACGAGGATCCGACCGCACTCCTCGCAGCGCACGACCTGGTCCTCGGGGGCCTTGACGATCGCCTCGACGTCGAGCGGGTTCAGCTCGAGCCGGCAGCTCTCGCACCGGCGACCGCGCAGGGCACCGGCACCCTTGCCGCCCAGCTGCGCACGCAGCCGCTCGTAGAGCGTCACCAGCCCCGCGTCGAGCCCGTCCGCCGCCGTGGCCCGCTCGGCGCGGACCGTCTCCGCCTCGGCGTCGAGCGCGGCGAACGCGGCGTCGCGCTCCGCCTCCACGCCCGCACGCTTCTCCGCGAGCGACTCGTGCGCGGTCGTGACCTCGGCGAGCGCCCTCTCGTGGGCCTCCAGCCGCTCCATGACGTCGAGCTCGACCTCCTCGAGCTCGGCCTGCCGACGCCCGAGCGTGCCCAGCTCGCTCTGCAGCGCCTGGAGGTCCTTCGGGCTGCCCGTGCCGGAGTCCAGCCGTGCCTGGTCACGAGCGGCCCGCACCCGGACCTGCTCGACGTCCGCCTCCGCCTTGCGCAGCTCGCGCTGGAGGTCGCTGACCGCCGTCTGGGACGTCACCAGGGCCGTGTGCAGGTCGGTGACCTGCGAGTCCAGCTCGGTCAGCCGCGCGAGCTCCGGCAGGGTGCGCTTCTTGTGGGCGATCTGGTCGAGGCGGGTGTCGAGAGCCTGGACGTCGAGCAGTCGGCGCTGGTCTGCTGCGGGTGCAGTCGTCACGGGTGTCCTTCCGGCGGTGCTGTGGAGGTCGTGCAGGTTCAGGCGGTTCCCGGGCTCGCGACGCGTCCCGTCCACGGGTCGGTGCTCACCGTGCTGACGCGGGTCTCCACCGTAGTGCCCGCGGCGGCCACGTCCTCCTCCAGGGCGCGGGCCGCGTGGGCGAGCCAGGGCCACTCGGAGGCGAAGTGGGCGACGTCGACCAGGTACGGCGTGGACGAGCCCTCGTGCGCGGCCCGCTCCCGGAGCTCGGACGTCGGGTGGTGACGCAGGTCGGCGGTCACGTACGCGTCGACGCCCGACGCGCGGACGGCGTCGAAGAACGAGTCGCCCGACCCGCCGACGACCGCGACCCGCTCGACCCGACCGTCCGGGTCGCCCGCGAACCGCACGCCCTGGACGGTCGCCGGCAGGGCCGCCGCGACGGTGGCCGCGAACGCCCGCAGTGTCGTCGGCTCTGCCAGCGTCCCGACGCGGCCGGTGCCGGTCGAGCCGGGCCACGTGGCGAGCTCGAGCACGTCGAACGCCGGCTCCTCGTACGGGTGGGCGGCGCGCATCGCGGCGACGACCGACGAGCGCAGGCGGCGCGGCGCGACCATCTCGACGCGCGCCTCGACGACGTGCGACGCCTCTCCGGCGGACCCGACCGTGGGGGACGCGGCGTCCGACGGGGTGAACGTCCCCTCACCGGTCGACGTCCAGGCGCACCGGGTGTACTCGCCGATCGCCCCTGCTCCCGCGGCCGCGAGCGCGTCGACCAGACGTTCTGCGTCCGCGACGGGGACGAACACCACGTGCTTGTCCAGCGCCTCTGCCGGGGCGGGATCCAACGGAGCTGTCCCGACGAGCCCGAGCGCGGCGGCGAGCGCGTCGTTGACTCCCCCGGCGGCCGCGTCCGCGTTGGTGTGCGCGGTGTACAGAGCGGTCTCGGAGCGGACGAGCGTGTGCAGCAGCGCTCCCTTGAACGTGGTGACGGCGATGGAGTGCACCGGCCGCAGGAGCAGGGGGTGGTGCGTCACGACGAGGTCCGCACCCCACGCGGTCGCCTCGTCGACGACGGCCGCGACCGGGTCGACCGCGAACAGGACCCGCCGCACGGGCTGGGACGGGTCGCCGGTGACCAGACCGACCGCGTCCCACGACTCGGCCGTGGACGGGGGGTAGCGGCGCTCCAGCAGCCGGACGACGTCACGCAGGACCGGTGCACTCACGTGCCGCACGCTACCGGTCCGTCGTCGCGACGCGGTCGCCGACCGTGACGACGCCACCCCGCACGGGGACCATCTGGATCCCGAACCACACCTCGCCGTCCCGGCGCCGGTGCCGCGCGAGCGACGCGAGCGGTTCCTTGCCCTTGACCTGCGTGTCCGGGTCGATCGTCGTCAGGACGCACCGCCCGCAGTGGTCCGCGAACCTCAGCTCGACGTCCCCGACCGTCAGCGTGGCCCAGCCGTCCTCGACGAACGGGTCGAGGTCGCCGTCCACCACGAGGTTCGGGCGGAACCGTCGCATGTCGAGCACCGTGCGCGGTGCGGGCGCCGGGTCGCCCTTCTCGACGGCCCGCGCGACGCGTTCGTCGTGGAGCTCGGCCGCCCAGGCGTCCAGACGGCGCAGCGACGCCGTCGACGTCACGTGCACGGGTCCGGTGTCGGTGAGGGCGAGCGGGTCCGCGCGGGTGCCGCCGTGCTTCTCGGCCATCCCCCGGCGGGCCGGGTCGTCCAGCCAGACGAGCGTCGCGCGCTGCCCCAGCAGCTCCGAGACCCACGCGTCGGCCTCGTCGCCCGCGCGGGTCGCCGTGTCGAGGCGCTTGAGCTGCACCGGGAGGTCGGGCGGTCCCGACGGCTCGGCCACGTCGAGCGTCGGCAGGTCGTCGGAGACGAGGCGGACGCCGCCGTGGTACGACGTCGCCCGCGCGGCGAGCATGCGCGGGTGGCTGCGGGCGGTGAGAGTCGAGCCGTGCTCGTCGACGACCATCCACCGGCGGTCGCCGCGCGGTCCCGCGATCTCGACCTCCATCGACGTGGTCGGGGTGCCGGCGAACGACTTCACCGGGTAGACGGTGAGCGCCGAGACGACGAGAGAGGGCTCCGGCATGGTCGGACCCTAACAACCACGACGGCTGGGCCGGCGACGACGTGACCGCGAGGCGTCACGCCGTGCCACGCCGTGCGGTGGGCCCGGCCGGTTTCGAACCGGCGACCTCCGCGGTGTAAGCGCGGCGCTCTGACCAGCTGAGCTACAGGCCCCAGGACCGCCCGACCTGCGGGCGGCCCGACGGTCGCCCAGGATACCGGCGCGCGCCGGCGTCAGGCGGCGAGGTCCGCCAGCGCGGTGCGGTAGGCGGCGAAGTCGCGGGCTCGCCCGGGAGGGTTGACCATGCTCCACACCAGCACGCCCTCGGCGTCGACGAGGAAGCTGCCGCGCACCGCGAAGCCCCGCGTCTCGTCGAAGACGCCGTAGGCGCGTGCCACCTCGCCGTGCGGCCAGAAGTCGGAGATCAGGTCGAAGCCGAAGCCCTCCTGGGCCGCCCAAGCGCGCAGCGCGTGCCCGGGGTCGCACGAGACGACAACGACGTGCACGCCGGCCTGCTCGAACTCCTTGATGTTGTCCCGGAGCTGGCAGAGCTCACCGGTGCACGTGGCGGAGAACGCGAAGGGCACGAACACGAGGACGGCCGGGCCGCCCCGCAGCCCGCTCAGGGTCACCGGGGTGCCGTGCGTGTCGGGGAGCGAGAAGTCCGGGGCGAGCTCGCCGAGCGGCGGCGTTGTGCGTTCGGTGGCGTCCATGGCGCGGACTGTAACAACGACCACCTGGTCGTGCGAGGCGGGTCAGCGACCGCGCCCGCGCGCTCCGAGCCGGGTGGCGGACCAGTCGGGTGCGATCGAGAACGTGCTCATGGCGTGCAGACCCGACGTCGTGGCCGCCTCCTCGATGTCGCTGTGCGACACGTGGCCGGGACGTCCGGCCTTCGGCGTGAGGACCCAGATCGGGCCGCCGTCGTCCAGCACCGTCATGGCGTCGACGAGCGCGTCGGTGAGGTCACCGTCGCCGTCCCGGAACCAGATGACGGCGCCGTCGGTGACGTCGTCGTACTCCTCGTCGACCAGCTCCGTGCCGGTCACGCTCTCCAGGCTGGCGCGCAGCTCGTCGTCGACGTCGTCGTCGTAGCCGAACTCCTGGACCACCTGCCCCGAGGTGAACCCCAAGCGGGCGGCCGTCTGCGACGCGCCTTCGTCCGCGGTGGATGACACGTCCGGACCGCTCCCTCCGTCTCGGCGACCCCGTCCGGGGCCGCCTGCTCATTGCCGCACACGCTAGCCCACCGCACCCGGGCGGGCGCACGCAAGACCTGCACGGATGATGGTGTCGCGCGGCCGGACGACCCACTGTCGCGGACGTCACGTGGACGTTCCTGGTACTCGGTGTGACTTTCGGGCCCGCGGGGTCAGAGAATGGGTCGACTACCCGCACCCGTCGTCGCCGCCCCAACCGGCGCGCGCCCCAGGTTCGGGCCAGATGCGCCGCCGATGCCGACCGGGCTCGTGCGCGCGGACGAGAGGCAAGGAGCGCTGGTGGCTTCGATCGACGAGACAGGACCGCTCATCGGTGGCCTGCTCAGCCAGGTGCCGGACATCGATCCGGACGAGACCGGCGAGTGGGTGGAGTCCCTCGACGGGCTCATCGACGAGAAGGGCGGCCCTCGCGCGCGCTATGTGCTGCTGAGCATGCTGCGGCACGCGCGACAGCGGAACGTGGCCATCCCGGCCTCGCTCAACACGCCCTACGTCAACACCATCGCGGTGCACGACGAGCCCTACTTCCCGGGCGACGAGGCGCTCGAGCGTCGCTACCGCTCGTGGATCCGCTGGAACGCCGCGGTGATGGTCACGCGCGCGCAGCGACCCGGGATCGGTGTCGGTGGGCACATCTCCTCGTACGCGTCGGTCGCGACGCTCACGGAGGTGGGCCTGAACCACTTCTTCCGCGGCAAGGACCACCCGGGCGGCGGTGACCAGGTCTACTTCCAGGGCCACGCCTCCCCCGGCGTCTACGCGCGGGCGTACCTCGAGGGCCGGCTGTCGGCCCACCAGCTGGACGGGTTCCGCCAGGAGCTGTCCCACCCGGGCGGCGGCCTGCCGTCGTACCCGCACCCGCGGCTCGCACCGGACCTCTGGGAGTTCCCGACGGTCTCGATGGGCCTCGGCCCGGCGTCCGCCATCTACCAGGCGTGGACCAACCGGTACCTGCACCTGCGCGGCATCAAGGACACCAGCCAGCAGGACGTCTGGGCGTTCCTCGGCGACGGCGAGATGGACGAGCCCGAGTCCCGCGGCATGCTCCAGCTCGCCGGTCAGCAGGGTCTGGACAACCTGACGTTCGTCGTCAACTGCAACCTGCAGCGGCTCGACGGCCCGGTCCGCGGCAACGGCAAGATCATCCAGGAGCTCGAGGCGCAGTTCCGCGGCGCCGGCTGGAACGTCATCAAGGTGATCTGGGGCCGCGAGTGGGACGCCCTGCTCAACGCCGACAAGGACCGCGCGCTCGTCAACCTGATGAACACGACGCCGGACGGCGACTTCCAGACGTACCGCGCCGAGAGCGGCGCCTTCATCCGTGAGCACTTCTTCGGCCGCGACCCGCGGACCAAGCAGCTCGTCGAGAAGATGTCGGACGACGAGATCTGGGCGCTCAAGCGCGGCGGGCACGACTACCGCAAGATCTACGCCGCCTACAAGGCCGCCCGCGAGCACACCGGGCAGCCGACGGTGATCCTGGCGCACACCATCAAGGGCTACGGGCTGGGCTCCGGCTTCGCGGGGCGCAACGCCACGCACCAGATGAAGAAGCTCAAGTCCGACGACCTCAAGACGCTGCGCGACTCGCTGCACATCCCGATCACGGACGAGCAGATCGACGAGAACCCGTACGTCCCGCCGTACTTCCACCCGGGCGCCGAGGACGAGGGCATCCAGTACATGCTGGACCGCCGCCGTCAGCTCGGGGGCTTCGTGCCCGAGCGTCGCACGACGCACAAGCCGCTGGTCCTGCCGGAGGCCAAGGTCTACGAGGGCCTGGCCAAGGGTTCGGGGCACCAGGAGGTCGCCACGACGATGGCGCTCGTCCGCCTCTTCAAGGACCTCGTGCGGGACAAGGAGTTCGGCCACCGCCTGGTGCCGATCATCCCCGACGAGGCCCGCACGTTCGGCCTGGACTCGATCTTCCCGAGCGCCAAGATCTTCAACACGAACGGCCAGAACTACATGGCCGTGGACCGCGAGCTCATGCTCTCCTACAAGGAGTCCGAGTCCGGCCAGATCATGCACACGGGCATCAACGAGGCCGGTTCCGCGTCGGCGTTCCAGGCCGTCGGCACGTCGTACGCGACGCACGGCGAGCCCCTGATCCCGTTCTACTTCTACTACTCGATGTTCGGGTTCCAGCGCACCGGCGACCAGTTCTGGGCCGCCGGGGACCAGATGGCGCGCGGGTTCCTCATCGGCGCCACCGCCGGCCGCACCACCTTGACGGGTGAGGGTCTGCAGCACGCCGACGGTCACTCGCCGCTGCTGGCGGGGACCATGTCCCACGTCGTGCACTACGACCCGGCGTACGGGTACGAGATCCGGCACATCGTCAAGGACGGCATCGAGCGGATGTACGGCGAGGGTCATGACCGCGACCGCGACGTCATCTACTACCTCACCGTCTACAACGAGCCGATGCAGCAGCCGGCCGAGCCCGAGGACGTCGACGTCGAGGGCATCCTGCGCGGGATCCACCTGGTCGCCCCCGCCGAGGGTGACGGGCCGCGCGCCCAGATCCTGGCGTCGGGCGTCGCGGTGCCGTGGGCGCTCGAGGCCAAGAAGCTCCTCGCCGAGGACTGGGGCGTCCAGGCCGCGGTCTGGTCGGTGACCAGCTGGAACGAGCTGCGTCGCGACGGCCTCGCCGCGGACCAGCACGCGTACCTGCACCCCGGCGAGGAGGAGCGCGTGCCGTACCTGACGGCCAAGCTCCAGGGCGCCGAGGGCCCGTTCGTCGCGACGACGGACTTCGACCACCTCGTGGCCGACCAGGTGCGCGCGTGGGTCCCAGGGACGTACGCCACGCTCGGTGCCGACGGCTTCGGCTTCTCGGACACCCGCGCGGCCGCCCGTCGTCACTTCAAGATCGACGGCCCGTCGACGGTGGTCCGCGTGCTCCAGCAGCTCGCCCGCACCGGAGCCGTGGCACCCGAGGCGCCGGCCCAGGCCATCGAGCGCTACCGGCTGTACGACGTCACGGCCGGCACGTCCGGCAACACCGGCGGCGACAGCTGACCACGGGGACATGACGAAGGCCCGGTCTCCTCGGAGACCGGGCCTTCGTCGTCGGTGCGTCAGGTGCCGGGGATCGTCTGCTCGGCGTGCGCGACGTCGCGGGCGAGCTCGGCCTTGAGGTCGGCGACCGCCCGCGGGTTCGGGTACAGGTCCAGGGCGGCGATGTGCTGCTTGGCCTCGAGGGGGCGGCCGGCCTCGATCGACGCCAGCACCAGCTGGCGGGCGACCTCCGGGTCGTGCTCGCGGGGGCGCCAGTGGCCGACCCCGAGACCCAGCGCGTCCACCGGCAGACCGGCCTCGCGCAGGAGGGCGAGAGCCTCGACCAGCGCCCGGCCGGACGGGTCCCGCTCCGCGGCCGTGGTCAGCCGGCGCAGGGTGCCCTCGTGGTCGTCGTGCACCGACAGGCGTGCGACCTCGATGAGCGCGTACCAGGCGCGCGGGTTCCCGGCGAGCTCCTCGCCGAGCGCCCACACGGCCAGGTCGGCGGCACGCTGGCGCTCGGTGTCGGTGGTCTCGGCGGAGAGCGGGTCGTGGTCGGGGCTGGCCTCGGCGGCCCGGCGACGGACGATCTCCGCGAGGGCCACGAAGGCGCGCTCGTTGTTGGGGTCGTCGCTGAGCATCGAGCGCAGCGCGTCCTCGTGGAGCGTGTCGCCGCGCCGCGCAGCCTTCGTCGGTCGGCGCGCGCCGACCCGCGAGGCCGAGGACGGCCGTCGCATGAGCTGACGCAAACGGGGCAGAAGAGCCATGACGCGACCTTATCCGCTGGGGACGGACCACACCCTTCCGAGGACGAACCTCACACCCAGGACGCGCCACGGCGTCGGCCGCGCCGGACCGGCTTTTGTCGACTTCCCACAAGGCCGGACCCTATGCTCGGCCCCATGTCCAGCACCCTGCGCGGGAAGGGCTCCGCCCCCGCCGCTGCCGCCGACCGGCCTGACGCGCCGGACCCGTCGCCGACGCCGCCGGTCCGGACCCGCCGCGTGGCGCCCGCCCGCCTGCGCGCGCCGGTGCTCGAGGCACGCGGCGGCCCGGAGACCCAGCGTCGCGTGCGGGACAGCGCCGGGCTGCTGTCCGCGGCCGCCATGCGACGGCTCGACGACGACCTCGAGTGGTACCGCGCGCTGCCTGCGGAGGACCGCTCGTGGGTGGGCCTGGTCGCCCAGGCGGGCATCACGGCGTTCGTCACCTGGTTCGCGGAGCCGACCCGCCCGCCGCACGGGGTCGGCGACATCTTCGCCGCCGCCCCGCCCGAGCTCACCCGGTCCATCTCGCTGCAGCACACGCTCCAGCTCGTGCGCGTCGTCGTGGACGTGGTCGAGTCCCACAGCGACCGGCTGGCCGCTCCGGGCGACGAGCGCGAGGTCCGCGAGGCGGTGCTGCGCTACTCGCGTGAGGTCGCGTTCTCCGCCGCCGAGGTCTACGCCCGGGCCGCCGAGGTCCGGGGCGCGTGGGACGCCCGCCTCGAGGCGCTCGTCGTCGACGCCCTGGTCCGGGGGGACGTCGACGACGCCCTGCGCTCCCGGATCGCCGCGCTGGGGTGGAGCGGACGAGGATCCACGCTGGTCATGGTCGGGACGACGACCTCCGCGCTCGACGACGTCCGGGCCGCGGAGCTGCGTCGTGCCACCCGCCGGGCGGCCGACGACGCCCTCGTCGGCATCCAGGGCGACCGGCTCGTGGTGTTCCTGGGCGGCGAGGGTGACCTGCTCGCGGCCGCGGGCACGCTCCTGCCGCGGTTCGGTCCCGGGCCCGTGGTCGTCGGCCCGGTGGTCGGCGACCTCACCGACTCCGCCCGGTCCGCGCGAGCCGCGCTGTCCGGGCTCCTCGCCGCTCCCGCGTGGGAGCAGGCCCCGCGTCCTGTGCAGGCCGACGAGCTGCTGCCCGAGCGGGTGCTCATCGGGGACCTCACCGCGCGCCGGACGCTCGTCGCGCAGGCCTACGCGCCGCTGGCGGCGAGCCAGGGGTCGCTGCTCGAGACCCTGTCGGCGTACCTGGGCACCGGTCGATCGCTCGAGGCGGCGGCCCGCACGCTGTACGTGCACCCCAACACGGTGCGCTACCGCCTGCGTCGCGTGGCCGACGTGACCGGCTGGGACCCGCTGGACGCCCGCGAGTCGTACGTGCTGCAGACGGCGCTGGCGCTCGGCCGGCTCGACGCCGTGGACCCCTCACCGATGGCCGGCGGTCGCTGACCCATGCACGTCGACGCGCCCGGCGCGTTGTAGGAGTCGTACAAGGGCACCGGAGAAGGTTGGTGCACGCCGTGAGCCAGGCCGACCCGCTCCGCCAGGCAGAGTGGTCGGGTGCTCGTCGTCGTCTGCCCCGGTCAGGGCGCCCAGTCCCCCGGCATGCTCGCCCCGTGGCTCGAGCTGCCGTCCGTCGCCGACTCGGTCGCGCGGGCCTCCCGCACGACCGGTCTGGACCTCGTCGCCCACGGAACCACGTCGGACGCCGACACCATCCGGGACACGGCAGTGGCGCAGCCCCTGCTCGTCGCGTCCGCGCTGGCGAGCCTGCGTGCCGTCCTCGACCTCGGGCCTGACGACGCCCTCGACATCGCCGCGCAGCGCGTGGTCGGCGTCACCGCGGGGCACTCCGTCGGCGAGCTCGCCGCGGCGGCGATCGCCGGCGTCCTGACCGACGACGAGGCCCTGCGCCTGGTCACGGTGCGCGGCGCCGCGATGGCCCGCGCCGCGGCCACCACGCCCACCGGCATGTGCGCGGTGCTGGGCGGGGACCCCGACGAGGTGCTCACCGCGCTCGCCGAGCACGGACTTGTCCCCGCGAACGTGAACGGCGGTGGCCAGGTGGTCGCGGCGGGCACGCTCGACGCCCTCGCCGCGTTCGCGGCCGCTCCCCCGGCCAAGGCTCGCGTCATCGCGCTCCAGGTCGCCGGGGCGTTCCACACCGAGCACATGGCGCCGGCCGTCGCCGAGCTGCGGGCCGCGGCCGACGACGTCACGCCGGGCGAGCCGATGGTCCCGCTCCTGACCAACTCCGACGGGAGCGTCACGGCGTCCGGGGCGCGGGCGCTCGAGCTGATCGTCGCGCAGGTCGCCAACCCCGTCCGCTGGGACCTGTGCCAGTCGACGCTCCAGTCGCTCGGCGTCACCGGGATGCTCGAGGTCGCCCCGGGAGGGGTGCTCACCGGGCTGGCCCGGCGTACGCTGCCCGGGGTCGAGACGGTCGCCGTCAAGACCCCCGCCGACCTCGACGCAGCGCGTGACCTCGTCCGTCGGCACGCCGGAACCCCCGAGAGCCACCAGGAGAAGTCGTCGTGACCCGTCCCACTCTCACGCAGGCCACCGGCCCGGCCCACACCCGCATCCTGGGCATCGGAGGCGTCCGCGGCGAGCGGGTCGTCCCCAACGACGAGCTGGTCGGCCCCATCGACTCCTCCGACGAGTGGATCCGCCAGCGGACCGGGATCGTCACGCGTCGCCGCGCCGAGGCGGGCACCGACGTGCTCGACCTCGCGGAGGGCGCCGCGCGGGCCGCGCTCGACAACGCCGGCCTCACGGGAGCCGACATCGACGCCGTGATCCTGTCCACGGTCACCTACTTCCACCAGACGCCGGCGGCTGCGGCGGTCATCGCGGACCGCATCGGCGCGACGCCGGCGGCCGCGTTCGACATCTCCGCCGCCTGCGCCGGGTACTGCTACGGCATCGGGCAGGCCGACGCGCTGGTCCGCGCGGGCACCGCCCGCAACGTCCTGGTGATCGGCGCGGAGAAGATGAGCGAGCTCGTCGACCCGACGGACCGGTCGATCTCGTTCCTGCTGGGTGACGGCGCCGGCGCGGTCGTCATCGGCCCGTCCGACACCCCCGGCATCGGCCCGACCATCTGGGGCTCGGACGGCAGCCAGTCGCAGGCGATCCGCCAGACGCACTCGTGGCTCGCGACCCGGGACGAGGGTCTCGGCTGGCCCACGCTGCGCCAGGAGGGCCAGAGCGTCTACAAGTGGGCCGTCTGGCAGATGGCCCCCGTCGCGCAGAAGGCGATGGACGCGGCGGGCGTGACGGCCGACGAGATCGAGGCCTTCATCCCGCACCAGGCGAACATGCGGATCATCGACCAGATGATCAAGACCCTCAAGCTCCCGGACACGGTCGTCGTGGCCCGCGACATCGCGGACACCGGCAACACGTCGGCGGCGTCGATCCCGCTGGCGACCGAGCGGCTGCTGCGCGAGGGTCAGGTGAGCAGCGGTGCGCTCGCCCTGCAGATCGGCTTCGGAGCCGGTCTGGTCTACGCGGCCCAGGTCGTCGTCCTGCCCTGAAACACGTGAGGTACGACCCCCCGGTTGTACCGTTCGTCCGACCCCACACCGCAGAAACACCACACGAGGAGAAACCGATGGCGTACAGCGAGCAGGAGATCCTGGCCGGCCTGGCCGAGATCGTCAGCGAGGAGACCGGTCTGCCCACGGACTCCGTCCTGCCCGAGAAGTCCTTCACCGACGACCTCGACATCGACTCGCTGTCGATGATGACGATCGTCACGCTCGCCGAGGAGAAGTTCGACGTGCGCATCCCCGACGACGAGGTCAAGAACCTCGCCACCGTCGGCGACGCCGTCTCGTTCATCACGGGCGCGCAGGCCTGATCCTGCGCGACCGGGTCGGTCCCGGGCGTTCACGCCCGGGACCGACCACAGCATCTCGACCGCAGATCTGGAGCACCGATGAGCCACGTACCCGACGTCGTCGTCACCGGACTGGGAGCCACCACCCCTCTCGGCGGTGACGTCCCCAGCACCTGGGCCGCCGCGCTGAACGGCGAGTCGGGCGCCCGCCGCTTCGACAACGACTGGGTCGAGCGGTTCGGTCTGCCCGTGGAGTTCGCGGCGACCATCAAGGTCGACCCCGCCGAGGCCATGGCACGGCCCGAGATGAAGAAGATGGACCCGTCCGCGCAGTACGCGGTCATCGCCGCCCGCGAGGCCTGGGCCGACGCCGGCTCGCCCGAGGTGGACGGTGCACGCCTGGGCTCCGTCGTGTCCTCCGGCATCGGCGGCATCCGCACGATCCTGGACGCGTGGGAGGGCCTGCTCGCCAGCGGCAACGCGCGTCGGGTCCTGCCCATGACGGTGCCGATGCTCATGCCCAACTCGCCGACGGCCTACGTGTCCCTGGAGTTCGGTGCCCGTGCCGGAGCCCACGCGGTCGTGTCCGCCTGCGCCTCGGGCGCCGAGGCCATCGGCTACGGCGTCGACATGATCCGCACCGGGCGCGCCGACGTCGTCATCGCCGGCGGCACCGAGGCGTCGATCCACCCCATGAACGTCGCCGCGTTCGCCGCGTCGCGCACCCTCTCGCTGCGCAACGACGACCCCGAGCGCGCCTCGCGCCCCTACGACGTCGACCGCGACGGCTTCGTGATGGGGGACGGCGCCGGGGTGGTCGTCCTGGAGAGCGCCGAGCACGCTGCCGCCCGTGGCGCCCGTGTGTACGCCCGGATCGCCGGTGTCGGTCTCTCCGCCGACGGCTACCACATGACGTCCCCCGAGCCGTCCGGCGAGGGCCAGATCCGCGCGATGCGCGCCGCGCTCGAGGAGTCCGGGATCGCCCGGATGGACGTGGTGCACGTCAACGCGCACGCGACGTCGACGGTGGTGGGCGACCTCATCGAGGCCCGCTCGATCCGCGGCCTGCTGGGCGACGAGGCCGATCACGTCGCGCTCTCGGCCACCAAGTCGATGACCGGCCACCTCCTCGGTGGCGCCGGCGCGCTGGAGACGATCTTCACGGTCCTGGCGCTGCACGACCGGCAGGCGCCGCCGACGATCAACGTCGACAACCCCGACCCCGAGCTGGTCCTCGACCTGGTCCGCGACAAGCCCCGGACGCTGCGCGACGGCGACATCGCCGCGATCAACAACTCGTTCGGCTTCGGCGGCCACAACGTCGCCCTGGTTGTCGCGTCGGTCTGATCTCGGACGCGAGCAAGTCCTTCGCGTCCCTGGTCGCCGGTGTGCTCAGTAGCCCGTGAACGCGTCCGTGCGGATGCGGCGGACGCCCCCGCGGCGCAGGACGCGGCGCGAGTGGTCGACCATGCCCGGTCCCCCGGAGACGTAGGCGACCCGGCGGTCGGCGTCGGGCACCGTCGCACGCAGGATGGTCCCGTCGATCGTCGGCCCCGCGGCGAACTCCCAGGGCTCCGGCATCGCGGGCGGCGGCTCCGGGCTCACGACGACCACACGCGCCCCGGACCCGACGAGCACGTCGGCATAGGGAGCCTCGTCGCCGGGGCCGAGCAGCAGGACCACGACGACGTCCCGCTGCTGACCGGATCGGGCGAGGTCGGCGAGCTGGCTCACGAACGGGGTGATGCCGATGCCGCCCGCGACCAGCAGCAGCGGGATGCCGGTGTCCTTCGGCAGGACGAAGTCGCCGCCCACGCCGGTCGCGCGCACGAGGCCCCCTTCGGGAAGCTCGCTGAGCGCCCGCTTGAACGAGCTGAGGGCCTCGGTGACCCGGAACGCGACGGCGACCCCGTCGGCGTGGTCGGGCGGCGTGGCGAGCGAGAACACCCGGCGGGACCCGCGAGCGTCGGGGCCGTGGTGCGGGACGTGGAGCTCGATCCACTGCCCGGGGCGGAACCGCACGGCGGAGTCGGCCGCGAACACGACCTCGCGGACGCCCGGCGTGACCATGCGCTGGGCACGCACCCGCAGGTGGACCGCGCGCCGCTGACCCACCGTGAACGCCAGGACGTTGCCCACGACGAGGGCGAGCTCCGGGGACGCGTACAGGGCGCCGAGGCTGAACGGGACGACCGTCAGCGCACCGACCAGGCCCGCCTCCGCCAGCTGCTGCCACCGGCGCGGTGGGAGCGTGAGGGGCTCGGTGAGCATGAACCCGGCGGCGAAGACCAGCGGGTAGGACTGCAGGGCGGTCACCAGGGCCTCGACAGGTGCGGCCCCCGCGGCGACGAGCCGCGGCAGGAGCACGGCGAGCGCCGCCGCCAGGTAGGTGGCCACGAGCGCGTACCGCCGGGTGCGCACGACGACGGCCAGCGCGGCCAGGACGACGACAGGGAGCAGGGCAGGTGTCGCCACCCACCAGGTGGCCCCGAAGCCTCCGAACAGCGGAGCCAGCAGCCCGGTAGCGAGCGCTCCCGCCGCGGCGGGGTTGAGCACGTGCCGCGCCCGGACCGCCACGACGAACTTGGACAGCGCGGCCAGGACGGCGGCCAAGGCGACGACGCCGAGCCCGGCGGGAGTGGTCTCCGGCCAGAACAGGAGCGCCAGGATCAGTCCGGTGATGACCGCCGACTCGGTGTGCACCCGGGTGCGCCAGAGCGCGCCGCACGCCCGACCGGCGAGGACGCTGACGCCCACGGCGACGACGGTGCTGACCACGAGGGCGACGGGGTCCTGCTGCACCGGCCCGAGGACGGACAGCACCAGCGCGGCCAGGAGCACACCGCCGAGGGCGATCGTCACGAGCCGGTACATCGTCACCCGGCCGAGCACTCGGTCGACGGCGCTCACGCGAACAGCTCCCCTGGTAGACCGAGCGAGTAGCGGACCCGACCGTCCGCGTGCACCCGGACGTACGTGTGGTCGAACGTCGCCTCCAGCCGGTCGGGGTCGGCGAAGAAGTGGGCGGTGCTCAGTCCGTCCGCGACCATCGCCGAGTCGGCGACCACCCAGGTGGCCAGGACGTCCTGCGTCGGCAGACCGGTGCGGGCGTCGAGGACGTGGTGCAGTCCGTCACCCCACGCGCGGCGGTCCACCGCGGACCCGCACAGCGCGGCGCCGTCGAGCTCGACGACCCCGATCGCGCGCGTCGGGTCGCCGGGCTGCTGCAGGGCCACCCGGAACGCGGCGCCGCCGCGATGCACCAGGTCCCCGCCGGCGTCGACCACGTACTGCTCGATGCCGCAGTCCCGCAGCTCGGCCGCGACGAGGTCCACGAGCTGCCCCTTGCCCGCGGCTCCGACGTCGAGCAGGACGGGCTCGCGGACGACGAGCGTGGTGCCGTCGCGCTCGAGGACCTCGTCCCAGGCCGGAGCCGGCTCGGGCTCCCCCACGGGCCGCAGCGAGTAGTCGGCGTCGTACCCGAGCCGGACCAGGCTGCGTGCGACCAGCGGGGACACGGCGCCCTCGGTGCAGCGACCGAGCGTGGCGTAGAGGTCGAGCAGCGGTCTCGCCTCCGCGGGCAGCCGGTAGGTCCCGGGCTCGCGGGACATCCGGGCGACCACCGAGTCGTCGCGGAACCGCGACCAGACGGCGTCGTACGACGCGATCCGGGAGCGCACCCGCGCGAGGGTCACGACGTCCAGCGGTCCGTCGACGTGCAGCGACCAGCGCGTGCCGATCGCGTCGAACGAGGCCTCAGGCCTGCGCATCCGCAGCGATCTCCACCAGGGCCGCGTTGAACCCCTCCGGGGTCAAGGACGAGCCGGAGACCGCGTCGACGGTGAGGCCCTCGATCGGCTGCCCGACCACCACGTCCGCGACCCCCGAGGCGAACTGGTTCTGGAACTTCTGCGACGCGGGGTTGGTGGCCTCGGGCGTGACCTCGACGGCCGTCACCAGCCCGTCCGCGAGCGTGATCGAGACACCGACCGTCTCCGGTCCGGCGGGCGACTCGTACGAACCGCTCGCGGTGTACGTCCCGTCGGCGAAGCCGGGCTCCTCGGTGGCGGCCTCCGACGGCTGCTCGGCGGCCTCGTCCGCGGTGTCCGGGCTCGCGGCTCCGCTGCTGCAGGCGGCGAGCGCGGCGAGCGCGGACACCCCCGAGACGAGCGCGATCGTGGTCCTGCGTGGCGTCCTCATGCGTGATGTCCCCTCATCGTGTCCCCCTGGTGCCGGCCTGCGCGGCGTGATGCAACAGGTCAGGACGCTAGGGTCCACGGCTGGGCGCACGCTGTGAACGTCCAGGGGACGAGCGAAGCGATTAAGCAGGCACGTCAGCCGACACGGTGCAGCCAGCGGACCGGGGCGCCCGCACCGGCGTAGCGGAACGGCTCGAGCTCGTCGTCCCACGCCTGACCGAGCGCGAGGTCGAGCTCCGTGCGCAGCCGGAGCGGGTCGGCGGCGTGCTCGAGAGCGGCTCGGATGCGGTCCTCCGGCACGACGATGTTGCCGTGCACGTCGGTCGCGGCGTGGAAGATCCCCAGCTCCGGCGTGTGGCTCCAGCGGGACCCGTCGACGCCGTGGCTGGCTTCCTCGGTGATCTCGTAGCGCAGGTGGGCCCAGCCACGCAGCGCGGATGCCAGCCGCGCGCCCGTGCCCTGCGCGCCCTGCCACGAGTACTCGGCGCGGTAGAACCCCGGACCGGCCGGCTGCGCCGTCCAGTCGAACGTGGTGCGTGAGCCCAGCACGTTGCCTGCCGCCCACTCCACGTGGGGGCACAGCGCGCGCGGTGCAGAGTGCACGAAAAGTACACCGCGGGTGATCGCACCAGCCATGTCGTCCTCCTGAACGGGCTCGAGGTTCGCCTTCCCCAACGACCTCAGTCACGTTCTCAGGAGCACGCATGCCGGACGGACAGCTTCGCGGCGTGCTGGGGACAGCATGCCGGACGTCGGCCGACGACGCCAGCGAACTACAGCGTGTCGCGGATGGCGCGCATGGCCTTCTTGCGCACGGACCGCTCCAGGCGGTCGAGGTAGAGCATGCCGTCGAGGTGGTCGACCTCGTGCTGGAGGCAGCGCGCCATGAGCTCGACGCCCTCGACGACGACCTCCTTGCCGTCCAGGTCCGTGCCGACGACCCGCGCGTACCAGGACCGGTGGGTCGGGAACCAGAGACCCGGGACCGACAGGCACCCCTCGTCGCCGTCCTGGTACTCGTCCTCGGACAGCTCGACGATCACCGGGTTGAGGACGTAGCCGACCTCGTCGTCGATGTTCCAGGAGAACGCCCGCAGGCTGACGCCGATCTGGTTCGCTGCCAGGCCGGCGCGCCCCTCGGTGTCGACGGTCTCGAGCAGGTCGTCGACGAGACCGCGGACGCGGTCGTCGATCGTCGTGATCGGGTCGCACGGGGTGCGCAGGACGGGGTCCCCGACGGTCCGGATCTCTCGCATGGCCATGCCGAAGATCCTCGCACGACGGGCCGGTCGGCGAGGCGAGGACGCGTCCGGGCGGGCCGCTGCGGCGGCGTGTGTGACGAGGGCGACAGCGGTGAGACGAGCGGCCGGGCGTAGAATTTGTACTGACCAGTCAGTCTAAGGAGTCGTCATGTCCACCTCAGCCGTCACAGCACGCGGCCTCCAGCTGCACGGCGACCGCGGACCGGTGTTCGGACCCGTCGACCTGGAGATCGCCCCTGGCACCCTCACGCTCGTGCAAGGGCCGCAGGGCACGGGTCGCACCAGCCTGCTGCTCGCCCTGGCGGGCCGCATGGTGCCGGACCCGGCGTCCGACCTCCTCGTCCTCGGTCACCGGCTGCCGGCGCAGCGCGCGCTCGCGCAGCGCGAGACCGCGCTCGCCGGCTTCACGGGGATCGACGAGCTCGACGACTCGGTGACCGTCGGTGACCACGTGCGGGAGCGGCTCGCGTGGCTCGCGCCCTGGTACCGGCGGGCGCCCCGCGCCGACCAGGGGACCGTCGACCGCGTGCTGGGTCCCGTCTTCGGCGACCTCCCCCTCCCCGCCGCCCAGACGGTGGTCTGGCACCTCGACGAGGTCGACGCCCTCCTGCTGCGGATCGCCCTGGCCATGGCCCAACGACCCCGGCTGCTCGTCGTCGACGACGTCGACCAGGTGCACGACCGCGCCCGTCGCCGGATCGTCTGGGACCGGCTCGACGCGCTCGCCGGCTCCGGCGTCACCGTCGTCGCGTCCTGCGCCGACCCCGACGAGGCCGTCGGCACCCGCTGGACCGTCCTGCCCGTCTCCGCCCCCACCCTCTGAAGGTTCGACATGCTCTCCCTCACCTCCGGCACCGAGCTGCGACGGTTCGGCCGCGGCCGACTCCCCCGGCTCGCTGTCGCCGCGATGCTGCTGGTCCCGCTCCTGTACGGCGCCCTGTACCTCTGGGCGTTCTGGGACCCGACCGGTCACCTGGACGCCGTGCCCGTCGCGCTGGTGAACGCCGACACCGGCGCCGACCGTGACGGGAGCCGGGTCACAGCGGGCCAGGACCTGACCGACGAGCTCACCCACGGCGCGGCGCTCGACTGGGTGGTCACGGACGCCGCGGACGCGGCCGCCGGCGTGCGTGACGGCGACTACTACTTCGCGGTGACCATCCCCGCCGACTTCTCGGCGGACCTCGTCTCGGCGGGCGGCGACGCGCCGACGCCCGCACAGATCGACGTCACCTACAACGACGCGAACTCGTTCATCGGCACCACGCTCGGGCGGTCGGCGATGGACCACGTGCGCGACGGGGTCGCCGCGACGGCCGGCGCGCAGGCCGTCGACCAGGTGCTGGTCGGCCTCGGGTCGGCGCGTGACGGCATGCTGCAGGCCGCCGACGGGGCCGTCTCCCTGCGCGACGCGGCACAGCAGGTGGGCGACGGCGCGCGACAGGTGGCCGACGGCGCCGACGGTGTCCGCGACGGCGCCGCACGGCTGGCCGCGGGAGCGGCGACGCTCGACGACGGGGTCCGGCAGGTCGCGGGCGGCGCCGACCGGCTGTCGTCCGGCGCCGCGCAGCTGTCCGTCGGCGCGCGCACGGCCGCCGACGCGAGCGGGAACCTGGCCTCCGGCACGCAGGCGGTCGCCGACGGGGTCCACACCGCGACCCAGCAGGTCGACGCCGTCGCCGGGCGGCTCCCCGCGCTCGTCGACGGGCTCACCCAGGTCGATGCCTACCTCGCTGCGCGCGCCGCCGCCGGCGACGCGGACGCGGCCGCCCTCCTCGCGGGGCTCGACGGGTCGCACCTGCCGGACGCGACCACGGTCACGGCGATGACCGACCAGCTCCACGCGCTGGACTCCGGTGCCGCGCAGGCCGCGGCGGGCGCGCAGACGCTGAGCGACGGGCTCGGGACGCTCGCCGACTCGTCCGCCGCCGTGGCGTCCGGCGCGTCCGCGCTCGCCTCCGGCTCCGAGCGGACCGCGGCCGGTGCCGACAGCCTCGCAGCGGGATCGGCGTCCCTCGCGACGGGCACGGCGACGCTCGCCGACGGTGCGGCCCAGGTGGCCGACGGGACCAGCCGGCTCGGCGGCGGCGCCGACGAGCTCGCGGGAGGTCTGACCGACGGTGCGACGCGGATCCCCGACGACAGCGACGAGCAGCGGACGGCTCGTGCGGACACGCTGGCCACGCCGGTGGCGATCGACGACGAGGACGTCGCCCCGGCCGCGAGCCTGGGCGAGGGTTTCGCCCCGCTGTTCCTCCCGCTCGCCCTGTTCGTCGGCGGCCTCATCACGTGGCTGCTCCTGCGACCCCTGCCCACCCGCGCGCTCGCGACGCCCGCGTCGGGGTGGCGGGTCGCGCTCGCCGGGTACCTGCCGTCGCTGGTCATCGGCGCAGGTCAGGTGGCGCTGCTGCTCGGCGTCGTCGGCCTCGGGCTGGGTCTGAGCATCGGGCACCCCGTCGGCACCGTCGCGTTCCTCCTCCTCGTCGCCGCGAGCTTCCTGGCGCTCCAGCAGATGCTCCTGTCGGTGCTCGGCTCGGCGGCGGGCAAGGTGGCGACGATCGCCCTGCTGATGCTGCAGATCACGTCGGCCAGCGGGACCTACCCCGTGGAGACGACGCCGGCGTTCTTCCAGGCGGTCCACCACGTGCTGCCGATGACGTACGCGGTGGGCGGCCTGCGCAGCCTGATCACGGGGACGCCCGACGCCCGGCTCTGGACCGCGGTGGTGTACCTGCTCGGAGTCGCCGCCGTCTCGCTGGCCGTCACCGCCTGGAAGGCGGGGCGCCTGCGGACGTGGACCGTACCGCGACTGCATCCCGCCCTGAGCATCTGAGAGGCTGGCGAGCATGCGCGCGACCGCGACCCGTGACCACATCGTCGAGGCCGCGCTCTCCCTCGTCGCCGACCGGGGGTTCACGGCCACGTCCGTCGACGACATCGCCTCGGCCGCCGGTGTGGCCAAGGGCAGCGTCTTCTACAACTTCGGCTCCAAGTCGGGACTGTTCGAGGCGATCATCACCGAGGGCGTCGCGCGGCTCACCGTTGCGCTGCGCACCGCCACCGACGGCCTGCACGGCCGAGAGGCGCTCGAGGCGCTGGTCACCGAGCTGCTCACCCAGATCCGGGCGCACCCCGACTTCGCGAAGCTCATGGTCGCCGAGACGTTCCGGACGGGCCGCAGCTGGCAGGACTCCATCCGGCTGGTCCGCGACGAGTCGATGGGAGCGTTCGCCGCTGTCGTCGCCGAGACCTGGCCGGACCGCGACCCGTCCCTGACGGCCGCCGCCCTGTTCGGCGCCACGCTCCTGGCCGGGCTCGAGTGGCTGGTCTTCCAGCCGTCGCGCACGCTGGACGACGTGAGAGCAGCCGTGCTCGCCACCGTGCACTGAGCCGACCGGAGCCGCCGAGATGCCCATGGACGCACCGAACGGAGTGCACTCCGAGGTGGGACGCCTGCGCCGCGTGCTGGTCTGCGAGCCCGGGCTCGCGCACCGGCGGCTGACCCCGACCAACGCCGCCGATCTCCTGTTCGACGACGTCCTCTGGGTCGACAACGCGATCAGCGACCACCGTGCGTTCGTGGCCGAGCTACGGACGCGCGACGTCGAGGTGCTCGAGCTCCACGACGTGCTCGCCGAGACGATGGCGGTGCCCGGCGCCCGCGACTGGCTGCTGGACCGCAAGATCGTGCCGGAGGACGTCGGACTGGAGCTGATCGACGACACCCGGGAGTTCCTCGAACGGCTCGACCCGCGGCAGCTCGCCGAGTTCCTCATCGGCGGCCTGGCGACCGTCGACATCACCGGTGGCTTCGACGACGACCACTTCGCGCTCGCCGAGTACTCCCCCGACGCCCGCGAGTACGTCATGCCCCCGCTGCCCAACACGCTCTACACCCGAGACACCACCTGCTGGCTGTACGGAGGCATCACCCTCAACCCGCTCTACTTCTCGGCCCGTCAGGACGAGACGCTCCTGATGAAGGCCGTCTACCGGTTCCACCCGGCGTTCGTCGGCTCGACGGTCTGGTGGGGTGATCCCGAGCAGCACTGGGGTCGCTCGACCGTGGAGGGCGGCGACGTCATGCCCATCGGGAACGGGACGGTGCTGGTCGGGATGAGCGAGAGGACGTCCCGGCAGGGCATCACCCAGCTGGCGGCGGCGCTGTTCGCGCAGGGTGCCGCCGACCGCGTCGTCGTCGCCGGGATGCCCCGGCTGCGCGCGGCCATGCACCTCGACACGGTCTTCACGTTCGCTGACAGGGACGTGGTGACGCTCTACCCGAAGATCGTCGACGCGATCCACTCGTTCACCCTGCGCCCCGCCGACCACGGCCGCGTGCACCTCACCGACGAAGGCACGACCCCGTTCGTCGACGTGGTCGCCACAGCCCTGGGGCTCCCCGGGCTGCGCGTGATCGAGACCGGCGGTGACGCGTACGCGTCCGAACGCCAGCAGTGGGACTCCGGCAACAACGCGGTCGCCGTCGAGCCGGGCGTCGTGTTCACGTACGACCGCAACACCACGACCAACGCCCTGCTCAGGGCCGCGGGCGTCGAGGTCCTGGAGATCCGCGGCGCGGAGCTGGGCCGCGGACGCGGGGGCGGGCACTGCATGACGTGCCCGATCAGCCGCGACCCGATCGACCTGTGAGGAATGCAGAAAGCCCTCCGTGCTCAATGAGCTCGGAGGGCTTTCTTGGGTGCTGTGGAGAGTGAATTCACTCCGCCGTGCGCTGCGTGGGAACGCCGGTGAGGAGCGAACGCACCTCGGACTCGTGGAAACGGCGGTGGCCGCCGAGGGTGCGGACGGCGGAGAGCTTGCCGGCCTGGGCCCAGCGGGTGACCGTCTTCGGGTCGACGCGGAACAGAACGGCGACCTCGCCCGGCGTGAGCAGTGCACCCTGCGAGAGGGGGGCGTCCGTGGTGGTAACAGCCATGATGGTTCTCCTGTCGTTCGGTAGCTCGGCTGGCCCTGTAGGCCCCGTGGCTTTGCGTCCCCGCCTTGCAGCGGGTTTGCCGTTGTCGCTGACAAAGAGAACTATGCCCGTATCTGGACGCCTGTGCAACAACCTGGGCCGCACGATTCGCGCGCAAACGGGTGATTTAGATGCGGCCATATCGGGCACGGACGAACGAGTACACACCGTAGGCGACGAACCCCAGAGCGACGATGACCAGCAGCAGGACGCCGGCGGGCTGGTCCCGCAGGGTGTGCAGGGCACCGTCCAGACCCGTCGACCTCGACGGGTCCGCGGTCACCGCGGCCGTGACGAAGAGCACACCGACGATGCCGAGCGCCACGCCCTTGGCCACGTAGCCGAGCATCCCGAGCCGGCGGACCGCAGGTCCTGCCGTCCCCGACGGGAGGCGCTGGAGGTCCTCCAGGAACTTCTTCTTCCACCCCTTGTAGACGTGGTAGACGCCGACGCCGATGATCGCGAGACCGACCGCGCCGACCAGCAGCCGGCCGAACGGTGCCGCCATCAGCCTCGCCGTCATGTCCGCGGTCTGCGTCGACGCGTCGGAACCGCCCCCGCGCGCGAAGCTCAGGGCCGCGAACGCGAGCGCGATGTAGACGGCCGCACGCCCGACGGCCTTCGCGCGCTCCCCCGTGTCGTTCGAGCCGAAGCCCCCGTGGATCGCCTTCGCCACCTGCCACGCACCGAGCGCGAGGAACGCGACCACCGAGAACCACAGCACCAGGGCACCGAACGGGGTGCTGGAGATCGTGCTCAGCGCACCGGACTGGTCCGCCTGCTCACCGCCGCTCCCGAAGGCCACCCGCAGGGCCAGGACACCGATCAGGATGTGGAGGACCCCGCTGACCGCGTACCCGGCCCGCGCCGCCAGCTCCCAGGACCTCTGTGCATTCGCCGTACCGCTCGTCGTCACCGCGTCGTCTCCTCGTCTCGACCCCCCGGCGCCGATCGTGGCAGCAGCGGGCCCTTCCGGCGACCGGAGAGACGACGAGGTGGTGGGGCAGGTGGGGCTTGAACCCACGACCGACGGATTATGAGTCCGCTGCTCTGACCGGCTGAGCTACTGCCCCGAAGCACCGCACACCTTACCGAGCGTGAGTCGGCCACGGCCCCCACGCGGGTACCGTGAGGTGGTGGCCCTGTTCTCCCGTCATCGACTGCCCGCGACCGACCGGACCCGGCTCGACCTGCGCCCGGGCGACACGGTCCTGGTGAGCACCGAGCTGTCCGACGGACGGTGGGCGGTCGCGTCCCGACGTGCCCTGCACCTCGTCCCCCCGGAGGGTCCGGTCGTCCGGCACCCGTGGTCCGACGTCGACCACGGTTCCCTCGACCCGGCGACGCGCACGATGTCGCTGCGCTGGGTGTGGGGAGAGTCGGAGCGGCTGACCTTCGCCGAGGTGCCCGGGTCGTTCGCGTTCTCGCAGACGTTCCGTGAGCGCGTGCAGCAGTCCGTGGTGCATGCGGTGTCCGTCACACTCCCCCGTGGTCAGCGCGCCCGGGTCGTCCTGCGGCGCGACGAGGTCGGGACGATGTTCACGCAGGTCCTCGGGGATGCGTCGATCGACCTGTCCGATCCTGCCGTCGCAGCCGTCGTGGACGCCGCCGAGGACGAGGTCCGCGACGCCGTCGGACTGCCTCGCTGACGTGTCCGGGGCACCCGTTCACGGCTGCTAGAGTTTCTTCCCGCACGATCCCTCGTAGCTCAATTGGCAGAGCATCCGACTGTTAATCGGACGGTTACTGGTTCGAGTCCAGTCGAGGGAGCCAGCAGACAGGCCTCTGACCAGCGGAGACGCAGGCGGGGGCCTTTCTCGTTCCCGCGGCCACTCAGTCGGGTGTCCGGCGCCCAGGCGAGCGATGCAGGGCGGTCGGCAGGACCTTCGGCTCTGCCCCGGGCGAACCAGGACCGTCCAGACTGCCCCTGTGGTGGATCGGCTGACGGTCTTCGACCGGGCGGAGCTCGCAACGGACGTCGGCCCCAACCCGCGGCACATCACGGTGCTGCTGGTGCTCGGCGGACCGGCGCCCGACGTCGTCGACGTGCGCCGTCGCCTCGAGCGCGCTGTCGAGTCCCAGCCTCGCCTCACGGCCCGGGTGCACCGGCCGCGCGGACCGTTCGGGGCGCCGACGTGGAAGGTCGGGACGGTCGAACTCAGCCTGCAGGTCGTCCACCGCACGCTGCCGGGCGCCGACCCGGTCACGGTCGCCGTCGAGGACCTCGTGCGACCGCTCCCGGAAGACCGCCCGGCGTGGCGGCTCACCGTGCTCGACATCGGCGACGACGCGCGGTCGGCGCTCGTGTGGACCAGCCACCACGTGCTGGGCAACGGCCCGAGCCTGCTCGGCCTGCTCCTCGATGCCCTCTCCGACGCTCCGATCGGCACCGCACGGCCGTCCGTCCGCCGCGGCTCGGTGCGGGCCGGCGACGCTCTCGCGCACAACGGCCGCGCCGGTCGTAGCCCGCTGCTGCGACCGGTCACGGGTGGCGTCACCGCCGTCTCCGTCACGGTGGATCGAGCCGCTGTACGTGCGGGGGCGCGGACCTGCGGGGCGACCGTCAACGACGCGCTGCTGTGGGCATGGGCACGGGCCTTCGGGCGTGCAGACCTCGCCCGCGCCGGACCCGGAGAGAGGATCGTCATCTCCGTCCCGGTGACCGTGCAGGGGTCCGGGTTCGGCAATCACGTCGGCGCGCTGCGCATCGCGGTCCCGAAGGGGGACGGTGACCCCGCAGAGGCGCTGGCAGCACTCGCCGCGCGGACGCGCCGTGCCAAGAGCCGCATCCGCCCGTGGACGTGGCCGCTCGCACCCTTCGGCGTCTGCGTCGCGGCACGGCTCGGCCTGCTGCCGGTCGTCCTGCACCGCCAACGGCTCATCAGCACGGTGGTGACCCACGCACCCGGACCGGAAGCGCCCGTGCGGATGCTCGGCGCGCCCCTCGTGGGGACGGTCCCGTTGGTCCCTCCCGTCGGCAACGTGACGACCTGCGCCGTGGCGGTGTCGCTCGGCGGTCGACTCGATGTCGCTGTCGTGTGCTCGCCCGAGTCGGCCGACCTCGCGGACGCGCTGGCCCGGGACCTCCGCGCCGGGCTCGACGGGATCGCGGCCCTGGCCGCGGCACCGCCGGGCGTCGACCGGGCCCCGAAGGCGAGCCGACTGCCGGGTTGACCGACGATGCGGGAGGTCCGCGCGGGCGATGGGACTGCCCACGGAGCGCGGTGTGCTTCACGGAGTCGCCGGTCCAGGGTCAGCCCTGAGCGGCCGCCACTGACAGGGCAGGGCCCGTGCCACGGGGTGTGCCATGGAGCCGCTCAGGCGTCGTCCCCCGAGAGCGATCGCTCGCCACCGCACCGCCGACGGTCAGCTCCTGGTAGGTGAGGACAGCGTCGGTGAGCATCGAGACCAGCGCGTCGTCCGCGTCGGACGACGCGGAGACGGTCGTGACCGAGGCGTCCACGATCCCGCGCGTCAGGCCCCGGACGTGCCGCGGCGGGCCCATCGCCCGCGTGAAGTCCTCGGCCCACGCGGCGGCCGTCGGGACGGTCGCGAGCGCCTCGGCGGTCGCAGCACGCATCTCGGCCGGCTCGCGCCCGTCCGGCGGCGCGAGCAACCGGTCGAGCGTCATCAGGGCGACAGCGAGCTCGCGCCCGTCGAGCGCCCCCGCCCGCCGCAGGGCGTGCCGCACGGTGACCACGGCGATCTCCAGCGACCACGACGGAACGCCGCTCCGAGCACCGGCGAGCAACGGGGCCAGGTCCAGGAGCGCATGCCGGGACGCGTCGCTCACGCGGTCGTTGACCGAGCGGGCGAGGTGGGCGAGCAGAGGATGGGTGCACGCGGGATGGTCGCTCCAACGCTCACCGGCGAGCACGCTCACCCACTCCATGAGACAGCCGCCGTCGCGGGGGTCCCGATGACGCCCGACGGCGAGCATCGGGAGAACGTCCGGGAACGTCGAGTCGTCGTGCACGTCGAACACCTCCGACCGGAAGGATCCGCTCAGTCTCCGTCGCCCCGGCGCTCGCGGCAAGAGGCGCCCGTGACGTCGTGAGCCACGTGCTGGACGACACGCCCGGCCAGCCGATCCAGTCCGCGGCCGGCTCCGTCACCCGTTCGTCGCGCCGTTCCCTCGGTTGCCCTCGGCCCCCTTCGTGCGGTCCGCTCCGACGCCACCGTTCGTGCTCCCCGTCCCCTTGCTGTTCACCCCGTCGGCACCGTCGGGCGACGGCGCCGCAGCGGTCGGCAGGGCCGGGAGGGCTGCAGGCGGGTCGGGGGCCGGCTTCGGTGCGCCGGAGCCGGCCGGCGCCGGGGCCACGGGCTCACCGACCGGGTCCGGCGCCGTGTCCACGGGTTCGCCGGGCGGGTCCGGTGCCGCGGCCACGGGCTCGTCGGCCGGGTCCGGCGTCGACGTCGGCACGACGACAGGGACCGCCGAGGTGCCCGGGTCCGCCTCGGGTCGAGGCACGGTGCCCTGGGACTGGTCGGCCGGCGCCGACGGGGGCACCGCTGGCGAGCCGGCTCCGCCTGCCAGGGCGCCCGCGGACGTGAGCGACAGGACGAGGCCGATCGCTCCCGCGCCCTGCAGAGCACCTGCGCTGCTCAGCCGCTGCACGGTGGCGGGCAGGTCGGCCAAGGGGAACGGCAGACCGGGCAGCGCGGAGAGCACGCCCAGAGGTCCGGCGACGCGGCGGAGGTTGCCGAGCCCGATCTCGAGGAAGGCGCGGACCACCTGCGGGTCGAACTGCTCACCGGCACACCGCGCCAGCTCGGCGCGCGCGGCGGCTGCGGGCAGGGGCTTCTTGTACGAGCGCGCCGAGGTGATCACGTCGTAGGCGTCGGCGACCGCGACGATGCGGGCGCCGAGACTGATCTCGGTCCCGGCGAGCCCCGCGGGGTAGCCGGCGCCGTCCCACCGCTCATGGTGCTGACCGATCACGTCGAGCCACGGTCCGAGCCACTCGCGCAGAGGCGCGGCGATCTCCATCCCTGCCTGCGGGTGGCCCGCCAGGACGCTCCACTCACCCGCCGTGGGCTCACCCGGCTTGCTCAGGACGCCCGCGGGGACGCGCAGCTTGCCGACGTCGTGCAGGAGCGCCGCCCAGCTGAGCTTGGCGGCGTCCTGCGCGGAGAGGCCCAGCTCGGTGCCGATCAGTGCCGAGTAGGCCTGGACACGCTCGGAGTGGCCGCGGGTGAGCGGGTCGTGATCGCTGATGGACGCGACGAGGCGCAGGATCTCCGCCGCATGCTCGCCGTCCGGAGGCACCCCCCGCCCGCGGCTGACACGGTCCGCACGCGCGTGCAGCACGTGCGGCGAGTAGTGGTTCATGGCGACGGTGAGCCGCGACGGAGCGCGGTCGGGGAAGTACAGCGTCAGTCGCAGCAGCGTCGTCAGCGGGAGCAGCGTGCGCACGGCCCGGGTGGCCACGACCAGCACCACCGTCACGCAGACGAGCTCGGCCAGCAGCCAGACCCACGGGTTGACGCCGAGACGTCGCGGCGGGAACCAGTGCACCGCGGCGAGGCCCAGCCCCACGGACAGCACGACGGGGACGACGGCGATCAGCACGCGGACGACCCCGGCAAGGATCGGGTGGCCCTTCCACACGCTGAGGCTGACATCGTCGTAGTTCTGCGTCGGACCGGAGGCCACGTCTCTGCATCGACGTCGCGCACCTCCACCTTGATAGGGCGACCGTGTGACGCGCCGTCATCCGCACGGGCGACCCCCGGCGGTCGACTCCCGTGCGCGCGCGCGAGCCGGCGCTCCTGCCTACGCTCGACGGGAGTCCAGCAGCGGGCGCAGTCGCGATCGACGGCGGAGTGCGGATCGGAGACCACCATGCCGGGACGGGACCCTGGACCCAGCGTCAAGGACAAGCACCTCTACGAGGAGCTGCGCGACGAGGGCAACAGCAAGGAGAAGTCGGCGCGGATCGCCAACGCCGCGGCGGCGTCGAGCCGCGAGAAGGTCGCGGCCAAGGGCGGCGAGTCCGGCTCGTACGACGACTGGACGGTCGCCAGGCTGCGCAAGCGCGCTGCGGAGATCGGCATCGAGGGCAGGTCGTCGATGACGAAGTCCGAGCTGGTCCGCGCCCTGCGGAACCACTGAGGGTCAGCGACCCAGCAGGGGCCGCGGGTTCACGGGCGAGCCGTTCACGTAGACCTCGAAGTGCAGGTGGCACGCACCGGACAGGCCGGTGTTGCCGGAGTACCCGATGAGCTGCCCCCGGGTCACGGACTGCCCTGCCCGGACGACCGACCGGGTGAGGTGGTTGGAGCTGCTCATGACCGAGTCCCCGCCGACCGTGCCGTAGTCGAGCATGACCTGGTTGCCGAACCCGTTGCGCCACTGCGACCAGAGCACCGTCGCGTCCCGCGGCGCGTACAGGGGGTTGTTGCACCCGGTGCGCAGGTCGATCCCGGCGTGCAGGCGCACGTAGCCCAGGATCGGGTGCAACCGCATGCCGTACTCCGAGGTCACGTACATCGGGGTGGTCGCGGTGGGGTTGGAGAACAGGGCCCCGGACCCCGACCCCGACCCCGACCCCGACGGAGGCTGCACGGGCGGCGGGGGTGGAGGGGGCGGTGGGGGCTCCCGTCCGGCTGCTTCCGCGGCGGCACGCGCAGCGGCCTCGGCGGCCGCGCGTGCAGCCGCCTCGGCGGCCCGTGCCGCTGCCTCGGCCGCCTCCCGTGCTGCTCGTTGCTCGGCGATGATCGCGACGAGCTCACGTTCGATGACGGCCCGCTCGGCGTCGACCTCCGCCTGCTCGGCCTCGGCCTGCCCCTTGAGCGAGGCGATCGCGTCCTGCTTGGCACTCTGGTCGGCGATGAGCCGGGTGATCTCGTCCTCGCGCGCCTGAGCGACCCGACGAGCTTCGTCGGCGGCGACGACGTTCGCCTCGGCCTGCTCCTTGAGCTCGGCGACGCGGTCCGTCACGGCGCCCAGGCGGGTCTCGCTGTTGCGGTTGTTCGCCTCGACCTGGCGCAGCTCGTCCAGGACGCGTGCCTGGCTGCGCAGCGCCGCGTCGACGAGCCGGGCGTTGTCGAGGAAGTCGGTCGCGTCCTCGGCGTCGAGCATCACGTCCATGGCGGAGACGCCGGGTGCGCCCCGGTACGCCTCCCGGGCCATGGCGCCCACCGCGGCACGCAGCGCCTTCTCGTCGGCACGGTCCTCGGCGATGGTCGCGACGAGGCTCCCTCGCAGGTCGGTCGCGTCCTGGAGCCGGCCGGCGACGATGGCCGCCTCGCGCTGGGACGCCTCGAGCGCCGCGCGAGCGTCCTCGAGCTCGGCCTGCGCCGCCGGCAACCGCGCCTGGGTGGCCTGCAGGTCCAGCGCGGCCCGGCTCAGCTCGACGCTGAGACCCTCGATCGACGCCTCCAGCTCCTCGGCACGACGGTCGGCCGCGCCGCTGCGCCGTTCGGCCTCGGCACGGCGGTCGTCGATGCCGTCCGCGAAGCCGGCCTCGGCGGTACCCGTCAGGGCGATCACCCCGGCGAGGAGGACGGCACCTGCCCGGTGTCGCAGTCGACGCCCGGGCACGCCGGAGGAGGCCCGGGACCGGGACCGTCTACCGCGAGGGGGTGTCGACATGGGGTGCGGCCGGGTTCGGGGACAGGAGGCAGGCGCGGCCTGGGGCAGGTTACGTGCGGGTCGCCCCGACGGACGGTCCTGACACGCGACCGCGGCCCGGGTTCACCCCCCTCGGCGGGGGCTTCCTCACGCGCCGGCGGTCTCGGCGACCGCCGAGATCGAGGCGGCCTCGGTCTCGACGTACCGGCGCGTGAGCGACCGCGTCATCAGCCAGCCGACCCCCGACATCGGTCCGGACACGGTCAGGGCGAGGGTCAGGCTGCTCCCCGCTGCGTGCGGCTCGACGACGTGGCTGGCGGTGACCGTGACGCCGGGCGAGCTCGACTCCCAGGTGAACGACACCCCGTCGACGAGCCCGGTGACCGTCCACACCGCCTCGGGCAGCCGGGGCTGCTGCACCCGGGTCCGGGAGCCGACGGCCAGCGGTCCGGCGTCCAGCCGCTCCACGGCGTCGACCGTCGGGATCCGCTCGGGCCACCGCTCGACGTCGACGAGCACCGCCCACACCCGCGCGGGAGGGGCAGCGATGGTGACCGAGTGCTGCAGGCCGGGCATGCGCCGAGTCTAGGGACGAGGTCAGGCTCGCCCGCCGCGGCGCGCACTAGCCTCGGGGAGAGAGGACGGCCGGGCAGAGGAGGGCCGGTGCCCCACACCGACGACCACGAGCCGGGATCCTGGCCGAGCCGGACGACCGGCGTGTCGTCGCGCGCGGCCGAGGTCGACGCAGCCACGCCCGCGCACCGGGACCGTTACGTCGACCTGCTCCGGGCCGTCGCGATCGTCGTGGTGGTCCTCGGCCACTGGACGGTCTCGGCGGTCACCGTCGAGCGCGGGAGCCTGGGGTGGACCAACGTCCTCACGACCCTCCCCTGGACCCACCCGTGGACGTGGCTGTTCCAGGTCATGCCCGTGGTGTTCCTCGTCGGGGGGTACGCCAACGCCGCGTCCTGGTCCTCGCACCGCAGCAGGGGCGTGAGCGCTGCCGCCTGGGTCCGGAGCCGGGCACTACGTCTGCTCCGGCCGGCCGCGGCCTTCCTCACCGTGCTCGTCGGCGGCTACGGGGCTGCGATCCTGCTCGGAGCCGACGTCCGGGTCGCCCGCACGGCGGTCTGGGCGGCCGCGATCTCGCTGTGGTTCCTGGTGGTCTACCTCGCGGTGGTGAGCCTGGCACCCCTGCTCCTCGCCGCGGACCGCAGGTGGGGCCTCGGCAGCGTCCTCGTCCTCGTCGGCGTCGTCGCAGCGGGGGACGCCGCCCGGATCCTGTCCGGCCACGCGGCGGCGGCGGGGGCGAGCTACCTCGCGGCGTGGGCAGCGATCCACCAGCTCGGGGTGGCCTGGTACCGGGGCGCTCTGACCCGAGCCCGCTGGCCGGCCTACGCCCTGACCGGCGGCGGGCTGGCAGCGCTCGTCGTGCTGACCGGGTGGGGTCCCTACGCCGTCACCATGGTGGGCGGCGCCCGGCCACCGGAGCTGGAGAACACGGCGCCACCGACCCTCGCCCTGCTGGCGCTCGCGTGCGCGCAGACCGGCGTGGTGCTCCTCCTGCGGCCCGCGGCGGACAGGGCGCTGCGGCGTCCTCGGCTGTGGCTCGGCGTCGTGGCCGTCAATGCCGTCGTGCTGACGGTGTACCTGTGGCACATGGTCCCCGTCGTGATCGCCGGCACCACGCTGGTGGCGACAGGGGTGCTCGAGCAGCGCGAGGTCGGCTCCGCCGCGTGGTTCGCCTGGCGGGTGCCGTGGATCGCGATCCTCGCGGTCATGCTCGTCGGGATCGTCGCGGTGACCGCGCGCTGGGAGCGCCGCGTGCCACCCGTCAGCCGCACCGAGCCGACCCCGGTGGTGGTCGGCACGGGGGTCGTCGCGTGCCTGGCCGGCCTCGCGGGGCTCGGCGTCGGCGGGCCCGGAGGGCTGCTGCCGACGATCGCCGGGGTGCCGGTGGGCGAGCTGCTGCTCGTCGCCCTCGGGCTCGCGCTCCTGACCGGCCGACGGCGGTCGGGCGCGACGCCGGAGCCCGGCCCGTGATCGACACCGTCCTGTGGCTGCTGAGCTCCGTCCCCACCGACCAGCAGTGCGAGCGCGTGACCGACGGACCGTGGGCCGAACCCGTGGCCGCGTGGACCAGCCTGGCGTTCGTCGTCGGCGCCCTGGTCATCGTCCTGCAGGCCCGGAAGACGGGGTCCGTCGGACGCGTCCTCCCGTTCGCCGCGCTGGTGGCGGGTGTCGGGATCGGTTCCCTCCTCGAGCACGGACCCGACCCGGGGTGGTCCGACGTCGCCCACGACCTTCCGCTGCTGGCCACCCTGACCTTCCTCGGCGCCGACGCGGTGGCGGACCTCGGCGGTCGGAGCCGGGCGTGGTGGTGGTGGGCGGCGCCCGCGATCGCGCTGGTCCCGCTCGTCGTGCTCGCCCCGCGCCCGGGGGACTTCGCGCAGGGCGTCGTCGCCGCCGTCGCGGTGCTCCTGACCGTCGTGCGGGCCCGCGCGTTCCCCGAGCTGCGGCGGCGCACCGCCTGGGCCCTCGGGCTGCTCGCGGTGGGTGCCGCGGCCGGGACGATGTCGCGGGAGGGCTGGCCCTGGTGCGACCCGACGTCGCTCTGGCAGGGGCACGGCGTCTGGCACGTGCTGGCGGCCGTCGCGCTCGTCGTCCTGGCGCCCACGGTGGGTCACGCAGCACGCGCCGCCATGTCGCCGACCGAGCGGGACGCCCCGGTCAGCGGCTGAGGGCAGCACGGGCGGCGAAGCGGCGTTGCCACGGCGTCTCGACCGCTCTCGGACGGTAATGCTCCCGCACCCAGCCGACCGCCTCGTCGCCCGGGACGCCCGCGAACCGGGCGAGGAGGGCGATCGCCGTCCCCGTCCGTCCGGTGCCCCCGTCGCAGGCGACCTCCACCCTCGTCGACGCCGCGCGTTCGTACGCCGCCTCCAGGGCGGCGATCGCGTCCGCCGACGACCGCGGGAGCCGGAAGTCGGGCCAGCAGACCCAGTGCGACTCCCACCCCATCTCGGGGGGTGGTGTCGCCGTCAGGTAGACGCCGTACTCCGGCAGCTCGTCGCCGTGCGGAGGACCGGCGCTCAACCCCCGGCCACGCACGCGGCGACCGTCGGGCAGGGTGACGACACCTTCGACGTGCGTGCTCCAGACGCTCACCCGGACATCCTCTCGCCGGCCCGCCCTCCTCTCCCCCGCACGGCTGATCTGCCGTGGTCGGTGCAGCGGTTGGATACGGACATGCGCACGCCTCGCCACCTGCTCGCCGGCGCCCTGCTGACCGCGGCCGTCCTCGTGCTCACCGCCTGCAGCGGCGACCGGCCCGAGATCATCGCGACGCCCGTCGACGGCGCGTTCGCTCCGGTCGCGCTCCGCGTGACGGGCCTGTCGCCGGGAGCGGCGGTCACCCTCAGCGCGACCACGCTCGTCGACGACGTGCGGTTCGTCTCCGAGGCCGACCTCGTCGCGGACGCCGACGGCACGATCGACCTGTCCACGACGGCGCCGACCAGCGGGTCATGGTCGACGGCGGACTCGATGGGACCGTTCTGGTCGATGACCGGGAGCACCCGGCGCCCCTCGCTGTCGATCTTCGACGAGCCCTACGTCGTCGACCTCACCGTGACCGGCACGTCGGGCACGGACCTCGCTCAGCTCACGGTCGACCGGCCCGGGACGGCACCGGGCGTCGAGACGCGCCCGGTGAGGGACGGCGGGTTCGTCGGCGCGTACGCGCTGCCCGCGGACAGCGAGGGTCCGCCGCTCCCGGCGGCTCTGGTGCTCGGCGGGTCGGAAGGTGGCCTGGAGTCGGCGACGACGACCGCGCGCTGAATCGCGGGCCTCGGGTACCCGGCGCTCGCGGTGGCGTACTTCGACGAGCCCGGCCAGCCCGCGGAGCTCGAGAACGTGCCGGTCGAGCCCGTGCTCGCCGCCCTCGCGTGGCTGCGCGGGCAGGCCGAGGTCGACACCGACGCACTCTTCACCTTCGGTGTCTCGCGCGGCGGCGAGCTCGCGCTGTGGCTCGCGGCGCAGCACCCGGAGCTCGTCGCCGGGACCTTCGCGCCGGTCGGGTCGGGGCACCTCGTGTGCGGGTACCCGGACGACTCCGTCCCGGCGTGGACCCTCGGCGGGCAGCCGCTGAGCCCCGCGTGCGTGCGAGCGAGCGACGTCGAGCCGCCCGACGCGTCGGCCGTCGACGTGGCGGCGATCGCCGGTCCGGTGGTGCTCGCCTGCGGCAGCGACGACGAGCTCTGGCCGTCGTGCTCCTTCATGGACGACATCGTGAAGCGTCGCGGTGCGGCACAGACGATCGCGGTGCCCGGCGACGGTGCCAGCCACTACGTCGCGGTGGCACCCGGGGTGCCGGGGTTCGACCAGGACCACCCCATGGAGGTCCGGTCGGCGACCCACCGGGTGCGCACGGCCTTCTGGGACGCCACGGCGGACGTGCTCGCGTCCGCCGCCGACGACCACTAGCGCGCCCGCAGAAGATTGGTCGCCGATCTCGCTCATATTCACCCGTTCGCGCGCCGATAGAGCGGGTGAGGCCGACGTCGGGCACCTTCGTCGGACGGCACGGCCTCCCCAGCTGAACCGATGTCACACCGCAGGAGGCACCCCGTGACCCACCAGCAGACCGTCCCCGCGCCCACCGTCGGCCTGAGCGCCCTGACCCAGCGCGAGCGTGTCGTCATGGGCGAGCTCGGCGAGGACATCACCCTCGAGGACATCGCCGCACGGCTGTGGGTCACCCGCAACACCGTGAAGACCCAGCTGCGCAGCGCCTACCGCAAGATCGGCGTGTCCACGCGCGCCGAGGCCGTCGCGTGGGCGCGGGCGCACGGCCTCTGACGGTCGAGGTCTAGGCGGGCTCCGCACGCCGCTCGAGCGGGTCGAGGATGTCCCGCTCGTCTCCCGGCCGGGCCGGCGGGTGCGGTACGGGCTGCGCACCTGCCCGCTCCTGCAGCAGCACCTCGGCCGCGTGGTCCGCGAGCGCGAAGCCGGCCGAGCCGTACAGGTGGAACACGGCGTCCGCGCCGTGGCGCTCGAGCTCGGCGACGTCGTCGTCGTAGCGCGCGACGGCGGCGACCTTGCCGGTGAACCCGGCAGCCTGGAGCCGGGCCAGCGCGATGAGGTTCGCGTTGTGGAACGGCATCGCGAGGACGGCCATCTTGACCCGGCCGGCGCGCTGCACGCGGTTCCAGAACTCCAGGTCGGTGGCGTCGGCGCGCACGACGTCGTACCCCTCCTCCTCGAGCGACAGGACGCGGTTCTGGTCGTGCTCGACGCCGACGACCGACAGCCCGTACTCGTCGCGCAGACGGGCGTACGTGGCGGAGCCGACCCGGCCGAGCCCGAGGACGAGCGCGTCCGCGTCGCCGATGTCGACCAGGCGGTCGTCGGGGTGCAGCCGGTCGCTGTCGCGGGCGGGGAGCAGCCGGGACATCCGCGAGGCGAGCTCGACCCCGCGCCGGTTGACGACCGCCGACAGCCCGAAGCTGAACGCGACGGCGAGCGAGACCACGACGACCCACTGGTCGTCGAGCAGACCGGTGCTCGCGCCGACGGCGACGACGATGATCCCGAACTCGGAGTAGTTCGACAGCACCAGCGCGGCGAGGAACGACGTGCGCCGCCGCAGGCGCATCAGCCACAGCACGACCGCGTACGCCGCGACCTGCAGCGGCAGGAGCAGGAGCAGGAGCAGGGCGAGGCCGACCTCGAGCGCGTGCGGCGTGCCGTGCAGGCCGATCTGCACGAAGAACGCCACGAGCATCAGGTCCTTGAACGTCATGAGGGACCGCGACAGCTCGCCCGCCTGCGGGTGCGACGCGAGGAGCACGCCCACGACGAGGGCTCCGACGTCGCCCGCGATGCCGACGAGCTCGAACAGCCCGTACCCGAGCACCACCGCGACGCACACCCCGAACAGGGCCTGCAGCTCGCCGTGGCCGACGCGGTCCCAGATCCGGTACAGGATCCGCCGGCCGGGGACCAGCAGGACGAGCAGCAGGGCCCACGGGCTCGGCGGCTCGCCGCTGGACATCGACAGGAAGATGACGGCCGCGACGTCCTGCATGACGAGCACACCGACGGCGATGCGCCCGTAGAGCGAGGTGGTGTCGGACCGGTCGTCGAGGACCTTGACGACGAACACGGTCGACGAGAACGACAGCGCGAACCCGACGAGCGCGAGCGCCCCGAACGACTCGGCGGCGAGGAACCCGAACCCGATCACGGCGAGCAGGCCGAGGAACCCGACCCCGATCGCGACGCTGATCCCCAGGTGCACGAGGGTGGTGAGCCAGATCTCGCGACGCAGCAGCGTGCGCACGTCGAGCTTCAGCCCGATCGCGAACAGCAGCAGGACGACGCCGAAGTTGGCGATCGGCTCGAGGTAGGGCAGCTCCGGGGCGCCCACGGCACCGAGGGCGAAACCCGCGGCGAGGAAGCCGACGAGGGGCGGCAGGCGCAGGAGCACCGCGATGAACCCGCCGAGCAGAGCGGCGCCGAGATACAGGGCCGCTGCTGCCATGAGGGTCCTCTCGTCGGCGCGGTGGTCTGGGCCTATCTTGCCTGAGCGGCGCGGACGACGTTCCGGGCGACCTGCGCGAGCGTGGTCCCGTTGGTCGCGGAGCGCGCGAGGAGCTCGTCGTAGGCGGCCGCCATGTCCAGCCCCAGCTGGAACGCGAGCACCCCCTTGGCCTGCTCGACGACGGCCCTGCCCTCCAGCGCCGCGGAGACGCGCTCGGCGAGGTCGTCGTCCGCGAGCGCGACCGGCTGGACGATGGCCAGGGTGGCGAAGTCGGCGAAGCTCTGGGCGAGGACCCCCGAGGCGGCGGAGAGCTCCTCCTCGGCGACGGCGAAGAGGTTGAGGCCGCCGATCGCGTGCCCGCGCCAGTGCATCGGGTAGGCGTGGACGGAACCGAAGCCGGCGTCGACGATCTCCTGTCCGACGTCGGGCCAGCGGTCGACGATGCGGACGCGCCCGACCGCGCTGGTCGGCCCTCCCGTGCGGGTCGCGTCGGCGCACGGGCCGGTCGTGCGCTGCGCCTGGTAGAGCTCGAGCTCGTCGACGCGGTGCGAGGTGGCGCTCAGCAGCTCGAACCCGCCGTCGGCGGTCCGGACCAGGAAGGCAGCGGCGTCGGCCGGGAGGAGCTGCGCGCAGTCGGACACCAGGCGGGCCAGCAGACTGGTGATCTCGTGATCCTCGACCAGTGCGCTCGCCACGTCCGCGAGGGCCTGCGCCGACGTCCGTGCGGTCATCGTCCACCGTTTCCCGTGCTGTCGTCGGGGGGAGCCCCGTCGTGCGTGACGCCTTGCTTCGTGTGCGTGAAGTTCAGGGACCGGTCGACGACGGCTCGGGCGATCTCGTCGAGGGTCGCGTTCTCGGCGAACGCGTGGGCCCGCAGGAGGGCGAGGGCGTCCTCGGGGGCGATGGCGAGCTGCGCCACGACCATGCCGGTCGCCTGGTGCACGCGGGCGCGGTCGGACCACGCGGCGAAGGGCACCGTGCCGGTGGTGGCCGTGTCGTCGAGCAGGGCGGCCCCCACGGCGTCCGCGAGGAACTGGGCGTCGTCGAGGCTCTCGCTGAGCCCACCCCCGGCGCGGTAGAGCGTGATCACCCCGATCGTGGAGCCGCCGGGGTGCATCGGGATGGCCCAGACGGTGAGCGGGCCGGCGATGTTCCCGGCGAGCTCGGTGAACATCGGGAACGGTCCGCCCTGCGCCCCGTCGACGTGAGCGACGACCGCCCGGCCCTCGCGGAACGCCACCTGGCCGGGGCCTTCGCCGAGGACGTCCTGCAGGTCCTCGATCCGCGCCGACGTGCCGTTCGACGTGCTGACGGTGAGGCGCTCCGGGCGCGTCGACGCGAGGGTGATTGCTCCCCCGTCGGCGCCGAGGATCTCGACGCACGCGACGCACAGGCGCACGGCGAGCGGCTGGTCACGCTTGCCCGCGGCGACCGAGCCGGCCAGCCGTGCGAGGACCGTGCTGCGGTTGGTCACGGTCCCTCCCCGATCCGGTCCATCCACTCATCTTCCTCCAGCCGGAGGGGGTTGTCGGGCGGGATCGGGCATAGCCTAGGAGGCGACCGTCGACGGCGACGCGGCGAGTCCTGGAGGTTCAGGGACGAGCCTCGTGGTCAGCTCTCCTCGCGGCGCCACCTCTGGGGGTTGCGATGACGGCGACGCGCACGCACGTGGGCCGCTTCCGGTTCGGGGCGGACACCGACCGCTGGTGGTGGTCGGACCAGATGTTCCTCATCCACGGCATGCAGCCGGGTGAGGTCGTCCCCACCCGTGAGCTGCTCCTGGCCCACGTCCAACGGGATGCACGCCCGACGGTCGCCGAGACGCTCGACCGCTGCGTCGACGAGCCGGACCCTCGCGGGTGCGACTACTGCCTCGTGGACCTGTCCGGCACCGAGCATCGCGTCGTCCTGGCGGTCGCGGGCGACGGCGACCGGGACGTGACCGGCTTCCTCGTCGACGTCACCGCGGCCCACGCCGCGCTGCTGGCCGAGCGGGTGAACGCCGAGCTGACGCTCGCGCTGGAGTCGCACGCGGCGATCGACCAGGCCAAGGGCATCCTCATGCTGACCTACGGCGTCGACGAGGCTGCCGCGTTCGGCATCCTCAAGCAGAGCTCGCAGCGGCACAACACCCGCCTGCGCGAGCTTGCCGGCAGGGTGGTGGCTGTCGCTGCCGGTGGGCTGGAGTCGACGACGAGAGAGCTGCTCGACGAGACGCTGTGCGGGAGATCGGTGCCGACGCCCCCGCCGACGGCCCGCCGGCACCTCGACCTGCGGACCGAGCGCGGCGACCGGGAGTCGGTGCTGCGGGTGTCCGGGGTGGTCGACCTGTCGAACCGGGACGAGCTGGCCGACGCGATCACGTTCGCGATGCTCGGGGCGGCGGACGTCGGGCGGGTCACCGTGGACGTGCGCGGGCTGGGCCGGGTCGGACCGGCCGTGGTCGACGTGCTCACCGCAGCACTGCGCCGCAGCGCCGCCCACGGGATCACCCTGACGATCGTCGGCGGCTGCCTCGGCGCGGCCGAGACCCCGGATCCCGCGCACCGGTCGTCGCTCGCCACGCGCAGCTGAGCAGGACCAGGAGTACCGGGTAGCTCCGCACCCGCCCTCAGCGGGTGCGCAGCACGAGCAGGAACTGCCCCCCGCCCGGCTCGACGTCGGCCGCGACGCGCAGGCCGGGGGCGAACCGGGAGAGGCGGTCCACGAGCCAGACCGCCGCCGCCTCGCCGTCCGAGCGCGTCGGGCAACGACCGACCACCTCGCGGCCACCCTTGCGGCCGAGCCGTTCGGCGGTCGCGACGATCGGCGCCGGGTCGACCACGAACAGGTCCGGCGACCAGGCGACGACGGGCTTGACCGCTCCCTTCCTCGTGTTGCAGGCGCGGTGCGCGAGCCGCTCGGACCCCGGGGCCGGCTTCTTGCCCTTGGGGGTGGCACCACCGTCGATGCTCGGACCGCGGTCGGCGTTGACGGAGGCGTCCGGGTCGACGGGCTCGTCGCACAGCCAGCAGCGCCAGCCGTCGCGTTCGCCGACGTCGTGGAGGGTGGTCATGGCCGGAGACTACGGCGCTACCGTCGGTGCATGGGTTTCGAGGTCACCCCGGAGGTGTACTTCCGGTTCATGGGCCGGTTCTCCGAGCCGCTCGCCGCGACGTTCGCCGCGGCGCTGGAGATCCCCGCCGGTGCGCGGGCGCTCGACGTCGGCTGCGGGCCGGGAGCGCTCACCGCGCAGCTCGTGGCGCGGCTGGGCGTCGACGCGGTCAGCGCCGTCGAACCGTCCGAGTCGTTCGGCGCAGCGGTGCGCGCCCGGTTCCCCGGCCTGCGGGTCCTGGCCGGCATCGCCGAGTCGCTCCCCCTGCCCGACGACTCGGTCGACCTGACGGTCGCGCAGCTCGTCGTCCACTTCCTGTCCGACCCGGTGGCCGGGCTGACGGAGATGGCCCGGGTGACCCGGCCCGGCGGCATGGTCGCCGCGAACGTGTGGGACCACGCCGGCAACGGGGGGCCGCTCGACGCGTTCTGGCGTGCCGCGCACGACCTCGACCCGGACGCCCCGGGTGAGGCCGCCCTGCCCGGGACGCGCGAAGGGCACCTCGCCGAGCTGTTCCGCACGGCCGGGCTGCGGGACGTCGTGTCCTGGAGCGAGACCGTCGGCGCGCGGTACGAGACCGTCGACGAGTGGTGGGCGACGTTCACCCTGGGCGTCGGGCCGGCAGGCGCCTACGTCGCCGCGCTCGGGGACACCGAGCGGGAGGCCCTGCGGGCGCGCTGCGCCGAGCTGCTCCCGGCAGCCCCCTTCGAGATCCCCGCGGTGGCGTGGTGCGCGCGGGGGTCGGTCGCATGACCACCCTCGACCGACGGCGCACCCGCGTCCTGCGCGGGCTGCTCGGTCCTTGACACGGAGAGGGTCGCCGACCGGCCGGTCGGCGACCCTCTCCACGGTTCAGCCGCGGGCCTCGATCACCAGGTTGAACTGGGTCGTGGCCGCCACGCGGGCCGTGCCGAAGCCCGCCTCCCGGAACAGCTCGAGCAGACGCGCAGCACCCGCCTGCGCACCCAGGGCCGCACCGCCCTCCTGCGACAGGCTGCCCGGCACGCACATGGTCGCGCTCGCCGCGTACCAGCTCAGGCCGAGCGGGTGGAGGTTGTCCTCCAGCCGGTCGGCCGCCGCCGGCTCGACGACGAGCAGGACGCCGTCGCCCGACAGTGCCGTGCGGGCGTGCCGCAGCGCACCGAGCGGGTCACCCATGTCGTGCAGGGCGTCGAACATGCAGATCACGTCGTACGCGCCCTCGTAGGTGTCCGCCGCGGCGTCCGCGAACGCCACCCGGTCGGTCGCTCCCGCCCGCTGCGCCGCGGCCGTCGCCCGACGGATCGACTCCGGGTGGTTGTCGACACCGAGGAACGTCGACCCCGGGAACGCCTCCGCCATGAGCAGGGTCGCCGAGCCGAGGCCGCACCCGACGTCCAGCACCCGCGCACCCGACGTCAGGCGGTCGGTCAGACCGTCGACCGCCGGGATCCAGGCGTCCACGAGGGAGCTCGCGTAGAGCGGCCGGAAGAACCGCTCGACGCCGCTGAACAGACGGTCGTCGTGCTCGTGCCAGCCGACGCCCTCGCCGGTCGTGTAGGCGTGGGCGAGCCGGTCGATGCCCGCCCACACGCCCGCGGTGATCTCGAACGCACCGACGAGCGCCGCCGGGCTGTCGTCGTCGGCGAGGACCGCGGCGTGCTCGGCGGGCAGCGTGAACCGCTGCGTGGCCGCGTCGTACGTCACGTAGCCCGCCGCGGCCTGCGCGGAGACCCACTCCCGCACGTAGCGCTCCGCGAGCCCGGAGCGCTCGGCCAGCTCGGTGCTGGTCACCGGCCCGACGGACGCCAGGGTCCGCCAGAGGCCGAGCCGGTCCCCGAGGTAGGTCAGCACGCCGTTGCTCGCGATGGCGTGGTTCTGCGCGATCTGCCCGGCGAAGGCCAGGACGCGGTCGAGGTCGAGCTCCGCGCCGGCGAGCACCTGGTCGGTCTCGGTCTGCTGGTCGATGGTCATGGGGTGTCCTCTCGTCGTGCGACGGCTCCGTGCCGCCTCGGGACCGACGATGGACGGCGCCGCTGGCACGGCGCTGGCACGGGCCTGGCCCGGTCCGGCACAGTGGCCACCGGGACGGGAGTCGGGAGGAGGCCTGGTGGCGCTGCGTGTCGAGCTCCTCGGTCCGCTGCGGCTGCTCGTCGACGGCGTCCCGGTCGACGTCCCCGGGAGTAGGCGACGGGCCGTCCTGGCGATCCTGGCGATGGCACAGGGCCGGGAGGTCAGCCGCACCGCGCTCGTCGACGAGCTGTGGCCGGACGGCCCGCCGCAGGACGCGGCGCAGGCGGTGCAGAGCCACGTGTCCCGGCTGCGGCGGCACCTCGGTCCGTACGCGGACCGGCTGCGCCACCGCGACGGCGGGTACGTCCTCGAGCTCGGCGACGGTGGGCTCGACGTGACCGACGCCCGACGGCTCGCCGACCTCGACGCGGCCGGCGCCCTGGGCCTCTGGCGGGGCGACGCGCTCGCGGAGTTCGTCGACTGTCCCGGCCTGGCGGTGGAGAAGGTCGCGCTCGACGAGCTCCGGCTGCGCCTGCGTGACGACGCGACCGAGGCTGCCGTCACGGCGGGCACGAGCCGG
>NZ_BJWH01000026.1 GCF_007990265.1 Cellulomonas terrae
CCTGCCGGCGGTCACCGGCGGGCGGACCGAGCTCGGGTGGTTCCTCACGGCGGAGCAGCGCGGCAACGACGCGACGCGGATCCGGCCGTGGACCGAGGGCAACGCAGTGCGGCCGCTCGTGCACGGCTCCACGTACTTCGCGGTGCTCGCGGAGGAGCTGGCGCGCGCGGGCGAGGGCGACCTGGTCCTGTTCAGCGACTGGCGCGGGGACCCCGACGAGCAGCTGTCGGAGGGCGGCGCGACCGTCCGGGAGGCGCTGTCGGCCGCCGTGCTCCGCGGCGCGCTGGTCAAGGGGCTGATGTGGCGGTCGCACCTCGACCGGCTGCGGTTCTCGAACCAGGAGAACCGCACCCTGGCGGAGCGGGTCAACGACGTCGGCGGCGAGGTGCTGCTCGATCAGCGCGTCCGCGCGGTCGGCAGCCACCACCAGAAGTTCGTGGTGATCCGTCACGCCGACCGGCCGGCCGACGACGTCGCCCTGCTCGGCGGGATCGACCTGGCGCACGGCCGTCGGGACGACGCCGACCACCGCGGCGACCCGCAGGCCCTGCCGTTCGCCCGTCCATACGGCCCGCGCCCGCCGTGGCACGACGTCCACGTCGAGATCCGGGGCCCGGCCGTGCGCGACGTCGAGGAGGTGTTCCGGGAGCGGTGGGAGGATCCCGCGGCCCTGTCCCGGATGCCGTGGCACGTCGTGCCCGACGTGCTGCGCCGCGAGGACCGAGAACCCAGCAGGCTGCCTCCGGTGGCGCCCGACCCGCCGCCGGCCGGCACCTGCGCGGTCCAGCTCCTGCGCACCTACCCCCAGCGCCGACCCCGCTACCCGTTCGCGCCCGCCGGCGAACGCAGCGCCGCTCGCGGCTACGCGAAGGCGCTACGGCGAGCCCGGCGGCTCGTGTACATCGAGGACCAGTACCTGTGGTCGGCCGACGTCGCCCGCGTCTTCGCCGCCGCGCTCCGTCGCGAACCCGGCCTGCACCTGATCGCCGTCGTCCCCCGCTACCCGGACCAGGACGACCGGCTCGGCCTGCCGCCCGTGCGCCTCGGGCATGCGCAGGCCCTGGAGATCGTCCGCGCCGCGGGCGGCGACCGCGTCCTGGTCCTCGACGTCGAGAACCACGCCGGCAACCCCGTCTACGTGCACGCCAAGGTCTGCGTGGTCGACGACGTGTGGGCCACGGTGGGCAGCGACAACTTCAACCGGCGGTCCTGGACCCACGACTCCGAGCTCACCGCCGCGATCCTCGACCAGCGGCCGGACGGGCGTGAGCCGCTCGATCCCGCGGGCCTGGGCGACGGCGCACGAGCCTTCGCGCGCGAGCTCCGGCTGACGCTGTGGCGCGAGCACCTCGACCGCGACGACGACACCGGGCTGATCGACCCCGCCGACGCGATCGAGGCGATGCGGTCGAGCGCGGCCGCCCTCGACGCGTGGTACGACGGCGGGTGCTCAGGTCCGCGTCCGCCGGGCCGGCTGCGCACCCACGCGATCGTGCGCCTGCCCCTCTGGCAGCGCCTGCTGGCGTCCCCCGCCTACCACGTGATCGTGGACCCGGACGGGCGGTCCACCTCGATGAAGCTGCGCGGGCACCACTGAGCGCCGACTACCCGAGCTCCCGCAGCGCGGTGCGGCCGACACGTCGAGCCGGGAGGCTGTCGGAGTCCCCGAGTCGCTCCGCCGTCGCCACGACGGCCGCCCGCAGGTCCGCGCTGCGCCTGCTCACGGCGCGCAGCGCCATCGAGATCGACTTGCCGACCAGCGGGCGCTCGTCGCCCGCGTGCTTCTCGACGAGGTCGAGGGCTGCGCGGAAGGCATCGTCGGAGGCCGCGTGGTCGTGCAGCGCGAGGCTCCACAGCAGGGCGAACGATGCCCGGCGCACGAACAGCGCGTCGTGCGCAGCCCACGGGCCGAGCCGGGTCCACGCACCCGGCGCACGGTCGAAGAGCGTGAAGCACACGGTGTCGCAGATCGCCCAGCTGTCGAAGTCCGCGCACCAGGAGTCCATCTGCTCGACCGTCACGGCCCTCGGGTCGTCGACGAGCCCCGCCACGACCCGCGCCTCGTAGACACCGGTCGCCCACAGGTCCGCGGCGAGGGTGTGGTCGCGGCCGAGAACACGGGCGACACGCTTCATGTCCGCCATCGACACCCCGAGGGCCTCGTCGACGTGGATCCCGTACCGCGGACCCAGCAGTGCGCGCGCATCGGGAGACGCGTGGTCGCGCAGCATGTCCAGCACCTCGGATGCCTGCACGTCGCGCCCCCTCTGCGGCTGTGCCTCCTACTCAAGCACGCGGGCGAGCTCGCTGATCAGCGCGTGGCTGTCCGAGTCCTGGCTGATCTCCCACGCCATCGCGCCGCGCAGCCGCAGCGCCTTGATGAGCTTCACGCGCTCGCCGATGGAGCGAGGGCTGGAGAACGAGATCAGCGTCGGGACCGTGGCCGGACCCGTCGTCAGGTTCGGGTGCGCCGCCGCGGGGTTGAACAGGTACGGCTCCCCGGCCAGGGGGTTCCAGTACGCCGTGTACCCGGCGCCGCCCGTGGTGCCGGCCGCGTCCACGTAGCCCCCTTCGTCGACCAGCGCGTGGTAGGTCGGCTGGGGCGTCACGTCGACGGTCAGCACGTTCGCGTCCGTGCCGGTGTTGTCGAAGGCGGAGTAGAGGCCCCGGTTCGCGGTGCTGGTGCGCAGGTACTGCTGGCCGTAGAACGGCACGCCGACGACGATCTTGTTCGCGGGCACCCCCTGGAGCAGGTAGTAGGCGACCGTGCCGGTGGTGTTCCAGCTGAGGTTCCGCGCGTTCGGGTCCCGGGGGTCGGGCGTGAACAGGGTGTTGTGCGACGCCTTCGGCCCGCTCGGCACGTTGAAGTCATACGTCATCACGTTGTTCCAGTCGAAGTACTTCGTGATCTCCTTCAGCTCGAAGTACTTCGTCGAGCTCGTGGCCGCCGGGAGCGCCGCCGTGAGCAGGTAGTAGTCGCCGGTGACGGCGCCGTACGCGTCGAGCTGCTTGCGGAACTCGGCGGCCAGCAGCGTCGCGTTCCGACGGTCCGCCGGGCCGGGGTTGACGTTCCCGCCGGCCACCTGCGTCGGGTACTCCCAGTCGAGGTCGATGCCGTCGAAGATCCCCGCCGCCGCACCCTCTCCCCCGGCGTTCTCGGGCCACCCGCCGGCGGGCAGGTTGCCCTTGATGAACGTGTCGATGCACGACGCCACGAACGCCTTGCGCAGCTCCGGCGTGCTGGCGAGCGTCGAGAACCACGTCGACTTCGTCCAGCCGCCCAGCGAGATCTGCACCTTGAGGTGCGGGTTCGCCGCCTTGAGCTTGCGGAGCTGGTGGAAGTTGCCGAACAGGTGCTGGTCCGGGTTGCTCGGGTCGTCCGCGACACCGTCGACCGTGTTGTCGCCCGTCCAGTAGACCTGCTGGTAGTCGGCCCACGGGTCGAGCACGTCGCAGCTCGCCCTGCCCGTCGCCTCGTCGTAGCCCGGGACGCCGAACGCGTACTGGATGACGTTCAGCTTGTCGACGGGGATGTCCTTGACGAAGTAGCCGCGACCGTAGACGTTCCAGTCCGCGAAGTACGCCGTCACCACCTTCTTCGGCCCGTCGGGCCTGGGCGCCGACGACGCCTGCGCGGGCGGGGCCGCGACGAGCGCGAGGCTCCCCGTCACGGCCAGGGCCACGAGCACGGACAACCGGCGGGAACGGCGCATGGGGCTCTCCTCGACGCTGTGGAGGTCTGACCGTGGATTAGTAAGTACTCCTACCAAATGCGGGTACCCCCACCCTATGACCGGGTGTCCGATCCACGTCAAGAGTCCGGTTCGCAGCGATGTGCCTAGGCTCCTCGCATGGCCACAGTCCTCCTCGTCCGGCACGGTCGGAGCACGGCGAACGTCGCGGGCATCCTGAGCGGACGGGCCGCCGGCGTCGACCTCGACGAGGTCGGCCGGGGCCAGGCCGCGCGGGCCGCGGAACGGATCGCCGCGGTGCCCCTGGTCGCGATCGTGTCGAGCCCTCTCGCACGCTGCCGGCAGACGGCGCGACTCATCGCGGAGCAGCACACCCTGGCGACGCAGGTCGACCCCGGCATCACCGAGTGCGACTACGGGCAGTGGCAGGGCCGGCCGCTGCGCGAGCTCACCCGGGAGCCGCTGTGGTCGACGGTCCAGACGCAGCCGTCCGCGGTCACCTTCCCCGGCGGCGAGTCGATGGCGGCCATGCAGGACCGGTCCGTCGCGGCGGTCCGCCGGCACGACGCAGCGCTGGTGGCCGAGCACGGTGCCGGCGCGGTGTGGGTCGCGGTGACGCACGGGGACATCATCAAGTCCGTCCTCGCCGACGCCCTCGGCATGCACCTCGACCTCTTCCAGCGCATCACCGTCAACCCCGGGTCCGTGTCGATCGTCCGGTACGGGAGGGCCCGCCCCGAGGTCGTGGCCACCAACACCGACTCGGGTGACCTGTCGTGGCTGCGCGCGGCCGGTCCGGTCGGCGACGCCACGGTCGGCGGCGGCGCGGGGCCGCTCGTAAAGTGACGGACATGCCGGCCCTTGTGCACCAGTTCGACTGGCCCGACCGCGTGGTGATCGGGACCGTCGGTCCCCCAGGCTCGCGCGCCTTCTACCTGCAGGTCCGCGACGGTGCCCGGAACGCCAGCGTCGGGCTGGAGAAGCAGCAGTCCGCCGTGCTCGCCGAGAAGATCGCCGAGATCCTGGACGCGCTGATGGCCGACGAGCAGAACCGGTTCAGCGTCCCCGCCGCCACGCCCGCCGAGCTCGTCGACAACGACCCGCTGGACCAGCCCGTCGAGGAGCAGTTCCGCACCGGGCTCCTGCGCCTCGCGTGGGACCCGTCGACCGCTCAGGTCGTCGTCGAGGCGTTCGCCATGACCGAGGGCGACGACGAGGACGCCGAGATGCTCCAGGTCCGGATGCCCGTCGGGACCGCGCGGGCGTTCGTCGAGCGCACCCGGAAGGTCGTCGCGTCGGGCCGGCCGCTGTGCCCGACGTGCGGCGAACCCCTCGACGACGGCCACGTGTGCGGCGCGCCCACGTCGTGACGCCCGACCTCGTCGGCGGTGAGCTCGAGCTCGTCGGACGCATCACCGTCGCCTCGAACGCGACCTTCCTCGCGACGATCGGCGACGTCAGCGTCGTCTACAAGCCCGTCGCGGGCGAGCGCCCCCTGTGGGACTTCCCGGACGGGACGCTGGCGAACCGGGAAGCGGCCGCGTACCTCGTCTCGGAGGCGTTCGGGTGGGACGTCGTCCCCCGCACGCTCCTGCGCGACGGTCCGCTGGGCCCCGGCATGGTGCAGGTCTGGCAGCAGCCCGACGCGTCGCAGGACCCCGTCGACGTCGTGGCGGCCGTCCCTCAGGACGGCTGGCGCTCCGTCTTCCGGGGCGTCGACGAGGACGACCGGCCGGTGACCCTGGTCCACGAGGACTCGCCCGCACTGCGCCGCATGGCCGTGTTCGACGTCGTCGTCAACAACGCCGACCGCAAGGGCGGCCACATCCTCCCGACGGCCGCGGGGCACCGCTACGGCGTCGACCACGGCGTCAGCTTCCACGTCGAGCACAAGCTCCGCACGGTCCTGTGGGGCTGGCGCGGTGAACCACTGGACGCGGTCGAGCTCGCGGGCGTGGAACGGGTGCTCTCCGCGGTGGACGGCGACCTCGGTCAGCGCCTCTCCGAGCTTCTCGACGACGACGAGGTCGCCGCGCTGGCCGCGCGCTGCGAGCGGCTGGTCCACGACGGTGTCTTCCCGGGCCCGTCCGGTGACATGCCGGCGTTCCCGTGGCCGTTCTTCTGAGCCTCAGGGCACGTTGGCCCCGCCGTTGACGTTGATGACCTCGCCCACCACGAAGCTGGACTCGGGCGACGCGAGGAACACGTAGGCCGGCGCCTGCTCGACCGGCTGGCTCGTCCGGCCGAGCCAGGACGACTCCCCGAAGCCGTTCAGCTTCTCCGTCGGCTGCCCGTCCGAGACCTGCAACGGTGTCCACACCGGCCCCGGTGCGACGGCGTTCACGCGAATCCCGCGCGGCGCGAGGTCGGCGGCGAGCGCCTTGGTGAACCCGATGATCCCGAACTTGGTCGACGCGTAGTTGATGATCATCGGCGACGGGTTGTAGCCCTGGACCGACGTGCTGTTGATGATCGTCGCGCCCGGGCCGAGGTGCGGCAGGGCGTCCCGCGTGATCCAGAACATCGCGTACAGGTTCGTCTGGATCGTGCGGTCCAGGTCGTCCTCGTCCAGCTCGTCGAACGTCTGGTGGTACACCTGGTGCGCCGCGTTGTTCACCAGGATGTCGAGCCCCCCGAGGCCCTCCACCGCGTCGGCGACCAGCGTCCGGCAGAACTCCCGGTCGCGGATGTCCCCCGGGAGCAGGACCGCCGTGCGGCCCTCCGCACGCACGAGCTCCGCGATGGCCTCCGCGTCCACCTGCTCCTCCGGCAGGTAGCTCAGCGCCACGTCCGCACCCTCGCGCGCGAACGCGATGGCCACCGCCGCGCCGATGCCCGAGTCGCCGCCGGTGATGAGCGCCTTGCGGCCGGGCAGGCGACCGGTGCCGCGGTAGGTCGTCTCGCCGTGGTCGGCCTTCGGGTCGAGCTCGGCGTCCAGGCCGGGCAGCGGCTGCCACGAGGCGTGGGGCTTGATGTGGGAGTGGCGCTCGACGGGGTTGTCGAACGTGAGCTGGTCAGGCGACATCGTCATCTCCTCCAGTGGGTTCGATAACGATATCGGTCCGTCACCACTCCTCGTCGCGGCCCCAGCCGCCGTTGCGGCGGGCGTTCAGGTAGGACCCGATGACCGCGGCGCCGAGGTCGTCGGTCTCGGGGGTGACGACGGTGCCGCCGGCGCGCCTGGCCATGGCGTCGACGAAGCGCGCGAGACCCGGGTCGTCGCCCAGGCGGAAGAACGTCGTGCGCGCCCCGAGCCGCGTCGATCCGTCGAGCTCGCGCACCGCCAGCGCGATCGTGATCGGGTGCGGCGGGTAGTCGAAGAAGACCTCGCCGTCGGCCTCCAGGTGGGAGGTCGGCTCGCCGTCCGTGACGATCAGGAGCACAGGCTGGGCGTTCGGGTGCTTGCGGAAGTGCCGGTTGGCGAGCAGGAGCGCGTGGTGCAGGTTGGTGCCCTTCTCCCACTTCTCGTCCAGCCCGACGAGCTGCTCGATCTGCATGACGCGCGCGGCGCGCCCGAAGCCGATCAGCTGCAGGTCGTCCCCGCGGAACCGGGTCGTGACCAGGGTGTGCAGTGCCAGCGCGGTGCGCTTCATCGGCACCCAGCGGCCCTCCATCGCCATGGAGAACGAGGTGTCGACGAGGAGCGCGACGCACGCCTGGGTCCGCGCCTCGGTCTCCTGGATCTCGACGTCGTCGACCTGGATCGTCCGCGACCCGCGCGTCAGCGCGTTGGTGATGGTCCGGCTCACGTCCCACGGCTCGGTGTCGCCGAACGCCCACGGGCGCGTGGATCCCGACGGCTCGCCGGCGGCGCCGGAGCGGCGGACCTCGTGGCCGCCGGTGCGGCCGGACATCGTGTCGGCGACGGCCTTGAGGACGGACTTCCCCAGCTGGCGCATGGCCTTCGGCGTCAACCTCAGCTGGCCGTCCGAGCCGCGACGGATCGTGCCCTCGTTCAGCGCCTTCTCCAGCCGCTGCAGGGTTCGGGCGTCGACGACCGCGTCCTGCCCGAGCTGGCGCGCGAGCTTCTCGAGGTCGAGGTCGTCCAGCTGCGACCCCTCGTAGGACTGCGCGAGCTGCTCCGCGAGTGCGTCGAGGTCGGCGAGGTCCTGGAACACGCCCGTCCCGTCGCCGAGCCCGAGCCCGTTCTCCCCGTCCAGGCGTTCGGAGCTGCCCCAGTCCTCGCCGGGTCGCAGCGCCCTGAGGCTGTCGTCGAGCTGGCCGAGCGCGTTCATGAGGTCCGACGAGCCGAACGCCTGCTGGGCGAGCGCGTCGAGCTCGTCGCGCTGCTCCTGCGTCATGGAGTTCCGCATGCGCTGTGCGGCCGCGGCCCGCTGCGCGAGCGAGTCCAGGAGCTCGTCGAGGGTCGTCGGGCCCTCCGGGAAGTGCTCGCCGTGCTTCGCCATGAAGTCGTCGAACTGCTCCTGGGTGTCCTCGCCTCGCCTGCGGCTGTCCAGGAGCCCGTTGAGGTCGGCCAGCATCTCGCGGAGAGCCGCCCGGTCCTCGTCGGTCGCGTTCTCCAGCGCCTGCTTCAGGCCCGCGAAGCGCTGGTCCAGCGCCTCGCGGCCGAGCAGGTCCTTGATCTTCTCGAACTCCTGCCGTGCCTCGCTGCTGCGCCAGTCGTACCCGTTGAGCTCCTCGACGGCGGCAGCGGGCGACGACGGAAGGTTGTCGAGCTGCAGCTGCGCCAGCGCCCGGTCGCCCTCGTCCATGTCGACGTCGCGCGCGAGCTGCTTGCGCTCGGCGAGGACCGCCCGGTCGAGGAGCTCCTTGACCTCCTGCAGGGTGCCGTCGAGGTTGTGCGTGCGCGTGATCTCTGCACGTTTCTCGGCGACCCGTCGCGCCAGCTCGTCGAGGCCAACCTGGTCGCGGCCGCCGCGCCGCAGGAACTCCCGCATCGCCCGCTCGGGCGAGTAGCCGGCCATGACGTCCTCGCCGATCGCGTCCAGCGCCTCGGACAGGTCGACCGGCGGCGCGAGCGGGTCCGGCCCGTCGACGTACGGGGTGTACCGCGTCCGGCGTGCCAGTCGGCGGTTGGCCCTAGCCATAGATCGTCTCGCCGCCCCCGGACTCCTTGCTGATCCGTCGGGACAGGTACAGGCCCTCCAGCGCGAGCTCGATCGCGGCCGCGCGCTCGCCGTCGTTGGTGGCACCGAGCCGCGCGCAGACCTCGTCGTAGAGCTCGGACTCCCCCAGCGACGGCAGACCGGTCAGCACGGCACGCGCCGTGACCTGCTCGCCCGTCGTGACCATGGCGCCACCCTGGATCGCGTCCACGAGCAGCCCGAAGTCGATGCCCCGCAGGTGCGCGCGGACGGTCTCCGCCGTGGCGGTGCGGAGCAGGTGGTCGAGGATCTCGTCCTCGCGCCCCTCCTCCCCCGCCTCGAACTCGATCTTCCCCGCGAGCACGTCCACGGCGGTCTCCAGGTCGACGGGCCGGGCGACGGCGTGCTGCTCCCCCTGCCGTGCCGCCCGGTGCAGGGCCGACGCGGCGATCGTCTCCGCACCGGCGATCGCGAACCGCGCGCTCACCCCGCTGCGCTGGTCCACCGCGCTCGACTCCCGCAGCGCCCGGGTGAAGCGCGCCAGGATCTCGACGAGGTGGTCCGGCACCTCCGCCTGGAGGACCGCCTCCTGCCGGATGACGGCCACCTCGTCGGCGAGCTCGGTCGGGTAGTGCGTCCGGATCTCCGCCCCGAACCGGTCCTTCAGCGGCGTGATGATCCGCCCGCGGTTGGTGTAGTCCTCCGGGTTCGCCGTGGCCACCACGAGCACGTCCAGCGGCAGCCGCAGCACGTACCCGCGGATCTGGATGTCCCGCTCCTCCATCACGTTGAGCATCGCGACCTGGATGCGCTCCGCCAGGTCGGGGAGCTCGTTGATGGCGACGATCCCCCGATGACCGCGCGGGACGAGGCCGAAGTGGATGGTCTCCGGGTCGCCGAGCGCGCGGCCCTCCGCGACCTTCATCGGGTCCACGTCGCCGATGAGGTCCGCGACGCTCGTGTCCGGCGTCGCCAGCTTCTCGACGTAGCGCTCGTCGCGGTGCCGCCAGGTGATCGGGAGGTCATCGCCTTCCTGCGCCGCGCGCCTCCTGCTGGCGGCCGTGATCGGCTCGAACGGGTGCTCGCCGATCTCCGACCCGTCGATGACCGGCGACCACTCGTCGAGCAGACCCTGCAGCGTGCGCAGCAGACGGGTCTTGCCCTGACCGCGCTCGCCGAGCAGCACGATGTCGTGGCCGGCGATCAGCGCCCGCTCGAGCTGCGGGACGACCGTGTCGTCGAAGCCGTGGATGCCCTGCCAGGGGTCGCTGCCCTCCCGGAGGGCAGCGAGGAGGTTGGCGCGGATCTCTTCCCGGACCGAGGTGTGCACATGGCCGGAGGCGCGGAGCTCGCCGACGGTTGTGGCTGTGGGACGCATCATTCGGTCGAGCGTAAGCCTGCACCCGACGCCTGTCAGTGCGAGGCACCCTCCGTCACGAGCGGCCCGGTGTGGCGCTTCGACCGGAGGTCGAACAGCGCGTACGCGGCGACGACGGCGAGGCACAGCGCGGGGACGATGAACCCGGCCGCGGTGCCGGACGAATCCATGATCAGCCCCATGATCGGCGGCATGAGGGCGCCGCCGAGGATGGCCATCACCAGACCAGCGGCCCCGAACTTCGTGTCCGTACCCAGGCCCTGCAGCGCGACGCCGTAGATCGTCGGGAACATCAGGGACAGCGACACCGAGATCGCCACGACGGCGATCAGGCCGATCATGTTCGGCGACACCACGGCGACGAGCGACAGCACCACCCCGAGCAGCCCCATGGCGAACAGCAGCTTCGTCGGCCGGATGATCCCGAGCAGGTACGTCATCACGAAGCGCGAGATCAGGAAGAGGATGAGGCTCGCCTGCAGGTACCACCCGGCCTGCGAGGCGGGAACGTCGACGACGTCCTGGGCGTACTGGATGGTGAAGCTCCACGCGCAGACCTGAGCACCGACGTTGAGGAACTGCGCGACCACACCGAACCGGTAGTGGCGGTTGTGCCACAGCCGCCCGAAGGCTCCGCCGGACCTCTCCTCGAGCCCGAAGTGGACGTGATCGTCGGGCACGTTGATCTTGCGGAAGGCGATCAGCAACCAGATCAGCAGCAGCGCGATCGCGATGCCGGTGTACGGCCCGAGCACGAGCGACAGGTCGCTCTCCTGGGACGCCTCGAGCTGTTGCGCCGACATCTCGGCCTTCTGATCCTCGGGCGTGATGTTCGGCAGGATCAGCACCGCACCGAGCAGCACGCCGACGTTCGCGCCCACCGGGTTGAACGCCTGGGCGAGATTGAGCCGCTGCGTGGCGGTCGCCTCCGGCCCCATCGAGATCACGAACGGGTTCGCCGACGTCTCGAGGATCGACAGGCCCGCCGCCAGCACGAACAGGGCGATGAGGAAGAACCCGTACTCCAGCACCATGCCCGCAGGGATGAACAGGAACCCGCCCACCGTCGCCAGGCCCAGTCCGGTGAGCACCCCCACCTTGTAACCGAAGCGCTTGTTGATCAGAGCCGCCGGGATCGCGAGCGCGAAGTACGCGCCGTAGTACGCGAACTGCACGAGCGCGGACTGGAAGTGCGTCATCAGGAAGATGTGCTTGAACACCCCGACGAGGACGTCCGTGAGGTTGGCCGCCGACCCCCACGCGGCAAAACACGTCACGACGAGGATGAACGGAACCGTCAGGCCCGGATAGACCAGACCCTTCTTCCGCGAGCTCTCGAGCTCTGGCTCGGGCTTGATGACTGTCGGACGGCTCACGCGGGGCCCCCTTGCCAGCGCGAAAATACGAGTCTTTCGACGCTAAGCCCTAGTCACCGAACCCACCACTCGGTCACTTCTCGTCCAGCAGCCGCAGCTCCGACGGTTCCCGGAGCAGACCCTCCAGGATCGCGTTCCCCTCGGTGTTGTACGGCTGCAGCATGTGCTCGTCCCAGGCGGCACGGGAGCGGAACATCTCCAGCATCACCCAGGAGTCAGGATCGTCCTGCGGCTGCGTGAGGTGCATGAACACGCACCCCGGCTCCGTGAGGGTGTGGCGACGCATGGACTGCAGCTGCGCTTCCGCCTCCTCCAGCCGGTCCTGTCGAGGCTTGATCGTGACGACGAGGAAAAGCGCTCGGTCCTGCTCGTCCTGTTCGCTCATACCCTCGGTCTACACCTGTGTGTCCGTTCCCGCGCACGCGAACGTGCTAGAACGGACCAAGGGGGAATCATGCGGCGATACGCGATCGTGGCGAACCAGACCCTCGACAGCGACCAGCTGTTGAGCGTCGTCCAGGAGCGCGCGGCCGACGGCCCCGCCGAGTTCTGGCTCGTCGTGCCGGCCACCCCCATCAAGGACCTGGCCTCCAACGTCATCTCCATGCCGATGCCCGTGATGGGAGGCACCCTCGCACTCCCGCACCCACCCGCCGAGTCGCGCAAGCTCGCACAGTCCAAGCTCGACGCCGCCCTGACGAGGCTGACCGCGGCCGGGATCACCGTCGACGGCGAGGTCGCCGACCCCGACCCCCTCCACGCGGTCGAAGAAGCCGCCGCGAGCCGGACGTTCGACGAGATCGTCGTCGTGACGCTCCCGACGCGGTTCTCCCTCTGGATCCACCAGGACCTCCCCGACCGGCTCGCCCACCACTTCCAGGTCCCCGTCACCGCCGTGGCCACGGAGGACGTCTGAGCGGTTGCCGACGGGCGGACCTCGGGGCAGGGTCGGTCGCGGAGCCGGCACCGGAGGTCGTGAGTCAGATGGCGAAGAAGAAGACAGGCGTCGCGCTGGCGGTCGCCTGGCCGCTGGCGAAGAAGGTCGCGGCCCAGGTCAGCGTGATCGTCGCCAACAATCCCGACCTCCAGAAGCGCCTCGAGAACCTGGGCAAGAAGTTCGCCGACGTCCAACGCGCCCGCACCCCCGAGGCCAAGATCGCGCGTGCGATGGAGTCCGTGCGGGAGCAGGCCGAGATCGTCCTACGTTCTGAGTCCTCCGGCGCCGAGTCCGTGGCCGCGGTCCAGGCCACGGGCTGGAAGCAGCGGGCTGACCAGGTCGAGCGGGCGCTCCGGATCCTCCAGCACCAGCCCCGCAAGATGCAGAAGTCGCAGCTCCCCCGCATCGAGGCGATGGCGGACTCGCTCGTCGCGGAGGTCCTGACCTCGCTCATCGACGACGCCGATCGTCAGATCGGCGACTGACCCCCGCGCGTCGAGACAGTCACCGTGAACTTCGGGTCACGGCTGACCTGCCGAGTCGGCCCGACGACACGCTCCAGCGCCGGCCGGTAGCGCAGGTGCGAGTTCCACACCGCCCACAGCTCGCCGCCGGGTGTGAGGACTCGCGCGGCCTCCGCGAACAGCGACCTGGCCACCCCGTCGTGCACCGCCGCGCCGACGTGGAACGGCGGGTTGAGCAGCACGACGTCGACGCTCGCGTCGGGAACCGTCTCAGCACCGTCCGCACGCACGACCCGCACGCGGCCCTCCAGGCCGTTCGCGGCGACCGTCGCTTCGGCTGAGGCCACCGCCGCCGCGGACTCGTCAGTGGCGGTGACCACCAGGTTCTCGCTCCTCTGTGCCAGGAGGACGGCCAGCACACCCGTGCCGCAGCCGAGATCGACCGCGCTCGTGGCGTCGTGCGGGATCGCATCGAGGTGCTGCAGCAGCGCGCGCGTGCCGATGTCGATCCCGGTGCCGGCGAACGCGCCGCCGTGGGCGCACACCGTGATGCCGAGGTCCGGGTGCTCCTTGGGCTCGGGCCAGCGCTTCTCCGGCCGCTCGTCCTTCGGCTCCCTGGCGACGAGCACGCGCGACTTCTGCCGGGCGAGGTGCGCCTGCACGCTCACGAAGTGACGCGCCAGGACCTCGTTCATCGCCGTCGTCATGTGCTTGACCCGGCCCCCCGCCACGACGACCACGTCAGGGTCGGCATGGTCGGCGATCAGGCCCGCGATCTCCTCGAGCGCGTCGAGCGACCGCGGCAGCTGGAGGAGGACTACACGGGCACCCGCGACGACCTCGGGCGTCAGCCCGTGGCTCGTGAACCCGTCGATGCCGAGCCGTTCGGCGTTCGCAAGCAACGCCCGTTCGCCGAGCAGGCGGTCCTGGTGCGTGCGGACCCCGGACAACCCGTAGCGCGCGATCGCACCGAGCGTCAGCGCGCCGTGATGGTCGCCGATCACGACGACGCCTCCCGCTGCCTTCTCCAGCTCGGGCGCGGCCTCGTCGAGGATCAGCCGGTCGCTCGCGTCGACCGCGTACAGGTTCGGTGCCTCGACGTCGGGGTAGCGCCGGAGGTTGGCCAACACGTCGGTCTCGGAGTGCTCAGCCGCCGTGTCCACGCCCCCGAGGCTAGCGGCCGGGGCGGACTGGACGGCGCGGCAGCCGGACTCGGCGAAGGCGGCAAGAACAACGAGCGCCCTTGACCCGGTTAGTTCAGGTCAAAGGCGCTTCGTTGGTGGAGGTGGCGGGAATCGAACCAGTTGAATGCCGTCGTGAACCGTTGGTCCGAAGCCCGTACCTGCGGATATGCACGGAGGCCACTCGCGGCCCAGCGGGTCGTGTCGGGCCCTGGGGCCCTGGCGTTGACAAGATCAACGCTCCTTTCTGGACCGAGGAGCCGGTACTGGATCTCGCCTCCGATTTCGACTCTGGCTTGGTGGTGGCGCTTGAACTGAGCGGACGCTCCAGGTGCCCACGCTAGAAGGCCTTCTTCCGTCGGCAGCGGAGCGGTAGCAAGTTGCCCACGGGCGTCGAGCTCGTCGCCGCCGGTCGTGAGGTTCGTGGCTGGCGCGGGCATCGCGAACGGCCCGATTCGTCAGTTGCAGAGCCCCAGCCTTCACTGAACCTGGGCCAGACATGTCGCTCGGCACGGTCCGCTGGTATGGAACCTGGTCAGAGGCGTGGGTCGCAGGACCCCTTACCGAGCAGGGCCAGACCGGTCAGGTCTCCCGCCTGGAACGTGTTCACGCCGGGCACCGCGGACGGGTTCATGATCTGGCCGGGGTCGGCGACGTGGTCCAGACCGACGAGGTGCGCGAGCTCGTGCATCACGATCGTGACGCCCTGCCCGTCGTACGCCTGGGCGTCCATGACCTGCTCGACGTCCAGTTGGATGCCGCCGGTCACGTTGACCAGCAACTGGCCGTCGATGGACACCGGTGTCGGTCCGCCAACGCCGGCGATTTTGCCGGCAAGACGCATGTTCTGCGCTTCGGTGTCCCACTGGATGAGGACCGGGGCCCATCGGTCGCCATACAGGGCCGGCTGGGACAGCGGCCGCGTGCTGCGCAGCGGGTCGCTCTCGTCGGTGGCGCCGTCATTGACGAACACCAGCCCGCTCGCTGCCGACACTGCCGAGACCGCGGCCGCGATCATGTCGTTGCCGCCAGGTGGTGCGCCGGCGGTCCGGGTCACGTAGTGAATCGGGCGGCACGGGTCCCACGAGACCGGGGTGATGCCGTCGGCTTGGACGTGCAGGAACTTGTACGAACTCGACGCTGGGGAGACGACCGTCGGCTGCCCGAGCGAGACGGCGCCCGCCTCGAATCCGGGCGTGGGGAACCCCATCGCTGTGCGGACGTTCTCGGGGATGGTCGTGCCCGCCGCCGCCCCTGGTGCGGGCGGCACGGGGACGTTGATGCCACCCAGGCCAGTGGGCGCTCCGGCAACCGGGGTGTGCGTCCCGAACGCGTTCCCGTACTTGAACCAGGCCCCTGTGATGAACACGACCACGACGAACACGACGAGCGTGTTCTGGTACCCCGCGGACTGCCGGATGCCCCGGGCTGGACGCCGCGACACGCGAACGCTGCGCCGAGTGACGCGCCCAGCGCGGCGACCGTGCCGCGCCGGTCTCGATGTCTGGACGGTTGCCGGCGGCCCGTACACCGTGGGTCCCTGCCGCCACAGGTCGGGGACGTTCTCTTTTCCGGTGCGGGCTTCGTCGGCGACCCACTTGGGGACACGACCGGATGGTGACCGGGGCAGGTCGTCGTGCGGGATCTCGTTCACAGGCTGGCTCTGGTGCCCTTCAGGTTGGCGTTCGCACTGGTCATCGGCTCGCCGAGGTCGTAACTGAAGTCGAATCGCAGCTCGGGGATCCGCTTGCGTGCGCGGGCGGCTCGGACTTTTCCGCACTGGTCACTACCGGGGTCGACAATTGCCGTTCGGCTATGTTGCGGCGGTGGAGACGCCCTACGTCCGCCGGGCCGAGCCCGACGAGCTTCGCCTTGCGGCGAGCCACCTGGAAGAACTCGCCGACGCCGCCCAGGCCTATGTCGTCGATGAGTCCGTGCTCGTCGCGGACGGCAGCGTCGCGGCCGAGGAACGCGCCGACAGCCGGTACGACGGGAAGTGGGGCTTGGGCTCCGAGATGGTCTGCATCGAAGTCGTGCCACGGGTCGCAGCGATCGCGGACCACCTGCGCGGGCTCGCCGCCCTCACCGGTACACCCGGAGTCAGCCTCTCCATCTCGTCGCTCGTTCGCCCCACTCTCGAAGCGCTCGCGACGTTGTCGTGGCTGTACGAGGACGGGATCGGCGGCCGCGAGCGGATACGACGCAGGTTCAACCTGCGCCTCGTCTCACTCGCTCAGGAGGAGAACCTCGCGAACATGCTCGGGAAGTCAGATGGACGTTTCCAGAGGACGATCGACGACATAGCCACTGGGGCCGACAACCACGGTTTTAGGTTCAATGCTCCGACGACGACCAAGCGAGGCATCGTCCATCCGGGCCGCCTCGGTCCTCCAGTCCCGACCGGCGAGGCTCTCATCACGCGACTCGCCGCGCCCGCGAGCCAGACGATCGACGTCGGTGGCCTCGTCTACCGGCGCACCTCGGCCGTCGTACACGGACAGATGCACGGATTCCACCCATTCTTGTTGTCGGACACGCCGTCAACGGTTCCCGGCGCGCTTCGCGCAGAGTTCGGTCTGCCGTTCGCGTGGTTCTGCATTCTGACGTCCTCGGTGCTCGGCGCCCTCAATGCGTCGATGTGGCGCGTTCTCGAGCACTACGGACGGAACCCTGATGACTGGGCAGACGTCAGCCAAGCAGCAATCGACCAGTGGGTTGCGTGGCTGGCGGAAACTAACACTTTCGAATCGACTTCCGATCCCCGGCATTGACGCCGGCGCGGGGGTCCCGTTCCGGCCCGCAGTTCACCCGCGGTCGCGACGGCGCGAGACTCCCCCGCAGAGGTGATGCGATAGACAGTGCTCATGCCTCGCATGCTGCCCGCGGACCCGGACTTCCGGGACGGCGGCGTCGCAGAGCGCGCGGCGTGGGAGGCCCTGCGCGGCCAGCTCCCCGACGACGCCGTCGTCTTCACAGGCGTCGGCCTGCAGGACGGCGCGACCGAGCGGGAGATCGATCTCCTCGTCGCGTGGCCCGGGGTCGGACTGGCGGCCATCGAGGTGAAGGGCGGCTACATCACCCGCCGGGACGGCCGATGGTGGCAGGGATCGGGCGAGGCTCAGCACTCGATCGATCCTGTGCACCAGGTCCAGGATGCCCGCCATGTCTTGACCGGTCTTCTGCGCCAGAACGGGCTCGACGCCGCGCACGCGCGCATCGCTCACTTGGTCGCCCTTCCCCATACGCCTGTACCGCGCACGCTCGAGGCACCGGACCTTCCGCGAGCGATGCTCGTTGACCGCGACGACCTGTCGCACATCGCGTTCCTCGTGAAGCGCGCGATCGAGGACCACGGTGTCGGTCGCGCCGGCCTGGACGCTGGAGCGCTCGAGGCCCTGATCACCTACCTGACGGGCTCGTTCCCCTCGCAGGTCGATGCGCTGACGCACGCCGCCGAGCATGAGGACCACCTCGACCAGCTCACGCGCGATCAGGCCCGTCTGCTCGATGCACTGCGCACCTTCCGACGCCTACAGGTCGTCGGCGCCGCCGGCACGGGCAAGACGTGGCTCGCGCTGGAACAGGCACGCCGGCGCGCCAAGGAGGGCGACCGCGTTGCGCTGCTTTGTTACTCCCGTGGCCTCGCCCGCTACCTTGTCCGCGTCACCCAAACCTGGCGACCCGCGGAGCGACCGGCATTCGTCGGCCTCTTCCACGACCTCCCGGTCCGCTGGGGTGCACCGGCGGGTTCCGACGACGACAGTGCGTACTGGGAGTCCGAGCTTCCCGCGCACCTGGGGCGCCTCGCGGCCTCGCGTGGGCCGCGCGACCTGTTCGACGCGGTTGTCGTCGACGAGGCCCAGGACTTCGGCGACGACTGGTGGCCGCCTCTGCTCCGTTGCCTTCGCGATCCTGAGCAGGGCAGGCTCTACGTCTTCCTCGATGAGGCGCAGCGGGTGTTTGCCCGCGACGGCGTCGTTCCGATCAGCGTCGATCCCGTCGTCCTGGACGAGAACCTCCGCTCCACGAAGCAGATCGCGCAGCTCTCCGGGTCGTTGCGCGACGGGGTCACACGACCACGGGGCTGGGACGGGTCACCGGTACGGATCGTCGATGTCCCGGCGGACGACGCGATCGGTGCCGCCGACGACATGGTCGAGCAGCTCCTCGCCGAGGGCTGGTACCCCGGCCAGATTGCCCTGCTGGCCACCGGTCGCCGACACCCCCTGCAGGTCGAGCTCACCGCGTCCGGGCACGACGAGTACTGGGACGGCTTCTTCGCCGAGGACGACGTGTTCTACGGGCACGTCCTCGGGTTCAAGGGCCTCGAGCGCAGCGCCGTCGTCCTGGCAGTCAACGGGTTCCGCGAGCTGGAACGTGCACGGTCATTGCTCTACACCGGGATGTCGCGCGCCCGCTCGCTCCTGGTGGTCGTCGGACCACGCGGCACGATCGAGGGGTTGGGAGGCGAGCGAACCCGCCAGCGGCTCGCGCATGCCGAGACCTGGTTCGCCGGGGCGCCGCCTGCGCTGTGACAGGACGCACGGGCGCCGAGTCACCTGAGTCGCTAGATGGACTTAACCCTCCCTGGCGCCAAGCCGATTGGTAGGTGGGGGTGTCCACCGTGCCGACAACGCGAACCAACCGCGAGATCCTCGCGGACATCATCGACATTGCGCTGCAGCTCCGCCCGGGCTCGGACAAGAGGCAGATCGCGCGCACGATCAACAGCATCGGCGACGGAACGCCCGTCACACCGGCCGAGCTCAACAGCATCCTGTACGAGCGCACGGACCGGTTCCGCTACATCTCGGACGCACCCAGGCTCTGGTTCACGATCCCCACGCAGAGGTCGAAGCCCACGAAGAGAAAGCAGAGACGAGACGTCGAGTTGTGCGGGCCGCCCGCCCGCACCTGGCAGACGGACGCGCTCAAGGCGTGGCGCAAGAACGATCGTCGGGGCATCGTTGAAGCCGTCACTGGAACGGGGAAGACGCGGGTCGCGATCCTCGCCGCGCACAAGATGCTCGAGTCCGGGGGACGCGTGACGGTCGTCGTGCCGACGCTCGATCTCCTCGACCAGTGGCACAAGGCAATCGAGAAGGCTCTGCCCGGCCAACGCATCGGGCGGCTGGGCGGCGGTTCGGTCGCCAGTCTCGACGAATGCGACATCCTGATCACGACGGTCCAGTCCGGGCACCAGAACCGGATCGGTTCCGACAAGCATCGCGCGCTCCTGATCGCGGACGAGGTCCACCGGTACGGCGCCGAGAAGTTCGCGGCGGCCCTCCAACCCGAGTTCGAAAGGCGGCTCGGCCTCACCGCGACGTTGGAGCGTCTCGACGAGGGAGTCGACGAGTACCTCAAGCCGTACTTCGGCAAGGTGGTCTTCCGGTGCGGCTTCGAGCGGGCCTTCGCCGACGAGGTCCTGTCCCCTTTCCGCGTCGCTCTGGTGCCGGTGCCGCTGCGCGCACACGAACGCGTGGCCTACGACCGTGCCGACGAGCGCGTGAGCAAGACCCGCAAGTCCCTGATCAAGGACTTCGGGTGCGACCCGTACAACTTCGGCGAGTTCATGCGCGACGTGTCGGTGCTCGCTGCAGGACCCCGCGACGAGGCCCGCGAGACCGCGCGGGCCTACCTCAGCGCCTTCACGACTCGCAAGAAGACCGTCGCCGAAGCCGAGAGCAAGTTCGAGGCCCTGCACAAGCTCGCCCCGCTGCTCGCCGCGTCGAGCGGGTCGCTGGTGTTCGCCGAGACGGTGGCCGGCGCGCAGCGGTCGGCCGAGGTGCTCGACGACCAAGGCGTGCCTACGACCAGCTTCTCGAGCGAGGACGACCGCGAGACCCGCCGCGCGTTGCTGGCCGAGTTCCACGCCGGCACGCTCAAGGCGCTGGCCGCGCCGCGCGTGCTGGACGAGGGGATCGACGTCCCAAACGCCGACGTCGGCGTGATCGTCGCCGCCAGCCGCAGCCGACGCCAGATGATCCAGCGCATGGGCCGCGTCCTGCGCAAGGCGGACGGGAAGCAGCGCGCGACGTTCGTCGTGCTCTACGTCGAGGACTCGATGGAAGACCCCGAGATCAGCACCGACGAGACGTTCCTCGACGCCATTACAGGGTTCGCCGACGACATCACCCGGCTCGACGTCAACGACCCCGTCACCTTGGCGCGGTGGATCCGCGGCTGACGCCCCTGCGGAGATAGCGTCCGCGCCGCGCAATCGAGCACCCTGCGCTCGCCCTACCGCGAGCGGCTCGCCGCCGCGCGGCTCGGTGTTCGTTCGCGGGCGTGTTCGCTGCAGGGTCGAGGTCCTCGCCGCGCAAATCCGGTCCGCCGAGCTCCGCCGCTCACGTGGGATCAGTTCGCAGACAGCGCCGCTTGAGGGCCGACCCGCACTTTCGAGCTCCAGGTCGCGTGCAGGTAGGAGCGCTCACCCTGCACGGTTCCACCTACGACAACCACGGAGTCGCCCGGGCTCACCGCAAGATCTCTCGCGAGCCGCGTGACGGTGACATCGCCCGGTCCAATGCTCAGGTCATCCTGCTGACGGATGGTGATGCTGGAACTCGACGCCGCGTGAGTCACGGAGATCACCACGCCCCATGCGGCGTTGATCCCCCACGGCACGCTCTCTTCGTGCTGCTCCAGTCGAAGGAAATCCCGAAACTCAGGGCACAGGACTGAGAATGGGCACCGTGCACAATTCTTCGCGGAGGCATTCGCCATTTCTCGAATGCTCTGGGAGGCGGCCTCGCGGCGATATCCGTCGATCTCTAAACGTAGTTGTGCGATATCCGCAGCCGTGCAGGGGACTCGGATCCGCGATCCGTCGGGTGCAACGAGGAAGAGATCCGGAACCTGGCCCCATACCGCTTCAACGAGGCCAGCGTAAAAGGTCAGCTGGGCGCGTCCGAGCGCAATGCTGGCCTCGTCGCCATCGATGCGCGACTTGAGGTCGATAACCTCGATGGTGCCGTCTCGCGCGGTAGAAACTACATCAAGCCTGCCGCGGAGTCCCCGCTCGGCGTCGACCAGCGAGATTTCAGTTCGTCTCTCTCCGGGCGCAGGCGGGGCAGGATTCCCTGGGGGCGTCACCGATTCCGGCGGCCAGAAGTTGACGCGCGCGCTATTGGGCGATCGCTGCAGGACTGCCCCGGCAAGCTCATGACCGACCGTGGCCCGCAGGTGAAAGTACCGAGGCCACCGGCGTGGCGCCGGAACGGCACTCGTCCCCCACTGGTTGACCATCGACGCGTGCTGCTCGAGGGCCAGCTCGTCGAACCGCTCATGAATCACTTTCACAGGATCGTCGTTGTCCGACGTGGTGATCTTGCCGCGCGCGGCCTCGTCTGCAAGGACGTGGCTGACCGTGCCGAGCGCCATCGCCTCAGTCGTCCGATTCCAGGCCTCCCCTAGGGGGTCGACAAGGTAGGCAAATCGGAGGCCGCATGTGCGAAATGCTGACCATTGCGTCCACGTCATGTCATCGAGCCGAGGCTTCGCCGGCGTGGGCCAATCGATAGAACTCATGCGAACAGGGGCAACAGGACTCGCGCGGGCGCAAGTTCGAGCTGGAACGGATCGGAGAAGACGACCGCAAAGCCTTGGGCTTCGAGCTCCACTGACGCTTCGGCCTGCTCCGGTGAGAGGTGAGCGTCACCGTCGTGCCACCACAGGGGATGTCCGATCACGACGGCCCGCCTTTGCCCCGCGTCTACTTTCAGGACTGGAAGCCCGGCCACATCTTCCCCGGAGAGGTCCGTTCCTGCCTGCCCGGCAAGGCGGTGCACCTGGCGGCGACCGAGCTCGAGCCAGCGAGAAAGAGCCAGCTCCTTGCCAGCCGCAAGGTCCAGCATGTCGAGGGCCAGTCGCCAGTCGAGGGCGGCGTGATGCCGTCGGTTGTCCCAGGATCGAAGGCAGTCAGGGCAGGAGGGTAGGCATGACGTCGCATGTGGCTCGCTCTGGAATTGCTCCGTGAGTCGCTCGCGCGCAGCACCCAAGATCCTGCCGAAGCGAGACGGGTCAGCCAGCTCCACTGCGTACCCAGCGCCGTTATCGAGAGCATCGGCGATGAAGACTCGCGCCGACGGAATGCTCTCTATCGGCATCGGCTGGATGTCGACGACGAGCTCGTCGGGACTGATCTCGAGCTCGGCTTTCGCGGCGCGGCGCAGGACCTCGGCGAACGAGCGGAACGCGGCCACGCTCGCAGGTACGAGGTCCCGGCTGTAAGGCACGAGTCCGGGCCCTGGGGCCATCGAGCGTGATGAGTCGATCTCCACCGTCAGGACGTCCGTCACCCGGACTTCGCCTATCGCTATCGCCTGGGAAGGCGCGGCTGTTGGTGGCTTCCATCCTGCGATGTCGTCGCGGCGGTACAGGCCGGTGTCCGGGACGACGAAGGTTCCACCTTGCGACACGATCTCGAACAGCCGGCCATTGTTGTCGTTGTACTGGACGAGACGCTGCTGCTCGTACAGCTCGAGGTTCGCTGCTCCACAATCACTGGTGCGCGTGCTCGGTGAGGTTACTGAGAGCGACGAGTCCGATGCTCGTGTGACGTCGTCGTTCTCGTCCCGGTAGTCGATCGGCGCCCACGTCGTTCGAAACCCGAGGGGTTGGTGGACGCTGAAGGACCGCATCGGCTCCCCGCAGACGACACAGATCTCCGGTTGTGCGTCGAGGACAAGGGCACCGCACGCGTCGCAGACCGTGGTCTGCGTCGCCGGACCGAGGGGATCAACGGCCTTCGCTCTGCCGACCCCCATCGGGATGTACGCAGCGAACCCGACTGCGGTGTGCAGCTGGCCGTCCCGGACCACCTGAGAGCCGGGGGCGAATGCGCTGATCGCCATGCCGAGCGGCCGATCCGAGACGGTGTCCCGATCGGGGTCCTGTCCGGGATGTCCTCCGAAGAGGCTTCGTACACGAGACGGGAAACCGAACATCGGAAGCAGGCCGGCCTCGGCAAGCGCTCGGCTGAGCGGACCATCCGGCGCTCCGACCGACTCGCCGTGACTCACGACACGATCGATCTCGCTGACTGCATCGGCCCGCGCCCACTTCTGCAGCTCGTCGATGTCGCCCTGGGAGAGCGCGGTGAACGCCGCGAGCCGTTGCACGACATCGGTGACCTCCGTGGAACGAAGCAGCCACTTCGCGATCCCCGCCCGGAACCCCGACCACTGGTCTCTCGCACCAAAGCTGCCGTGAATCGACTCCCGGTCCCAGGCGGGGGGATCGGGGAGCGACAGGAACGCCCGGCGCAGGAGCTCGCTGAGAACGACCCGCCGCACGATCCTCGGGCGGGCTAGGTCGAGGAACGGCTGGGCAGGCATGTCACCAGTCATACGTGACGGGTCACGGAAGTAGTCGTCGTCGTGCGACCTGTCCCGGCAGACCGTCAATGCATACGACAGCGCCTGACCAGCGCGCCCCGCTCGTCCGACGCGCTGTTGGTAGTTGAAGCGCTGAGGGGGCATGTTCGCCATGACGGTCGACTGGAGCGAGCCGATGTCAACGCCTACCTCCATGGTCGTCGTGACGCTGAGCACGTCGATCGGCGTCGTGAGCGCGTTCTCTTCGGGCCGCAGCAGCACGCCCTTGAATGCGCGCTGACGCTTGCGCTGCTCCGACAGCGGCTTGGTCTGTCCTGTGAGCTCCTCGATATTCAGGCGAGACGCAGGGCGGCTCGAGAGCCAGGCGATGTAGTCGTCCTCCTCCGCACTGGTGCGAGCTCGTGCCGTGAGAGTGGTCGACCGGCAGGAGGCGTTCGCGCAGAGTCCCGCCGATGGGTGCAGGTGCTTGAATCCGCACGTGTCGCACTCCCAGACCTGCTGTTCTCCGGCGACTATCCGCAGGCCGACTCCACTCTTTGACGTGTCGAGCACCCATTGGTCGCCGAGCATCAGCCCCAGCGAGGAGAGCGAGGAGTATGCCCACTCGCGGGCGGCGGCAACGTCATCCGGGCTCCCATTGGCTGCGGCGAACTTGCGAAGGTACGCCGACACGGCGCGCGGCGGCGATACCAACCCGATCTGCGTACCGTCCGAGTAGCGTTTCGCCCAGCCGAGCAGTCGGATGACCGATCGGAGCGCCTCGCGAGACGACGCTGCGCTCGCACCTGGAAAGGGTCGTGGTGCCGCGATGGTGTCGACGAACCCGACGCCGATGCTCTCGATGTCGCGGCGAGCGCGGTCGAACACGGCTTCCGCGACGCCGATCGTCATTCGCTGCGTCAGGGCCCTTCGTCCCGCCTCCGCCGCTGCAAAGGGCAGCTCGTCCCAGAGATTCGGCCCCGGTGGGGTGTAGTGGCGGAACCAGGCGTTGCCGTTTAGCTCTTTCAGGCTTCGACCGGGTCCTGCGGGGTTAGCTCCCATAGCCACGAGCCCTTCGCTCAAGCCTGCCAGCAGCTCAGACCAGTCCCGAGAGTTGGTCGAAGCGAGGTCCGTCCGAGCCAGGTCGAGCACGGCCTGCTGATCGGCCGGAACCGGGGCCCCCGCAACCGTCATCGCTGAGGCCACGATGGCCGCGTTCCAGACCTCGGGGTGTGTCAGCTTGGCATTCTCGAGAATCGCCGTCTCAGAGGCGGACAGGGGCTTGTGCGCACCCGCGTCCAACATGATCTCGACGACGTGGCGAGTCTCCTGCCCGAGGGCTTGGCGGACGAGCTGTCGCACGAGGTCGCGGTAGTGGTTGAGAGCCACGCCGGCGCTCGTGCGCGCCGCATCGTCACGACTGTCGGTGAAGATGAGCGTCCGACCATCTCCACTGGACTTCATCTGACGGATGAACTCTCCGAGGTAGACCTGGATTGCCGCCGACGCACCAGCAGTGTGCGCACGGATCGGTGTTCGCACCGTGCCTCGGCCGAACTGCTCCTTGTCCTGACCGCTCACTCGCCCGACCTGCGCGCAGGACGGGCAGCGATCAGGCAGCGCTGGCAGCACCCGTGCGTCGTGCCCCTTACGTGGCTTTGGTTCGACGACCCAACCCGCGATGCCTTCCGACTGGCCGACATCGAGACGCCCGGTCATCGGCTCAAGAGACGCACGCGTGTAGTTGTGCTCCCATCCCCCGGCGGAGAACGTCAGTTCCGACCCCGGACTACGTCCGGCCGCCGGCCAGAACCAGCGATAGTCCGAACGGTTGCGCTTGAACACCAGCTGAGGGTTCTTCTCGGGCACGCGCGGCGACGTGCTTGCCAGGTGCTCATCTCCGTCGATGCTGTCGGCGAACCCCCCGAGGCTGACGTCACCGCACTCGTAGCAATAGAGAAGCTCGAGGACGCGGGACTGGCAGGAGTCGCAGGTCGTTCGCGGGCGAACGAACAGCTTTCCGACCACGCGGTCGGATGTTGACGCTTCAGTCGAACGGACGATGCCCGAGCAGTCTCGGTTCACGCACGCCCAGAGACCCCGCATCGTCCGGACGAACAGGTGAGCCCGGATCTGTGTCTTCTCGACATCGCCCGCCTCCGCCAGGAGGCTCAGCAGCGCACCGAGCGCGGCCGTGTCCGGCGCGCCGAAGAGACGAGCCGCCACCTCGGGCGCGGCAGTCGCGCGTAAGCGACCCGGGTCCCCTGCCGCATAGCACGCTGCCGCGATCGTGTCGGAGACACCGAGGGCGCTTCCGAGCTCGGAGAGCGACGCTGCGCCGGAGACCTGAGAGGCGTCGAGCTGAACCGGAGCAGAGAGTGGTCGCGGCTCGCCTGGAGCGACCTGGAAGCTCGCGCGCTCGACTCCGAAGAACTCCTCGAGAAACTGGCCACCCGACCCGTCGCTGGCCAACGACGCGCTCGTCGCGATGATCCTGAGCTGGGAGCTATCGGCAGTCAGGCCCAGACGCATCAGAAGCGACCGCACGACCATCGCCGTCTCGCTGCCCGAGGTCCCGCGCTGCAAGTGCAGCTCGTCCACGACCAGCGTGAAGACGTTCGACGGGCTGGATGCGAGCCACGACCTGGTCTGCTCGAAGAGGCGCTCCTCGGCCTCTCGCATCAACATCGCGTTGAGCATCGAGAAGTTGGTGACCAGGATGTCCGGAGGCTGCTCGATCATGTCCCAGCGCACGGTCATCTCGTTGCGACGCGGGTCGGCGAAGAGGGCGAGGCGCTCTTCGATCCGGCGTTCCCGCGTCAGGTCGTCGAGACTCGCGAGGTCCGCGTCCTGACGGAGTGCCGTCCGCATCTTCTCGTACTCGGTCACGACGTCCTTGACGTCCTTGGCTGTGCCGGCAGCCGCGCTGGGCGGCTTTGGCGACCGGACCCGTCCAAGGGTCGCGCCGGTCAATCTGCCGAACCACAGGCGGATTCCCGCCTCGTCAAGTCGGTGTACCGCCCGGCGGAGCCGGCCCATCTGATCCTCGACCAAGGCGTTTGTCGGGTAAAGGAGCATGGCCCGTACGGCCGCGGGGCGCGTCTCGGCCGACCTCAAGGAGGTCGCCGGCGACCAAGCCCCGTCGTTCCACCACGGCCTCGCATCAGGTTGCGGTCCCCAGTCGCGCGCCTCGGCGGCGAGCCTCAGCAGCATGGGGAGCAGGAAGCTCTCGGTCTTGCCGGAACCCGTTCCAGACGTCACGACGACATTTCGTCCGTCCGCCCGGCCCGGTCGAAACGTGCCCTCCACCGCTTCGGCCTGGTGCTTACGAAGTCGGATCGCCTCCCCCGCGGGGGTGAAGTCACCGAAGAGCGCCCTACCCACCGCCTGGGTCGAGTCCCTCGGAACACCGACACGCTCGCACACCGTGGCGAGGTCTTCGGTCGCTGCGTAAGAGCGCACCGGCTCCAGAAAGACCTCGGCCGACAGCATCGACTCGTCCAGGAGCAGGGCTCGTCGCTCGGCGACAAGCTCCGCGTCGCTCAGCCAGTAGGCGGTGTCGATGTACCGGAGGTACGTCGACGTGAGCGTGTCGCGCAGCGAAAGTGGATCACTCGAGTTACCGGGCATCACGCACTCCTCATCAGCTGCGCGATCTTCGCCGCGACATCGCTTGGCACATCTCGGTATTGCTGCACGGCCGCTCGGTCTGCCCCCGACGCAGGACGGCCAGCGCACTGGGCAAGCGCGCGGCCGTACAGCCCGGGCAGGTCGGCTCCTAGCGGCACCACCAAGGTACGAGTGTCGCCGTCATAGCTTAGAAGGGTCGTCCCCTGCGCTGCGGCTCCGGCGTGCTTCACGAGGTAGACGGAGCCGACGGCCGCGGTCGAAGGCGAGAGGTCCTGGTGCCCGACGAAGAGATGCCGGCGAGAGAAGCCGCTCGTGCGGAATGCCCCGACCGATGCGATGCCCTCAGAGGCAATCCAAGACGCGGCCCTGGCCGAGAACACCTCGAGCTCCCGAAGACCCGCGACTGAGCAGCGAGGGAGGGCCGCGACGACGTCGAGAATCGGAGCTAGCGAAGCCAGAGTTCGGCGGGCCCCGTCTGTCACGAGAGTCGCGTCACACACCCCCGCGATCACTGCAGCCGCATCCCGCTCAACCTTCGACAGAGCACGTCGGGGGATCCAGTCGTCGTCATCATGGACGAGCCTCGCACCGTGCCGGGGAGCCTCTGCTTCGAGCAGAACAAGCGAGGCGATGTCCCATGAGCCGACTGCAAGCCACGAACCATCCGCGAGCTCGAGCAGCTGTCTGCGCGCGATGCGCCAGCCACTGACCGCGCCCGACTCGTAGGAGCGCAGGAGGTCGATGTGGCCGACGCTTTCGAGCGCACGAAGGACGTTGTCGACCGCGAGCGCCGAGTCCGCGGCCTGGCGGATGACGTTCTCCGCTTCCGCTGCGGTGCCCGATCCCATCCAGACCAGCGCATCCAGAATCTCGGCTCCGGCAATGGGGGACTCGCTTGGGACCGTCCCGAGCAGACTCGATCGACGCGTTTGGGGTGGCACAACTGGCGATTGGACTTTAGGTGCAGGCTCGTTCGGCAGCCATCGCTTGTAGAACTTCACGCGACCGCAACCCGAACACGTTCCTCGGTCCCACGTCTTCGAGATCTGAACTAGGTCCATCCTGTGCGCGAGCGTGATCGCACACGACTTCTCGTCCACAGCGGCGATGGGACGCTGTTTCGTCGGCGCAACCCTGCCGCGATTCCAGTGTTGTGCGGCCGGCACCGGCAATGCGCGCCACTCCGCGATGTCTTCGGCGTCGAGGTCCAGGTCTGCCGGATCCGGCCGAGACTCGGCCGAGACTTCGGCCGGCAGCACCTCGCCATTGCGTTCGTCGACCCGACCCGACGGTCGAGGATTGTCGGATGTGCACAGGGAGAACTGCATGTTGCGGCGCGGTGTGCCGTCGGCTGACGCGATCGTCGACAGGTATCCGCCCGGGCCGATCTTCGGCGCGTCGATCGGGATCTCGATCTCGCCGACAAATGACCACCGCCCGATCTCCTCGGGCTCGTCAGCATCGACACGCGTCACTACAAGCTCGGCCTTCGCGTCACTCGAGACCGCTCGGAGGGTGACTGGGAGCAACGCGCTCCAACGTTGGGCGCGGCCCGGCAGGCGGAGACCGCCAGCCGCCGTCAAGGCACTGCTCTGCAAAGGCTTGAGACACGAGAGCGACTCATGGACTTGGCCATGAACCCCCACTGGGATCACACCTTGATAGGCGCTCCAGCCTGCGGGGAGCCAGTTGACTTCAAGCGTCGACCACCCCGGGGCAGAAGACTCCTCCAGGGCCGCCGCGACGTCCCATTGAACTCGACCGCGGGAACCGCCCGACGTGTTCGCAAGGACGATGTGCTCTTCGCCTAGCCGTACGTGATCGGTCTCGACGAACATCCCGAGCTCTTCGACAAGCACCAACGGAACGATCGGTTCCGGGCGCCGTTCAGCCCGGCGTGACCCACGTGTCAGCGCGAGCGTTCCACCGAGAGCTGCAGCGACGTCCGTGTTGGTCAGAGCAGTGGTTGGAGACGGCGCCAGTACGGAAGAGGTGACTGGCTCGAGATCGATATCTGGATGCCCAGGCGCGGAGTCGACGCTCCACGTACCAGCGTCGTCGTCACCTCCCGGGACGACGAACGACATCACCGGGCGCCGGGGCCCGAGCCCGGAACGGGCAAACCGGACGGTCAGTCGCGGGCGCCCACCGCGAGGGGTTCGCTCGCCCGGCTTACCGCTCCCGTCCCAGTGCAGCAGGGCCTGCGCCGCTGCCTCCGCGACGAGGAACTGTCCATCCTTGCTACGCCACAGCCTCGTCAGGTCAGCCGGTGCGCGACCGGCCGCGAACCACCGCTCCAGGTCGACCATCATGTCCTCGGGAGACAGCTGCATGCCGCCCTGGAGGCCAGCGTCCGAGAGGAAGTCGAGCAAGCTCGCGCGGTCTGCGTCCCTGATCAGCGCCTGCGACATGGGGATGCCGACGTATCGGTGCCCGACGGACGTTGCTGTTGCGACTCCGCGCGTCCCTTCGAGCCCGTCCAGCCATTCGTTGAGAGCGCCCCAGTACTGCTCGGACCGCACCTGGAACGCCGCTCTCAGGCGTTGCGCCACGTCGCCGTCGAGGCGTAGGAGCGCGAGGAGGCGCGGGTAGAAGGCCTGAGCAGAGAACGTCTTGTCCGCTCCCATTCGATCCGCCGCTCGGGCGAAGACTGCCAGCAGGGCAAGGACCGGCGGCGGATCGTCGGAGCCGCTCGTCCGCCGTCGCCTTGCGGCGTACCAAAGCGCGAGCCGGGCCGAGTAGTAGTCGAAGAACGTCTTGCCGCCGCCCTCACGGTTGAACCGCGAGACGACGGCGTCGACCAGATCGAGCTCCGCTTCTTCTGCCGTGGCCGATCCCAGCCCGGCTCTCGCTGCCGCCGCGATCAGGACCTCATCTTCAAGATCCAGGTACGTCGGCAGGCCGGATCGATCTGCGCCGTACACGACCTCGGCGAGCGCTCGGTCCCAGGCTGCCACTCGGTCCGCGCCGGTCGCTCTAGCTGGCGCGCGACGTGGTGTCTCGCGCGACGATGCGTTCCGCGAAGCGTTGGCCCCGGAGGAGGGGCGATGACCGTCACGCGGAGCGGATGGCTCCGTGCTGCGAATGCGACCCGGGAAGGAGCCGTCCAACTGCGGGTCGTCAGCCGGCTTCGCCGCCAACGGCGCAGATGGCGCGCCGGCGTACCAACGAGCGGGACTTCCGTCGTCGCTATGGAATTTGGCGCCCCGCGTAGTCAGCGCACTCAGGACTTCGTGCATCGGGAGGTGCCATCCCCGCGTGCGCAGCGCCTCCGTGAGCTCCAGCGTCGTGAGGCCCCCCTTGTCGTGAAGGAGATCGGAAAGATCGGCTCTGATCTCCGCTAACGATCCGTCGCTCGGCACCCGTCCCCCTTCCCCTCGTCGCGCCCCATGCGGCGCCGAGATCAACGAACTCGCCCGGGCAAAGGCGGTCCGTAGGCTCCGCGGCGAACCCAGTGGCGCGCCCACAGTTCAATCGGGTTGAAGATCGATTGACTGGAGCGGCTTTGCCCACGAGCCAATTTGTCGCAGTCGAGGCAGGGGCACAAGGGCGACTCGCTTCGCACCCGGACACGGCTGTCGCGGTGAAGTCATCCGCGGCGCTCGAGGTCTCGACCCGCGTGTCACGTCACGGCGGTCAGGGCTTCCCGAACGAAACCGCGACAGCTCTGACGGCTTGGATCGACGGGCGTCATCCCGCGTCGCCCTGCACATCCGGTCGACGCTGATGTGCTGGACGGACTTTTGGAGTCGACTCCGGGTCCAGAAGGTCTGCCGGCGTCGGGTCCGGCGGCTCGCTACGAAGTGGCTGTTCGGCGCGTCCTCGCCTCTGCATGCCCTGATCACCTCGGTAGCACCTAGGTTGAGTCAGTATCGCGACGAGCTCCCGCTTGCCTCCTCCGTGCTCGCTCGGAAGCGGTGTCGGCGCCAGGTTCTACCCTGGCTGCCTCGGCAGCCTCGTATAGGTGCGCGTGGTCCAGCGGAGCGTGAAGGAGAAGAGTGAGCAGTTCCCAGGGCGGTTTCACGTTCGTCGACCTATTCGCAGGGATCGGGGGCTTCGCCGTTGCGCTGAAGGGCCTCGGTGGCGAGTGCGTCGGGTCCGTTGAGATCGACCGCCAGGCGGCGACGGTCTACGCGCTCAACCACGGCACCAGCCCACTCGGCGACATCACCGCGATGGCGAACGACGATCGCGTCGACTTCGGCGAGCACACAGTCATGACTGCGGGCTTCCCGTGCCAGCCGTTCTCAAAGTCCGGTGCTCAGAGAGGCATGGACGAGGCTCGCGGGACACTCTTTTGGAACATCCTCAAGATCGTCGAGGCGCGCCGCCCTCCGGTCCTCCTGCTCGAGAATGTCAGAAACCTGGCCGGTCCGAGGCACCGCCACGAGTGGGACGTGATCGTCAAGTCGCTTCGCCAGGCCGGTTACCACGTCTCCTCCCGCCCGGCGGTTTTCTCGCCGCATCTGCTCCCGACCGCGATGGGCGGCAAGCCCCAGATCCGCGAACGGGTGTTTATCACCGCCACCTACTGGCCTGAGCGATGCTGGGACGATCCCGCGCCGGCTGTTCAGAACCGCATGGTCCGCACCGAGCCGTGGGACCTCGAATGTGACTTGCCGTTGGACTCCCGTCGGTACATCCCTGGATGCGAGCTGTCGGCCGACGAGCGGCGATGGATCGACGCGTGGGAGAACTTTCGCCAGCTCGTCGTCACTCGGCTGATGCACACCACGCCGAACCGGCTGCTGGACGAAGTGAGGCTCCCTGGCTTCCCGATCTGGGTGGACGCCTGGGTCGACGACTCCTCTCTCCAGATTCCGGCAGGGACGCCTCGCTGGAAGGAAGTCTTCCTTCGGAAGAACGCTGCTTTCTACACGCAGCATCGATCGGTGCTCGACCCGTGGCTCCAGGAGCACGGCGTTCAGTCCTTCCCGCCATCACGTCGGAAGTTCGAGTGGCAGGCACAGCAGGAGACGTCCCTGTGGAACTGCGCCATCCAACTCCGACCGTCAGGCATCCGAGCGAAGCGGATGACCCACCTTCCGGCGCTGGTCGCCATGGCACAGACGCCGATCCTTGGCCCGAGGCGGCGCCGTTTGTCAGTCGCCGAGGCTGCTGTGCTGCAGGGCCTCCCTCCTCAATTCACCTTCGGGGACCAGCCCGACTCCGCGTCGTACAAGCAGCTGGGCAACGGCGTGAATGTGGGGGTGGTGCAGCACGTGCTGCGTCAGCATGTCTCGCGAGACCTTGACCGCATCCAGGAGATCGCGCCCGATCTGGCGGCCAGCTTGGGCTTCGCCGTTGCTCCAGCCTCGGGGCGCGAACCGGTCCTGGTGTGAGCGGACCGACGGGAGATGAGGTACGAGAGCGCTCGTTCGAAGGCTGAGGCCGTCGCGCGCATGTACTTCCTGGGCAACCGAGGGGTCGAACCTCTCGGCCCAGGCAGCAAGGAGAAGAAGTCGGCGCTCGTTGCTCTCGGACGATTTGTTCACCTCGATCTCGAGCCCATTCCGGGTAAGCATGAATGCGGCCGAGCCATCGCGGACACCCTGGGGATACCGTGGGATGAGGAATGTATGTCTGCGGGCGACACGATCACGCTTGTTGGTCTCAACCGTCTCGTCGACGGAGCCGTCCGAGCGCACATGGAGTCCGGCTCCGGCCCGGTACGGTCGCTCGTACGAGAACTCGCCAGCGTGAACCCAGCGCCCCGCTGGGATGAACGGGAGGATGATGACGTGCCTGCGGACCTCTCTGAAGTCGAGCAGAACATCGCGGAGGCCATCGCAGAGCTCGCCTCAGAAGGCGCGACGCCGTTGAACGTCGACATCTCGTGCCTGCCGCCCTCGAACGGCACGGCAGTCTCCCTCGACGACGGGAGCTGGCGGACGCCTCTTGCAGCGGTCCAGGGCTGGCTCTTTCTCCCCGCATCGATCGATGAGACGGACGGGCCGTCTTTCGACCATTCGCTGGGCCAGCTGCTCGGGATCGAGGGAACCGCGGAAACGCCCGCGGTCGAGCTCTTCGAACGACTCCAGCAGCGGCTCGAGCGGGCCGTGTCGCACCGGCAGACGTTCCTCGACGCGATCGAGACGGATGCTGAAGGATCGGCCACTCTCGAGTCGGCGTCGGTCGCGTGGGAGGCCGCGTGGGGGGAAGCCGACGAGAGCGAAGAAGCCGAGACCAGCGGTCCGATCTCGGCCAAGGCGACGACATGGCCGATCGCCCAGTTCCGGCAGTACGCAATGGACGGCGAGATGGACCTCAGCCCGTCCTACCAGCGTGCAGACGTCTGGCCGACTGCGGACGCCCAGCTTCTGATCGAGTCCGTTCTGCGGGGCATCCCTCTCCCTTCCGTGATCCTCCTTCAGCGCAACACGAGTGACGGCGACCGCTACGAGATCGTCGACGGCAAGCAGCGGCTCACGTCGCTGCTGCGTTTCACCGCCGCGCACCCCCGCGCCCTTGCGACGGTGCGGGCAAGGGCCGCTGCGTGGGGCGAAGATCCGGACGAGATGGTCAATCTCTTCACCACCGACTACCCCCGGTTCAAGAAGACGTGGCGCAAGCACGAAGCGACGACGCTCAGTGCCAGGCACGAGAAGGAGCTCTACTTCCCCTTTGCGCTGCGCTCGACCAACGCCCCCGCGCTCAGCGGTGATCTTGAGCAGCTAAGGGGTCGCTACTACTCCGACATGAGGTCTTTGGCGATCCAGGTCGGAAACGCAAAAAAAAAGATCCGGGCACTCTTCGAAGAGGTGTCGGATTACCAGATCCCCGTCATCCTCTACTTCGAGGCAACGAGCCGTCAGATACACGAGGTTTTCAGCCTCTACAACAAGCAGGGCAAGCACCTCAACGCCGAAGAGATCCGAAACGCGGCGTTCCACGAGCTCGACTTCATGCGAGCACTGCTGGCTACCGCAGGCGACACAGATGGGATCGAGCGCGTCGCCCCGTTCCTTGGTCCCGTGTGGGACGACGTCCGCTCGACGGGCCCGGCGCTTGCTGCATCCCCTTACTCCATGCCCGACGCAGGCTACAAGCGCACCAAGGCGCTGTCGTGGGTCGCTGCAGCACTGCTGATGGAGGACGAGAGCGCGTCGACCCGGTCGACCACCGCCCACGTCAACAACCTGCTCAAGAGGATCGAGACACACGGGGACGACCCGCTGCGGAACCAGCACGCGGTCACGCAGGCGATGCGCCTGCTCGACGCTGCGGTGGATGCGCACCAAAGTGCACCGCTCCAGATCTGGGCACCGAAGTTTCGGGGTACTCAGACGCGATGGCAGGAGCTCCAGCTCGTCGCATCGCTCGTCGCGCTGGCTGCGGCGAGCACGAAGCTCGGTGACGGGCTCGCTGACCGCATCGACGAGTGCGCTGACGAACTTCGCTCGGCCTCGGACCGGTGGGTGCGTCCGAGGAAATCGCAGTCGAGAGAGCAATGGCAGTTCATCGGCGGAGTCGTGCGTGAATTCCTCGACGTGCTCGGGGTGGATGCGGTGGCAGCCGACGAAGAGCTTCGCTCCCGGTTCGGGACGTCCGGCCTCCAGTCGCTTGTCTCGCTCCCCCGGCTGCTGGAGTGGCCTGACCTATGACGGTCGAAGGGCACGAGGTCATCCATCTAGCCACGTCGTCGGCTGACTGGTCGACCGACTACGAGCTGGCGCTCGCAACGACCGGCCTCGGGGAGACCAGCCGGCGTGTGGTCCTGGATGACTCACGATTCATCGCAGATCGCGCTGCGCTCGACGTGAGCGACCCGCAGTGGGGTACGTCGCGTGTGCGCACAGGCGTGGTCATGGGTGCCGTTCAGTCGGGCAAGACCGCGTCAATGATCGGTGTGGTCGCACGCAGCCTCGACAACGGTGTCAACCTCGTCGTCGTCCTTGCAGGTACGCAGGTGTCCTTGTGGCACCAGAGCATGAGCAGGATCCAGTCGCAGCTCGATAGCGGCGCAAAGCCCCTGCTTCGTCGCGTCTTCATGCCCAACCCCGACGACATGAGCCAGCCGCGGCGAGCAGGCCCGGCGGAGGCCTATGGCATTCCTGCAGGGCAGGCTGCCCGTGCGCTTGGACGGGGACGACCGATCATCTTCGTGGCCATGAAGCAGGTCGATCACCTCCTGCACCTCGGTCAAGTGCTCCAGAACGTCGTCTTTCCAGCGGCCGCGACTGCCGGCGTGCCGGTTCGCCTCCTCGTCGTGGACGACGAGGCGGACGACTCCTCGGTCGCGGACGACGGTCTTCAGTGGGGGGCGCCCGGGCTGGACGTCTACAAGCAGATCCCCCGACGGATCGTCGATCTGTGGGAGGACAGGAGTTCTCCCGGTCGTACCGTCTCGGAGCACGTCTTCGCCACCTACCTTGCCTACACCGCGACACCGCAGGCCAACTTCTTGCAGGACCCGGAAAACCCTCTCGCACCGCGGGACTTCGTGGCGTCCCTCCGGACGCCTGGGCCGACAGGCACCCTCAGCCCTCGCACGCTCACGTACCGAGTGCCTGAAGGCATCAGAGGCTGGTACACGGGCGCTGACATCTTCTACGGCGATCTGGCCTCTTCGCTCTGCCTGGTAGGTGCCGCCACCGATCCAGGTAGTGGCGACCCTGCCGACGGTGCGGCCGACGAGGGGACCGTCGCGGAGGCGAAGAGCGTCGCCCTCGCCTCTCGGGTTACCGAGATCGTGGAGATCATCGACGCAACTCGCGCATATCTCCTCGCTGCGGCGATCCGGCTGAGCAGAGCTCCAGGGCGGATCGGGCCAGCGTCAGCCGGGACGGTCTCGTTCGCGTCCTCCGAGGACGTCGAGCGCCACGTCGCTCCAGTCTCCTCGATGCTGATCCACCCGTCCTCAGCCATGGAGTCGCAGTTCGAAGTGGCCGACGCACTTCGCGAGTGGTGGGACGGCGATGCGAGCCAGCACGGTGCCGGGGTGCTTGCCGACGTCGAGGGCAACGAGGAGGCGTGGATCGCGTGGGTCGCGAGTTACAGGGCGTCCAGCGAAGCGGTCCTCGCCGCTCATCAGGTTCCTGGCGGTGTGCCGGCGGGTCGCTCAGTGCCGGAGTGGGATGCGCTCCGGCCGCTCGTCCTGGGCGAGATCGTGCCAGGCACGTCGATCGCCGTCGTGAACAGCGACCCGAACGCCGATGAGCGCCCTTCTTTCAGCCCCTGGCGCGACGGGGACGGTTGGCACGCGCCTCGCAATCACTCGACGATCTTCGTCTCGGGCAACGTGATGTCACGTGGACTCACGCTCGAAGGGCTGCTGACCACCATGTTCACGCGCCGGTCGTCGGCGCCGTTGGCTGACACGCAGATGCAGATGCAACGCTGGTTCGGGTACCGAGGCGCCTACGTCGACCTGTGTCGCGTCTTTCTCTCGTCTGAGCAGCTGCAGCTATTCACGCGCTACGCGGACGCAGACCATGCGCTGAGATCCCAGGTCCTGGCGGCGATGGAGTCGTCGGAGATTCTCCCGGACTTCACGGTGCTGCAAGGTCACTCGTTCCAGGCGACGGGCAAAGTCGCCGGCCTCGTGGGACGGCAGCTCCGACCCGGCTCGCGGCCTTTCGTCCGTCACCTCAACCCCGAGGGCGAGTACGACGTCAACCTCGCAGTAGTAAGCGAACACTTCGCTGCCGCCGAGCGGTCTGGCCACCTGATGAAGGATCCGCGCGGGCTTCTCGCCCTCGACGAGATCTCGCTGCTCGAGTGCGCTGACATCCTCGATCGGATGCGCTACTCGGACCACGGGCGGCTGCAACTCGAGTCGGACCGCTGGCGCGCGTTGGAGAGACAAGCTGCCATCGAGGTGGGGGATCCTGAGCATCCGCTCTACCGTGCGCCCGCAATGACCGGGGCGGGCTTGGATCTCGGAAGTCGCTCGCCCTTCGTCATCGCTGCGTACCTGCGGTTCTGGTCCGCATGCCTCGACCGAGAAGTGCGCGGGTTGTTCACGGATGACTTCCCACCCCAACGATGGTCGCTGCTGAGCCGCGACGCGAAGCGCCTCAACCAGCCGCGATTCCGCGTCGGCATCCGATTCGGTGCTGGTCGACCGCTCGCCGCGGGTCCATTCGCGAACCTTGGCAAAGAGCTCGGGCTAGAGATTCGGCCCATGGCGCGGCATACCACCGCTGACGGCCTCGCGGCGGATTGGGGTTCCCGCAAGGCGACGGGGAGCGGATACGTCGGCGATGACGTCTTCGATGCATCGCTCCTGAGCGAGACGGTCCCTCTGCACCCTGACGGCACGAGAATGGAGGGGGCACCCGGGCTTGTCCTCTTCCATCTGGTCGAGCGCTCCGACGTCGGCGCTCTCGCTGTCGGGCTCAGTATCCCTAGTGGCGGCCCTGACCACGTGGAAGCCGTGAGCACGCTTCGCCGGAAGGGGGCGCGGACTGTTGGAGAGTGACAACACCACGTTCGAGACACTCCGGAGCGAGCTCAAGGCAGCAGTCCGGGCGCCATCAGCACACGAACGGCGCATATCCTGGGTGGGTAGCGAGCGTCGGATGGCGTTCGCCCGGGACGCCAAAGGCCGCCTCGAGGTGTTTCTCGTCGGGGATCCCCTCGACCCCCGCGAACGCACGGTGCGGGAGAGATTGCTCCATGACACATGGCACACATCGGGAGGGGACTATCTCTCCGCCAACCGGCTCAGGTTGCCCTACGACGACCACTACGACGCCATCGCTGCCACGATCCTCCTCGAACTCCTCGACAAGGGGTACGAGTACCAGGCGGTTGAAGCGTTCCGGCGCACAGAGCCGCTGATTGCTCTGGCCCTCGAACCAGCGCGTGCCGAGAACGCTGCGCTGACCGGACTAGCCGGCGAGCTCCTCGCTCTCGCCTCGTTGATTCGGCTGGAACCCGGATCGTCCGAGGCGTTCCTCGACTCCTGGCAAGGTTGGACCAGGTCGAGCCGCGACTTCCAACTCGGCCCCCTGGGGCTCGAGGTGAAGACATCCACGACGAGCGCGAGCCGCCACCACGTCCAGGGCTGGTACCAGGTGGAGTGCGGCGTGGCGGCGGACGGGGCTGTCGAGACCGGCCTGCATCTGCTCTCCATCGGGATCCGGTGGCTCCCTATCGACGGCCCGGGAACGACCCTCGAGTCGCTCGTGCAGGAGATCGTCGGTGCGTTGCCAGCACAGCGACGACAAGACTTCGTGGGTGGGGTTCGGGGGTACGGTGGTCTCAACCTCGCCATTGAAGACAACGGCGCAGCCGCGCAGGCGTCGCTCCGCCGGCCGTTCATCTCGACCTACGAGCGCCTTTACGACCTCCAAGACGAACGCATCCGTCTCCCACGGTCCGACGACTTCGCCCTCTTCACTAACCTCGTCTCCGACTCGGTTACCTTCGAGATCGAGCTGCCAGAGCGCGTGCGGGGTGATCGCAACCCCGTCGTCGGCCTCGCTGCCAGCTTGTCGGCTCTGCTGGCGATTTCGCCGTGACCGCTCGAAGGGCGGCTTAGCTAATTGGCGCGAAGTTGTCGCATGATGTGGGAGAGCCGGATATTCAGGGAGGGTCGCACATCACCGCCTTCAGCGTTCCCCCGCACCCCGGTCCGTCCACCGAGGCGATCTCGCGCCGCATGTCTACCGCCCGTCGTCGGGACACGAAGCCGGAAGTCCTGCTCCGGCGCGAGTTGCACAAGCGGGGCCGCCGGTTCCGCGTCGTCATGCGGGTGCCGGGTAACAACAGGCGCTCCGTCGACATCGCGTTTACCCGGTACAAGCTCGCCGTTCTCGTTGATGGCTGCTTCTGGCACGGCTGCCCCACGCACGGGACCCACCCGACAGCCAACCGGGACTGGTGGGCGCGAAAGCTCGCTGCGAATCGCCTTCGCGACGACGACACGGATCGACTCCTGGCGTCTGCGGGATGGACCGTGCTGCGACTCTGGGAGCACGTCGAGAGTGGCGAAGCAGCCGATCTCGTCGAAGCGACGCTCGCTCGCCTGGTCGGACCTGCGTCCCGCCCGGCTCCTGTGGCTTTCGGGCGCGGCCGCTAGTGAATTACGAGACCGACGTCCCACCGGGCTGACGCGCGCCTCGACTTGACGTGCACCGCGAGCCGCCGTCACTAGTGCGAGTGGACCGACAGAAAGACGCCAGGAGGTCGATGCGAACGGATGCTCGATACACAAACAGAAATAGCCATCCGTGTCGACGAATGGCTACTCCTGGTCAACAAGACCAACGTTTCCGCAGATCAGATTGGTGGAGGTGGCGGGAATCGAACCCGCGTCCGGTGACGCAGTACCAGGGATTCTCCGGGTGCAGCCTGCTGTGATTTTCTCGGCCCCCACGGTCACACAGGCAAGCCGTGGACGGGCTCAGTCAGCTAAAAGTCCCGGCAACCCCACTGACGAGGATTACCAGCAGTGGCTCTCTAGATGACGCTGGTTACTGAGTCGAGAGCGTACTCAGGCCAACGGACTTCGGGACTCGCTCAGGCGGCGAGGGCGAAGTCGGTGCGGTTTGTATTGGCACCTATTGGTTTGCACGGAGCGTTGACGAGATAACCGTGCGTCCTCGACCCGCTTCTCCTGGTTCGACGATCACCGTCGAAACCGATCACCCCCATGTTCAGTTATCAAGCACCAGCCGAGGCCAGCTCGACCAGCCTACCTCTCAACGGGAGGCTGGTCGTGCTCATTCCCTCAGTCAGCGGGTCCGGCGATCAGGGTGACGGTTGTGGAGGTGGAGTCACCGGTGGAAGCAACGGTCCAGGTCAGCGTCACGGTGTCACCGGGCGCGTACGTGTCCAGCAGGTCGGAGAGCGTTGACGACACGGGTACTCCGTCGACCGCGGTGATCACGTCACCGGCGGCCAGACCGGACGACGCGGCCGGAGTTCCCTCGAGCACTCCCGCGACGGAACCGTCGGAGGCCAGCGAGACCCCCAGGAACGCCGGGTACCCGATGGTCACGGTGTCGGAGTCGATGCCGGACTGGATCTGGTGTGCGATGACCAGCGCGTCCTCGATGTCGATCGCGTAGGCGACGGTCTCGACGGTCCCGCTCGACGCGGCGGTCGTCATGCCGATCACCTCGCCCTCGTCGTCGAAGACCGGTCCGCCCGAGTCCCCCGGCACGACGGCGGCGGAGAACTGGATGAGCCCGTCGAGCGTCTCGGCGGAGGATCCGTCGGACGACGCCGTCATCGTCTGGTCGAGGGCGGTGACGCTGCCGGTCGCGGCGAGCAGCTCGCCTCCCCCGTTCGCGTTGCCGACGGCGGTCACCGCGTCGCCGACCGCCGCACCGTTGTCGTCGTCCAGCGCGACCGTGGCCAGCCCGGACGCGTCCTGGAGCTGGAGCAGCGCGACGTCCGATGACGCATCCGTGCCGACGACGGCGGCCGTGTACACCGCGCCGGTCGACTCGACCGTCACCTCGATCGAGGTCGAGCCCTCGATCACGTGGTTGTTGGTGAGCACCAGGCCGTCGGACGTCAGAACCATGCCGGTTCCGGCCGACTGCGCGTCCTGGTAGCCGAGCGTGCTGGCGATCGTCACGACGCCCACCTGCTGGTCGGCGGTCGCTGTGGTGGCGGACGACTGGTCCGAGGTGGAGGGCTCGCCCCAGGACGGCGGGACGAACGACGGGACCTGCTCGTCGGTCGACGGCGGCGCGAACGCGGCCCCCTCGATCGTCGACGTCGCCGCGGTGTCGTTGTCCGAGGACGCCAGCGCCGCCGCGACCAGACCGCCGCTGACGCCGCCGGCGAGCAGGCCGAGGGCGAGCGCCCCGCCCGCAGCGCCGAACGCGACCCCACGTCGGACGACGGGCTTGCTCGCGACGGCGACTCCCCCTGGCGTCGGGAGGACGGCCCCGGTCGATGACTACGGCGAAGGCATGTCGCTCGACGAAGCCGTGGCTTCCGTCGCTCCACCTGGCACCGACCCCGCCGGCACCGACTCGCCCGACGTTCCCGCAACCTCATCCATGGCCAGAACCTCCCCAGCAGCGCCCGGGTGGCGCCGTCAAGGACGAGGCAACCGCCCGTACCCGGGAGGCCGCTGGAGCAGACCCGTGCGCAGCCTGTGGACCGCTCAGAGGGTCGCGAGGACGTCCTTCAGCGAGTAGGACACCGGCTCCTCGAGCTGTTCGAAGGTGCACGACGACGGCGTGCGGTCCGGGCGCCAGCGGCGGAACTGCGCGGTGTGCCGGAACCGCACACCCTCCATGTGGTCGTACGCGACCTCGACCACGAGCGACGGCTCGAGTGGCACGAACGACAGGTCCTTCCCGGCGGACCATCGACTCCCCGCCGCCTCGCGGGGAGTGCGGGCCATCGCCGAGTAGTCCCAGGGATGCCCCTCCAGGGGCACCACCAGCGGAGCGAGCTCGGTGACCAGTTCCTTGCGTCGCGCCATGGGGAACGATGCGGCGACACCGACGGACGCGAGCTCACCCTCGGAGGTGTACAGCCCGAGCAGGAGCGACCCCACGGCGTCGTCACCGGACTTGTGCGGTCGATATCCAGCGACGACACAGTCGGCGGTGCGTTCGTGCTTGATCTTCTGCATCGTCCGCTTGCCGGGCTCATAGGGTCCGTCAGGGTCCTTGGCGACGATCCCGTCGAGTCCAGCGCCCTCGAACTGCGAGAACCAGCGCTCGGCCACAGAGATGTCGTCGGTCTGCGCCGTGATGGACACGGGCCCCCCGGGCTTCACAAGAGACGTCAGAACCGCGCGCCGCTCCGAGAACGGCAACGACGTCAGGTCGTCGTCCCCCAGCGCCAGCACGTCGAAGAGCACGAGCAGCGCGGGCGTCTCGACGGACAGCAGCCGCACGCGCGACTCCGCGGGGTGCACCCGCTGCAGCAGCGCCTCGAAGTCGAGGCCGCTGTGCGACGACGACGGCACGATGATCTCGCCGTCGACGACGCACCTCTCCGGAAGATGTTCGAGTACAGCGGAAACGACTTCAGGGAAGTACCGCTGCATCGGCTTGGTGTTCCGGGAGCCGATCTCGACGGAGTCCCCGTCGCGGAACACGATCGCCCGGAAGCCGTCCCACTTCGGCTCGTACAGCTTGCCCGCCGGTATGGACGCCGCCGACTTCGACAGCATCGGGTCGACCGGGGGTTCGACAGGAAGGACCATGACCGCAGTCTGGCCTGCGCGGCTGCGCTCCGCAGCCGTAGCGTGCCGATAGCCTCGGTCGGACGAAGGCGGGGGGTTCTGTGTCCACGACGGTGGTCTGGCAGCGGGGTCGGAGTGCACTGGCCTGCAGGATCTGCGCGGAACAGTCGGAGGGAGCGGTCCTCGGGCGGGTGAGCGCTCCCGGCGAGGACGACATCCCGATGATCCGCTGCGAGGCCTGCGGGTCCGTCGGGCTGGTCGACGAGGCGCGGGACACCTCACCGGACGACTGGTCCGTCGACAACTACCTCGAGGGCGGTGTCGGCCTCGGCGTCATCGCGGCCACCCTGACGGCCGTCCCGCCCGAGCGGGTCCACCGGTTCCTGGACGTGGGCTGCAACTACGGCTTCTCCCTGGACCTGGGGCGGTTCGCCTTCGGGTGGGACGTGCTGGGCGTGGAACCCTCGATGGCCGCGGCGCGAGGCTCTCTCGAGCTCGGCGTGCCGATCCTGCAGGAGTACCTGACGGACGAGACGCCGATCGACCAGCCGTTCGACCTCGTGCTGGCCAGCGAGGTCATCGAGCACGTGCAGGACCCGCTGCTGTTCGCCCAGATGCTGCGGCGGCGCCTGACCCCGAGCGGCACCCTGCTGCTCACCACCCCCGCCGCCGAGATCGTCAGCCCGGTCGAGCCGCAGGCGGAGGTGCTCTCCGCGTTGAGCCCCTGGTACCACACGGTGCTGGCGAGCCGGCAGGGACTGCACGATCTGTTGGTGCGGGCGGGGTTCGCGGTCGTCGACGTGGTCCGGGAGCGCGGTTCCCTGCTCGCGCTCGCCAGCAACGACCCGGCGACCACCGCGCCCCGCTGGGAGCGCGGGACGACGCCGAGCTTCCTCGAGCACTACTACGCGGCTCGGGCACAGTCGGGCGAACCCGGGTCCGCGCTCACCGGCGGCATGGCGGTGCGCTGGCTGCGCGCCCTGACCAGCCGCGGCGCGTTCGTCGAGGCCGAGGACGCGATCGCCGTGGTGGCCTCGGCGTTCCGCGCCCGGCACGGCATCGACCTCGACGACCCCGACGGCGTGCGCGCCGCCCTCGCCGTCGACGCACCCGCGACGTCCCACCTGGCCGGCGCCGCCTTCGCGGTCGGCATGACCTGTCTGCTCCACCGGAGCGACGACGAGCGCGCGGGGCAGTACTTCCAGCTGACGACGGCCGCGGTCGACGCCTGGGAGGCGCAGCACTCCCCCCTCGACCTCGACTCGGTCGACCTCCGCTTCCAGGCTGCCGGCCATCGCGCCATCGCGCTCGCGCGGACCCGGCCCGAGCAGGGCGCGTCCCTCGCCCTCGAGCTCGCGGAGCACGTCGACACGAGCACCGACGCCGGCAAGGACAAGGTGGCCGCGGTGCAGTGCCGGGTGCTCGTCGAGATCGTCGCCCGCGGCGGGCTGGAGGAGGCCGGCGTCCTGGTCGACGTGGTCGCCGACGCCGCCCCCCGGCTGGTCCATCGCGACCCGACGGCCCGTGTGGCGGCGCTCGACGCGTTGTTCTCGCTCGGGATCAGGTCGTTGAACACGGGTGACCCCGTGTCCGCCCGCCGGTGGTTCACCCACACGGCACTCGCCGCGGAGGACCAGCCTGCCGACGACGTCCACGCCGCGACGCTCGCCGCGTCGGCTCGCCACCACGTGGAGCTCGCGGTGGCCCAGGGTGCGGTCGACGAGCCCACGCTCGACCTTCAGCCCTCCGGGGTCCCCCATCATGGCATCGACGTCTACTGGTGCGACCCGTCGGGCGTGTACCTGGAGGGCTGGGCGCACGCGGGTGCGGTCGAGGTTTCCGGCGTCACGGTGTCCGTCGGCGAGGTGAGCGTGCCGGCCGACCGACGGCCCCGACCCGACCTGCTGAACCACTGGCCGGACCTCCCGGACGTCATGCGGGCCGGATTCGCCGCGTACGTCCCGTCGAGCCCGCACGCTCCGGTCACGCTCCGGGTCCACACGCCGCGGGGTGACCACGTGGTCCCGCTCGACCTGCCCGCGCACACGCTCCCCCTGCTCCCGGGGGACGACGAGCGCGCCGACGAGGTGCTGAAGCGCTGGGTCGCGCAGGCACCGCCGGGTCCGGTCCTCGCGCTCGGGTTCCGCGCCGACTCCCCCGAGGTGCTCGCCGCTCGGCTGGCCAGCCTGGGTGGGCGCGACGTCGTCACGGTGGACATCCACCCGGGCCTCGGGGTCGATGTCGTGGCCGACGTGCACCGCCTCGCCGACGCCGTCCCCCACGACCACTTCGCGGCGGTCGTGTCCGCCAGCCTCTTGGAGCACGTGGCGGCTCCGTGGCTGGTCGCCGCGCAGATCTCGCGCGTGCTGGTGCCTGGCGGGCTGAGCATCCACATCGTTCCCTGGACGTGGCCGACGCACGCCGCGCCCAACGACTTCTGGCGGATGTCCGACGAGGGCCTGCGCCAGCTGTTCGGCCCGGTCACCGGGTTCGAGCCCATCGGCTCCGGCTTCTTCGGACCCGCCGCCGTCGTGCCCAGCAGCGCGTGGCGGGCCGACTCGATCACGATGCCCGCTCTCGGCGGCCACTCGGGCGCCTGGATCGCGGCGCGCAAGGTCGACGACAGCGCCTCGGGGGTCGACTGGCCGCTCGACGTCGAGGGCAGCGCCGAGCTGGCGCGGCGCTACCCCACCGCGGGCCTGGCCCCCGCTGTGCGTCCCCTGCCCACCGTCGGGGAGCCACAGCCCGTGGAGATCGCCCCCGCCCGGATCTCGCCGGTCGTGCCCGGCGTGACGGCCATCGTTCCGGTGTACAACGGCGCGGACTACGTCGAGGCCGCCCTGCGCTCGATCGTCGGCCAGGAGCTGCTGCCCGCGGAGATCATCGTCGTCGACGACGGCTCGAGCGACGCCTCGGCGGCCGTGGCGGAAGCCTTCGAGTCGCCGGTCCCGCTCAAGGTGGTGCGCAAGGAGAACGGCGGGCAGTCCGCAGCACGCAACACGGCTGCTGCCCTCGCCGGTGGCGAGCTCCTCGCGTTCCTCGACCAGGACGACCTCTGGCACCCTCGGCACCTGACCCGACTGGTCCGCGCGTACAAGCGCGCGCCCGACGTGGGCTGGGCGTACACCGACTTCGACGAGATCGACTACCTGGGCCGGACGGTCACCCACTCCTACATCGAGACCGCGGGCCTGCAGCACCCGCACCGGAACCTGATCGAGCTCCTGTCCGCCGACCTCATGGTCATCCCGTCCGCCTCTCTGATCAGGGCGACCGCGTTCCAGCAGGTCGGCGGGTTCGACGAGCAGCTGGTGGGCTACGAGGACGACGACCTCTTCGTGCGGATCTTCCGCGCGGGTTGGCGGTCGACGTTCGTGCGCGAGCCACTCACCAAGTTCCGCATCCACTCGACCAGCTCGTCGGCCGGTGCCCGGTTCCGGCAGAGCCGGCTGCGGTTCCTGGCGAAGCTCGCCGAGGACGTGCCGGACGACCCCCGCATGCACCGCTACTACGTCCGTGACCTCGTGGCCCCGCGCATGTTCCAGATCACCCTCGCGGACTACGCGTTGGCGCTGCGCACCGGAGACCACGACCTGGCCCGGGAGATCGCCGGGACCCTACGCGGCGTCGCCACGTACGGACGGATGAGCGCCCGGCGTCGTCGCGGCCTGAAGGTGCTCGAGCACCCGCGCGCCGTGCAGGCCGCGCTCGGGATCAACCGGCGCCTCCCGGAGCCGCTGCGTCGTCCGGTGAACCCGTCGATGCTGCTCTGAGCGGGCGCTACCAGCCCCCGCCACCACCGCCGCCGACACCACCGCCGGAGAACCCGCCGCCGCTGAACCCGGAGCCGCCGGAGGTGCCGGGCGTGGGTGCGGAGATCGACTCGGTGGCCACGGCGGCGAACCGGTCGAGCGACGACGCGAACGCGGTCGCCCAGTAGATGTTGGCCCCGGGGTAGTACCCGCCGACGTACCAGCCGGGCTGCTCGAAGGCGCGTCCCTGGGCGGCGAGCTCGGAGAACACGCGTGCCCACCGGTCGGCGAGCCCGAACACGATCGCGTAGGGCAGGTATCGGCTGAAGATGTCCTCGCCCTCCTCGAACCGCAGCTGGTTGGCCTCGGCGGTGGCGAGGTAGTGGCGGAACCCGAGGGACTGCGCGAGGACGGCGGTGCCGTCGGCGGTGCGGGCGGGCGCGGCGTTGCCCATGATCGTGACGACGATGCCGACCAGCACGAGCGCGATGGGCACCAGGGCGATGCCGGCGACGGACGCTCCGGCGGCGAACGCGAAGAACGTGAGGATGGCGCCGGCCACGGCGAGCACGATGCCGACCGCGTGCCAGGTGGCGCGGACGGACTTCGGGTTGGCCCGGAACCAGCCGGACTCCGTGACGTGGTCGTAGAGGCCGTCCTGGACCTTGGCCATCGAGGCGGCGAACGTGGTCTTCAGGTCGGAGAGCTTGACGCTCGTCGACGACGCGAAGATCGAGGCCAGCAGCTCGTCCTCGTACGGCAGCAGCGAACCGTCCTTGTTCTTCAGCTGCACCAGGGTCCAGTCCTTGGCCTTCTTCTTCGGGTTGGACCGGGGCACCTCCTCGATGCGCAGCCAGCCGCGGACGGCGAGGTCGACGAGGGTCGCGGTGACGTCGACCGGGTCGGCCTTCTCGTCGACGAGGGTGCCCACCTCCCCCGGTCGCACACCCTGGGGCGGCTGGAACTGCACGGAGACGGGGCCGCGCTTGTCGCGGAACCCGACGGACGCGCCGCCCGGCTGGTTGTCGGTGGGGCGCAGGCCGGGGGTCAGGCCGAGATAGGCCTTGTCGCGGCCGACGCGGCGCAACCGGGTGAACGCGAAGATGCCGCCGCCGACGAGCACGAGCAGCGCGACGATCCCGAACGCGGAGTTCGGCCGGACGGGCGCCAGCGGGTCGGGCTTGTCGACGAGGATCGGCTCGACCCCGGGGAACGTGCCGGCGGGCCAGCCGGTGACCGTGGAGAACTGGTCGCCGACGGGGACGAGGTCCTGCGTGAACGCCGAGGACGACCCGGTGAAGGACGCGGACGTGCACGGGGTGGTGGACCCGTAGGGTCCGGCGAAGCACACGGCCCCCTCGACGGCGGCGGGGCCGGTGACTGCCACGGCAAGGTCGCCGAGCGGGATCTCCCAGCCGGCGCCGATGACGTTCCAGTACAGCTCGTCGCCGGAGTGCTCGGCGTTCGCAGGGTTGAGCAGCCCGTCGGCCGTGTACTCGATCCTGTAGGTCTGCACGCCGGAGACGTCGTCGATGTTCTCGTCGCCGATGCGCAGGATGAGGGCGCTGTCGGAGGACTCCTGGTTCACGTCCGCCGGTGCACCCGTCGACGACGATGCCGAGATGTCGGTGTACCGGAACGCGCGGTCCAGCTCGTCGTCGTAGGAGACCCTCGTCGGCAAGGTCAGGTACGGGCCGTGCCCGGGGTCGTCGCCGAAGTCGAAGTCGAAGTCGAGCGTGACGCGCATCGTGCCGTCGGCGGCGAGGTCGGCCGTGACGTCGTAGCGCGTGATCTCCCGACCGCTCGACTGGTCGGGGGCCGCCGCGGTGAGGGCGACGACGAGGCCCAGGGCGAGAAGGACCGCCCGCAGTGCCCTCACAGGTCGCGCTTCTCGCGGATGGCGCGGGTGGCCTCCATGTTGTCCTGCCTCTCGCGCAGCGCCTGCCGCTTGTCCCACTCGCGCTTGCCTCGGGCGAGCGCGATCTCCACCTTGGCGCGCCCGTCGAGGAAGTACAGGGACAGCGGGATGATCGTCTGCCCCTTCTCCCGCGTCTTCGACTCCAGGCGGTCGATCTCCTGGCGGTGCAGGAGCAGCTTGCGCTTGCGCCGCGGCGCGTGGTTGGTCCAGGTGCCCTGCGAGTACTCGGGGATGTGCACGCCCTCGAGCCACAGCTCGTGGTTGGTCACCTCGCACCAGCCGTCGACCAGCGACGCCCGGCCCATCCGCAGCGCCTTGACCTCGGTGCCGCGCAGCACCAGGCCGGCCTCGAACACGTCCTCGATGACGTAGTCGTGCCGTGCCTTGCGGTTCGAGGCGACGACCTTGCGCCCGACGTCCTTGGCCACGGTGGTCGAACCTCGTTCCTGCGGAAAGGGAAAGTGTGCGGGGTCGAGACTACCGTCCGGGCGCCAGCCGAAATCAGAGGCCGAGCAGCGGCCGCGGGTCCGTCGTGCTGCCGTTGACGTACACCTCGAAGTGCAGGTGGCAGGCCGCCGACGTGCCGGTGTTGCCGGAGCGGCCGATCAGCTGGCCCCGCTCGACGTGCTGCCCGCTGCTCACGGCGAAGCTCGTCAGGTGGTTGTAGCTGGCGGACAGGGCGTTGCCGTTGACGAACCCGCTGTCGATCATCACCTGGTTGCCGAACCCGAACCGCGACTTCGCCCACGTGACCGTGCCGCCGCGCCCCGCGTAGATCGGGGTGTTGCAGTAGGTGCGCAGGTCGATGCCGGCGTGCAGGCGCACGTAGTGCAGCGTCGGGTGCAGCCGCATGCCGTAGTCGGACGTCACGTAGATCGGGCTGATGCTGGTCGGGTTGCCGAACAGCCCGCCGCCGATCGCCCCGGGCGGACCCTGCGGCCTGCCGGCCGCGGCGTCGCGCGCACGCTGCTCCGCGATCGCCTGCTCGAGCTCCCGCTGCACCTGCGCAGCCTCGGCGTCGGCGCGTGCCAGCTCGGCCTCGAGGGCCGCCTTGGTGGCGTCGAGCGCCGCCTGCTGCTGCACCTGCTGAGCCAGCAGGTCGTCGAGTGCCTTCTTCGCCGCGGTCGCGGCCGCCTTCGCTGCGTCGGCCTCGACCACCTTCTGGTCGGCGGCGGCCTTCAGCTCGGCGATCTTCTCCTTGACCGCGACGAGCCGGGCCTCCGCGTTGCGGTTGGCCGACTCGGCGGCCTTGAGCTCGTCGAGGATCTGCGCCTGCGTACGCAGCGCCGTGGCCATGAGGCCGTACCGCTGCACGAAGTCGTCGGTGCTCTGGGAGTCGAGGATCACGTCGACGCTCGACACGCCACCGCCGCCCTTGTACGCCTCACGGGCCATCTGCCCGATCGCGGCCCGCATCGCGGCGGCATGCTCGGTGTCCTGGGCGATCGTCGTGGTGATCGTCGCCTGCTGCTCCTCGGCGTCGACCAGCCGGGCGGCGATGATCGCCGCCTCACGCTGCGCCTTCTCCAGGGCGGTCTTCGCGGCGTCGAGCACCGCCTGCGCGCCGGGGATCTTCGCCTGCGTGTCCGCGAGCTGCACGGCGAGCGCCTGGATCTCGGCGCTGACGCCCTCCATGGCCGCCTCGGTCTGCTCGCGCGCCTTCGCGATGGCCTCGCGCTGCGCCTCGGCGGCGCGGCGGCGGTCGTCGATGGGGTCCGCCGACGCCGGGCCGGCGAGCACGCCCGTGACCAGCAGGACCAGCACGGCCAGGAAGGCGGAGAGGCGCAGTCGGGTCATCGTCAGACCTTCGTGTACCGGCTGAGGGTGACCAGGGACGAGATCGCCGCGAGCAGGATGGCGACGCCGATGAGGACGGGGGCGATGGTGAGCACGTCGGAGGTGCTCACGTACGGGATCCAGCCCGCGGACTCCCCCAGCCAGTCGTCGACGAGGTACGTGACACCCACCCACAGCCCGCCGACCGCCAGCAGGGCGCCGATCGTTGCGGCGATCGCGCCCTCCAGCATGAACGGCAGCTGGATGAACACCGTCGAGGCACCGACCAGGCGCATGATCCCGGTCTCGCGCTTGCGGCTCAGGGCCGACAGCCGGATCGTCGTCGTGATCAGCAGCACCGCGGCGAGCAGCATCACCGCCGCGAGACCACCGGCCAGCAGGGTCGCGTTGTTCAGCACCGAGAACAGCCGGTCGAACAGCCGCTGCTGGTCCTTGACCTCCTCGACGCCGGCGCGGCCCGAGATCACCTCGGAGACGACCGAGTACTTCTCCGGGTCCGTGAGCTTGATGCGGTAGGAGGAGTTCATGTCGTCGACCGTCGCGGCCGACGCCCAGAACTGGTCCTTGAACTGCTTCTGGAACGCGTCGTACGCCTGTTCCTTGGTCTCCGTGTAGATCTTCTCGACGTACGGCTCGACCTCGGGCGACGCGAGCGCCGCCTGGATGTCGGCCTTCTGGTCGTCGGTGACCTCACCGCTCGCGCACGTCGGCGCCGTGGAGTTCTGCGGGCACAGGAAGACGGACACCTCGACCTTGTCGTACCAGTCGTCCTTCATCTTCCCGATCTGCGTCTGCAGCAGGGCAGCGGCGCCGACGAAGGTGAGCGACACGAAGGTCACGAGGATGACGGAGATGGTCATCGACAGGTTGCGCCGAAGACCCAGGCCGATCTCGGACAGGATGAACTGGAGGCGCATCAGCGGTCCGATCCGTACACACCGCGCGACTGGTCACGAACCAGCGCGCCGGTGGACAGCTCGATGACGCGCTTGCGCATCTGGTCGACGATCTCGTCGTCGTGCGTCGCCATGACGACCGTCGTGCCCGTGCGGTTGATCCGGTCGAGCAGGCGCATGATCCCCAGGGACGTCGTCGGGTCCAGGTTTCCCGTGGGCTCGTCGCACAGCAGGATGTTCGGGCGGTTCACGAACGCGCGCGCGATGGCCACGCGCTGCTGCTCGCCACCGGACAGCTCGTGCGGACGGCGCTTCTCCTTGCCGGCCAGGCCGACCATCTCGAGCGTGTCCGGCACGGTCGTGAGGATGTGGTGGCGCGGCTTGCCGATGACCTGCAGCGCGAACGCCACGTTCTCGAACACGGTCTTGTTGGGCAGCAGGCGGAAGTCCTGGAACACCGCACCGATGTGGCGGCGCAGCGTCGGCACCTTCCACGACGACAGCGTGCCGAGCTCCTTGCCGGCGACGAACACCCGGCCGGCGGACGCCCGCTCCTCACGCAGCACGAGCCGCAGGAACGTGGACTTGCCGGAGCCGGAGGCGCCGACGAGGAACACGAACTCGCCCCGCTCGACGTCCAGGGACACGCGGTCCAGCGCCGGTCGGGCGCCGCGCGCGTAGACCTTGGTGACGTTCTCGAATCTGATCACGATGCTCGCGGGGGCCAGGTTCGGGGACGGGGTACTGCTGCTGGCCTGAACGAGCGTAGGCAGCGGGCCCGCCCCGGCACGGTGGTGACACGCCGACGGTTGCCTGTGAGAACGGGCGGACGTCTGCTTTGGTGCAGAATGTCGGGTCCTCAGGTGCCCGAGAGCAGCTCGGGTTCCTGGTCGGACCGTCCCCCGAGCGTGCCCGCCGGGTCCTCCAGCACGTCCGCGAACGCCACCTCCGCGGCGCCCACCAGCTGCGCGTCCGAGCCCAGGTCCGAGCGCACCAGCAGCGCCTGCTCCCGGATCGGTCCCAGCGCCCGCGAGTACGACGCGGCGAGCGTCGGCTCCATCGTCGGGTAGAGCGCGCCCAGCGACCCGCCGAGGACGACCACGTGCGGGTTGAACAGGTTGACCAGGCTGGCCAGCCCGAGCCCGACCCACTCCCCCGTCTTGCGCACCCCCGCGATGCTGCGGCGGTTGCCGACGGCGACGTCGTTGAGCACGTCCTCGATGTCGGACTCGCGCGGGTCGCGGCCGACGGCGCGGATGATCGCGGCGTCGCCGACCTCCGCCTCCCAGCAGCCGCGGGCCCCGCACGAGCACACCCGGCCCCCGGGCTTCACGACGATGTGCCCGACCTCGCCCGCGTACCCGCCGGCGCCCTTGAGCAGCTCGCCGTCGACGACGACGCCACCGCCGACCCCGACCTCGCCGCGGACGTACAGGACGTCCTGCTTGCCACGCGCGGCGCCGCGCAGGTACTCGGCGACCACCCCGAGATCCCCGTCGTTGCCGACGGCGACCGGGTACTCGTGCCCGACGGCCTCGCCGAGCATCTCCGCGAACGGCACCTCGTGCCAGCCCAGCGGGGGCGAGCGCCGCACCATCCCGTCGGGCTGCCGCACGCTCCCGGGCACGCTCACCACCAGGCCGAGGCACACCGACCCGGGCACCGACTTCGCCTGCATCTCCCGGGCGAGGGTCGCGATCAGGTCTACGACCGCCGGCACGTCGTGCGGGGAGGTGCTGTGCAGACGGCGGCGGACCTGCAGCATGTAGCCGCCCAGCCCCACGCGCGCAGCACCGACGCTCGACGGCGTCACGTCGAACGCGAGCACGTGCACGCTCGTGCTGACCGGCTCCACCACGTTGGACGGCCGGCCCTTGCCGGAGACGACGCCGGGTCGCTCACGCACCAGCCCGAGCTTGACCAGCTCGGACGTGAGCGACCCGACCGTCGACCGGTTGAAGCCGGTGGAGGCCACGAGGTCCGACCGCGTCGCCGGGCCGTGGAAGTGCAGCAGGCGGAGGACCGCCGACAGGTTGGCCCGTCGCACGTCGTCCTGCGCGGCCGCGTCGGCCCGCCGGACCGGCGGACCAGCGCCGAGCCGCACCAGCAGCCTCCCTCAGGTTCCTCTAGCCGCGTCCCGTGGCCCTCGCGCGCCGACGGGAGATCGCGTCGACGGCCGCAGCGGCCGCCAGCACCGCGCCGGTGACAACGTACTTGATGCCCGACGAGTACCCGAGCAGGGCCATGCCGTTGTCGATGACCGCGATCACCGCACCGCCGATGAGGGCGTCGATGATCCGGCCCTTGCCACCGAACAGCGACGTGCCACCGATGACCGCGGCGCCCACGGCGTAGAGCAGGACGTTCGAGCCGCCTGCGTTCGGGTCGACGGACGTCGCACGCGACGCCGCGAGCACCCCCGCGATGGCGGCCATGAACGAGCAGATCATGAAGCACGCCATCTTCACGGCCTTGACGTTGATGCCCGCGCGACGCGTCGCCTCGGCGTTGCCGCCGACCGCGTAGATGTGCCGACCGAAGGCCGTCCGCGTGAGGACGAAGCCCAGGACCAGCGCGAGCACGACGATGAGCGGCACCACGATCGGCACGCCGATGATCGACGTCCGCAGCGGGTTGAGGCTGCGCTCCTGGTTGAGGATCGCGACCATCGCCAGGACGACCCCACCGAGCGCGACGATCTTCAGGACCACCATGCCGAGCGGGGCGGCGAGCAGACCGCGCTTGCGTCGCAGCTGCCACGTCCGCAGGCTCGTCCCCGCGTACGCCAGCACCGCGATGATCGCCAGGGCCCACCCGAGCAGCGGCGGGACGTTCCGGTTCTGCAGCGCGATGATCACCGGGTCGGTGATCGAGATGTTGCCGCCCGCACCGATGATCAGCAGCACGATGCCCTGGAACGCGAGGAACGCCGCGAGGGTCGTGATGAACGACGGGATGCCGACCCTGGCGACCAGCACGCCGATGAGCAGCCCGATGATGATGCCGGTGGCCAGCGCCGCGGCCAGGGCGACGTACCAGGACCAGCCGTAGACCGTCAGCCCCGTGGCCAGGACCGCGCCGCAGACACCCGACGCGAAGCCCGCCGACAGGTCGATCTCGCCCAGCAGCAGGACGAACACGAGCCCCATCGCGATGGTCACGACGACCGCACCCTGCTGGAACAGGTTCGCGATGTTCAGCGTCGACGCGAACGTCTCCGGCTTCAGGATGACGAAGGCGAGCGTCAGCACCGTCAGCGCGAGGATGGCGGGCAGCGACCCCATGTCGCCGCCGCGCACCTTGCTGACGTAGCTGCCGACGGCCTCGCGGAACGTGGGCTGCTCGACCGAGCCGGCCAGCAGCGACGGCGCGAGGGGCGCCGAGGGAACCGTGGACGTGCTCATGCGGAGGTGCTCCCGTTCGTGGTGGTCGACGCGTCGCTGATCACGGGCGTGGCCGCCCGGTCCGGCGCGTCCGGTGACATCCTCGGAGCCACCGTCCCCGGGGGCATGCCCGCCGAGCCGCTGGTGATGAGCTCGATGACCTCCATGCGCGACGTGTCCTTCGTGCGCACCTGCGCCGCGGTCTGGCCCAGGTAGAGCACGTTGATGGAGTCCGCGACCTCGAACACGTCGTTCATGTTGTGCGAGACCAGCACGACGGCCAGACCCGCGTCGGCGAGCCTGCGGACGAGCTGCAGCACCTGCTCGGTCTGCGCGACGCCCAGTGCGGCTGTCGGCTCGTCGAGGATGACGAGCTTGGAGTTCCACAGCACGGCCCGCGCGATCGCGACCGTCTGGCGCTGACCGCCGGACAGGCTCGCGACGTGCTGGCGGATCGACCGGACCGTCCGCACCGACAGGCTGGCGAGGACCTCCGCGGCGCGCGTCTCCATCGCGGACTCGTCGAGCCGGAAGCCGTTCTTCAGCTCCCGGCCGAGGAACATGTTGTGGACGATGTCGAGGTTGTCGCACAGCGCGAGGTCCTGGTACACGACCTCGATGCCCAGCGCGTTCGCGTCCGCCGGGGCGCTGATGTGCGTCTGCTCGCCCTCGAACAGCACCTCACCGGCGTCGAACGCGTAGATCCCCGCGACGCACTTGATCATCGTGGACTTGCCGGCGCCGTTGTCGCCGACCAGGGCCGTGACCTCGCCTGCCCTCGCGACCAGGTCGACGCCGCGCAGCGCGTGCACCGCCCCGAAGTTCTTTCTGCCGCCCCGGACCTCGAGGGTCGGCGGAGGTGCCAGGTCAGGTGCTTGTGTCATCGTCCACCTCGTCGGGTCCGTCGGTTCACCCCGCGTCGTCGCGGGTCTGTGCAGTCGTTCTCGTCCTGGCTCCTCCGGACGCCAGGCCGGGGCCGGCCGCTCTCGCGGACCGGCCCCGCCTGGTCACCCGGGGTCGTGCTCCCGGGAGTCGTGCGTCAGGAGATCCCGGCCTCGGTGCACTTGGCCTCGAGCTCTGCGGTGCAGACGTTCTCCTTGGTGGTGTAGCCGTCGGCGATGACGTTCTTGACCGAGTCGAAGAAGATGGCCTCGGGGTCCAGCAGGACCGACGCGACCTCCTCGTTCGTCTCGGTGTCCGTCACGGTGCCGGTGGCCAGGTCGGCCGTGTCCTCACCCTTGGCGAGCGCCACGGCGAGGGCCGACGCGGCGTCGGCCTCCTTCTTGACGGCCTTGTAGACGGTCATGCACTGGTCGCCCGCGAGGATGTTCTGCAGGCCCTGGTCCGTCGCGTCCTGACCGGTCACGGGGACCGTGCCGTTGGCGCCGTTCTTCTTCAGGATGGCGATCGCGGCGTTGCCGAGACCGTCGTTGGCCGCGAGGACGCCGTCGATCTTGCCGGCGTTCTCCGTCCACATCTGCTCGAAGATCGTGCCGGCGATCTGGTTGTCCCACTTCTCGACCGCCTGGTCGGCGACGACCGCGTACTCGGCGCCGTCCACCGTCGCCGTCTGGCCCTTGAGGTTGACCGGGTCCGGAGCCTCGGCCAGGCCGAGCGCCGTGGCAGCACCCTCCTTGAACAGGGTGGCGTTGTTGTCCGTCGGCGAGCCGTTGAGGAACGCGATGTTCCCCGTCGTCTTGCCGGCGTCCGCGAGGCACTTCGCCAGACCCTCGCCCTGCAGCTGGCCGACCTTGACGTTGTCGAACGACACGTAGAAGTCCGCGCCGCCGCCCAGCGTGAGCCGGTCGTAGTCGATGGTGGCGATGCCCTGCGCCTGAGCCTTCTGCAGCACCGCCTTGCCCGAACCGGAGTCCAGGTTGACGATCATGAGGACGTTGACGCCGCTCGTGATCATCTGGTCGGCGATCGTCTGGAACTGGCTGACGTCGCCCTGGGCGTTCTGGATGTCGAACTCGACACCCGCAGCCGTGAAGGCCTCCTCCAGGTACTTGGCGTCGGCGGTCTCCCACCGGGCCGAGGACTTCGTGTCCGGAAGGATCACACCGACCTTCGGGGTGGTCCCGCCGCCGTCGCCGCTCTCCGTGCTGTCACCGCTGGGCGTGTCGCTGCCGCAGCCGGCCAGCAGCAATCCGGAGGCCATGACAGCCGCCGTCGCCAGGATCATGCTTCGTCGCATCGTGCTCCCTCTCTCGACGACGCCCCGTTGCGCTCGTCTCCACCCGGCGCTTTTCGGACGCTCGGACTATGTTGCGGGCGACAACATATGGCGGGGCAGGGTGTCTCACAAGGTCAGAAGCGCTTTCTGTGGTCAAACCGTGACCTAGCAGGCTCAGCAAGCGCTTTCTGGGATGTCCGATTCGCCCACCTGGGCGAACCATGTTCCCCCCGGCAACAAACCCCTCCGGCTCTCAGCACGTCCCGGCGACCGGAGGTGCGGACGCGCGGGTCGCCGGGTCGCCGGGTCGCCGGGTCGCCGGGTCGCCGGGTCGCCGGGTCGCCGGGTCGCCGGGTCGCCGGGTCGCCGGGTCGCAG
>NZ_BJWH01000027.1 GCF_007990265.1 Cellulomonas terrae
ACGGGGGTGGCTCTTTCTGTTTCCCCAACAGTTTTTCTGCGCGCAACGTCGGGCGTATTGATCACCAGGAATCACCGCAGTGTCGTCCCCGTTCCGCGCCGTCGGTACGGCCCGCAGGTTGCCGTCCGGCACCCGGAGTCGGGGATGAGACGATGGGGCGGTCGATCGCGACGAGGAGAGCACACAGATGAACAGCGAGAATCGTGCCGGGAGCACACCCGACGGCCGTGGCCGCTCGGGTGGGGCGGACCGAGGTCGACCCGACGGCAACTCCAGCTCGGCGCGTGGCTCGCACGGTGGCGGAGCGTCGCGTGGCGGACCGTCCGGCGGCAGCGGCCGGCAGGGTTCCGGAGGGTCGTCGCAGCGCGGCGAACGGTCGACCGGTTCGTACGGCTCCGGTGGCGATCGGGGATACCGACCGACGTCCGGTGGGCGTCCGTCCGGTGACGACCGGGGGTTCCGGCCCTCGTCCGCCGGACGCGCCGGGGACGCGCGCGCAGGGGATCGGTCCGCACCCGGCAGCGACCGGGCGCCCTACGGCAGCAGATCTGGCGGTGACCGGGCCGGGTACGGGCGCAGCGAGCGTCCGTCCTCCGGTGACCGCTCCGGCGCAGGCGACCGCGGCCGCGGTGCTGAGCGACCGTCCGGTGACCGTCAAGGAGGCGACCGCGGCGGTGCCTATGGCGCAGGTCGCTCGTCCGACCGCCCCTCGTACGGCGATCGCAGCGGTGGCCGCGACCAGGGTCGTGGCTCCGACCGTCCCTCTTCCGGTGACCGGTCCGGTGGCGGTCGCTCCTCGTACGGGAGCCGTCCTTCCGGCGAGCGTTCGTCGTCCGGTGGGCGGCCTGCGGGTGATCGGCCGTCCTACGGCAGCCGGCGCGGTGGCGACCGTCCCTCCTCCGGCGGCCGTCCGGCCGGTGACCGCCCCGCGTACGGCGACCGTGGCAGCGCGGGCGAGCGTGGACGCGGTGACCGACCCTCCTACGGAAGCTCCACGAGCGGGGAGCGGTCCTCGTACGGGAACCGCGGCTCCGGGCCTGGCGAGCGTCCGTCGTACGGCGGCCGCGGCTCCGGTGATCGTCCGTCGTACGGCGATCGGTCCGGCGGCGGCGATCGCAGCGCATCGGGCGGCACTCGCCCTTCGTACGGGGATCGCGCTCCCGGTGGTCGTCCGTCCTACGGCGACCGTTCCGGTGGCGGTCGTCCGTCGTACGGTGACCGTTCCGGCAGCGCCCGCCCTGAGTCCGGGGGGCGTCCTTCCGGCGACCGTCCCTCCTACGGCGAGCGCTCCGGCGGCGGTGACCGCGGACGCGGTGACCGCCCCTCGTACGGTGAGCGGTCCGGCGGTGAGCGGGCCGGGTACGGTGACCGCCCTGCTTACGGCGGTGGGGACCGAGGTGCGCGTCCGTCGTACGGTGACCGTCCCTCCGGGAGCGGTGACCGCAGTCGTGGCGCCGATCGTCCGTCGTACGGTGACCGTCCTTCCGGGAGCGGTGACCGTAGCCGTGGTACCGACCGGCCCTCGTACGGCGACCGTGCAGATGGCGGCCGCCCGGCGGGCGGCGACCGTCCGAGCCAGGCGGGGCGTTCGGGCAGTGACCGGCGTCCGTCGACCGACCGGTCGTCGTCGGGCGGTCAGCGTCCTCCGAGCGGTGACCGGGTCCCGCGGACCTCGGACGCGCGAGGCACCTCCTCCCGTCCGGCAGCCGGTGGCAACCGCGCCGATCGCCCTGCGACCGGCGATCGTCGGCCACCCTCCGGCGGGTCCGGTCGGGACGACCGGTCCGGTTCGGGCCGCGGCCACGCGGCGGGCGCAGACCGTCGGGAGAGTGACGACCGTCGGCTGACCCGTCCTCCGCAGGAGGAGCGCGTCGTCGCGCCCGAGATCCCGGAGGAGGTCGTGTTCAGCGACCTCGACCGGTCGGTCCGGGGACGCCTGCGGACCTTGAGCAAGGACAACGCGGACGGTGTCGGCCGCCACCTCGTGATGGTGGGCCGGCTCCTCGACGTCCAGCCCGAGCTCGCGTACGAGCACGCCCAGGCGGCGGTCCGGCGGGCGGGGCGCGTCGACGTCGTGCGGGAGGCAGCCGGTCTTGCGGCGTACCGCACCGGACGGTATTCCGAGGCGCTGCGCGAGCTGCGCACCGTGCGACGCCTCAACGGCTCGTCCGAGCACCTGGCGATCATGGCCGACTGCGAACGCGGTCTCGGCCGACCCGAGCGGGCGCTGGCACTGGCTCAGGAGCCGGAGGCCGAGACGCTCGACGCCGAGGCGAAGATCGAGCTCGCGATGGTCGTCAGCGGCGCGCGCCTGGACCTCGGTCAGGCCGAGGCTGCCGTGGCGGCTCTGTCGACCCCCGCCGTGCGGGCAGGGACCGGGCTCGCCTCGATCCGGGTGGCTCAGGCACGTGCGGTTGCTCTGGAGGCAGCCGGACGGTCCGCCGAGGCGGTCGCCGAGCTCGCGCCGTACACGCAGGACCAGCTCGACGAGGCGGCCGGTGACGTCGAGGTGGAGGACGAGGTCGTCTCGTTCGACCTGAGCGAGTTCGACGCCGACGGCGAGTACGACGAGGAGGCACCCGACGACGCCGAGCCCGATGACGCGGGGTCCGGTGACGACGTCCTTGACGACGTCGCCCCTGCGGACGGCGGTGCCGGCGACGGTGCGGACGGCTCGACGCCCGACGTGGTGGACGACGTCACGCCAGACGCGGCGCGCGACCAGGCCGAGACGGGTGCGGATGAGGCGGAGGGCGGTCGGTGACGGGCGGACTCGTCGGCTCGCAGACGCCGCTCGCTGACCGGTTCGACCTGGCGCTCGTCGACCTGGACGGGGTGGCCTACCGCGGGCACGAGCCGATCGACGGCGCGGCCGAGGGACTGACCGCGGCCCGCGCGCGGGGCATGCGGTTGGTGTTCGTCACCAACAACGCGTCCCGTGAGCCGGAGTCCGTCGCGGACCAGCTCACGGAGCTGGGCATCGCGGCGGAGCCGTCGGAGGTCATGACGGCCGCGCAGGCGGCGGCGCAGCTGCTGCTCACGCGCCTGCCGCGCGGGTCGAAGGTGCTCGTCGTCGGTGGGGCCGGTCTGGTCACGGCGGTGCGGGCAGCGGGGTACGTGGTCGTGGAGTCGGCGGACGACGACCCCGCGGCGGTCGCGCAGGGGTTCGCGCCCGAGGTGGGCTGGCCGCAGCTGGCGGAGGCCGCGTACGCGGTGGGCCGCGGCGCGTGGCACGTGGCGTCGAACCTCGACCTGAGCCTGCCGACGGCGCGCGGGTTCGCACCCGGGAACGGCTCGCTCGTCGGTGCGGTGCGGGCGGCGACGGGCGTGACGCCGGACAGCGCGGGCAAGCCGGAGCCGACCATGTACGACATGGCGGTGGCACGGGTCGGGGCGCGCGAGACGCTCGTCATCGGGGACCGCCTCGACACGGACCTCGCGGGTGCCCGGGCGGGCGGCTACATCGGGTTGCACGTGCTGACGGGTGTGAGCTCCGCCCGCGACGACGTCCTGGCCGTGCCGGGGGAGCGCCCGCACCTGATCGGCGCCGACCTGCGCTCGTTGCTGGTCGCGCACCCGGAGCCGCAGCAGTCCGCGGAGGGCTGGTGGACGGTTCGCGGCGCGTCGGCCCGCGTCCTCGACGGCAGGCTCGAGCTCGGTCGGGGCGCGACGTCGTCGGTCGAGGACGAGGTCGACGTCGTGCGGGCCGCGTGCGCGGCGGCCTGGGCTGCGGTCGACGGCGGTGCCGAGCTCGACCCGTCCTCCGTCCCTGAGCTGGCGACGGCGCTCGCCCACGGCTGACCCCGGCGTCCGGAGGGGCCGCGCTGTGTGTGGCGACAGGGCGATGTGGGCTGCGCCAGGTAGCGTGGGCGCGTCCCGTGGCGCGTCAGTGCCCATCGGGTCCGTCGGTCGGCACTGCGCGGACCGTGCGGGCACACGACCACGTCGGGAGGCGGCGCAGTGAGCGAGACAGACATCACCTCGACGTCGGACGACGCCGTCGACCAGGCGCTGTCGGCGCTGGTGGGGCTCGAGGACCAGCCGCTGCGTGACCACGTCGCGGTCTTCGACGCGGTCCACGGCGCCCTCCAGGACCGCCTCGCGGACGTGGAGGGCTGACCGGCGGTGACCACACGCCTCGACACGGAGCTCGTGCGTCGCGGTCTGGCCCGGTCGCGTCGGCACGCCGGTGAGCTGATCGCCGCCGGCCGGGTGACCGTCGACGGGTCGGCCGTGGACCGCAGCGCCGTCCAGGTCACCGAGGAGCGGCAGGTCGCCGTCCGGGCCGACGACGCCGACCCCGGGTACGCCTCGCGCGCCGGGCACAAGCTGGCCGGCGCCCTGGACGCGCTCGGTGCGGACGGGCCTGTCGTGGCAGGGAGGCAGTGCCTCGACGCGGGCGCGAGCACCGGCGGCTTCACGGACGTGCTGCTGCGGCGGGGTGCCAGCCGGGTGGTCGCCGTCGACGTCGGGCACGACCAGCTCGTCGACGCGCTCCGCCACGACCCGCGGGTCGACGTCCGGGAAGGCGTGAACGTCCGGACGCTGACCGAGGGTGACATCACCCCGGCGCCGGACCTCGTCGTCGCCGACCTCTCGTTCATCTCGCTGACGCTCGTGCTCCCGGCGCTCGTCGCGGTGGCACGACCTGACGCCGACCTGCTGCTGATGGTGAAGCCCCAGTTCGAGGTCGGGCGCGAGCGGCTCGGGTCCGGCGGGGTCGTCCGCCTGCCTGCGCTGTGGGTGGACGCGGTGGTCGGCGTCGCGCGCGCCGCGGCCGAGCTCGGCCTCGCGGTGCGCGGTGTGGTCCGCAGCCCCCTGCCCGGACCGAGCGGGAACGTCGAGTTCTTCCTGTGGCTGGTCCGGTCGGACGATGCCGGCGAGGTGCAGGTGCCCGCCGATCGCATCCGCGACGCCGTGCTGGCGGACGGAGAGGTGGCCCCGTGAGTCGTCGTGCCCTGGTCGTCACGCACAGGGGCCGCGAGGAGGCCGTGGCGGCCACCCACGAGGCCGTCCGGGAGCTGGAACGAGCCGGCGTCGAGGCGGTCCTGGCCGCGGAGGACGCCGACGCGGCTGACCTGCCGACGTTCGAGCTCGCCATCGTGCTCGGCGGCGACGGGACGATCCTGCGAGCGGCCGAGCTCACGCGCGGGACCTCCGTGCCGCTGCTCGGGGTGAACCTCGGGCACGTCGGGTTCCTCGCCGAGAGCGAGCGGGAGGACGTCGGCGAGGCCGTCCGTCGCCTGACCTCGGGCGAGTTCGACATCGAGGAGCGCGGCACCCTGGACGTGCGGGTCACGCGCCCGGACGGGAGCACCGGAACCGGGTGGGCGTTGAACGAGGCCGCCTTGGAGAAGGTCGACCGGTCGCGCATGCTCGAGGTGCTCCTGGAGGTCGACGGCCACCCGCTGTCGTCCTTCGGCTGCGACGGGGTCGTCGCGGCGACCGCGACCGGCTCGACCGCGCACGCCTTCTCCGCCGGTGGTCCCGTGGTGTGGCCGGACGTGGACGGCATGATCCTCGTCCCGATCTCCGCGCACGCGCTGTTCGCCCGTCCGCTCGTCGTCGGCCCGCGCAGCCGGCTCGCCATCGAGGTGCTCGAGCGCTCACCTGCCGCGGGCCTGGTCACGCTCGACGGGCGCCGACGCCTCGAGGTGCCCCCGGGGTCACGGGTGGAGGTCACGCGCAGCGACATCCCGGTGCGGCTCGCCCGGCTGACACCCGCGCCGTTCACGACCCGGCTGGTGAACAAGTTCGGGCTGCCGGTCGACGGGTGGCGTGGCCGCCCGAGCGCACCGCGGCCGGCCGCACGACAGGTGCCTCCGGAGGTGACGGCGTGATCGAGGAGATCCGCATCGACAACCTGGGCGTCATCGGCCGGGCGCACGTCGAGCTGGGTTCGGGACTGACGGTCCTGACCGGTGAGACGGGCGCCGGCAAGACGATGGTGCTCACCGCGCTCAACCTGCTGCTCGGCGGCAAGGCCGACCCCGCGACCGTGCGGGTCGGTTCGGCGTCGGCGGCGGTCGAGGGGCGCGTCGTGCTGGACGCCGGTGGCACCGCGCTCGAGCGTGCCACCGAGGCCGGCGCGGAGCTCGACGACGACGGGAGCCTGGTCCTGCTGCGCACCGTCGGTGCCGGCAGCGACGGTGTCGCCGGTCGTTCCCGTGCGTACGTGGGCGGACGGTCGGTGCCGCAGGGGTTGCTCGCCGAGCTCGCCGACGAGCTGGTCACCGTGCACGGCCAGGCCGACCAGGCACGGCTGCGGTCGCCGGCCGTGCAGCGGGAGGCGCTCGACGAGTTCGTCGGGGCTGCGCACCACGAGCTCCTCGCGCGGTACCGCGCTGCCTGGGCGGAACGTGCACGCGTGGACGCGGAGCTCACGGAGCTCGTCGACCAGGCACGGGACCGCGCGCGCGAGGCCGAGCTCCTGCGGCTGGGGCTCGCCGAGGTGGAGCGGGTCGACCCGCAGCCTGCCGAGGACGTCACGCTCGCCGAGGAGGTCGACCGGCTCTCGCACGCCGAGGACCTGCGGACGGCGGCGGCCGGGGCGCACGCGGCGCTCGTGGGTGAGGACGGGGCCGACGAGGGCGCCGCGGCGGTCGGCACGATCGAGCTCGCGCGACGGCTGCTCGAGCACGAGGGCGCGCACGATCCCGCGCTGGCCGCGCTGGCCACGCGGATCGCCGAGGCCGGGTACCTGCTCGCGGACGTCTCCACGGACCTGGCCGCGTACCTGGAGGACCTCCAGGCGGACCCCCTGCGTCTCGACGCCGCACAGCGGCGCCGAGCCGACCTGGCGACGCTCACGCGCAGCTACGGCAGCACGGTGACCGAGGTGCTGGCCTGGGCGGACACCGCCGGCCGTCGCCTGCTCGACCTCGACGGCGGGGACGAACGCATCGCGGAGCTGCGCGACGCACGCGCTCGGCTCGACGACGAGCTGGGCACGCTGGCGGACGGACTGACAGCAGGTCGGCGCGGCGGTGCCGAGCGGCTCTCCGCCGTCGTCTCCGAGGAGCTCTCGGGCCTCGCGATGGGCGGCGCCGAGCTGCGGGTCACCGTCGATCCGGCGGACGAGCCCGGACCGCACGGCGCCGACCGGGTCGAGATGCTCCTCGTCCCGCACGCCGGGGCACCTGCACGACCGCTGGGCAAGGGCGCCTCCGGTGGCGAGCTGTCCCGCGTGATGCTGGCGATCGAGGTCGCGCTCGCGACGGCGCCGGGGGCCACGCGGCCGGGCACGTTCGTCTTCGACGAGGTCGACGCAGGCGTGGGCGGCCGGGCGGCGATCGAGGTCGGCCGGAGGTTGTCGGCGCTCGCGCAGGGCAGCCAGGTGCTCGTCGTGACGCACCTCGCGCAGGTCGCGGCGTTCGCCGACCACCACCTCGTGGTCACCAAGTCGACGGCCGACGGGGTCGACGTCGTGACCGAGTCGGACGTGCGTTTGGTCACGCGCGACGAGCGTGTGCGCGAGCTGGCCCGCATGCTGTCCGGTCAGGAGGACTCCGACGCCGCGCGGACGCACGCCGCAGAACTGCTCGAGCTCTCGTCCGTGGGACGATGAGCGGCGATGAGAGCCTCCCTGCGCAAGCGCACCGCCATGCCCGAAGCCGGCGTCTCCGCCGGCCCGGCACGTGTCGACCCCCGGACCAAGGCACTGACCAAGCGCCTGCGACCGGGTGACGTCGCGGTCATCGACCACCTCGACCTCGACCGCGTCTCCGCCGAGGCGCTCGTGGCGTGCCAGCCGTCGGTCGTGCTCAACGCGGCGCGGTCGACGTCGGGCCGGTACCCCAACCTCGGCCCGGAGATCCTCGTCGAGGCGGGCATCCCGCTGATCGACGACCTCGGTGCGGACGTCATGGCCATCACCGAGGGGCACCGGCTCCGGATCGTCGACGCGGCTGTGTACGACGGGGACACGCTCGTCGCCGAGGGGGTCCTGCAGACCGAGGCGAGCGTGGCGGCGGCGATGGAGGAGGCCCGCGCGGGCCTCTCCGTGCAGCTCGAGTCGTTCGCGGCGAACACCATGGACTACCTGCGGCGCGAGCGGGACCTGCTCCTCGACGGGATCGGGGTGCCGGACATCTCGACCGAGATCGACGGTCGGCACGTCCTGATCGTCGTCCGGGGCTACCACTACAAGGAAGACCTCGTCACGCTGCGCCCGTACATCCGTGAGTACCGTCCGGTGCTCATCGGGGTCGACGGGGGAGCGGACGCGATCCTCGACGCCGGGTGGAAGCCCGACCTCATCGTCGGCGACATGGACTCCGTGTCCGACCGCGCGCTGATGTGCGGCGCGGAGGTCGTCGTGCACGCCTACCGCGACGGCCGCGCGCCCGGGCTCGCCCGCGTCGAGCAGCTCGACGTCAAGCACGTCGTGTTCCCGGCGACCGGCACGAGCGAGGACGTCGCGATGCTCCTCGCCGACGACAAGGGCGCCGAGCTCATCGTCGCGGTCGGCACGCACGCCACGCTCGTGGAGTTCCTCGACAAGGGCCGCTCCGGCATGGCGAGCACGTTCCTCACGCGTCTGCGGGTCGGCAGCAAGCTGGTCGACGCGAAGGGTGTGTCGCGGCTGTACCGGAACCGGATCTCGAACCTCCAGCTCACGCTCCTGGTCCTCGCCGGACTCCTCGCCCTCGGCGTGGCGCTCGCGTCGACCGCAGCGGGCCAGACCCTGATCGGCCTGTCGGGCGCCCGGATCGACGACATCACGTCGTGGATCGGCGGGTTGTTCGGATGACGCCTGCCGCCGCTGCCTGCACCTTGCACCTGGTCCCGGTCCCCGCCGGTGACGTACTCGACGGAGACCTCGCACAGTGATCGACTTCCGGTACCACATCGTCTCGCTCATCTCGGTCTTCCTCGCGCTCGCCGTCGGCATCGCGCTCGGCGCGGGACCGCTCAAGGAGACCATCGGGGACACGCTCACCGGTCAGGTCGAGCAGCTGCGCGGGGAGAAGGACGCCCTGCGGGCGGAGCTCGACACGACGACCGGCGCGCTCCAGGACGCCGAGACGTATATCGACGCCGCGGGTCCGCAGCTGCTCGACGGCTCGCTGGCCGACCGCCGCGTGGCCGTGATCGCGCTCGGTGAGGTCGACGAGACGGTCCGGACCGCGATCGACGAGCGGCTCGCGCAGTCCGGTGCGAGCGTCACCGCGCACGTGACCCTGACGGAGACGTGGGCGGACCCGGACGCGCGGACCTTCCGGCAGGCCCTGGTCGGTCAGCTGCTCACGTACCTCGACCCGGTCCCGGCCGACGACGCCGGCGTGGAGGGGGAGCTCGCCTCCGCCCTCGTGCAGGCGCTCGTCACGTCGGACCCGAGCAACCCCGACGTGCTGTCCGACGACGCCTCGGTGCTGCTGCAGCTCCTGTCGTCGAGCGAGAGCGACAGCCCGCTCGTGACGGTAGCCGACCAGGTCACCGTGCCGGCCGACGCGATCGTCGTCCTCGGTGTGCCGATCGAGCCGGTCGTCGAGGGTGCGACGCCCACCGCGGTGCCTGCCGAGTCCGTCGCCGCACAGCTCGCCGTGCTGAGCGCCGCGCAGGAGCTCTCGTCGGGTGCCGTGCTGGCCGACGGGCCTCGCGGGGAGGGCAGCCTGACCGACGCCGTGCTCGCCGACCAGGAGCTCGCGGCGTCCGTCACGACCGTCTCGGGCACCGCCGTGGTCACCGGGCAGGTCAACGTGCCGCTCGCGCTGGCGGCCCGGATCGCGGGGACCAACGGCCACTACGGCTTCGGCGAGGACGAGACCCCGCTGCCCGCTGCCGTCGAGCTCCCGCCGGTCGACCGGACGCCGCGGGTCCCGGAGGGCACGGGAGCGACCGCCGGGACCGAGGGATGACGGTCGGCGTCCCGCGACGCCTCCTGACGGGTGTCGTCGCGAGCGCGGTGACCGGGGTCGTGCGCGGCATCCTCGACGCCCAGGCGCCGGGCGGCCAGGCGCGCTGGACCCGCACGAACCACCGCGGCGAGCCGATCAGCCTGCTCGAAGGTCCCGCCGTCTCCGCAGGGCTGCTCGCGGGCGGCCTGGTCGGTGCGCCGTCGACGCGCGGAGCCGTGGCGCTGACGGTCGCGACCGCGTCCGGTGCCGCGTTCGGTCTGGTGGACGACCTGGGGGAGGACACCTCGTCGCGGCGCAAGGGGCTGCGCGGTCACCTCGGTGCCCTGGCGCGCGGCGAGCTCACCACGGGCGGCCTGAAGGTGCTCGGCATCGGCGCGGGCGCGCTCGTCGCGGCCGCCGTGGCGACACCCGTGCACCGGGACGACGGCTCGCGTCGGTCGACGGTGGGCTGGCTCGCCGACGTCGCCGCGTCGGGGGCGCTCGTCGCGTCGAGCGCCAACCTCCTGAACCTCCTCGACCTGCGGCCCGGCCGCGCCCTCAAGGCGGCGACGCTCGTCGCCGCTCCGCTCGGCCTCGGTCCGGGCGACGGTGCCGGCGCGGGCGCCGCCGTGCTCGGTGTGGTGGGCGCCGCGATGGAGCAGGACCTCGCCGAGGCCGACATGCTCGGCGACGGTGGCGCCAACGCGCTCGGTGCGACGCTCGGCACGGCAGTCGTGCTCAGCGCTCCTCGACCCGTCCGGCTGGCTGCGCTCGCCGTCGTCGTGGCGCTGACCGTGGCGAGCGAGAAGATCAGCTTCACGCGTGTGATCGAGCGCACCCCGGTCCTGCGCGAGATCGACGGCTGGGGGCGGCGGCCCGTCGACCCGCCTGCGGGCCGGTCCGCGTGAGCCCCGCGGCGCGTCGCCTGCTCGCCGGGCTCGGCGGCGCCGCGGTCATGATCGCGGCCGTCACCGTCCTGAGCCGCGTCCTCGGGTTCGCCCGGTACCTCGTCCAGGCGCACGCGTTCGGCGAGGGGAGCATCGGCGGGGTCTACAACGCCGCGAACACGCTGCCCAACGTCCTCTTCGAGGTCGCCGCCGGCGGGGCGCTCGCGGGGGCGCTCATCCCGGTGCTGGCGTTGCCGGTGTCTCGTGCGCTCCGCACGGACGTCGACGCGATCACGTCGGCGACGTTCGGCTGGACGCTGCTGGTCCTGGTCCCGCTCGGTGGCGCCCTCGCGGCGTCCAGCGGGCTCATCGCGTCCCTGTGGCCGAAGCTCGACGACGCCGAGCGTGGGCTCCTGCAGTACTTCATCGTCGTCTTCGCCGTGCAGGTGCCGATGTACGGCATCGCGGTGCTGCTGTACGCGGTGCTCCAGGCGCACAAGCGGTTCTTCTGGCCGGCGTTCGCCCCGGTCCTCTCGTCGCTGGTCGTGATCGCCACCTACCTGGTCTACGCGGCGCTCGCCGACGGACAGGTCGACGACCCTGCCGCCGTCGCTGACAGCGCGCTCGCCGTCCTCGCGTGGGGGACCACGCTGGGCGTCGCCGCGATGTGCTTCCCGATGTTCGTGCCGGTCCACCGCCTCGGTGTGCGGATCCGGCCGACGCTGCGGTTCCCGCCGGAGGTGGGCAGGCGGCTGGCCGTCCTGGCGTTCGCGGGGGTCGGCTCGCTCGTCGCGCAGCAGCTGTCCGTGCTCGTGGCGCTCCTGGTGGCGAACGACCGCGGCAGCGCCGGGACGTGGTCGGTCTACCTCTGGGCGCAGCAGGTCTACCTCCTGCCGTACGCGGTGCTCGTCGTCCCGCTGGCCACCTCCACGTTCCCCCGGCTCGCGCAGCGGGCCGCGTCCGGGGAGCACGACTCCTTCGCGCGCATGGCGTCCGGCACCCTGCGGGCCGTCCTCGCGGCCGCGGCACTCGGGGCTGCCGTCCTGGTCGCGGTCGCACCGGCGGTGACCGACATCTTCGTCTGGATCACCGGTGGTGGGCCCGCCATGGAGGCGATGACCACCACGATCACGTGGATGGCCCCCGGCCTGCTCGGGTTCGCGCTGATGTTCCACGCGTCGCGGGCGCTGTACGCGCTGGAGCGCGGACGGTCGGCGATCGCCGCCAACGTCGTGGGCTGGGGCACCGTCGTCGTCGCGACGCCCGTGCTCGCGGCGATCCAGGCGCCCGCGGGAGAGGACCCGGCGGCGACCCTGCTCGCCCTCGCGCAGGCGGGGTCGCTCGGCATGCTCCTCGGCGGGCTCGTCGCGGTGGTCCTGCTGCGGCGTGCCGCCGGGCGTCCTGCGACCGCCGGGCTCGCCCGCGCCGCGGTCGTGCTCGTCGTCGGTGCCGGCGTCGGCGCGCTCGCCGGCCGGTGGGTCGTGGACGCCGTGGCGGAGCTGGCGGGCCACGGCCCGGTCACGGCGATCGGCGCGGCGGCCGGTGGCGCCGTCATCGCGGCCTTCGTCGTCGCCGGTGCGGTGCTCGCCGGTGACCGCGCCACGCTGCGGGACTTCCGCACCATCGAGGCGCAGCCCCGACCCGCGGAACCGTCGCCCGTCACGGACCCCGCGAACCCCGGAGCGCCGCTGTCCTGACGGTGACGTGTCCGGACTCACCCCGTCCGGCACTCCGGCAACGGGCGTTCGTCGGGTAGGTTGGAATCCCGTGACAGAGCGCGCGCATCGACTCTCCGGGCGGTCGGAATCCACGACCCGGCACATCTTCGTCACCGGGGGTGTCGCCTCCTCCCTCGGCAAGGGTCTGACGGCGAGCAGCCTCGGCCGACTCCTTCGCTCCCGTGGCCTCCGCGTCACGATGCAGAAGCTCGACCCGTACCTGAACGTGGACCCGGGCACCATGAACCCGTTCCAGCACGGCGAGGTCTTCGTCACCGAGGACGGCGCCGAGACCGACCTGGACGTCGGCCACTACGAGCGGTTCCTCGACGTGAACCTCGTGGGCTCGGCGAACGTGACGACCGGCCAGGTCTACTCGCAGGTCATCGCCAAGGAGCGCCGTGGCGAGTACCTCGGGGACACCGTGCAGGTGATCCCGCACATCACCGACGAGATCAAGACCCGCATGCGCCAGCAGGCGGACGAGGACATCGACGTCATCATCACCGAGATCGGCGGCACGGTCGGTGACATCGAGTCGCTGCCGTTCCTCGAGGCCGCCCGCCAGGTGCGCCACGACCTCGGCCGCGACAACGTGTTCTTCCTGCACGTCTCGCTCGTGCCGTACATCGGGCCGTCGGGCGAGCTGAAGACGAAGCCGACGCAGCACTCCGTCGCCGCCCTGCGCAGCATCGGCATCCAGCCGGACGCGATCGTCCTGCGGGCCGACCGCGAGGTGCCCGAGGCGACGAAGCGCAAGATCGCCCTGATGTGCGACGTCGACGTCGAAGGCGTGGTCACCGCCAAGGACGCGCCGAGCATCTACGACATCCCGCGCGTGCTGCACTCCGAGGGCCTGGACGCGTACGTCGTGCAGCGCCTCAGCCTCCCCTTCCGGGACGTCGTGTGGAAGGGCTGGGACGAGCTGCTGCACCGCGTGCACCAGCCCGCCCACCGCGTCGAGGTGGCCCTCGTCGGCAAGTACATCGACCTGCCCGACGCGTACCTGTCCGTGACCGAGGCCCTGCGGGCCGGCGGGTTCCACCACGACACCAAGGTCGTCATCCGCTGGGTCACCTCCGACGACTGCCAGACGCCCGAGGGCGCCCGGCTCGCGCTCGAGGGGGTCGACGCCGTGCTGGTGCCCGGTGGCTTCGGTGTCCGCGGCATCGAGGGCAAGCTCGGCGCGCTCCGCTGGGCCCGCGAGAACCTCGTCCCGACGCTCGGCATCTGCCTCGGCCTGCAGTGCATGGTCATCGAGTTCTCGCGCACGATGCTCGGACTCGACGGTGCCTCGTCGTCCGAGTTCGACGCCGACCCCGCGCACCCCGTCATCGCGACGATGGCGGAGCAGCTCGCGATCGTGGGTGGCGACGGCGACCTGGGCGGCACGATGCGTCTGGGCGCCTACGAGGCGGTCCTGACGCCCGGGTCCGTCGTCGCCGAGGCGTACGGCTCGACCCGGGTCTCCGAGCGCCACCGGCACCGCTACGAGGTGAACAACGCCTACCGCGACAAGCTCGAGGAGGCCGGCCTGGTCATCTCCGGCGTCTCGCCCGACACCTCGCTGGTCGAGTTCGTCGAGCTGCCGCGCGACGTGCACCCGTACTACGTGTCGACGCAGGCGCACCCGGAGTTCAAGTCGCGTCCGACGAGGGCGCACCCGCTGTTCGCCGGGCTCATCGAGGCGGCTCTGGCGCAGCGCGGCGACGAGTCCTGATGCTCGCTGACGTCGAGGCGCCGCGTCCTGTCGTGTCGCACGACGTGATCCACGCGGGGAAGATCTTCGACCTCGTGGGCGATGTCGTGGACCTCGGCGACTCCCAGGTGCTCCGTGAGTACGTGGCGCACCCGGGTGCCGTCGCGGTCGTCGCGCTCGACGACGACGACCGCGTGCTGCTGCTCTCGCAGTACCGGCACCCGGTGCGCTCCGTCCTGTGGGAGCCACCCGCCGGTCTGCGTGACGTGCCGGACGAGGAGCTGGTCCTGGCGGCCGCCCGTGAGCTCGCGGAGGAGGCCGACCTGGTCGCCGGCGCCTGGTGGCGGCTCGTCGACTTCTACACGTCTCCCGGCGGCTCGGACGAGCGGATCCGCGTCTTCCTGGCGCGCGACCTGCAGCCCGTCGCGCACGCCGACCGCTTCACGCGGACGGACGAGGAAGCGACCATGGTCCCGGTGTGGGTGCCCCTCGACGACGCCGTGGACGCGGCGCTGTCGGGCCGTCTGCACAGCCCGACCGCAGTCACCGGCGTGCTGGCCGCCGCAGCCGCCCGCGCCCGCGGCTGGTCGACGCTGCAGCCCGTCTGACGGTGCCGCCCTCTCCTGCGGAGAGGGCGGCAGCGGTCGTCAACGGCTCGTCGAGCGGCGGTACTGGTAGTTCGCCAGCGGGACGAACACGACGATGAAGATCGCCGACCAGATCAGCGTGTAGAGCACGGGGTTCTGCAGCGGCCAGGCGTCCGGCGTGGGGACCCCCTCCGGGATGTTGCCGAACAGCTCGCGCGAGGCCTGGGTCACGGCCGACACCGGGTTCCACTCCGCGAACGTCTGCAGGGGAGCGGGCAGCGTCTCCAGCGGGACGAAGGTGTTCGCCACGAACGTGAGCGGGAAGATCACGATGAACGTGGCGTTGTTGAACACCTCGACGCTGGGCACCAGCATGCCGAGCCACGCCATGATCCAGGAGATGGCGTAGGCGAAGACCAGGAGCAGCAGGTAGCCGAGCGCCGCCTCGGCCGGCGAGCTGTGGATGGCCCACCCGACCAGCAGGCCGGTCAGCGACATCACGATGAGCACGAGGACGTTGTTGGCGACGTCGGAGATCGTGCGGCCCGACAGGACGGCCGACGGGGCCATGGGCAGCGACCGGAACCGGTCGATGATCCCCTTCTTGATGTCCTCCGCCAGCCCGGCGCCCGTGATCGTCGCGCCGAAGATGGCCGTCTGGGCGAAGATCCCCGCCATGAGGAACTCGCGGTACGCGTCCGGGTCGGTGCCGCCGGGAACGGCGATCGCACCGCCGAACACGTAGGCGAACAGCAGGACGAACATGATCGGCGAGAGCGTGGTGAAGACCAGCAGGTCGGGGACGCGCTTGATCTTGATGATGTTGCGCTTGGCGACGACGTAGGCGTCTGCGAAGACGGTGGGCGCGGCCATCAGGCACCTCCCGTGGAGGACTCGTCGGCGGCCGCGTGCCGGCCGGCGGGGGCGGGTGCCGGCGGAGGAGGGTCCGGTGGCCGCCCGTTCTGCTGCTGGGCCTCCTCCTCGCTGACGTGCCCGGTCAGCGACAGGAACACGTCGTCGAGCGTGGGCCGGCGCAGCCCGACGTCATCGATGCCGATCTGCGCGTCGTCCAGCACCCGCAGCGCCTCGGTGAGCACCTGCGCGCCGCCGGTGATCGGCATGAGCAGCGTCCGCCGCCCCTCGTCGAGCGCGGCCTTTCCGACGCCGAGCGGCTCGAGCAGGTCCCGGGCTCGCAGGAGCGTCGCGGGATCGCGCACCGTGAGCTCGAGCCGTTCGCCGCCCACCTGCGTCTTCAGCTGGTCGGCGGAGCCCTGCGCGATGATCTTGCCGTGGTCGATGACGACGATGTCGTCGGCCAGCAGGTCGGCCTCCTCGAGGTACTGCGTCGTCAGCAGCAGCGTCGTCCCGCCCGCGACCAGTCCCTGGATGACCTCCCACATCTCCGTGCGCCCGCGGGGGTCCAGGCCGGTCGTGGGCTCGTCGAGGAAGATGATCGGCGGGTCCGCCACCAGCGCGCCGGCGAGGTCGAGCCGGCGGCGCATCCCGCCCGAGTACGTCTTGGACGGGCGGTCCGCCGCGTCCTCGAGCCGGAACGACGCGAGCAGCTCCCGCGCGCGCTCCCGGGAGCGCTTCGCTCCCAGGTGGTACAGCCGGCCGATCATGTCGAGGTTCTCGAAGCCGGTCAGGTACTCGTCGACCGCGGCGTACTGCCCCGACAGCCCGATGCGGCGCCGGACGTCCCTCGGTCTGCCCAGGACGTCCACGCCCGCGACGGTCGCGGAGCCCTCGTCGGGTCTCAGGAGCGTGGTGAGGATGCGGACGATGGTGGTCTTGCCCGCCCCGTTGGGTCCGAGCAGGCCCAACACCGACCCCGTGGGTACGGCGAGATCGACCCCGTCGAGGGCCGTGACAGTCTTGTATCGCTTGACGAGTCCCTGTGCGGTGATCGCGTCTGCCATGGGTCGAGGCTAGGAGAGACCTCTGACACCCGACCAGGGAAAACCGGACGAAGTCGGTGACAGGCTCTCGCGCGTGCGCAGGCTCCCGACGAAGAACGTGACCGTGGACGCGAGGACGGCGGCGCCCAGCATGTGCAGGTTGACCAGGCCGATCGGCAGTCCGGTGAACAGCTGCACGTAGCCGATGGCGCCCTGGGCGAGCGTCACGGCGAGCAGCACGAGCCCGGTGGTCCAGGGCGTGCCCGCCACGCCGCGCCGGTGCAGCAGGACCAGCACGACGACGAGCACCGCGACGAACGCCCACACGGACGCGGCGTGCACCTTCGACATCTCCCACGGGTCGACGGCGAACCGGTAGCCGACCTCCTCGTCGCCCGAGTGGGGTCCGGCGCCCGTGACGACGACCCCGAGCACGAGCACCGCGACGGTGAGCACACCGAGGACGCGGACGAGGTTCTGCGTCGTGCGGTCGACCAGCGGCACGGGCGGACCGTCGCCCTCGCCCGTGCGCACGAGCAGCCACGTCGAGAACGCGACGAGGGCCATCGAGATGAGCAGGTGGCCGCCGACGATCGCGGGGTGCAGGTCGACCAGGACGGTGATCCCGCCGATCACCGCCTGGATCAGCACGCCCACCACGGGCACGAGCCCCAGGCGACGGTACGACCAGGGGCGGCGGCGGTCGAGGACCACGAGCACCGCGACGACCGTGGCGACGGCGACGAGCAGGCCGCTGACGGTGCGGTTGCCGAACTCGATGAACGGGTGGATCGACGTGGCGTCGTGGAACCGTGGGGTGAACTCGCCCGGCTCGCACTCGGGCCACGTCGAGCAGCCCAGACCGGAGCCCGTGAGCCGCACGGCGCCGCCGGTCACGATGATGAGGACCTGGCCGACGAGGTTGGCGACGACGGCCGTCCAGGTCCACCGGTCACGGAACCGGTCCAGGGCCGACGGGCGGGCGTCGAGGGCGGGGGTCGAGCTCACGTCGACCAGCCTACGGTCCGGTCCGTCGGCGGCCGACCGGTCTGCCCGCGAGGCTCGTCACAGCGGGACGTCGAGGGCCCCGGTCGCCGCGAGCACGGTGAGCCCGAGCCCGAGCGGGACGGCGGACGCGCTCGGGTCGAACACGAGGGGGAGCCACGCGACCTGCCGGCGCACCCGGCGGATCTGGCGCTCGTCATCTCCCGCGGACGCTCGGCGAGCGCGGCCGCGGGATCGGCCCGACCGGCCGCCGTCCACGCGCGTCGATGCGGGGCGCGGAGACGGGCACGCCACCGATCCGCAGGTCGTTCGCGGCAGCGGCGGACGACGCCTCGATCTGAACGTGACGCCTGCGCAGCGTCCCTCGGCCCACGGTTGCGGTCAGTGCCAGCGGAACAGCCGGCTCGCACCCCACCCGAGCGCGGCGGCCCACGCGACGAGGACCACGACGGACCAGGCGGGCAGGACGCCGTGCAGGAGGGTCTCGCGCATCGCCTCGCCGAGCGCGCCCGACGGCAGCAGCAGCGCGACGTGGGCCATAGGTCCGGGCAGCTGCTCCGCGGGGACGACGACGCCGCCCGCGACCGCCAGGACCAGCAACAGCAGGTTCGCGACGGCGAGCACCGCCTCCGCGCGGAGCGTCCCCGCGACGAGCAGCGCGAGCGAGGTGAACGCGGCGGTGCCGAGGAGGACGGCGACCAGGGCCAGCGGGATTCCCGCGGGGTCCGGGCGCCATCCGAGCACCAGTGCGGTCAGGCCGATCACGGTCACCTGGACGACCTCCACGACGAGGACGCCGAGCACCTTGCCCGCGAGCAGCCCGCCCCGGCCCAGCGGGGTCGTCGAGAGCAGCCGCAGGACGCCGTTGCGGCGGTCGAACGACGACGCGATCGCCTGCGACGTGAACGACGTGGTCATCACCGCCAGCGCGAGGATGCCGGGTGTGAGGAAGTCGATCCGGCTGGCTCCGCCGGTGTCGAGGTCGATCCCGGTGGCCTTCGTGAGCCCGACCAGGACCAGGACCGGCACGATGATCGTCACCAGGAGCTGCTCGCCGTTGCGCAGGATGGCGCGCGCCTCGAACGACGTCTGGGCGGCCACGCGCCGGCGCGTGGTGGCGGGGGCGCTCATCGCAGGTTCCGTCCGGTCAGGTCGAGGAAGACGTCCTCGAGGGTGCGGCGTCCGACGGTCAGCCGCGTGGCCAGCGCGCCGTTCGTCGCCAGCCAGGCGGTCACGGCGGCGACGGCGTGCGGGTCGACGGCGCCCGTGACGGTGTAGGAGCCGTCGCGAGGCTCGCTGACGACGAAGCCCGCGCCGAGCGCCTCGTGCAGGTCCAGCCCCGGGGCGGTCTCGAGCCGCAGGGTCCGGTCCTCGGCCGACGAGACGAGCGCCGGGACGGAGCCCTGGGCGATGACCCTGCCGTGGTCGACGACGACGACCTGGTCGGCGAGGTCCTCCGCCTCGTCCATCAGGTGCGTGGTGAGCACGACGGCGACGCCCTCGTCGCGCAGCTCGCGGACCAGGTCCCAGACCGCGTGCCGGGTCTGCGGGTCCATCCCGGCGCTGGGCTCGTCGAGGAACACGACCTCGGGCCGGCCCACGACCGCCGCCGCGAGCGCGAGCCGCTGCCGCTGACCGCCGGAGAGCCGGCGGACGGTCGTGCGGGCGAACGACCCGAGCCCGAGGCGCTCCGTCAGCTCGCCCAGGTCGCGCGGGTCGGCGTACATCCTGGCGACGTGCGCGAGCATCTCGTGCGCCCGGACGCCCGTCGGCAGCCCGCCGTCCTGGAGCATGACGCCGACGCGGGGACGCAGGTCGCGGGCTTGTGTGACGGGGTCGAGGCCGAGCACGCGCACGGTGCCGCCGTCGGGCTCCCGCAGACCCTCGCAGCACTCGATGGTCGTGGTCTTGCCCGCGCCGTTCGGGCCGAGCACCGCGGTCACCTGGCCGTGGTGGGCGACGAGGTCGAGCCCGTCGACGACGGCTCGGCCGCTGTAGCGCTTGACGAGCCCGGAGATCTCGAGCGCGGGGGAGGCGGGCACGAGAGGGAAGTCTAGAGCGCCCGGGCAGCCGCTCCGGTGCGAGGGCGAAGGGTCGCCTTGCTTGCGGGGATGGATATTGGCAACAAGGATGTTGCCAATATCGCGGCCCCTCTCGTGCGCGGCCGCTGAGACCTGACGACGACCCGACGGAGGTGTGCATGAACGCGACGCTGCCTGTCGACCGCACCCTCTCGGACACCGCCGCGCCCGACTCCGACGCCGGGACGCGCCAGCGCGTGCTGCAGATCGTCGCGGCCGCCGGCCCGGTGTCCGCCGCCGAGCTCGCCGCGCAGCTCGACCTCGCACCTGCCGGGATCCGTCGCCACCTCGGGGTGCTCGAGGCCACGGAGCAGATCGCCGTGCACGACGGGACCAGCGCGCCGAAGGGCCGAGGGCGTCCCGCCCGTCGGTACGTCGTGACGAGCCGCGGTCAGGCCGCGCTGTCCCACCGCTACTCGGAGCTGGCCAGCCAGGCACTGCGCTTCCTCGCCGAGACCGCCGGCCCGCAGGCCGTGCAGGGCTTCGCGGAGCAGCGCGTCCGTGACCTGGAGGAGCGGCACTCCGCCGCGGTCGCCGCCGCGGGGGACGACGTCGCCGAGCGCGTGCGGGTCCTGGCGGACGGGCTCACCGCCGACGGGTACGCCGCCTCCGCGCGGCCGGTGCCCGGCGGCATGGCCATGCAGCTGTGCCAGGGCCACTGCCCGGTGCAGGACGTCGCGCACGAGTTCCCGCAGCTGTGCGAGGCCGAGGCGCGGGCGTTCTCGCGGCTCCTCGGCGTGCACGTGCAACGCCTCGCGACGTTGGCCGGTGGCGGCCACGTCTGCACCACGAGCATCCCGCTCGCCACCGCACAGACCATCTCGACCCACGCTCACCACCCCGTGCTCTCCGTGGAAGGACATTCAGCATGAGTGCACAGACCGACAGCACTGCGGCCGCTTCGCCGCAGATGACCCAGGACGAGGCCATCGCCTCCATCGGGAACTACAACTACGGCTGGCACGACGCCGACACCGCCGGGTCCGTCGCGACCCGTGGGCTGTCGGAGGCCAAGGTCCGGGAGATCTCCGCGCTCAAGAACGAGCCCGAGTGGATGCTCAAGACGCGCCTGAAGTCGCTGCGCCTGTTCGACAAGAAGCCCATGCCCTGGTGGGGGTCCGACCTGTCGGGCATCGACTTCGACAACATCAAGTACTTCGTGCGGTCCACGGAGAAGCAGGCCACCAGCTGGGAGGACCTGCCCGAGGACATCAAGAGCACGTACGACCGCCTGGGCATCCCGGAGGCCGAGAAGCAGCGCCTCGTCGCCGGCGTCGCCGCGCAGTACGAGTCCGAGGTCGTCTACCACCAGATCCAGGAGTCGCTCGAGGAGCAGGGCGTCATCTTCCTCGACACCGACACCGCGCTGCGCGAGCACCCGGAGATCTTCGAGCAGTACTTCGGCTCGGTCATCCCGCCCGGGGACAACAAGTTCGCGTCGCTCAACACGGCCGTCTGGTCGGGCGGCTCGTTCGTGTACGTCCCGCCGGGCGTGCACGTCGAGATCCCGCTGCAGGCCTACTTCCGGATCAACACCGAGAACATGGGCCAGTTCGAGCGGACGCTGATCATCGCCGACGAGGGCTCGTACGTGCACTACGTCGAGGGTTGTACAGCGCCGGTGTACTCGAGCGACTCGCTGCACTCCGCGGTCGTCGAGATCATCGTCAAGAAGAACGCGCGCGTCCGATACACGACCATCCAGAACTGGTCGAATAACGTGTACAACCTCGTCACCAAGCGGGCGACCGCGGCCGAGGGCGCCACGATGGAGTGGGTCGACGGCAACATCGGCTCCAAGGTCACGATGAAGTACCCGGCCATCTACCTGCTGGGCGAGCACGCGCGCGGCGAGACGCTGTCCATCGCGTTCGCCGGGGCGGGCCAGCACCAGGACGCCGGCGCCAAGATGGTGCACGCCGCGCCGCACACCTCGAGCTCGATCGTCTCGAAGTCGGTCGCCCGCGGTGGCGGTCGCACGTCCTACCGCGGCTTGGTGCAGGTGCTCGAGGGCGCCCACCACTCCGCGTCCAACGTGCTGTGCGACGCCCTCCTGGTCGACCAGATCTCCCGCTCCGACACGTACCCGTACGTGGACGTCCGTGAGGACGACGTGTCGATGGGCCACGAGGCGACCGTGTCGCGCGTGAGCGAGGACCAGCTGTTCTACCTGATGTCCCGAGGCATGGCCGAGACCGAGGCCATGGCGATGATCGTGCGCGGGTTCGTCGAGCCCATCGCGCGTGAGCTGCCCATGGAGTACGCCCTCGAGCTGAACCGCCTCATCGAGCTGCAGATGGAAGGGGCCGTCGGCTGATGACGACCACCACAGACCTGTCGACCGACCACAGCTTGGCCACGGCCGACGGGAGTCACAGCCACGGGGTCGGACCGCTCCCCGAGGCGTCCCGGGCGTCGCGTCCCACGTCCTTCGACGTGGCCGACTTCCCGGTGCCGCACGGTCGCGAGGAGGAGTGGCGCTTCGCGCCGGTCGCCCGCCTCGCGCCGCTGTTCGCCGCGGACACCGACGGCGTGCTGAGCGGCCACGGCGTGCTCACGACCGTCGTCGAGGCGCCCGAGGTCCAGGTCGAGATCGTCGACCGCGACGACGCGCGGCTCGGCCAGGCCGGCAAGCCCGGCGACCGGACCGCCGCCGTGGCGTGGGCCTCGTTCCCGCGCGCCACGGTCGTCACGATCCCGAAGGAGGCCGTCGTCTCCGAGGTGACGTCGATCCGCATCGAGGGCGTCGAGGGTGCGGGCACGCACGAGGCCTCGCTCGACCCGAGCGCGACGCACCTGCTCGTGCACGCCGAGGCGCTGTCGCAGGCCGTCGTGGTCATCGACCACCTCGGTCACGCCGCGCTCACCGAGACCGTCGAGATCGTCGCCGACGAGGGTGCGCACCTCACCGTCGTCACGGTCCACGACTGGGCCGAGGGCTCCGTGCACGCCTCCTCGCACCGCCTGCGCATCGGCCGCGACGCGACCGTCAAGCACATCGCGGTCACGCTCGGCGGCGACGTCGTCCGGATCACGCCCGACGCCGAGTTCGTCGGCGAGGGTGCGACCGTGAAGATGCTCGGGCTGTACTTCGCGGACGCGGGCCAGCACCAGGAGCAGCGCCTCTTCGTCGACCACGCGGTGCCCAACTGCATCTCGCGCGTCACGTACAAGGGCGCCCTGCAGGGCGAGGGTGCGCACACGGTGTGGGTCGGTGACGTGCTCATCCGCGCGGCCGCCGAGGGCACCGACACGTACGAGCTCAACCGCAACCTGGTCCTGTCGGACGGGGCCCGCGCCGACTCGGTGCCGAACCTCGAGATCGAGACGGGTCTCATCGAGGGCGCCGGCCACGCCAGCGCGACCGGCCGGTTCGACGACGAGCAGCTCTTCTACCTGCGCGCGCGCGGCATCCCGGAGTCCGACGCCCGTCGGCTCGTGGTGCGCGGCTTCTTCGCGGAGCTCATCCACGAGATCGGCGTGCCGGACATCGAGGAGCGCCTCATCGTGGCCATCGAGCGTGAGCTCGAGAAGTCGATGAGCGTGCTGGACGCCCTGTCGGAGGGCGCACACGTCGAGGGTGCCGAGGTGTCCGTCACCACGGAGCGCGCATGACCGCCCAGCTGGCCTGCTACGACGAGGACGTGCCCGTCGAGGGCACGCTCCGCGTCGAGCTCGAGGCCGAGCACGGCACGGTCGAGGTCGCGCTGGTGCGCGACTCCGCCGGTGAGCTGCACGCCATCAGCGACATCTGCTCGCACGGCGCCGTCTCGCTGTCGGACGGCGAGGTGGAGGACTGCACGATCGAGTGCTGGCTCCACGGCTCGCGGTTCGACCTGCGCACCGGCAAGCCCACCGGGCCGCCCGCCGTCCAGCCCGTCCCCGTCTACCCCGTGACCGTCGACGGCCAGCGCGTGCTGGTCGACGTCGACGCCCCGCTCTGAAGTCTGGAAGGAACAGCATGTCCACCCTGGAGATCCGCGACCTGCACGTCAGCGTCGAGACGAAGGAGGGCGCCAAGCCCATCCTGCGTGGCGTCGACCTGACCGTCGCCAGCGGCGAGACCCACGCCATCATGGGCCCGAACGGCTCCGGCAAGTCCACGCTGGCGTACTCGCTGGCCGGCCACCCGAAGTACCAGATCACCTCGGGCACGGTCACGCTCGACGGGGCGGACGTCCTCGCGATGTCCGTCGACGAGCGTGCCCGCGCCGGGCTGTTCCTCGCCATGCAGTACCCGGTCGAGGTCCCCGGCGTCAGCGTCTCGAACTTCCTGCGCACCGCGAAGACGGCGATCGACGGCACGGCCCCGCCGCTGCGCTCGTGGGTCAAGGACGTCCGCACCGCCATGGACAACCTGCGCATGGACCCGACGTTCGCCGAGCGCTCGGTCAACGAGGGCTTCTCCGGTGGTGAGAAGAAGCGCCACGAGATCCTCCAGATGGAGCTGCTCAAGCCGGCATTCGCGATCCTCGACGAGACGGACTCCGGCCTGGACGTCGACGCCCTGCGCGTCGTGTCCGAGGGCGTGAACCGCGTCAAGGCCGGTGGCGACGTGGGCGTCCTGCTCATCACGCACTACACGCGGATCCTGCGCTACATCACGCCGGACTTCGTGCACGTCTTCGTCGACGGCAAGATCGCCGAGGAGGGCGGGCCCGAGCTGGCCGAGCGCCTCGAGAACGAGGGCTACGACCGCTTCCTGACGAGCACCCCGGTCCTCTGAGGCGCACGGTGACCAGCACCCTCGACGACGCAGCCCGGACGCTCGACGCGTCCGAGCTCGCGGCCGTGCGCGCGGACTTCCCGCTGCTGTCGCGGACCCTGCGCGGCGGGCGGCCGCTGGTGTACCTCGACTCGGGGGCCACCTCGCAGAAGCCCGAGGTCGTCCTGGACGCCGAGCAGGACTTCTACGCGCAGCGGAACGCCGCCGTGCACCGGGGGGCGCACCAGCTCGCCGAGGAGGCCACCGAGGCGTTCGAGGACGCCCGGGACCGGGTCGCGTCGTTCGTCGGGGTGTCGCCGGGGTCGCTGGTCTGGACGTCGAACGCGACGGCCGGGATCAACCTCGTCGCGTACGCGATGTCGAACGCGTCGCTGGGTCGTGGGGGAGCGGCCGCGCGGCCGCTGGCCCTCGGGCCCGGGGACGAGATCGTGGTCACGGAGGTCGAGCACCACGCGAACCTCGTGCCGTGGCAGGAGCTCGCCGTCCGCACGGGGGCGACCCTGCGGTGGCTCGGGGTGGACGACGACGGGCGCATCCGCGTCGACGAGCTCGACACCGTGGTGACCGACCGCACCAAGGTGCTGGCGTTCACGCACGCGTCCAACGTCACGGGGGCGATCACGCCGGTCGCCGCGTTCGTGGAGCGGGCCCGCGCAGTGGGTGCTCTGACGGTGCTGGACGCCTGCCAGTCGGTCCCGCACCTGCCGGTGGACCTGACGGCCCTGGGCGTCGACTTCGCGGCGTTCTCGGGCCACAAGATGCTCGGACCCACCGGCGTCGGCGCGCTCTACGGGCGGCGCGAGCTGCTCGAGGCCATGCCGCCGGTGACCACCGGGGGGTCGATGGTCGAGGTCGTCACCATGGAGTCGACGACGTACGCACCCCCGCCGCAGCGCTTCGAGGCCGGCACGCAGATGGTGTCCCAGGCCGTCGGGATGGGCGCCGCCGCGTCGTACCTGCACGAGCTCGGCATGGACGCCGTCGCCGCGCACGAGGCGCACCTGGCAGGGCTGCTGCTCGACGCGGTCGCGTCCGTGCCCGGGGTGCGGGTCATCGGCCCGACGGACACGCGCGACCGCCTGGCGACCGTCTCGTTCGTCGTCGACGGGGTGCACGCGCACGACGTCGGCCAGGTGCTCGACGACGCCGGCGTGGCCGTGCGGGTGGGCCACCACTGCGCGCAGCCCCTGCACCGCCGGTTCGGCGTGGCGTCGACCACGCGCGCGAGCGCCGCGGTCTACACGACCGACGAGGAGATCGGGGTCTTCCGGGAAGCACTGACGGGGGTCCGCGCGTTCTTCGGTCTGGAGGTGTCATGAGCACGGGATCGATGGAGCAGCTGTACCAGCAGGTCATCCTCGACCACGCGAAGTTCCCGCACGGCAAGGGACTGGGCGTGGCCGGCGACCTGCACCTGCACACGGGCGAGTCGCACCAGGTCAACCCGACCTGCGGTGACGAGGTGACCCTGCAGGTGGACGTTGACAACACTGCCGAGGGCGGTGTGATCATCCGGGACGTGCGCTGGGACGGTCAGGGCTGCAGCATCTCGCAGGCCTCCGTCTCCGTGCTGCACGACCTGGTGGTCGGCAACGACCTCGCCACGGTCGACGAGATCGGCGGCACGTTCCGCGCGCTCATGCAGACGCGCGGCGCGGGCCTCGACGACGACGCCGAGGAGACCCTCGGCGACGCGACCGCCTTCACGGGCGTCGCCAAGTACCCTGCGCGGATCAAGTGCGCCCTGCTCGGCTGGGCGGCGCTGACCGACGCACTCATCAAGACCGGCGCACGGGAGAGCTCATGAGCACGGACACACCTGCACCGACCACGGTGGCCGACGTCGAGGAGGCCCTCCGCGACGTCATCGACCCTGAGCTCGGCATCAACGTCGTCGACCTCGGCCTGATCTACGGCGTGGTCATCGACCAGACGAACACCGCGGTCATCGACATGACGCTCACGTCGGCGGCCTGCCCGCTGACCGACGTCATCGAGGACCAGTCGGCCTCTGCCCTCGACGGCATCGTCGACGGCTTCCGCATCAACTGGGTGTGGATGCCGCCGTGGGGCCCGGAGAAGATCACGCCCGACGGTCGCGAGCAGATGCGGGCCCTCGGCTTCAACATCTGAGAGAGCCCGTCCGAAGGTCGTGGTCAGCACGCTGACCACGACCTTCGACGTTCTCTGCGGCACCACCCGCACGGACAGGACCGCGGGACGACCTCGGCTCTCGCCCGCCGGGCGTGAGCCGCGGTCAGAGCTGGTCGGTGGCGAACGTGTCGCAGGCCTCGAGAGTGCGCTGCTCGTACCCCGTCGTGAACCAGCGCTGGCGCTGCTCGCTCGATCCGTGCGTCCACGAGTCCGGGTTCACGCCACCGCCGGACTGCTCCTGGATGTTGTCGTCGCCGACCGCGGCGGCGGCGGCGAGGGCGTTCTGGAGCTGTGCGGGGGTGATGGGGTCCAGGTAGGCGACGCCGGTGTCCGGGTCGACGGTCGTGGCGGCGGTGCCCGCCCACATCCCCGCGTAGCAGTCGGCCTGCAGCTCGACCCGGACGGAGTCGGACTCCGCGCCCGTGCCCTGGCGGTTCGCCTCGTCCATCACGCCGGTGATGTTCTGGATGTGGTGGCCGTACTCGTGGGCGATGACGTACTGCTCGGCCAGGGGACCGTCTTCGGCGCCCAGCTGGGTCAGCTGGTCGAAGAACGTGAGGTCGAGGTAGATCGTGGTGTCCGGCGGGCAGTAGAAGGGTCCGGTGGCGCTCGTCGCGTTCCCGCAGGCGGTCGAGACGGTGTCGGTGAAGGCGAAGACTCCCGGCTCGCTGAACTGGCCGCCCGCGGCGGGGATCGCCGCGCCCCAGTACGTGTCGAGGGAGTCGATGGTCCCGCTCAGCCGGCACTCGCGGTCCGTGTTGGCCTGTTCGGCCGTGCACTCGCCGACGGTGCCCTCGACCTGCGGTTCGCCCCCGCCGGCGCCGGTGACGCCCGAGAGGTCGGCCCCGGTGAACAGGTAGATCACCAGGACCAGAAGTCCGACCGCGCCACCGCCGGCCACGGCCTTGCCGCCGCCGCCCTTGCGGACGCGGCCGCCGCCGAAGCTGCCACCCTCCTGGAATGTCACGCGGGAACGGTAGCCGCGCAACGGCGTGTGCGCGCGTCGAACGTCAGTTTTCGCCCAGGCCCCGGGCGGCGAGGGCATCGCCGGTGGCGCGCGCGTGCGCGACCATGCGGACGGCGGCGGGCACGAGGACCGCGCGCGGCTCGCGGTCGAGGCCGCGGGCGCGGGCGGCGTCGCGGGTCTCCAGCGACATCCGCGCCAGGACGGGGACGGTGCGCAGGAACAGGCCGACCGACAGGGCGAACGTCTCGGGGGACAGCCCGACGTGCCGCAGCGGCCGGGCGAGCCGCGCCAGGACGTCCAGCAGGGTGTCCGCGCGCGTCGTGGCCGTGACGACGGCGCCGAGCAGGACGAGGGCGACGAGGTCGACGGACACCTCGACGGCGGTCGCCCAGCCGCGCGCCCACCACTGGTAGGCGCCGATCAGGGCGGCGGTGACCAGAGCAGGGACGAGGCCGCGGGTGGTGCGGTGCCACGGGATCCGCGCGACGACCTGCGCCAGCAGGGCCACGGTCAGGAACCCGAGCGCGGAGGCCGGTCCGCGGACGGCGACCACCGCGATCGCGAACGCCGCGAGGAACGCGAGCTTGAGGCCCGCGGGTGCGCGGTGGACCACGGTCGTGCCCGGGTGGTAGAGGCCGAGCGGACCCGCCCACGGCGGTCGGATCGGCCCGCTCACGCGCCCACCTGCATCAGGGCGCGGTAGTGGGTGACCGCCTCCGCGGGGTCACCGTCGAAGACGACCGACCCGTCGTCGACGACGAGCACACGGTCGGCCTGCAGGGCGGCGTCGAGGTCGTGCGTCACGACCACGACCTGCTGGGGGAGGTCCGCCAGGAGCGCGTCGACGACGCCGCGCCACCGCAGGTCGAGCAGGGTCGTCGGCTCGTCGCACACGAGGACCGCGGGCTCGGTGGCCAGCACCGACGCCAGCGCGAGGAGCTGCCGCTGACCACCGGACAGGGCGTGCACGGGGACCTCCGCGCGGTCCGCGAGCCCGAACCGGGCGAGCGCGGCACGTGCGGCGGCGTCGCGCTCCTCGGCCGGCATCGACAGACGGCGCAGGGACAGGGCGACGTCCTCGACGGGCGTCGGCATGACGAGCTGGGCGTCGGGGTCGGTGAACATGAACCCCACCTTCCGGCGCACCGCGGCCCCGTCCCGCGCCGTGTCCAGCCCGTCCACGCGGACGGTGCCGGAGGACGGCAGGACGAGGCCGTTGAGCAGCCGGGCGAGCGTCGACTTGCCGGATCCGTTGGCACCGACGATCGCGACCCGGTGCTCGACGAGCTCGAGGGTCACCGGCCCGAGCAGCCGGACGACGCGGTCGGCACCGCCGGCCGGGTCGGGGCTGTAGGCGGTGACGAGGACGTCGTCGAGCGCGATCATCGGCGCAGGCTCAGCGACGCGAGCGCAGCATGTCGGGGAACGCCTTGAAGATCGCGACCGCGACGGCGGCGGCGGCGAGGTTCTTCAGCACGTCGCCGGGCCAGTACACGACGTCGATGGCGAACGCCTCGGGCAGGGAGATGCCGAGGCGGACCATGAGCCCGACGATGCCGGCCGGGTGGATCGTCAGGAAGCTGGCGCCCAGCCCGGCCACGACCAGCAGCGGGTAGCGCCAGGCCGAGACGGAGCGGACCGCCCAGTCGCCGAGACGCGCAGCGAACCGTGACTCCTGCAGCCGGGGAGCCGTGCGCAGCGCGATCCCGCCGAAGACCCCGGCGAGCGCAGCACCGAAGGGGAACGCGAGCAGGTACCCCACGGAGGCACCGGCCAGCACCGCGACCCCGCCGACGCCACCGGAGAAGATGGGCAGCCCGGCCAGGCCGAGGACCACGTAGAGCAGGGCGGCCAGGCCACCACGGCGCCAGCCGAGGACGAGGCCGGCCAGGATCACGGCGAACGTCTGCAGGGTGATCGGCACGCCCGACGGCGTCGGGATCCCGGGCAGGATCGCGCACACCGCGATGAACGCGGCGAACGTCGAGATCAGGGCGACGTCGGTGCTGACCGAGGTCCGTGCGATCGGTGCAGGAAGTGCGACGACAGGTGCTGCGGCGGTCTCGTTCTCCGGTGCGCTGGTCATGGCTACCCCTTGATCGTCGTGGCGAGTGTGTCGCGAGGACAGGGTGCTCCGTCGGACCCGTGCGACCGGACGCCACGCTAGCCGGAAGTAGACTTGCTGGCGTTTGTGCCCCTGGCCAACGCCAGCGCGGCGAACTCGGAGGAAACCGTCAAGTGATCACTGCCCAGGCTGTCGAGCTGCGCATCGGCGCACGCGTGCTGCTCGAGGAGTCGTCGTTCCGCATCGCGGGCGGCGACCGGATCGGTCTGGTCGGTCGCAACGGCGCCGGCAAGACCACTCTCACCAAGACGCTGGCGGGGGAGACGCAGCCCACCGGCGGCCAGATCGTGCGCTCCGGTGACGTCGGCTACCTGCCGCAGGACCCCCGCACGGGGGACCTCACACAGCTCGCGATGGACCGCGTGCTGTCGGCGCGCGGCCTCGACGAGGTCGTGCGTGCCATGCGCACCACGGAGGCGGCGATGGCCAGCGAGGACGACGCCGTCCGCGAGAAGGCGATGGACCGGTACTCCCGGCTCGACGCGCGCTTCAACGCCGCAGGCGGGTACGCCGCCGAGAGCGAGGCGCACCGCATCGCGTCGAACCTCGGCCTCGACGAGCGGGTGCTCGCCCAGACCATCGGGACGCTGTCGGGCGGCCAGCGTCGCCGGGTCGAGCTCGCGCGCATCCTGTTCTCGGGCGTCGAGACCCTCCTCCTCGACGAGCCCACCAACCACCTCGACGCCGACTCGATCATGTGGCTGCGCGACTACCTGAAGTCGTACTCGGGCGGCCTGATCGTGATCTCGCACGACGCCGACCTGCTGCGTGCCGTCGTGAACAAGGTCTTCCACCTGGACGCCAACCGGTCGCAGCTCGACCAGTACGCCCTCGGCTGGGACGCGTACCTGCAGCAGCGCGAGACCGACGAGAAGCGTCGCCGGCGCGAGCGGGCCAACGCCGAGAAGAAGGCCTCCGCCCTCATGGCGCAGGCCGACAAGATGCGTGCCAAGGCCACCAAGACGGTCGCCGCGCAGAACATGGCACGTCGCGCCGAGCGTCTGCTGTCCGGGCTCGAGGACGTCCGCGCGTCCGACAAGGTCGCCCGCCTGCGGTTCCCGGAACCGGCCGCCTGCGGCAAGACCCCGCTCACCGCCGCCGGGCTCTCCAAGACCTACGGGTCGCAGGAGGTCTTCACGGACGTCGACCTGGCGATCGACCGGGGGAGCAAGGTCGTGGTGCTCGGCCTCAACGGGGCCGGCAAGACGACGCTGCTGCGCATCCTCGGCGGCATCGAGAAGTCCGACACGGGCGAGGTCCGCCCCGGTCACGGCCTGAAGCTCGGCTACTACGCGCAGGAGCACGAGACGCTCGACATGGACCGCACGGTCGTCGAGAACCTCAAGTCGTCGGCCCCGGACCTCACCGAGACCCAGGTGCGCTCCGTCCTCGGCTCGTTCCTGTTCTCCGGCGACGACGCCGACAAGCCCGCCCGCGTGCTGTCCGGCGGGGAGAAGACCCGGCTCGCGCTCGCCTCGCTCGTCGTCTCCAGCGCCAACGTGCTGCTGCTCGACGAGCCGACGAACAACCTCGACCCGGCGTCGCGCGAGGAGATCCTCGCGGCCCTGCGCGGCTACGCCGGGGCCGTCGTCCTGGTCTCGCACGACGAGGGTGCCGTCGCAGCGCTCGACCCTGAGCGGGTGCTGCTGCTGCCCGACGGCGACGAGGACCTGTGGAGCCCGGCGTACCTGGACCTGATCGCGCTGGCCTAACGGCTGTCCTGCTCGCCCAGCTGCGCGTCGATCAGCGCGTCCTCGGCGTCCTCGTCGCGCCCTCCGCGCCGGCGCGGGACGTCGGGAGCGGGCGCGCGTCGGGGCCGCGGGGTGTCCCGGGTGGGCCACAGCTCGACCCCGCCGGACGTCACGGGTGCCACGGCCGGCGGGGGTGGTCCCTCCGCGTCCAGGGCAGCGCGCTCGTCCTGCAGCTCGCGCCGCGCACCGAGGCAGAACGCGACGAGCCCGCCGAGCGCGAAGGTCCACCACTGGAACGCGTACGACAGGTGCGACCCGGGGTCGGTGCTCGGCGCGGCGAGCGTGCCGGGGACCGGGGCAACCGACGGGTCCTCCGCGGTCATCGCGACATAGGCCTGGAACGTCTCGCCCTCGACGCCACCGGCCGCGAGGACCTGCTCGGCGGAGATCGCCTGGACCTGCCCGGCCGGGGCGTCGCGGCCCGAGGCCGGCTCGTCGTGACGCAGGCGCGCGGTGAGCGTGACCGTGCCCTCCGGCGCGGGCGGCGGAACGACGTCGACGCTCCCGTCCGACCCCGGCGGGACCCAGCCGCGGTCGACGACCAGCACCGTGCCGGCCTGCGTCGGCTCCGCGGCGCTCCCGGCGGACGCGTCCGCCACGACGAACGGCACGAGCACGTGGTAGGCCGGGGTGCCGTCGACGGGCCGGTTGCGCAGCAGGACAGTGCCCTCGGTCTCGTACCGCCCGACGACGGTGACCCGCTGCCACACGTCGTCGTCCGTGAGCGGTGCGTCGGTGGACGGCAGGACCGTGTCGAGCGGGACCGGGTCGGCGGCCCAGTTGGTCTCCACCACGGCGATCGCGCCGTCGCGCCACACGTGCCTGTCCCACTGCCAGCGGCCGAGGAACGTGCAGACGACCGCGAGGACGACCCCGACCAGGACCAGGACCGTGGCGCGGCGAGCTGCCGCGCTCATGACCGGGGGGCGGACTCGAGATCCGCTGCAGGGACCACGCTCTGGAGGAACCCGCGCACGTCGAGGAACTGGCTCAGGTGCTCACGGTGCTCGTCGCACGCCAGCCACACCTTGCGGCGGTCCGGGGTGTGCAGCTTCGGGTTGTTCCACAGCAGTCCCCACGTCGCCTCCGCACGGCAGCCCCGGCTGCTGCAGACCAGCTCGTCGACGGCGTCCGGGACCGGGCCGAACAGGCTCACTCGCGGTCGCCCGAGCCGTCGGGGGAGGAGCCGATGCCGCCGGCACTGCCGCTGCCGGGACCGATCTCGCGCGGCGTCATGAACGTCCCGTCCGGCTCGCGGCGCTCGCGGCCGGCGTTGGCGAACAGGACGGCGGAGTACGGCAGCACGACCGCCGCGACGATGAGCAGCAGCGACGCCCACATGGGGATCCGGCCCCAGGACAGCACCGCACCCGCGAAGCAGACGATGCGGACGCCCATCTGCACGAGGTAGCGCTTCTGCCGGCGAGCCAGGTCGTCGGCGAGCGGCTCGGGTGCGCTGGTGATGCTGTGGACCTCCTCCGAGGGGAGGTCCGGACGCCGGCGGATGCTGCTCACCACGTGATTCTAGTCCGCCTCGGCTGTGGTGGCGCTGAGGGGCGGTGTTGTGCAGGTCCCACAACACGGCGCGACGAACGTGGGCGCGGACCCTGCCGCGACGCGCAGGAATCGTCGGATAGCGTCGTGTCCCGTGCCTGAGACTTCCGACAACACAGCCCAGCAGCCGACAGCACGCAGCGTGCTGGTCACCGGCGCCAACCGGGGCATCGGCCGCGCCATCGCGGAGCGCTTCGTGGCCAACGGCGACAAGGTCGCGACCATCTTCCGCGCCGGTGACCTGCCGCACGGCGTCCTCGGCGTCGTCGGCGACGTGCGCGACACGGCCAGCGTCGATGCGGCGTTCGCGAAGATCGAGGCCGAGCACGGCCCGGTCGAGGTGCTCGTCGCCAACGCCGGCGTCACGCGCGACCAGCTGCTCCTGCGGATGACCGACGAGGAGTTCACCGACGTCCTGGACGTCAACCTCACCGGCGCCTTCCGCTGCGCGCGCCGCGCCAGCAAGGGCATGATCCGGCTGCGCCGCGGGCGCATCATCTTCATCTCCTCGGTCGTCGGCCTGTACGGGTCGGCCGGCCAGGTCAACTACGCGGCGTCCAAGTCGGCGCTCGTCGGCATGGCCCGCTCGATCACCCGTGAGCTGGGCGGCCGCGCGATCACGGCGAACGTCGTCGCACCGGGGTTCATCGACACCGACATGACGCGAGCCCTCCCCGAGGACAAGCAGAAGGCCTACCGCGACGCCATCCCGCTGGGCCGGTTCGCGCTGCCCGACGAGGTGGCCGGCGTCGTCGAGTTCGTCGCGTCGGACGCGGCGGGCTACATCTCCGGCGCGGTCATCCCCGTCGACGGCGGCCTCGGCATGGGTCACTGACACTCTTCTCCCAGCACGGCGACGACACGAGAACGGAACGCACATGGGTCTGCTCGACGGCAAGAAGCTCCTGGTCACCGGTGTCCTCACGGACGGCTCCATCGCCTTCCACGTGGCGCGGCTGGCCCAGCAGGAGGGCGCCGAGGTGCTCCTCACCTCGTTCGGCCGCCAGTTCCGGCTGACGCAGGCGATCTCGCGCCGCCTCCCCAAGGAGGCGACTGTCCTCCAGCTCGACGTCACCGACGCCGACGACCTCGCGGCGCTCGCGGACCGGGTGCGCGAGGCGGGCTTCGACTCGCTCGACGGGGTCGTGCACTCCATCGGCTTCGCGCCGCAGTCCGTCATGGGCGGCAACTTCCTGGCCGGCGAGTGGGACGACGTCGCGACCGCGCTGCAGGTCAGCGCGTACTCGCTCAAGTCCCTCGCGGTCGCCACGCAGCCGCTGCTGAGCTCGGGCGGTGCCATCGTCGGCCTCACGTTCGACGCTCGCTACGCGTGGCCGGTCTACGACTGGATGGGCGTCGCCAAGGCCGCCTTCGAGTCGACGTCGCGCTACCTGGCGCGTGACCTCGGGCCTCACGGGATCCGCGTGAACCTGGTCTCCGCCGGCCCGATCCGCACCACGGCCGCCAAGTCGATCCCCGGCTTCGAGGCCATGGAGGGCGGCTGGCCCGAGCGTGCCCCGCTCGGCTGGGACGCGTTCGACCCGGAGCCGACGGCCCGCGCGGTCGCGGCGCTGCTCTCCGACTGGTTCCCTGCGACCACCGGCGAGATCGTGCACGTCGACGGCGGGTACCACGCGATGGGGCTGTGACCTCTCGCCTGGGCGCAGGACGCGAGGAGTGGGACGCTGAGCCGGTGACGTCCGTGACCGGCCCTCGGCGACTCCTGCTGCTGCGCCATGCCAAGGCCGAGCACCCGGACGTCCCCGACATCCAGCGCCCGCTCGCGCTCGTCGGCCGCAAGCAGTCCGGCAAGGTCGGGAGGGCTCTCGCGGCCGAGGACCTCGTCCCCGACCTCGTGCTCTGCTCGAGCAGCGTGCGGACACGTCAGACGTGGGACCTCGTCCGCTCGTCGCTCGGCGCCGAGCCGGAGGTGCGCCACCTGGACGACCTCTACTACGCCGGGTCGAGCGCGCTGGTCGAGCTGGTCCGGGCCGTCCCCGCCGAGGCCCGGACCGTGCTCGTCGTCGGTCACGAGCCGACGATGTCGCAGGCGGCCGTCCTGCTGGCGGGTCCCGACTCGGACCCGGCGACGCTCGAGCGTGTCCGGGTCGGCGTGCCGACCGCCAGCTGGTCGCTGCTGGAGGTCGGCCCCTGGGACGGGCTCGCCGCCGGGACAGCCGCGCTGCGCAGGCTCGCGGTCCCTCAGTAGAGCCCGCGAAGGACCTCGGTCCGGTCGAGGTCGCCGGTGAGGTCGGTGCTGGCCGTGACCAGGTCGATGCCGCCGACGAGCGGTCGCTCGACCAGGCGGCGGACCTCCGGGTCGGTCACGGTCTCGGCGAGCCGGCGGGCGATCAGCGCGCCGCCGACCACCTCGAACGGCCGGCCGTGGAACGCGGCCGTCGTCTCGGGCAGCGGCGCGGTGAGTCCGAGGGCGTTGTGCCGCCGGACGAGCTCCACCAGGGCCCGCGCGAGCGCGTGCTGGCGGTCCGCCCACGTCTGCGCGGCGAGCGCGGCCGCCAGGGCTGCCCGCAGGGGCGCGGTCGTCCCGATCTGCGCGAGGGCGGTCCCGAGCCACTTGTCGTAGGGCGCGTAGCGGCGCTCCTGGAGGAACGCGAGCTGCACCGCGGTGCGGCACACGCGAGCGGTCACGAGACGCGACCCGAGGTCGTCGCCCGCCATCCCCGCCCGCGGCGCGACGTGCTCGTCCTGCCCGATCGCCGACCACGCCGACGCCTGCTGGTACAGCCAGACGTCGTGCGGGTAGTAGCCCAGCCTGTCGCGCACCGCGCCGAGGCCGAGGTCGTCGTGGAAGACGGCACCGGTGGTCAGCGCGAGGAGTCGTTGCTGCGGGACGACCAGCCAGTCGGCGGCCGTCACCGGGTCCACCGGGCCGAGCACGCGGCGGACCAGCGCGTCGAGCGTGAGGACCTCGACCCGGTGGTCGACCGGGCCGGTCGCGGCGGGGTCGCCGAGCCCGCGGGTGCCGTCCGAGGCCGCCGGGGCGACCCGGGTGGTCCAGCCGCCGACCTCCGGCGGCAGCCGGTGCCGCAGCTCCTCGTGCAGGTCAGCGGCATGCTCGGCGTGGTCGGCGGGCGACAGCAGCACCTGCAGCCGCGGGCCCCAGTCGTGGTCGGTCGACGTCGCGTCGTCGAGACCCAGCACGTCCGAGCCAGGCCCGACGAGCGCCGCGGTGTGCGGCAGGCCGCGCTCGACCAGGACCGGCCGCACCTCGTCGTAGAGCGTCCGCGCCAGCTCGAGGCCGGGCACGAACGCGGTCACGGACGGAAGACCGGCAGGTCGAGGACGGCGTCGAGCCGGTCGCGGACGACGGCGTCGGCCGCCTCGCACAGCAGCGGCTTGGCGTTGAAGGCGATACCGAACCCGGCCGCCACGACCATGTCGATGTCGTTGGCGCCGTCCCCGATGGCGATCGTGCGCTCCATCGGGATCCCGACCGTCTCGGCGTACTCGCGGAGCACCACCGCCTTGGCCGCCCGGTCGACCACGGGGCCGCTGACCTTGCCCGTGAGCCGGCCGTCGACGACCTCGAGCGCGTTCGCGCGGGTCAGGGTGATCCCGAACGACGCGGCGAGGGGGCGGACGATCTCGATGAAGCCACCGGAGACGAGCCCGACCGGCCACCCGCGGGCGTCCAGCTCCGCGACCAGCTCCCGGGCTCCCGGCGACGGCTCCACGGCGGCGAGCACGTCGGCCAGCACGGACTCCGGCAGGCCCGCGAGCGTCGCGACGCGCTCGTGCAGGGACGCCGCGAAGTCGATCTCCCCGCGCATCGCCCGCTCGGTGATCTCGGTGACGAGCACCTCGGAGCCGGCGTGCGCCGCGAGGAGCTCGACGACCTCACCGGTGATGAACGTCGAGTCGACGTCCATGACGACGAGGTGGGGCTCGTAGGTGCTCACGGGACGCGAGGGTAGTGCCGCGCGCCGGGCGCGCGTCACCGCCGTTCACTCCGTGATGACCGTCCCCTTCGGCACGACGGTGATGCCGGACTCGGTGACGGTCAAGCCGCGTGCGCGGTCGTGGTCGTGGTCCAGCCCGATGCGGACGCGTTCCGGGACGCTGACGTTCTTGTCGATGATCGCGCGGTGGACCTGGGCGTACCGTCCGATGTGCACGTCGTCGAAGAGCACGGAGTCCGTGACCTGCGCCCACGAGTGCAGCCGGACGCCCGGCGAGAGGACCGACCCGGACACCGTCGCACCCGAGACCAGCACGCCGGGGGAGACGACCGAGTCCACGGCATGGCCGAGCCGGCCCGCACCCGCGTGGATGAACTTGGCCGGCGCCAGGCTCGTGTAGCCGCTGTAGAGCGGCCACTCGTCGTTGTAGAGGTTGAACACCGGCTCGATGGAGATCAGGTCGATGTTCGCCTCGTAGAACGCGTCGATCGTCCCGACGTCACGCCAGTAGTCGCGGTCGCGCGGAGTGGAGCCGGGCACGTCGTTGCGCAGGAAGTCGTAGACGCCCGCGGTGCCACGCTCCACGAAGTACGGCGCGATGTCGCCGCCCATGTCGTGGCGCGAGCTCACGTTCTCGGCGTCCGCGGTCACCGCGGCGACGAGGGCGTCCGCGTTGGCGACGTAGTTGCCCATCGACGCCAGGATCTCGCCGGGGGAGTCGGACAGTCCCACCGGGTCGGTCGGCTTCTCGAGGAACGCCTTGATGCGCGTGGGGTCCGTCGGGTCGACCTCGATGACGCCGAACTGGTCGGCCTCCTCGATCGGCTGGCGGATCGCGGCGACCGTGAACTCGGCGCCGGAGGTGATGTGCGCCTCGACCATCTGGGAGAAGTCCATGCGGTACACGTGGTCGGCGCCGACCACGACGACGTAGTCGGGGCGCTCGTCCTCGATGATGTTCAGGCACTGGTAGATCGCGTCGGCGCTGCCCAGGTACCAGTGCTTGCCGACGCGCTGCTGCGCGGGGACGGCGGCCACGTAGTTGCCCAGGAGCGGCGACATGCGCCACGTCTTGGACACGTGCCGGTCGAGGCTGTGCGACTTGTACTGGGTGAGCACGATGACGTGCAGGTACCGCGAGTTGATGACGTTCGACAACGCGAAGTCGATCAGCCGGTACAGCCCCCCGAAGGGCACCGCCGGCTTGGCGCGGTCGGCGGTGAGGGGCATCAGGCGCTTGCCTTCCCCACCTGCGAGGACGATAGCGAGGACACGCGGCGCTGCCATGGCACGACCCTAGGCCCCCGACGCGGTCCCAGCGAGGCGTGCACGCGCTCAGGCGCTAGCGTGTCGGCGGGAGAACCGGTCGTCCGTGCCGGTCGGCGAGGGGATGGTTGAAGTGCGAGTCGACCTGCTGACCAGGGAGTACCCGCCGCACGTCTACGGCGGGGCGGGCGTCCACGTCGCGGGGCTGACCCGCGTGCTCGAACGGACCCTGGACGTGCGCGTGCACTGCTTCGACGGTCCGCGCGAGGCCCCGGGCGTGCTCGGGTACTCCGTGCCCACCGAGCTCGCCGGCGCGAACGCCGCGCTGCAGACGTTCGGCATCGACCTCGAGATGGCCGACGCGGTCGGTGCGGTCGGCGCCGACGGTGTCGCGTCCGACCTGGTCCACTCGCACACCTGGTACGCGAACCTGGGTGGTCACCTGGCGGGTCTGCTGCACGGTCTGCCGCACGTGGTCAGCGCGCACAGCCTCGAACCCCTGCGCCCGTGGAAGGCCGAGCAGCTCGGCGGGGGCTACGCGCTCTCGAGCTGGGCGGAGAAGACGGCGTACGAGGGCGCCGCAGCGGTCATCGCGGTCAGCGGCGGCATGCGCGAGGACATCCTGCGCGCCTACCCCAAGGTCGACCCCGCGCTGGTCAAGGTGGTCCACAACGGCATCGACCTCGACCAGTGGCAGCGTCCGACCAGCGACGAGGCCGTCGCCGCGGCGGGAGCGACCGTGCGCCGGCTCGGCATCGACCCGTCGCGGCCGAGCGTCGTGTTCGTCGGGCGCATCACCCGGCAGAAGGGCCTGCCCTACTTCCTGCGCGCGGTCGAGCTGCTGCCGCCCGACGTCCAGGTCGTGCTGTGCGCCGGGGCGCCCGACACGCCGCAGATCATGGCGGAGGTGAGCGGGCTGGTCGAGCAGCTGCGCACCAAGCGGTCCGGCGTGGTCTGGATCGAGCAGATGCTCCCGCGCGACGAGCTAATCGCCGTCCTCATGCACGGCACGGTCTTCGCGTGCCCGTCGGTGTACGAGCCGCTCGGCATCGTCAACCTCGAGGCCATGGCGGTCGGTCTGCCGGTCGTGGGGACCGCCACCGGCGGCATCCCGGAGGTCATCGACGACGGCGTCACCGGCCGGCTGGTGCCGATCGACCAGCTGCAGGACGGGACCGGCACGCCGGTGGACCCGCAGCGGTTCGTGCACGACCTGGCCGACGCCCTCACCGACGTCGTGGGCAACACCGCCCGGACCGCCGAGTGGGGCGTCGCGTCCCGCCGGCGGGTCGAGGACCACTTCACGTGGGAGGCCATCGCCGACCGCACGATCGAGGTGTACCGAGGGGCGTTGGCCTGACGGCCCCAGCCGCGCCGGCCGAAGCCTCAGGCGGTGAGCCGTGATGCCGCGGCCGCCATCGCGCGGCGGGCCATCCGGTCGACCTCACGCAGCGCGGTCGAGCGCTGGTCGGCCTGCCACAGGTTGACGGCGGCGCCGTCGTCCTGCGTCGCCAGCGCGACGATGGCGCGCAGGCGAGCCGCGCTGGCCAGCACGCGGACCCGGCGGCCGTCGAGCCCGTCCGGCAGCCGCCAGGCGGGCAGCTCGAGGTCGCGCAGGGCGGCGACCGTCTCGGCCGCGTCAGGCCGCCACCGTGCGACATCGAGCTTCACGAGAGCCTCGGTCGCCTGGAGGAGACCCTGGCGCAGCTCGCGCTCGGCATCCTGCAGCGACCCGGTCTGGGCGTGCACGGCGTGGCGCCAGTCGGGGACGTCCGAGAGCTCCCACGTCACCAGGTGCCCGGGCTCCAGCGCCGACCCGAACCGCTGCACCACGGGCACCGCGACGAGGCACGCCTGCGGCGTCCGCACCAGGACCGCCTCGCCGGCGTCGGTGGCGGCCGAGCTGACCGATGCGGGCGTCGCCCCGGGGTCGCCGGGGACCGGCAGGACCGTCGCGACGTCCCGGGGCGACCCGTCGCAGGCGTCGAGGAGGGTGCTCAGCGGCTCGTCCGACACGTCGTCGCGCAACGGCTCGTCCGCCGCGGGCCGGCGCTGCACGGAGTGCGGCTCGTCGTCCGACTGCACGGCACCGAGCAGCACCGAGCGGTCGGTGCTGTCGTCCGCCAGCCAGAGGGCGAGCAGGACCGAGCGCGGCAGCTCCAGGGTCAGGTCCACCCGCCCACGGTAGGACGTGACCCAGCCCACCGGCGACCGGCCCGACCACGGACGTCGGCGCTCGGCAGAGCCGGTTAGGGTCGTGCCCATGACCGACGTGCTCGACCTGCAGGCCGTGACGATCCGCCGGGGAACGACGACGATCCTGGACGAGGTGACGTGGACGGTCCGGGACGGCGAGCGGTGGGTGGTGCTCGGCCGCAACGGTGCCGGCAAGACGACGCTGCTGCAGGTCGCCTCCGGGCGGATGCATCCGACGGGCGGCACCGCGGACCTGCTGGGCTCGCGCCTGGGGCGGGTCGACGTGTTCGAGCTGCGCCCGCGGATCGGTCTGTCGAGCGCGTCGCTGGCGGACCGGATCCCGCCGGGGGAGACCGTGCGCGACGTGGTGCTGACGGCGGCGTACGGGGTGACGGGTCGCTGGCGGGAGGCGTACGAGTCGCTCGACGAGTCCCGGGCCGCCGACCTGCTGACCGCGTTCGGTGTCGCGCACCTGGCGGACCGCACGTTCGGCACCCTGAGCGAGGGCGAGCGCAAGCGCGTCCAGATCGCCCGTTCGCTCATGACCGACCCGGAGCTGCTGCTGCTCGACGAGCCCGCCGCGGGCCTGGACCTCGGCGGCCGGGAGGAGCTCGTCGCGGCGCTGTCGGAGCTGGCCGGCGACCACAGGTCGCCGGTTCTCGTGCTCGTCACGCACCACGTCGAGGAGATCCCGCCCGGTTTCACGCACATCCTCCTGCTGCGCCAGGGCAAGGCCTTCGCAGCGGGACCGATCGACGAGGTGCTGACCGCCGAGACCCTCTCCGGGGCGTTCGACCTCCCGCTGACGGTGGACCACACCGACGGACGGTGGTCCGCTCGAGCGGCGTCCGCCCAGGGCTGAGCGGTATCCCACAGGTTCGCAAAGAAACCGTCTAGGATCGGTTGGACCGCAGGGTCCGCCGTCGGAGCCTGCTCGACCGAGGGAGTGGCCCGATGGGGTGGCTGTGGTGGATCGGTGCGGCGCTCGCTCTCGGCATCCTGGAGATGCTCTCGCTCGACCTCGTGCTCGCGATGTTCGCCGGTGGAGCCATCGCCGGCGCGATCGCCTACCTGTTCGGCGCCACCGTGCCCGTGCAGTTCGTCGTCGCGGCCCTGACCTCGGTCCTCCTGCTCTTCACGCTGCGCCCCTGGTTGCTCCGGCACCTGCGCGACCGCATGCCGCTGGTGGAGACCAACGCCGCGGCGCTGGTCGGCCGCGAGGCCGTGGTCGTCTCGACCGTCACCGGTGAGGGCGGCCGCGTCAAGCTCGCCGGCGAGGTGTGGAGCGCCCGCGTGGACGCACCCCAGACGATCCCGCCCGGCACGGAGGTCCGCGTGACGCGGATCGAGGGCGCCACGGCAGTCGTCTCACCGGTCGCCGGTCTCTGAGCGCACCGGCTCGTACGTCGCGCGGGCAGCTCGTCCGCGCTCGACCCCTGGAGGATCCATGGACGACCCGAACGGTGGGCAGATCGCCCTCTTCATCGTGCTGGGCCTGGTGCTGCTGTTCGTCATCATCGCGCTCGTGCGGGCGGTCAAGATCGTCCCGCAGGCCGTCGCGATCATCGTCGAACGGCTGGGCCGCTACTCCCGCACGCTGGACGCCGGCCTGCACCTGCTCATCCCGTTCGTCGACCGCGTGCGCGCCGGCGTCGACCTGCGCGAGCAGGTCGTCTCGTTCCCGCCGCAGCCGGTGATCACGTCCGACAACCTCGTGGTCAGCATCGACACCGTCATCTACTTCCAGGTGACCGAGCCGAAGTCGGCGGTATACGAGATCGCCAACTACATCCAGGGCATCGAGCAGCTGACGGTGACGACGCTGCGCAACGTCGTCGGGTCGATGGATCTCGAGCAGACGCTGACCAGCCGCGACCAGATCAACGGTCAGCTGCGTGGCGTGCTCGACGAGGCGACCGGGCGCTGGGGTGTGCGCGTGAACCGCGTCGAGCTCAAGTCGATCGACCCGCCGGACAGCATCAAGGGCTCGATGGAGCAGCAGATGCGCGCCGAGCGTGACCGCCGCGCGGCGATCCTCACGGCCGAGGGCTTCAAGCAGTCGCAGATCCTCACGGCGGAGGGCGAGAAGCAGGCGGCGATCCTGCGGGCCGAGGGTGGCGCCCAGGCGGCGATCCTCACGGCCGAGGGAGAGGCGCGGGCGATCCTGCAGGTGTTCGACGCGGTGCACCGTGGTGACGCCGACCCGAAGCTCCTGGCGTACCAGTACCTGCAGACGCTGCCGAAGATCGCGGCGAGCCCGTCGAACAAGATGTGGTTCCTGCCGTCGGAGCTGACCAGCGCCCTGGGGGTGTTCGCCAAGGGGTTCGGCGGGCCGGTCTCCGACGACGGCGCCGTGCCTGACTCGGGCCGTGCCGCGGGCACGTCGCCGTTGGGCGACGACCTGCCGCCGACCACGCTGACGGACCCGGCGGAGGCGCTGGCCGAGGCGCGACGCGAGTCGGCGGCGGCGACCGCGGACGCGACGGCCTCGGGCACCCTCAGCGGGTTGCCGTTCGACCCGTCCGTGGAGCAGGGGCAGCGTCCCGGCGGGGCAGCGGTGCCGCCGCGGGCACCCGAGCCGCCGCCGCAGGACGCGCCGCCCGCCTGACAGGAGGGCCGGGCCGGAGCGGTCCGGCCCTCTCGCGCGTTCGCTCACAGCGAACAACAATCGATGGTCGGAGTGAGTGCTCACTCAGTTAGATTCGGCGGATGGAGACGATCTCCGGTCACGTCCGAGGGCGTGCGACGCCGCTCCCGCCCGACGAGCGTCGCGCCGCGATCCTGCTGGCCGTCCGCCCGGTCCTGCTGGAGCGCGGCGCGGCGGTGACGTCACGCGAGCTCGCCGAGGCGGCCGGCGTCGCGGAGGGCACCCTGTTCCGTGTGTTCACCGACAAGGTGACGCTCGTGCGCGAGGCCGTGCTCGCAGCCGTCGACCCCGCGGACTCCGTCCCCGAGCTGGCCGCCATCGACCGCGACCTGCCGCTGCACGACCGCGTCGCCGCCGTCCTGGACCAGGGCCTCGCGCGCGTCGGCGAGGCCATGCGCTGGATGGCGCTGCTGCACGAGATCAGCCGGCTGGAGCCCGGCCGCCCGCCCGCGGAGCACCGCGAGGCCGCCATGCGGCTGTGGGGGACGCGCCAGCAGGCCGGGACCGAGGCGGTGAACGCCACCATCGCGTGGCTCCTGGAGCCGGACGCGGACCGGCTGCGGCTGCCGCTGGACGACGTCATCGAGCTCCTGACCACGGTCCTCATGGGCGCCACCATGCGCACCGTCGACGCCCGGCGTCGCGGGCTCGACACCCCGCCACCCGATGCCGGACGGCTGGCCGACCTCGTCCTGCACGGCGTCCTGACCGACGGGAGCGCGCGATGCTGATCACCTTGCTCAAGGAGCACCTGAAGCCGTACCAGGGCGCGGTCGCCGCAGTCATCGTGCTGCAGCTGGTGCAGACGATCGCGACGCTCTTCCTGCCCAGCCTGAACGCGCGGATCATCGACGACGGCGTCGCGAAGGGCGACACGGCCGAGATCGTCCGGCTCGGCGCCGTGATGCTGGGCGTCAGCCTGCTCCAGGTGCTCGCCGCCGTGGTGGCCGTCTACTTCGGCGCGCGCACGGCCATGGCGTTCGGGCGCGACGTGCGCAAGCGGCTGTTCGGCCACGTGCAGACGTTCTCCGCGCAGGAGGTCGCCACGTTCGGGGCGCCGACGCTCATCACCCGCACGACGAACGACGTGCAGCAGGTGCAGATGGTGGTGCTGCTGACGTTCACGATGATGCTCATGGCGCCGATCCTGCTGGTCGGCGGCGTCATCATGGCGATGCGCGAGGACGTCGGGCTGTCCGCGGTGCTGCTGGTCTCGGTGCCGGTGCTCGCGATCGTGATCGCGCTCATCGTGACCCGGATGATCCCGTACTTCCGGTCCATGCAGAAGCGGATCGACGCCATCAACCGCGTGCTGCGCGAACAGATCGCGGGCGTCCGGGTGGTGCGCGCGTTCGTGCGGGAGCGCCGCGAGTCCGAGCGGTTCGCCGCCACCAACACCGACCTCTACGACACCTCGCTGCGCGTCGGCAAGCTCATGGCGCTGATGTTCCCGATGGTCATGCTCGTGCTCAACGCGACGACGGTGGCCGTCCTGTGGTTCGGCGCCGAGCGCATCGACGCGGGCGCCCTGATGATCGGGCAGCTCACCGCGTTCCTGTCCTACATCGCCTACATCCTCATGGGCGTGATGATGTCGACGATGATGTTCGTCATGGTCCCGCGGGCCGTCGTGTCCGCGGAACGCATCGGCGAGGTGCTCGACACCCGGACCTCCGTCGTCCCGCCCGCCCAGCCCGCGGTGCTGCGCACGGGCGCCGACTCGCGGCCCGGCCTGCTCGAGCTGCGCGGCGTCGAGTTCCGCTACCCGGGTGCCGAGCGCGCGGTCCTGCACGGGGTCGACCTGGTGGCCGAGCCCGGGAGGACCACGGCGATCATCGGCTCCACCGGAGCCGGGAAGACGACGTTGCTCAACCTCGTCCCGCGGCTCTTCGACGTGACCGGCGGCGCGGTCCTCATCGACGGCGTCGACGTGCGGGCGCTCAGCCCGGACCAGCTGTGGGGCCAGATCGGGCTCATCCCGCAGAAGCCGTACCTGTTCGCCGGCACGGTGCGCTCCAACCTGGAGTACGGCCGCCCGGGGGCATCGGACGACGAGCTGTGGCACGCGCTCGAGGTCGCGCAGGCGCGGGACTTCGTCGAGGCGCTCGACGAGGGCCTCGACGCGCCGGTCGCGCAGGGCGGGACCAACGTGTCCGGCGGGCAGCGACAACGCCTCGCGATCGCGAGAGCCCTGGTCAGGCGGCCGAACATCTACCTGTTCGACGACTCCTTCTCGGCGCTCGACTACGCGACAGACTCCCGCCTGCGCGCGGCCCTCGCCCCCGAGACGCGGGAGGCGACCGTGCTGGTGATCGCCCAGCGCGTCGCCACGATCCGGCACGCGGACAGCATCGTCGTGCTGGAGGACGGCCTGGTGGTCGGCGTCGGGACGCACGCCGAGCTGCTGGAGTCCTCGGAGACGTACCAGGAGATCGTGTACTCGCAGGTCAGCGTGGAGGAGGCGGCATGAGCACCGAGACCCGCCGGCTCCCCCCGGCAGCGGCCCGTCGCGGCCCCGGCCCGATGATGAACCTGGGCATGCCCGGCGAGAAGTCGATGAACTTCCGCGGCTCCGCGATGCGGTTCCTGCGCGAGATGCGGTCCGAGCGCGCCCCCATGGCCCTCATCGTGGTGCTCGCGGTCGCGTCGGTCGTGCTCGCCGTCATCGGTCCGAAGCTGCTGGGCGACGCGACCAACATCATCTTCGACGGTGTCATCGGCGCCCAGCTCGGCGAGGCGTTCCCGGCCGGGACCACCACGGACCAGGCCGTGTCGGCGCTGCGGGCCGACGGGCAGGACACCTTCGCCGACGTCGTGGCCGGCAGCGGTGCGGTGCCCGGCGTGGGGATCGACTTCGACCAGCTGTGGCAGCTGCTGATGATCGTGCTGGTCATCTACGTGGGGTCGTTCCTGTTCGGCTGGCTGCAGGGTCGGCTGACCGCCGTCGTCGTGCAGCGCACCGTCTACGCGATGCGGCAGGACGTCGAGGCCAAGCTGTCGCGGCTGCCGCTGCGGTACATCGACTCCCAGCCACGCGGCGAGCTGCTCAGCCGCGTGACCAACGACATCGACAACGTCGCGCAGACGCTCCAGCAGACCCTCTCGCAGCTCATCACGTCGGTGCTCACGGTGGTCGGCGTGCTGGTGATGATGTTCTGGATCTCGCCGCTGCTGGCCGTCATCGCGCTGGTCACCGTGCCGCTGTCGATCGTGATCGCCGGGGCCATCGCCAAACGGTCCCGACCGCAGTTCATGGAGCAGTGGGCCTGGACCGGCAAGCTCAACGCCCACATCGAGGAGATGTACACGGGCCACTCGCTCGTGACCGTGTTCGGGCGGCAGGCCGAGGCCGCCGAGGTGTTCGCCGAGCGGAACGAGAAGCTCTACGACTCCAGCTTCCGGGCGCAGTTCATCTCCGGGATCATCCAGCCAGCGCTCGGCTTCGTGGCAAACCTCAACTACGTCATCGTGGCCGTCGTCGGCGGCCTGCGCGTGGCGTCGGGGACCATGACGCTCGGCGACGTGCAGGCGTTCATCCAGTACAGCCGGCAGTTCACGCAGCCGATCACGCAGATCGCCTCCATGGCCAACCTGCTGCAGTCCGGGGTCGCGTCGGTGGAGCGCGTGTTCGAGCTCCTCGACGCCGACGAGCAGTCGCCCGACCCGGCGGACCCGACGCCGCCCGTGCAGCCGACCCGGGGACGCGTGGAGTTCGAGCACGTCGCGTTCAGCTACTCGCCCGACAAGCCGCTCATCCAGGACCTGTCGCTCGTGGCCGAGCCCGGCCAGACGATCGCGATCGTCGGCCCCACCGGCGCCGGCAAGACGACCCTGGTGAACCTGCTCATGCGGTTCTACGAGGTCGACGACGGCCGGATCACCCTCGACGGCATCGACACGAGGGACCTCACCCGGGACGCGCTGCGCTCGCAGATGGGGATGGTGCTCCAGGACACGTGGCTGTTCGGCGGGACCCTCGCGGAGAACATCGCCTACGGTGCCGACGGCGCGACGCAGGAGGAGATCGTCGCTGCCGCGGAGGCCACGCACGTCGACCGTTTCGTGCGCACGCTGCCCGACGGGTACGCCACGGTGGTCGACGACGAGGGAGCCAACGTCTCCGCGGGGGAGAAGCAGCTGCTCACCATCGCCCGGGCGTTCCTGGCCGACCCGCCGATCCTCATCCTCGACGAGGCGACCTCGTCCGTGGACACCCGCACGGAGGTGCTGGTCCAGCAGGCGATGAACGCGCTGCGCCACGGCCGGACGTCGTTCGTCATCGCCCACCGGTTGTCCACCATCCGCGACGCCGACGCGATCCTGGTGATGGAGGACGGTGCGATCGTGGAGCAGGGGTCGCACGACGAGCTGCTCGCCGCCGGCGGCGCGTACGCGCGGCTGTACGCGAGCCAGTTCGCCGCAGCCGTCGCGCCGGTGGACTGACCTCGCGGACCGGGGACGTACTGTCTGCCCCATGTCCACCGCCACGACCACGGGGTTCCCCCGCGACCAGATGACGGTCGCGTTCTACGGGAGCTTCGTCGTGTGGGGCTGGCTGCTGTACAGCTTCAACCCGAGCGTTCCGCTGCTCGCGGACGAGCTCGGCATCAGCGACGCACAGGCCGGGCTGCACGGCACCGCGATGGCCGCCGGCGGCATCCTGGCCGCGTTCGCGACGCCGCGCTTCGTGCGCAGCCACGGTCGGCGCACCGCCGTCCTCGTGGCGTGCGCCCTGATCGCCGTCGGGGCGTCCGGGCTGGTCGCGGCCCCGTCCCTGGCCTGGAGCCTGCCCGCGATGGTGGTCCTCGCCCTCGGCGGGAACATCGCGATCAGCGGTGCGCAGGCCGGGCTCGCGCTGCGCCACGGGAGCAAGGCGTCGGCGGCGCTGACCGAGGGGAACGGGATCGGCTCGTCGATCGGGCTCGTCGGCCCGCTGGCCGTCGGCGCGTGCGTGGCGATCGGCTGGGGATGGCGGCCCGCGGTCGCCGTGACGGTCGTGCTGGCGATCGTCTCGGCGCTCGTCGTTGCCCGCATCCCCGTCGGGGGCGCGATGACGCCACCGCACGTGCCCGACCCGACGACCCCGCACGTCGTCCGTGCACGCACCACGCTCCCGGGCTGGTGCTTCCTGGTCACTATGGTCGCCGCGGTCGCCATGGAGTTCGCCACCACGTACTGGGCGACCGGCCTGGTGCTCGAGCGGACCGGGGCCGGGGCCGGCATCGCGGCGGCGACGACGGCCGGGCTCGTGGCGGGCATGTCGGTGATCCGGTTCGTCGTCGGACCGCTGTCGCTGCGCGTGGCGCCCGTGATGCTGCTCGCCGTCGCGTTCGTCGTCGCCATCGGTGGCTGGGCGATCCTGTGGACCGCGACCTCGCCGACCGTGGCCATCGTCGGCCTGTTCGTCGCCGGGCTCGGCTACGGCGCGCAGTACCCGCTCTCCGTCGCGCTCCTCCTGGCCACCGCACCCGGACGCACGGACGCGACCCAGGCGCGCGCGACCCTCGCGGGCGGGCTCGCGATCGGAGTCGCGCCGTTCGCGCTCGGCGCGCTGTCCGACGCCGTCGGGACCCATCAGGCGTTCCTCGTCGTCCCCGTCGTCGCGCTGGTCGGGGCGGTGGTCGCCGTGCTCGGAGGTCGCGCCGCGCGGCGGGGGGCCGCACCGGCCGTCGACCTCGATCCCGGCGTGGCGGCGGGTAGATAACGTTATCGAGCATGGCAGGCTGGCCCGATGCCCAGCCTGAACCACCGACGCGCCGACGCCGTCCTCACCGTCCTGCGCCCCGACGGCCACCCGCTGGTCGACACCGACGTCGTGGTCGCCCAGCAGGGCCACGAGTTCCTGTTCGGCAACATCGGGTTCGACTTCATCGCCCTTGCCAACGCCGAGGACGATGCCGCGGAACCACCCGCGTTCGGTGGTGCGCCGGCCAGCTCGGCCGCCGCGCTCGCCGACCTGTGGCTCGACGTGTTCAACGCCGCGACGCTGCCGTTCTACTGGGGTCGCTTCGAGCCTGTGCGCGGCCGCCCGGACACCGCTCGGCTGCTCCGGGCTGCGCACTGGTTCGCGGACCGCGGCGTCGTCGTGAAGGGCCACCCGCTCGCCTGGCACACCGTCTGCGCGCCGTGGCTGGCCGACCTGAGCACGGACGAGGTCGCCGACGCGCAGGACGCCCGGATCCGTCGCGACGTCGCCGACTTCGCCGGCGTGATCGACACCTGGGACGTGATCAACGAGGTCGTCATCATGCCGGTGTTCGACAAGGAGCCCAACGGCCTGACCCGGCTCGCGTGGGACCGCGGACGCATCCCGACCATCCGGCTCGCGTTCGACGCCGCCCGTCAGACGAACCCGACGGCCACGCTGCTGCTCAACGACTTCGACATGTCGACCGCCTACGAGTGCTTGATCGAGGGTGTCCTGGAGGCGGGGATCCAGGTCGACGCGATCGGCCTGCAGAGCCACATGCACCAGGGCTACTGGGGCGAGGAGAAGACCCAGCGCATCCTTGACCGGTTCGCGCGCTTCGGGCTGCCGCTGCACCTGACGGAGTCGACTCTGCTGTCCGGCGACCTGATGCCCGCCCACATCGAGGACCTCAACGATCACCAGGTCTCGTCCTGGCCGTCGACCCCCGAGGGTGAGGCGAGGCAGGCCGACGAGATCGAGCGGCACTACCGGACGCTCGTCGGGCACCCGGCCGTGCAGGCGGCGACGTACTGGGGGATCACCGACGCCGGCGCGTGGCTCGGTGCTCCCGCCGGGCTCGTCCGCGCCGACGGCACCCCCAAGCCCGCGTACGACACGCTGCGCCGGTTGGTCAAGGACGAGTGGTGGCTGGCCCCGACGACGCTGCGGACCTCGTCGTCCGGGCGCGTCCCGGTCAGCGGGTTCCGGGGGACGTACTCGGTGGACGGCGTGCCGTTCGAGCTGGCGCACGACGGGGAGGTCGTCGTCCGGCTGGAAGGATGACCGGGTGCCCGTCGCCTCCCTGCAGCCCGTCACCGACCCCGCCGACGAGCGGCTCGCCGACTACGTCTCGCTGACCGACGTCGCCCTGCGCTCACGGCAGGAGCCCGCCAAGGGTCTCTACATCGCCGAGAGCTCCACGGTCCTGGGCCGCGCGCTCGCCGCCGGCCACCGGCCGCGGTCCGTGCTGCTGTCGCCGCGCTGGGTGCCGGACCTCGAGCGCCTGCTCGCCGGCCTCCCCGCCGACGACACCGTCGTCCCCGTGTACGTCGCCGAGGAGCCCGTCCTCGAGGCCATCACCGGCTTCCACGTGCACCGTGGCGCGCTCGCTGCGATGCACCGGCCCGTGCTGGAACCGGTGGCGTCGCTGCTCGCGGGCGCCCGCCGCGTCGCGGTGCTGGAGGACATCGTCGACCACACCAACGTCGGTGCCGCGTTCCGGTCCGCCGCCGCCCTCGGCGTCGACGCCGTCCTGGTGACGCCGCGCTGTGCCGACCCGCTCTACCGTCGGTCCGTCCGCGTGTCCATGGGGACGGTGTTCCAGGTGCCGTGGACCCGGATCGACCCCTGGCCCGAGGGCATCGCGCTGCTGCGCGAGGCAGGGTTCGTCACCGCCGCGCTGGCCCTCTCGGACGACTCGATCACGCTCGACGCCCTGGTGGCCGACCCGCCCGACCGGCTGGCCCTGGTCCTCGGCGCCGAGGGGCACGGGCTCAAGCCGACCACCGTCGCGGAGTCGGACCTGGTGGTGCGGATCCCGATGGCGGGCGGGGTGGACTCGCTCAACGTGGCCGCCGCTGCTGCCGTGGCGTTCTGGGCGACGCGGGTGACGGGTCAGGCCGGCTCCTCGCGCGGCAGCGTGTAGCGCAGGAAGCCGAGCGTCCTCGACCACGTCTCCTTGCGGGCGTACGTGGTGAGGACCGGTTCGCCGCCGTGCCGGAACGTGACGCCCGGACCGGGGCCGAGGCTCGTGGTGAACGCGCCCCCCGGCGGCCCCGCGATCATGTGGCCGACGTCGGGCAGGACGACGTTCGCCCACGGGTACGGATGGGCCGCTCGCCGCAGGCGCTCCGCCGCGACCAGGCTGTACGCCGGTGAGTCCCACATCTGGTCGTCGGCGGCCGACACCAGGAGCACCCCGCCCCGGATCTGCTCGACCGGGATGCTGACGCGCGCCAGCTCGCCCGGGTCGGTCGGCAGCGGGGCGAACCCGTCGCGCAGCGCGATCGGCTCGCCGCGCTCGATCGCCTCGACGAACGCGGACGACACCCGGTACGGCAGGAACGGCAGCGGTACGCCGTCGACGGTCCACGCCGGCCCCGACGACCGCAGGATCGCGTCCAGCCGACCGGCCTCGTAGTCGATGCCCTGCGTGACGACCCCGCTGCCGACGACGCTGACCACCGACCCGACGCGCTCGTCCCGGCTGCCCACCAGGAGCGCCGCCTCGCCGCCGCGAGACCCGCCGAGCAGTCCTATCGAGCCTGGCGCGAACCCCTCCGCCTCGAGCAGGTCGAGCGCTCGCGTGAAGTACTCGAGAGGGATGTCGACGAGCGCCGACGGGACACCGGGCGCCCCGAAGTAGGCCAGGGCGAGTGCTGCGAAGCCCTCCTCCGCGAGCGCGACGGCGTCCCGCTCGTGCATCCCGCCCTCGGACCCGCCGATCACCACGACCGCGCGCTCGGCACCCGCGGCGGG
>NZ_BJWH01000028.1 GCF_007990265.1 Cellulomonas terrae
CCTTCCGGCTCGCCCGAGGAGCAGCCCGTGAGAGGCAGTGCGCTCACCAGCAAGGCGGCGGCGAGAGCGGTGAGGGTGCTAGGCGGTCTCATCCGTCGACGATAGCGTCAATGCCGCCTTTCAGGGCCCGAAAGAACAATGAGCACTCAATTCCACGATGTCGCTGAAGAAAATTGCGGCATAATTCGTGCTCGGCGTGCGACGGTGTGTACCGATCCCCATCGCCGGGGGTCGGCGTGCGCTTTCTGGCGCCCGGTCCCGCAGCGAGCGAGAGGTCCCGATGCGCCGACTACAGGCGCAGCGCGACGGGATCGACCTGCGTGGCCGGCCACACGACGCCGTCGCCGTCGACGACCCACGAGGGTGCGGGCAGCAGTGCTGCGAGCCGGCCGACCCACGAGGCGAACAAGTCCTCCCACCGGCACTCGACCGAGAGAGCGGCGGCCCTGCTCAGGTCAGGCGCTGGGGCTGTGCCCCGGAACTCGAACGGTCCTTGCTGCCACTCCCACGCACCCTCCTGACCCAGATCCCCGAAGATCGTCAGGGAGTGGTCCTCGTCGTCGCGGAACTGCGCGCACTGCCCCTGAACGTCTGCGCCCAAAGTTGCCGCAGCACGCCAGACGTCGTCCTCGAACGACGGGGCGAGGGACACGAGATAGGCGGCCTTCACGAGCTCTACTCACGCATCTGGTGCGACTCCCTCCGTGTTCCGAGCAACGTGACTCTCCCTCGGGCAGCGTCGATCCAGGCGCCGTGGGGCATTCCGGGCGAACGGCCGATCGTCGGCCGCCTTGTCGTTGCCACCGTCATCTCAAGCCTGCGTGCTTTGCCGTTCTCGACCTGGAGCACGATGTCACCCGCGTCGATGCCGGCCCACTCGGACTTCCGCTGTCCATCAGGTGCCAACGACAGAACTGCTCGGACTGCGTGCTCGGTGCGGATCGTCGTCTTGCCCGATCCGACACGCCAGGCGAGGACGAAGGTGCGCAGCACAGAGACCCGCGACGCGAGGCCGGCCCGCTCGCGCAGGTGCTCCAGGCGCTTCTCGTTGGCGGCTCCGTCGTCGGTGAGCCAGCGGTGGGATTCGTGTTCCCTCACTCATCGCGGGCCAAGAAGATCCAGCGGAGGTCGTCGTGTGGGGAGAGCATTGGGCCGGCGAGGATCTGGTAGGTCTTGCCGACGCGGACATGCTGGCCGGTGATCGACTCCAACCCGCTCACGATGTCGTCGATGTCGGCGATATCGTTCTCGGTCAGCTCGCTCAGCTGAAAGTGCAGCTCGACGTCTGTTCCGACGATGCGCACCCCGACCGCGAGTGCGCTTCGCGGTAGCAGTCCAAGACTCGCTTGGACCGATTGCGCAACGATGTAGTTGTCCCACACCGGCGCGTTCCCGGGATCGTCTGGTGTTGGAAGAGTCATGGCGTCCAATTCGGGTTGTAGGGAACCACGCTCGGGGAAACCGAACCCTTGATGAAGAAGATGTTCGTCGCCTGATCTGGAAATCCCGCACCGGGGTTGTGGTTGAAACCGGTGACACTCAGGTCCTGTACAACGATATCGTCGCCTTTCCTTCCCAAGACCTCGGCTGCGCCGCTGTGGAAGTCGTCCAGAACCCGCTGAGCGTCGTCGGCCGAGCTGAAGTAGCTACCGCCCGCGTACTGACGCGCGCTCACGACGTGGCGACCCTGACGCTGAGTGCTGATCCTCGTGCTCACGGCGGCCCTGAGTGCGTGAACGTCGATCGCGCTGTCGGCGAGGGACTCCGCCATGCCACTCTCCGCTCGAGGGTTCGCCGGCTCCGGAAGCGGAGGGACATCTGTGGGCGGGCCGCCAACCCGATCGTTCACGTGGTCGGGCAGGCCGTGGACGACCTTGTGCAGGATCTTGGCGAAGACGCCGATGCCGATCAGAGAGCACAGAGCGAGGGTGATCTCGAGGCTTCCCTGCCGGAGGAGGTCCTGGCCGTCGGTGGTGCCTTCGCCCCAGTCCGCGGCGACGTCCAGGAAGTCGCCGACCGAGAACATCGCGAACCCGGCACCGAGGACCTTCAGGCCGACCGCGGCGCCGGCGAGCGCACCGGCGCCTCCTCCGGGGACGGCACCCACCCCTATCCCGAACACGGCACCGAGTGCTGAGCCGCCCATGGCCCCGATGACGGCCAGGCCGACGGTCAGGACGACCCCGAACGCCACGACAACCCACCCGAGGACCCGGCACGCGTCGGCCAGGAACCGGAACACGGCGACATGCCTGCCGATGAGCTCCCGGACGTCGACGAGGCACTCGTCGATCCAGCCGCCGAGGTCGGCGGTGGTCGCCTCCCACCAGTCGCCAAGCTCAGCACCGGTCTCGACCGCCCGGTCCCAGGTGTCGACGAGCCAGTCGAAGCCGTTCTGGACGGACGTGTCGAGCTCAGCGAAACGGTCCTCGAACCACGACGCGATCGGGTCTGAGGTCTCGGTCGCCTGCCGGTCGGCCTCTCGCACCTCGAACGGCGCAGCGGGCCAGGTCAGAGCGGTCGACCCGTCGCCGGAGGGTGTCTGGGTGAACGGGTCGGGTGGTGGCCCGAACGGCCCGTCGACGTCGACGACCGGGAGGACGGCGCCCATCGATCCGCCGTAGCGCAGAGACGCGAGATCCCGGGCGCGGGCAACGTGCCAGTCCAGGGTGGGCAGCACGTCGGTGTCGAGCCTGTCGGCGACCGAGAGCACGTCGTTCATCGCTGCGGTGGGCACACCGAGCTCGGTCATGCGCCGGCGCAGCGGACTCAGGTCGTCGCGGATCGCGTCGCGGGTCGCGGCCACGTCGTCGCGAACCGCTCCGAGCGCCTCGGGGCAGACCTGCACCATCCGGCTCACGTCGACCCGGCCTCGGCATCCTCGCGCGCACGTCGTACTGCCCGCTGCGCGTGCGCGATCTCGTCGAGGATCGTCTCTTCGGCCCGGTCCAGATCCCGCGGAAGCGAGCCGGACAACGGTACGAGGTCGTCGCGGTGCAGGCGGTCGGCCGCGGACCCGGTCCACGTGCCAGGTGCGCCGACCGCGGCGGTGGGCGTCGTCAGCGACGGCGCCCTGCTCCGCGCCGCACGAAAGTCCGCCAGGAGCGTCTGCAGATCCACCACCCGGTCGTCGGCACGTGCCACTGGATCCACCGCGTCGCGCTCCTCGGTTCGTTGCCCGCCTGTGAGGTCGGGAACCTAGCGCGGGCCGGGAAACGTATCGCCCGAATTGTCCACAGGCCGTGCGACGGTCGGCCGCCGTCGAGCCCTGGGCTCAGCTCGTTCGGTCGGGGTACACACGCGGCTCGCCCTCGAACGTGATGGGGCGTCCAGCGACCCTCGGGCAGTGCGCGCACCGAACGCTGCTGCGTGGGAGTCCGGGTGTGGATAAGAGCCACCCGGCCGATGTCGGGTTCGGTACGGTTCGGCGCCCCGGCGGGTGCTGGGGTGCGGATCAGGGGGTCGTTGATGCGGTCGGTCGTGGGTGGCGTTCTGTCGGTGGTCGTCGTCGTTGCTGTGGTGGCGTGCTCGTCACCGCGGGAGCCGCTGCCTGGGCTGACCGCGTCTGCGACGGTGACGACGGCTCAGACCCCGACGCCGTCGCCGACCATCGACTACTCCGATGCCGAGCTGGGGATCGTCTTCGAGGACGACCAGAGCCTGACGGGCGACGAGGCGGAGGTCTATCACTGGGTCGCGACCCTCGAGACGGAGTACTGGCGGACGCTGACGACAAACACCGTCAGCCCGAAGCTCAGCTCGATCGCCTCGCCCGAGATCCACGTCCGGATGCAGCAGATGGCGGACAAGAACGCGAGCATCGAAGGAGGGCACATCGGCGGGGTGTTCCGTGTGCAGGTGCGGGATGTGGTCGTCGAGGGTGAGAGCGCTCGGGCAGTTGCCTGCCTGGACTACGCCGGTGCGACCTTTTCCGACCCGAATGGCTCGTACACCCCAGAGGAAGCCGGATTCGGCGGGATCTCTCGCCAGGAGCTGACGTTGGCGCGGGTCGCGGACAAGACATGGATCGTCCTGACGAGGACGGCTGCCGGGGAATGCTGAGACGGATGGGAGCCGCCCTCGCGTGGGCTCTCGCGCTCGCAGTGGTCTCGGCAGCCCCGGCGATGTCCGTCAGCCAGTCCTCGCCAGGCTGGGACGACGGAGACTCGCCCACGCCTCCGCCGGCGGTGGTGTCGCCGGTGGCGGTGGGTGGAGGTCTGGAGGTGGTGGTGACGCAGGACGGATCGACGTCGTCGGGGCGGGAGCTCACGAGCACCTCGACGGTGCGGGTTCCACCAGCGTGCTGGTACGGGCGGGGTCTGACGGGGGCGCAGTACTTCGAGACGTGGCGTCCGGGGGGTCTGGTCGAGCAGGGTGGGTGGTCGCCGAGCGCGGACCAGTACGTGGATCCGACGTTGCACGCGGGGTACGAGGCGTATGCCGCGGTCGAGGGGCACTGGTTCGAGGCGACGTGTCGGGCGGATGCACCGCTGGAGTACCGGCAGCGCTACTACGCGTCGCACCCGGGACTGTTCGTGGAGCCGTCGGATCCCGTGCCTGCGCAGGAGGTCGAGGTCGATCCGGCGGTGCTGGCGCAGGTGGCGCGCGATGCCATGGATCTGCCGGAGGGCACGATCCGGTGGAACCCGTCGCTGGTGGGGTCGGGGGCCACGGTGGTGGGGATGGATACCTGGGTGTGGGTCGAGGACGCCCCGACGGCGGTCCGTGTTCGGGCGGAGATCCCCGGGACGTGGGCGCAGGTCGACGCGGTGCTGGCGGGCATGGAGGTCTCGGCGCCGGGCGCGGACCCGGTGCGCTGTGAGGACACCGGTACGCCGTGGGCCGAGGGTGCGTCGGGCACGACGTGCGCGATCACATTCCTGCGCTCGACCGCGGGCGAGCGGGTCGAGGACGGGCAGTCGCTGCCGACCGTGACGTTGAGCGCGACGGCGACGTGGGCCGCGTCGTGGACGTCGTCGCTGGACGCGACCGCGACACCGCTGACGAACCAGATCGTGGTCACGACCGCGCAGATCGCGGTCGCCGAGATCCAGGCCCTGGTCACTCGCGACTAGCACCAGCGCTACCTCGCGGCCCCGTCCCGGGTCGGCAGTCTTGGACAAGGCGCGCGACCCGTGCCCACTGCTGCGTGACGCGGGATGGCCGAGCGGGCGACGTCACGGCGGTGGGAAGGATCGCCGAACGCGGGCGTCGGCAGGTCGGAATGTGGTCAGATGACCGCATCGGTGTGCGAGGTCGAGCGGTCGCCGGAAGGGGCCTGGGGTGAACGCACCACGGAGGATCCTTCGTCGCACGACGGGCGTGCTCGGCGCGCTGCTTGCTGCGGTGGTGCTGGCGTCGTGCGGCGACGGCGGCGTGAGCCTTCCGACGCCGACGTTCACTCTGCCGACGCCGACGATCACGATCCCGTCGCTGCCGACGCCGACGGTGACGCTGCCGACGGTGCCGACTCCCACGGTGACGATCCCGTCGCTGCCGACGCCGACGGCGGTGCTGCCGACGCTTCCCGTCGTTCCTGCCCCGACCGAGACCGCCGTCGCTCCCGAACCGACGGTGACCGAGCCGGTCCCCGAACCGCAGCCGACAGCCGTCCCGGAGCCGACGGCTGCACCGGAGCCGACCCCGACGCCCACGACGACACCGACAGCAACACCCACGCCGACGCCGACCGAGGAGCCCACGCCGTCGCCGTCCGCGTCGACCGACGAGCCGGCCGAGGCCGCCGAGAGCACCCCGGCCTGGGTGTGGTGGTTGCTCGGGCTCGTCGTGGTCGGCCTCGGCGTCGGGATCCCGCTCATCGTCCGGGCGCGGCGACGAGCCGCCTGACCGCGAAGGGAGACGCCATGTCCAACGTGGCCCGCAGGTGCACCACCGAGGGGTGCGCCGCGAACGGGAAGGTGCAGACGGCCGCGACGTGCCCCGTGTGCGGGCGGCCGACCGTCTGGACGGTCCTGCGCGTCCCACCACCGGGTGGGGGCCCGATCGCCCCGATCTACTCGACCCCGATGCCGCTCAAGGGCCACCCGGACCCGCAGACGCGTCCGGCCGGCAGCGAGACGCGCACGTGCACCAACCCCGCGTGCGCCAGCTTCCACCTGGTCCAGGACGCGGCGGTCTGCGTGCAGTGCGGGACGGCGACGGTCGCCGCGACAGCGCTGTGACGGACAAGGTCGACGTCAAGAAGTCTCTCGACAGCTATCGGGCGCGGCAGGGGGAGTTCCGGCTCGTCGACGTGCCGGACCTGCAGTACCTGATGGTCGACGGCCACGGTGACCCGAACTCGTCGCCGGACTTCACCCGGGCGGTCGAGGCGCTGTACCCGGTGGCCTACACGCTCAAGTTCGCCAGCAAGCGCGACCTCGGCCGCGACTACGTCGTGCCGCCGCTCGAGGGGCTGTGGTGGGCCGACGACATGGCGTCGTTCACGGCGGCGCGGGACAAGTCACGGTGGGACTGGACGCTGATGATCCTGGTCCCGGACTGGCTGGACGGGCAGCTGGTCGGTGCGGCGATCGAGAAGGCCGGCGCAGCGGACCTCCGGCTCGGCACGTTGTCCGAGGGGCTGTGCGTGCAGACGCTGCACGTCGGCGCGTTCGACGACGAGGCCGAGGTGCTCGCGCGGCTGCACGACGAGTTCATCCCGGGCAACGGCCTGCGCATGGTCGGGACGCACCACGAGATCTACCTGAGCGACCGGCGTCGGGTCGCGCCCGAGAGGCAGCGCACCATCCTGCGACAGCCCGTGGTGACTGTGACTGATGCCTGACGAGCTGTGACGCTCGTGCCGTGACGGGGCTGGCGATGGCGCCCGAATGAGAAACAGCGCGCCGAATCGTTTAGTCACTCGGCCGACGGAAAGCGGTCTCCTACCATCGAGAAACCGGTTGCTCACGCTCCGACGACACCGGGCGCCTGACTCCGTGAGTCGAGGCAGCGGCCTACTCCAATGACGAAGACGAGGCAACGATGAGACGAGCACAAGCACGACGCCCCCTGGCGGCGGTGGCCACCCTGGCCATGGCGGCCACGATCGGCGTCACCGCGATCTCGATGTCTACCGCGCAGGCGGCGACCGGTGGCGTCACCGGCTACGCGACGCAGAACGGCGGCACCACGGGCGGTGCCGGCGGCGCGACGGTGACCGCCTCGACGGGCACCGCGATCCACCAGGCGCTGTGCAGCCGCGCCAGCACCAGCACCCCCATCACGATCCAGGTGCAGGGCACGATCACCGTCGGCAACACCTCGCAGGTGTCGGGCAGCTGCAGCACCGCGTCCGGCGTGATCGAGCTGAAGAACATCAGCAACGTCACCATCGTCGGCGTCGGCAGCGGCGCGACGTTCGACCAGATCGGGATCCACATCCGGGACTCGAGGAACATCATCATCCAGAACGTCACCGTCAAGAACGTCAAGAAGTCGGGCTCGCCCACCTCCAACGGCGGCGACGCGATCGGCATGGAGAGCACCGTCCGCAACGTGTGGGTCGACCACGTGACCCTCGAGGCGTCGGGCGGGGAGTCGGAGGGCTACGACGGTCTCTTCGACCTGAAGAACGACGTCGAGTACGTGACGCTGTCCTACTCGATCCTGCGCAACTCCGGTCGTGGCGGCCTCATCGGCTCCAGCGAGACCGACACGGGCAGCGGGAACATCACGTTCCACCACAACCTGTACTCGAACCTCGACTCGCGCACCCCGCTGCTGCGCGGCGGCATCGCACACATCTACAACAACTCCTACGTCAACCTGCACGAGTCGGGGATCAACTCCCGAGCCGGCGCCAAGGCGAAGGTGGAGAACAACTACTTCAAGGACTCGAAGGACGTCCTGGGCACGTTCTACACGGACGAGGCCGGCACCTGGCAGGTCGCCGGGAACATCTTCGACAACATCACCTGGTCGTCGAAGAGCAGCGACAACAACCCGGCCGGACCGAACGTGACGTCGACGACGTCCGTCAGCATCCCGTACTCGTACACGCTGGACGGCGCGAGCTGCGTGCCCAACGTCGTCGCCCAGACGGCCGGCGCCAACAAGGGCCTCCAGGTGTCGAACGGGTCCTGCACCCCGACGACCCCGACCGCCACGCCGACGTCGACGACCACGCCGACCTCCAACCCGACGCAGACGTCGACGCCCACCCAGACCCCGACGTCGACGGCGCCGAGCGGGACCAACCTCAGCCTCAACGCCGGTGCGGACGGGTCGAGCAAGGGCAGCGGCACCAGCTACGGCAACGTCAAGGACGGCTCGATGAGCACGTACTGGTCGCCGAGCGGCTCCACCGGGAGCATCTCGATCAAGTGGGGCTCCGCCACGACGGTGTCGAAGGTCAACATCCGTGAGACCTCCGGCGCCAGCGGCCGGATCGGTGCGTGGAAGCTCATCAACGCCGACACGGGAGCGACGCTGAAGACCGGCACCGGAGCGGGCGTCATCAGCTTCAGCTCGACGTCGCTGAAGAAGGTCACGTTCCAGATCACGAGTGCGTCGGGCACGCCGCAGGTCGCGGAGTTCGAGACCTACGCCGGCTGACCCGCACGTCACCGCGCGACCCCGGGCCCGACGTGGTCCGGGGTCGCGCCTCCCAGAGCCGACGAGCACCACACACGAAGACGAGGCAACGATGAGACAAGCATCAGCACGACGGCCCCTGGCAGCCATGGCTGCTCTGGCCATGGCCGCCACGATCGGGGTGGCCGCGGTCTCGATGTCGGCCGCGCAGGCCGCGGACGGGACCAACCTCAGCCTGGGCGCGGGCGCCGACGGGTCGAGCAAGGGCAGCGGCACCAGCTACGGCAACGTGAAGGACGGCTCGCTGAGCACGTACTGGTCGCCGAGCGGCTCCACCGGGAGCATCTCGATCAAGTGGGGTTCTGCCACGACGGTGTCGTCCGTGGTCATCCGTGAGACCTCGGGTGCGGCCGGCCGGATCGGGTCCTGGACGCTGGTCAACGCGGACACCGGCTCGACCCTGAAGACCGGCAGCGGCGCCGGCGCGATCAGCTTCAGCTCGACGTCGCTGAAGAAGGTCACCTTCACCATCACCAGCGCGTCGTCCACGCCGCAGGTCGCGGAGTTCGAGACGTACTCCAGCGGGTCCAACCCGACGACGAGCCCGACCTCGAGCCCGACGTCCTCGCCGACCCCGTCGCCGACGACGACGACCGCGCCCCCGTCCGGATCGTGGCCGTCGGCGTCGGGTCAGCAGAAGGTGTCCTCGACGATCAGCGTCTCCGGCACCCGCGACGGTGGGTACGTGCGGTACTACGGGATCTCCTCGGGTGACCAGGACGAGTCCCAGCCGCCGATCTTCCAGCTCTCCGACGGCGCGACCCTGAAGAACGTCATCATCGGCACCGACGCCGGCGACGGCATCCACTGCACCGGCACCTGCACGCTGGAGAACGTGTGGTGGGAGGACGTCGGCGAGGACGCCGCCACGCTGAAGGGCTCGTCGAGCTCGCAGGTCATGACCGTCACCGGCGGCGGCGCCAAGGGTGCCTCGGACAAGGTGTTCCAGCACAACGGGCCCGGCAGGTTCGTCATCAAGAACTTCCAGGTGACCGACTTCGGCAAGCTCTACCGCTCGTGCGGGAACTGCTCCAAGCAGTACGCGCGCACCGTGGTCATCGACAACATCAAGGTCACCGCCCCGGGCAAGTCCCTGGTCGGGATCAACTCCAACCTCGGCGACAAGGCCACGATCACGAACGTCCAGATCTACAACGACTCGTCGAAGAAGATCGTGATCTGCGAGGAGTACAAGGGCGTGACCTCCGGCGAACCGTCCAAGATCGGCTCCGGACCCTCCTCCGCGTGCGGGTACTCGACCTCCTCCATCACCTACAGGTGACGTCTCGACGGCACTGACGCGAGCACACCACGACCGGGCCCCCGTGCGACCGCGAGGTCGCGCGGGGGCCCTGTGCGCAAACACCGACCCCGGTCTGGACGCCTGCCCTACAGTTCACGCGTGCGTGAGGACGAGAGCACGTTCCAGGTCGACCTTCGCGGCATCGTCGACCTCCTGAGCCACCACCTGTACTCCGGCCCCCGGGTGTACGTCCGTGAGCTGATGCAGAACGCCGTCGACGCCGTCACGGTGCGCGGGACCGGCGACGACCGGCCGGCCCTGCTGCTCGTCCCGACCGACGTCGCTGCCGACCGGAGGCTCCACGCGATGGACTCGGGCGTGGGCCTCGACGAGGAGGACGTCCGCACGTTCCTGGCCACGATCGGCCGGTCGAGCAAGCGCGACGAGCTGGGCCTGGCGCGCTCGGACCTGCTCGGGCAGTTCGGCATCGGGCTGCTCAGCTGCTTCATGGTCAGCGAGGACATCGAGGTGGTGTCGCGACGGGCCGACGGGCCGTGGGTGCGGTGGGTCGGGCACGCGGACGGCACGTACGAGCTGGCGACGCTGCCGGACGGCCTCGCGGCGGACGACGAGCGGGTGGCCTGGCTGGCCGGCGGACCGGGCACCTGCGTGACGCTGACCCCGCGTCGCGGCACGGAGCACCTGCTCGAGAGCGTCTCCGTCGTGGACCTGGCCCGGCACTTCGGCTCCCACCTGCCGCACCGGGTCGTCGTGCGGACTGCCACCGGCGACGTGGACGCGAGCCTGCGGACGCCTCCGTGGCGGATCGAGGACCCCGAGCGACGCCGGGCCGCGTGCGTCGAGCTCGCGACGGCCGAGCTCGGGGGTGAGCCGTTCCACGTGCTGCCGATCCGGGTGCCGCAGGCCGGGCTCGACGGTGTCGCCGTGATCGGGGGGCATCGCGCGGCCAGCGCCAGCCCGGGGCGCCACCGCGTCCACCTCAAGGGCATGCTGCTGTCCGACCAGGTCGCCGACCTGGTGCCGGAGTGGGCGTTCTTCGTCCGGTGTGCCGTGGACTCCCAGCTGCTGCGCCCCACGGCCAACCGGGAAGCCCTCTTCGACGACGACCTGCTGGAGCAGACGCGCGCGGAGATCGGCGCCCAGGTGCGCGCGTGGCTCGTGCGGATGGCGTCGACCCAGCCCGAACGGATGCAGCGGTTCCTCGCGATCCACCAGGTGGCCGTCAAGGCCATGGCGCTGCAGGACGACGACCTGCTCCGGATCCTCCTGCCGCTCCTGCCCTTCGAGACCAACCAGGGCCGGTGCACCCTGCCGGAGCTGCTGCGGACGACCGACGTGGTCCGCGTGGCCGCGACGGTCGACGACTTCCGTCAGGTCGGTGCCGTCCTGGCGGCGCAGGGCGTCGCGGTCGTGAACGGCGGCTACACGTTCGACCTGGACCTGGTGCGCCGGCTGGGCGACGTCGAGCCGACCGCCGTCGTCGAGGTCGTCGTGCCCGGGGACATCGACGGGCACGTGCGGCTCGTGCCCGACGAGCGGCTGTGCGAGGTCGCGGCGGCCCTCGCCGACGTGCGGGCGGCGCTCGACGGGGTCCAGGTGGACGTCGAGCTGCGGGCGTTCGCGCCGGTGTCGCTGCCCGCTCTCCTGCTCGACGAGGGCGACCGGCGGGCCCGGCGGGAGGTCCGCGCCGCCGCCGCGGAGGCCGACGACGTGTGGAGCGCGCTGCTCGGTGCGTTCGACGACGGCGGCAGCGACCGGCCGCGTCTCCTGCTCAACGACACCAACCCCACGGTGCGACGGGTCCTCGTCCTGCGGGACGCCGCACTGCGGCAGGTCGCCGCCGAGTCCCTGTACGGGCGGGCGCTGCTCGCCGGCGGCAGGCGGCTGCGCCCGGTCGACACCGCCCTGATCGACCGCTCGTTCAACGCCCTGCTCGACCGCGCGGTCGACGCACCCGAAGGGACCCCCGCGTGACCGTGACCCGAGCCGAGGTGCAGCAGCTGCTGGACCAGGTGGCCCTCACCCCGCGCTTCGAGCGGACCGCCGCCGCGGAGGAGCTCGTGCGGGTCGCCGACGCCTCCGCCGACGACGAGATGCGGTTCCGCGCTCGGCTCGAGCTCGTCGAGTCGTTCTTCTACGCGACCGCCAAGCACCGCATGTTCGCCCCGTTCGCGTACCTCGTCCGGTGCTACGACGCCGAGCCGGACTGGCTGACGGACGCCGACCGCCACCGGGTGCTGTGGTTGCACAAGTGGATGGTGGTCGACCTGCTCGACCACCCGGAGATCTCGCTGGCCCAGCTGGAGTCGGTGCTCGGCGGGATGCGGGACCGGTACGTCGCCGCAGGTGAGGGTCTCGCGCCGGTGCTCAGCTGCGCCTATGTCCTGCACGCGCACGTGCACGGTGCCGCCGCGTCGGAGGCGGAGTACCTGGAGTGGCGGCGGGCGCCGCGGACCCGGTTGTCGGACTGCAAGGGCTGCGAGCCGGACCAGCGGATCTCCCACCTGGCCGAGCTGGGCCGCCACCAGGAGGTCGTCGACGAGCTCGGCCCCGTGGTGCGCGGTGAGGTCGGGTGCTCCGAGCAGCCGCAGCGCGCCGTGGCGATGGCGCTGGCGTCGATCGTCGAGCTCGGTGACGTCGAGACCGCCGCCGCGTCGCACCGCAGCGCCTACCGCGCGAGCCGACGCAACCCCGGGGAGACCGCTGCCGTCGCCCGCCACCTGGAGGTGTTGGCCCGTACCGGCAACGTCAGCCGCGGCCTGGACGTGCTCACGGAGCAGCTCGACGCCCTCGACCGACCGTCGACGCCCATGACGGGGATGCAGCTCGCCGCGGCAGCGACGCGGCTGCTGCGCAGGGTCGTGGAGGCGGGGGACGGCGACCTGCTGGTCCACGGACGCGGCCGGGAGCCCGAGCGAGCGGTCGACCTGCTCGCACGCGTCGAGGCCCAGGCGCTCACCACGGCCCGCCGGTTCGACGAGCGCAACGGGACGACGACCGTCGGCGACGGAATCCGGCGCTGGATCTCGGCACCGGACCTGCCCACCCTCCCGCTCGGTTCGACGCACCCGGACCGGACGACGGCCCGGCCGCTCGACCTGCCGCGGGTCCCCGCCCACCCCGCGCTCCAGGAGGACGTCGACCTGGACGCCCTGGACGTCGCCGCGCTGGCGGATCTCGCCGCCCTGGCGCAACGCGTCGCGCACCGGCCGACGTGGGGCCGGCTCGCCGCGCACTGGTCGGCGCGACGGGACACGGAGACGGCTGTCGTGCGTCCACGCGCGGACCTGGACGCGTTCTGCGCGTGGAGCTCGCCCGACCCGGAACCGGAGCTCACCCGGAGCGCCGCGCAGCTCTACCGGCAGCTCGGTGACGAGGCGGAGGCGGTGCTCGTCGAGCTCCTGGGCGACCTGCGTGCGGGACTCCCGATCGAGCCCGAGCCCGTCCTCCGGGCGGTGGACGCCACCGGGACGACCAGCCAGCGAGCCCTGGTCCGCTCGCGGCTGGCCGTCGACGCACCGGACGACCTCGCCGCACGACTGCGCGGCGAGGCCCTGGACCTGCTGGCCGCCGTCAGCGAGCTGACCCCGCACGACCGCGGCCTCGTCGCGCGGCTGCGCCTCGCCACCGCTCCCGACGGCCCGGTCCTCGAGCCGCTCGAGGACGACGAGGAGCCGGAGGTGCGGGTCCAGGTGCTGGGTGGCCGGGCCGGCGCCGGCGCGAACGCCGGTGACCTGACCGGCACGTTCGCACTCCTCGACGACGCCGCGACGGTCGCGCGGCGTGCCGGTGCGCCGGCGCTCGCGCTCCACGTCGAGGCCGCGCGCGCCCGGGCGTTCGTCGCGTCCGGCGACCACGAGCGTGCGGAGGCCCATGCCATGTCCGTCGCCGCAGCCGCCCTGGACGAGGACCTCGCCGACGTCGCCATCGACTGCCGCACCCTCGTCGCGCAGATCATGGCCCGGCGCGGCCGTGAGCTCGAGGCGATCGAGCTCGCCGAGTCGACCCTGGGGATCGTCCCGCGCGACCGGGTCGTCCCCCGCAGACAGCGCCGGTACCGGACCGAGCAGCGGCTCTCCCTGCTGGACCTCGCGTCGCGCCTCTCGTCGGCGATGGCGGAGCCGGACCGTGCCGGGGCCCTCGCGCGCGAGGCGGTCGAGCTCGCCACCGGTCCCGACGGGACCGCCGCGCTCGCGTGCCACGCGCTGCACCGCCTCGCGGGTCTGCGGGAGTCGGTGGACGCCGTCGAGGCGACGAGGATCTACGCGGAGGCTCTCGACGCCGCGATCGTCAGCGGGCTCGACGCCGCGGCCCTCGTGATCCGCCGCGACCGCATCTGGGCACGGTTCGACGCCGACGGCCTGGACGCCGCGCTCGCTGACCTCCAGAGCGCCCGCACCGCCAACGACGTCGCGCAGGCCCGGATCCTCGCCGACCCGTCGGCCGCCGGGGACCTGGAGACCTGGGACTTCCCGTGGGAGGACGCCACGCTCCGCACCCTGTCCGCGCAGCTGCTGCGGCAGGCGGACGAGTACCAGCGGGCACTCGACGAGCTCGAGGGTCTGCCCGAGGCGTGGCAGGCGCTCGGCGACGGTGCCCGCGCGCTCGACAGCGAGACCCTGCGCGGCATCGCGCTGCTCGAGGTCGGCCGCGACGAGGAAGGGCTTGCCCTCCTGGACGACGTCGCCGTGCGCGCCAGGGCCGCCGGTGCCACCCAGGTGGGCAGCCACGCGGCCGGTTCGGCGGCGACGTGGCTCGACCAGGCGGGCCGGCCCGACGAGGCGCAGGCGTTCTGGGAGCGGCACTTCGGGGACGACGGCTGATCGGCTTTCGCGGCGTGTGCGGCGGGGGCGTGTCAGTGGTCGGTTGCACCCTGGTCCCATGATCACTCTCTCGTGCTCGTGCGGTTCCGCCGGGACCACCCGTCGTCACCCCATGCGCGGCCTGTCCGCCGACGAGCGGGCGACGCTGATCCGGGACGCGTTCTCGGTGAGCGGGGGCTTCCTCGCGCTCGAGGTCGACGCCTCCTGGCACCCGGGCTCCGTGGAGCCCACCGAGTCGTGCGTCGTGCTCGCGGACCTCGACTCCCTCGACGCCTCGGCCGGGCTCGACGCCGACGGCGCGAAGGCGATCCGCGACCTGCTGGAGATCGGTCACGTCGCGGGCCAGCCGCTGCCGGCTCCGGTCGAGGTCGGGTCCGTACGGTTCCGGGTCGCGCCGGCCGACGAGTTCGGGCCCGCGATGTCGTACCTGGTGACCGACGGGACGGAGACCCTGCTCGAGGCGACCGTGCCCGTCCCGCACGACGACCTGCTCCCTGCGCTCGTCGCCGTGCACGCCAGCCGCGGGGTGGTCGGTCTCACGAGCCTTGACGCGCTGGCCGCCCGGTTCGGTCTGGCGACGGCGCTGTCGCGCCTCGGACAGGAGCGCGCAGCCGTGGCCTGACGCGGTGACCTCCTGCCCCGACATCCTTGGCACCAGGCCCCCGAGGACGAGGAGCACGCGTGCAGGTCACGGTTGTCGGGGCGAGGATCGGCGTCGGGCCTCACCCGTGAGGAGTACGCGGACGAGGGAACTGTGCGCTGCCGGGTCCTGGTCGGGTGTCGTGACGCCGATGCCTAGGCATGCGCCTTCGCCGCCCGGTCACCGTCGCCCTGCTGGGCCTCGTCGTCGCCGCGTGGACGACCGGCTGCGGCGTCGACGCAGAGCCCTCGACCGAGTCTGACGTCGCCACCGTCTCGGCGGTGCTCGACGGACGCACGGTCGAGGTGGAGCGGGCCGGCAAGGCGGTCACCGTGACGCTGCTGGGGATCGACCCGCCCGCGCTGGACGAGTGCCTGGGCGAGGACTCGGCGGCGGCGCTCTCCGACCTCCTGCCCATCGGGGCGGAGGTCCGGCTCGAGCCCGCCGACGACCCCGTCGCCGCCGTCTTCGCGGGTGACGTCCTGGTCAACGCGGAGCTCGCACGCCAGGGGCTGGCGCATGCCGTGGTGGACACCGCGATCACCGAGCAGGTCGCGCCGGCCGAGCAGGAGGCCGTCGACGTCGGCGCCGGGCTCTTCGGCACCCAGGACGAGTGCACCGTGCAGGCGCAGGTGGTCGCGCTCGAGAAGGCCGCGGCTGCTGCCGCCGAGCCGGCCGCCGTGCTGGCCGCGGGCGTCGGCGTCGCCGAGGTCGACCGGCACGCAGCTGCTGTCGCGGCCGTGGTGCCGACCGGCGCGGCGCTCGCGGCGCTGCTCGACGGGGAGCAGTGGGTGCGCTACCCGGCGGCGATGATCGCCGACCTGCGCACCCGCACGGCCGCGGTGAACGACCGCCTGGGCGGTGCGGCGAGCGCGCTCGCGCTGCTCCGGGCCTCCGAGGAGCAGCGGGTCGAGGCGGAGCGCGTGGCTGCCGAGGCGGCCGCAGCCGCAGCCGCTGCCGCCGACGAGGCCGCGCGTCAGGCGCAGGCGGTCGCGGACGCGGAGGCTGCGCGGATCGCCGCGGGGACGGCCACGGTGCAGAAGGCGCCCGCCGCGACGTCGGGGGGCTCCGTCTCCTACAAGAACTGCGACGCGGTCAAGGCCGCCGGCGCAGCCCCGATCCTCGCCGGTCAGCCGGGCTACAGCAGCAAGCTCGACAAGGACGGCGACGGTGTCGGCTGCGAGAAGTGACCCCGCGTAGACGTCAGCCCTGGGTCGGCGCGTGCCGGTCCAGGAACCGGTAGACCTCCGTCGTGTCCACCCCGGGGAACACCCCGACCGGCAGAGCTGCCAGCAGGGACGCGTGCGGGCGGGCGCTCGGCCAGGACTTGTCGGACCAGCGCTCGGCGAGCTCGGTCGGGGGCTGGCGGCAGCACATCGGGTCGGGGCACCTGGACGACGCGCGCTCGGTGGTCTCGCGCCCGCGGAACCAGCGGACGTGCGCGAACGGCACCCCGACGGACACGGAGAACGCCCCCTGCGACGACGGCTGCACGCGGGACGTGCACCAGTAGGTGCCCGACGACGTGTCGGTGTACTGGTAGTACGGCGTGAACCGGTCGGGCAGCGTGAACACCACGCGGGCGGTCCACTGCCGGCAGACGGGCTGCCCCTCGATGGCGCCCAGCGGGTCCGCGGGGAACTTCACGCCGTCGTTCTCGTACGCCTTGTGCAGGGTGCCGCCCTCGTGGACCTTCATGAAGTGCACGGGGATGCCCAGGTGGCGCGTCGCCAGGTTGGTGAACCGGTGCGCGGCCGTCTCGTAGGGCACGGCGAAGGCGTCGCGCAGGTCCTCCACGGACAGCCGGCGCTCGGCCTTCGCCTCCTGGAGGAACGGCACGGCACCGTCCTCGGGCAGCATCAGGGCGGCGGCCAGGTAGTTGGCCTCGACGCGCTGGCGCAGGAAGTCGCCGTAGTCCTTGGGCTCCGCGTGACCGAGCACGTGGCTGGCGATGGCCTGCAGGAGCGGCGAGCGGGCGTCGCTCGTGCCGGGATTGCCCTGCGGCAGGTAGATGCGGCCGTGGGCCAGGTCGGTGACCGACCGCGTGGAGTGCGGCAGGTCGGGGACGTAGTGCAGCGCGAAGCCGAGGTGCGCGGCGATGTCGGCGGTGGCCCGCTGCGACAACGGACCTCCCGGGTGGTCGATCGCTGCGAGCAGGCGGCGGGCGTGGTCCTCGAGCTCGGGGAAGTAGTTGTCCTGCGACCGCATGCGCTGCCGCAGCTCGGCGTTGGCGCGGCGGGCCTCCTCCGGGGTGGCGGCGTTCTCCGTGAGCAGGCGCTGGATCTCGGCCTGCAGACGGACCAGGGCTTCGAGCGCGTCGGCGGGCAGGGACCGCCCGACCTTCACGGGTGAGACCCCCAGCGACGCGAACAGTGGTCCTCGCTGCGCACGCTCGAGCTCGACCTCCAGGGCCGCCCGGCGTGTCGGGGGCTCGGTGCGGAGCAGCTCGGACAGCGGGACGTCGAGCGCCTCCGCCACCTGGGACAGCAGCGAGAGCTTGGGCTCGCGGTGGCCGTTCTCCAGCATGGAGACCTGCGAGGGCGCGCGACCGATGGCCGCACCCAGGTCGTCGAGCGTCATGTTCCGGCCCGTGCGCAGGTGCCGGATCCGTCGTCCCAGCACCAGCGTGTCCAGGCCGCCGTTGGCCGTCGTCGTCATGCCGTCCACCATCGCCCGAGCCTGCGCTTCTGTCCAGGAGAAGGATTGCCGATCTTCTGCGGACTATCCGTGAGAAGAACTGCCGAACAGCGAGGAACGTGGAGGTCAGGCCGAAGGGCCGAGAAGAACGCCCCAATGACGGAGGACACGATGAGCACGTACAGGCACGGCGACCAGACCGAGACCGCGGCCGAGCTCGCGGCGAGCTGGGACCTCGACGCACGCTGGGCCGGCATCCGCCGCACCCACACCGCCGAGGACGTCGTCGCCCTGCGGGGGTCGGTCCGCGAGGAGAACACCCTCGCCCAGCGCGGCGCCGAGCGGCTCTGGCAGCTCCTGCACTCGCGCACCCTCGTCCCGGCGCTGGGGGCGCTGACCGGCAACCAGGCGGTGCAGCAGGTCCGCGCGGGGCTCGAGGCGATCTACCTGTCCGGGTGGCAGGTGGCCGCCGACGCCAACCTGTCCGGCCAGACCTACCCGGACCAGTCGCTGTACCCGGTGAACTCGGTGCCCGCGGTGGTCCGTCGCATCAACAACGCGCTGCTGCGGGCCGACCAGGTCGAGTTCGCCGAGACCGGTCGTCGCTCCCGTGAGTGGCTCGCGCCGATCGTCGCGGACGCCGAGGCCGGGTTCGGTGGACCGCTGAACGCCTACGAGCTCATGCACGCGATGATCTCCGCGGGCGCGGCGGGCGTGCACTGGGAGGACCAGCTGGCGGCCGAGAAGAAGTGCGGCCACCTGGGCGGCAAGGTGCTCGTCCCGACGTCGCAGCACGTCCGGACGCTGTCCGCGGCGCGGCTCGCGGCCGACGTCGCCGGGGTCCCGACGGTCATCGTCGCCCGGACCGACGCGCTCGGTGCCGACCTGCTGACGTCCGACGTCGACCCGCGCGACGAGCCGTTCCTCACCGGCGAGCGGACCGCCGAGGGGTACTACCGGGTGCGCCCGGGCCTCGACCCCGTCGTCGCACGCGCCGAGGCGTACGCACCGCACTCCGACCTCATCTGGGTGGAGACGTCGACCCCCGACGTCGCCCTGGCCGTCGAGTTCGCCGAGCGGATCCACGACCGGTTCCCCGGCAAGCTCCTCGCGTACAACTGCTCGCCGTCGTTCCACTGGCGCTCGCAGCTGGACGACCTCCAGATCGCGCGGTTCCAGCGGGAGCTCGCCGGTCACGGGTACGTCTTCCAGTTCATCACCCTGGCCGGGTTCCACGCCCTCAACCACTCGATGTTCGACCTCGCCCGCGGCTACGCCGAGCGCGGCATGAGCGCGTACGTCGAGCTGCAGGAGGCCGAGATCGCCTCCGAGTCCGACGGCTACACCGCCACGCGTCACCAGCGCGAGGTCGGCACCGGCTACTTCGACCGCGTCGCCACCGCGATCAGTCCCGAGAGCGCCACCCTCGCCCTCGCCGGCTCGACGGAGACGGCCCAGTTCACCCACTGACCTCGCGCCCCGTCCGCGAGAACGGCACTTTGCGACGAGGACGGCAGTCGAGACTGCCGTCCTCGGAGGGAACTGCCGTCCTCGCGGCCGGGCGCCCCAGCACCAGGAGCACCGACATGACCATCACCATCACCCCGCCGACCACTCGACCTCAGCTGGCGCTGGTCGGACCGGACGTCGCCGGCGCGACCGAGATCCTCACCTCCGAGGCCATCGACTTCCTCACCGACCTGCACGTCCGGTTCTCCGGGCGACGCCACGACCTGCTGCTGGGCCGCCAGCACCGCCGGACGCGGTTCTCCAACGGCGCCGACCCCGACTTCCAGCCGCTGACCGCAGGCATCCGGGCGGACCCGAGCTGGCGCGTGGCCGGCCCCGGACCCGGCCTGGAGGACCGTCGCGTCGAGATCACCGGCCCCACCGACCGCAAGATGACGATCAACGCGCTGAACTCCGGTGCGAAGGTCTGGCTCGCGGACATGGAGGACGCCACCAGCCCCACGTGGACCAACGTCGTCGGCGGGCAGCACAGCCTGTTCGACGCGATCCGGGGTCAGATCGACTTCACGTCACCCGAGGGCAAGGAGTACCGCGTCGGCGGGACGACACCGACGATCGTGTTCCGGCCGCGCGGGTGGCACCTGACCGAGAAGCACCTGGAGTTCACGGACCGTGCGGGCCAGGTCTGCGCGGCCTCCGCGAGCCTCGTCGACGCCGGCCTGTACCTCTTCCACAACGCCCAGGCGCTCATCGACTCCGGCCGCGGACCGTACCTCTACCTGCCCAAGCTCGAAGGTCACCTGGAGGCCCGCCTCTGGGACGAGGTCTTCCGGTTCACCGAGACGTACCTGGGACTGCGGTACGGGACGATCCGCGCGACGGTCCTCATCGAGACCATCACGGCCGCGTTCGAGATGGAGGAGATCCTCTACGAGCTGCGCGACCACTGCGCCGGCCTGAACGCCGGCCGCTGGGACTACATCTTCAGCGTCATCAAGAACTTCCGCGCTCGCGGACCCCGGTTCGTCCTGCCGGACCGCAGCAGCGTCACCATGACCGTCCCGTTCATGAAGGCGTACACCGAGCTGCTCGTCGCCACCTGCCACAAGCGGGGGGCGCAGGCCATCGGCGGCATGAGCGCGTTCATCCCGGACCGCCGCGACCCGGAGGTCACCGAGAAGGCGTTGGCCCAGGTCAGGGCGGACAAGCAGCGGGAGGCGGGCCAGGGGTACGACGGCACCTGGGTGGCGCATCCCGACCTGGTGCCCGTCGCCCGGGAGGTCTTCGACGAGGCGCTCGGCGACCGGGTCGACCAGCGGCACCGGCTCCGTGAGGACGTGCACGTGACCGCAGCGGACCTGCTCGACATCCCGTCGGCCGGCGGCGGCGAGCCCGGGGCCGTCACCGACGGCGGGCTGCGCGGGAACGTGTCCGTCGGCGTCCGGTACCTCGAGGCGTGGCTGCGCGGGATCGGGGCCGTCGCCATCGACCACCTCATGGAGGACGCGGCGACGGCCGAGATCTCGCGGTCGCAGGTGTGGCAGTGGGTGCACCAGGGCGTCGTCACCGCCGAGGGGACCCGCATCGACGCCGCCCGGGTCGAGCAGGTGCTCGAGGAGGTCCTCGCGGAGCTCCCGCGGACCGCCGACGACCGGTACGACGACGCGGCCGACCTGTTCCGGCAGGTCGCCCTGGCGGAGGACTTCCCGACGTTCCTCACCGTCCCGGCGTACACGCAGTTCCTGGTCGCGCGCGTGTGACCGACGTGGCCCGGGTCGCCGATCCGACCCGGGCCCCGTCGCGCCCGACGAACCCAGCCGCACCTGTGACTCCAGCCGACCCCTGTGGCGCCGGGCGCGCACCAGGAGAGCACTCCCGTCACAGGTGCGGCTCGGTCGGACACGACACGTCGCATCCGGCGAGACCGGCGACCGATGTCCGCCGAGGCCTCGTCGGCGGTCCCGGCCGTGCGCCAGGATGTCCGGATGGTTGACGACCTACGCCCCGTGCTGGTGACCGGGGGGACCGGAACCCTCGGCCGCTCCCTCGTGCACACGCTCCTCGACGCCGGTCGACCGGTCCGTGTGCTCAGCCGCCGAGAACGGTCACCCGCCGCACCGTCCGAGGCGGAGTGGACTGTCGGCGACCTGCTCACCGGCGACGGGCTGCCCGAGGCGGTGACCGGGGTCAGCGCCGTGGTGCACTGCGCGAGCGACCCCCGCAAGCCGGACGACGACCTCGACGCCGCGGTGCAGCTGTTGCTCGCTGCGCGCGCGGCCGCGGTCCCGCACCTCGTCTACGTCTCGATCGTCGGCGTCGACCGCGTCCCGTACGCGTACTACAAGGCGAAGCACCGGGTCGAGGAGATCGTCGAGGACGGTGGCGTGCCGTGGACGATCCTGCGCGCGACGCAGTTCCACGACTTCGTCGCGACGATGCTCGACTACCTCTCGCGCGGGCCGGTCGCGCTGGCCCCCGCGGGGATGAGCGACCAGCCGATCGACGTCCGCGAGGTCGCGTCCCGCCTCGCGCAGCTCGTCGACGCGGGTCCGTCGGGCCGCGTCGAGGACCTGGGTGGTCCCCAGGTGCTCACCGTCACCGAGCTCATGCGCACGTACCTCGCGGCGCGCGGTCGACGACGGCCGGTGTGGACCGTGCCGTTCCCCGGCCCGCTGAGCGGGTTCCGGCACGGCTACCACCTGACGCCCGAGCACGCGTCCGGGCGGCTGACGTTCGCGGAGTGGGCGCAGTCCCGGTCGCGCTGACCGGACCCGCGGCAGCCTCCGGGAGCGAACGCCTCAGCCGATCTGCCAGGTCCAGCCACCCGCGTCGTCCACGACCTGCACGTTCACGGTCGTCGACGCGCCGGCCGGGTCGACGGCGACGCACTGGAACGAGGTCGCCCCGTCGACGACCGTGTCCGGGCACTGCACCGTCACGGTCACCCCGGCCTGCTCCGCCACCCCGGCGGCGATCTCGGTCTCCATCGCCCGCAGGTCGAGGGTGGGCACCGCGTCGGCCAGCGCGCCGCGCACGGCGTTCGCCACCAGGAGGCTGCTGATCACCAGCCCGACGATCGACAGGCCCATCGCCCACCGCGCCCGACCTCGGCCCTTGGGCTCCCAGCCGGCGGCCTCGAGCCTCGTCGCGCGCTTGAGCCCGACGACAGCCAGCACGATCCCCGCGACCCCGGCGATCGGCACGCCGAGCATGGCGAGGACCGAGACGACGAGGGCCACCCGCGCCGGAGTGTTCTTGCCGTCGTCCAGGTTCGCGGCCGTGTTGACCAGGTAGTGGTTCTCGACCGGCTGGATCCACCCGGTGCTCGCGGCGGCCGGGGCCGCGGGACCGAAGCGGGGGTCGGGTGCTGCCTGTCCGAACCCGCCGGCGGCCGGGGCCGCGGGGCCGAACCGGGGGTCGGGTGCCGCCTGTCCGAACCCGCCGGCGGCCGGGGTGGCGGGACCGAACCGCGGGTCCGGGGTGAACTGGGTCGGGACCGCAGGTGCAGGTGGCGGTGGCGTCTGCACGTGCTCGGTCCAGCCGGCGCCGTCGAACCAGCGCTCACCGCCTGAGCCGGCGGGGTCGGTGTACCAGCCCGCTGGGGGGTTCCCTGTCGTGGGCGTGGTCACGGGTGCTCCAGTCGTCGTGCCGTTCAGCGGTCCTTCCACCATCGGCACCACGACGGGGGACCTTGACCGCGCCCAGGGTCGTCGAAAAAAGTCCTTGGCGCCTGGCGCGGACCGGACGTACGGTCGTCGGACACGGGAAGGAGGTGGTCCAGGACATGTTCTCTTCCAGGACGCGTGAGGTGACTGTCCGCTAGTCGCCCGAAAGCAGTCGGACGGATTGCACACACGATCCGCCCGCAGGCCCACCCGGGCCGGCGAGCGAATCCATGGCAGTCACCGCAGCCCGTGGGAGCCGCGACCTCGTCCTTCGCGGCAGGGCCTCTTCGGAGGTCCGGCCCACGGGCTGTTGCCTGCCCATCTCGTGGCAGGGTGGAGCAGTGGCCCTCAAGAACCCTGCTCAGATCAACCAGATGCGTCCCGCCGGGAAGTTCGTCGCCGGCGTGCTGTCCTCCTTGCGTGATGTCGCCCGCGAGGGGATGACGCTCAAGCAGCTGGACAGCCACGCGCACCAGATGATCGACGCGGCTGGCGCCCACTCCGTGTACCTGGGCTACCACCCGTCGTTCGGTGCGATGCCGTACCCGGGCGTGCTGTGCACCTCCGTGAACGACGCGGCCCTGCACGGGCTGCCGTCCGACTACGTGCTCGTCGACGGCGACGTGCTCAGCATCGACTTCGCCGCGCAGGTGCAGGGGTGGGTGGCGGACTCGGCGCTCACGTTCCAGGTCGGGACGCAGTCGCCCGAGGTCACCGCGCTCATCGAGACCACCGAGCGCGCCCTGGCCGCCGGTATCGCGGCAGCCCGCCCGGGCGCCCGGATGGGAGACATCTCGTCGGCCATCGGCACCGTCGGCCGTGCGGGCGGGTACGGGATCAACGCCGACTTCGGCGGTCACGGAGTCGGACGGACCATGCACGAGGACCCGCACGTCCCCAACCTCGGGCGTCCCGGCACCGGGCTCAAGCTCAAGGCGGGCCTGGTCATCGCCATCGAGCCGTGGTTCATGGCGGGCGGCGACGGATACACGATCGACGACGACGGCTGGACCATCCGCACGGCCGACGGCTCGCTCGCCGCGCACGCGGAGCACACGGTCGCGATCACCCCGGACGGCCCTCTGGTCCTCACAGCCCGAGACTGAGCCCACCCACAACGTCCGAGGAACTGGTCGCCGCAGCGGCCACATCCTCGGACGTCCGCGGATTCGTGCGTCCGGACGACCGGATGTGCGGACGCAGGGTGGAGAGCCGGCGTTGGTTGTTCTTGACGGCGGACTTAGATTGGCTCGATCCGGCAATGCCGTCGGATCACGCACGGAAAGAGGGCTCTGATGTCCGCGCTCGTCGACACCGCTCCGCTCATCGGCCACGTCGTCGGGGGGCAGGTGACGACGCCCGAGGGGTCGCGGACGCAGGACGTGTTCGACCCCGCGACCGGTCGGGTGACCGGCCGGGTGCTCCTGGCGGAGCAGGCGGACGTCGACGCGGCCGTCGCGGCGGCGGTGACGGCGGCGCAGAGCTGGTCGCAGGAGCCGGTCGCCAAGCGCACCGCGGTGCTGTTCGCGCTGCGGGAGCAGATCGTCCAGCACACCGACGAGCTCGCCGCGATCATCACCGCGGAGCACGGGAAGGTGCTCGCGGACAGCCACGGGGAGATCGCCCGCGGGCTCGAGGTCATCGAGTACGCGTGCGGGATGCCGCAGCTGCTCAAGGGCGAGTACACCGACCAGGCGGCGACGGGCGTGGACGTGTTCTCGTTCCGGGAGCCGCTGGGGGTCGTCGCCGGGATCACGCCGTTCAACTTCCCCGCGATGGTGCCGCTGTGGATGGCGCCGATGGCGATCGCGACGGGCAACGCGTTCGTCCTCAAGCCGTCGGAGCGGGACCCGTCGGCAAGCCTGTTCCTGGCGAGGATGTGGAAGGCGGCCGGGCTTCCCGACGGGGTGTTCTCCGTCGTGCAGGGCGACCGGGTGGCCGTCGATGCTCTCTTGACGCACCCGGACGTCGCGGCCGTGTCGTTCGTCGGCTCGACCCCGATCGCGCAGCACGTGCACGCCACGGCGACCGCGCACGGCAAGCGCGTGCAGGCGCTGGGCGGGGCGAAGAACCACGCGGTCGTGCTGGCCGACGCCGACCTGGACCTCGCGGCGACGCACCTGACCGGTGCGGCGTTCGGGGCGGCCGGCGAGCGGTGCATGGCGATCTCGGTCGCGGTGGTCGTCGACGAGATCGCCGACGCGCTGCTCGAACGGCTCACCGCCGCCGCGCAGAAGGTCCGCGTGGCACCCGGCAACGATCCGGACTCCGACATGGGCCCCGTCATCACGCGGGCGTCGCAGCTGCGCATCGAGGAGATCGTCACGGACGCGGTCGACAGCGGCGCCTCGGCACCGGTCGACGGGCGCGGTCACACGGTGAGCGGTCACGAGGACGGGTTCTTCGTCGGCCCCACCATCCTCGACGGCGTCACGACGGACATGCGCGCGTACGTCGAGGAGATCTTCGGGCCGGTGCTCGTCGTGATCCGCGCGGCGGACCTGGCGGAGGCGATCGACCTGGTCAACGCCAACCCGTACGGCAATGGGACCGCGGTGTTCACGTCGTCCGGCGACGCGGCACGCACGTTCCAGCGGGCGGTGAACGTCGGCATGATCGGCATCAACGTGCCGATCCCGGTTCCCGTCGGCTGGCACTCGTTCGGTGGCTGGAAGAACTCGCTGTTCGGCGAGAGCCACATCTACGGCCCGGAGTCGGTCCGCTTCTACACGCGCGGCAAGGTGGTCACGAGTCGCTGGCCGAACACCCCTGCGAGCGCGAAGTTCCACTTCGGCCGCACGACGAGCCACTGACAGCAACGTCCGCACTCGTGAGGGTTGGGCCCACCTGAGTGCGGACGTTGCGCCAGGTCAGGCGACGCGGATGACGATCTTGCCGCGGGTGTGGCCCGTTGCGCTCGCCTCGTGGGCTGCCGCCGCGTCGGCCAGGTCGAAGACCTCCGCGACCTCGACCGTGACCGTGCCGGCGTCGAGCAGCGCGGTGAGCGCGTCGAGGTCGGCCGTGTCGGGGCGCACCCACACGTAGTGGCCGCCGAGCTCGTCGCGCGCGGCGGCGTCGACGATCGACGCGACGGTGCCCCCGTCGGCGAGCAGTGCGCGGGACGTCGCGACGAGGTCGTCACCGCCGTAGTCGAGGATGACGTCGACGCCGTCGGGAGCGATCGCCCGGACGCGGTCGACCAGCCCGTCGCCGTACTCCACCGGCTCCGCACCGAGCCCGCGCAGGTACTCGTGGTTCCGCGCCGACGCGGTGCCGATGACGCGGGCGCCCAGCGCGCGGGCGATCTGCACCGCGAACGCCCCGACGCCGCCGGCTGCGGCGTGCACGAGGACGGTCTGCCCGTCCGTCACGCCTGCGCGCAGGATCGTCTGGTAGGCGGTGAGCCCGGCCAGCGGGACGGCCGCGGCCTCCTCGAAGGACAGTGACGCGGGCTTGCGCGCCAAGGTGCGCACCGGCGCGGCGACGAGCTCGGCGAACGTGCCACCGTGCACCCAGTCGCGACGGACGTACCCGTAGACCTCGTCGCCCACCTGGTACTCGGGGGTGTCCAGGCCGACGCGCTCGACGACGCCCGCCACGTCCCAGCCCGGCACCACGGGGAACGTCACGTCCATGATCGCGTCGAGGTAGCCGGCGCGGACCTTCCAGTCGACCGGGTTGACCGACGCGGCGCGCACGCGGACCAGCACGCTGTCGGGACCGACCTTCGGGGTGGGCTGCTCGGTGAGCTCGAGGACGTCGGGGCCGCCGTAGCGGGAGTAGGTGATTGCTCGCATCTCTGCGACAACCCCTCGACGGCCCGATGTGTTTCCGCCGTGGCACACGTCACGGCGCTCGTGGAGCGCACCGGACCGCGCCGACACGCGATCATGGCGGGGTGTCGAACCCCTACTCCGTCATGGTCGTCTGCACCGGCAACATCTGCCGTTCCCCGATGGCTGAGATCGTGCTCCGCGAGCGGTTCGCCGCCGCGGGCCTGGGCGACGAGGTCGTCGTCGACTCCACGGGCATCAGCGACGAGGAGCACGGCAACCCGGTGGACCGCCGGGCCCGCGCCGTCCTGGTCGCCCGCGGCTACCCCGCCGGGGACGGGCACCGGGCGCGCCAGGTCGCGCCCGACGACCGCCGCGACCTCGTCCTCGCGATGACGAACGCCCACGCCCGCGCGCTGCGCGGCCTGGACCCGGTGCTGTTCCGGTCGTTCGACCCCGACGCGGTCGGCAACCTCGACGTGGCCGACCCCTGGTACGGCGGCGCGCAGGACTTCGAGGACTGCCTCACGCAGATCGAGGCGGCCGCCGACGGCATCGTCGACCACGTGCGCAACGATCTGGGGAATGCGCGGCTGCGGCACAACGGTTGACCGAGGCATGTCCCTCGACGAGATCCCGCTGACCACCCTGCACGGCGACGCGACGACGTTCGGCGAGTACGCGGACAAGGTGAAGCTCGTCGTCAACGTCGCCTCCCGGTGCGGCCTGGCACCGCAGTACGCGAAGCTCGAGGAGCTCCAGAAGACCTACGGCGACCGCGGCTTCACGGTCCTCGGCTTCCCGAGCAACCAGTTCCTGCAGGAGCTCGGCTCCGAGGAGGCCATCGCGGAGTACTGCTCCACGACGTGGGGCGTCACGTTCCCGATGTTCCAGAAGACCAAGGTCAACGGCCGGTCCCAGCACCCGCTCTACGCGGAGCTCACCAAGACCCCCGACGCGTCCGGCAAGGCGGGGCGGGTCACGTGGAACTTCGAGAAGTTCGTCGTGACGCCCGACGGCTCGGTGCACCGCTTCCGCCCGCAGACCGAGCCGGACGCCCCCGAGATCGTCGAGGTCATCGAGAAGGCCCTGCCGGCCTAGAGCGGGCGGTTGCGCCGGGAGGCGCGGTGCAGGGCGACGCGGATCCCGGTCCGCAGTCGAGACGTGTTCAATGGCGGGCATGAAGGTTGCCCGGCGTGCCCACGTCCCGCCGTTCGCGGTGATGGAGATCCTCGCCGCCGCGAACGCGCGCAGGGCCGCGGGCGAGGACGTTCTCAACCTGTGCGCGGGCGAACCGTCGACGGGGGCGTCGGACGTCGTCCGGCAGCGGGCGATCGACCTGCTGACGAGCGGCGGCGGGCTCGGCTACACCGAGGCCCTGGGCGTGCCGGCGCTGCGGTCGGCGATCGCGCAGCACTACAGCGAGCGGTACGAGCTCACCCTCGACCCCCGCCGGGTCGCCGTCACCACGGGCTCCTCGGGCGCGTTCGTCCTCGCGTTCCTCGCGGCGTTCGACGTGGGCGACCGGGTGGCGCTCGCCGTCCCCGGCTACCCCGCGTACGCGAACATCCTCGCCGCGCTCGGGTGCGAGGTCGTGATCGTCCCGTGCGGCCCGGAGACCCGCTACCAGCCGACCGTCGCGCAGCTCGCGGCGCTCGACCCACCGGTCGAGGGCTTGGTGGTGGCCAGCCCGGCCAACCCGACCGGCACGATGATCGACCCCGACGAGCTCGCCGCGCTCGCCACCTGGTGCGGGGCGAACGGCGTCCGGCTGGTCAGCGACGAGATCTACCACGGCATCACCTACGGCTCCGAGGCGACCGCGACCGCCGCGCACTACCTCGAGGGCGGCGCGGTCGTCGTGAACTCGTTCTCCAAGTACTGGGCGATGACCGGGTGGCGCCTCGGCTGGATGGTCCTCCCGGACGACCTGCTCCCGGTGGTCGACGCGCTCGCGGGCAACGTCGCCCTGTGCCCCCCGGCGCTCGCCCAGCACGCGGGGGTCGCCGCGTTCAGCCCCGAGGGGTACGCGGCCGCCCGGCAGAACGTCGAGCGGTACGCCGCCGCCCGCGAGCACCTGCTCTCCCGGCTGCCCGAGCTCGGCTGGTCGCGGATCGCCCCCGCCGACGGCGCGTTCTACCTGTACGGAGACATCTCCGCGAGCGGCCTCGACTCGATCACGTGGTGCGCGCGGCTCCTCGACGAGGCCGGCGTGGCCCTGACCCCGGGCACCGACTTCGACCCCGTCGACGGGCGGAGCTGGGTGCGGCTGTCGTTCGCGTCGTCGGTCGAGGTGGTCCGGGAAGCGGTCGACCGGATCGTGGCCTGGCAGCGCACGCTGCCGGACCCGACGCCACCCGTGCCGGGCGCACGGGTCTGAGCGTCCCTCCCGGGACGTAGGTTGGTCGTCGTGCCGCTGCCTCCGCTGGTCCCGCCCGGACCGCCCCTGACCCCTGCGCAGGTCGAGCGCGGGTCGAGGCACCTGCTGCTCGCCGAGATCGGGGTCGACGGTCAGCGTCGGCTGCGCAACGCGCGCGTGCTCGTCGTGGGCGCGGGTGGCCTCGGCGCCCCGGTGATCCAGTACCTCGCGGCGGCGGGCGTCGGGACGATCGGCATCGCCGACGACGACGTCGTCGACGTGAGCAACCTGCAGCGTCAGGTGATCCACGGGACCGCCGACGTGGGGCGCGCGAAGGTCGACAGCGCGCTCGACACGGTCGCGGCGCTCGACCCCGACGTCCGGGTGGTCGCTCATCGCACCCGTCTGACCAGCGAGAACGTCGACGAGATCCTGGGCGGCTACGACCTCGTCGTCGACGGGACCGACAACTTCCCCACTCGCTACCTCGTCAACGACGCCTGCGTCCGCCTGGGCCTGCCGGAGGTCTGGGGGTCGGTGCTGCGGTTCGACGCGCAGACGACCGTCTTCTGGGGCCGGGCCGGGGTGCAGCTGCGCGACCTGTTCCCCGCCCCGCCGCGCGACGACGAGGTCCCGTCCTGTGCCGAGGCGGGCGTGCTCGGCGCACTGTGCGGGCAGGTCGGCTCCGTCATGGCCACCGAGGTGGTCAAGCTCCTCACCGGCACGGGCGAGCCGCTGCTCGGCCGCGTGCTCGTCATCGACGCCCTGCGCGGCCGGTGGACCGAGGTCCCCCTCGTCGGCCGACCGCTCCCCGCACCCACCCCGGAGGTCCTCCCCATGTCCGACGTCCCCGTCGTCACCGCCCCGGAGCTGGTCAGCCGGCTGGCTGCCCGGGCAGCGGGCACCGACGACTTCCTCCTGATCGACGTCCGCGAGCCTGCCGAGTACGCGCAGGCCTCGATCCCGGGCGCGATCCTGGTGCCGCTGGGCTCGGTGTTCGACGGGACCGCGCTCGCGGACCTCCCGCGGGACCAGGAGATCCTCGTGCACTGCCAGGTGGGTGCGCGGTCGTTGACGGCCGCGACGATCCTGCGCGGGGCCGGGTTCGACGCCGCGAACGTCGACGGCGGGATCCTGGCCTGGATGGACGCGCGCTGACCGTGCGCTCCCTGACCGCCCACCGCGCCGCGGCCCTCGCCCTGGCCGCCCCGCTCGCCACGGTCGAGGTGCTGCTCGACGACGCCGGCGGGCTCGTCCTCGCGGAGGACCTGCGGACCCACGAGCCCCTGCCTCGCTGGGACAACTCCGCGATGGACGGGTACGCGGTCCGGCACGCCGACGTCACGGCGCTGCCCGTGACGCTGCGGGTGGTCGCGGACCTGCCGGCCGGGTCCGCCGACGAGCCCGTCGTGGTGGCCGGGTCGGCCGCGCGGATCATGACCGGGGCGCCGGTGCCCGCGGGTGCGGACACGATCGTCCCCGTCGAGCTCACCGACGCCGGGACGGCGACCGTGCTGGTCCGGGACGCACCGACGCCCGGCACGCACGTCCGTCGCGCCGGTGAGGACGCCGTCCCCGGGGACGTCGTCGTCGCCGCGGGCACGCTGCTGGGACCCGCCGCGATCGCCGCCGTCGCCTCCCTCGGTCACGCGACCGTCCGCGTCCACCGTCGGCCGCGCGTCGCGGTCGTCTCCACCGGCGACGAGCTCGTCCCGCCCGGGTCGCCGCTGCGCCGCGGTCAGATCCCCGACTCCAACTCCTGGCTGCTCGCCGCCGCCGTCCGCGAGGCCGGTGGTGAGGCCGTGCGGATCGGCCCGGTCCCTGACGACGTGGACGCGCTGCGGGAGCTGCTCCTGAGCCTCGACGTCGACGCGATCGTCACGTCCGGCGGCGTCAGCGTCGGCGCGTACGACGTGGTCAAGGCAGCGTTGGTCGACCAGCCGGACGTCGAGTTCGTCGCCGTCGCGGTCCAGCCCGGCAAGCCGCAGGGCCTGGGCCGGCTCCCCGACGGCACCCCGATCTACACGTTGCCCGGCAACCCCGTGAGCTCGTTCGCGTCGTTCGAGATGTTCGTCCGGCCGGCCCTGCTCCGGATGCGGGGTCTGGCCGACGTCGAGCGCCGGACGGTGCTCGCGGTCGCCGACGACACCTGGACCACACCCCCCGGTCGCGCACAGCTCATGCCGGTCCGCTGGGTCGGACCCGACCGCGTGGTCCGCGCCACCGCGCGCGGCTCCGGGTCCCACCTCGTCGCCCGCCTCGCGCTGGCCGAAGGGCTCGCCGTCATCCCCGCCGAGGTCTCCCAGGTCAGAGCCGGGGACCCGATCACCGTCCTGAGAGTGAGCCCATGAGCGAGCAGTTCACGCACCTCGACGCCGCCGGGCACGCCCGCATGGTCGACGTGACCACCAAGCAGCCGACCGTCCGCAGCGCCACCGCCAGCGGACGCGTCCGGTGCGGACCGCCCGTCGTCGCCGCCCTGCGGTCCGGCGACGTGCCCAAGGGTGACGTCCTGGCGGTCGCACGCATCGCCGGCATCGCCGCCGCCAAGCTCACGCCGTCACTGCTCCCGCTCGCACACGTCATCGGCGTGCACGGCGTCGTCGTCGACCTGGAGATCACCGACGACGGCGTGACCATCACCGCGACCGTCCGGACCGCCGACCGCACCGGCGTCGAGATGGAGGCGCTCACCGCCGTCTCGGTCGCCGCGCTCGCGGTCGTCGACATGGTCAAGGGCCTCGACAAGTCCGTCCGCATCGCCGACGTGCAGCTCGAGGCGAAGTCCGGCGGCCGCTCGGGTGACTGGGTGCGCGACGCGTGACCGCACCGCGCGGCGAGGCGCCCGGGGACGGGGCGGCGTCCGAGGCCGGAGCCCGACGGGCGTTCGACGCGATCGTGCTCGCCGGTGGGCGCGCTCGTCGGCTCGGTGGGGCGAGCAAGCCCGACGTCGAGGTGGGCGGTGTGGCCCTGCTCGACCACGCGCTCGCGGCTGTCGTCGGGGCATCGCACGTCGTCGTCGTCGGACCGCCGCAGGTGGCGCGCCCAGGGGTCGCGACGGTGCTGGAGGACCCGCCGGACGGCGGGCCCGTCGCGGGCGTCGCCGCAGGCCTCGACGCGCTCGCCGCCGACGGCCCCGACCTCGTCGTCGTCCTCGCGTGCGACGTCCCCGGCGCGGCCCGCGTCCTGCCCGCACTGCTCGCGGCTGCGGAGGCGACCGACGTCGACGGCGCCCGCATGGTCGGCGCGGAGGGACGACCGCAGCACCTCGTCGCCGGCTACCGGCGTGCGTCCCTGCGGGCGGCGCTCGACCGGCTCCCGGCCGTGCACGGGGCTGCGATGCACCGGCTCGTCGAGGGCCTGCGGCTGGTCGACGTCGCCGACCACGAGGGCGCGACCGTCGACGCCGACACCTGGGCCGACGTGCAGCGCCTCGACGCCGCGCTCAGTGACAGGATCGACCCATGACCGACGACCCTCGCCGCGCCCCGGGCGCAGACCTGCCGGAATGGATCGACCAGATCACGACCGCGCTCGGCGTCGAGCGGGAGCTCGTCGACATCGACCGGCTGCTCCAGGTGTCCTCCGACGTCGCCCACCAGGTGGCCCGCCCCGCCGTCCCGGTGACCATGTTCGTGGCCGGCCTCGCCGCCGCGAGCTCGAACCCGTCCGACGTCCTCGCGTGGGTCGAGGCGCGCGCCGCCGAGTGGACCGCCGAGCAGTGATCACGGTCCGCTACTTCGCCGCCGCCGCGGAGGCCGCCGGAGTGGACACCGAGCAGCTGCCCGCCGGCTCGGCCGCGCAGGTCCGCACCGCGATGGTCGCCGCGCACGGCGCAGGTCTGGACCGGGTCCTCGGACGCTGCTCCCTGCTGGCGGACGGCACCCGCGTCGACGGCGACGACCCGGTCCCCTCCGGGACGACCCTGGACGTCCTCCCCCCGTTCGCCGGCGGCTGAGCGCGCGACGGCTCGCCGCTCCGGCTCGCGCGACGACTCCGTTCCGGTGAGCGGAACCCACTCTTCACACGAGCCGGTGCGCGAGTGCGGGCGCGCGGTTAGCCGCCGATCGCGCTCATCGGGCGGTCGGGCTGCAGGAAGCTCGGGTCGTCGATGTCGTGACCCGCCTTCTTGCCCGCCAGGCACCGGCGGTACGCGTCGGCGAGGGCGGCGTCGACGTCGGCCGCGGCGGGCGCGGGTCGCTCGGGGGCCGTCGCGCCGATGCGGACGGCCTGCCCGGGCCCGATCCCGAGCGCCGCCGCGTCGGGGGCGTCCGACGACCCGCGCAGCAGGTCCCGCACGTTGGTCTCCGTCTGGGAGAACAGGCACGCGCGCAGCTGACCGTCGGCGGTGAGGCGCAGCCGGTCGCAGGCACCGCAGAACGGCTGGGTGACCGACGCGATGACGCCGACGGTCGCGGGACCGCCGTCGACGGTCCAGAGCTCGGCGGGTGCGGCACCGCGGCCGGGCACCTCCGTCAGCGTGAACTCCGCGGTCAGCCGCTCCAGGATCTCCGCCTGCGTCACCATCTGCTTGCGGTCCCAGGTGTGCCCGGCGTCGAGCGGCATCTGCTCGATGAACCGCATCTGGTAGCCGCGGTCGACGGCGAACCGGGTGAGGGCGACGACCTCGTCGTCGTTGACCCCACGCATGGCGACCGCGTTGATCTTCACGGGGTGCAGTCCGGCGGCGTCGGCTGCGGCGATCCCGGCGAGGGTCTCGACGAGCTTGTCGCGCCGGGTCAGCTCCAGGAACTTCGCGCGGTCGAGGGTGTCCAGGCTGATGTTCACGCGGGACAGCCCGGCGTCCTTGAGGTCCGACGCGAGCCCGGGGAGGCGCAGGGCGTTGGTCGTGAGGGAGACCTCGGGGCTGCCGGCCGGGCCGGTGAGCGCCGTGAGCCGGCGGACGACGTCCACGATGTCGACGCGCAGGAGGGGTTCGCCGCCGGTCAGCCGGATCTCGGTGATGCCGAGCGAGACGCCGACCCGGGCGACGTGCACGATCTCCTCGGTGCTGAGCATCGTGGACCGCGCGAGCCACGGCACGCCGTCCGCGGGCATGCAGTACGTGCACCGCAGGGAGCACCGGTCGGTGAGCGAGATCCGCAGGTCGCGGTGCACGCGCCCGAACCGGTCGACCAGCTGCTCGGTCATCACAACCCCACCCATACGTGTGAACCGTCCTCGAGGACCTCACGCTTCCACACCGGGAGCTCGGCCTTGACCGTCTCGACGAGCGCGCGGCACACGTCGAACGCCTCGGCGCGGTGCGCGGTGGACACCGCAGCGACGATCGCGGCCTCCCCGACGGCCAGGTGCCCGATGCGGTGGCTGACGGCGATGCCGAGCACGTCGTCGGTCAGGGCGGCCCGCGCGATCCGGGCCAGGACGTCCTGCGCGTCCGGGTGCGCGGTGTAGTCCAGGCCCACCACGCGCCCCTCGACCGACGGGTCGTGGTCGCGAACGAGCCCGACGAACGTCGCGACGGCCCCGGCGCGGGGATCACTGACATGTTCCACGTGAAACTGCAGGTCGAGGGCCTCTTCGACGATGCGCGCGATCATCGGTGGTCGCCGCCGAGAAGCTGGTCGAGCACGTGCGGCAGCAGCGGCACAAGCACGTCGAGGCCGTCGGACACACCACCGGGAGAACCCGGCAGGTTGACGATCACGGCACCGTCCGCCGTGATGCCGGCGAGTCCGCGCGACAGCACCGCCGTCGGGACGGTCGCCGAACCGGCCCGGCGAAGGAGCTCAGCGACGCCGGGCAGCTCCTGGGCGATCAGCGGACGCGTGCCCTCCGGCGTGCGGTCGCGGGGCGCGACTCCCGTGCCGCCCGAGGTGATCACGAGCCGGGCGCCCTCGTCGACGGCCGCCCGCAGCGCCCCCTCGACGGAGTCGGCACCGTCGGGCACCACCACCACCGGTTCCACCGCGTACCCGGCCGCCTGCAGCCGGGCGGCCGCGAGCGGCCCCGACCGGTCGGCCCGCGAACCTGCGGCGGACCGGTCGGAGACCACGACGACGACTGCACGAGCACGGTCGGTCGACGAGGAGGTCACGCAGTCAGCGTAACGAGCGCGTGGGTCACCACCTCGACGGGTGCCCGTCGGCGCGAGACGGCAGGAGGTCCGAACGGGTGACGACGGACCGCAGCAGGCTCCTGCGCCGCTAGCCTCGCCCGCAAAGAAGGGACGCCTGTGCGCTCGTGGGACACGCAGGGACGTGCCGACGGCACCGCGATGGACGTCGTCGTCACGCCGGGGGCCGGCGGACGCGTCGGCGACGGCACGGACCTGCCGGCGCCGCCTGGCGGTGTGACGACGACGGTGCGTGCCAAGCACCTGCGCCGCGAGGAGACCCGTCTCGAGCGCCGCGCACGCGAGGCCGTCGAGGAGCTGAGGCAACCGCCGGCGCTCAGAGCCGCGATCGCGGCGCAGCGCGTCGCCCTCCTGGCGCGGCGTCGCAGGACCGTGCTCGTCCTCGGGGCGGTGGGCGTGCCGCTGTGCCTCCTGGTGACCGCGGCGTCGGCGTTGATCGCCGCGGGGTTCGTCGGCGACCACCTGACATGGTGGATCGCGGTGGGCGCCAAGCGCAGGCACTGGGTCGGCGAGTACGGCGTCGCCACGACCGACGCGGCGCGGTTCGCGTTGGCGGTCACGGCCATCCCGGTGGTGCTGGCTGCGCTCTCGTACCTGGCGCTGCGCCTGCCGGGCGTGCGTGACAAGGCCTGGGCCATGGCTCCCGCCTGGGTCGGCGCCTACGTCATGCCCGGGCTGGCTCTCGGGGTGCTCGCCAGCTTCGTGGGATCGAGCACCGGTCAGAGTGCGAGCGACCCGCTCCCGCTCGTCGCGCAGGTCGCGCCGCAAGCCTTGCCGCTGCTGCTGGGGGGTGTCGCGGTCCTGGTGCGAGCCGACCGCGGCCGCCGGACGCCACGGCTCGAGGCGCTAGGCTGACCCCACAACTTCACACGCTGCTCGAACCGCGGCGGGAGAGCTCCCGCGCAACGTGCGGGACGCCGAAGGAGCAACCCTCCCCGGGAATCTCTCAGGCCCCTGTACCGCCACGGCGAGGCAACTCTGGAAAGCGGACCGGCCCCTCCGGGGACAGGTCCCACCGACGGTGCAAGCCGGCGCGCCCCGACAGGCGGACCGGCAAAACTCTCAGGTCGCGCGTACCCAACCGCGTAATGACAGAGCGGGGAGCCCACCCACCGTCCCGGCACGTCCGGACGACCCAGCGGAGCAGCCCGTGACCACCGATCTGAGCCAGTTGCACGACGCCGTCGTGAGCGGCGTCCCTGCCATCCACCTGGATCCCTCGTCCGACGCGGTGCCGTTCACCAGCGTCGAGCACACGCCGGCAGCGGAGGTCTTCGCGGACCGGCACATCGGGCCGCGCGGCGGTGAGACCGCGCACATGCTGTCGGTCGTCGGCTACCCGGACCTCGACGCGCTCGTCGACGCGGCCGTCCCCGCGAGCATCCGCACGGACCGGCCTCTGGACCTGCCCGCCGCGCGCTCCGAGGAGGAGGTGCTGGCGGCGCTGCGCACCATCGCGGGCCGGAACCGGGTGATGACGCAGATGATCGGCCAGGGGTACTCGGACACGATCACGCCGGCCGTCATCCGTCGCAACGTGCTCGAGTCCCCCGCCTGGTACACCGCCTACACGCCGTACCAGCCGGAGATCGCGCAGGGTCGGCTCGAGGCGCTGCTGAACTTCCAGACGATGGTCACCGACCTCACCGGCCTCGACGTGGCCAACGCGTCGCTGCTCGACGAGGCGACCGCTGTCGCCGAGGCCGTCGCGCTCATGTGGCGCGCGGCTCGCGGCAAGGCCGGCACCGTGGTGCTCGACGCCGACCTGTTCGGTCAGTCGCTGGCCGTGACGCTCGGCCGTGCGGAGGCGATCGGCCTGCCGGTCGTCGTCGCGGACCTCACCGACGGGCTGCCGGAGATCGAGGGCGACCTCATCGGCGTCGTCGTGCAGCAGGTCGGTGCGTCGGGACGCGTCCGGGACCTGAGTGGCGTGGTCGCGCAGACGAAGGAGCGCGGTGGGCTCGTCACGGTCGCCGCGGACCTGCTGGCTCTGACTCTGCTCACCTCCCCCGGCGAGCTCGGCGCCGACGTCTCGGTCGGCTCCGCGCAGCGCTTTGGTGTCCCGCTGTTCGGCGGCGGACCGCACGCCGCGTTCATGGCGGTGCGCACCGGCCTCGAGCGGATGCTCCCCGGCCGGCTCGTGGGCGTCTCCATCGACGCCGACGGTGCTCGGGCCTACCGCCTCGCGCTGCAGACGCGCGAGCAGCACATCCGTCGCGAGAAGGCGACGAGCAACATCTGCACCGCGCAGGCGCTGCTGGCCATCGTCGCGTCGATGTACGCGGTCTACCACGGGCCCGACGGGCTGCGGGCGATCGGCGAGCGGGTGCACGCGCACGCCGCCGGCCTGGCCGAGCTGCTCACCGGCGTCGGCGTGACGGTCGAGCACGACACGTTCTTCGACACGGTGCGCACGGTCGTCCCCGGCAAGGCCCGTGAGGTCGTCGCGCAGGCGGCGGCTGCCGGGGTGAACCTCTGGGCGCCCGACGACGACCACGTGCAGATCGCGGCCGACGAGCGCACGACCACCGACCACCTGCTGCGGATCGTGCTGGCCTTCGCGGCGGCCGGGGTCACCACGCTGGACGCCGACGACGACGGGACCTACGCGTTCGGGTTCTCCGGCCTCGGCGAGGGTGACGCTCTGCCGGACGCCCTCCGCCGCACGAGCGCGTACCTGCAGCACCCGGTCTTCCACCTGCACCGCTCCGAGACGGCGATGCTGCGCTACCTGCGTCGCCTCTCGGACAAGGACCTGGCCCTCGACCGCACGATGATCCCGCTGGGCTCGTGCACGATGAAGCTCAACGCGACGGCGGAGATGGAGCCGATCTCCTGGCCGGAGTTCGCCACCATCCACCCCTACGCCCCGACCGACCAGACCGAGGGCTACGCCGAGCTGGTCACGGAGCTGCAGGACTGGCTCGCGGAGATCACCGGGTACGCCGCGGTGTCGGTGCAGCCGAACGCGGGGTCGCAGGGTGAGCTCGCGGGGCTGCTCGCCATCCACGGCTACCACGCGTCGCGGGGCGACAAGCGTGACGTCTGCCTGATCCCCGCCTCGGCGCACGGCACCAACGCGGCGTCGGCGGCGCTCGCTGGGATGCGTGTCGTGGTCGTCGCGACCGCGGCCGACGGCTCGATCGACCTCGACGACCTGCGCGCCAAGCTGGACAAGCACGGTCCCGAGGTCGCGGCGATCATGATCACGTACCCGTCGACGCACGGCGTCTACGAGGAGGGTGTGCGCACCGTCTGCGACCTCGTCCACCAGGCCGGTGGTCAGGTGTACATCGACGGTGCGAACCTCAACGCGCTCGTCGGCCTGGCGCGGCCGGGCGAGCTCGGTGGCGACGTCAGCCACCTGAACCTGCACAAGACGTTCTGCATCCCGCACGGCGGCGGCGGGCCCGGCGTCGGACCGGTCGCGGTCGCGGCGCACCTGGCCCCGTTCCTGCCGGGCGACCCGACGCCGGCGACCACCGCGACGAACACGGTGGCCCCGGTCAGTGCGGCCCCCTGGGGCTCGGCGGGCATCCTCCCGATCTCCTGGGCGTACGTCGCGCTCATGGGCCCCGACGGCCTGAAGACGGCGACCGAGACTGCGGTCCTCGCGGCGAACTACCTGGCCACGCGCCTGTCCGGTCACTACCCGGTGCTCTACACGGGACCGAACGGCCTGGTCGCGCACGAGTGCATCCTCGACCTGCGGGACATCACCAAGGAGACCGGGGTGACCGCGGAGGACGTCGCCAAGCGCCTCATGGACTACGGGTTCCACGCACCGACGCTGTCCTTCCCCGTCGCTGGCACGCTCATGGTCGAGCCGACGGAGAGCGAGGACCTGGCCGAGCTCGACCGGTTCGTCGACGCGCTCGTCGCGATCCGCGGCGAGATCGACGCCGTCGAGGCCGGTCGCTGGTCCGTGGCCGACTCCCCGCTGCGCAACGCGCCGCACACCGCGGCGTCGGTCAGCACCGACACCTGGCAGCAGGCCTACCCGCGCGAGCTCGCCGCGTTCCCCGTGGCCGCGCTGCGCGAGGGCAAGTACTGGCCGCCGGTCCGCCGGATCGACGGGGCGCACGGCGACCGCAACCTGGTCTGCTCCTGCCCGCCCATCGAGTCGTACGCCGAGTGAAGGAAGCCAAGGAAATGAGCGCCAGCGCCGACGAGACACTGAGCCCGTTGCACGACGAGCACGTCGCCCTGGGCGCCGCCCTGACCTCCTTCGCCGGCTGGCAGATGCCCTTGCGCTACACCTCCGACATCGCCGAGCACACCGCCGTCCGCACGGCCGCGGGCCTGTTCGACCTGTCGCACATGGGCGAGATCGGGGTGACCGGTCCGGACGCCGGCCGGTTCCTCGACCTCGCCCTCGTCGGCAACCTCTCCGGCCTGCGGGTCCTCGGTGCGCGCTACACGATGATCTGCGCCGAGGACGGCGGTGTCATCGACGACCTGATCGTCTACCGCGACACCGAGGACACGTTCCTCGTCGTCGCCAACGCCTCCAACCACGACACGGTCCTGGCGGCCCTCGCGGAGCGGACCGCGGGCCTCGACGTCACGGTCGAGGACCGCTCGCCGCAGACCGCCCTCATCGCCGTGCAGGGGCCGCGCGCGCTGGAGATCCTGCGTGCCACGGAAGGGCTCGTCGAGGCGGGTCACGACGCCGAGACGCTCAAGTACTACGCGGCCATCCCCATGACGTTCCAGGGCAGCGCCGTCTTCGTCGCGCGGACCGGGTACACCGGGGAGGACGGCTTCGAGTTCTTCCTCGACGCCGCCCTCGCCCCCGCCCTGTGGCGGGCGTTCCTCGCGGCGGGCGCGCCGTTCGGGCTGGTGCCCGCCGGGCTGTCCGCGCGGGACAGCCTCCGGCTCGAGGCCGGCATGCCGCTCTACGGCAACGAGCTCGACCGCACGACGACCCCGCACGACGCCGGGCTCGGTCGGGTGGTGAAGCTCGACAAGGTCGACGACGAGGGCAACCCGCTCCCGTTCGTGGGCCGCGCCGCCCTGGAGGCCCGGTCGCAGTCGGAGCCCGCGCGCGTCCTGGTGGGGCTCGAAGGGCTCGGCCGACGTGCCGCCCGCCACGGCTATCCCGTCAAGCACTCCACCGCGCCGGACGCCCCGACCGTCGGGACGGTGACGTCCGGTGCACCCTCGCCGACCCTCGGGCACCCCGTCGCGATGGCCTACGTCACCCCCGAGGTCAGTGCCCCCGGTACCGAGCTCGCGGTTGACGTGCGCGGACGCTTCGAGCCCGTCCGGGTGGTTGCTCTTCCCTTCTACCGCCGACACCGGTAGACCAAGCCCTAGAAGAAGTCGACAGGAGCCTCACTCATGACGGAGCTGCCCACCCACCTGCACTACACGGTCGAGCACGAATGGCTGGATGACGGCGCCCCTGCGACCGTCGGCATCACCGGGATCGCGGCTGACGCGCTCGGCGACATCGTCTATCTCGAGCTCCCCGCCGTCGGTGAGGAGGTCATCGCCGGCGCGGTCGTCGGCGAGATCGAGTCGACCAAGTCGGTCTCGGAGCTGTACTCCCCGGTGTCCGGCACGGTCGTCGAGATCAACCAGGCTGCCGTCGAGGACCCCTCGGTGGTCAACTCCGACCCGTACGGACAGGGCTGGCTGCTGAAGGTCGACGTGGCATCGACCGGTCCGCTGCTCACCGCTGCCGAGTACACCGCGCAGAACGCCGGCTGAACCTCGTCAGCACTGCTCTCGTTGTCCCCGTGTGAGGTATGCCACGCGTTCTGGTCAGCCGTCCGGGTGAAAACTCGGAACTGATCACACGTTCGGCGTATCTGCCGGGGCAGCCGGCGTTCATTGTGGGTGGCAAGCGCGATCGGGCGCATGGCGGGGGGGAACCCGCGCATGAGGAGATTGCTGGAAGTGGCGTCATGGCTCACGACCAGCCCTCTCTCATCCGGTACGCAGCCCAGAGCGTGGCCCGGACCCCCCGGAACCACGCAGCACACCGGAGGACATCATGAGCATGTTGGAGACGAGCAGGACCGTCGGGCTCACGAACGACGCACTGACGCGCCGCGAGCGGGTCGTGCTGGCTGAGCTCGCCGAGGACGTCACCCTGGAGGAGATCGCGACGCGGCTCTTCGTGACGAGGAACACGGTGAAGTCGCAGGTCCGCAGCGTGTACCGCAAGATCGGCGCCTCGACGCGTGCCGAGGCGGTCGCGTGGGCCATCGAGCACGGCATCCGCTGAGCAGGGTCCGACGGCTCCAGAAGGTGGGCCGTCCCCTGCGTCCCAGGTCCGTGGCACGCGGGCCTGGCAGACTCACCGCATGATCACACCCGTACTCGTCGTGGCCGCCGCCATCGTCGACGACCTGGACGACCCGCGCGAGCTTCTTGCTGCGCGGCGGGCGGTCCCCGCGCGTCTGGCCGGCCGGTGGGAGTTCCCCGGCGGCAAGGTCGACGGCGACGAGTCCCCCGAGGATGCCCTGCACCGCGAGATCCGCGAGGAGCTCGGCGTGCGGATCGGCCTCGGCGACGAGGTCGTCGGGCCTGACGACGGCGGGTGGCGGCTGTCCGAGGACTACGTGATGCGCATCTGGCTGGCGGAGGTCGTCGAGGGCACGCCCGAACCTCTCGTCGAGCACGACGAGCTGCGGTGGCTGGCACCGCACCAGTGGCACGACGTCCCCTGGTTGGATGCGGACGTCCGCATCGTCGACCGGCTGGCGAGCCTGTCGGTCCGCCTCAGCTGACCTGCTCTGTCGAGCACCCCGCCCACCGTCGGTGCGGGGTGCTGCTGCGTCACCAGCGGTGGTTGCCGTTCTTCATGCACGTCTGCCCGGTCCCGCGGCAGTAGCTGCACTCCCCGGACCAGCGCTTGCGGCCGGCTCCGTCGCAGCGCTCGCAGACCTGCACCGCCGAGCTGCACTCATCGCACTTCACCACGTCGATCTCCCATGACTTCGTTGTACAGGCGTGGGCCTTTTCGTGGGCTCCGTACGGAGTGATCGGCACGCCCCCGGGGTGGACATGAGCCCTCGGGCGGCGTGTCTTGGTCACGAAACGGTTGCGACGTGCTCCAGAGCGCTGGCGAGCCGGCCGACGGCGTCGGTCAGGGTCGCCGTCGAGGCGGCGAGGTTGAGGCGGACGAAGCCGGTGCCCTCGGCCCCGAAGGTGGGGCCCGGGTTGAGCGCGAGCCGGGCGCGGTGCAGGGCGAGGCGGGCCGGGTCCTCGCCGGAGCGGACCGCCTCGAGGGCGCGCAGGTCGATCCAGGCGAAGTACGTCGCCTCGGGCGGGGACCAGACGGCGGCCGGGACCTGCTCCGCGAGCAGGTCCGCGAGCAGCAGCTGGTTCTGCCGGAGCCCGTCGAGCACCTCGTCCAGCCAGGCGGCGCCCTCCCGGTAGGCGGTGCGCTGGGCGAGGGCACCGAGGTGCGTGACGCCGTCGGCGACGACCGCGGGCAGGCGGGCGAGGTCGGCCACCGCGTCCGGTCCGGGCACCGCGACCGCGGCGCGCAGGCCGGCCAGGTTGAACGCCTTGGACGCGGAGTGCAGGGCGATCGCGTCGGGGATCTGCGTCGTCGTGGGCACGAACCGGCTGCCCGGGCCGAGCACGAGGGGTGCGTGGATCTCGTCGGCCACCACGCGCACGCCGTGCATGCTTGCCAGCTCGCCGACCGCACGCAGCTCGTCGGCCGTGTGCAGCGTGCCGGTGGGGTTGTGCGGGTGGCACAGCAGGTACGCCGCGCGGCCGCCCGACGCGGTGGCCTCGCCGAACGCCCGGTCGAGGGCCTCCAGGTCGAGCCGCCCGTCGGGGGCCAGCGGGGCGGTCACCACCCTGCGGGCTGCGTGGTCGACGAACGCCGCGAACGGCGGGTACACCGGAGGGCTGATGACGACGGCGTCGCCCGGGTCGGTGACCAGCCGGAGCAGCTCGACCGCGCCGAGCATCACGTCGGGGACCAACCGTGTCGCGGCGACGTCGACCGTCCAGTCCCACCGGTCGGCCGCGAACGTCGCCATCGCCTCGGCGTAGGCGGTGCCGGCCGGGTAGCCGGTGTCGCCCAGCCGCATCGCGTCGACGACGGCCCGGACCACCGGCTCCGGTTGCGGCACGTCCATCTCCGCGACGAACAGCGGCAGCACGTCCGGCGGGTAGTGCCGCCACTTCTCGCTGGTCCGGCGGCGCAGCTGGTCGAGTGGCACGGTGTCGAAGATCGTCACGCGTCCGACCCTAGGACGCACGACGGCCCCGGACACCTGCGCAGGGTCCGGGGCCGTCGGGTGGATCAGAGGGTCGCGCGGACCTTCCGGGTCGCCTCGAGGATGTGCTCCAGCGACGGGGCGACCTCCTCGTAGCGACGGGTCTTCAGGCCGCAGTCCGGGTTGACCCAGAGCTGGTCGACCGCGATGGCCTTGACCGCCTCGGTGAGGAGCTCCTCGACCTCGGCCTCGCTGGGGACGCGCGGCGAGTGGATGTCGTAGACGCCGGGGCCGATGCCGCGCGGGTAGCCGGCCGCCGAGATGTCGCCGAGGATCTCCATCTTCGAGCGGGCCGCCTCGATGGACGTGACGTCGGCGTCCAAGCCGTCGATCGCGCCGATGATCTCGCCGAACTCCGAGTAGCACAGGTGCGTGTGGATCTGCGTGTCGGGGCGGACGCCCGCGGTCGACAGGCGGAACGAGCGGACCGACCAGTCGAGGTACGCGGCGTGGTCCTCGACTCGCAGCGGCAGCAGCTCGCGCAGGGCGGGCTCGTCCACCTGGATCACGGCGATGCCGGCGGCCTCGAGGTCGGCGATCTCGTCGCGCAGCGCGAGGCCGACCTGGTTGGCGGTGTCGCCGAGCGGCTGGTCGTCACGCACGAACGACCACGCGAGGATCGTCACCGGACCGGTGAGCATGCCCTTGACGGGCTTCTCGGTGAGCGACTGCGTGTACGCGGACCACTCGACCGTGATCGGCTTGGGCCGCGAGACGTCGCCCCACAGGATCGAGGGACGCGTGCAGCGCGAGCCGTAGGACTGGACCCAGCCGTTCTGCGTCACGGCGAACCCGTCGAGGTTCTCCGCGAAGTACTGGACCATGTCGTTGCGCTCGGGCTCGCCGTGCACCAGCACGTCGAAGCCGATCGACTCCTGCAGGTCGACGACGCGGCGGATCTCCGCCTTCATCTCCTCGTCGTACTGCGCCTCCGTCAGCTCGCCCTTGCCGAACGCCGCGCGGGCGGTACGGATCTCGGTGGTCTGCGGGAACGAGCCGATCGAGGTCGTGGGCAGCGGGGGCAGGTTGAGCCGCGCTGCCTGGGCGGCCTTGCGCTCGTCGAACGGGCCGCGGTTGAAGGCGGACTCGTCCAGCTCAGCGACGCGGTCGCGGACCTCGGGGTTGACGACGCCGGGCGCCGTGCGGCGGGAGTTGATCGCGTCGGTCGCGGCGAGGAGCTGCTCGTGGATCGCCTCGCGGCCCTCGGTCAGACCCTCGGCCAGGGTGACGACCTCGACGACCTTCTCGTCGGCGAACGCGAGCCACGTCTTGAGCGTGGCGTCGAGGTTCGGCTCGTCGGTGAGGGTGTGGGGGACGTGGAACAGCGACGTGGACGTGCCGACGGTGACGGCCGCGGCGCCCAGGCCCTCGAGCTGCTCGAGGATCGCCAGCTTGGCGTCGAGGTCGGCGCGCCAGATGTTGTGGCCGTCGATGACGCCGGCGACGAGCGTCTTGGTCTCCAGGCCGGGGACCGCCTCCGCGGGCGCGTGCCCGCGGACCAGGTCGATGCCGATGGCCTCGACGTCCGTGGCGGCCAGCACCGGGAACGCCGCGCCGAGGTCGCCGTAGGGCGCCGCGACGAGGATGGCGGGACGCGTCGGACGGGTGAGCTCGGTGGCCAGCGCGCGGTACGCCTCGATGACGGACGCGAGCAGCTGCTCGGCCGGCACCGCGACCGAGTCGGACACGAGCGCCGGCTCCTCGAGCTGGACCCAGGTGGCACCCGCGGCGGCGAGGTCCGTGAGCAGCTCGGCGTACACGGGCAGCAGGTCCGCGAGACGGTCGATGGGCGCGAAGCCCTCCGGCGCGTCCTCCGTGGCCTTCGCCAGGGCGAGGTACGTGACGGGGCCGACGATGACCGGACGCGTCAGCACGCCGTCCGCGAGGGCTTCCTTGAACTCCCGCACGGGACGGTCGCTGGCGTAGCGGAACTCGGTCTCGGGGCCGATCTCCGGGACGAGGTAGTGGTAGTTGGTGTCGAACCACTTCGTCATCTCGAGCGGGAGGTCGTCGCCACGGCCGCGGGCCACGGTCGAGTACCCGGCGAGGTCGAGCGCACCGTCCGCGCCGACGACGTCAGCGAACCGCGCCGGCACGGCACCGACGACGGCCGTCGCGTCGAGCACGTGGTCGTAGAACGAGAACGCGCTCGGGATCGCGGGCACGTCGGTGGCCAGGCCGAGCTCGGCCAGGCGCGTGCGGGTGCGCCTGCGCAGGTCGGCGGCGGTCGCCTCGACCTCGTCGGCCGACGTGCGACCGGCCCAGAACGCCTCGAGGGCCTTCTTCAGCTCGCGGCGCGGGCCGATGCGGGGGTAGCCGAGCACGGAGCTCGCCGGGAAGCTTGGGCTCAGCGGGGGTGTGCTGCTCATCTTTTTTCAGTCCCTCGTGGATCGGGCGGGAGCCGTGTCCTGCGGCCAGCTGGCCAGGTCGGGAGCTGTCCGAGCTCCGCCGTCGAGGTGTGCACCCTCGAGCAGGTCAAGTGCGGCATGGTGCTGGTTGAACGTGTACAGGTGGACGCCGGGGGCCCCGCCGTCCAGGACGCCGTTGACCAGGTCGACGCTCGCCCGGATGCCCCGGCGATGACGGTCGAGGTCGTCGTCGGCAGAACCGAGCAGGTCGAGCAGGTCGTGCGGCACGGGGACGCCGGTGAGCTCCTGCACGCGCAGCAGCCGGGCCGGGTCGGTGGTCGGGATGATGCCCGGGATGATCGGGATGGTCACGCCGGCCTCCCGGGCCTCCGCCACGATACCGAGGTAGTCGTCCGCGTCGAAGAACACCTGCGTGATCGCGAAGTCGGCGCCGGCCTCCTGCTTGGCCAGCAGCGAGGCGACGTCCTGCGCGCGCGTGCCGCCCGTCGCGTGGTTGCCGCGCGGGAACGCCGCCACCGCGACCGACAGCGGACGTACCCGCGCCCGGACCGCCTGCGAAGGGCTGTCCGCGCACCGCTGGGCCTCGATCTCGCGCAGCAGCTCGACGAGCTCACCCGCGGTCTGGAGGCCGTCGGGGTGAGCCTCCCAGTCGCTCTGGTCCGTGGGCGGGTCGCCGCGCAGGGCGAGGAACGACCGCAGGCCCTCGTCGAGGAACTCCCCGACGATCGTGGTGATCTCCTCGCGGGACGTCCCGACGCAGGTCAGGTGGGCGATCGGGTTGAGCGACGTCTCCCGCAGCAGCCGCCGGACGAGGGCGCGCGTGGTCACCCGCGTCTTGCCCGAGGCGCCGTAGGTGACGGAGACGAAGTCCGGCTGGACGGTCTCGAGCTCCCGGATCGTGGCCCAGAGGCGGGGGGCCGCGTCGGGGTTCCGGGGCGGGAAGAGCTCGAAGGAGATGGTCGGGCGGTCGTTGGCCGCGACCGCGCGTCGGCTCGTCGCGGCGTGCAGGCCGGGCGTCCGGGAGTCCACGGCGGCGGCGCTCACGGCGCGACCGACCGGGCCGCCGGGCACCGGCGCGGTGCGGGGACACGTGACCTTCGGGACATTGCTCACTCCATCGCCCCTGGCGGAAGCACCCACACCCTCGCGAGGAGGGGGGTTGCTGCGGCGTCGTCGAGCCAGGTCTCTCGGCCGCTCTGGATGGTAGGCGTGATGGTAGACCGGCGATCACATGCTGGGCAACGTCGCTCGACAGATGAGACGGGAGCGTCCGTGGAGTGTCGGCGTCACCGTCAGCCGCGCGGGCGCGCAGGGCGGTGCGAGCAGACCGGCGTCAGCGCGCAGGGCGGCGCGAGGTGGCCGGTGTGAACAACAGCGCGGCGAGGACCGGCCCGCGACGGCGGGCGCGTCCGTGCCGTCGTCAGTGCGGGCGGCGAGGGGCGAGCGTGCTCGTGTGCATGCGGCTGCGCTGCGACGGGACGTCGAACCACGAGTTCGGGGAGCCGGCTGGGACCGACAGGAGTCCGCTCTGTACCGCCTCGAGAATCTCGGCATCGGGGACGACGTTGTCCGCCAGAGCCTCGGCCGCCGCACGCGCGGCATCACGCCGGGCGTCGGAGTCGGGCTTGTCCGTCATGCGGGGCACTGTAGTCGCGCGTGCCGGGCCCTGCCGAGACCCCCGGAGGGGGTATCACCCGCGGGGAGCACATCTCACCCGCAGCGCGACGGGCCGACCCGGGCGCTTCCGGACATCTCGGACGCCGCGCTCAGTCTCCGGCGACGGCGGGGCACGTCGCCAGGTGGTCGTCGACGACACCGCAGGCCTGCATCGCGGCGTAGGCGGTGACCGGGCCGACGAACCGGAAGCCCAGCAGCTTGAGCTCCTTGGCGAGCGCCCGGCTCTCCGGTGTCTGCGCCGGCACGTCGGCCCAGGTGACCGGACGGGTGTGGGTCGAGCGGTCGGGGGCGTGCGACCAGAGCACCTGGTCGAGCGTGCGACCCGACGCGTGCAGGTCCCGCAGCGCGCGACCGTTGGCGATCGTCGCCTCGATCTTGGCGCGGTTCCGCACGATGCCGGCGTCGGCCATCAGCCGGGCCACGTCGTCGTCCCCGAACGCGGCGACGAGCTCCGGGTCGAAGTCTGCGAAGGCCGTCCGGAAGGCGGGCCTCTTGCGCAGGATGGTGATCCACGCGAGCCCGGACTGGAACGCCTCCAGCGCGAACCGCTCGTACAGGGCGTTCTCGCCGTGCACCGGCCGGCCCCACTCCTCGTCGTGGTACTGCTCGTAGACGGGGTTGCCGTCGCCGAAGCAGCGGCCGGTGCGCGGGACGTCGGACGAGGTCATGCGCCGAGTCTGCCGCGCGCCACCGACACCGGGCCGACGGGCTGTGGACCGCGAGGGCTGTGGGCGGCTCAGCCGGCGAGCGCGATGAGGCGCTCGATCCCGTCGAGGATGAGCACGGTGCCGAAGTCCAGCTCGTCGTCCGGCTCGGCGGCGTCCTCCGGGAAGGAGAACGCGCCCTGGGCGGCGGCCCGCAGGAGGGCCGGATGCTCGTCGGCCGAGGCGAGGACCGTGATGAGGTCGCCCAGGTCGGGCGGCGGACCCCCGTCTCCGGCGGTCCCGACGGCGGCGGTGCGACCGGTGCCGCTGAGCTCCTCGCCGATCCGCAGCTGGTCGAGCGTGTTCGACGCCAGCAGGCCGATGGCCCCGACCTTCTGGTGCTCGGTCAGCGGGGTGCCGTCGAGCGCGGAGAGCATGGCCTCCATCCAGGCGAGCCGGCTGGGGCCCACGGCGTGCAGGACCGCGGACGAGCGGGCGAGCCACGGGTGCGCGTGCAGGATCGGGCGCTGGACCGCGAGCAGGAGCTCGAGCCGCTCCCGCCAGCCGCCGACCTCGGGACCGACGACGGGCGGCCGGCCGGACGCGCGGTCGGACATGAGGCTCAGCACCTCGTCCTTGGACGAGACGTAGCGGTAGAGGGACATCGTCGTGAACCCGAGCGACTCGGCGAGCCGGGCCATCGACACCGCCTCGATCCCTTCGGCGTCGGCCAGCGCGACGGCCGCGTCGGCGATCTGCTCCAGGGTGAGGCTGGGCCGCGGCCCGGGGCGACCCGGGCTGGGAGATCGCCAGAGCACCGCGATGCCGGGCGGGAGGTCTGCGGGGACGCTCTCCGTGCCCGCCACCCGCATTGCCTGCCGACGCGCCTTCTCGGCCTCGCGAGCCGCCTGCTGCTGGGCGAGCGCCGCCGCGCGCTGGGCCTTCTCGGCCTCGCGCAGCTGGCGGGCGGCCTCGCGGACGGCCTGCTGAGCGGCCCGCTCCTCGTCGCGACGCCTCTGCTCGGCCTGCTTCACCGCGTCCTGCTCGGCGCGGAGCCGGTCGCGCTCGCGCTGCTCGGCCAGCTTGCGGACGTCCTGCTCGGCGCGCAGCCGGTCACGCTCGCGGCGCTCGACCTCCTTGGCGGCGTCCTGCTCCGCCTTCAGCCGGTCCCGTTCACGCCGCTCGAGCTCCTTCTGGGCGTCGCGGTCGGCCTTCTCCAGGTCGCGACGGCGACGCTCGGCCTCCTTGGCCTCGGCGCGCTCGGCCTTCTCGCGGTCGCGCCGCAGGAGCTCGGCCTCGCGCCGCGCCTCCTCGGCCTCGCGCCTGGCGAGCTCTGCCTCTCGTGCCTCGACGTCCACGGCACCTCCTTGACCCCTGATCCTATAAGTGTGTATGAAATACACACACAGTTTATGACATACACAGAAGGAGAAGGCGATGACTGCACCCGTCGTCGTCGCCCGGGGACTGCGCAAGTCCTACGGCGACCTGACCGTGCTCGACGGCGTCGACCTCGAGGTCGGCTCGGGCGAGGTGCTCGCCCTGCTCGGTCCCAACGGAGCCGGCAAGACCACGACCGTGCGCATCCTGTCGACGCTCCTGCTGCCCGACGGAGGCACCGCTCACGTCGCGGGCAAGGACGTCGTGCGGCAGCCGGCCGAGGTCCGCGCGGCCATCAGCCTCACCGGACAGTTCGCCGCCGTCGACGAGCTGCTGACGGGCGTCGAGAACCTGCACCTCATGGCCAGGCTGGCCCACCTGGGACGTGCCGAGGTCCGCACGCGCAGCGCCGAGCTGCTGGAGCTCTTCGACCTCACCGACGCCGGCCGGCGCGTGGTCAAGACCTACTCGGGGGGCATGCGGCGCCGGCTCGACCTGGCGGTCGGGCTGCTGTCCCGGCCGCAGGTGGTGTTCCTCGACGAGCCGACGACGGGGCTCGACCCCCGCAGCCGCAACGACCTGTGGGACGTCATCCGGTCGGTCGTGGCCGCCGGCACGACGGTGCTGCTCACCACGCAGTACCTGGAGGAGGCCGACCAGCTGGCCGACCGCGTCGCGGTCATCGACCACGGGCGCGTCATCGCGGACGGCACCGCGCGCGAGCTCAAGCGGGCGGTCGGGTCCGCGCACGTCGAGCTCCGGCTCAAGGACGGCACCGACGAGCGCATCAGCACCGACGGCTCGGTGCCGGACGTCCGGCGGATCCTCGCCGACATCGAGCGCCGCGGCGTCGACGTCGACACCTGGGAGGTCCGCTCCCCCACGCTCGACGACGTCTTCCTGACGCTGACGGGCCGCCCCACCGAGTCCGAGCTCGTCACCTCCCGGGAGTCCTGATGACCACGATCACCCCTGCCCTCGGCTGGACCGCCCACGACACCGGAGCCCTCATCGAGCGGTGCCTGCGGCGGTCGCTGCGGCAGCTCGACACCGTCCTGATGGCGGTGATCCTGCCCGTGGTGCTCCTCCTGCTGTTCGTCTACGTGTTCGGTGGCGCCATCCAGACCGGCGGGGACTACGTGAACTGGGTGGTGCCCGGCATCGTGCTGCTGACCGCGGGCTACGGCTCGGCCACGACCGCGGTCGACGTCGCCAGCGACATGACCGGGGGCATCATCGACCGCTTCCGGTCCCTGCCCATCCGTCCGACCGGCGTCCTGACCGGGCACGTGGTGGCCAGCATGGCCCGGAACGCCGTCTCGACGGCCCTGGTGTTCGGCATCGCCATCCTCATCGGGTTCGACGCGGCCGCGTCGCCGGTGCAGTGGCTGGGCGCGATCGGCCTCATCGCCCTCTTCGTGCTGGCGCTGACGTGGGTGGCCGTCGCCATCGGGATCGTCGCGTCCGGGCCGGAGGCGGCGAGCGGGTTCACGTTCGCCATCCTGTTCCTCCCGTACGTGTCCAGCGCGTTCGTGCCGCCGGAGTCGATGCCGGCGGTGCTGGAGTCGATCGCCACCTACAACCCGATCACGCCCGTCACGGACACGCTCCGGGGGCTGCTCCTGGGCACCCCGATCGGGGACACCTGGGTGGCGGCCGTCGTGTGGTGCCTGGGGATCTTCGTCGTGGCCCGCGTCGTCGCGGCGCGGCTGTTCCGACGTCGCCGCTGAGGTCGGGCGGCGGGCCAGCGCGGCCC
>NZ_BJWH01000029.1 GCF_007990265.1 Cellulomonas terrae
GGCGGGCCCGTGTAGGTGGTGTCGCACGAGGGGGCCGCGGCACCGGCCGCCGGTCTGGACGACGGCTTCGCGGTGGGTCGCGCCGCGGCGGCGGCCGCGGCGGCCTCGGCCTGCAGCCAGGCTTCGTGCGCGGCCGTCGCCGCGGCGTCGGCGGCGGCGAGGGCGGCGGCGCCCGCGCGCAGAGCGGTCGCGCTGTACGGACCGGTCGTCCCGGTCGCAGCCGCCGGGTCCGTGGCGGCGACCGTGGCGTCGGCCTCGGCCAGGAGGGCGGCGAGCGTCTGCCGGACCGCGTCGTCCGTGACCTTGCCCTCGGTCGTCGCGAGCGTTCCCCGCGCGTGCTCGGCCGCGGCGGCGAGCACCGTACGGGCATCGGCACGGACGGTCGCCACGTGCACCGCGGCGGCGTCGGCGGCCTGCGCCTGGAGCGCGTCGAGGTCGCGCACCTGCGCCGCGAGCGCGTCGGCCTCGCGCTCCTGCGTCGCGGCCTGCGCGGCGGCCACGCGGTCCTCGCGTTCCGTCCACGCCCACGCACCTCCGGCGCCCCCGACCACGAGGACGGCGGCGACGACGGCGACGATGCTGCGCGAGGGTCGACGGATGGCGTTCTCCAGTGCGTGCGGCGGTCTCGATCCGCCAGCAAGGGTAACCGCCACCCCGCGCCACCCGCCGCTCGCCGCCGACCACCGCCATCCGGTGGAACCGTCCTCGGCAGGCTCAAGAGGAGCGGCTGACGGGCCGATCCGCCCACATGACTGATCTGCGCCCGACGCTGTCCGACCCGGCGTCCGGCGCCCACCGCACACCGCCCGGGGTCCGGCCCCTGACCCCGGACGAGCTCGGTCACCTCGACCGCGCCCGTGCGCACCTGCGGTCCAGCGGGGCGGACCTGACGGACGCCCACGCCGTCGGCGCTCTGCTGCACGCCACCCGGACGCGCTGGGCGGCCGACCCGGGCGCGCCCGTCCCGCAGGCCATGGTCATGGCGCTCGGCGTCGGGGTGGGCGACCTGGTCGTGGCACTCGTCCCCGGCTCCCGGTGGGCCCTGCGCACCGCCGGTGCCGCACCCACGCCCGCGGTCGTGTCGCTCTCGGGCGAGGACGCCGCACTTCCGCTCGCCGACGTCGCGGCGCGCTGGCGCACCGGGTGCACCCCCGCATGGGTCGCCGAGTACGTCGCCGCGGCAGCCGCCCACCTGGCCTCGTCGGCCGCGCCCGACGTGCCGACCCCGCGGGTGCCGGCGCGCACGGCACCGGAACCCCGGGCGGACGAGCTCGCCCCGCTCCCCGCGAGCGCTGCCGACGCCTCCCCGGCGCTGCCCTCGCGGACCGCGAGGACGCTGCCGTCCCGCGCGGAGGCCGGCCTGCCGTCGCGCGCCGAGACCCCGCTCCCCTCGCGTGCGGCCGCACCCCTGCCGGGCCGGGCGACCGTGCAGGAGGCAGACGCTGCCCTCGACCGTGCCCCGCTGCCGTCCCGCCCGACCGCCGACGCGGGTCCCGCGGGGTACTTCGCGACGGCGGCGGGCGCGTTCCCGACCCCGCACGTCGTCGCTCCCGCGCCCGGCCCGCTGAGCCCGGGCCCGTCCCGCCCCGTCCACACGTCGCTCGCGTCGGCGTTCTCGAGGGCGCCCGTCGCTGCTCCCGTGCCGACGCCGCCTGCACCTCCCGTGTACCGGGTCCCGGCCGACCTGCCCTACCCGCCGTCGCGGGAGGCGCAGGACATCGCCCTCGGCGTGCTCGACCAGGCTCTCGCCATCGCGATCGCCTCCGAGGGCACCGCCGCGCCGTTCGCCGTCGTGGACGGCAGCCCGACCCAGGGCCACGAGCCTCGCCAGTTCGAGGGGAACCCCGCGCGGGCGCAGCAGGAGGCTCGTGCGTGGGTCCGCAGCACGGGTGCGGCGCGTGCGGCGGTCGCCTGGTTCGGGCAGCTGTCGGGCGAAGAGGGTGCGGCGGTGTTCGTCGAGGCGTCCGACGCGGGAGCCCGGAGCCTGGTGGTCGCGCACCGGTACAGCGCCGTGTCGTACGACGAGGGACGGACGCGACCCGCACGGCCCGTCGGCGACCCGCTGGTGCTGGGCCAGGACGTGCCCCTGCTCTGACGCCGTGGCACGGTGGCCTCGTCCGGACCACCGACCCGAGGGGCAACCATGGGCGTCCCCGTGACCGCCGTCGACCCGCACCTGCCCACCGTCACCGCCCCGCCGTCGGCGGCCGCGACGGCGTTCGACCCGGGCGCGGACGTCCGCGCCGAGCTCGACCGCCAGATCACCGCGTACGTCGAGCTGGGCGTCGCAGCGCTGCTCGGGCAGGACCCGGACACCTTCCGGGCCTGGCTCGCACCGCTGTCGGAGGTCGCGACGACGCCCACGGCACCGCCCGCGGTCGAGGGCGACGACGTGCCGTTCGTGCTGGTGCTCCCCGGCCTCGACCTCAACGACGTCGTTCCCGCGATGCGCCGCGGCACCCGGCTCGGCGTCAGCGTCATCGATCGCGACGAGGCCCCGACCTACCGACCCCTGCCGGACGTCGAGGTGCCCACCGAGCCGTACCTGCTGTGGGGCGTCGACACCGGGTCCGAGCTGTGCGACGTGCGGCCCGAGGACGCCCTGGTGACGATCACCGGCCGTGGTCGCACGCCCCTGACCATCGACGAGGGCGTCGCGCTCGTCGTCGTGCGTCCCGACATGCTCCGCCCCAACAAGTGCTTCTCCCTGCTGGCGTCGCGCACGGGCACCAACCAGCGCGTGCCGGCGGTATGGATCAGCGAGCGTCGCGCGAAGCTCGGCTGGTGCTGGGACCGCAACCCGCACACCTGGCTGGGCGCGGCGTCCGCGGCGGACCGGCTCGTGCGCGCCGACGCGTGACTAGGGTGCGAGCATGCGCTTTCGCAGCACGATCCAGCTGAGCGGGACGTCGGCGACGGGCATCCCCGTCCCACCGGAGGCGGTCGCCGCGATGGACCGCGGCGCCCGGTTCCCTGTCGTGGTGACCATCAACGGCCACTCGTACCGGAGCACGGTCACGCCGTACCGGGGCGAGACGATGCTGCCGCTGAGCGCCGAGAACCGCGCGGCCGCCGGGGTCGAGGCCGGGCAGGAGGTCGACGTCGACATCGAGCACGACGACGCCCCGCGCACGGTCGAGGTCCCCGACGACCTCGCGGCCGCCCTGTCGGGTCCCGCGCGTGCGGCGTTCGACGCGCTGTCGTTCAGCCGGCAGCGGGCCGTCGTCGAGCCGATCGAGGCGGCGAAGACGGCGGAGACGCGCGAGCGCCGGATCGCGAAGGCCGTCGCCGAGCTGGGGTAGCAGCTCCGCTCGACAGGCGGCGACGCCCGGCCCCCACTACCGTCCCGGGATGCGCAGACTGCTCGTCGCGACCCTGGTCACCGCGGTGCTGGCACTGACCGCCGGGTGCTCGTCGTGGCCTCCCGACCCGAACCCCCGCCCGGACGACGGCGGCGTCGAGCAGGCCGACGAGGACCGCGAGGAGCCGGTCCGGGTCGACCGCGGGTCGGCGGACGACGCGACGCTCTCCCTGACGGGCGACGCGTCGTCGATCACGCTCGGCACCGACGCCGCCGCGGGCGACCTGCTCGAGGTCCGCGCCACCGACCCCGACGCACGGCCCGCGGCGGAGCAGTCCGACGGCACCCACGTGGTCGCGCTGGACGGCGGCGCCGCGATCGTCCGCCTGGCCGACGACGTCGCATGGACCGTCGACCTGGCTGCCGGTGCCGACACCGTGGACGCCGACCTGAGCGCCGCGAGCGTGACAGGGGTCGTGCTCGACGGCGGCGCGCGCAGCATCGAGCTGACGCTGCCCCGCCCGGTCGGGAGCGTGCCGGTCGAGCAGCGTGCCGGCGCCGACCACCTCGTGATCCACCTCCCGGACGGCGTCGGTGCGCGCGTGACGGTCACGTCCGGGGCAGGCAGCGTGCAGGTCGACGGGACGTCCACCCCGGGGGTCGGCGCGGGCACGGTCCTGACCACCGAGGACTTCGACGAGGCCGACGACCACTACGCGGTCACCGTCGCGGGCGGTCTGGGGAACCTCACGATCGACCGGTCGTGAGGCCGGTGGTGTCGGAGATCAGGTCTGCGCGCGCACCGGGTACCACCGCGAGCCGAACCGGCGGGTCACGCTCCGCCCGCTGATGTCCGCCAGCTCGTCGAGCCGCGCGAGCACCGCCCAGCCGACGCGACGCGCCGTCTGGTCGTCGTCGGCCTGGAACCGCACTGTCACCCGCGCCTGCCCGCGCACGACGGCGACGTCGTGCGCCTCGACGGTCGTCATCGACTCGGCGACGGCGACCGCCTGCGGCAGCACGTCGGGCGCGGCGACCCCGGGCTGCAGGAGGCCGATCGCGGCGGTGACCCGGTAGGAGGGCATCGCGTCAGCTCTTGATCTCGGCCCCGCCCATGATGGCCGTCACGTGGACGATCAGCTCCGGCGCACCGTCCTGGATCGGGAGCGTCGTCTTGTCGTCCCAGCCGCCCAGCAGGGGCAGACCGCTGACGCGCACCCGCCACGTCGGGGGGACCTTCACCTCGACCCCGCCCCACAGGGCGAAGATCGCGATCTCCGCCCTGTCGACGATGTCGGCCTCGCGCAGGTCGACCTCGATGCCCCCCATGATCGCCGTCAGGCTGCCGCCCTTGAACTGCCGCGACCGAGTCTTGCGCTCCGAGCCCCACCAGATGACTGTCGAGTTGATGGTGTCCTCGTCGGACGTCCGCCGGCCGAAGCTCGTGATCAGCGACAGCCCGACCAGGATCACCGCGATGGGCCAGAGCTCCCAGAAGTTCACGTCGATGACGTCGAGCGTCCGCAGGAGGAAGAACACCCCGACCGCGATGATCACCGACGGACCCACCCAGGCTCGTGGCACCGAGATCAGCGCGGCCAGGCCCACGCCGATGATGACCAGCGGCCACCAGTCGGCGAACAGCTGGCCCAGGTTCAGGTCCACGACGTCGAGCTGGATCAGCAGCGCGACCACCCCGACCGCGACGATCACCACGCCGAGGAACACCTGCACGGGAGGGCGACGGTCCATGGTCGTCACCGTAGCGGGGTGCGGCGACGCTGGTCAGCCCCGATTCGCGCGGTCCCAGTCCTGCTGGCTCACGGTGCACGACGCGACGACGGTGCCGTTGGAGACGAGCCGGGACTCGACCGTCCAGCCCGGGCCTGCGTTCTCGAGGTCGGCGGCCTCGATCGTCACGGGGTCGAGCACGACGGTGCTGCGTGCGCCGAGCTCCTGCTCGAGCTCGGTCACCACCTGCCCGTCGGCGTCGAGGATGTCGGTCGCCACCCGGCGGTGGACCGACATCAGGTCGGTGTCGTACCAGGTCCAGCCGATGGTCAGCAGGGTCCGCGGGAGGTCCGTGCTGGGCCGGGTCAGCCACATGCGCTGGTCCACGTAGGCCGCGACCTCCCGTGAGCCCTCGACGGCCGCGGTCGCCGTCTGCACGCCCTCGACGCACGGGACCTCGGACGTCTGCACGGAGCCGGTCGTGGTCTGCGACGCCGAGAACGCCACACCGGACGCGCACAGCACGATCGCTGCGACGTTCAGCACGGCCGAGCGCCACGGCGACGGCTCCCGTCGGAACCGCGCGAACCACGGGTGCGCCGGGGGCTCGCGGGTCTGGACGGCCAGCGTCCCGACGAGGGAGTCGGCGAACGTCTGCTTGCGGACGTTCCAGATCGGTCGCAGGTAGCCGATGAGGAGGATCGCGTCGAGCAGGTGCGCCACCACCCGCATCGCCGACGCGAGGAACCCCACCGGCAGCCCGTCGGAGGCCCGCACGATCGCGACGCCCGCGACTCGCTTGCCCGGGGTGGCGCCGGTCCAGCCCTGCAGCGCGAGCATCGCGACCAGGAGCCCGACGAGCCACGGGCTGGTGAACCACGCGACCACGTCCACGCCACCGGTGGCATCGACGTCGAAGGTCGGCGTCAGCGACGGCCCCGACCCGCCCGGTCCGAGGACGATCCAGGTCGCCCCGCCGAGGATGGACCCGTCGAGGATCGCGGCGACCACGCGGCGCCACCAGGAGGCGAGGTCCGGCCCGTCGGCCGGCGGTGCGAGGTCGGTGGGCAGCACCTCCGTGTCGGTCACGGGCAGATCGTGGCAGGTCCGGCCGGGTGGTGTCCGGGGAATGACGGCGATGTCGTCCGGCAGACGTGCCACGCTCCACCGTGAGGGGCGGCTGACGACGGGCCAGACCCTCGGCTACCCGTTCTCGTTCGGGGCGACGGCGCCGAGCCGGCTGCGCAGGAAGTCGGTGACGCGGTCGGCCGACTCCTGGAGCCGGGCTGCCTGCGGCTGACGGTCGCGGTACTTGCCCGGCGCGACGGTCAGCACGGAGTGATCGAGGAACGAGAAGCCGGCCGCCGGGATCTCGTCGATCTCGACGCCCGGTCCCAGGTCCTGCACGGCCGCGCACCGCTGGTGCGGGCTGAGCGCGTCGCGGGCGAACCTCGTGCACAGGATCGCGACCTCGCCGTCCTCGAGCCGCTCGCCGATGGCCTGCGCGTCTGCGGGGGACAGACCGAGGGCGCGCCCGACGAAGGGCCGGAACGGGAGCGCCGGCTGCGCGGCGACCGCGCCGGACACTGCCGGCTCCGTGGCCATGGCGAGCGCGAAGCCACCCGTCAGGCACATGCCCACGACACCCACCCGGCCACCCCCGTGCAGCCCGGACACGTGTCGGGCGAGGTCACGCAGGGGTGCGACCACCCGGCTCGTCCGGCCGCTCCGCAGGACGTCGATCTCGCGGGAGATGCAGACCCTGACGGCGGCGCGCACCGTGCCGGCGGTCGGGGTGGGGCCGACGATGTGCGGCATCCACACGTGGAAGCCGCGGGCCGCCAGGGCCCGGCAGTAGCCGATGTACGTCGGGCTCATGCCGGAGATCTCGTGCATGACGATCACCGGAGGGTCCTGGGCGTCGCCGGTCCGGTAGACCGGCCACGTCCACGTGGCGCCGCGCGGGCGCTCCACGGGCTGGATGCCGGTCATCGGGTCGAGCGGGCCGTCGCCCTCGGCTCGCGGTGGGGTCCCCGGGACGCCGGGCACGCGCAGCTCGACGGACGGGGCCTCGCGGACAAAGTCCTGGACCATGGCGGCACCAGCCCGAGTCGGAACGATCGGCGTGATCGCGGCCATCGTTCACCGTGCGTGGCGTCGGTGTCCATCTGTCCGGTTCATCGCCGCACGTCCCCTCAGCGCGCCGGGACCTCGACCTCCACGCGTACGACGTCCCCCGTCCGTCGGAAGATCCGCTCGCTCACGTCCGCGTCGAGCGCGCCGTCGACTCCCTCGACGCGGGTGCCGTCGGCGAGGTGCGCGACCACGGTCGGTGTCGCGCCGGGGCCGGCGGTGCGCCGGTAGACGACCGGGACCTGGCAGAACGTGAACGCGAGCGAGCCCGCGGGGAGGGTCAGGGTCTGCTCGCGCTGGGTCAGGTCGTAGCAGGTGAACGTCGTCGGGGCCGTGGTCCACTCGTCGGCCCGCAGGAGCACGGGTCGCACGACGACGCGCCCGTCCTCGACGCGCAGCCCGAGCTCGCCGAGCCGGGTGAGGACCTCTTCCTTGACCTGGCCGGTCATGCCCGGCTGGCGGGCGCCCTTGCCGGCCGGGGTGTGGGAGTACGGGTCGACGGGGAACGCGCCGTACTCGCCGGGGGTCTTGCAGTAGCCCAGGCCGAGCCGGACGTCCTCGTAGGCGTCGGCGAGGCCCGCGGCGACACCCGCGTCGGCACCCTCGGCGACCGCACGCTCGTGGTTCTCCTGCACGGCGAGCAGCAGCTTGGACACCATGTGCCAGTAGATGCTGCCGAGGCCCTCGTACGCGAAGAACGAGCCCGACCGGCCGGTGAACTCGGCGTGCCGGAACACCTGCTCGAACACGTCGAGCACGGCCTGGCGACCGTCGGCGACCCCGGGGACCCGTCGGACCAGGGCGTCCAGAGCGGCGTCGAGGTCGCGCGCGTTGTGCAGCCCGGGCGCGAACCGGTGGTCTCCGCGCACGTCGCGCAGCACGACCGACGTGTCTCCGGCCGTGACGAGCGTCGCCAGCAGCGGTGCCGACGCGGCCTGCTCCGCGGTGATGAGGTTGCGCGCCAGGAACGTCGGCAGCTCGCGGTCGGGGTACAGCTGGTAGGAGTGCTGGTCCGCCCGGTACAGCGCGCTGCGCCGCAGTGCTCGGACGAGCTCCAGCGCCTCGGCGGGCGTCAGCAGGCCCGACGACAGCACCGCGACCTGCCCCTCGAGCATCTCCTGCAGACGACCGACCGCCGCCCCGTCGCGCAGGTCCAGCAGGTTGTACGAGTGGTACAGCCCGTCGTCGCGACGGTTGGCCCGCAGCGCGGCGTCGACGTACACCAGCGCGTCGGCGAGGAACGCCTGCACGGCACCCGCGGGGACCTCCGCGCGCTCGCCGCTGAACCCGGCGTACACGCGCTCGCGGTACGCGGTGCCCGCCGCGCCGAGGACGTCCATGACGGCTCGCCGGTCCTGGTCGTCGAAGCCGGCGGCGGCCTGGTCGACGTGCTCGCCGAGCGCGGCGTGCACGTCCGTCAGCAGGCTCGCGAGCTCGCTCGTCACGGTGAGGTCCTGGGCCAGCAGGTCCTGGGCCAGGGTCAGGGCGCGGCGCAGGTAGGCGAGGGTGACGACGGACAGGCCCTTGCCGACGAGCGCGTTGTTCGCGTCGTTCCACTCGGGGCGCTGGGTGTTCATCCAGATGCCGCCGTCGGGGACCAGGTTGACGACCTTCGCGAGGATCGTGAGCAGCAGCTTCTCCCCCAGCGACACGCGCACGAGGTCACCGTCGCTCCCGTGCACGAGCCGCCCGTCGGCGCCCTCCGTCGCGACGCGCCGCGCCACCCGCTCCTCGGCCTCGGTGTCGAAGGAGATCGTCGCGATCGGCTCGACGACCGTCTCGTCGTACGTCGCGATGCGGTACGGCACGTCGGCGTGCGTGAAGACGGCGCGGTCGACGAGCGCCTCCAGCCGACCGGGGTGGAACCGTCGCGACGCCTCCAGGAGCTTCACGAGGTAGATCACCTGGTGGTCGCTCCAGTAGCCGATGTTCGCCCACGGGTTCGACGGCTCGGGCACCTCCCAGTCGACGCCCGCGCGCGAGATGCGGTACGGGTTGTACCCGTCGGCCGTCGTGGCGTCCAGGAACACCGCGACCATCGACTCGACGTACTCCGGGAACGACCAGGCCAGCGCCTCCCAGTTCTGGAAGATGTCCCGCCAGTTGCCCTGGAAGTCGACGAGCGTCTCGCCGTCCTCGCCGGTCAGGGCGATCCGGAACGTGTTCCACGGGCGGCTCGGGTCGCCGTGCCGCCGGCTGAACGTGAGCGGGAGGTACTCGCGCACGAGCCGCAGCAGGTCCGGGTCCCCGGACGCGTCGGCCCGCTCGACGAGCGTGTCCACCTGCTCGGTCGCCGCGAGCGCGTCGAACCACGCCCCGGTGCGGTCCGCGGTCCGCGGGCTGCGCTGGCCGACGAACGCCCGCAGGTCCGCCGTGCGGACGGCGTACCCGTCGACGAGGACCCCGCCGCGCATGATGTTGAACAGCACGTTGGCGCGGTGGTGGGCGGTGGCGAGCTCGTCGCCCGTGACCTGCGCGGCGTCGGCGGTCCCGACGAGCCGGTCGAGGTGCGCACGCGTGCCGTCGACGTCGGCGCCGAGCGCGGCGGCGGCGGCCTCGGGGTCGGCGAGCAGGGTCTGCAGGCGGACGACGTCGGCGGCGCTCTGGTCGACGTCGGCGACGACGCTCCACCGACGCTGCTGGCCAGGCGCGAGCGTCAGGTGCGCGCGGACCAGGTAGGCACCCTTCTCGCCGCGGACCTCGTCCTCGGCGACGACGGGACGGCCGGTCGCGAAGTCGCCGACCTGCCGGACGGAGAGGAGGTGGTCGACGTCCTCGAGGCCGACCTGCCACGCGACGGTCGTCGAGAGCGACTCGCTCGGGTCGCTCTTGTCCGTGAGCGTCGAGTTCAGGTAGACGAGCCCGAGGCCAGTCTCACGGTCGACCTCGGCACGCTTGTACGCGTCGAGCAGGCTGCTGAACTCGCCCTGCGTCTGCACGGTGACGCCCGCGGGCAGCAGGTCGACGAAGCCGTCGAGGACCTCGGCCCGCAGGTGCCGGTCCGTCGTCGAGGTGACCTCCACCTCCCGCACGACGCCGAACCGCGCGGCGGTCGTCCAGGTCACCCGGACGCGCAGCCCCAGGTCGGGCCGGGTCTCCTCGAACACGAGGGTCGTGCCGAGCGGGTCCTTGAAGAGGTGGCGCTCGGCGGCCGGGTCCCCCGGCCGGCGCGGCGCGAACGGCTGCCAGAACACGGCGCCGTCGGCCGTCGCGACGCGCAGGAGCGTGAGCCCACCGGTCCGGCCGGCGCCCGCGGACACCTTGTCCTCCGTGGCGTACGGGAAGAGTGCGCGGTCGGCCTCCTCGCGCCCGGCGGTGACGCCGCCGGTGCTGGAGATGAACAGCCACAGGTCGCTCGCGCCGACGAGGGTCATGAAGAACGGCGGCAGGTCGTCGTAGGACGTGATCCGGTAGAAGCGTCGGCCGTCGAGGTCGACGAGCCCGGAGACGGGGACGTCGAGCACCTCGGACGGGGTTCCCGCGGGTGCCGGGGTGACGGTCTGCGACGCCATTGCCGATGTCCTTCGTTCTCGCGCGGGGGCCGGTCCGTGGCGGACGTGCCGGCCGCGTCGGTGCGGCCGTGGATGCGCTCCCATACATTGACACGTGTCACCATCGAACGCAACGACGCTGCGTGCGGGGACACCCGGACGCCCGTCAGGCGGTGCGGCGCTGCCCGTACCACGCCTCGTCGATGCTCCGGCGCGCCGCGACCCTCGCCCGGGTCTGGGCGACGAACCCGATCACCGCCAGCACCAGCAGCAGCAGGTACCAGACCCAGCTGGCGTCGACCGCGCTGCTGAAGCTCCCGTCCTCGAGGTCGGCGGAGTTCAGCGTGCCCACGAGGAGCATCACGCCGGCGACGACGCTGACGGCACCCGCCAGAGAGCTGGCCACCGCGAGCACCACCATCGGCATGTTGCCGACGACCGACACGATGCCGAAGATCGCCCCGAGGGCCACGCCCGACAGCACCGCCACCCAGCTCCAGTCGATCCCGAGGGCGACGACCAGCCCCGCCCCGATCGCGTAGCCGAACGCCGCCATCGCGAGGATCACGGCCACCGCGTAGTAGAGGTAGGCGAGCACCGCGAAGATCACGGCGAACACGAACCCCGTGACCCACCCGAGCGCCGTGCCGAGGAAGCTCTCGTCGGCGAGCCCGGCGAACAGCGCCGCGCCGAAGGCGAACCCGGCGAAGAAGCCCCAGATCGGGAGGACGAGCCGCAGCACGAACTGCCCCGCGAAGAGCATGACGCCGCCGGCGACGATCGCGAGGATGCCCAACAGGATGTCTGCCATGTCTGCAATGTAGGACTCGTCCCGGTCCAGCGGTGGGACGACACGGACGAGCCGTCGATCGACCGGCGCGAGCCGGTAGCGTCCGGGTGCCAGCCTCCACAGCCCGTGCACGAGGAGATCCGCATGACCCACGGCGACCAGGACGTGCCCGACGAGAGCGACGCCGGGTCGTCGATGCCCGTCGCACCGCAGTACCGCTCCGAGCCGGTCGCCGCTGCGTCGGCAGAGCGCCCGTCGTCGGTGACCCGGGCCGTGCAGCTCATGTACGTCGGCGCCGCGCTGAGCGTGGTCGGCATCGTCGTCACGTGGGCCACGACGAGCCAGCTGCGCGACCAGATCGCGGCGGCGAGCCCGACCCTGTCGTCGGACGACGTGGACTCCGCGCTGACGATCTCGCTGACGTCCGCGACGGTCGTCGGCCTGGTCGCCGTGGGCCTGTGGCTGTGGATGGCCGCCGCGAACGGCGCCGGCAGGCCGTGGGCCCGGGTGGTCGCGTCCGTCCTGGGCGGGCTCGGCGTGCTGAGTGCGGTCTTCAGCCTCATGACCGCGACGGGGATCACCGTCGCGACACAGCTGCTCTCGCTCGCGCTCGCTGTCGCGATCCTGGTGCTGCTGTGGCGCCCGGCGTCCTCCGAGTACTACCGGGCACGCTCCGCGCAGTAGGCCCCGCCGGCCTGCCCTCGGGGTGAATTCGCCCCACGACGATGGACGCTGCCCGGGCTCATCTGCTCGTATTGTCCCGAAAACGCACGATTTCAGCGTTTCTCACAGCGCACGGGCGCGCTGTCCCACAGGTCGTGCTCACGCACCGACCTGCACCAGAGTCCGGCTGTCGCCAGGGGGCGAGGAATGCCGTTCCACCGGGAGCCTGCGAGCACACCTGACGCTGCCGTCGCGGGCGCGTCGCCGATGTGCACGCACGCCACCTCCGGCCGACGGGACGGGGCAGCGGCCGCGCACACGCGCGCGCCGGGCTGACCGCCGGCTTCGTCATCCGCGGCGATCCGCGTCGGCATCGAGAGCTCCGGATCTCCGCCCTGAGTCGACATGAGCGCAGGGGGCACCTCATGAGCACACCAGGATCGGCACCGTCGGGGGACGACAGGACGTCGCCGGCGCCGCACATCCTCGAGCTCCGCATCCACGGCGTCGCGAACACCCCACCCGCGGGGATGCTGGAGGTGGGCGCGGACGAGGTGCAGCAGCTGCGGGGCGACACCCTGGGCAGCTTCTGGGGCCTCACCCCCAAGGCGTCCGCGCGGGCCCGTCGCCTGCCGAGGACGCACCAGGACCACGTCCCGGCCGACGTCCACCGCGAGGCCTACTCGTGGGGTCAGATGGCCCGCGAGTCGGCGGCGCTCCCGAAGGTGGGGACCGCCGGCCTCACGCAACGGCTGAGCCGTGCGGGCTGGCTCCTGCTGCTGCCGCTCGGCCTCGCGAACACCGCCTACTGGAGCCGACGGCTGACGACGGACGTCAGGACGTTCGCGCGCGGCGCAGGGCCGATCCGGGTGTTCGGGCTCGGGCTCACCCTCCTCGTCGTCGCCTCCGTGCTGACGGTCAGCGTCGACCTCATCGCCACGCAGTGCTTCGACGACGACGGCTCCCGGTGCTCGGCGCTGCCGAGCGTCCTCAACTCCCTCGAAGGGTTCACGTGGAGCCAGCGGCTCGCGGTGCTGTCCGTCCTCCCGCTCGCCGTCATCCTCCTGCTGCTCTGGCTCTCCGCCGGCTCGCGGGTCCGGTACGAGCAGCCGACGTCGACCGCTCTGCACGAGACGGACAGCGCGCAGGGCTGGCAGCTCGCCCAGCCGGGAACCTGGTCGCGCTGGGGCCTGACGAGCGCGATGGCGCGACTGCACTTCGCCGGCGGGCTGGCGCTCATCGTCATCACGCTCGCCGCGGCCGACGTCTGGGGCGGCTCGAGCACCTGCCGGGACCTGGGGCGGATCCTGGGCACCCCCGAGTGCCTCGCCCTCGACGGGTACGTCGGCGCCCGGCCGGTCTCGGCGTTCCTGTTCCTGCTCGGTCTCGTGGTGCTCGCGTACACCTTCAGGCTGGTCTGGGGCGCGCAGCATCGCACCATGCCGACCGAGCTGTCCGGGTGGCGTCCGCGCGCCACCATCGTCTTCGCTCTCGCCGTGGGGGCGTACCTCGTCGAGGTCGTGACGCTCTGGGGCTGGGGCCGAGCGCAGAGCCCGCACGACGGCCTCCTCGGGATGGCGTTCGTGCCCGCGACGCTGATCGCGGTGCTGCTGGCCATCGCCCTCGTCGCGACGACATGGCGCGCTGCCGCCGGATGGACGTGGCTCGCCTGGGCCGGGGTGCTCCTGCTCGCCGTGTATCCCGTGGCGGCCGTCCTCGACCGGAGCGGCAGCGAGCGGTATGCCGGGCCCCTGGCCATCGCCGGCGTCGTCGTCCTGGTGGTCTGCCTCCGACCGTGGCGCCGTCGCGGGACCCCGGAGCCCCGCGAGAGCGAGGGATGGCGGGGTGCCGCACCCGCGGTGTTCCTGGTCCTCGCGCTCGGTGCGGTCGTCGCGCTGACGAGCCTCGTGGTCGTCGCGGCCGGCGACTGGCTGAACGGCACCGCGGCCGCCCAGTGCCTCGCCGTGGACACGGCGGGCGGCGACGCGTCCGAGCTGTGCCCGGCCGAGGGTTCCGCGACGCCCGCGACCGACGCCGCTGCCGACGACCGGGCCAACCTGCTGCTGCCGCCCACCTACCCGATCGTCGCCGCCTCGACGGTGCTCGCCTTCGTCGTCACCGTGGTGCTCGGTGGAGCCACGGCGGTGTGGGCGTGGTGCGCGTGGCGGTTCGGACGCTATCCGGGCGCCAGGACCGTCGTCACGGGCGCCAGGACCGGCCTGCCCGAGAAGGAGCTCGACGACGCAGCACGGGAGGACCATGAGATCGTGCAGCCGGCGGGCACCCTCGCCGAGCTGTTCAGGCGCCCCGAGCTGGACAACGCCCGGGCCCGGACCCGGCAGGCAGCGGCGGCGGCCAAGCGTGCGGAGCTGCTGCTGGGCTGCTTCGCCTTCGGCGTCCTGGCCGCGCTCGTGCTGGCCCTGTGGTGGGTCTCCGTGCACGAGGACGTCGAGACGCCACCCGACTGGGTCACGCCGCTGATCTCGGTCGGCCTGTGGACCATCGCCCTCGTGTGGACGGCGCTCGTGCTCCGGGTCGTCACCCAGAACGCGCCGGGTCGCCCGGTCGGTCTGGTGTGGGACCTCATGTGCTTCCTCCCGCGCAGCGCACACCCGTTCGGCCCGCCGTGCTACGCCGAGCGCGCCGTCCCCGAGCTCGCGGCCCGGGTGCGCAGCTGGCTGGACGGCGACACCGGACCGGACGGCGCAGCGCGTGGCCAGGGTCCCGAGCCGGTCGTCGTCCTGTCGGCACACAGCCTCGGTGCCGTGCTCGCCGTGGCCACGATCTTCACCGAGCCTCCCGAGCGGGTGCGCGGGCGCGTCGGGCTGCTCACCTACGGCGCTCAGCTGCGCCCCTTCTTCGGCCGCTTCTTCCCCGAGCTCCTCGGACCGGACGTCCTCGGGACGGTTCCGTGCCCGGCCCCGAGGATCCGCTGGCCCGAGCCCTGGTCGCTGACCGACGAAGAGTTCCCCCCGGAGCGGGTCCCCGCCGGGCAGCAGGCCGCGAGGCCCGAGAGTCTCGTGGCACGGCTGGGCGGGGACGGGACGAGGGCGCACCTGCCCGCGTGGGTCAGCCTGTGGCGGAGCACCGACCCGCTCGGCATGCCCGTGGCGTCCGACGGCCCCAACTTCGTCGACCGCGGGGCCGAGGAGATCGACGCCACCGCCTTCGTCGCGACCGTCGGGACGCACGGCGGCTACCCCCGGACGCCCGCGTACCGCCGGGCGTTCGAGGAGGTCCTCCAGCGGGTCCGCGACGCCGACCCGACGCCGTCCGACCGCGCGGGAGGCACCGCCGCGCGCGACGCCTGAACCCGACGGCTGCCGGACCGGCCCCGCGGTGCACCCCGGACGACGGTGGCTCTGCTCTCGGCACCTGCGTCCGGGACGGCGGGGTCGTCACGAGCAGCAGCCACCCGTGCCGCACCCGCCGGAGCTGCTGACGTCGCTGAGCGCCAGGACGGCCACGGCGCCGCCGCCGGCGACCCCGGTGGCGAACCCCTGCGCGGGCACGCCGACCGGGCGGGCACGATGGGCCTCGGCCGGGACGTCCAGGCCCGCCACACCGGTCGGGGTGCCGCAGCACCCGCCGGCAGCACCGGTGTCCTGCCCGGCCGAGCTCACCGAGCAGACGCCTGTTTCCGGCAGGACCAGCTGGACCTCCTCGGCAGCGGCCCGGTCGCCGGCCAGCGCCGCGACGACCGAGCGGACCTGCTCGTTGCCGGTCGTGATGAGGAACGTCGGCGCGCGGCCGTAGGACTTCATCCCCACGACGTAGAAGCCCTCCTCGGGGTGGGCCAGGTCGCGGTGCCCGTGCGGCGGCACCGTGCCGCACGAGTGGAACGCGGGATCGATCAGCGGTCCGAGCGCCCGCGGTGCCTCGAGGCCCGGGTCGAGGTCGAGGCGCAGCTCGGCCAGCATCGCCAGGTCGGGGCGGAACCCGGTCGCGGCCGCGACGGCGTGCAGCCCGTCCAGCCGGACCTCCCCGCCCGGCGTCTGCCCGACCACCGTGACCGTGTCGTCTCCCGGCTCCAGCGCGGTGACCGAGAACCCGGTCACCAGGCGCACCGCCCCGGACTCCACCAGCGCGCGCAGGTCCGTGCCCAGCCGGCCCCGCGCCGCGAGCTCGTCCGCAGCCTGGCCGCCGTACACCTTCGACGGCGACGAGCCCCGGATCGCCCAGACGACCTCCGTGCCCGGAGCCTCGTCCGCCAGGCGCGCGAGGTTCAGCAGCGTGTTGGCTGCCGAGTGCCCGGCACCGACCACGAGCGTGCGCCGCCCGGCGAACCGCTGCCGGTCCCGGCCCAGCACGTCCGGCAGCGGCCCCACGAGGAACGCGTCGGCCTCGCGCTCCCCCGCAGCGGGCAGCCCGGACCCGCCCAGCGGGTTGCGCCCGGACCAGGTGCCGGAGGCGTCGATGACCGCCCACGCCCGGACGTCGACGAGGTGGCCGTCGCGATCCCGGACGCGCACCAGGAACGGTCGGTCGGCGCGCCCGATGCTGCGGGTCTTGTCCAGCCCGTCCCGCGACACCGCCACGACCCGCTGACCGAACCGGACCTGCTGCGCGAACAGCGCCCCGAGCGGACGCAGGTAGTGCTCGACGAGCTCGGCACCGTTCGGCGGGACCGGGGTCGTCGGCCGCGTCCACCCCGTCGGGGCGAGGAGCTTCTCCGCCGTCGGGTCGGCGATGTACTGCCACGGGGTGAAGGTGCGGATGTGCCCCCACTGCGACACCGCCGCGCCGACGTCGTCACCGGCCTCGAGGACGACGAACGGCAGCCCGCGGTCCGCGAGGTGCGCCGCGGCGGCGAGGCCGGTCGGGCCGGCGCCGATGACGACGACGGGCAGGTCACCGGCGGGTGCGGTGGTGGTGGTCATCGTGATGCTCCTCCTGGGTGGTCACGCCGGCCTCAGCGTTCCATCGACAGTCGTCGATATGTTGCTGGTGACTGTACTCAGACATCGACAGATGTCAATATGTGCGAGCAGCCGACGTCGACGCGCCGCCGACGCGGACGGCTCAGGCCGTGACGGCTGCGGGGTCGGGTTCGCGACGCCCGACGCCTTCGTGGGCGTCCCGGGCGGCGAACCAGAAGAAGACGAGCGCCAGCAGCCCTGTGAGGAGCGACAGGGCGCCCAGGGGGTTCGACCCGCCCGCCTCGCCGATCATGAACACCGAGAAGTCCCATGCACCGTGCAGCACCATCGCCCAGACCAGTGACCCGGTGACGCGGCGCAGGATGTAGAACGTCAGGCCCAGGAGGAACGCTTGCCCGACCTGCGGGAGCGTGTCGGCGACCGACTGGCCCAGGAAGATGTTGATGCCGTGCATGAGCCCGAAGCACAGGCTCGAGATCAGGGCGGCCCACACCTCCGCGACGCTGCCGCGCAGCCCGACGAGCAGCAGCCCGCGCGTCGTCAGCTCCTCGGCGAAGCCGACGAACACCCCGAGGGCTAGAGCCGCGAGGATGAAGTCCATGGTCGCCGCCGACCAGGTGATGCCCGCGAGGTTGCCGATCAGCGCGATCACGAACAGCGCCGGGGCGATGACCGTCCACTTCGCCTTCGTCGTGCGACGCTCGCGCAGGGCCGGCCGCCACCAGCCGAGCCACGTCGTGACCAGTGCCAGGACGACGGCGCCGACGACCAGGGACAGCACAGCCCCGCGCCACAGGTTCGACGGGGAGTCACCGAACTCGGTGTAGCCGATGCCGCTGGTCTTCTGCAGCACCACGATCACGACGATGTACAGGACCCACACCGCCAGACCGATCCATGCCCGAGGCTGCACCCGCATCCGTCGTCCCCCCGCTCACGCGTCGACCCGGTCAAGGTCTGACCAGCCTGGCAGGCGTTCACCGTCGCCGCACGCCAGCACGGCGCTGGTGTTCGCGGCCGTCTCGTCCGTGGTCAGGGAACCTGCGCGCGGTGCTTCTCGCGAGCGATCGAGACGACGAGCGGGATGCTCAGGACGCCCAGCAGAGTCAGCGACATCGCCCCCCACACCGGCGGATTCCCGTTGCTCGTGTCGGAGTAGCCGGCGGCGTAGAGCGCGAAGTCGGCCAGGAAGTGCAGGGTGATGGCCAGCCACAGGGCACCCGCGGCTCGTCGGACGGCGTAGTAGATCGCGCCGAGGAACGACGTGACCGCGACCTGCACGAGGGTGGGCCCGAGCGGCGCCCCGTGGACCAGGTTCAGCGCATGCATCGCGCCGAACACGACGCAGGTCAGGAAGAACGCGGGCAGCTCCGACCACGAGCCGCGGGCACCGGTGAGCAGGACCCCGCGCAGAGCGAGCTCCTCGGTGAGCCCGACGAGGAACGTGCCGACCGCCAGGACGAGCAGGTAGGTCGGAGCCTGCCCCCAGTCGACCTGACTGAGGTTCCCCGCGATGACCACCAGGTAGACCGCAGGGAAGGCCCACCACCACCGCGGCACCCGCCTGCGCGGCGCCTCGCGCCACACCGACGCCCACCACCCCGACCACCGCACGAAGACCAGCAGCAGGACGGCGATGATCGACAGCGGCAGGACGTGCGTCCGCAGGAACCCCAGCGTCGGGTCGTCGATGTCACCGTCCCCACCACCGGGCAGCAGGTCATCGATCGTGATGAGGGCCGCGTAGGCGACGACCACGGCCAGACCGGTCAGAACGGTCGGCCTGAGCCGAGGACGTCGTGCGGGAACCGGCTCGTCGGTCTCCGGAACGTCGATCGCCTCGCTGCCCATACGAGCATGCAACACGACGAGGGCTCGTGTCGCTCCTTCACCGTGCGTCCGGGCGTCCGGGCGCAGCGAGCCACCGGGCGCTAGTCGGTTCGTGCACGGGCCGATGACGGTTCCCATCCGCCCTCGTCCCGGATCGCTCGCATGATCCGCCGACTGATCTCGCGCACCTGCCGCGCCTGGGCCTGGGTCAGCGGGTCGAGGATCAGCCGGTGCACGGTGCGCACATGGCCCGGGGTGGCCTGGTCGAACTTCTCCACCCCGAGGTCGGTGAGAGTGGCCAGCGTGTAGCGCCCGTCCGTGGCGTCCGCCGCACGACGCACCCACCCCTTCGCCTCGAGTCGCGCCACCGCACGCGAGAGTCGGGACAGCGAGCTGTTGGCATAGCCGGCCAGGACGCTCATCCGGAGGGTGCGGTCGTCGGCGTCGGCGAGCGCGAACAGGATGCCGTACTCGAAGTGCGTCAGCTCGGCGTCGCGCTGCAGCTGGGCGTCGAGAGCGGCCGGCAGCCACTCCAGCACCGTGGCCAGGGACGCCCAGGTCTGGAGGTCCTCGGCACTGAAGGTCGCGGGGGGGCTGGGGTCCGACATGGCTGCAGCGTACGGGAGCGACGAGGTCAACACCGGCGACGCTCACTTGCTCAGGAAAGTCCTCCCCGCTATCTTTCACTTGACTAGGAAAGTAAAACGAGACGTCGCAACACAACCAAGGTGGCTCATGGATCTGCAGCTGAAGGGAAAGCGGGCCTTCGTCAGCGGCTCGACGCAAGGGATCGGGTACGCGATCGCACGGGCACTGCTCGCCGAGGGCGCCTCGGTGGTCATCAACGGACGAAGCCCCAGCAGGGCTCAGCACGCCGCGCAGCAGCTCGAGCTCGAGGTACCCGGGGCCGACGTCTCGGCGATCGCGGCGGACTTCGAGCACCCGGCACAGGTCCGGCAGCTCCTGGACGACCTGGGTGCCGTCGACATCCTGGTGAACAACGTCGGCGTGTTCGAGCTCAAGGCGTTCGACGAGATCTCGGACGGCGACTGGCAGCGCTACTTCGACGTCAACGTCATGAGCGGGGTCCGGCTCTCTCGGCACCTCCTTCGCGGCATGCTCGCCCAGGGGTGGGGACGCATCATCTTCGTGAGCAGCGAGTCAGGTGTGAGCGTCCCGGCCGAGATGGTGCACTACGGGCTGACGAAGGCGGGGATGCTCGCACTCGGCAACGGACTCGCGAAGCTCACGCGGGGGACCGACGTGACGGTGAACACGATCCTCGGCGGACCCACCTTCTCCGACGGCGTCGCCTCCACCGTCTCCCGGTTGGCGGAGGCGCAGAACTTGGACGCGCTCGCCCTCAAGGCCGCCATCGCCGCCGGGAACCCGACGTCGCTGCTCCAGCGATTCATCGAGCCCGACGAGATCGCGAACCTCGCGCTCTACCTCGCAAGTCCGGTGTCGTCGGCGACGAACGGTGCAGCCCTGCGCGCCGACGGGGGCGTCCTGACGACGCTGACCTGAGGGTCAGCCCCGGGCTGTCAGGACCACCCGCCACGAGCCGTCGGCCTCCCGCACCCCCACCCGGTAGGAGGCGTCCCGCACGTCCAGATCCAGCGCGGCCTCCTCCTCGCCGCACCGCCAGAGCGACCGGGCGGTCGTCCCGTCGAACTCCCAGCTCGGGGAGCCGGCGAACGCCGGGTGCTCCCGCCGGAGGCGTACGGCGGCCAGGACGTCCCGGACGACCGGTCGGCGCAGCTCGTCGGCGATCTCGGCGTCGGTGTACCGGTGCCGGTTGACGTCGCGGCCCACGCCGGTCTCGCCCAGCAGGTCGAGGTCGTTGGTGCCGGCCAGGAGTCCGACGTAGTAGACCTGCGGGATCCCGGGCATGAAGAGCTGGATGAGCCGGGCCAGCGCGTAGCGGTCGTCGTCGCGGGCGAGGGCGTCGTAGAACGTGCAGTTGACCTGGTAGAGGTCGAGGTTGGACGCGGCCGCACCGGTCGCCAGCCGGCTGCCGCCCCCGCTGTTGCGATGGATGGTCTCGACCAGCGTGTCGATCTGCGCGGGCTCGAGGATGCCGGGCTCGCCCGCGCCCCCGGGGCCGACGTCGATGATCCCGATGCCGTCGTGCGTGTCGAGCACGGTGACGGCGTTGCGGGGCCGGATGTCGTACCAGTGCGCCAGCGGCGCCAGGTCGCCCGCGGTCAGGGCGTGCAGGACCAGGGGCGGCAGCGCGAAGTCGTAGACCAGGTCCACCTGCGCGGCGACCGCGATCTGCTCGGTGTGGTGCCCGTGCACCTCGACCAGCACCTGCGCGCCGCGGGCGTGCGCGTGGTCGCTGATGCGCCGCATGACGTCGAACGCCTGCGGGGTCATGAAGCACGACGTGCCGGCCACCTTGCCCACGTACCCGACCGCGTCGAGCCGCAGGAGCGTCACCCCGGCGTCGACCAGGTGGTCGATCACCGACGTCACGTAGTCCCACGCCGTCGGGTCCCGCAGGTCGAGGTCCACCTGGTCGGGCGTGAACGTGGTCCACACCAGGCGCTGCCGGCCGCCCAGCCGCATCGCGGTGAACGGCAGGCCCGGCCGCGGCCGGTAGATGCGGGCCAGGTCCTCCTCGGTCGCCCCGTCCGGGAAGATCGACGACAGCGTGAGGAACATCGGCGCGGACGGCGAGGCGTCGCCGCGCTCGCGGACGTCGAGGAACGCCGCCGACCGGGCGGAGACGTGGTTGACGATGACGTCGGCCATCACGGCGCGGTCGTCGGCCAGCGCCCGGACGCCGTCCCAGCCGCCGAGGCGGGGGTCGACCGCGGTGTGGTCGTCGGGGTCGAACCCCGCGTCGGTGCCGTCGAACGGCGTGAAGAACGGCAGCAGGTGCACCCCGTCGAACGCGCCCGCCAACGGGCCGTCCAGGAGCGCCCGAAGTCCGCGGAGGTCACCGCCGAGCCGGTCGGCGTAGGCGATCAGGTGCGGGCCGTGGCTCACAGCGGCGAGCCCAGCACGCGCCGCAGCCACCGGGTCCGCGCCTCGCGGGAGTCGCGCGACAGCGTGGCGTGCGGCGCGAGAAACTCGAACCCGTGGCACCCGCCCGGCCAGACGTGCAGCTCCGCACGCCCGCCCGAGCGCCAGATGGCGTGCGCGTAGGCCACGACCTCGTCGCGGAACGTCTCCGCCGAGCCGACGTCGAGGTACGTCGGCGGCAGTCCGGTGAGGTCGTCGGCCCGCGCGGGAGAGGCGGTCGGCGGCACGTCCGGTCCGCCGGCGGTGCCGGGCAGGTACGCCGCCCAGGCGGTCGCATTGGCGGTGCGGTCCCACGCGCCCGTGCCGGCCATCTGGTGCGACGACAGGCTGTCGTTACGGTCGTCGAGCATGGGGCAGACGAGCATCTGCGCCGCGATGGCCGGGCCGCCGCGCTCGCGCGCGAGCAGCGCGGTGGCCGCGGCCAGCCCGCCCCCCGCGCTCACGCCGGCGACGACCACCCGGTCCGGGTCGATGCCCAGCTCGGCGGCGTTCTGGACCAGCCAGACGAGCGCCGCGTAGGAGTCCTCGACCGCCGCGGGGTAGGGGTCCTCGGGGGCCAGCCGGTACCGGACCGACGCCACCGCGCCGCCCACGGTGGAGGCCACCTCCGCGGCGGCCGCGACGTCGTCGTACATCGTGCCGACCACCATGCCGCCACCGTGCAGGTGGAAGACGAGCGGAACAGGTCCGTCGGCGGTGACCGGACGCAGGAGCAGCAGGTCGACATCGGGGTCGCCGGGGACGGTGTGCGTGGTGAGGCCGTACCGCCCGCCGAGCGTGAGGGTGTCGTGGGCCGGGACCATGGCCAACTCCCGCAGGACCTCGATGGTCTCGGGGCCCATCGACGTCACGACGTCCGCGCGGTGGGTGACCAGGGCGTCGGCGATCTCCGGGTCGAACGGGGGCCTGCGCAGCTCGACCGCGCTCACCCCTTCACCGACCCCTGCAACAGCGCGGTGACGAACTGGCGCTGGAACACCAGGAACAGGATCAGGGTGGGCGTGAGGATCAGCAGCGACCCCGCGCACAGCAGCGGGATGTCCGTGCCCCACTGCCCCTGGAACGCCCCGAGGGCACCGGCCATCGTCCGCTGGGTGGGGTCGTCGACGAGCACGACCGCGAGCAGGAACTGGTTCCACGTCCACAGGAACATGAGGATGGCGAGCGAGCTCAGGGCAGGCATGGACAGCGGGACGTGGATGCGCCAGAAGAGCTGCCACGTCGTGGCGCCGTCGATCCGCGCGGCCTCCGACATGTCCTCGGGCATGTTGATGAAGTGCGCCCGCATCCAGAAGACGGCGAACGGCATGAACAGCGCGATGAGCGGCAGGATGATCGCCCACCGGGTGTTGAGCAGGCCCAGGTCCCGGACCTGGTAGTAGAGCGGAACGATGATGCCCTCGAACGGCAGGGTCAGGCCGAGCAGGAACACCAGGAAGATGACCTTGCCGCCCGGCGGGCGCAGGTGCCCGAGCGCGAACCCGGCCATGGTCCCGATCAGCAGCGCGATCGGCACCACCCCGAGCTCGATGAGCAGGCTCGACGTGAGCAGCTTGCCCATCTGCGCGGACTGGAACGCCTCAGCGAAGTTGCCCCAGTGCGGGTCCTCGGGCCACGACAGGCCCGCGGGATAGGTGCCCGGGGGGTGCAGCGCGGTGACGAACAGACTGATGAAGGGCGCGATCGTGATGAGCATGAGGACGACCAGCAGGACGCGGCCGAGCCAGCGCTCGCGGGTGGAGACGATCACGGGTCACCGCTCCCGTGTCAGGCGCTGCATGGGCAGCACGACGGCGAGCACGAGGAGCATGAGCACCACGGCCAAGGCCGACGCGGTGCCGATCTCGCGCTGGAAGAAGGCGAGGTAGTAGATCTCCAGACCGGGCACGAGGGTGCTGTTGCCCGGCCCGCCCTGGGTCGAGATGTAGACGATGTCGAAGCTCGCCAGGGCGGCGATCACGGTGACCGTGACGCACACCCCGATCTCCTGGCGCAGGCTCGGCAGGGTGATGGAGAAGAACTCGCGGAACGGGCCGGCACCGTCGATCCGGGCGGCCTCGTAGAGCGAGGGGTCGATCTTCGTCATGCCCGCCAGCAGCAGGAGCATGCACAGGCCGAACAGCACCCAGGCACCGATGACGCCCACCGCGGGAAGGGCCGTGTCGAAGTCGCCGAGCCAGGCGCGGGTCAGCGAGCCCAGCCCGACGGCGCGCAGGAGCTGGTTGACCAGACCGTCCGTCGACAGCAGCCAGCTCCACATGATGCCGGCGGCGACGAGCGGGATGATCTGCGGCAGGAACAGCACCGTGCGCGACGCCATGGCCATGCGGCTGGTCGCGAACTTGCGGATCGTCGCCGCGGCCGCCAGGCCGAGGGTCACCGGGATGATGCTGAAGAACAGGATCAGCTCGAAGGCGTTGACGATCGAGCCGGCGAGCTCGTCCTCCCGGAAGACCTCGAGGTAGTTGTCGAACCCCACGAAGGTCGCGGCCGTGACCCCGTTCCAGTCGTAGAACGAGTACTGGATCGTCGAGGCGATCGACTTCAGGACGAACACCGAGTAGAACGCAGCCGCGGGGAGCACGAGAGCCAACGCGACCCACCCACGGCGCAGGCGCCGCGCTCGCAGAGCGCGGCGCCTGCCCTCGAGACTCGAGGAGTCGTGGTCGGTCGCCCCGCGACCGCCCGGCGTCGTCTGCCGGATCAGTCGCTGGTCTGTCATGGTGCTACCCGATCTCGCTCTCGTAGTCGGCCTGCACAGCCGGGAGGAGGTCCTCGGCGGCAAGCTCGCCGGCGACCATCTTCTGGAGGTTCGGCGTCCAGCTCTTGGCGTAGATCGATCCGGTCGCGTTGGCGATGAAGTCCATCGCCCCGTTGTCCTCACCGATCGTGGCACCCGCCGCGAGCGTCTGGGCGGTCACGGTGTCCGGGTCGACCTCCGGCATGAACGCGTCCGCCGGTCCCATGGGCCGCGAGCCACCGATCTCGACGCCGATCGTGCGCGCCTCCTCGTTGGTCGCCGCCCAGTCGAGGAAGAACGCCGCACAGTCCGGGTTCGCCGCGCTGGCCGAGATGCCGTAGGTCAGCGGTGCGGACATCGCCGCCTGCGGCCCGCCCTCGGTGGCCGAGGGCATGAGGAAGAACCCGACGTTGCCGGCCATCTGGGTGTCCAGGTTCCCGGACTCCCAGTCGCCGTCGAAGATGAACGTGCTCTGCCCGCCGATGAACCGGCTCATCATCATCGAGTAGTCCATCGAGTTGATGTCCTCGGCGAAGTAGCCGGCGTCGATCCACTTCTCCAGGTGCTGCGCGGCCTGGAGGTTGGTGTCGGTGTCGATCGTGGCGCCGTCCTTCTGGAAGATCCAGTCGTTGATCGGCGTCGCCTCCCCGTAGGAGGTCATGAGGTTCTGCAGCGGGAACGCGAGCCCACCGGTCGCGCCACCGTTGAACTGCGCGATCGGGACCAGGCCTGCGTCCTTGGCGGCCTGCAGGTAGGAGTCGAACTCCTCGAGCGTGGCGGGCGCCTCGGTCATGCCGATCTGCGCCGCCTGCTGCTTGTTGTAGAAGACGCCCGTCATCGACGAGTTCAGGCCCATCGCGTACAGCGGACCACTGCCGCGCCGACCCTCGTCGTCCACCCGCATCTGCTCGAGCTGCGTGGCCGGCCACTGGTCCCAGCCGAAGGCCTCGGCGTACCCGTCGAGGTTCAGCAGCAGACCGTCCTCGGCCAGCTCCGACACCTGCGGCAGGCGCATGAGGTCCGGCGGGTCGTCCGCCAGCACGCGCGGGGCGTTCTGGGTGATCACCGCGAACTGGTCCTCGCGGACGTTGAACGTGACGTTGGGGTACTGCGCCGTGAACTCGTCCATGAGCGCCTTCGGGAGCGGGAACCCCGTCTCGATGTACGCCTCCAGCGTCACGGGGTCCTCACCGCAGGTCGGTGCCTCACCCGCCGCCGCCGATCCTGTCGATCCCTGCGTCGGCGTGGTGCTGCCGCTGCCTGGTGCGCTGCATGCCGATGCGGTCGCGAGGCCGCCGATCACCAACGCCACCGTGACGGCCCTGCGTCGAGTCCATCCACCCGGTCGAGACACCGATGTCTCCCTTCGTCGAGCGGGGTTCCGGTCGGGCCCCGTTGCCCGGCACGCCGGCACTGCTAATCCGGCTTAGCAAGCGCTAGTCTCGGCAGGCGACAACGCAGTGTCAAGCACCGAGACCCACTCGTGACCTGACGAGGGCGGTCGCGACCCGGCTGAGCCTCCTCAGGCCTGGTTAGGATCCGAGCGACGGGAGGGCTGACGTGGGCCGCAAGCGCGTGACCATGGCCGACGTCGCGCTCGCCGCTGGCGTGTCGCCGACGACGGTCTCCCTCGTGCTCTCCGGTCGGGGCAACGAGCTGCGCATCTCGGACGCCGTCCAGCAGCGGGTGCACGCCGTCTCGGACGAGATGGGCTACCGGCCCAACATCGTGTCCATCGGCCTGAGCAAGGGCACCACGCGCACGCTCGGCTTCGTCTCGGACACCGTCGCCACGTCCCAGCTGGCCGGCGACCTGATCAAGGGCGCGCTCGAGGCAGCGCGGGAGCACGGCTACATGCTGTTCATCGGTGAGACCGAAGGTGACGCCGCCAGCGAGCAGCAGCTGCTCGACGCGATGCTTGACCGTCAGGTCGACGGGATCATCCTGGCGTCGATGTTCACCCGCCTCCGGCCGCTCCCCCCTGCCCTCGAGGACGTCGCCGCGGTCCTGCTCAACACCCTCCCCCTGGAACCCACCACCGTCCCCGCCGTCGTCCCGGACGAGTACGCGGCCGGCCGAGCCGCCGCGCGCGCGCTGCTCGACGCGGGTCACCGGCAGATCCACCTCGTGGGCGCCGGCCCCGAGGCCCACGCGGTGTCGGCCGGCACGGTCGCCGGCCGAGAGCGGCTGTCCGGCATCCGCGACGCCCTCGCCGAGGAAGGGCTCGAACCGGCCAGCGGCCACGTCATACGGGACTGGCTTCCCGAGAACGGACGCCGCGCCGTCGCCGACCTGCTGACCGCGTTCCCGGCCCCGGGCGCCCTGCTCTGCTTCAACGACCGGCTGGCGTTCGGCGCGTACCAGGTGCTGCAGGAGGCGGGCCTGCGCGTGCCTGACGACGTCTCGATCGTGTCGTTCGACGACGCCCCGCTCGCCGAGTGGCTGGAGCCCGGGCTGTCGACGTTCGCCATCCCGCACGAGGCCCTCGGTCGGCGGTCGGTCGAGCTGTTGCTCGAGCTCGTGCACGCGGGTCAGTCCGGTGGCCCCGTCGGCGCCCCGCCGGGCACGGTCCACCGGCTCGACATGCCGTTCCTGGTGCGGGGCTCGATCGCGGCCGCGCGCTGACCTCAGGAACGACGCGACGAGAGTCGGCGGCAGGCCGACCTGCTTGCTGTCGCGAAAGAGCACGGCTACCAAGGTGACATCGACGAGGCGTAGACGCGGCAGATCCAGACGAGCGCAGCAAACCTCGGCGCGGGAGCTGAACCGACTGGCAGTGATCACGGAACGGGCGACCCTGCCGCCCATTGCTGCTCGGCAGCAACGGGAGGGTCTGTTCCCACGGGCAGCACTCAGAAGACACGCCCTAGGTGTCGTCGTCGTCCACCGTCAGCCCGTGCGGGTCGTTCCGAACGATCCAGCCCTGGCCGTCGCACTCTGGGCACCACCCGGGTCCGCTGCCCTGCCCCGTCCCGATGCCGGTCGTCTTGACCACGCCGTGGACTCTGCCGGAGCCGCGGCACATCGGGCAGCGGTCCGTCCCTGCAGGTCGTGGCCGCCTCCGGCCCGCGATGTCCGACACGAACGGACAGTACGACACTGCTTCGCCGAGCATCGGTCAACGAGTCCGTGCGCACCGGACACCGAGCTCGTGCCCGAGCTCCCCCGGACCCGCAGCATCCCGGTCCGGGAGACCTTTTCTGAGGACGTCGCAGGGGGCGAAGCTGCATCGGTCGCCCGTGCTGCGGACGCTCGACCGGTCGGAGACCGGCGGCGGGCGTCGCCTTCATGGCCCGCGGAGCACCGCTGCTTGCCTGTGGGGTGCGTCATGCCGCAGCGGACGAACGGCAAGCACGAAACCCCCGCCGTCCCGGGCTGTTCGGCCTGGTCAGACGAGGGTTTCGGGTGGAGCCGCCTAAGAGAATCGAACTCTTGACCTTCTCATTACGAGTGAGACGCTCTGCCGACTGAGCTAAGGCGGCGTCGTCGGGACCCGTGGACCCCGGCGAGCCCGCTTACTGTACCTGGCCGACCCCCGGCGCTCCAAAGCGAGCGCCGCAGGCGACGGCGGCGGCGGTGAGCGCGACGACGTCCTCGGCGACCGCGGCCTGCCAGTCGGGGAGCCGACCGGCCGCCCACGCCCGCCACGCCGCTCCCCCGAAGGCGCCGGCGAGCCCGCCGACCGCACCGGCGAGCGCGGGCACGACCGGGTGGGCACGACCGCGCGCCGCGAGCATGCTCGCGCCGATCGCGCCCGCCGTCGCGCGGACCAGGGCGCCGCCGTGGTCCAGGCGGCTCGGTGCGTTCGGGAGCTTGTCCCCGATCAGCTCTCCGACGACCCCCAGCGCCGCGACCGCACGCACGACCGGGCGGTGGGCGCCGGTGATCGTCGGAGCGGCCGGCCCGAGGGACGCGCGGGCGCCCGCGGCCCAGCCGAGCAGTGCCGACCGCGCCACCAGCGCGGCAGCGGGTCGTCGGGTGCGGGTGTCGTCGCGGAACAGTGCCGTCATCGGGCCACCGTCACCCGGCGGGGGGCGCGCGGCAACCGGGAGGGCGCTCAGCAGCGGGTGCCCTCCGCGGGGACGGCCCCGGTGAGCAGGTAGGCGTCGACGGTGTCGGCGATGCAGTCGTTCGAGGAACCGTAGGCGGTGTGCCCCTCGCCCTCGTAGGTCAGGAGGGTGGCTGACGAGAGGAGCTCCGCGAGCTGCTCGGCCCACCGGTAGGGCGTGGCGGGGTCGTTCGTCGTGCCGACGACGAGGATCGGCGCGGCACCCTCGGCGGCGTAGGAGTCGAGGCCGCCGACCTCGGGGACCGGCCACTGCGCGCACACGGTGCCGCCGTAGCCGAAGAAGTAGCCGACGGTGGGGGCGGCAGCCTCGATCTGCGCGGCCTCCGCACGCATCACGTCGAAGTCTGCGGAGTCGCGTCCGTCGAGGCAGTTGATCGCGTAGAACGCGACGATCGAGTTGGTGCTGAAGGTCCCGTCGGGCTGGCGGTCCGAGTACTGGTCGGCCAGCTCGAGCAGGATCGTGCCGTCGTTCTGGTCGATCGCGGCGGTCAGTGCCTGCGTCAGGAACGGCCAGTACGACTGCGCGTACAGCGGGAGCGCGATCCCGTAGAACGCGAGCGACCTGGTCAGGACGCGATCCGTCTGCGTGGGCAGCGGGTTGGCCTCCGCCCGCTCGAACAGGGTGCTGATCTGCGCGAGCCCGTCGTCCACCGACCCGTCGAGGGGGCACCTGTTGCCGGCCTGGCAGTCGGCGATGTACGCACGCAGGGCGTTCTCGAAGCCGACGGCCTGGCCCTCCGCCAGCTCGGCGGAGGTCAGGTCGGGCGGGAGGGCGCCGTCGAGCACGAGCCGGCCGACCTTCGCCGGGAAGAGCGAGGCGTAGGTGGCGCCGAGCGCGGTGCCGTAGGAGAAGCCCAGGTAGGTGAGCGTGTCGTCGCCGAGCGCGGCGCGCAGGACGTCGAGGTCGCGGGCTGCGCTGATCGTGTCGACGTGTGCCAGCGGCGCACCCGTGTTCTGCGCGCACGCAGCACCGAGGTCGCCGTACAGGTCGATGACCTCCTGGATCCCGGCATCGGTGGAGTAGTCGGGGTCGTAGGCGAGCACCGCGTCCAGACCGGGCCCGTCGACGCACTCGACGGGGCTCGACCGCTGCACACCGCGCGGGTCGAAGCCGACGAGGTCGAACTGCCGGGTGATGTCGCCGCTCACCATCCCCGCGACCTGGCTGACGAAGTCGACGCCGGACGCCCCGGGGCCGCCGCGGTTGAGCAGCAGGGAGCCGATCGGCTCGCCGCCGGTCGCGCGGGCGCGGGCGAGCGCGATCCCGATCGACGGTCCTGCGGGGTCGGCGTAGTCCAGCGGCACCTGCGCGGTGGCGCACTCGCCCTCCGCGCACGTGGTCCACTCGAGCTGCTGGTCGTAGTAGCGCGCGAGGTCGCCCGTCGCCTCCGCGGTCGGCGCGTCGGGGGTCGTGCCAGGGGCCGGTCCGGCCGCCTGGTTCTTGGGCGCCACGCACCCGGCGAGCAGCACCAGAAGGACCAGGACGGCGGCGGCGAGAGCGACGCCGAGGCGGTACCGCGGATCGCGTCCGGCGCTCGTGGGCGCGACGAGGCGGGCGGAGAGCGGCATGCGCACACGGTAACCGTCGACGCTGAGCGGCCGGCCCCGCGTCCGCCGGTTGCGCCGGACCGTCACCCGATCTGCACAGGCTCAGCCCTGCGGGCGCAGGGCCACCGCCATCGCCTCGACCGCCAGCAGCGGCGCGACGTTCCCCGCCAGGCGGGTGCGGGCCTGACCGACGGCGTCCATCCGGCGCAGGGTCTGCTCGGCGGTGCTCGACCCGGCGAGGGTGCGCACCGACTGCTCGTGCTCCACGTTGACCAGCTCGACGCCGGCACCGAGCTGCACGACGAGCACGTCCCGGTAGAGGGACAGCAGGTCGACCATCGCGCGGTCGAGGACGTCGCGCTGCGCCCGGGTGGCCCGGCGCTTCTGGTCCTCCTCGAGCTGGCGGACCTGGGTGCGCAGCGCCGGCGGCAGGGTCGCGGCACCCTCGGCACCCATGGACCGGAGCAGCTCCGCCTTCTCCTGCGCGTCCCGCTGCTCGGTCGCGGCCTTGGCGTCGGCCTGCGCCGTCTCGACGAGCTCGCCGGCCGCCAGCACCGCGTCGCCGACGCCTCGGATCTTCGCCGCGATGCCCAGCACCGCGGACCGCCGGGCGCGCGCCTCCGGGTCCCGGGCCAGCCGGCGGGCGATCCCGACGTGGCTCTGCGCCGCACGGGCCGCGACGGCCGCGACCGCGGGGTCGATGCCGTCCCGCGACACCAGCAGGGCGGCGACCGCGTCGACGGGCGGTACGCGCAGCGCCACGGAGCGGCTGCGGGAGCGGATGGTGACCAGGACGTCCTGCGGGCTGGGTGCGCACAGGATCCAGACCGTGCGCCCCGCGGGCTCCTCGATGGCCTTGAGGAGGGAGTTGCCGCTCGTGTCGTTCAGGCGGTCGGCGTCCTCGATGATGATGACGCGGTGCCGGCCCTGCGACGGGGACCGCTGCGCGAGCTCGACCAGCGGGCGAGCCGTCTCGGCGCGGATGAACACGCCCTCGGTGGCGACGACCGTGACGTCCGGGTGCAGCCCGCGCAGGGTGGTCGTGCAGTCGTGGCAGGTGCCGCAGCCGCCGGTCGCGCACTGCAGCGCTGCGGCGAACGCCCGAGCCGCGTTGGACCGTCCGGAGCCGGGCGGACCGGTGAGCAGCCAGGCGTGGGTCATCGCGGCCGGGTCCTCGATCGCGTGCCGCAGCACCTCGACGGCGGGCTCCTGGCCGACGACGTCGTCCCAGACGCTCGTCATGCCGGCACCCCGAGCAGCGCGGCGACACGGGCCCGCACGGCCGCGGCCAGCTCGTCGACCGGTCGTGTCGCGTCGAGCACGAGCCACCGCCCCGGCTCCGCCTCCGCACGCCCGAGGAACGCCTCGCGCGTGCGCCGGTGGAACTCGTCGCCCGCACGCTCCAGGCGGTCCGGGTCCCCCGTGAGCCGCGCCTTGCCCGCGACCGGGTCGAGGTCGAGCAGGACGGTGAGCGCCGGGAGCAGCCCGTCGACCGCCCACAGGGAGAGGCGCTCGACCTCGTCGGCCCCCAGGTCCCGCCCGCTGCCCTGGTAGGCCACCGACGAGTCGAGGTAGCGGTCGGTGACGACCACCGCGCCGCGTGCCAGGGCCGGTCGGACGAGCGAGGCCACGTGGTGCGCGCGGTCGGTCGCGTACAGCAGCGCCTCGGTGCGGGCGTCCACGTGCTCGCCGTGCAGGACGGCGTCGCGCAGCAGGAGGCCGAGCTCGGTGCCGCCCGGCTCCCGCGTCAGCACGACCTCACGGCCCAGCCCGGTCAGCCACTCGCCCAAGAGACGGGCCTGCGTCGACTTGCCGGCGCCGTCGCCCCCTTCGAACGAGAGGAAGAGGCCCGGGGGGTGGCTGGTCACGTGCGTCAGGGTAGCCGCCGGGTCCGACGTCACTCCCCCGGGTAGGTGACGCCGACGAGCGAGCGGATCGTGTCCATCGTCCGCAGCACCTCGAGGGTGTTGTCCCACGTCAGGCGAGGGCTCTGCGTCTGACCGGCGGCCACCTGGCGCGCGACCTCCGCGGCCTCGTACTGCAGGCCCTTCGTGCCGGGCTGGTCGAAGTCCCACACGCGGCCGTCGAGACGCTGCACCCGGAACGACGTCGGCGCGTAGAAGCTGCCCTTGACCCAGATGTTGCCCTCGGTGCCGGAGATCGTCGCGATCGTCGGCGTCTTGGCCCACAGGGTGGTCGAGAGGGTGGCCTGCGTGCGGTCGCCGTAGGACAGGACGATCGAGATCTGCCCGTCGACACCGGTCGGCGTGAGCTGGCCGACGGCCTGCACCGCGTCCGGGACGCCGAGGAAGTCGTGCGCGAACGACACCGGGTACACCCCGAGGTCGAGCAGCGCGCCACCGGCCAGCGCGGGGTCGAACAGGCGGCTCTTCGGGTCGTAGGTGAACGCCTGGCCGTGGTCGGCGGACAGGTTGATGATCTCGCCGATCTCCCCGGCGTCGATCACCTGGTGCAGCGCGTAGACGTGCGGCAGGAACCGCGTCCACATCGCCTCCATGACGAACACCCCGGCGGTGCGCGCGGCGGCGAACACCTCCTCGGCCTCGCCGGCGTTGCGCGTGAACGCCTTCTCGACGAGCACGTGCTTGCCGGCGCGGATGGCCAGGAGCGCCTGCTCCTTGTGCTCGGAGTGCGGGGTCGCGATGTAGACGGCGTCGACCTGCGGGTCCTCGACGAGCTCGCGGTAGCCCACGTGCGTGGTCGGGATGTGGTGGGCGGTCGCGAACCGCTCCGCGCGGTCCCGGTTGCGCGAGCCGACGGCGACCAGCTGCGCGCGGGTGTGCGCGTTGACGGCCGACGCGAACGTCGCGGCGATGTTTCCGGCGCCGAGGATGCCCCAGCGGATCGGCGGTGCGGAACGGGGGTCTTCAGCGCGGTCAGCCATGGTCGACAACCTAGCGCGCGACGCGCCCCCGGTCCGCCCCGGGTCCGCCCCGGCGCCGGCTCGCACGAGCGCGGCAGTCTGCGACGAGAGCGGCAGTCCCGACTGCCGCTCTCGTCGAAAAGTGCCGCGCTCGCGGGGTGTCGAGGCGGTTTGACCCGTGGCGCGGCTGCCTAGTTGGCTGGCGGGGTACCCGACCCGGCCCTCAGCGCGGAGCGGTTGTTCGGCCGCGACGTCTAGAGGGAGTCCCTACTTCTTCGCGGCGGCCTTGCTCTTCGCCGGGGCGCGTCGCGCGGGGGCCTTCTTCTTCGCGGGGGCCGACGCACGCTTCTCGGCCAGGAGCTCGATGGCCTGCTCGCGCGTGATGGTCTCGGGCGTGAGGTCCCGCGGGAGGGTCCGGTTGGTGACGCCGTCGGTGACGTAGGCGCCGAAGCGGCCGTCCTTGACGGTGATCGGCTTCTCCGACGTCGGGTCGTCACCGAGCTCGCGCAGCGGGGGTGCGGCGGTGGCGCCGCGACCGCGCTTGGGCTGCGCGTAGATGGCCAGCGCCTCCTCCAGCGTCGTCGTGAAGAGGGCCTCCTCCGACGCGAGCGTCCGCGAGTCCGTGCCCTTCTTCAGGTACGGGCCGTAGCGGCCGTTCTGCGCGGTGATCTCGGTGCCGGACTCGGGGTCGACGCCGACGACGCGGGGCAGCGACAGGAGCATGAGCGCGTCGTCGAGGGTGACCGACTGGAGCGACATGGACTTGAACAGCGACGCGGTGCGCGGCTTGGGGGCGGCGGCGAGCGCGCGCTTCTGGGCGGCGGCCGACAGGGACGTGTCGATCTCCGGCTCGGGCAGGATCTCGGTGACGTACGGGCCGTAGCGGCCGTTGCGCGCCACGATGGGCGTCCCGGCGACGGGGTCGGTGCCGAGCACCTGGTCGCCCTCGGGCTGCGTCTCCAGGAGCTCGCGTGCCTTGGCGACGGTCAGCTCGTCGGGGGCCAGCTCCTCGGGGACCGACGTGCGTCGGGTGGTGCCGTCCTCGGCGGGCTCGGCGTTCGAGTCCTCCAGGTACGGGCCGTACCGGCCGACGCGCAGCACGATGCCCTCGCCGATCGGGATCGAGTTGACCTCGCGGGCGTCGATGTCACCGAGGTTCGCGACGAGGTCCCGCAGGCCCTCGCCCTCCTCGTTGCCCGACCCGTCGCCGAAGTAGAACCGGGACAGCCACGCCACCCGGTCCTTGTCCCCCGCCGCGATCGCGTCGAGGTCCTCCTCCATCTCGGCGGTGAAGTCGTAGTCGACCAACCAGTCGAAGTTCTCCTCCAGCAGCCGGGTCACCGCGAACGCGAGCCACGACGGCACGAGCGCCTGCCCGCGACCGGTGACGTAGCCGCGGTCCTGGATCACGGAGATCGTGGCGGCGTACGTCGACGGCCGGCCGATCCCGCGCTCCTCGAGCGCCTTGACCAGCGAGGCCTCCGTGTAGCGCGGCGGCGGGGACGTGCGGTGGCCGTCGGCGGTGAGGTCGGACGCGGACAGCGGGTCGCCCTCGGCCATCTTCGGCAGGCGCGCGTCGTCCTTCTCGGCCGGGGCCTCCTCGGACGAGTCGTACCGCGACACGTCGCGACCCTCCTCGTACGCGGCGAGGAACCCGCGGAACGTGATGACCGTGCCGGACGCGGAGAACAGGACGTCGGTGCCGTCGGCGGCGGTGGCGCCGAGGCGGACCGACGCGGTCTGCCCGTGGGCGTCGGCCATCTGCGACGCGACCGTGCGCTTCCAGATCAGCTCGTACAGGCGGAACTGGTCGCCCGACAGCTCCTTGGCCACCTGTGCGGGGGTCCGGAAGTGGTCACCGGCGGGCCGGATGGCCTCGTGGGCCTCCTGGGCACCCTTGGCCTTGCTGGCGTACACGCGGGGAGCGTCGGGGATGTACTCGGCGCCGTACAGCTCCGAGGCCTGCCGGCGTGCGGCGTCGATCGCCTGCGAGCTCAGCGACGAGGAGTCCGTACGCATGTAGGTGATGTAGCCGTTCTCGTACAGCCCCTGCGCGGTGCGCATGGTCTGCCGGGACGCCATCCGCAGCTTGCGCGACGCCTCCTGCTGGAGGGTCGACGTGGTGAACGGTGCCGCGGGCTTGCGGGTGTACGGCTTGGTCTCGAGCGAGGCGACGGTGAACGACGCGTCGGCCAGCCCGGTGACCAGGGACGTAGCCCGGGCCTCGTCGAGGTGGGCGACGTCGGCGGCGCGCAGCTGACCGGTGTCGAGGAAGTCGCGGCCGGTGGCGACGCGGCGGCCGTCGACTGACGTCAGGCGTGCGCTGAACGTGGGCTCCGCGTCGTCGGCGACGGCGAACGTGCCGGTGACGTCCCAGTAGTCGGCGGCGACGAACGCCATGCGCTCCCGCTCGCGCTCGACCACGAGCCGCGTCGCGACGGACTGCACGCGCCCGGCGGACAGGCCCTGCCGGACCTTGCGCCACAGCACGGGGCTGACCTCGTACCCGTACAGCCGGTCGAGGATGCGCCGCGTCTCCTGGGCGTCGACCAGCCGGTCGTCGAGCTCGCGCGTGTTGGCCAGCGCGCGCTGGATGGCCTCGGGGGTGATCTCGTGGAACACCATGCGCTTGACGGGGACCTTGGGCTTGAGCTCCTGCAGCAGGTGCCAGGCGATGGCCTCGCCCTCGCGGTCCTCGTCGGTGGCCAGGAAGAGCTCGTCCGACTCCTTCAGGAGCTTCTTGAGCTCGCTGACCTTCTTCTTCTTGTCGGCGTCCACCACGTAGTACGGGGCGAAGCCGTTGTCGACGTCCACGGCGAACTTGCCGAAGGGGCCCTTCTTCATGTCCGCGGGTAGCTCGGAGGGCTGCGGGAGGTCACGGATGTGCCCGACGCTCGCCTCGACGTCGTACCCCTCGCCGAGGTACCCGGCGATCGTGCGCGCCTTGGCGGGCGACTCCACGATCACGAGCTTGCGCCCTGCAGACATCAGTCAGGCCCTTCTCGGACTTCGGCGGGCCGGACGACCCGTGCGACGTTGGGGACTCTACGGCGTGCGGTCAACCCCGCGGCAATCGCGATGCCGCGGCCTGACGCAGCAGCAGCATGATCGCGAACGCCAGACAGGACGCCATCAGCACCCCCGCGGCACCGCCGAGGTAGGCCGTGACCTCCTCGGCGCGAGCGTCCAGATCGTCCAGGTTCTGCCACGTGTGCGAGAGCGCGACGGCGGCCGAGGCACCGGCCGCGACCCCGAGGATCACGAGCCCGGCGACGACGCCGCGCATGGTCGCCGGGGTCGGCGGACGGTCGGCCGTCAGCCGGAGGGCACCGGTCGCCGTCGACGCGCGCGCCGGGGTCAGCGCCACCAGGGCGCACGCGATCGCGGTCCACGCCAGCACCACCAGGACGGCCGCGACGACGTCCGACGGCCGGTGCCACTGGCCGATCAGGGTCGAGATCCCGGTGGCCGTCGTGTAGCCCGCGCCGAGCACCGCCGCCCACGGACGGATGCGGGGTGGCACCACGAGGAGCAGCGCAGCCGAGACGGAGGCCGCCGCGGTGGTGTGACCGCTGGGCAGCGTGTTGCCGTAGCTCGCCTCCACGCCGAGCTCCGGCCGGTAGAGCACCCAGGTCTTCAGCACGCGCGTCGTGACGTTGGCACCGATCATGAGCACCGCCACCTGGACGGCGAGCGACCACCGGCGACGGAGCACGGCGATGAGCATCGCGGCGATGAGCACGAGGGCGATGAACCCGACCGACACCACGTCGAGCACGCGCTCGGCGACCCGCCACAGCTGCGTCTGGCCGTACAGGGCGCCCTGGAACGCCGCGTTCTCCACCTGCTGACCCGCGAGCGTGTCCACGAACACCCGCCACAGCAGGTAGACGCCGACGAAGGAGAGCGCGGCGATGCCGAGCGCCACCGCGACCACGACACCGCGGCGGTCCCCGGCGTCGGGTGGCCGCCGCACAGGTGCGGGGAGGGTGGGGGCGTCGCTCACCGGACAACGGTAGGTCACCCGCGGCGGTGCACCGGGCCCGTTCCGACGCGCGGATGGGACGGCCCCCCGGCGCCGGTGTCGGCGCGGTGGCGCGCGGGATCACGGCACCGGTGCGGGCTCCCCCGGCGCGACCACGACGGCGTGACGGCAGCCGACGAGGCGCGCGCGAGCGTCGTCGTCCGCGTTGATGCACAGGAGGCAGCCGCCGCGCCGCTCCAGCTCCCACCCGGCCTCGTCGATCGCCTCGGCGGCGTGCCCGCTGCGCAGGCTCGTGGCGGCGAGGTCCAGGACGACGAGCGACGCCGACGCCGACAGGACCCCCAGCAGGTCGCGGAGCCGGCCGACGTCGGCACGCCCGAACGACCCCGCGGGCCGCACGCTGGCCGTGATCCACGCGGGTGCGTCCGGTACGTCTGTGGTCACCGTGGTCATGGCGGGCCTCCCGGCTCTGTCGGTCACGCGGTCGTCCACGTGCTCGACGCCCACTCCACCGGCCGGGTCTGTGGACACCCTGGACGTGACCGTCTCCTCACCTGTGGAGGTCGGCGACGGCACGGGTGGTGTCCTCGGCGATCAGGTCCATGTTCAGGGCAGCCGCCGCGCGCGTGCCGGCCGCCATCGCGCCCGTGACCTGCGCCATGAGGTCGGTCGCGTTGCCGGCCACCCAGACCCCGGGCACCGACGACGCGCCCATGAGGTCCGAGGCGGCGTGCTCCCCGACGCCCATCTCGTGCGGGACGGCGGTCAGGCCGAGGCCGGTGAGCCCGTCGAGACGCGCGACGAACCGCGGCATGACGGTCAGGGCGGACCGTTCCACCACCTCGCCGGACTCCAGCCGCACGCCGGTGAGCCGACCGCTGGTCGAGAGCACCTCCGTGACCACCCCGGGCACCACCCGGATCCCGCGCGCGGCCAGCTGCTCGGCCTGCTCCGGCGTCGGCTCCGGGGCGGTGTGCTGGAGCAGGACCACGTCGTCGGACCACTGCCGGAACAGCAGCGCCTGGTGCACGGCGCGCTCGGACGTGGCGAGCACCCCGATCGGCTGGTCGCGCACCTCCCAGCCGTGGCAGTACGGGCAGTGCAGGACGTCGTGGCCCCAGCGCTCCCTCAGTCCGGGGAGGTCCGGAAGGTCGTCGACGAGGCCCGTGGCCACGAGCAGCCGACGCGCGCGCTCGGTCGTCCCGTCGTCCAGGGTCACGACGAACCCGTCGTCGGCACGCTCGGCGGCCACCACCCGGCCGGTCCGCAGCGACCCCCCGTAGCCCGCGAGCTCCGCCCGGCCGCGCACCAGCAGCTCCAGCGGGGACACGCCCTCCTGCCCGAGGATCCCGTGCACCCCGTCGGCGGGGGCGTTCCGCGGCGACCCGTCGTCGATCACGAGGACCGACCGGCGCGCCCGCGCGAGCGTCACCGCCCCGCTCAGTCCCGCAGCACCACCACCGATGACCACCACGTCTCTCATGCGGCAAGCATCCGGCGGCGCGACGTCGGGCGGCAAGCATCGTTGCCGAAGTGGCAAACTGGAGGGCATGGACGACGTCGAGCACCTGATGAAGACCGTCGGTCCCCGGCTCCGGGCTGTCCGGCAGCAGCGCGACCTCACGCTGGCCCAGGCGTCCGACGCGACGGGCATCTCCGTCAGCACCCTGTCGCGGCTGGAGTCCGGCACCCGTCGCCCGCAGCTGGAGCTCCTGGTCCCGCTGGCCGCGCTGTACCGGGTCCCGCTGGACGAGCTCGTCGGCGCCCCCGCCACCGGTGACCCCCGCATCCACCCGCGCCCCGTGATCGAGCACGGCATGACGGTCATCCCGCTGTCCCGCCGCAGCGGCGGGCTGATCGTCTACAAGCTCGTCCTGCCGCCCGGTGGCCCGCACCCCTCCCCGGAGACGAACTCGCACGAGGGCTACGAGTGGCTCTACGTCATCGACGGCCACCTGCGCCTGGTGCTGGGCGAGCACGACCTGGTGCTCCCGCCGGGCGAGGCCGCCGAGTTCGACACCCGCGTCCCCCACTGGTTCGGCAACGAGACCGCCGAGCCCGTCGAGCTGCTCAGCATCTTCGGCGCCCAGGGCGCTCGGGTGCACGTGCGGGCACGACCGAAGGGCCGCCCCGCCCCCGGCTAGCAGCCCTGTGGAGAGGGAGCCAGGGGCAGGGCGGGGTTCAACGGACCGAGAGCTCCACGGGCACCGGCTGCGGCTCGAAGCCGCCGGCGGCGACGGTCGCGGGGTCGTGGCGCAGGCACGCGACCGACCGGCGCGGGTCGTCACCCTCGACGGCGGGCGCGACGAGCTCCGGGGTGATCGCGGCGCACGCGTCGAACGCGAACGCGCAGCGGTCCCGGTACGGGCAGCCGGTGGGCAGGTTGGACATGTCCGGGGGTGAGCCGGGGATGCCGGTGAGCTCGCGGCGCGGACCGCGCAGGGGCGGGAACGAGTGCAGGAGCGCGTCGGAGTACGGGTGCCGCGGGCGGCGGTACATGTCCTGCGCGGAGGCGTCCTCGACGATCTCGCCGGCGTACATGATCGCGATGCGGTCGGCGATCTCGATCAGCAGGGACACGTCGTGCGTGATGAAGATGACCGAGAAGCCGAGGCGGTCGCGCAGCTCCGCGATCTGCTCGACGATCTGCCGCTGCATGACCACGTCGAGGGCCGTCGTCGGCTCGTCCATGATCAGGACCTGCGGGTCGAGCGCGAGCGCCATCGCGATCATCACGCGCTGCCGCATGCCGCCCGAGAGCTGGTGCGGGTAGTCGCGCAGCCGGTCCGCGGAGATCCCGACGAGCTCGAGCATGCCCGCGGCCCGCTCCAGGGCCTCCTTCTTGGTGACCCCCGGCAGGTGCGCGCGGATGGCGTCGGCGATCTGCCGGCCGATCCGGTACACCGGGTTGAGGGAGTTCATCGCGCCCTGGAACACGATCGCGAGGTCCTGCCAGCGGGTGGCCCGCAGGTCGGCGTCGCTGAGCGTGAGGATGTCGGTGCTCTGCCCGTCGCGGTCGGTGAAGACGACCTCGCCGCCGGTGATGAGACCGGGCGGGGGGAGCAGCCGGGTCGCCGCGTACGCGAGCGTCGACTTGCCGCAGCCGGACTCCCCGGCCAGGCCGAGCACCTCGCCGCGGTTGAGGGTCAGCGAGACCTGGCGCAGCACGTGCGTCGGGTCCTCGTCGTACCCGTAGTCGACCGACAGGTTCTTGATCTGGAGCACCGGGTCGGTCGCGGCGGCGTTCGCCCGGAACGCGCGCTGGGCGGTCTCGGCGGTCATGCGCGGTCCTCCTTGGCCTCGTGGACGACCGGCGTGAAGCCGATGCGGGGACGGATCTTGCGCCTGCGCATCGACCGGGCGTTGAGGCCGACGGACCGCAGGCGCGGGTTGACGAACTCGTCGATGCCGAAGTTGATGAGCGTGAGGGCCATGCCGAGCAGCGCGATGAGCAGACCGGCGGGGACGAACCACCACCACGCGCCGCGCTGCAGGGCGAGCTGCGCCTGCGCCCAGTACAGGACGGTCCCCCAGTTCCACTCGTTGGTGGGCGTGATGCCGACGAACGAGAGCGTGATCTGGGACAGGACCGCGAACCCGACGGTGCCGACGAAGCCCGCGGCAATGATGGCCGTGAGGTTGGGCAGGATCTCCGCGGAGATGATCCGCCACGTGCTCTCGCCGTTGGCGCGCGCGGCCTCGACGAAGTCCCGTTTCCGCAGCGAGAGGGTCTGCGCCCGCAGGACGCGGGCACCCCACGCCCAGCCGGTCGCGGCGATCACGAGGGCGACGGTCAGCCCGCCCGCCGACGGCAGCTGCCCCGCGATGATGATGATGAGCGGCAGCTGCGGGATCACCAGGAACACGTTGGACAGCGCCGAGAGGGACTCGTCGCCCACCCCGCCGATGTAGCCCGCGGTGACGCCGACGATCACGCCGATCACCGTCGCGACCGTGCCGGCCACGAACCCGACCACCAGCACGCTGCGGGTGCCCAGGATGAGCTGGCTCATGACGTCCTGCCCCTGGTGCGTGGTGCCCATGAGGTGCTGCCACGACGGGGACTGCAGGATGGCCGACGACCGGGCGTTCGGGTCGTACGGGGCGATCCACGGCCCGATGATCGCGATGAGGAAGAAGAACCCCAGGATCGCCAGACCGGTCAGCGCCTTCGCGTTGCGCATGAACAGGAAGCGACGCTTGCCCGTCCGGGGCGTCGTCGCGTCCGGGTTGATCTCCAGGTCCTCGAGGAACGCGGCTTCGACGGTCATGTCAGCCCTCCTGTCGCGTGCGGGGGTCGAGCACGCCGTAGGCGACGTCGGCGGCCATGTTGGCGAGGAGCACGGCGAACGTGATCACGAGGAAGCACCCCTGCATGAGCGGGTAGTCCTTCGCGTTCACCGCGCTGAACAGGTAGTAGCCGATGCCCTGGTAGGAGAAGACGATCTCCATGACGAGGGTGCCGCCGACGATGAAGCCGAGGGACAGCGCGAAGCTGGACACCTGCGGCAGGATCGCGTTCCGGGCGGCGTAGCCCATCATCACGGTCCGCTCCGCCAGGCCCTTGGCCTGCGCGACGGTCACGTAGTCCTCGGAGGACACGGTGACCATCATGTTGCGCATCCCGAGCATCCAGCCGGCGATCGAGGACACGACGATCGTCATGGCCGGCAGGAACCCGTAGTAGATGACGGACCCGACGAACTCCCACGACAGGGTGGGCACCATGCTCCGGTCGTAGCTGCCGCTGGCGGGGAACCAGCCGAGCGTCACCGAGAACAGCGAGATGGCGATCAGGGCGAGCCAGAAGTACGGCACGGCCGAGAAGAAGGTGGACAGCGGCAGGAGCCCGTCCATCCAGGTCCCGCGACGCCACCCGATCCCGGTCCCGATCAGGGTGCCGAGCGTGAAGCTGATGATCGTCGCGACGCCGACCAGGCCGATCGTCCACGGCAGCGCCTGCCGGATCACGTCGGCCACGGGTGCCATGTACGTGAACGAGATGCCCAGGTCGCCGTGCAGCAGGAGCCGCCAGTACGCGACGTACTGGTCCCACAGCGACATGTCCTTGTCGAGGCCGAACAGCGCCCGCAGCGCCTCGGCGGCGTCGGGGCTGATCCGGCCCTGGTTCTTCGCGATCAGGGCGCTCACGGGGTCGCCCGGCATGATCCTCGGGATGAAGAAGTTGATGGTGATCGCCGCCCAGGCGGTGATCGCGTAGAACACGATGCGTCGCGTGAAGAACCTCATCGGTCGACCTCCAGCACCGAGACGTCCACGGCCGGCCGCTCGCCGTACGCGTCGAGCACCGAGCCCAGCGACGGGCGGTCCGGGCGGTCGGAGTAGCCCCAGCAGGCGGCCTCGCGGCCCTCGCCCACGGAGATCAGCGGCGGCACCTCGGTGCGGCACAGGTCGGTCGCGAACGGGCAGCGCGGGTTGAACCGGCACCCGCTGGGCGGGGCCACCAGGCTCGGCGCCTCGCCGCGGGCGCCCCGGGCGCGGGACTCCAGGTCGTCCGGGTCCGGCGCGGAGCGCACCAGCAGCTGCGTGTACGGGTGCTTGGGGTCCTGCGTGACGGACTCCGAGTCGCCCGTCTCGACGATCCGGCCCGCGTACATGACCATCGTCCGGTCGGCGAAGTAGCGCGCCGACGCGATGTCGTGCGTGATGTAGAGGATCGCGAGCTGCAGGCGGTCCCGCAGGTCGCGCAGCAGGTTGAGGATGCCGAGGCGGATCGACACGTCGAGCATCGAGATCGGCTCGTCGGCGAGCAGCACCTCGGGGTCGGCCGCGAGCGCGCGGGCGATCGCGACGCGCTGGCGCTGACCGCCGGACAGCTCGTGGGGGAACTTGTCGATGTACCGGGCGGCCGGGCGCAGCTGGACCCGGTCCAGGAGCTCGTCGAGGGCCGCCTCCAGCTCGACGCCGCGCAGGCGCCCGCGGTGGATCTTCAGGCTGCGCGTGAGGGTGTAGCGCACGGTGTGCACGGGGTTCAGCGACCCGAAGGGGTCCTGGAAGATCATCTGGACCCGGCGCACGTAGCGGTGGAACGCCGTGCGGTTCTTCGCCGTGGCGTCCTGGCCGTGCAGCAGGATCTGCCCGCCGGTGACGGGCATGAGCTGGGCGAGCAGGCGGGCGATCGTGGACTTGCCGGAGCCCGACTCCCCCACCAGCGCGACCACCGTGCCCCGGTGGAGCGACAGGTTCACGTCGTCGACGGCGTGCACGAACTTCTTGGGACGGGAGCCGCGCACGGGGAAGTGCTTGCGCAGGTCGATCGCCTGCAGGACGGGCTGGTCTTCGGGCATGGGGTCACCTTGGGGTCGGGTGCGTGGTGCGGCGGGCGAGGGGGGTCGCCCG
>NZ_BJWH01000030.1 GCF_007990265.1 Cellulomonas terrae
CGCGAGCCCACTGCGGGTGGAGCTCGCGGCCGCCGCGGTCGGCGATGCCCGCCGCGACCTCGTCGGGGTCGTCCCCGGCCTCGAGCCGGATGTCGAGGTGCAGCCGGTTCTTCTCCGGGCCCTTGCCTGCCGGCTCGGGGCACAGGTCGAGGAGCGGACCGCGGCGAGACGGGTGACGCAGGGTGCGCGGTGCGACGCCGGGCGCGTCCGTCCAGCCCGTCAGCCACGACCAGAAGCCCGCGTCCCGGTCGGGGTCGGCGCAGTCGAGCGGCAGCACCGCGATGGGTCCGGTGTCGGTGTACACCGACCTGTCCTCCATGACGCAGCAGGGGTTGCCCTCGGGGTCGGCCAGGACGACCCACGGCACGTCGCCCTGACCGATGTCGAGCAGCCGAGCACCCAGCGCGAGCAGCCGGTCGACCTCCTCGGCCTGCCGGTCCCCGCCGCGCAGGTCCAGGTGGAGCCGCGGCGGGTCGGCCGGTCGCTCGGGCACCCGCTGGAAGCACAGGTCGAGCACGGGTCCGCCCTCGACGGCGAGCCTCGTCTCGAAGCCGTCGGGCTCGTCGGTCAGCCGCTCTCCGCCGACCACCGCCTCCCAGAACCGGCCCACCCGCTGCGGGTCGACGGCGTCGAAGACGAGGTTCTCCAGGTACATGGTGGACACCGTAGGTCGGGTGGGACCGGGCTCGCCTCCCGTCCCGTGCGTCCTAGGATGCCCGGGTGATCCGGTACCAGGAACGCTCCCCCAGCCGTCGCGCGTGGCTCGTCCTCCTCGGGATCTGCGTCGTCGCGTGGCTCGGCCTCTTCCTCGTCGACACCTCCTCCCCGTGGATGCCGACCACGATCGTCGGCATGCTCGGCGTCATCGCGGCGATCACCCTGTGGAGCACCGGGCGGTACGGCAACATCACGCTCACGGACACGCTGCTGCGCGTCGGGAGGGCTCGGGTGCCCCTCGCGGACATCCACCCGTGGGGCGTGTCGAAGCCGGGCGAGGCCCTCTCCGGCAAGATCATCGGCGGCGCGTACGCGCAGGCCATGGGCACGCACGTCGTGGGGCTCACGATGCGCGACGGCCAGACGACGCTGGTGCAGGCGAAGGCCCCGGAGGCGCTGCGCGCGGCGCTCGACGAGGCGCTGGTGCCGTTCCGCGCGGACGTGCCCTGACGCCCGGTGGGGGACGTGCCCGCCCGGTAAGGTTTCGCCCGGCATCGACACCCCCGAGGAGACCTTGAGCATGGCGCAGCTGGATGTGGTGCGGCGACGGATCTCGCTGAGCGACGACGAGTTCGAGACCCTGCGGCTGGTCCACAACGCCGAGCCGGTCGCGGCCGAGGCCCGGCAGGCGCTCGTCGACGCCGGGATCGTCGACGCCGACGGCGACATCGCGCCGCTCGTGCTCGACCTGGTGCGGACCGTCTCGGAGCCGATGATCGAGTGCGCCGTCGAGATCGCGGGCCCGCAGGGTGCCACGAACGCGCTGCTCGCGGTGCGCGAGGAGACCGTCTGGTACTCCGACCCGTGGCCCGACGGTGGTGCCACGGTCTACAGCCAGGACGAGCTGCCGCAGATCCTCTGGATCCTGGCGCGGCTCGTCGGGCTGCGCCGCCGCGAGGTGCCGCGCGTCGCGACCCCGTTCACGGTCCCGCTGCGGGCGATCGACGCCGTGGTACAGACGATGGCCCTGTCCGAGGACGCGTGGGAGCCCACGCGCATCGTGGCGACCGCGCAGCTGGAGCGGTTCTTCGGCGCCGAGCTCGCGGACCAGGACCGCACGATGCTCATGGCGACGCTGTCGTTCCTGGAGGCCACCGCCCGGGTGACCCTGGTGTGGGGACCGGACATCGCGACGGACGCCCGGGGCCTGGTCCTGTGGGACTGCGGGCCGGGCGGGTACTGGGTCCGCGAGCAGCCGGCCGAGCCCCTGCGGGCCGAGGACATCACCCCCGACACCGTCGCCCACTTCCAGCCCGTCACCGGCGGGGAGGCCTGGAAGCTGCTCGCCGGGCTGCTGCCGTCGTCGGCGGACCTGCGGGCGGTGCTCGACCGGGTCCCCACGCCGTGACCGTCAAGGTCGACAAGGACGTCCTCGCGGCGACGGTCATCGCCCTGGACGACCTGTCGTACGCCCTGCCGGACCTGATGTCCCGCGCGGACCGCCTGGGCGCCGGCACCGAGCTCGCCGGGCTGCGGGGTGCGGACCAGTGGGCGGTGGACACTGCACGCGACCTGCAGGCCCGCATCGGCGTGCTGGAGCAGATGGCCCAGGCGAACCCGTCGTTCGCCGGGGTCCGCATGAGCGGCGACCAGGCGCTCGAGATCGCCGGGCAGTCGATGCGCATCGAGGACGCCGCGCTCGCGCTCGAGGTCGCCGACACCCCCGCCGACGCCTGGACCGAGGACCCCGCCAACCTCAGCGAGTGGTTCGAGCAGCTCCAGGCTCGGGCGCTGCAGAAGCTCACCGGCATGAGCGACGCCGAGCAGGCCGAGAAGCTCGTCGACGCCTACAACGACGTCCAGAACCTGGTCGTCGCCAGCGTCGGCACCACCGCCGCGGTCTCCCAGGTCATCCTCAAGGGCGGCCCCGCGCTGGTCCGGTGGATGGCCCAGCGCGGCATCGTGGACCCCGGGCTCAACGCCCTGGTCGCGTCCGGTCGCCCGGGCCTCGCGAACTGGCTCAGCGGTGCGCTCAACGCCGCCGACGCCAACTACATCAACGGCAAGACCCAGTTCACCCGGCCCGGCGCCTTCGTCCCCAACCTCACGCAGAAGCTCCTGCTGCGCACCGCGTCCACGGTCGAGGACTTCGACGCGTGGGTGCAGCGGACCTCGCAGGCGGTCAAGCCGTACCAGGTCGCCGGCCAGACGAAGCCGACCCTCCTGGCCAAGCTGCTCACGTCCCGCCCCGGCGTGGCCAGCACCACGTGGGTCTCGTCGATCCTGCAGACCACCAGCACCGGGCAGCTCGCTACCCGGCTCGCCGGCTGGGGCAACAACGTGTTCGGTCGCCCCTGGACGAACACGGTCACGGGCGTCACCTACGGGCGCGGCGCGGGCAACCTCCTGACGATGGCGAACCAGTCCGGGCTGCGCACGATGGCCTCCAGCGCCGGGGCGCTGCGTGTCCTCGGCGTCGCCGGGAGCGGCCTGGCCACGGTCGACGGCGTCGTCGGTCTCGTGAACAACTGGGACGAGCACGGCGAGATGTGGGAGAACGGGGGCACGGAGGGCAAGGCGCACGTCATCGGCGAGTACGCCGAGACCGCGTTCAACGCCTCCATGACCGCCGCGCTCATCGCCCCCAACCCGGTGACCCTCGGGCTCGTCGCGGTGACCGGGCTGGTCTGGGCGGGCGCCGAGGTCGTCGAGCACTGGGACGACATCACCGCCGCGGTCGACGACGCCGCCGACTGGGTGGGCGACCGGGCGGACGACGCCGCCGACTGGGCCGGCGACCGCCTGGACGACATCAAGGAGTCCGACCTCAACCCCATGAACTGGTTCTAGGGAGGACGCGATGACCTCAGCGGACCTGTACGCCAAGGCACGGGACCTCGACACGCTCGCCGACGACGTCGAGACCTGCGTCGACGTCGCGTGGGGGGTGCCCCGCTCGCCGGAGTGGGAGTGCGCCAACGCGGACGACGTGCGGGGCGCGCTCGACCAGTGGCGCACCGCCGCGCGGACGTCGGCACGCAACCTGCGCGAGGAGGCGTCGCGCGTGCGGGGGGAGGCCGGCCGGGCGGCGGAGCGCGAGCAGGACGAGCGCGACGCCCGGGCGAACCAGCCGCAGTGACCGGGCCCGACGTCTGGGCGCCGCTCGGCACGGCAGGGACGGTCGACGTCGTCGACGCCCTGACCCACCTGCAGTTCCAGGGCACCCGCACGACGGCACCCCACGTGCACCGGTGCACCCTGGACGTCGCCGGCCACCACGTCGACGTCCACTGGCGGCTCGGGCGCGTCCTGGCGTGCTCGGTGACCGGCCCCGACGGTGAGGCCCGCGAGGTGGCGTCCGGCAAGGCCGAGGGTGTCCGCACCGGTCAGGACACGTTCGTGTGGGACTACACGGTCATGCCGCTGACCGTCCTGGGCGGCACGATCGAGGTCACCCGGGAACGCAGCGGACGCGACCGGTGGGAGTTCCGCGTGGACGGGCCGCAGGACCGGACCTGGCGGTGGCGCCCCGCCGGCACCCTCATCGCCGACCGCATGGAGCTCACGCGGGACGGCGAGCGTTCCCCCGTCGTCACCCACACCCTGCGTCCCGTGCCGGGACACCCCCGCTCACCGTCCGGACCACCCACGGTGACCTGGCAGGAGTCGGCGAGCCTGGTCGAGGTCCTCATGCCCGTCCTGTGGGTCCTGGACCAGGTCCACAAGGGGCTGCTGCCGAAGGCCCAGCGCATCGCGCGCCTCGAGTTCCTCTAGGGACGGCCCCACCCGCGACCCTCTCTTCCCAAAACGGGCTATACGGGGCAGGGTGGCTGGTTGTCCGAGCGTGATCGAGGAGCCCCCCATGCAGATCCGTCGCCGGCGCCAGGGTGCTGCCGCCACCGTCGCCGCCCTTGCCCTGATCCTGACCGGTGCCACCGCCGCCGACGCGCACGGCAAGCCCCCGAAGCCCCCCAAGCCCGCCAAGACGGTGACCGTCAACCTCATCGCCTTCAACGACTTCCACGGCGCGATCGACCCGCCGACGGGCAGCGGCGGCCTGGTCAACGGCACCCCCGCGGGCGGCGTCGAGTACCTCGCCACCGCGGTCAAGACCCTGCGCGCCCAGCAGGAGCAGGAGTCGCCGTACAGCTTCACGGTGGCCGCCGGGGACCTCGTCGGCGCGAGCCCGCTCGTCAGTGCGGCGTTCCACGACGAGCCGACCGTCGACGAGATGAACAGCCTGGGCCTCGACGTGACGAGCGTCGGGAACCACGAGTTCGACGAGGGCGTCACGGAGCTGCTCCGCCTGCAGAACGGCGGCTGCCACCCGGTCGACGGCTGCCTGGACGGCGATGGGTTCGCCGGGGCGGACTACCCGATCCTGGCGGCGAACGTCGTCGACAAGACCACCACCCGCCCCATCCTCGCGCCGTACACGATCGAGAAGGTCGGCGGCATCAAGGTGGCGTTCGTCGGGATGACGCTCGAGGGGACGCCGAGCATCGTGAACCCGGCGGGGATCACGAGCGTGAGCTTCCTCGACGAGGCGGAGACCGCCAACCGCTACGCCCGCGAGCTGCGGCGGCACCACGGCGTCCGGTCGATCGTCCTGCTGCTGCACGAGGGCGGCCAGCAGACCGGCGCGACCCCGGACCCGAGCGGCTGCACGGGCTTCTCCGGAGCCGTCACCGGCATCGTGTCCCAGCTGGACCCGGCATACGGCGTGGTCGTCAGCGGGCACACGCACCGGGCGTACAGCTGCGCACTGCCGAACTCGTCCGGCGCCAGCACCGTCGTGACCAGCGCAGGGTCCAACGGCACGGTCCTGACGGACATCTCCATGACGCTCGACAAGCGGGCCAAGACGATCGTCGCGGCCGACGCGCGCAACCTGATCGTCGAGAACGGCGTCAAGAACGCGGACGGGACCTGGCAGCAGTCCGCGCCCGGCGTGTTCGTCCGCAACCCCGCCACCGTCGACCCCGCCGCCAAGGCCATCGCCGACAAGTACCGAGCCGCGGTGGCACCGCTGGCCAACCGGGTCGTCGGGTCGATCAGCGCCGACATCACGCGGACCGCGAACGCCGCGGGCGAGAGCACGCTGGGCGACGTGATCGCCGACGGCATGGTCGCCTACACGTCGTCGGCCGGCGCCCAGCTGGCCCTGATGAACCCCGGCGGCATCCGGGCGGACCTGATCTACACGGCCTCGCCCGGCGGCGAGGCGCCCGGGCAGGTCACCTACGGCGAGGTGTTCACGGTGCAGCCGTTCAACAACCTCGTGGTCACCGTGACGCTCACCGGCGCCCAGCTCAAGGAGGTCCTCGAGCAGCAGTTCGCGGGCTACGCCGGGCAGTCGACCACCAGGATCCTGCAGGTGTCCGACGGCTTCACCTACACCTACACCGCCTCCGCGGCGCTCGGGAGCCGGGTCAGCGCGATGGCGCTGAACGGCACCCCGGTCGACCCGGCCGGGACCTACCGGGTGAGCACCAACGACTTCCTCGCGAACGGGGGCGACGGTTTCACCACCCTCACGGCCGCCACCGACCGCGTGACGGCGCCCGGTTTCGACGTCGACTCGCTCGCCGCCTACGTCGGTGCCGGACCCGTCGGGCCGGGACCGCAGAACAGGATCACGCGGATCCCCTGACCGCCCTCACGGGGAGAGGTCGGTCGGTCGCCGCCTCGGAGCGGTGGGGCCGGATCGTGGCGACGGCGGCGACCCCGGTCGAGATCGAGCTGTGACCTGGACGAGGGCTCCTGCGCAGCCACCGACCGGCATCCTTGGCCGCAGGAGGCCTCGATGACGACGGCGGGACGCAGGACCGGTCACGGCGTCCTCGCCTGCGCGGTCCTCGCCGTGACCGCCACCCTCGCCGGGTGCGCCGGGACCGGCGGGGCGTCGGACTCCTACGACTGCATGGGGACGTCGATCCCCGCCGAGACCCTCACCGACCCCCGGCCGGCGACCGAGCTCGACGCCACCGGCCGGGACGCCCTCGCCGGGACGAACGTGCCGCCGATCGACCCCGCGGAGTGGGCGATCGCGGCCACGACTCCGACGGAGGTCGTGCTGCTGCGTGAGCTGGCCGAGCCCGTCGACCAGGGTGCGGGCGACGTCCGCACCCACGAACGCATGGTCATCACCCTGGTCGACGCGCCGAACCTCCCGAGCTCACCGGCCTGGATGCTCTCCGCGCTCGGCACCTGCGCGATCACCTCGTCCGCCCCCGGCGCCGGCAGCGCCACGGTGACGCTCGACCCGGCCGGACCGCCGACCCCCGGGTCGACGGCGGTCGCTCTCCTGGTCACCGAGAGGTCGTGCAACAGCGGCGAGGACGCCGACGGTCGCGTCGAGCTGGCGACGCTGCGCGAGACGGCCAGCACCGTCGAGGTCGTGATCACGGTCGAGCCCCGGGACGGCGGACACGACTGCCAGTCCAACCCCCCGACCCCGTTCACGGTCGAGCTGGCCGAGCCTCTCGGAGACCGACGGCTGCTGGACGCCTCGACGCTCCCGCCCCGGCCGATCACGCTGCCGACGCACTGACCGAGAGGCGCGCCCGGTCAGCCGGCGATCTCCTGGTAGGTGTCGATCAGGCCGACGAACTCGGACCGCAGGCCGTAGACGTCCTCGCCGAGTGCGGCCTCGGCGCGTTCGCGCGCCCGGGTGGCGCTGGCGTCCTCGGCGTGCGGCGACCCGGTGACGGCCAGGGCGAACTCGACGACCGCGGAGGCGAACCTGAAGTCGCTCGTCGGCCTGGTGGTGAACACGCTCGCCCTCGCCGGGAACACGGCCTCCGTGCTCGTGCCGGCGCCCGGCTGCTTGTAGCGCACGTGGACGGTCAGGAAGTCGCTGGACTGCCCCGACTCGACGTCCTGGTAGTCCAGGTCGTCGACCTGCGCCCCCTCGCGGGCCGGGACCAGCTCGTAGAAGGCCGTGACCTCGTGCCCGGCGCCGACGTCACCGGCGTCCTTGGTGTCGTCGTCGAACTCCTCGTCCTCCAGGCGCCGGTTGTCGTAGCCCAGCAGCCGGTACTGGGCGACGGTCGCAGGGTTGAACTCGACCTGGACCTTGAGGTCCTGGGCGACGACGAACATCGTCAAGTCGAACTCGTCCACCAGGACCTTGCGCGCCTCGTCGAGGGTGTCGATGTACGCGTAGTTGCCGTTCCCGTGGTCGGCGATGGCTTCCATCGTGTTGTCCTTGAGGTTCCCCATGCCGAAGCCGAGCACCGAGATGTAGACCCCGGACCTCGCGTGCTCCTCGATCAGGTCCGTGAGCTGCTCGGGGGTCGACGGGCCGACGTTGAAGTCGCCGTCGGTCGCCAGGATGACCCGGTTGTTGCCGCCCTCGACGAAGTTCTCGGCAGCGAGCTCGTACGCGGTCTGCAGGCCCTGCGCGCCGCCGGTCGAGCCTCCCGCCTGCAGCTCGCGCAGGATCCCCACGAGCTCGTCGCGCCGGTCGCCCGGCACGGAGTCGGCGAGCACCTGGTCGCTGCCGGCGTAGGTCACGATCGAGACGGTGTCGTCCTCGTCGAGCTGCTCGACCAGCAGCTCGAAGGAGTCGGCGAGCAGCGGCAGCTTGTTCGGCTCGTCCATCGAGCCCGACACGTCGAGCAGGAAGACGATGTTGTTCCCGCGGCTGGTGCCCGTCGCGGCGGTGGCCTGCACACCGATCATCGCGAGCTGGTGGTCCGGCGACCACGGCGACCGGGCGACCTGGGTCGTGACCGTGAACGGGTCCTCCGCGCCCGGCTCCGGGGTCGGGTAGTCGTAGTCGAAGTAGTTGACCAGCTCCTCGATCCGCACGCCCTCCGGCGCGACGCCTTGACGCAGCTGGCGGCGCAGGTTGCTGTACGACGCGGTGTCGACGTCGGACGCGAACGTCGACAACGGGCTCGTCGTCACGTCCTGGAACGTCTGCTCCGGGGAGTCGTCGTACTCCTCCTGGTCGTCCGTCGGGACGTCGCGCCACTGCTCGGGGGCGACCGAGTCGTCGTAGGCGATGCCCTCGTCGTAGGAGGCGTCGCTCATGCCGTCCGCGCCGCTGCAGGCAGCGAGCGTGCCCACGACAGCGAGCACGGCCACCGCGGCGACGACGCGCGTCGGCGCCGTGTCACGACCGTTCGCCCGGGCAGGCGTCTTCGCAGGGGAAAGGGCACCCATCAATGACCGAACGCGCATCGCTTCCTCCATTGTTCGAGGACTGAAGCGTGGCGCTCCGCGAGAGCCGGGACCAGCACGACACGGTCACGCAAACATCCCGTTCGGGTAACGGACTGCACACCCTCAGCCGCCCCGGCACACGCCCATGACCAGGGAGATCGTCACCCGAGAGGCGCAACGGCGGCCCAGAGAAATAGTGCCCGCGCCGTGACTTTTCCGACGCCGGTCGCCTGCACAAAAAGAATCACCAGGAGGGCTGCTTCACGTTTCCTCCACAACCCTGGGTGGATATCCACACAGAAGAGGACGACTAGTCCCGCACCGTGACCGATCCGTCGAGCACCGACCCCCGCAGGTCCGGGTACTCCGTCGCCGCCGCGCAGTACGCCGTCGTCGCACCCGTCGACCAGTCGTCCGGGTGCGGGAAGCTCACGTCCGTCCAGACGACCCAGTCGTCGAGGATGCCCGGCGCTGCGCGCTCGATCATCGCCGAGCACTCCGCGAACCCGCGGTCGTAGCCCGCGTCCGACGGGTCCGCCAAGGCGTCGACCGGACCCGACATCGGCAGGACCGCCACGATCTGCAGGGCGTGCGCCTCGCCGCAGTCCACCGGGTCGGCCGTGCCGAGGTCCCACGACCCCGGGTACTCGCGCAGACAGTCGCCGACGACGAGGTCCGAGCGCAGCGAGTAGTCGGGGAGCTCGTCCCCGGCGGCGAAGTCGCTGACCACGCCAGGGCTCGACGCCGCCCACACCGCGAGCCACACCCAGCCGATGCATACGAGGGTGCTCACCGCTCCCACGACCACACCGGCGATCGCCATCCCGCGACCCCGCGTGCCGCGGCGCCGGATCCTGCGCAACGCGCCGATCCCCAGGCCCACGCCGACGGGACCCGGAAGCCCGCCGAGGACCAGCAGGCCCGCGATGCTGGTCACGAGCGACGCGATTGCCAGGCCGTCCGGGGGCGGCTCGACGACGCCGTACCCGAAGGCGGTCCCCGGGGCACCGGGCGTGCCGTACGACGGGGGCCCACCGTAGGCGGGCACGCCATACGGCAGGGGCCCGCCGTAGGGCTGCGGCGCACCGTACGCAGGCGGCGCGCCGTACACGGGAGGCTGCGCGAACGGGACGGCCGGTCCGTACGCGTCGGCCTGCGGGTACGTGCCCGGCGGGGTGTGCGGGCCGGGCCGGGCGTACGGGCCGGGCTGGGCGTACGGGCCGGGCTGCGTGTACTGGCCGTACGGCGCGGTCCCCGGCGTCGGGTGGGGTGCGGGCGGAGCGAAGGGCGACGCGTCCCCCGCAGTCGGCACGGCGTACGGAGACGTCGCGGAAGGATGGGGCCCGGCCGCCGCCTGCCCGGCGTCAGCCGACGGGCGGGGACCGCCCGGCGGGACGAACGGCGTACCGCTGGGCCCGAGCCCCGTCTGCTCACTCACCCGCGCACCGTAGTGGAGGCCGGGGCGCCGCGTGGCGCCCTACTGACGAGGTTCACCCGCGCACCGCACCCGACGGTCTGCCGTACCCTCAGCGCATCGACCGCCCGGACCCCGACGCGGACCGAGTGCGAGCGCGGATCCGTCACGACGGGACCGCGCAGTCCGACGGTCGGCGCGCTCCCGCGGCTCACGCACCTGACGTTCGGTCGACTCATGGGGAGGAACGCGAGCGTGTGCGGCGCACGACACGCGCCCGACCCAGGCACCGCCTCGCCACCGGACCGGCTTCCGTGATGGGATCCAGTCACGGAGGACGCGGACCGACCTCACGGGGCTTGCCCCGAGGGTTCCACGGACCACGAGCGCATCCCCCGGGCCTCTAGCTCAACTGGCAGAGCAGCGGACTTTTAATCCGCGGGTTGTGGGTTCGATCCCCACGGGGCCCACCCGATCACCGTGCCCGACCTGGCCTGTCACCCCCGAGCCCTAGGCTGCCGCCATGTCGATGGACCACACCGACGCGGTGTTCTTCGACACCGGCGAGGCGTTCGAGGCCTGGCTCGCCGAGAACGCCGCGAGCGCCACGCACGTCTGGGTTCGGATGGCGAAGAAGGGCACGGGCGTCCCGTCGATCGACTGGACGACGGCCGTGGACGTGGCGCTCTGCTTCGGCTGGATCGACGGCATCGCCCGGCGGCTCGACGACGACTGGTACGTCCAGCGCTTCACCCCGCGGCGCGCGCGGAGCGTCTGGTCGAAGATCAACCGCGAGCGCATCGCGCGGCTCACCGCCGAGGGGCGGATGCGACCCGCCGGCCTGGCCGAGGTCGAGAGGGCGAAGGCGGACGGCCGCTGGGACGCGGCGTACGACAGCCCGTCCACGGCGGTGGTTCCCGACGACCTCGCGGCTGCTCTGGCCGCGCGCGACCTCACGGAGACCTTCGCCGCGCTGGACGGCCGCAACCGGTTCGCCTTCCTGGCTCGCATCCAGACCGCGGTGCGCCCGGAGACCCGCGCCCGCCGCATCGAGCAGCTCACCGACGGCCTCGCTGCGGGCACGACGCCGTACCCGACACCGAAGTCGCGGTCCGACTCCTAGGGCGGCCCTCGTCACCGCAGGTCACGGGCCACTCTCGTGCGCCGGGTATTCCGGTCTGCGCCTGCGCCCCTTTCCAGGTGAAGCAGTTCCCCGCTGAGCGAACACCCTGACGGAATGGTCCGCCCTCGACCGATGGTTCGGATGAGCAGCACACACGGAGCCCCCGCTCCGCCCCTGCACCGAGACGAGGTACTCGACATGACGATCGCCACCATCGACGCTCCCGCGGCCGCCGAGCTGACCCGGCAGGACCGGTGCGACCGCTGCGGCGCGCAGGCGTTCGTCAAGGCGACGCTGGCCGACGGGCTGGACCTGCTGTTCTGCGGCCACCACTTCCGCGCCCACGAGGTCAAGCTGGTCGCGGCCGGCGCGACGATCCTCGACGAGCGGCACCGGATCGACGAGCAGGCACCCGAGCGCGTCTGAGACGTTCCGTAGCCTGGGTGGATGGCCATCGAGGTGCTCCCCGCCGTCGGGCGGTACGACGACTTCGTCGAGGTGGTCGGCGTCAAGAAGCCTGGGGGCGCCGGCTGCTGGTGCATGGCGTACCGGGACAGCCGCGTGCCCAACGACGAGCGGGCGCAGTACATGCGCGACGAGTGCGCCACCGAACCTGGTCCGGGCGTGCTGGCGTACGTGGACGGTGAGGTGGCGGGCTGGTGCTCGGTCGCGCCCCGGAGCACGTACCGGCGGCTGATGCGCTCGCGGACCATCCCGTTCGTGGACGACCGCGACGCGTGGAGCGTCGTGTGCTTCGTGGTCCGGCCGGCGTTCCGGCGCCAGGGCGTCATGCACGAGCTGCTCGAGGGAGCGGTCGCGCACGCCGCCGCGCACGGCGCCGAGGTGGTCGAGGGCTACCCGGTGACCATCGCCCCGGACGAGCGGGTGGACGTCATCTCCGGGTACGTGGGGACGAGCCGGCTGTTCGAGGCCGCGGGGTTCACGCAGGCCGCGGCCACGACGGGACACAGCGGCGGCCGGCCGCGGGTGGTCATGCGGCGGGAGGTGTCCGGATGACCGACGCAGCCCTGCGCGGCCGGCTCCTCGTCGCGACACCGCGCCTGCGCGAGCCCACGTTCTTCCGGACCGTCATCCTGCTGCTCGACCACGGCCCGGAAGGTGCGGTCGGCGTGGTGCTGAACCGCCCGTCGTCCGTGGACGTCGGCGTCGTCCTGCCCGACTGGCAGGACGTCGTGAGCGACCCGCCACGGCTGTTCCACGGCGGGCCGGTCGGGCTCGACGGTGCGATGGGCGTCGCGGTGCTCCCCCACGGTGCCGGCACGTCGCCCGACGTCGACCGCCTGACGGGCCGGTTCGGCCTGGTCGACCTGGACGCCGCGCCGACGTCGGTGGCGGCGCACGTGGGTGGCGTTCGGGTGTTCGCCGGGCACGCGGGATGGGGTGCCGGCCAGCTGGAGGACGAGCTCGCCGAGCGCGCCTGGTACGTGGTGGACGCCGTCGCGGACGACGTGCTGACGCCGGAGCCGGAGCAGCTGTGGCGGCGGGTGCTGCGCCGTCAGGGCGGCGACCTGGCGATCGTGTCGACGTTCGCGGCGGACGCCAGCCTGAACTGAGACGCTCGCTGTGTCAGGATCACCCGTGCGCACGCGCACCACGACGAGGGAGAACTGATGGCTGGCGGTCTGGCCGCGCTACTGGACGACATCGCGGCGCTGGCGAAGCTCGCCGCGGCGTCGGTCGACGACGTGGGCGCGGCGGCGGGCCGGGCGAGCGCGAAGGCGGCCGGCGTCGTCATCGACGACACGGCGGTGACCCCGCGCTACGTGCACGGGTTCGAGCCCAAGCGCGAGCTCCCGATCGTCCGCAAGATCGCGTTCGGGTCGCTGCGGAACAAGCTGCTCTTCATCCTGCCGGCGGCCCTGCTGCTCAGCCAGTTCCTGCCGTGGCTGCTGACGCCGATCCTCATGGTCGGCGGGACGTACCTCGCGTACGAGGGTGCGGAGAAGATCTACGAGCTGATCACCGGGCACGCCAAGGAGCACACGACCACCCCGGTGGCCGCCCAGGGCGAGGACACCGAGAAGTCGATGGTGCGCGGCGCGATCCGGACGGACTTCATCCTGTCGGCCGAGATCATGGTCATCGCCCTCAACGAGGTCGCCGACGAGCCGTTCCTGTCCCGCACGCTCATCCTGGCCGTCGTCGCGCTGGCGATCACGGTCCTCGTCTACGGCGTCGTCGGGCTCATCGTGAAGATGGACGACATCGGCCTGCACCTCGCCGAGCGCCGCAACGGAGCGGTCGCCGCGCTCGGGCGCGGGCTGGTGCGCGCGATGCCGAAGGTGCTCTCGGTCCTGTCGACCGTCGGCATCGTCGCGATGCTCTGGGTCGGTGGGCACATCCTGCTGGCCGGCGTCGACGAGCTCGGCTGGCACGCCCCGTACGACCTCCTGCACCACCTGGAGGAGGCCGTCGTCGTCGTCGTCCCGGGCGTCGGAGGCCTCCTGGCCTGGCTGGTGGACACCCTCGGCTCGGCCCTGGTCGGGCTCGTGGTCGGTGCCGTGGTCGTCGGCATCATGCACCTGATCCCGAAGCGCACGAAGGCCGAACCCGCGCACTGACCGCCCGGTCAGCGCCGCCCGTCGCACGTCACGCGGTCGCCAGCCCCCACGTTCCCGTCCAGGTGTCCCCGGGGGCGAGCGTGACCAGGTCCGCACCGGACCGGAACGCGTGCGGCGGGCAGGTCATCGGCTCGACGGCCAGCGACTGCCGCTGCCGCTCGGCCGGGAGGACACCGTCGGCCGAGTAGACCATCACGTACGGGAAGCTCTCGTCGACCCACAGGCGCACCCCCTCGGCGCTCCCCGGGTCGGTCAGGTGCACGACCGCGCGTCCGTCGTCCCCCCGCGTGAGGTCGCCGAAGACGGTGTCCAGCACCGTGTCCCCCACCGCCCGCCCGGAGCGGAAGTCGAGCGACGTGCCGCTCACGTCGACCGGCGTGGGGCGCTCGTCGCGGTCGGCGGGCACCGGCGAGTGGCTCCCCGCGGGCACCAGCAGCTCTAGGCCCGCGACGTCCGCGCCGAGCCCGACGTACGGGTGGAAGCCCATGCCGAAGGGCGCCGGCTCCGTGCCGGTGTTGGTCGCCGAGGACGCGACCGTGAGCCCGCCGGGTGACAGGTGGTAGCCGACCTGCAGGCTGAGCTCCCACGCGTAGCCGGGCTGCGGACGCAGGACGCAGGCGAGCACCACGTCGTGCTCGGTGAACGACACCTCGGTCCAGTCCAGCCAGCGGACCATGCCGTGGATCGCGTTGCCGCGCTCGGGCTCGTCCATCGCGACCTGGCACGTGCGACCGCCGAACGTGTACCGGCCGTCGGCGATCCTGTTCGGGAACGGCGCGAGGACCTGACCGCGGCCGTCGGGTGCGCGCTCGTCCTCGTCGTACCCGTCGAGGACCGGGCGCCCGTCGAGCGTGCACTCTCGCAGCCCGGCGCCGACCTGCGTCACGACCGCCTCGTGGCCGCCCGCCATGATGCGGTACTGCCGCCCGGACGGTGGGGTGCCGCTCATACGTCTCCTTGGGTGCTCGCCTGCGGCCTGTGCTCGGGCCACCCGACAAAGTAGCGCCCGCCCGACACAATGGCGGGCATGGAGCTCGGGTTCACGGCCGGCATCGCGGCGATCGTCCTGCTCGGTGTGCTGGGCCAGCTCCTGGGCCGTGCCGTGCGCATCCCGTCGATCATCGTGCTGCTCGTCCTCGGGCTGCTCGCCGGACCGGTCCTCGGCCTCGTGGACCCGGACGCGCTCCTGGGCGACGCGCTGTTCCCGCTGGTGTCGATGGCCGTGGGGCTGCTCCTGTTCGAGGAGTCGCTCAAGCTCGACCTCTCCCGGCTGCACGGCGGGGCACGCCGTCCGGTCTTGGGGCTGGTCACGACGGGCGCCGTCGTCACCGGCGTCTGCGCCACGCTGATCGCCCAGTGGGTGTTCGGCCTGCCCCTCAGCAGGGCGGCGGTCATCGGGGCGATCCTCATCGTCTCCGGCCCGACGGTCGTCGGCCCGCTGCTCGCGGTGATCAGGCCCAAGCAGCCGCTGGAGTCGGTCCTCGCGTTCGAGGGCATCTTCATCGACCCGATCGGCGCCACGGTCGCGCTGAGCATGATGCACCTCGCGCTGCACGACAGCGGGGTCGGGCTCGGCACCACGGCCGTCGCGGGCGTCCTCACCGGCGTGGTGGCGGCCGCGGCGTACCTGGTGGTCGTCCGGTTCGGGCGGGCCCCGTCGGCCACCCACGTCGCGCTCGGGGTCGCGGTCGCGCTCGCCGCGTTCGCGGCGGCGGAGTCCGTCGCGGAGGAGTCCGGCCTGTGGGCGACGACCGCCCTGGGGGTCGCCCTGGCCAACCAGCGGTGGGTGCCGCTGGAGGCGCTGCACGAGTTCGGCAGCCACGTGGGGATGCTCCTGATCGGCTCGCTGTTCATCGTCCTGTCGGCCCGGATCGACCTCGACGCGCTGGTGCTCTACCTGCCGGGCACGCTCGTCCTGCTCGCCTTCCTCGTGCTCGGGGTCCGGCCCCTGGCGGCCGGGCTCGCGACGGTGCGCACGGTGCTGTCGCGTCCGGAGCGGGCGATGGTCGCCTGGATGGCGCCACGCGGCATCGTCGCCGCGTCGACGGCGAGCGTGTTCGCGTTGCAGTTCGATGACGCCGGCGACCCGTTCCCTGCGCTCGTGCCCGTGGTCTTCGGCGTGGTGCTGTTCACCGCGATCGTCTACGGGGGCACAGGTCCGCTGGTCGCACGCCTGCTGGGCGTCCGGGCCGCCGAGGTCGAGCCGATCGACGACGACGGCGTGCCGCGCGCAATGTCCGACCGATCGTGACCGTCCCGAGATGTGGATGTTACTTACCGGTAAGACCCTCGTGATGCCTGACACATCGGTGTGCTACCCATAGCCCACTGAGAAACAGCCGACGGGTCCGCTTTCGACGCGTGCCCGCGGCCCTGACAGAAGAGGTAGCGCATGTCCTCCCTCGCACCACACCGTCGTCGCGTCCTCGCGGCGACCGCCGGCCTCGCGGCCACCGCCCTCGTCCTGACCGCCTGCTCGGGCGCCAACGACGACGAGGGCGGCGACGGCGGCAGCACGTCCGCCGGGGGTGCCCTGACCATCGGGACCACCGACAAGGTCACCAGCCTCGACCCGGCCGGCTCGTACGACAACGGCTCGTTCGCCGTCCAGAACCAGGTGTTCCCGTTCCTCATGAACACCCCGTACGGCAGCCCGGACGTCGAGCCCGACATCGCGGTCTCCGCGGAGTTCACGGCGCCGACCGAGTACACCGTCACGCTGAAGCCGGACCTGAAGTGGGCCAACGGCAACGACCTGACGTCGTCGGACGTGAAGTTCTCGTTCGACCGCCAACTCGCCATCGCGGACGAGAACGGCCCGTCGTCGCTCCTCTACAACCTGGACAGCGTGGACGCCGTCGACGACACCACGGTGGTCTTCCACCTGAAGTCGGAGAACGACCAGATCTTCCCGCAGATCCTGTCCAGCCCCGCCGGCCCAATCGTCGACGACGAGGTCTTCGCGGCCGACGCGCTGACGCCGGACAACGAGATCGTCGACGCCAACGCGTTCGCCGGCCAGTACACGATCACGAGCTACTCCTTCAACGAGCTGATCTCGTACGAGGCGTACGCGGACTACGCGGGCGTCCTGCCCCCGGCGAAGACCGCCGAGGTCAACGTCAAGTACTACGCGGACTCGTCGAACCTCAAGCTGGACATCCAGGAGGGCAACATCGACGTGGCGTTCCGCAGCCTGTCGGCGACGGACATCGCCGACCTGTCGACGGACGACAACGTCAAGGTCGTCGACGGTCCCGGCGGGGAGATCCGCTACATCACGTTCAACTTCGACACGCAGCCGTTCGGCACCAAGGCGGACGGCGCCGACCCGGCGAAGGCCCTCGCGGTCCGCCAGGCGGTCGCCCACCTGATCGACCGGGCCCCGCTGTCGGAGCAGGTCTACAAGGGCACCTACACGCCCCTGTACTCCTACGTGCCGGACGGCCTGACCGGCGCCACCGAGTCCCTGAAGGGTCTCTACGGCGACGGCGACGGCGGCCCCGACGCCGCCAAGGCGAAGGCCACGCTCGAGGCCGCCGGCGTCACCACGCCGGTCGCGCTCAGCCTCCAGTACTCGAACGACCACTACGGTCCCTCGTCCGCCGACGAGTACGCGCTGATCAAGGACCAGCTGGAGAAGGACGGCCTGTTCGCGGTCGACCTGCAGACCACCGAGTGGGTCCAGTACTCGAAGGACCGCACCGCCGACGTCTACCCCGCGTACCAGCTCGGCTGGTTCCCGGACTACTCGGACGCCGACAACTACCTGACGCCGTTCTTCCTCACGGAGAACTTCCTGTCGAACCACTACGACAACCCGGAGGTCAACGACCTCATCCTGGAGCAGGCGACGACGGCCGACGCCGACGCCCGCACCGCGCTCATCGAGGAGATCCAGGACAAGGTCGCAGCCGACCTGTCCACGGTCCCCTACCTCCAGGGCGCCCAGGTGGCCGTCGTGGGCAAGGACGTGACCGGCACCGAGGACACCCTCGACGCGTCGTTCAAGTTCCGCTACGGCGCGCTCGCCAACGGCTGATCGCACCGCACCGCAGGCCGACGGTCCCGTCCCCCGCCACACTCGGGGGGCGGGGCCGTCCGGCACGTCCGCACGCACACAGGCAGGAACCCATGACCTCCACCACCATCGGAGCGCCCACCGACGCCGCGCCCGCGCCGGCGAGCCCCGCCGCGAAGAGCAAGAGATCGGGGGGTCATCTCGGCAGCTACCTGCTGGTCCGCTTCCTGCTGATCTTCCCGACGATCTTCATCCTGGTCACCACCGTCTTCGTCCTCATGCGGGCGACGGGTGACCCGATCACCGCCTCCCTGGGCGGCCGGCTGACGCGCGAGCAGCTCGACGAGCGCATCGCCGAGGCGGGTTACGACCGGCCCATCCTCGTGCAGTACCTCGAGTACCTGGGCAACATCTTCCGCGGCGACTTCGGCACCACGATCTCCGACAACCGCCCGGTGACCGAGGTCGTCATGACGTACGGGGCCGCGACCCTGGAGCTCGCGTTCTACGCGCTGCTCGTCGCGCTCCTGGTCGGCATCCCCCTGGGCCGCATCGCCGCCGCCCGCCGCGACAAGGGTGTCGACGCGTCGCTGCGCATCTCCGGGATCCTGGCGTACGCGACGCCCGTGTTCTTCGCCGGCATCCTGCTCAAGCTCATCTTCTCGGTGTGGCTGGGCTGGCTCCCGGTCGCCGGGAGGGCGTCCACCGACGCGCAGATCGAGCTCCAGCGCAACGGCGCCGAGACGGGCATCTTCCTCATCGACGCCATCAGCACCGGCGACCCGGCCGTGGTCCTCGACGTGCTCGAGCACGCGATCCTGCCCGCCCTCGCGCTCGGCCTGCTGACGGGCGGCATCTTCCTGCGCCTGGTCCGCACCAACGTCATCGGCACGCTGTCCACCGGGTACGTCGAGGCGGCCCGCTCCCGCGGCGTCAACGAGCGCCGGCTGCTGCGCCAGCACGCCTGGCGCCCCGCGCTCGTCCCGATCATCACCGTCATCGGCCTGCAGGTCGCGCTGCTGCTGTCCGGCGCCGTCCTGACCGAGAAGACCTTCGAGTGGAAGGGCCTCGGCTTCCAGCTGGTCCAGTACCTACTGGCCCGCGACTTCGTCGCCGTGCAGGGTCTCGTGGTCCTGCTCGCCGTGGTGGTGGCGCTGACGAACTTCGTCGTCGACGTCATCGCCGCGCTCGTCGACCCGAGGATCAGGTACTGACATGACGAACCTCCCCGCACCGGACGCCACCCTCCTCGTCGCCCACGCCGGACCCGCCACGCCCGAGCACACGTCGCTCTGGAAGCGCCTGCCCGTGGTGCGCCACGTCCGCACGAGCGTCGGCCTGCAGCGCACGATGCTGCTCATCGGCATCGTCCTGATGCTCGTCTTCATCGTCACCGCGGCGTTCGCGCCGCTGCTGGCGCCCTACGGGTACGCGCAGCTGAGCTCGGGCGACGTGAACTTCGGCTCGCAGCAGCCGCCCTCGGCGCAGAACCTGCTCGGCACCACGGTCGGCGGCTACGACGTCCTCTCCCGCACGATCTGGGGTGCCCGGCCCGCCTTCCTCGTGATCGTCGTCGCCGTCACCCTGTCGATCTTCGCGGGCGTCGCGCTCGGCCTGGTGTCGGGCTACTTCGGCGGCTGGGTCGACCGGGTGCTCGTCGTCATCGCCGACGCGCTCTTCGCGTTCCCGTCGCTGCTGCTCGCCATCGTCGTCGCCATCGTCATCAGCGGCGGGCAGTCGTCGATGTGGGGCGGCGTGATGGCCGCGGCCATCTCCCTGAGCGTCGTGATGATCCCGCAGTACTTCCGCGTGGTCCGCGCCGAGGTGGTGCGCGTCAAGGCGGAGGCGTTCGTCGAGTCCGCCCGCGTCATCGGCTCGGGGCACCTGCGGATCATGGGCCGCCACGTGCTGCGCAACTCGACCCGTACGCTCCCCCTGATCCTCACGCTGAACTGCTCCGAGGCGGTCCTCACGCTGGCCGGCCTCGGGTTCCTCGGGTTCGGCATCGAGCCGACGGCGGCGGCGGACTGGGGCTACGACCTGTCGAAGTCGCTGTCGGACGTGACCAGCGGCATCTGGTGGACCGCGGTCCCCCCGGGCGTCGCGATCGTGCTCACCGTGCTCGGCCTGACGCTCGTCGGGGAGTCCCTCAACGACCTCGCCGACCCGCGTCTGCGGACGCGCCGGGCCGCCAAGGCCGCCGTGCCGCTGAGCCCGGTCACCGCCGTGCCGGGCGGCGTCGCCACCGACCGTGTCCCCGGCGTCGAGAGCATCGACGAGCTGGAGGGTCCGACCGACCTGTTCGACGAGAGGGGTGACCGGTGACCAACGTCGTCGACATCACGAACCTGCACGTCTCGTTCGCCACCGACGCCGGCACCGTCCGGGCCGTCGAGGGCGTCACGCTCCAGGTCGCCGCCGGGGAGGTGCTCGCGATCGTCGGCGAGTCCGGGTCCGGCAAGACCGTCACCGCCCGCTCGATCCTGGGCCTGCTCCCCGAGACCGCCCTGAGCAGCGGCACCGTCATGCTCACCCGCAAGGACGGGTCGGCCACGCACGACATCGTCACGCTGCGCGGCAGCGACCTGCGCGACGTGCGCGGCCGCGACGCCGCGATGGTCTTCCAGGAGCCGTCCACCGCGCTGAACCCGGTGTTCCCGGTGGGCTGGCAGATCGCGGAGGGCCTGCGGGCGCACCGCAAGCTCTCCGACAAGGACGCCCGCACCCAGGCGATCGACGTCCTGCGGCTGGTCGGCATCCCCGACCCCGAGCACCGCGTCGACCACTACCCGCACCAGTTCTCGGGCGGGCAGAAGCAGCGCATCGTCATCGCCCAGGCGCTCGTCCTGGACCCGGGCCTGATCATCGCCGACGAGCCGACGACCGCGCTCGACGTCACCGTGCAGGCCGAGATCCTCGACCTGCTGCGCCGGCTCCCCCAGGAGTTCGGGTCGGCGATCGTCCTGATCACGCACAACATGGGCGTCGTCGCGGACCTGGCCGACCGGGTCGCGGTCATGTTCAACGGGGAGATCGTCGAGCAGGCCGACGTCCGCACGCTGTTCTCGTCGCCCCAGCACCCGTACACGCAGCGGCTGCTGGACGCCGTGCCCCGCGTGGGCGGGCGGCGGCTGCGGGACCGCGTGCGCGTGGCCGACGAGCTCGAGGCGATGGTCGTCGACGAGTCGGCGACGCCCGTCGTCGAGGCGAGCGACCTGCGGATCGTCTACCCGGGCCGCCTGCGGCAGCCGTCGTTCACGGCCGTCGACGGCGTGAACCTGGCCATCCGCCCCGGCGAGGTGCTGGGCCTCGTCGGCGAGTCCGGCAGCGGCAAGACGACGATCGGCCGGGCCATCGCCGGGCTCACCCCGATCAGCGGAGGGTCGCTGAAGGTCCACGGCGTCGAGATGCTCGACGTCAAGGAGAGGGTCTTCCGGCCGGTCCGCAAGCGCATCGGGTTCGTCTTCCAGGACCCGGCGACCAGCTTCAACCCGCTGCTCACGATCGCGCAGTGCGTGGCGGAGCCGATGGTCGTGCACGGTCTGGCGCCGAACCCCGAGGAGGCCCGGCCGCGGGTCGACGAGCTCATGGAGGCCGTGCAGCTGCCGAAGGCGTTCGGCGACCGGTTCCCGCACGAGCTGTCCGGCGGTCAGCGGCAGCGCGCCAGCCTGGCCCGAGCGCTCATCCTCGGTCCCGAGCTGCTCATCGCCGACGAGCCGACCAGCGCCCTGGACGTCTCCGTGCAGGCCCGGGTGCTCGACCTGTTCGCCCGCCTGCAGGCCGAGCTGGGCTTCGCGTGCCTGTTCATCAGCCACGACCTGGCCGTCGTCGACCTGCTGGCCCACCGCATCGCCGTGCTGCACCGCGGGGTGCTGGTCGAGGAGGGCACCGGCGACGAGGTGCTCGGCGCGCCGAAGCACCCATACACGCAGCGCCTGCTCGCGTCCCTGCCGGTACCCGACCCGATCGAGCAGGCGGCCCGCCGCGAGACGTGGAGGAACCTGCGCGCGCACGGGTGAACGTCGGGCCGGTTCACCCCCGGGTGGACCGGCCCGCTCCTAGCGTGGCGTCGTGCCGCCCGCTGACCAGCAGGTTCGCTCGCGCCCCGTACGCGTGCTCGCGCTGCTGGCCGCCCTGGCGACGGTCCCGCTGTGGGCGCCGCCGGACAACGTGACCACGTCCGACGGCACCTTCATGGTCGCAGCGGCCGTCCCGCCCGGCGTGCCCGTCGTCCGGGTCGGCGCGCTGGTGGTCGTCGTGCTGCTCGCCGCGCTGACGCTGTGGCGGGGCCGGCGCGTCGTCGCGCTCTTCGCGGTGCCGGCCGTGGCACTGAGCTGGGTCTGGGTGCGGACGGAGGGCGGCGGCAGCTACACAGTCGCGATGGTCGGGACGGACGCCCCGCCCGCCTTCACGTCCCCGTGGTTCGCGGTCTCGGCGGCCCTGACCGCCCTGGTGGTCCTCACGTGGACGCTCGCGGTGATCGGGATCGTGGGACGTCGACGCGGTCCGAGCGCTGAGCGCCCGTGACCGAGCCCGCGCCGCTCACCACCCTCGACCGGGTCGCCCGTGCCTCGAGCCTCACCGTGGCTCTGCTGGCCGTGGCCGTCGGTCTCGCGACCGTTCTGGGCCTCCCACCGGCCCCGGACCGGACGGCGAGCCTCTGGCTCGTGGTCGCGGTGTCCGCGGTCGTGGTGTGGCGCCGCACCTCCTCCGCGCGCCTGAGCCTGCTCCACGGCGTCCCTGCGGTGACGCTCACGGGCTCGTGGTGGGCCACGTCGTCGGCCGAGGTGTGGTTCGCGTACTCCGCGGAGAGCAGCCCGGTGCCGCCCGGGCTCGGACCGACCCGGATCGGTGTCGCCGTCCTGCTCCTGCTCCTCTGGACGCTGGCCGGGATCGGACTGCTGGCAACCGTCCGTGCCGCCGGAGCCCAGGTCCCGATGCGCTCCCTCGCCGTGGCGACGATGGTGCTCACCCTGCCGATCTGGGCGTCCTCGCTGGGCACCTCGCAGCTCGTCCTGGTGCGGTCGGCGCCGGCGGCGCACGGCGCCGTACGCACCGCCGCCCTGGTCCTCGTGCTGGTCGTCGGGACCCTGGTGCTGGTCGACCACCGACGAAGGTGGGTGTGGGCCGCCGGCTACGTCCTGCCCGCCGTGGCGCTGACCTGGGTCGGCTGGGAGTCGCACCTGGCGGTGGCCTCCGGCGTCGCCACAGCATCGTCCTCGACGATCGCCCTGCAGGGCGTCTTCCTGCTGACCGCACTGATGACCCCGGTCGCGCCGCTGCTTCTCGTCGCGCTGCTGTGGTTCGCGGCCGTCAGCGGGGCAGCCACCCTGGGGCGGTTCCGGCCGCCCCCAGCCGAGGTCGCCTAGCGGAGCGCCGGCGTCTCGCACGCCTCCCGACGGGCCGTATAGCGGTCGTACAGGGTGACCACGAGAGCCACGACGTAGGCGAACAGCAGGACGTCGCCGACCGACACCTGTCCGCGCTGCCCGGTGGCGAACGCCGCGAACACGAGCATCGCGACGACGCTGATGGCGGTGTTGACGGCAACCTCGACGCCGAGCGACGCCCGGCCGCGCCACAGGGCCAGCGCCGCGTGGACGAGTACCGTCCCCGTGACGACGAGGGCCACCACGGAGAGCCGCCCCTCGGTCAGCGGGTACGACTCGAACAGGACCGCGGTCACCAGTCCGGCCAGGACGACCTTCTCGACGAGGTGACCGACACCCCGCGGAGCCACCGGGACAGGCCCACGGGGGACCCAGCCCACGTGCGCTGCGACGCGGTCCGCGTCCACCGTGAACGGCCAGTCGGGGGGCGGCAGCCGCCGGACCAGGCGCCGCCCGACCACCACGAGCACCACCGCGAGGACCGCCAGGACTCCCCAGACCCACGGGTGCTCGTCGACCAGCTCCCCGAACTCGTCGGTGAAGTCGAGCTGCGCGACGTGGATCCACCACTCCTGCGGCAGCTTGATCACCACCCAGATCAGCCCCGCCGTCCAGAGGAACGCGGCCCTGCTCAGGCGGGCGGCGTCCCACCGCGTCCGGACCACCTCGATCGCGATGACGAAGTACTCGAACGTGTTCGGGAAGACCATGAGCAGCCAGCGCAGGTCGGTGAGCTCGAACAGGAGCACCCCCACCAGCCGGTAGTACCAGAGGAACGCCGCGACGCCGACCGCGAACGGGTTGCGCCAGTTCCGCAGCACCGAGAGGTAGGCGATGGTCAGGTAGTAGATGTCGAGCGCCTTGTCGTACGACTGGTAGTTGTCGAGCGGCAGGCCGGTGAACGCGACGAAGATCGACTTGTCGACGCCGTCGATCACCAGCGCGGCGAGGATCGCGGGCAGCGGGAAGCGCGGGATGAACAGCGGCACCACCAGCCGCAGGCCCACCACCAGCACGAACACCGCCCAGTCGACCGTGCTCGCGTCCGTCATGCGGGGGACTCTAGCGACCGAGACCTTCACCGACGGCAGCAGCGCGGTCGTCTCCGCGGGCGACCTGGTCGATCCTCCGCCCGAGGCCCTCGACGTCGCCCTGACCGCCGCCTTCGTGGTCCTGCTGACCCTGCTCTGGACCCTCGCGGTGTTCGGTCTGGTCACGCTCACCCGTCGCACGCGCTGCCGTCTATGTCGTGCCTGCGCTCGCACTGTCGTGGGTCTGGTGGCGCACGAGTGCGGGGGGCACGTACGGGTTCGCGGGGTCGAGCACGTGGCTGGAGCCCAGCCTCGCCGACCGGCTCCCCTGGATCGTGACCTCCGTGGCGGAGACCACCCTCGTGGTGCTCCTGTGGGTCCTCACGGTCCGTGGGTCGCGCGAGCTGATGCGCCGGTACCGGCCGCCGGACGCCGCGCTGGTCAGCCCGACCGGGCGATGACGATCAGCAGCATCGTCACCAGGAACCCGGTGACCAGGTTGAGCCACAGGAACCGCCGCCAGCCGACGTTCGCCCGTTCACAGTCCTCGTCGCGGACCGACCAGAACTGCGCGGTGCTGATCGCGTACGGGAGAGGCAGCACGGCGGCGAGCGTCCCTGGCCACGGCACGACGAGCAGCACCGCTGCGGCCAGCACGTAGAGCAGGGTCGACGCGACGACCGTCGGGTGCGCACCGAGTGCCGTGGCGACGGACGCGATGCCGCCCTCGCGGTCCGCCCGCACGTCCTGGACCGCCCCGAACGCGTGCGACGCCATCCCCCAGAGCACGAACGCGACGAGGACGGGCCACGTCGTCGGCGCGCCCAGGTCCGCGCCCACGAGCACCAGCGCGTACAGCAGCGGCCCGACGAAGTGCATCGCGGACGTCAACGAGTCGAGGACCGGACGTTCCTTGAACCGCAGCACGGGCGCCGAGTACGCGACCACGAGGAACAGGACCAGCGCGAGGGTCGCGTTCGCGGCGGCGTCACCGACCAGCAGCAGGTAGACGACGAACGGGACGGTCGTGACGAGGCACGCCCACAGGATCCGGCGGTGCACCTCGCGCGCGCGTGCGGGCTCGACGAGGCCGCCCTCGATCCCGCCCTTGCGCGGGTTGCGCAGGTCGGAGGCGTAGTCGAACACGTCGTTGATCCCGTACATGAGCAGGTTGTAGGGACCGAGGAAGAACAGGGTGCCGACGACGAACGTGACGTCGAGTCGCCCGCCCGTGGCCAGCAGGTAGCCGGCGGCGAACGGGTACGCGGTGTTGATCCAGGAGAACGGCCGGGACGCGGCGAGGACCTCCTTCACGGAGCGTCCTGACGCGGCCGACGGCGACCGAGCACCACCCAGAGCACCGGCATCCCGACCGCGGCGGCGATCGCGTACGCGAAGTCCTCCAGCGGCGCGCCCCAGACGTACCAGCCGAGGATCTTGTCGGGGTCGAACACGTAGAGGTCGACGTCGATCATGATCGTGTCGAAGACGGCGGTCAGCACGCACAGGTGCACCACGGTCCAGACCAGCGGCATCCCCCGCATCCCGCGCAGCACCCGCCAGGAGACCGCACCGAGCACCGCCAGCACGATCACGTTGAGCACGATGTTCGTCATCGCGTGTCCCCGTCGTGGAGCGCCCGGCGCCCTGCCTCCCGCTGCGCGGCGCTCTCGTCGAACCACCGCCACGCCAGCAGCGCCGTGTAGCAGAGCAGCGCCAGGAAGAACGCCTCCTCGACCGGCAGCTCGGGCGCCAGCAGGAGTCCCGTCATGTGCGGAGAGTCGCCGCGGGCGAAGATGCCGAGCACGAGGCCGATCCCGTCCCAGAGCAGGAAGGCGACGACGCCGATCCCGATCGTCAGGGCGGCGCGGCGCGCGTCGGACCAGAACGCCAGGCGGAACCGACGGTCGAGGAGGGCGAGGCCGCCGAGCGAGAGCAGCAGCGCGCCGAGGTAGGCGAATCTCATCCGACCTGCTCGCTCCAGACGCCACGGGGCCGGGCGGCCGCCAGGTAGCCGGGCCGCAGCGGGGCGGGCAGCGGGCGGGACGACGTCTCGCCGAGCATCCGCTTGACGACGAGCTCGGCGCTGATCAGGCACATCGGCAGTCCCACACCGGGGATCGTGCCACCTCCGACGTGCAGCACGTTCGGGACGCGCGCCGACGCGTCGCCCGGCCGGAACATCGCGCTCTGCCGAAGGGTGTGCTCCATGCCCAGGGCGGTGCCCCGCCAGGCGGAGAAGTCACGCGCGAAGTCCGCGGGCGCGACGACGCGGCGGGTCACCACGCGGTCCCGCAGCCCGGGGATGCCCGCCCAGGCGCCGACCTGGTCGAGGTACCGGTCCGCGTGCCGCTCCACCGTGTCCCGGTCCCCCGCGCCCAGCGTCGGGTCCGCGGGGAACGGGACGAGCACGAACAGGTTCTCGTGTCCGGGGGGCGCGGCGGTCGGGTCGCTCGCGGTGGTCCGCGAGACGTACATCGACGCGGCCTCGGGGACCCGCAGGGCGTCCGGCGGGGTCGAGCGGCCCGACCCGAGGATGTCCTCGAAGTTGCCCGGCCAGTCGCGCGTGAAGAACAGCGAGTGGTGCGCCAGCTCGGGCAGCTCCCCGCGGACGCCGGCCATGATCAGCAGCGCGGAGATCCCCGGACCCCGGTCCGCCCACCACGCCTCGGGCAGCTCGCGGTGCGCACCCAGCAGCGCGGTCTCCGTGTGGTGCCGGTCAGCCGCGGACACGACGACGTCGGCCGGGAGGAACGTCCCGTCGGCCAGCCGCACGCCCCGGGCCTGACCTGACCTGCGCGGATGCCGGAGCGACGGGCGCGCGTCGTCGATCTCGACCGACGCCACGTCCGCGTCCGTCCGCACCTCGACACCCTCCTTGCGGGCGATCCGCTCGAGCGCCTCGATGAGGGTGTACATCCCGCCGCGGGGGAAACGTACGCCGTCGACGAGGTCGAGGTGGCTCATCAACGAGTACAGCGCCGGCACGCGGTACGGCGACGAGCCGAGGAAGACCGCGTGGTAGCCGAGCACCTGGCGCAGCACCGGATCGGTCACCGTCGCCGCGACCTTGCCGGCGAGCGTGCCCGTCAGCAGGCCGGCCAGCGTCCGGGACTTCGTGACCACGTCGCGCGACAGGAGCCGGTCGGGACGCGCGAACGTCGTGTAGAGGAACGAGTCGAGCGCCGTGCGGTACGCCTCCGTGGACTCCTGGGTGTACCTGCGGATCGCCTGCCCCGCCCCGGGCTCGCGCGCCTCGAACGTCGCCCAGTTGGTCTCGGGGTCCCCGACGACGTCGAACGGCTCCGAGGGTCCACCGTCGACCGGCTCCGGGAACAGCCGGTACGCGGGGTCCAGCCGGTCCAGCTCGACGTGGTCCTCGATCCGCTCGCCCAGCAGCGCGAACGCGTGCTCGAAGACCTCCGGCATGAAGTACCAGGACGGTCCGGTGTCGAACCGGAACCCGTCGACCGACAGCGTCCCCGCCCGTCCCCCGAGCCGGTCGTGCCGTTCGAGCAGGGTCACCTGCGCGCCCCCGCGGGCCAGCAGTGCGGCGGTGGTCAGCCCGGCGATGCCGCCACCGATGACGACGACGCGTCCTGGGGTCATGCGTCGGCGGTCCGGCCCGCGCGCGCCTCCGCCAGCACCGACTCGCCCACGACGAGCAGCTTCACCGGCGTGGGCAGCCGGACCCGGCCGTCCAGCAGCTCCTCGGGCGGCCGCGACGCGATCTCGTCGAGCAGCCTCTGGTACAGCGCCAGCGTGGCACCGACCGCGTAGCGCGCACGGCGCGGCAGGCTCGGCACCGCCGCTCGCGCCGTCGCCACGTCGTCGGTGATCTCCTGCAGGATCGCGGCCAGCTGCGCGTCGTCCAGGTGTCCCGGCGTGGTTCCCGGGAAGTAGGTGCGGCCCAGCTCGCCGGTGTCGGCACCGAGGTCGCGCAGGAAGTTGATCTTCTGGAACGCCGCACCGAGCGCCCGTGCGCCGGTCACCTGCACGTCGTCCGGCTCCCGCACCGGCTCGCCGGGCCGGCGGTCCTCGTTGAGGAACGCGCGCACGCACATCAGGCCGACGACCTCGGCGGAACCGTAGACGTAGGCCTCGTAGCTGGCCCGGTCGTGCTCGCGGACGGTCAGGTCCGCCCGCATGGACGCGAAGAACGGCACCGTCTCCGCGGCACTGATCCCGACGCGGCGGGCGGTCCGGGCGAACGCGTGCACCACCAGGTTCGTCGAGTACCCCGTCCGGAGCGCGCGGAGCGTCTGCTCCTCGAGCTCGTCCAGCTCGGCGCCCGCGTCGTCGCCGCGGTACGTGTCGACTACCTCGTCGGCCAGCCGGACCAGCGCGTACACCGCACGGATGTCCTCCTGGCCCTGCCGCCCGAGCAGACGGGTGCCGAGCCCGAACGACGTGGAGTACGCGGCCAGCACGCCCGCGCTCGTGCGCGCGGCCGTGGCGTCGTACAACCGCAGCGCCCGGTCGCGGGCGGTTCGCAGGTCCGTCATCGACTCCCCCAGCACCTCAGTGACCTCGTCCGACCAGATCGTCGACGACGCCCACAAGGTAGCCTCCCAACGGCTCCGGCACCCCGTCCACCGCCAGCTCCCGCGCGCGCTGCCCGGTGGCCCGCGCCAGCTCCCGCACGGCGTCCAGCGCCCCGCTGGACACCATGACGCCCCGCACCACGGCGGCTCCCGCGTCGTCCAGGTCCGCCCGGCCGACGTGCGCGTCGAGCACCGCGCACCCGGCGTCGTCCGCCATCGCGTAGGCCCGGCGCAGCAGCTCGGTGCGCTTGCCCTCGCGCAGGTCCGACAGCACCGACTTGCCCGTCACCGCGGGGTCGCCGAACACCCCCAGGTCGTCGTCGGCGAGCTGGAACGCGACCCCGAGGGCGGACCCCACCGCACCGAGCCGGGCGGCCTGCGCGTCGTCGGCCCCCGCCAGGACCGCACCGACGACCAGCGGCAGGCTGCCCGAGTACGCCGCCGTCTTCAGCTCCGCGACCGCGAGCGCGTCCACGTCCCGCGGCGAGGACAGCGCGCCGGTCACGTCGAGCAGCTCGCCGACGACGGTCGTCTCGATGCCCTCGGCCAGCAGCCCGACCACGCGCAGCACGGCGGCGCTGTCCGCGGGTGCGCTCGCCGCGAGCGCGAACGCCGAGGCGATGGCCAGGTCGCCCGCCAGCAGGCCCGCGGCGAGGACCTGGTCGGACACGGTGCGCTCGGACAGTCCCCGGTCCGCCAGCCGGGCGCGGGTGGCCCCGGCGACGTTGGGCCGGCCGCGGCGCACCTCGTCGTGGTCGAGCAGGTCGTCGTGCACCAGCATCGCGGCGTGCAGCACCTCGACGGCCGCGGCGACGGGGGCGATCGCCGCCGCGTCCTGCCCGCCCAGCCCGAGATAGGACGCGACCGCGAGCCGCGGGCGCATGAGCTTGCCCCCGACGCCGTCCGCGAGGTCGGTCCAGAGCTGCACGGCGACGTCGGATCGGGCTGCGGCGGCGCGCACGCGCATGTCGAGGAAGTCCTGCAGCACCCCCGACGTCACGGCCATCGCTCGCTCGACGGACTCCGCCAGGTCCGCACGCCCCGCGGCCTCCGCGCGTGCGTCGGCCTCGTGACCCTGAGGTGCCCTCGATGAGGTCCGCAGCGCCGGCTCGACGTACATGCGCTCTCCCGTCGTCGCTCCTGGAACCGGTCCGTGCACCTCGCGCGCCCGGGCCCTGCGAGAAATGCTCAGCATACTGAGCATTCGCCGGACCGCCACCGCACGAGGCCGTCCTGCACCCTTCGGGTCGAAGGGCCCCGACGGATGCACCTCTCGCCGACTTCTTTCCAGCCGGGTGACGGTCGGCCGTCCGTCACCGGCGTCGGTACGCTCGGCTCCATGACATGGCTGGTCACCGGGGGTGCTGGGTTCATCGGGTCGCACGTGGTGCGGGCGTTCGGGCAGGTCGGGCTGGAGACGGTGGTCCTGGACGACCTGTCCAGCGGGCACCGGGAGTTCGTGCCCGACGACGTGCCCCTGATCGAGGGGTCGATCCTCGACACCGACCTCGTGGCGGACGCCCTCGTCCAGCACGGCGTCGTCGGCGTCGTGCACCTCGCCGGGTTCAAGTACGCCGGCATCTCCGTGGAGCGCCCTCTGCACACGTACGACCAGAACGTCACCGGCACCGCTCACCTGCTCGACGCCATGGCGTCGCAGGGTGTCGACGCGATCGTGTTCTCGTCCTCGGCGGCCGTCTACGGCACCCCGGACGTCGACCTCGTCACGGAGACCACCGCGACCAACCCCGAGTCCCCCTACGGCGAGTCGAAGCTCGTCGGCGAGTGGCTGCTGCGAGACCAGGCACGAGCCGTCGGGTTGCGGCACACGTCGCTGCGCTACTTCAACGTGGTCGGGTCGGCCACTCCGGACCTCTACGACACCAGCCCGCACAACCTCTTCCCGCTCGTCCTGAACGCCCTGGCCGGGGGCCGCACGCCGCGCATCAACGGCACCGACTACCCGACCCCGGACGGGACGTGCGTCCGCGACTACATCCACGTGGCGGACCTCGCGGACTCCCACGTCGCCGCGGCGCAGGCCCTCGCGGAGGGTCGTCCCCTGGAGCCCGTCTACAACCTGGGATCCGGCGACGGCGTCTCGGTGCGGGAGATCATGACCGCGATGGCCGAAGGCACGGGGATCGCCTTCGAGCCGGAGACCGCCCCGCGCCGCGCCGGCGACCCGGCTCGCATCGTGGCGTCCGGCGAGCTGGCGGCGCGCGACCTCGACTGGCAGATGCGCCACACCCTCCTGGACATGGTCACCAGCGCCTGGGCAGCCCGCCAGGCCCACTGACTCCCCGCACGGAACGGGCCCCGGGGACGTCCGCACGTTGGAGCGTCCCGACGAGCGGATGTGCGGACGTTGCAGGACTGGACCGCCCCGCTACAGCGCCTGGAGTCGCGGCAGGTGGTCGACCAGACCCTCCAGCACCGACTCGTCGCCCGCGTAGATCCCGTCGGTGCGCGGCCAGTGGACCACCACGTCGGTGAACCCGAGCGCCGCCGCCCGCTCGATACCCTCCGTCACCACGGCGAGCGACGTCATCGAGAAGATCGGCGCACCGTCCAGGCTCAGGTACCGCCGCAGCGCGGGCTGCCCCTCCGGGCGGTGCTCGGCCTCGATCGCGTCGACCTGCTCGAGCATCGTCGCGAGCCCCGTCCACCACTGCTCCTGCGCGGCACCGGGGTCGTCGGGCACGTCCTCGGTCGCGTACGCGGGGCCGTAGGTGGCCCACCCCTGCCCGTACCGCGCGGCGAGCGCCATCGTCCGCGGACCGTTGGCGGCGACGACGAACGGGGTCCGCGGCTGCGCGATCGTGCCGGGGATCATCCGCGCCTCGTCGGCCCGGTAGAACGTGCCCTGGTGCGACGTGACCGGGTGCGTCAGGAGCTCGTCGAGCAGCCCGACGAACTCCTCGAACCGCCGGGTCCGCTCGCCCCGGCTCGGCGGGTCCCCCAGGACGGAGGCGTCGAACCCCTCGCCGCCGGCGCCGACCCCGAGCACGAACCGGCCGTTGCTGACGTCGTCGAGCCCCAGCACGTCCTTCGCGAACGGGACCGGGTGCCGGAAGTTCGGCGACGCGACCCACGTCCCGAGCCCGATCCGCTCGGTCACGGCAGCCGCCGCGGCGAGCAGCGGGACGGTCGCGAACCACGGCTGGTCGACGAGCGTCCGCCACGCGAGGTGGTCGTAGGTCCAGGCGTGGTCGAACCCCCACTCCTCGACCTGCTCCCACCTGCGACGAGCGAGCTTCCACCGCTCCTGCGGCAACAACGCGATCCCGACAGCCACCATGCGCCGACCCTATGCGCCCCTCCCCGACACCGTCCGCACTCGCGCGGCCCGGGCCCTACGGAACGCGAACGTCCGCACTCGAGCGGGCCGGAGCCCTACGGAACGCGGACGCTGCGGCAGACCGCTCGAGCGACCCGGTCAGGCGTGGGCGTGGTGCTCGCTGCCGGTGGTCGACGGTGGTTCCAGCTGGAACGTGCAGTGGTCGACGTCGAAGTGGCCCGCCAGGCACCGCCGCAGGTCGTCGAGCACCCGCCCGGCCTCGCCGCGGGACAGCAGGTCGTCGGGCACCTCGACGTGCGCGGACAGCACGGGGACGCCCGACGTGATGGTCCACGCGTGCAGGTCGTGCACGCCGAGGACCCCGGGCACGCCGCAGATGTGCGCCCGGATCGCGTCGAGGTCCACGCCGCGCGGGGTGGCCTCCAGGAGGACCGTCCCGACCTCGCGCAGCAGGGCCACCGCGCGCGGCACGATCATCAGGCCGATGAGCACCGACGCGATGCCGTCGGCGCGCAGGTACCCGGTGGCCATCACGACGAGGGCGGCGGCGACGACGGCCACGGAGCCGAGCAGGTCACCGAGCACCTCGAGGTAGGCGCCACGCACGGTCAGCGACTCCTCCTGCCCGCGGCGCAGGAGCACGAGCCCGACCGCGTTGGCGGCGAGCCCGACGACGGCGACGGCGAGCATCAGCCCCGCCTCCACCTCCCCCGGCGTGACGATCCGCGCGACCCCGCCGACGACCACCCCGACGCCCACGACCCCGACGACCAGGCCGTTCACCAGCGCCGCGAGGATCTCGGCTCGCTGCCACCCGAAGGTGCGCGCGGCGGTCGCGGGCCGGGCGGCGAGCGCGGTGGCACCCAGCGCGAGGCCGACCCCGGCGGCGTCGGTGAGCATGTGCCCTGCGTCGGCGATCAGCGCGAACGAGCCGGAGACGAGCCCGCCGACGACCTCGACGACGAGGACGGCGAGCGTGAGGACGAGGACCGCGACGAGCCGGCCGCGATGGGCCTGCGCGGCGGTGGGGTGGGCGTGGTCGTGACCCACCGGCTCAGTCCCAGCCCAGCTCGTGCAGCCGCTCGTCGTCGATGCCGAAGTGGTGCGCGATCTCGTGCACGACCGTGACGGCGACCTCCTCCACGACGTCCTCGCGGGTGTCGCAGACGGCGAGCGTCGGGAGCCGGAAGATCGTGATCCGGTCGGGCAGCGACCCCGCGGCCCAGAACTCGCCGCGCTCGGTCAGCGGGGTGCCCTCGTACAGGCCCAGCAGCTCGACCTCCCCCTCGGGCGGCGCGTCCTCGACGAGCACGACCACGTTGTCCATCATCGCGGCGAGCTCGTCGGGGATCTCGTCGAGCGCGTCGCGGACCGCGTCCTCGAACTCCGCGGGGGACATGTCGACCATGGGTCCATCCTGCCTGCTCAGCCGGACGGGCAGCGGGGTGACGACCGCCACGCCCGATCGACTTTGGAGTTCCGGCCGATCCCCCGTATGCTCGTCACCGGTCATCCGGCGCCTCGACGTCAGGGGTTGGACATGCCCCCATCGTCTAGCGGCCTAGGACCCCGCCCTTTCACGGCGGTAGCACGGGTTCGAATCCCGTTGGGGGTACGAGCAGTACAGCAGCAAGGCCTTGCAGCAGTTCAAGGCCCCGTAGCGCAGTTGGTTAGCGCGCCGCCCTGTCACGGCGGAGGTCGCGGGTTCAAGTCCCGTCGGGGTCGCTCGATCCGCCCGGTCATCCTGTTCTCAGGAACCCGGGCGTCGTCGGTTACGGCCACTTAGCTCAGTTGGTAGAGCGTTCGACTGAAAATCGAAAGGTCGGCAGTTCGACCCTGCCAGTGGCCACAGCAGAAGCCCCGCCCGGACCACCCGGAGCGGGGCTTCGTCGTCTGCGCGGCAACCTCGCCACCAGCACTTCTGCTCCTAGGCTGGGCGCACCGCACGCCGTACGAGGAGGACCCATGGCCAGCACCCCCGGTTCCGATCGACCCCGCAGCTTCTTCGACCGGCTGACCGAGCCGTTCACCGACCGTGCGCGCGAGAAGTTCGAGCAGGCCGAGGACCACGTCCGTGAGGCCATCCAGCACGAGATCGACGCCGTCGCACGCAGCGTGCGCACCCGGGCGATCGAGGTCCGCCCGTCGGCCATCGGGTTCGCCACCGCCGCGCTCCTCACCTTCTTCGGTCTCGCGCTCCTGGTCACCGCCGGCGTGCTGGGCCTGTCCCACGCCGTCGACCCCTGGCTCGCCGCGCTGATCATCGGTGTCGCGCTCCTGCTCGTCGGCGCCGGCGTCGCCGCGTGGGCCAAGAAGCACCTGCCCCCCGCCCCGTCGGTGTCCGTGGTCCGGATCCACGAGCCGGTCCACCCCGCAGAGGAGCAGGTCCACCCCTGGGCCGACTGAGTCGCGGGCGGGATCGCCGACCAGCAGACTGAGTGCCCTACGGAAGTGCAGACGAGAGGCCGTACCCATGACCACGCAGTCGGGACTGCCGGGCGACGAGAAGTCGCTCGGGCAGCTGGTGTCGGAGCTCAGTGAGCAGGGAGCGCGGCTGGTCCGCGCCGAGATCGACCTGGCCAAGGCGGAGATCACCGGACGGGCGCAGCAGCTGGGCGTCGGAGCAGGGCTCATCGTGGCCGGCGCCGTGCTGGCGCTCTACCTGCTGGCCGCGGGGATCGCGACGACGATCATCGTGCTGGACCTCTGGCTGGACCTGTGGCTGGCCGCGCTCATCGTCTGCGCGTTCCTGCTGCTCGTCATCGTGGTCCTGGTGCTCGTCGGCATCAACCGCGTGAAGGCGGGTTCACCACCCACACCGGCGAAGGCGATCGAGAACGTCCAGAACGACATCGCGACACTCAAGGCGGGGTTCAGCGCATGAGCGACGAGTCGGTCCAGAAGCCTGCGAGCACGCAGAAGCCTTTCAGCACCCCCGAGATGGTCGCCCTGGAGGCCGAGCTCGCGGTGACCCGAGCACAGCTCGCGTCGACCATCGACGAGCTGGTGGCCCGCCTGGACCCGCGCGCCCAGGCCGGCCGGGCCGTGGAGTCAGGCCGTCAGATCTGGCTGGACGCGACCAGCAGCGACGCTCCGCCGGACGCCCGCAAGAAGGCTCTCGCGGTGCTGGGCGGCGCGGTGGCGGGAGTCGCGGCGGTCCTGGCCATCGTGGTCGCCGCGGGTCGCCGCAGGGGCTGAGGAGCGTCGCCGCAGGGGCTGAGGAGCGGAACGGCCCCCGAGGTCGGGGCCGGGAGGACGGAGAACTGCGAGGGTCGCGTCGTCGCGACCCTCGCAGTCCTGTGAGCGGCCCGTGGAGGAGATCAGTCTGTGGAGGCAGGCAGGGCGCACAGGGCGCTCGACGGCCTGAGACCCGTCGATCGTCGTCGACGGGCTCGGCCGGGGGTGCGGTCGCTCAGCCTTCCGACGGGCGCTGCTGCGGAACACCGTTCAGCAGGTCGCGCACCTCGGACTCGCGGTAACGCCGGTGACCACCGAGGGTGCGGATCGACGACAGCTTTCCGGCCTTGGCCCACCGGGTGACGGTCTTCGGGTCGACCCGGAACAGAGTCGCGACCTCGGAGGGCGTGAGCAGTGCTTCGGTCTCTACGGGGTGTGCGTTCATCAGCTGCCTCCTGGCAAGCGTGCGGCCCGCGGTGCCGACAGGTCGGCGCCCGGCCAGTTCAGGTGCGGGTGGTGCAGGTCCAACTGTGTGAAACGTTCTCGAGATGGCGAGCGTACGTCGTCGATGCCCAAACCATGACATCGCCCTCTAGCATGAACGAAAGCCGCAGACAGCGCATTCCAGGACACGTTCCCGTAACAAACCTACACAGGTCTCTCATGGAACTCTCATACCGCCCCACTCTGCGGCCACAGCACCACCCTAAACCCGACCAATCGGTCATACACACCGACGCGCGCACCCGTCCACGCAGGATTGGACGGCCGACCTGTCCCTGTCCTCCCGGGACGGCGCCGGACGGCGCGACGTGACGCGTATCGCCCGCGGCGAGTGGTCGGAATAGCGAACGAGCATGTACCGTTGCCCCTCGAAGAGACGATTCAGCACCCCGGGGCCGCACGTGTCAGCACGGAGCCGCCCCGCATCCACGTAAGAGGGGGTCGATGCCATGGGGCGCGGCCGTCAGAAGGCTAAGCAGACGAAGGTGGCCCGGGAGCTGAAGTACTTCAGCCCGGAGACCAACTACCGAGCTCTCGAGCAGGAGCTCACGTCGCACGGCCACAACGATGTCGTCACCGACAACCGCCCTCGCGCGGCTGTGGAGACGGACACTGACGACGACAGCGACGACTACCGCCGCTGGTCCGACGACGACCGCTGACCCGGTCGTCACCCATCTCGTGCACGTCGCGGGATCGCCGAGCGAGACGGCGGCAGCTCAGCTGTCGCTCGTCTCGGACGTCGCTCTCCGGGCCTGGACCCTCGTGGCCGTCCTGCTGCGCTGGGGTACCAGGTCACGTCTCACCCGGACGTGCGCCGCAAGTGCCTGAGCTGGGGCTGGTGGCTCTCGGCGGTCAGCGTCGGGCTCGCGGTCGAGCGCGCGGCTCAGGTCCGCTAGACGACGGCACCTAGACGACGACAGGCACCGCGGTCGACCAGCGCGAGCCCCCCGGACAGGGTCACGCCCGGTAGGCACCGCTGACCTGGACGGCTCCCCCGTGGACGCCCTTGGTCCCCGCGACGAAGCCGGGAGCGCCGACGACGTCGGTGGTCGGGTCGGTGTGCCGCACCGTGCCCAGCTCCCAGGCCGGCAGGCCGAGCTCGGTGGCGTGCGCGAGGACTCCGTCCACGGCGTCGGCGGCGACGATCGCGACCATGCCGACACCCAGGTTCAGGGTGCCCTCGAGGTCCGTCCACGGCACCTGCCCGAGACGCTGCACCAGCGAGAAGATCGGCGGGAGCGTCCAGCCACCGCGGTCGATGTCCGCGACCAGGCCCTGCGGCAGGACGCGCGCGACGTTGGACGCGAGCCCGCCGCCGGTGACGTGGCTGTACGCGTGCAGACCGGCGACGCCCGCGCGCTCCGCCAGGGCGAGGCAGTCGGAGGCGTAGACGCGGGTGGGCTCGAGGAGCTCCTCACCGAGCGTGCGGCCGAGCTCGTCGACGTGGCGGTCGAGCGACCAGCCGGCCACCGACACGACCTTGCGGACCAGCGAGTAGCCGTTGGAGTGCAGGCCGCTCGACCCCAGCGCGAGCAGGACGTCGCCCGCGCGCACGCGCTCCGGGCCGAGCAGGCTGTCAGCCTCGACGACGCCCGTCGCGGCACCGGCCACGTCGTACTCGTCGGGACCCAGCAGCCCGGGGTGCTCCGCGGTCTCGCCACCGACGAGCGCCGTCCCGGCCACCGCGCAGGCCGCGGCGATGCCCCGCACGATGCCGGCGATGCGCTCGGGCACCACCCGGCCGCACGCGATGTAGTCGGTCATGAACAAGGGCTTGGCCCCGACCACGACGATGTCGTCGACGACCATGCCCACCAGGTCGAACCCGATGGTGTCGTGGAGGTCGAGGGCCTGCGCGATCGCGACCTTGGTGCCGACGCCGTCGGTCGAGGTGGCCAGCAGCGGCTTGCGGTAGCCCAGCAGCGCGCTGGCGTCGTAGAGCCCTGCGAACCCGCCGACCCCCCCGAGCACCTGCGGCCCGTGCGTCGCGCGGACGGCGTCCTTCATCAGCTCGACGGCCTTGTCACCGGCCTCGGTGTCGACACCGGCGGTGGCGTAGGTGACCTGCTCGCCGCTCACGGGTGGTCCAGCGCAGTCGCGCCACCGGCACTCGGGACGATCGACAGCAGCCCGTCCTCGGGAGCGCCGAGCGGGAGCTCGTTCTGCTCCAGCAGGAACTTGCCCAGCCGGTCGTCCGGCGGCAGCTCGATCGGGTACTGGCCCGTGAAGCAGGCGGCGCAGAGCTGCGACGCGGGCTGCTCGGTGGCGGCGATCATGCCCTCCGGGGAGATGTAGCCGAGGGAGTCGGCGCCGAGCGACGCGGCGATCTCGTCGACCCCCAGCCCGTTCGCGATGAGCTCGGCGCGGGACGCGAAGTCGATGCCGTAGAAGCAGGGCCACTTCACCGGCGGGGAGCTGATGCGCACGTGCACCTCGGCCGCGCCGGCCTCCCGCAGCATCCGGATCAGGGCCCGCTGGGTGTTGCCGCGGACGATCGAGTCGTCGACGACCACGAGGCGCTTGCCGCGGATGACGTCCTTGAGCGGGTTGAGCTTCAGCCGGATGCCGAGCTGGCGCAGGGTCTGCGACGGCTGGATGAACGTGCGCCCGACGTAGGCATTCTTGGTCAGCCCCTGGCCGAACGTGATCCCGGACTCCGCGGCGTAGCCGACGGCCGCGGGCGTCCCGGACTCCGGCACCGGGATGACCAGGTCGGCCTCGACGGGGTGCTCGACCGCGAGGCGCCGGCCCATCGCGACGCGGGCGGCGTGCACCGACCGGCCGGCGATCGACGTGTCCGGGCGTGCGAGGTAGACGTACTCGAACACGCACCCGGCGCGGTCGGTCGTCGCGAACCGGCTGCTGCGCAGCCCGTCGGCGTCGATCGCGATGAACTCGCCGGGCTCGATCTCCCGGACGAACGACGCACCGACGATGTCGAGGGCGGGGGTCTCGCTGGCCACGACCCAGCCGCGCTCCAGCCGGCCGAGGACCAGCGGGCGCACGCCCTGGGGGTCCCGCGCCGCGTACAGGGTGTGCTCGTCCATGAAGACCAGGCTGAACGCGCCGCGCAGGCGCGGGAGCACCTCGAGCGCGGTGGCCTCCAGGGTGTGGTCCGGGTCCCCCGCCAGCAGCGCCGTGATCAGCGCCGTGTCCGTGGTGTTGCCGCGCGCGAGCTCTCCGCGCCGCTGGCTGCCGTAGCGCTCGGCGACGAGGTCGACGAGCTCCGCGGCGTTGGTCAGGTTGCCGTTGTGGCCCAGGGCGACCGTGCCGGCGGCCGTCGGGCCGAGCGTCGGCTGCGCGTTCTCCCAGGTGCTGCCACCGGTGGTCGAGTAGCGGGTGTGCCCGATCGCGATGTGCCCTTGCAGGGCGTTCAGCGCGGTCTCGTCGAAGACCTGGGACACGAGCCCCATGTCCTTGTACACGAGCAGCTGCTGGCCGTTGGAGGTGGCGATGCCCGCCGACTCCTGGCCGCGGTGCTGCAGGGCGTACAGGCCGAAGTAGGTCAGCTTGGCGACTTCCTCGCCAGGTGCCCACACACCGAAGACGCCACAAGCGTCCTGGGGGCCTTTTTCGTTGGGGAGGAGGTCGTGGTTCAGACGTCCGTCTGCGCGGGGGGCCACGTGCCTATGGTCGCACAGTCCGTGCAGTGGACCGCGAACCCGACCACGGGTCAGACGTCCGCGCGGACCGCCTTGCGGACGCTGCGGCGGTCCGCGAGCACGGCGGCGAGTCCGCCGAGGAAGCCGCCGAGCACGCCGCCGGCGACGGCCATGACGGTGCGCACGGCGCCCTCGCCGTCGAGGAACGAGATGAAGCCGGACCCGTCGGCCACCCACGGGACCTCGGGGCGCACGACCGCGACCAGGACCAGCGCGACGACGATGCCGACGAGGGCACCGGTCACGATGAACGCGCCGTACTTCGGGGCGTGGCGCACCGTGGCGGGCTGAGCGACGCGGGCCAGCTCCTCCTCCGAGGGGATCGGCACACCACGCGCGTCCAGGACCGCGGGCTCCGGCGCAGCGGGCTGCTCGGGAGCGGCAGGGGTCTCGGCGGGCTGCGGGTCGTCAGGCACCCCGTGATCTTAGGTCAGCACGTGCTCACGCACGGTCGCGGGCGGCCTGCAGCGGGAGCCACTCGCGCAGGTCGGCACGCTCGCCGGACGCCCGGATCCGGCCGTCGGCCAGCGCGGACTCCCAGGTCAGCGCCCCGGAGGCCAGGCCGAGCCACGTCTGGGCATCGGTCTCCACGACGTTCGGCGGGGTGCCCCGCGTGTGACGAGGTCCTTCGACCGCCTGCACGGCACCGTCCGGCGGCACCCGCACCTCGACCGCGTTCCCCGGTGCGACCTCGGCCAGCTCCTCGAGCGTGAACCGGACCGCGGTCCGCCGCGCTGCCGTCGGCACGCCGGCAGGGTCGGCCCGCCAGACGGCGAGCGCAGCCCGACCGTCGGCAGGATCGGTACGTCGACGCGGCGGCATGGTCAGATTCTCCCCCGTCGCCGAGCGCGGCAGTCTCCGACGAGCACGGCAGTTCGAGGTGCCGCGCTCGTCGCGAACTGCCGCGTTCGTCGCGAGGGCACGGGTCGCACGCGCGAACGAGCTCGCGGACGCCACGATCCGTGGCGTCCGCGAGCTCCTGAGGA
>NZ_BJWH01000031.1 GCF_007990265.1 Cellulomonas terrae
CCCCGGGCGGGGTGCGGCCCGACGCTCGTCAGAAGCCCGGCGCGACGTGCGTCAGAAGCCGAACTGACGCGCCACCGAGCGGACCGCGTCCGCAGAGGCCCGCAGCCCTGCCAGCTCCGCGTCCGACAGCGGGACCGACAACCTCTCACCGACGCCGTGCGCACCCACGATCGCCGGCACGGACAGGCACACGTCGCTGATGCCGTAGAAGTCGTCGAGCAGCGACGACACCGGCAGCACGCGCTGCTCGTCCTTGAGGACGGCCTCGATGATCCGCGAGCCGGCCAGGGCGACCGCGTAGTTCGTCGCCCCCTTGCCCTCGATGATCCGGTACGCGGAGTCGACCACCTCGTGCGCGATCCGCCCCCGCACCTCCTCGGTGAGGGGCCCTCTGCCGCCGGTCCCGGTCCACTCGAGCAGCGGGACCGAGCCGATGCTCGCCGACCCCCACAGGGGCAGCTCGGTGTCACCGTGCTCGCCGGCGATGTACGCGTGCACGTTCTGCACCGCGACGCCCGTGTGCTGCGAGATGAGGTAGCGCAGCCGGGAGGAGTCCAGGACCGTGCCGGACCCGAACAGCTGTGACGGGGGCAGCCCGGAGATCTGCAGCGCCGCGTAGGTGACCACGTCGACGGGGTTGGTCACCATCACGTAGACGGCGTGCGGTGCGACCTCCACGAGGGCCGGCAGGACGGTGCGGACCAGCCCGATGGTGGCCTCCGCGAGATCGAGCCGCGACTGGCCGGGCTTCTGCTTGGCGCCGGCGGTGAACATCACGACGTCGGCGTCCGCGCAGACCGCGATGTCGTCGGACCCGACGACCTGCGCCATCGGCATGAACTGGATGCCGTGCCCGAGGTCCAGCGCCTCGGCCTCGACCTTCGCCGCGTTGATGTCGTAGAGCGCGACGGACCGGGCGGCCCCGCGCAGGAGCGCGGCATAGGCCATGGTCGACCCGACGGCACCGGCTCCGACGATCGCGAGCTTCGAGGTGCGACGGCCGCTGCGGAACGGGGGCAGGCCGACGTCTTCCAGATCCAGGCTCTCGGTCATGAGCCGAGGCTAGTCGGCCGCGGCGAGCCGCTGCAGCGCGGAGAGGGCGACGGCACGGTCCGTCGTGCGCCAGAAGGGCGGGAGCGACCGGGTGAGGAAGCTGCTGTACCCGGCGGTCGCGAGGCGAGGGTCGAGCACGGCGACCACACCGCGGTCGTCGCTCGTCCGGATCAGCCGGCCCGCACCCTGCGCGAGGAGCAGGGCCGCGTGCGTGGCGGAGACCGCGAGGAAGCCGTTGCCGCCCGCCTTCTCGACCGCGTCCGACCGCGCGGAGCTCACCGGGTCGTCGGGCCGGGGGAACGGGATCCGGTCGATGATGACGAGCCGGCACGTCGCGCCCGGGACGTCGACGCCCTGCCAGAGCGACAGCGTGCCGAACAGGCACGTGGCCTCGTCGGCGATGAACTGCGCGACGAGGGTCGGCAGCTGGTCGTCGCCCTGCGCGAGGATCGGCACGTCGAGCCGCTCGCGCATCGCGGCCGCGACCGCGTTGGCCGCACGCCGCGACGAGAACAGCCCGAGCGTCCGCCCGCCTGCGGCGGTGATGAGGTCGGCGATCTCGTCGAGCTGCGCATCCGTCGCCGGCTCGCGACCGGGCTTCGGCAGGTGCCGCGCGAGGTAGAGGATCCCCTGCCGCGGGTAGTCGAACGGGCTGCCGACGTCGAGCCCGCGCCACGGCACCCCCGCGGGCGCGGCTGGTTCCGCCCCCGCCAGCGACGTCGGACCGACCGGTTCGGCGTCGGGGCGGACCTCGAGACCCACCGCGCGGGCGATCGGGTCGAACGAGCCGCCGAGCTCGAGCGTCGCGGAGGTGAGCACCCCGGAGCGGCCGGCGAGCAGATTGGTGCGGATCAGGCCGTTCACGGCGAGCGGTGCGGCGTACAGACGGGTGAGCACGGAGCCGCGCCGGTCCTCGCTGCGGCTGCACCACAGGACGGTGTGCCGGTGGTCCTCGGGGTCGGCCGCCATGCGGTCGGCCACCTCGTAGAGCGCGAGCATCGTGGCCTGGGCGACCTTGCGACCACCCTCCGCGGGGGTGTTCGGGCCGGTCTCCGGCTTGAGCACCGTGAGCAGCGCACGGGTGGCGTCGCGGACGCTCGCGACGGCGTCCCGGGCAGCCGGGGGCAGCCCGTCGCGGAACCGGGTCTCCGGCAGCCCGACCAGGACGGAGGCGAGCGCCTGGCTGGCCGCGTCGAGGTCCGTCGTCGGGACGCCCCCGTGCCGGCGCGCGAGCCGGGCGGCGTGCTCGATGGTGGCCACGGACAGCTCGGACGTCGCCTGCGCCGTCACCCGGTCCGTCAGCTCGTGCGCCTCGTCGACGATGACCACCTGGTGCTCCGGCAGCACCCCGGGCGACCCGGAGGCGGCGATGCCGAGCATGGCGTGGTTGGTGACGACGACGTCGGCCTCCCGCGACGCCGCCTTCGCCTTCTCCGGGAAGCACTCGGCGAGCATCGGGCACTTGCCGCCCAGGCACTCCAGCGACGTGATGGACACCTGCCGCCAGGCGCGGTCCGTGACCCCCGGGACGAGGTCGTCCCGGTCGCCCGTGTCGGTCTCGTCGGCCCACTCGCGCAGCCGCAGGACCTGCTCGCCGAGGCTCTCCGACAGCGTCGACGCCCCCGTCCGCGCCGGGGCGGGGTGCTCCGCCGCGCCGGCGTGCTCCCCCAGGTCGAAGAGCGTGCCCGTGTCGTCGTCGGGGTACCCGCCGGCGACCTTGTGCACGCACACGTAGTTGTGCCAGCCCTTGAGCAGGGCGATGGCGGGCGTGCGCGGCAGGTGCGGCTCCAGGGCCTTCGCGACGAGCGGGAGGTCGCGCGTGATGATCTGCCGCTGCAGCGCGAGGGTCGCGGTGGAGACGACGACGTGCTCGTTCTCGAGGACCGCGTGCCGCAGCGCCGGGACCAGGTAGCCGAGCGACTTCCCGGTGCCCGTCCCCGCCTGGACGAGCAGGTGCTCGCCCCTGTCGATCGTCTCCGCGACGGCGACCGCCATCTGCTGCTGCCCGTCACGACGGACCCCGCCGAGCGCCTCGACCGCGACGTCGAGGAGCGTCTCGACGGAGGGGTCGGCGTCTGGCACCGCGTCAGCCTAGTGCGGCGCGCGGACGCTCACGGACGAGGCTGTGCAGCGGCTTCCAGCTCGGCGGCGAGGCCCGCGTCGACGCGCGCGCGGATCGCCGTCCCGTCGCCCGTGTGCTCCTCCGACTGGATGTCCCCGTGCTCGTGCACGCGGCTGATCAGGTCGCCGCGGTCGTACGGGACGACCAGGTCGACGCTGACGCCGGGCCGCGGCAGCTGGTCGGCGATGAGCGCCTGCAGCTCCTCGATGCCCTCTCCGCTGTGCGCCGAGACGACGATCGAGTGCACCTCCCGCGACCGCAGGCGGGCGATCGCCTCCGGCGTCGCGAGGTCGGCCTTGTTGAGCACGATGATCTCGGGGACGTCCATGGCACCGGGGATGTCCGCGAAGACGTGCCGGACCGCGGAGATCTGGCCCTCGGGGTCGGGGTGGGACGCGTCCACGACGTGCAGGATCAGGTCCGCGTCCGCGACCTCCTCCAGGGTGGAGCGGAACGCCTCGACCAGCTGGTGCGGCAGCGCGCGGACGAAGCCGACGGTGTCCGCGAGCGTGTAGACGCGTCCGTCGACCGTCTCAGCCCGGCGGACGGTCGGGTCGAGGGTCGCGAACAGCGCGTTCTCGACGAGCACGCCCGCGTGCGTCAGCCGGTTGAGCAGGGAGGACTTGCCCGCGTTGGTGTACCCGGCGATGGCGACCGACGGGATCGCGTGCTTCTTGCGCGACGCGCGCTTGGTGACCCGGCCGGGCTCCATCGCGGCGATCTCGCGGCGCAGCTTGGCCATGCGGTTGCGGATGCGCCGCCGGTCGAGCTCGATCTTGGTCTCACCCGGACCACGCGACCCCATGCCCGCAGCAGCGCCGCCGACCTGGCCACCGGCCTGCCGGGACATCGAGTCGCCCCAGCCGCGCAGGCGCGGGAGCAGGTACTCCAGCTGCGCGAGCTCGACCTGCGCCTTGCCCTCCCGGGACTTGGCGTGCTGGGCGAAGATGTCGAGGATCAACGCGGTCCGGTCGATGACCTTCACGCGGACGATGTCCTCCAGCGCACGTCGCTGGGACGGTGCGAGGTCGCCGTCGACGACGACGGTGTCCGCGCCGACCGCGGCGACGAGCGTGGCCAGCTCGGCGGCCTTGCCCGACCCGAGGTAGGTGCCCGGGTCCGGCTTCTGCCGGCGCTGGAGCAGCCCGTCGAGGACCTGCGAGCCCGCCGTCTCGGCGAGCTGGGCGAGCTCACGCAGGGAGATCTCGGCGTCGGTGACGGTGCCCGAGCCCCAGACGCCCACGAGGACGACCTTCTCCAGTCGCAGCTGGCGGTACTCGACCTCGGTGACGTCCTGGAGCTCGGTGGACAGCCCCGCGACCCGGCGCAGCGACGTGCGCTCCTCGAGCTCGAGCTGGTCCCCGTCGTACGACGAGTGCACCGTGCCGCCGGCGTGCAGCGTGGCCCCGGCCCTGGCGAGCACACGGGCCACGACGTCGTCGGCCACCTCCTGCGCGGAGCGCGTGGGTGGGGCGTCCTGCGTCTGGCTGGTGGTGTGCTGCGGGTCGGTCAAGGGGTTCCTCGTCTCGTTCGGGTTCCTCCAGGGTCGCACGCGGCGCGGAACCCCAGCGAGGGATTTCGCTGCGGGCCGAGCGCGTCCGCGTGGGTATCGTCGGCGCCGTGAGCGAGCAGGACCACTACTTCACGGCACGGCCGGCCTCCCCCGACGAGCGCCGGCTGCTGCGCGTGCACCTGGCGGGCCGGGACGTCGAGGTCGAGACCGCCGGCGGCATCTTCTCCCCGGACCACGTCGACCTCGGCACGCGGGTGCTGCTCGACCACGTCCCCGCACCCCCGTCCCAGGGCGACCTGCTGGACCTCGGCTGCGGCTGGGGCCCGATCGCGCTCACGCTGGCGCTGGAGTCCCCGACCGCCCGCGTCTGGGCCGTCGACGTCAACGAGCGCGCGCTCGACCTGGCGCGTCGCAACGCCGAGCGCCTCGGCGTCACGAACCTGCGCGCGGTGCGGCCCGAGGAGGTCCCCGACGACGTGCTCTTCGCGGCGATCTGGTCCAACCCGCCGATCCGGGTCGGGAAGGTCGCGCTGCACGCGATGCTGACGCACTGGCTCGGTCGCCGCGCCCCCGGCGGTGAGGCGCACCTGGTCGTCGGCAAGAACCTCGGTGCGGACTCGCTGCAGCGGTGGATCGCCGCCGAGCTCGACGTCGCCGTGGACCGGACCGCGAGCGCCAAGGGGTTCCGTGTGCTCGCCGTGCACGACCGATGAGCGACTGGCGGGAGCTGCGCACCACCACCTGGAGCATGGTCGCGCTGATCTTCATGGTCGCGTTCGAGTCGCTCGCCGTGACCACCGTCATGCCCACGGTCTCCGACGCGCTCGACGGCGCCTCCCTGTACGCGTTCGCCTTCGCGGGACCGCTGGCGACCGGCGTCGTCGGCATGGTCCTGGCCGGTCCGTGGAGCGACCGCAGCGGGCCTCGGACGCCGCTGCTCGTCGCCATCGGGCTGTTCACCGCGGGCATCCTCGTCGCGGGGGCGGCGCCGTCGATGGAGGTGCTCGTCGCGGGACGGCTGCTCCAGGGGTTCGGCGGCGGTGCGATGACGGTCGCGCTGTACGTGGTGGTGGCCCGGCTGTACCCGGCGATGCTGCACCCACGGGTGTTCGCGTGGTTCGCGGCGGCGTGGATCATCCCGTCGCTCGTCGGTCCGGCGGGTGCCGGTGTGGTCGCGCAGCACCTCGGCTGGCGCTGGGTGTTCCTGGGGGTCGCACTGCTCGTCGTCCCGACGACGCTCCTGCTCGTCCCGGCGCTGCGCAGGATCGGGCCGCCCGAGACCGCCGGGGAGGCGGCACCGCGTGGCCGGCTCGCGTGGGCTGCCCTCGCCGCCGCGGCCGTCCTCGGGCTCAACCTGGCCGCGCAGGTCCCGCTGCCGTGGTCGGTTCTCGTGGCCGTCGGCACCGGGCTGGGCGCCCTCGTCGCGCTCCGGGCCGTGGTCCCCGCCGGCACGATGCGGGCGGCCCGCGGGCTGCCGAGCGTGATCGCGACCCGTGGCCTGGTCTCGGGGGCGTTCCTGGGTGCAGAGGTGTACCTGCCGTACCTGCTCACGGAGCGGTACGCGTTCTCGCCGACGACCGCGGGGATCGCCCTGACCTTCGCGGGTGTCGCGTGGGCCGGGACCTCGTGGCTGCAGGGGCGGCTCGGGGACCGGTTGCCGTCCCGGACGGCGGTGGTCGTCGGATCGGCCCTGGTCGTCGTCTCGGTCGCGGGGGTGCTGCTCACCGCGGCGGCCCACCTCCCGCCGGCGGTCGCGATCTCGTCGTGGACCCTGGCCGGCGCGGGCATGGGCCTCGTCTACTCGCGCCTGACCGTCCTCGTGCTCTCCTACTCCGCCCCGGGGACCCAGGGCGTGAACAGCTCGGCGCTCTCGATCGCGGACTCCATCGGCGCTGCCCTCGCACTGGCGCTCACGGGCCTCGCGTTCGCCGCCGTGGACCGCTCCCCGGACGCCCCGTTCACCGCCGCGCTGGCGGTCGCGGCCGTGTTCGCCGTGGGCGCCGCGCTGGTGGGCCCACGGGTGGGATCCGGTCGGCCTCAGGCCGAGGAGTCGACCGACGACGCCGCGTCGAGCGCGCTGCGCAGCTGAGCGAGCGTCGGCACGCCGGTGGCTCGACGGACGACGTCACCACGGGCGTCCAGCACCAGGACCGTCGGCGTGACGTCGATGGCGAGCCGCTCGCCGAGCGCCAGGTGGTCCGCGACGTCGAGGTCCGCGTACGCGACGCCGTCCGCGGTCGCGACGGCGCGCTCGACGACGTAGCGGGTCGAGCGGCAGGGTGCGCAGAAGGTGCTGGAGAACTGGACGACGGTGGCCCGCTCGCCGAGCGGGACGCCGAGGTCCGCGGGGGCCAGACGCACGGCGGTCAGCGTCCGGCGACCAGGGCCGCGAGGTCGACGTCCGCCGCGGCGACGAGGACGGCCGGGCCGGCGAGCTCGACGTGCCCCTCGGGCAGGACGGTCACGCGCACCGTCCCGCCGGGCACGTCGACCAGCCAGACGTCGGGCGCGCCCGCCCCTGCCCACGTGCGGACCGCGAGCGCCGCGGCACAGGCACCGGTCCCGCAGGAGCGGGTCTCCCCGACCCCCCGCTCGTGCACGCGCATCCGGACACGGCCGACCAGCGACCCGTCGGGCGCCTCGTGCTCCCCCAGGGGGACGACGAGCTCGACGTTCGTGCCGTTCGGCGGTACCGGGGTGACCTCGGGAGCGCGCGTGAGGTCGGCGGCGGTCAGCTCGTCCTCGTCGCCGAGCGCCAGCACCACGTGCGGGTTGCCGACGTCCACGCTCAGGCCGGCGCGGGCGACCTCGAGCCCGGCGACGGCCACTTCCGCGTCGGCGCCGTCGCGCACCGCCTGCGACCCGCCGGGCAGGTGCCAGGTGCCCATGTCCACGGCGTACCAGACGTCGTCGCCGATCCCCGCCGGGACGGCGACGCGCCGTACGCGCCGCACTCCTGCCCGGGTGCCGAGCGCGAGCTCCCCGGTCCCGTCCCACAGGCCGAGCCGCTCCAGGTACGCCGCGAAGACCCGGACCCCGTTGCCGCACATCTCCGCGACCGAGCCGTCGGCGTTGCGGTAGTCCATGAACCAGCGGGCGGCGGGCTCGTCGGCGAGCGCGGAGACGCCCTCGGGAACGTTCTCGCTGGCGACCACCCGGATGACGCCGTCGCCACCGACCCCCGCGCGGCGGTCGGCGAGCCCGCGGACCAGGGCGGGCGAGAGCTCGACGAGCGCGTCGCGGTCGTCGAGGAGGACGAAGTCGTTCTGGGTGCCGTGACCCTTGGTCACGTGCAGGGTCGGGGCGGCCACCACGGTCATGAGCCCAGGCTACGTCGTGGCGCGGGATCGTCCGTGGCGAGGCCCAGCCCGCCCGAGTCGGCCGCGGCGACGAGCCCGAGGGCACGCTCGACGAGGTCCGGGTCCTGGGAGTCCAGCCAGTGCACCCGCGGGTCCCGGCCGAACCAGCCCATCTGCTTGCGGGCGAGCCGACGGGTTCCCGCGGCGACCGCGGCCCGTGCCTCGTCCTGCGTCAGCTCGCCGCGGAGCATCGCGAGGACCTCGGCGTAGCCCACGGCACGCGACGCCGTACGCCCCAGCCCGTGCGCGCGCAGGTGCTCGACCTCCTCGACGAGGCCGCGCGACCACATCCGCTCGACGCGCTCCGCGATGCGCGCGTCCAGGACGCCTCGGTCGCAGTCCAGGCCGATCTGGACGGCCGGGACCTCGTAGACGTGCTGCGGGAGGCTCGCGGAGTACGGCCGTCCCGTGAGCTCGATGACTTCCAGCGCCCGCACGATCCGGCGGGCGTTGCGGGGACCGATCCCGTCGGCCGCGACCGGGTCCGCCGCCGCGAGCTCGGCGTGCAGCGCGCGGGCGCCCTCGGCCTCGACGCGGTCCTCCAGCCGCGCGCGGACCTCGGCGTCGGTGCCGGGGAACTCCATGTGGTCGAGCAGCGCCCGGACGTAGAGGCCCGAGCCGCCGACGGCCACGGACCGGTGCCCGCGACCGTCGATCTCGCGCAGTGCCGTCCGGGCGCGTGCCTGGTAGTCGGCCACCGAGGCGTCCTCGTGCACGTCCAGGACGTCCAGGAGGTGGTGCGGGACGCCCTGCCGCTCGTCGGGCGTGAGCTTGGCGGTGCCGATGTCCATGCCCCGGTACAGCTGCATCGCGTCGGCGTTCACGACCTCGCCGCCCAGGGCGTGCGCGAGGGCGAGCCCGAGGTCGGACTTGCCGGTCGCCGTCGGCCCGACGAGCGCGACCACGAGGGTCATGGCGCTCAGTCGAGGGTCGGGCGGGCAGGGTCGGTGTACTCGGGCGGCGCCGGGGCCGTGGGGACGGTCGCGACGGCGTCCGGGTACTTCTCCTCCAGCCCGGCGAAGAACCGCAGCGCGCTCGCGATGCCGATCGTCAGGTGCAGGTCGAGCTGCTCGTCGGTGAGCCCGTGCTCGTAGTCGACGGTGTGCTCGGTGTAGACGGCCACCTGCTCGGCCTCGATCCGCACGAAGATCTTCGGCCACACCATCGACTCGGACCAGGCGTTCGCCCCGAGGAGCACGTTGCCGAACTCGGTCGCCGGGACCTGGCGCGCCCACCGGCCACGGACCTGCAGGTACTCCTTCGTCTGGCCCAGCGTGATGAACCAGAAGGGGTGGCCGTCCCAGCGGCCCACCAGGTCCCCGTCCTTGTCGGTGCCGTAGACCGACCCGCGCGCGTCGAGCCGCTCGGCTATCCGTGCGGTCGACAGGGGCGGCAGGACGGTGGGCTCGTGCTCGGCGGCTGACATCGGGACCTCGGCGTGTCGGGGACGGACAGCGAGAGACCCTACCGGGCGTCCCAGACGAGGACCGCGTGCTGGGCGCCCAGCTCCGTGGACTCGGCCAGCACGCGCGCCTGCACGGGCCCGTCCCCGGCGGCGCCGACGAGCACCTGCCACGGTGCCCAGCCCCGGACCGCCAGCGCGGCCGCGAGCTCGGCGTCGTCGCCGGCGAGCCGTGCGCGTGCCGCGGGGCCGGCGTCCGCGAGGTCCGCCAGGAGGCGTGCGTCGTGGTCCGGCGCCAGCGCGTCGTCCGCGAGAGGGGCGTCGGGTCCGTGCCTGCCGCTGCCGGATCCGACGACGACGAGGCCGGTCGGCCCGTCGGCGACCAACGTGTGCCCGAGGGCAGCGAGGGCCCCGGCGTCCTGCTGCCCGGTCACCTCGACGACGCGGACGCCGGTACGCCGGCGAGCCTGGAGCAGCAGGTGCAGGCCGACGGCGCTCGGGACGGCCGGGACGTCGGACCCGTCGCCCGGCAGGGGCACCGCGTGGACCGGCCAGCGGAGCAGGTCGTCGGGCACACCCGCGGCCCCGAAGGAGGGCCGAACCGTTCCGGAGAGCTCGCGCGGGACCGGCCCCGGCGCCACCACGACGACGGACGCGACGTCGGCGGCGACGACCTGCGCGACCGCCTCGACGGCCGCTGCACGGAGACCCCCGACGACGTCCGCGTCGCCGGCGACGCCGGGAACCAGCAGTGCGGTGTCCGGGACGAGGGCGGCGACGACGAGCATGCCCAGAACCTACGCCGAGACCTCCGCCACCCGATTGACGGCACCCCGGTGTGGCCGACCGCCGGTACTGTCGTGCGCATGGGGTCGCTCGGGGATCGTGCACGGCGCTGGTGGCAGGGGCGTCCGCGGCCCGCGGCTGCCTCGGACGCGGGCTCCGACCTCGAGCCCGCCGACGACGAGCTGCACGACCGCGTGGCGGAGCTCCTCGCCCGCGAGCTGGGCATCGCCGAGCCCGCGGCGGACCTCCCCTCGGACGTGACGCCCGCCCGGATCGCCGCGTGGATGACGAACAACCAGTTCAGCTACTTCGTCGACAACGACGGTGACCTGGGCGGTCTGTGGCGCGGTCGGCTCTTCTACTTCTTCCTTTTCGGGGAGAAGTCGGAGATCCTCCAGGTGCGGGGCCAGTGGCACCGGGAGGTGGCGATCGAGCGGCTCGAGGAGGTGCTCGACGTCTGCAACGAGTGGAACGCGGACCGGATCTGGCCCAAGGCCTACGTCCGCGTCCGGGACAACGGTCGCGTGCACGTCGTCTCCGAGGTGGCGACCGACCTCGAGCACGGTGCCACGGACGCCCAGCTGAGCCAGATGCTCTTCTGCGGCCTGTCCACCGGCAGCATGTTCTTCGACGCTCTCGACGAGCGGTACCCCGACCCGGCAGGGGTGGCACCGTGAGCGGGCCCGGCTGGCTGCTGCGGGTGCTCGGTGGGCTGCCCAAACCGACCAAACGACCCACGCCGGACGACGAGCCGCCCGGTCCGCTGACCCGGGAGCGGATCGCGGACTACCTCGTCGCCCGCGGGTACCGCTTCGTGGTCGACGACGACGGCGACCTCACGGGCACCTGGGACGGGAGCCGCTTCTGGTTCCTGCTCCTCGGTGAGCAGCAGGAGATCCTGCAGGTCCGCGGCCGCTGGCACCGGAGCCTGCAGCTCGACCAGCGCGAGGTCGCGGCACTGGCGGTCAACGACTGGAACCGCGAACGCATCTGGCCCAAGGCCTACCTGCGCGAGGAGGAGGGCGTGCTCGCCCTCTACAGCGAGGTGTCGGCCGACTTCGAGCCCGGCGTGACCGAGCCGCAGCTCGCGCAGCTGCTGGCGTGCGGACTGGGGACCGGGGTGCAGATGTTCTCGTCGCTCGAGGCCGTGCTCCCCCGCGACGACGCGCCGCCGCCGGACGTGCCGGACAACTAGCGGCTCGCGAGCCCGATCGTCGGCAGGCCCAGCACGACGGGCCCGCTCGCGCCGCCCGTGCCGCACGCGTCGCCCGCACCGCCGTGGCTGTGCTCGTCCTGGCCGCTGCGTCGGCGGTCCCACGCGTCACCGGCAGCGGTGCGACGGACCGCGAACGTCCCGCCGAGCACCGCGGAGTCGGCCACCAGGTGGTACGGCGCGGCGTGCGTCACCGTGACGGTCACGAGGTCGCCCGGGCGGGGGGCGTCGGCCGTCGTGGGCGGCACGGCCAGGTGCACCAGGCGGTTGTCGGCGGCGCGGCCGGTGACCCGGTGCGTCGAGCCGTCCTTGCGCCCCTCGGTCTCCGCGACGAGCACCTGGACGGTGCGACCGACCTGCGCCTGGTTCTCCTCGTGCGAGATGCGGTCCTGGAGTGCCGTGAGGCGCAGGAACCGCTCCTGCACGACGGCCTTCGGCAGCTGGCCGGGCAGGTCGTACGCGGCCGTGCCGGGGCGCGGCGAGTACTGGAACGTGAACGCGGAGGAGAACCGCGAGGCCTCGACGACGCGCAGGGTCTCGGCGAAGTCCTCCTCGGTCTCCCCGGGGAAGCCGACGATGATGTCGGTGGTGATCGCCGCGTCCGGCATCGCGGCCCGCACCCGGTCGAGGATCCCGAGGAACTTCTCCGACCGGTACGAGCGGCGCATCGCGCGCAGGATGCGGTCGGAGCCCGACTGCAGCGGCATGTGCAGCTGCGGCATGACCGTCGGCGTCTGGGCCATCGCCTCGATGACGTCGTCGGTGAACGCGGCGGGGTGCGGCGACGTGAAGCGCACCCGCTCGAGGCCCTCGATCGCGCCCGTGGCGCGCAGGAGCCGGGCGAACGCGCCGCGGTCCCCGAACTCGACGCCGTAGGAGTTGACGTTCTGCCCGAGCAGCGTGACCTCGATCGCGCCCTGGGACACGAGCGCCTCGACCTCGGCGAGGATCTCCCCCGGCCGGCGGTCGCGCTCCTTGCCGCGCAGGTGCGGGACGATGCAGAACGTGCACGTGTTGTTGCAGCCGACGCTGATCGACACCCAGCCCGCGTAGACCGACTCGCGGCGCGTGGGCAGCGTGCTGGGGAAGACCTTCAGCGACTCCTCGATCTCGACCTGGGCCGCGGCGTTGTGGCGGGCGCGTTCCAGCAGCACGGGCAGGACGTCGAGGTTGTGCGTGCCGAACACCACGTCGACCCACGGCGCCCGCTCGACGATCCCGGCACGGTCCTTCTGCGCGAGACAGCCTCCGACGGCGATCTGCATGCCGGGCCGCGCGCGCTTGGACGCGGCGAGCCGCCCGAGGTTCCCGTAGAGCTTGTCGGCCGCGTTCTCGCGGACGGCGCACGTGTTGATGACGATGACGTCCGCGTCCTCCGCGGCGGCCTGCACCGGGCTCGCGGCGACGTACCCGGCCTGCTCCAGCATGCCGGCCATGTGCTCCGAGTCGTGCACGTTCATCTGGCAGCCGAGGGTCTTGACCAGATAGGTGCGCGCAGCGCCGTCGCGCTCAGGTGTCGAGGCGTCGGGCAGGAGGGCGGGCAGGGTCGTGGACATCACCGACAAGGGTACGGCCGCTCTCCTCGAGTCCCTCACCTGGGGTCTTGCTTGACGGGTACGTTGCCGAACCGTGACCGTCATCTCTCGCCAGATCGGGCAAACCCACCGTAGGTTCATCCAATGGTGGACACCTCAGCCGCACCGCCCGCCCCGACCGACAAGACGTCCGACGCCCTCGTGGAGCTCCGCGGCGTGGACAAGCACTTCGGAGCCCTCCACGTGCTCCAGAACATCGACCTGACCGTCAGCCGCGGCGAGGTCGTGGTCATCATCGGGCCGTCCGGAAGCGGGAAGTCGACCCTCTGCCGCACGATCAACCGGCTGGAGACCATCGACTCAGGCACGATCCGCCTCGACGGCGTGCCGCTCCCGGCCGAGGGTCGCGCGCTCGCCCGGCTCCGTGCCGACGTCGGGATGGTCTTCCAGTCGTTCAACCTCTTCGCGCACAAGACCGTGCTGGAGAACGTCACGCTCGGTCAGGTGAAGGCCAAGGGCGTCAAGCCGTCGAAGGCCAAGGAGGTCGCGCTCGCCCTGCTGGACCGGGTCGGCGTGCGCAACCAGGCCGACAAGCTCCCCGCCCAGCTCTCCGGTGGACAGCAGCAGCGCGTCGCCATCGCCCGCGCGCTCGCGATGCAGCCGAAGGTGATGCTCTTCGACGAGCCGACCTCCGCGCTGGACCCCGAGATGATCAACGAGGTCCTCGACGTCATGGTCGGCCTCGCCAAGGACGGCATGACCATGATCGTCGTCACCCACGAGATGGGCTTCGCCCGCCGGGCCGCGAACCGCGTCGTGTTCATGGACGGCGGCCAGATCGTCGAGGAAGCCGACCCGGAGACGTTCTTCACCGCACCGAAGAGCGAGCGCGCCAAGGACTTCCTGTCGAAGATCCTCACCCACTGACACCCACCCCCACCACGACCCGACCGACACTGCACACCACACGAAGGGGACACACGATGCGTAGAGGACGACTGGTACTGGCTCTCGCAGCCGCTGCCACGCTGACGCTTGCCGGCTGTTCGAGCGGCGACGGCGGAGACGACGCCGACGCCGGCGCGACGAGCGAGGCGACGGAGGAGACCGGCGGCGCCGAGGGCACCATCAAGATCGGCATCAAGTTCGACCAGCCCGGCCTGGGCTACCAGGACGGCAGCGAGTACACCGGCTTCGACGTCGACGTGGCGAAGTTCGTGGCCGGCGAGCTCGGCTACGGAGAGGACCAGATCGAGTGGGTCCAGGCACCGTCCGCGCAGCGCGAGACGCTGCTGCAGAACGGCCAGGTCGACATGATCTTCGCCACCTACTCGATCACCGACAAGCGCAAGGAGGTCGTCTCCTTCGGCGGTCCGTACTTCGTCGCCGGCCAGGACCTCCTGGTCGCCGCGGACGACGACTCGATCAGCGGCCCCGAGGACCTCGAGGGCAAGAACCTCTGCTCCGTGACGGGCTCCACGTCCGCGCAGCGCATCAAGGACGAGTACGCCGCGGGCACCAACCTGCTCGAGCAGCCCGGGTACGCCGAGTGCGTCACCGCCCTGACGGCCGGGACGGTGGACGCCGTCACGACGGACGACATCATCCTCGCCGGTCTCGCGGCCGTGCCCGCCAACGAGGGCAAGGTCAAGGTCGTCGGCAACCCGTTCTCCGAGGAGAACTACGGCGTCGGCATCGCGAAGGACAGCGACAAGTGCGAGGCCATCAACGAGGCCATCACCAAGATGATCGACGACGGCACCTGGCAGGAGCTGCTCGACAAGAACGTCGGCGCCTCCGGCTACCAGGCGAACGAGGAGCTCAACCCTCCGACGCCTGACGCCTGCGCCTGACCCGCTGACGGACCGGGGGCTCGCGCTCACAGCGCGGGCCCCCGGTCCCTCGAAGAGCCCTCCGAGAGCAAGGAGCGTCGGTGGACGACGGCTTCCTCCAGCAGTACCTGTCGCTGTTCGACGAGTTCGACGTGCTCGCTGCCTTCTGGGTCAACATCCAGCTGACGTTCTTCGCCGGGATCCTCGCGCTGATCCTCGGCACCGTCCTGGCGACGATGCGCATCTCACCGGTGCCGAGCCTGCAGTGGGCGGGTTCGACGTACGTCACGCTCCTGCGCAACACCCCGCTGACGATCATCATGGTCTTCTGCGTGCTCGGGCTCTGGGGGCAGCTGGGCATCACCCTCTCCCCCGACTTCACGACGAACTTCTTCCGCCTCGCCGTCGTCGGGCTGACCGTCTACCACGCTGCGTTCGTCTGCGAGGCGCTGCGGTCGGGCGTCAACACGGTGCCCGTCGGCCAGGCCGAGGCCGCCCGCGCCATCGGCCTGTCGTTCTGGCCCGCCGCGCGGCTGGTCATCCTGCCGCAGGCGTTCCGCGGCTCCGTCGCCCCACTGGGCAACGTGCTCATCGCGCTCACCAAGAACTCGACCGTGGCCGCCGCCGCGTCCGTCGCGGAGGCCTCGAGCCTCATGCGCACGATGATCGAGTTCCGGCCCGACGTGATCGTCGCGATCTTCCTCACCTTCGCGCTCGGCTTCGTCCTCATCGTCGTGCCGATCGGCCTGGCGACCACCGCACTCTCGCGACGACTGGCGGTGGCCCGATGAGCACCCTGTTCGACGTCCCCGGTCCCGTCGCCCGCCGACGGATGGTCTGGGTCAACATCGTCGCGACGCTCGTCGTCGCCGGCATCGGCGCCTGGGTGCTGCTCCGGCTCAACGCGAAGGGCCAGCTCGACGCAGCACTGTGGACGCCGTTCCTGACCGCCAGCCCCTGGGTCGACTACCTGATCCCCGGGTTGCTCGACACGCTCAAGGCAGCCGCGATCTCCATCGTGACGGCCGCAGTCTTCGGGTTCGCCTTCGGGCTCGGCCGACTCTCGCCGTCCCGCGCCGTACGTGCAGTCAGCGGGACCATCGTCGAGTTCTTCCGCGCCGTCCCCGTGCTGCTGATGATGATCTTCTTCTACCTCGGCCTGGGCAAGCTCCAGATCCTCGACCCGTCCGACGTCCCGCTGGTCGCGGTCGTGCTCGGCCTGACCTTCTACAACGGCTCGGTGTTCGCCGAGCTCGTCCGCTCCGGCGTGCACGGCCTGCCGCGCGGTCAGCGTGAGGCGGCCCTGGCCGTCGGCCTGCGCGGCGGTCAGTCGCTGCGGCTGGTCGAGGTCCCGCAGGCCCTCATCGCGATGCTCCCGGCGATCGCCAGTCAGCTGGTCGTCATCCTGAAGGACACGGCCCTGGGCCTCATCGTCACCTACCCGGAGCTCCTGGACGCGGCGCGACGGTTCGGCTCCGGCAACGGCAACATCCTGCAGGCGCTGGTCGTCGCGGCGCTGATCTTCATCGTCATCAACTACGGGCTGACCCGGTTGGCCGACGCCCTCGCGGGGCGCGTCGGCAAGCGCACCGCCGGCAAGCCGCGCGCCGAGGCGCCGAGCCTGGTGGTCGCGACCGGGAACGACTGAGTCAGCCGGCGGTCGCGCTCGCGCGCATCTCCCGCACGACCGTCACGGTGATCTCCCCCGGGTAGGCGAGGTCGGCCTCGATGTGGCGGGCGATCGCGACCGCCAGCTGCGGCAGGGCGTAGTCGTCGACCTCGGACGGCTCCACGATGACGCGGACCTCGCGGCCCGCGGACATGGCCAGCGCGCGCCGGACCCCGTCGTGCGCGGCCACGAGCTGCTCGAGCTTGTCGATGCGCTCGACGTACTGACCGAGCTCCTCGCGGCGTGCCCCGGGCCGCGACGCCGAGATGGCGTCCGCGACCTGCACGAGCACGGCCTCCACCGTCTCCGGGGGCACCTCGTCGTGGTGCGCGGCGATGGCGTTGACGATCGCGGCGGACTCGCCGTGCCGGCGGGCGAGGTTCGCGCCGAGCATCGCGTGCGTCCCGGGCAGCTCAGCGGTCAGGGCCTTGCCGACGTCGTGGAGGAACGCACCCCGACGGGTGACCTCGACGTCGGCGCCCAGCTCCGCGGCCAGGGCGCCGGCGAGCTGGGCGGTCTCGACGAGGTGCTCCAGCACGTTCTGCCCGTACGACGTGCGCAGGCGCAGCCGCCCCAGCGTGCGCACCAGCGTCGGGTGCAGACCGCTGACGCCGGCGCGCTCGGCGGCGTCGTGTCCGGCGGAGTCGGTGCGCTCGTCGGCGCCGGCGAGCGCCTCGGCATAGGCCTGCTCGATCCGTTGCGGATGGATGCGGCCATCGGCCATGAGCGCCTCGAGGGCGACCTGGGCGACCTCGCGGCGCTCCGTGTCGAAGCACGACAGGACCACGGCGTCGGGCTGGTCGTCGACGAGGACGTTCACCCCGGTCAGCGCCTCGAAGGACCGGATGTTCCGGCCCTCCTTGCCGATGATCCTGCCCTTCATCTCGTCGGACGGGAGCGGCAGCACCGTGAGCGGCGACTGGGTGCTCGTCGGGACGGCGAGCCGCTGCACGGCCGTGGTGACGATGCGCCGCGCCCGGGCGTCGGCGGTCCGCCGCGCCTGGGCCTCCGCACGCCGGACCTGCGCGGCCGCGTCGTTCTGCGCCTGCTCGACGATCCGGCGGGTCAGCTCGGCGCGGGCGTCGTCCGCGGTGAGTCCCGTGACCGACTCGAGCTCGGCGAGCGCGGCCTTCTCGGCAGCCGCCGCGCGTGCCGCTGCTGCGCGTTCCGACTCCTCCAGGATTCGGGCACCCGCTCGGCGAGCCTCGGCGGCGGCCTCGGTCTCGGCACGCAGCCGGCGTTCGAGCTCGTCGACCTCCACCCGGTCGCTCGCCACCGACTGCTCCCGCTCGCTCAGCCGCTTCTCGCGCCGCTCGACGTCCTCGCGCAACGCGCGAGCCGCGTCCTTGATGGAGGCCACGTCGGCCTCCGCACGGGCGCGCTGCATGCCGGCCTCCCGGCGCGCGACCAGGACGAGCACGAGCGCCACGAGGCAGGCGCCGAGCAACCCGACGATCGTGCCGGTGGCGCCTGCGTCCACAACGTCCTCCTGGTCCGACCGCCCGTCGCGCAGCGGTGCCGGTGCGCGGGTAGCGGCCATTGTCGCGCACACCTACCGCCGTTCGGGTGCAGACCGCCCGAGTCGCGACCGGTGTGTCCCCGGCCGTCCGAAAGGTCGTGGCACGACGCCGCGCCGATCCAGGCACGGCACCCGTCGGGCGGGTCCAGGTCACGACACCCGGCCCGACCCGTCCAGGTCATCGGGCTCCGTCGCGCAGGTCCAGATCAGTGCACCCCGTCGAACCCGTCCAGGTCGCTGTCGTCGGTCGAGCCCTGCGCCGCGAGCTCCTCGCGCACCAGCCGTGCGACGAGGCCGGGCGGGTAGCCCCTGCGCCCGAGCGCCGCGAACGTCCGGCGCGACCGGGTCTGCGCGTCGAGCCCCGACGTGGAGGCGAGCTTGCGCCGGACCAGCCGGCGGGCGGCCGCCTCCTCGTCGTCCGCGTCGACCTGCTCGAGCGCGTCACCGGCGGTCTCGTCGTCGATCCCGCGGCGCCGCAGCTCGACGGCGATCGCCCGGCGAGAGAGCCCGCGCTCGGCGTGCCGGGTCCGGACGACCATCCGGGCGTACTCGGTGTCGTCGATCAGCCCGACCTCGGTGAACCGGTCGAGCACACGCTCGGCGACGTCGTCGGGGACGTCCTTGCGCGCCATCGCCTCGGCGAGCTGCGCCCGGCTGCGCGGCGAGGAGGTGAGGAGCCGCAGCGCGATCGCGCGCGCCACGGACTCCTGGTCCGGCTCGGCATCCTGCGCGGCGGCACCCGTCGAGGGCGGTTCGGTGCCGAACCGCCCCCGACGTCGGGTACTGCTCGTCATCCGGCTGCTCAGAAGTCCACGGCCGGCACAGGGTCGGCCGGTGCGTCGACGCGCGCGCCGATGCCGAGCTTCTCCTTGATCTTCTTGTCCAGCTCGTTGGCCAGGTCCGGGTTGTCCCGCAGGAAGCCACGGGCGTTCTCCTTGCCCTGGCCCAGCTGGTCGCCCTCGTACGTGTACCAGGCACCGGACTTGCGCACGAAGCCGTGCTCGACACCCATGTCGATGAGGCTGCCCTCGCGGGAGATGCCGACCCCGTAGAGGATGTCGAACTCCGCCTGCTTGAAGGGCGGGGCCATCTTGTTCTTGACGATCTTCACGCGGGTCCGGTTGCCGACGGCGTCCGTCCCCTCCTTGAGCGTCTCGATGCGGCGGATGTCCAGGCGCACCGACGCGTAGAACTTGAGCGCCTTGCCACCCGTGGTCGTCTCGGGCGACCCGAACATCACGCCGATCTTCTCGCGCAGCTGGTTGATGAAGATGGCCGTGGTGCCGGACGAGTTGAGCGCGCCGGTGATCTTGCGCAGCGCCTGGGACATGAGCCGGGCCTGGAGGCCGACGTGGCTGTCCCCCATCTCGCCCTCGATCTCGGCCTTGGGCACGAGCGCGGCGACCGAGTCGACGACGATGACGTCGATGGCGCCGGAGCGGATCAACATGTCCATGATCTCGAGCGCCTGCTCACCGGTGTCCGGCTGGGAGACGAGCAGCGCGTCGGTGTCGACGCCGAGCTTCTTGGCGTACTCCGGGTCCAGCGCGTGCTCGGCGTCGATGAAGGCCGCGATGCCGCCGGCCTTCTGCGCGTTGGCGACCGCGTGCAGCGCGAGCGTGGTCTTGCCGGAGGACTCCGGGCCGTAGATCTCCACGACCCTGCCGCGCGGCAGGCCGCCGATGCCGAGAGCGACGTCCAGGGCGATGGAGCCGGTGGGGATCACCTCGACCGGGGCACGGCCGTCGTCCCCGAGCCGCATGATCGACCCCTTGCCGAACTGGCGGTCGATCTGGCTGAGCGCGGCCTCGAGGGCCTTCTCGCGATCCTTCGGTGCGGGCATGTCGACCTCGTCTGTCTCGAGCAGCTGCGCTGCGGTACGGGGGCTGGTCTTTGTCACGAGCGACGCTATGTCCGACCACCGACATCCCGGCCGCAACCGCCCTCGTCCCCGGGACCCGGCAGGTGCCGGCAGGGGCTGTGGGCGGGTCGGTCGTGCACCCGCGTCCACCACCCTAGACGAACAGGTGTTCGATGTCTGCGACACGCCGTCAGCGTGTCGGCACCAGCTCGATCTGCTCTCCCGGCTCCACCACGTGCACGTGCACGGACGGTGCGACCCGCGCTGCGGCGTGCGCGAACGCGGGTCCCGCGCGGTCCATCCAGCCCGGTGGCAGCCGTCGCGACACCGGGGCGTGCAGCGTCCCCCAGTGCACCGGGACGGCGGCGCGCGCGCCGACGACGGCACAGGCGCGCGCGGCCTGCACGGCGTCCATGTGCCCCCCGGACAGCCGAGGACCCCACCCGCCCACGGGCACCAGCGCGAGGTCGATCGGACCGCCGGCGAGCGCCGGGAGGTCCGCCATCGCCGCGAACGGTGCGGTGTCCCCCGCGAACCAGACGCGGAACGAGTCGGTCACCACCACGAACCCGTGCGCCGCGTTCGGCCGGTGGGGCATCGGCCGGTGCACGTGCACGGCGGGCACCAGCCGCAGGCGGACGTCGGAGCCGGGCACCTGCCACCAGTGCGTGTCGGAGAGCCCGGCCGCGGCGCCGATGCCGCGGCTGCGCAGCCAGCGGGCGTTCGCCGGGGCGGTGAGCACCGGCACGTCGTCGAGCAGCCGAAGCGAGCCGAGCTCGGCGTGGTCGTGGTGCAGGTGCGAGAGCAGGACCGCGTCGGCACCCTGCCAGTCCGCGGGGCGAGGGGCAGCGCCCCGGCGGCGCAGGAGCCCGGCGTGCCGGAGCAGGAGCGGGTCGGTGAGCAGGCGGACGTCGTCGACGTCGAGCACGGTGCTCGCGTGCCCCAGCCAGCGCAGCCGCAGGGTCATGGCCGCAGGCCGGCGGCGTCCGCCCAGCGCACCAGCTGCTCGTGCACCGCCTCGGCGCCGACCAGGATCTCGTGGTCGCCGACGGGCTCGCGCAGCTCGTCGGCCAGCTCCCACCGTGCGGGGTGCAGGAGGAACGCGTGGTTCTGCGCGCCGCCGATGCCGCCGTGCGACCCGACCTGACCCTCGAACGCGTGGATGTGGCCCCGGTCCGTGACGGTCGAGATCAGGAGCAGGTCACCCGTGTGGGGCAGGCGTGCCGCCCGCACGAGGTCCGCGAGCCCGCGCGGGCCGTACGGCGCGAGGGGGTCCTCCCCCTCGGGCACGGCGCCGTCCTGCTCCAGCAGGACGAGGCCGCGGGGGCCGATCGCCACCAGGCCCTGCTCCTCCGTGTCGACCACGACGACCCCGACGCCCGGTCGGGCCGCCAGGCCGGTCACGAGCCCGGGCCAGCGCTCCTGGAGGTCCTCGAGCGTCAGCCGGTGCGGCACCTGCGGGAACCAGACGAGACCGAGGTTCCCCGAGCCCACGGTGACCACGTCGGGAAGGTCCCCCGCGGCGGCGGGCTGCTTGGGCCGCCCCTGGTCGGGACCGAGGACGGCGGACCCGCGGGAGAGGTTCAGCGCGCTGTTCACGAGCGCGTTGAGCAGGCCCCAGTCCTCGCCGGTGTCGCTCGTCACGCCGTCGGCGGCGGGCTCGGCCATGAGCGCGCGCACCGAGTCCAGCAGCGTCTCGCCCCCGAGCTGCTCGTAGGTCTCGCCGAGCGCCTGGCCGTGGTCGGAGACCACGACGATCTCGTAGTCCCGGGGCGCGACGGCTGCCACGCGCTCGAACGTGCCGAGCACGCGGTCCAGGCCCTCGAGCGACCGCAGCGACTCGGGCCGCGTCGGTCCCGCGTGGTGCGCGATCTCGTCGTAGTCCACGAGGTCGACGTAGATCGTCGGCGCGCCGCGCAGGAGCGCCTCCGCCACCAGCGAGGTGTTCAGGTCCCGCAGGAGGACGTTGGTGATGCCCCGGAGCACCACGTACCAGCCGCCGCGGGAGATGCGGGGCCGCACGTCGCGGATCCTCTGGCGGTGCGCCTGGTAGAGCTCCTTGAACATCTCGCCCACGGACACGCTCACCGCCCGGGCCAGCACGAACGGGCTCGCGAAGAAGCGCACGTACGCCGGGCCCGGGCCGAGACCGCCGTCGGGACCTTTGGTGCGCGACCTGCTCATGACCACGAAGCTCGTGGCGGCGTCCCCGGAGAACATGGTCGAGATGGCCGTCCCGCCGCCCGCGAGCAGCCCCTTGCCGGTGGTCAGCCGCTGCTCGACGAGCGCGGCGTCCTCGGGGTGGTTGGTCACGACGAGCCGGCCGAGGTCCCGGTCCCACCAGCGGAACGCGGGGATCTGCGACGAGTCGCCGTGCAGCAGTCCCGCCTGGCTCGCGGGCGTCGTCGACGGGATCCGCGCCCACCACTCCTCGAGCGTGTGGCTGCCCGCCGTCATCCACCGCTGCACGTTGGGTGCCAGCCCGGCCTCGATGGCCTCGCGCAGCACCGGCGCGGCGACGCCGTCCAGCTGCACGACGAGCATCCCCGCAGGGCGCGGCTCGCCCGCCGACGGTGACCGGACGCCCTCGCGACGCGCCTGGCGACGTGCGCGCCGCACCAGGTCGGAGACCACGTAGTCGCTGTTGCTCGCGCCGATCACCCACCGCCCGACCGCCATGACGATCGCCGTGAGCACGAGGACGCCCAGGACGGACCAGAGGTTGTCCGCGCCGATGCCCGGGACGACCGACAGCGCCAGCCACAGCACCGCCACCTGCGCGAGCAGGCCGAGACCCAGGGCGAGCGCGGCGCTGCCTCGACGTGCGAGGAACCGCAGCGGGGCGCGCAGGAGCAGGTCTCCAGCCGCGACGACGGCGGCGGCGAGCACGATCGCCCACGGGGTGTCGGCCCGGACGCCGTCGACGAGCGCGACGGCGACCGCGAGGCCGACGGTCGTGGTCAGGAGCGTCAGGACCGCCTCGCCGAGGTCGCGGACGGTGGGCAGCCAGGAGGGTGTGCGCAGTCCGCTCGACGAGGTCATCGGTCCTCTTTCCTAGGCCCGCGGTGGCGCGGGTCGGCGGGCGTCGGCACCCCAGCGCGCGTTCTCCGGGATCTCGAGCTCGTCGCAGAGGGCGTGCCACACCGTCCGGGGCTCGACGTTCTCGTCCAGCGCCTGCATGGCGGTGCGCTGGTCGAGCCCCCGGAGCACGAGCTCACGGGTGAGCTCCCTGCCGTGCGCGCTGCCGAGGACCTCGTCCACCAGCAGCCAGAACTCTCGTAACCTCACGGACGACAGCCTGCCACCCGCTGGGCGCGCGCGGGTGTGGGTGGGTGCCGACACAATGTCCGGGTGGTGCTCGACCGCTTCTCCGACCCGACCAGGACCTGGTTCACGGGTGCGTTCGCCGAGCCCACGACCGCGCAGCTCGGCGCGTGGACCGCGATCTCGGGGGGACAGCACGCCCTGGTCGTCGCCCCCACCGGATCCGGCAAGACGCTCGCCGCCTTCCTCTGGGCGCTCGACGACCTCCTCACGGGCCAGCGGCCCGACGACCCGGTCGAGCGCTGTCGGGTCGTGTACGTGTCACCGCTCAAGGCCCTCGCCACGGACGTCGAGCGCAACCTGCGCTCCCCGCTGGTGGGCATCCGGCAGGCGGCGACGCGCCTCGGGCTGGAGCTCCCCGACGTCACGGTCGGCATCCGCACCGGCGACACGCCGCCGAACGAGCGCCGGGCCTTCGCGACGAAGCCGCCGGACATCCTCATCACCACGCCGGAGTCGCTCTACCTGGTCCTCACGTCCGGCGCGCGGGCGGGGCTGGCGGGGGTGCGCACGGTGATCGTCGACGAGATCCACGCGGTGGCGGGCACCAAGCGGGGTGCGCACCTGGCCGTCTCGCTCGAACGGCTCGACGCCCTGCTCGACCACCCGGGCGGCCCGGGACCGGCGCAGCGGATCGGGCTGTCCGCCACCGTCCGGCCCGTCGACGTCGTCGCGGAGTTCCTGGGCGGTGCCCGCACGCCGGAGGACCGCGGTCGCTCCGTCACGGTCGTGCAGCCGCCGTCGACCAAGAAGATCGTCGTCGACGTCGTCGTCCCCGTCCCGGACCTGTCGGACCTGCGGGGCAACGACGTGACGCCGGACGACCTCGACCTGTCCGGCGCAGCCGCCGGGCAGCTGCCGCGGCCGTCGATCTGGCCGCACGTCGAGGAGCGCGTCGTCGACCTGGTGGCCGACCACCGGTCGACCCTCGTGTTCACCAACTCCCGGCGCGGCGCGGAACGGCTCACCGCCCGGATGAACGAGGTCTGGGCCGAGCGCTCGGGCGAGGACGTGCCCGACCCTGCGACGCTGACCGCGGCCGCGATCCCGGCGCAGTCCGGCACGGCCGTCGGCATCGACACCCGGCACGCCGCGACCATCCTCGCGCGCGCCCACCACGGCTCGATGAGCCGCGCGGAGCGCACCCGCACCGAGTCGGAGCTCAAGGCCGGTCTGCTGCCCGCCGTGGTGGCCACCAGCTCGCTGGAGCTCGGCATCGACATGGGTGCCATCGACCTGGTGGTGCAGGTCGGGTCGCCGCCGTCGGTCGCCAGCGGGCTGCAGCGCGTCGGTCGCGCCGGCCACCAGGTGGGTGCCGTGTCGCGCGGGATCGTGTTCCCGACGTTCCGGGGCGAGCTGGTGCCCGCGGCGGTCACGGCGCAGCGCATGCGGGACGGCGCCCTGGAGGCCATGCGCGTCCCGCGCAACCCGCTCGACGTCCTCGCGCAGCAGATCGTGGCGATGGTCGCGGTCGAGGACTGGTCGCTCGACGAGCTGTCGGCCGTCCTGCGCCGTGCCTCTCCGTTCTCCGGGCTCGGTGAGGCGACGCTGCGCGCGGTGCTCGACATGCTCGCGGGCCGGTACCCGAGCGAGGAGTTCGCGGAGCTGCGGCCCCGGATCGTGTGGGACCGGGTGCGCGACGTGCTCAGCGGCCGGCCGGGGGCGCTGCGGCTCGCGGTGACCAGCGGCGGCACCATCCCCGACCGCGGTCTCTTCGGGGTGTTCCTGGCCGGCGGCGCGACCACGAGCGACGTCCCGGTCGACGCCGAGCGCTCGGGCGGGACGGTCCGCGGCGGCAAGCGCGTCGGCGAGCTCGACGAGGAGATGGTCTACGAGTCGCGGGTCGGCGACATGTTCACGCTCGGGTCGAGCACGTGGCGCATCGACGACATCACGCCCGACCGTGTCCTCGTGACGCCCGCTCCGGGGGTGCCGGGGCGGCTGCCGTTCTGGAAGGGCGACTCCCCCGGCCGGCCCGCGGAGCTCGGCCAGGCGATGGGTCGCTGGGTGCGCGAGCTGGGTGCGCTCTCCGACGAGGACGCCCGGGTGCGCGTCGAGGCGGCCGGCCTCGACGCGTGGGCGGCCGACAACCTGCTGACCTACCTGCGCGAGCAGCGTGAGGCCACCGGCGAGCTGCCCACGGACGTCGTGATGGTGGTGGAGCGGTTCCGCGACGAGCTGGGCGACTGGCGGGTGGTCGTGCACTCCCCCTACGGCGCCCGCGTGCACGCCCCGTGGGCGATCGTCATCGGCGCGCGGCTGCGCGAGAAGTACGGCGTCGACGCCGCGACGATGCACTCGGACGACGGGATCGTGCTGCGGCTCCCGGACATGCTCGACGCCGGGGACGGCTCCCTGGTCGACGACCCCTGGGCGGAGTCGACCGGTCCCGGGGTCGACCTGGCGGACCTGCTGCTCGACCCGGACGAGGTGCTCGACTCCGTGAAGGCGGAGCTCGGCTCGTCGGCCATGTTCGGTGCGCGGTTCCGGGAGGCCGCGAGCCGGGCCCTGCTGCTCCCCCGGCGGCGGCCGGACCGCCGACAGCCGCTCTGGCAGCAGCGGCAGCGGTCCGCGCAGCTGCTGTCGGTGGCGTCCGAGTACCCCGACTTCCCGATCCTGCTCGAGGCCGTGCGCGAGTGCCTCCAGGACGACTTCGACACGGAGGCCCTCACCACCCTGATGCGCGACGTCGTGGCGCGCCGGGTCCGTGTCGTCGAGGTCACGACCACGCAGCCGTCGCCCTTCGCGCAGTCGCTGCTGTTCGGTTACACCGCGCAGTTCCTCTACGACGGTGACGCGCCGCTGGCCGAGCGCCGTGCCGCTGCTTTGACGCTCGACCCCACCCTCCTGGCGGAGCTCCTCGGGCAGGGCGGCGAGTCCCAGCTGGCCGACCTGCTCGACCCCGAGGCCGTCCTGCGCACCGAGGCCGAGCTCAGCGGACGGGCTCCCGAGCGGCAGGCGGGCACGCTCGAACAGCTGGCGGACGCCGTGCGGCGGCACGGTCCGCTGACCGCGTCGGAGGTCGCCGAGCGCGCGAAGTCCGAGGTGCGCGACGAGATCCTGACCTGGTTGTCCGAGCTGGAGGCGGCGCGCCGCCTGATCCGCGTCCGGCTCGGCGGGGTGGCACCCGAGCGTTCCGAGCAGTGGGCGGCGATCGAGGACGCCGGCCGCCTGCGGGACGCGCTCGGCGTCGCGCTCCCTGTCGGCGTGCCCGAGGTGTTCACGGAGGTCGTGCCGGACCCCGTGGGTGACCTCCTGCGTCGGTACGCCCGGACGCACGGGCCGTTCACGGCCGCCCAGGCCGCTGCGCGCTTCGGCTGGGGCGTCGCGGTCGTGACGGAGACCCTGCGCCGGCTCGAGGGCCGGGGCGTGCTGGTCCAGGGTCGGCTGCGCCCGGACGTGCTGGGTGGCACGGGCGACGAGTTCTGCGACGCCGACGTGCTGCGGACGCTACGCCGCCGGTCGCTCGCCGCGCTGCGCGCCGAGGTCGAACCCGTCGACCCGCAGGCGCTCGGCGTCTTCCTGCCGCGCTGGCAGGGCGTGCAGCCCGTCGGGCGGGTCGGGCGCAGCTCCGCGACCGGCACCCTGCGCGGCGTCGACGGCGTCGCTCGCGTCGTCGAGCAGCTCGCCGGCGCGGTCATGCCGGCATCGGCTCTCGAGACCCACGTCCTGCCGGCCCGGGTCGCCGACTACAGCCCCGCGATGCTCGACGAGCTGACGGCCGCCGGCGAGGTGGTCTGGGCGGGGCACGGCGCTCTCGCGGGCCACGACGGGCTGGTCTCGCTGCACCCGACGGCGGTCGCCGACCTGACCCTCCGGCCCGCGGACGCCACCCCCGACACCCCGCTGCACGAGGCGCTGCTCAAGGCGCTCGGCGGCGGCGGCGCCTGGTTCCTGGGCGCGCTCACCGAGCGCGTCCGCCAGCTGCGGCCGGACGACGCGTCGCCGAGCCAGGCGGAGGTCGCGAACGCCGTGTGGGACCTCGTCTGGACCGGCCACGTGACCAACGACGGGCTCGCCCCGCTGCGCGCGTGGCTCGGCAGCGGGAGCACGGCGCACAAGACCCGGGCGGCCGCACCGCGCGGACGCCCGCTGCGCCCGCGGCTCGGGCTGCGCGCGGCCGTGCAGCTGGCGGCGGACCCGGGCACGCGCGCGACCTCGCTCGGGCTCAACGGCGCCGCGAGCGGCGGCCGGTGGTCGCTGCTGCCCGCCCGCGAGCCCGACCCGACGCTGCGGGCCCACGCACTGGCTGCCCAGCTCCTCGACCGGCACGGCATCCTGACGCGCGCGGTCGCCCCCGCGGAGGGCATCGGCTCGCGGTTCACCGACGTGTACCGCGTGCTGTCCGCGCTGGAGCAGGGCGGGCAGGTGCGGCGCGGCTACTTCGTCGAGCGCCTCGGCGGCTCGCAGTTCGCGCTGCCGGGAGCGGTCGACCGGCTGCGCGTCGACGCCCAGGTCGTCGAGCGGTCCGCCGACCAGGACGGTCCGACCGACCTCCAGGTCGTCGTCCTGGCGGCGACGGACCCGGCGAACCCCTACGGTGCGTCGCTGCCGTGGCCGGTCGCCGGTCCCGACTCGTCGGACGCCGGAGCAGGCCGGCACCGGCCGGGCCGGAAGGCGGGCGCGCTCGTGGTGCTCGTCGACGGCGCCCTCGTGCTCTACCTGGAGCGAGGCGGCCGTACCGTCCTCACGTTCACCTCGGACACCGGGGTCCTCACCGCCGCCGCCGAGGGGCTCGCCACGACCGCCCGGGTCCGGCGCACCGGCCGGCTCACGATCGTGCGGGTCGACGGCGTCGAGGTGCTCGAGGGCGGTCTGCGCAGCACGCTCGGGCAAGCGCTCGTCGCCGCGGGCTTCGCCGCCACACCACGCGGCCTGCGGCTGCGGGACCGGCCGTGACGGCGAGCGCACGTGCCTGAGGGCGACGTCCTGAAGCGCACGGCGAACCGCTTCGAGCTGGCGTTCGCCGGGAAGGTCCTCATCCGGTCCGACCTGCGCTGGCCGTCCGCCGCCACGGTCGACCTCGTCGGCAGGACCGTGCTGGAGACCGTCTCCTACGGCAAGCACCTGCTGACCCGCGTCGACGACGGCCGCACGCTGCACACCCACCTGCGGATGGACGGCTACTGGCGCATCTGGCGGACGGGCACGTCGGCCGCCGCCGGCCGAGCGGCGAACGTCCGTGCGGTCCTGGCGACGGCAGACTGGACCGCCGTCGGGCACCACCTCGGCATGCTCGACGTCGTCCGCACGCGCGACGAGCGCACGCTCATCGGTCACCTCGGGCCGGACATCCTCGCTGACCCGGTCGACGCCGACGAGATCCTGCGCCGGTGGGCCGCGCGCGGGGCTACCCCCGTCGCCGAGGTACTGCTCGACCAGACCGTGGTCGCGGGGATCGGCACCCTGTTCGCCGCCGAGTCCCTGTGGGCGGAGCAGCTCTGGCCGTGGACGCCGGCCGACCAGGTCGACGCGTCCCGGCAGCTCGCCGTGGCCCGTCGCCAGATGCGGCGCTCCGTGGTCGACGGCCGCTCACCGGAGCACGTGCACGCACGGACGCGGCAGCCGTGCCACCGCTGCGGCACCCCGATCGCGGTCGGCCAGGCACGCCGACCGCCGATGCAGCGGCCGATCTTTTACTGCCCGCGCTGCCAGGCCGCCCCCGACTGACGGGGCTCTGGTCGGGTCCGGACGAGCCGAGTCCCCGGCGCGCACCGGGCGACCGGCACCCATCAGAGCCGACCGGGTCGCGAGCGCGTCGAGACGCCAGCCGCACCTCCCGCGACGAGCAACGGCCCGCGGACCAGGGGTCCACGGACCGTGCAGGAGGACGACCGGACATCTCTGTCCGCCGTCACGGGCGCTGGGCAGCGACCCGTCGACCGCCGGGGTGTCCGGCAGGTCATACATGGACGGCCGTCGCCGTCCGGTCAGCCGATGGGCGTGAGCTCCGACCGCGACCGCGCCCACCCGAAGTCGGTGGCACCGGCCACCGACGCCGCGAGGTCCGCGGGCACCGTGTCGGGGATCAGCAGACCCTCGGCAACGGCAACACGATCACTGACCTCGCGCAGGACGAGCGACATCGGGACGTCGAGCGCCTCGCAGATGCTGTTGAGCAGCTCCGACGACGCTTCCTTCTGACCCCGCTCCACCTCGCTCAGGTACCCGAGCGAGACACGGGCTGCCGACGACACCTCACGCAGGGTGCGCCCCTGGCGCTGTCGCGCGTCCCGCAGCACATCGCCGATCTCTCGACGGAGTACAACCATTCGGGCTCCCCCTCTCGCGTCACGTGCCACGTCCGCTCCGGGAGCCGGAGTCCGTCGCGGACCCGGAACCACAGAGCTCTTCCTCTCAGGACCCCCGACTGCTGAGCCCTTCACCACAGAAACCGGCTGCCCCGTCGCCGGAAGGATTCCACCGTACCTTGCACCGCCGACACGCGAAGGCATGCGTCGTGCCGGAGGTCGAGTGCTCATCACGGTGGTTCCAACGATGTGACCCCTCACAGTGTTCCCGCTCGCGAGGCCGTCCACCCATGCCGGGCCGCAGATTCACCCCGGTCGGCCCAGAATTTCGACCGCCAGCGCCAGCACGGCGTCCGTCGACCGGGCCCGGACCAGCGCCCGGTCCCCCGTCAGGAGCAGGGACCGCACGGTCGAGCCGTCCGGCGTGGACACCGCGACGTGCACCGTGCCGGGCGGCTTCCCGTCCTGCGGGTCGGGTCCGGCCACGCCTGTCGTCGCGAGCCCGACGTCCGCACCCAGCCGCGCCCGGACGCCTGCGGCCATCGCTGCGGCGACTTCGGGGTCGACGGCACCCCGCGCGTCCAGCAGCCCACGGTCCACGTCGAGCAGCGTCCCCTTGAGGTCGGTGGCGTAGGCGACGACCGCGCCGCGCAGGACGCTCGACGCGCCCGGCACGTCGACCAGCGCGGCCGAGACGAGCCCGCCGGTCAGCGACTCGGCGACCGCCAGCGACCAGCCGCGAGCCCCGAGGGCCGCGAGGAGGTCCGCCGCGAGCGACACGTCACAGCCCGGCGGCCGGTGGCCGCCCGGCCGTGCGCCGGATCTGCAGCCCCGTCCGCGCGTAGTCGACGCCGGTCACCACCGTCACCAGGAGCGCGGCGCCCATCAGGACCGTGGCCACGACCGAGACGAACTCCGGGAGCACGTCCAGCGGGAGGAGGTAGAGGCCGATCGCCACCGACTGCAGCACGGTCTTCAGCTTGCCGCCCCGCGACGCGGGCAGCACCACGTAGCGCAGGAGGAAGAACCGCATCGCGGTGATGCCGAGCTCACGCACGAGGATGATCACGGTCACCCACCACGGCAGGTCCCCCAGCCACGACAGCAGGACCAGGGCCGTGCCGATGAGGACCTTGTCGGCGATGGGGTCGAGCATCTTGCCGAGGTCCGTGACCTGGCCCGAGCGGCGTGCGAGCCACCCGTCGAGGCGGTCGGTCGCTGCAGCCACGACGAAGAGCGCCGTCGCGATCAGCCTGCCGGTCGTGGTGTGCCCGCCGTCGGCGAGGAGAGCCCAGGCGAAGAACGGCACCAGCGCGATGCGCAGCACCGTGAGCACGTTCGCCAGGTTCCAGGCGGAGGGTACGGCGTCGACCACCCGGACAGCCTAGAGGGGCCCGGGAGATGCCCCGTGCACCCGTAGAATCCGCGCGTGACCCAGCATGCCCGCGCCGGCAGACACTCACCTGCGGTCCTCTCCCTCGCGATCCTCCTGCTCGTCGTGGTGAACCTCGCGGCGAGCGTGGTGGCGCTGCGGCCGTGGGTCGAACCAGGCGCGGCTGAGCCGACCGTCCTGGGCGCGACCGCCACGGCGAGCCCCAGCGCGACGCCGACGCCGACGACGCCTCCCACCCCGACCCCCGACCCCGACGTGGAGTTCTCGATCGTCGCCGCGGGAGACGTCCTCCCGCACCTGCCGGTGCTCTCGAGCGCCCGCACCGCCGACGGCTACGACTTCGGGCCGCTGCTCGGTCCGCTCGACCCCTGGGTCCAGGGCGCCGACCTCGCGCTGTGCCACCTCGAGGTGCCCGTGGCGCCGGCCGGCACCCCGCCGAGCGGGTACCCGCTCTTCGGCACGCCGCCGGCGATCGCGGCCGGACTGCGCGACCAGGGCTGGGACGGTTGCTCGACGGCGTCGAACCACTCGGTCGACCGCGGTTTCGCCGGCATCACGGCCACTCTGGACGCGCTCGACGCCGCCGGGCTCGGGCACGTCGGGACGGCCCGGAGCGCCGTGGAGCAGGCGCAGCCGCAGCTGTACACGCTCGAGCGCGGCGGCCGGACGGTGACCGTCGCGCACGTCGCTGCGACCTACGCCACCAACGGGATGCCGGTCGACGCCGACAAGCCGTGGTCGGTCGACCGCATCGACGTCCCCGCGATGGTGGCGCAGGCGACCGCTGCCCGCGCCGCGGGCGCCGACCTCGTGATCGCGAGCGTGCACTGCTGCGTCGAGTACCGCTCCGAGCCCTCCCCCCAGCAGCTCGCCATCGACCAGGAGCTCGCCGACTCCGGCGTGTTCGACCTGGTCGTCGGCCACCACGCCCACGTCCCGCAGCCCGTCGTCCGCCTCGGCGGCGGCCCTCGCGGGGAGGGCATGTGGGTGGCCTACGGGCTGGGCAACCATCTGTCCAACCAGGACGGCGCCTGCTGCGCCCCGAGCACCGACTCGGGCCTGCTCCTGTCGGCTCAGGTGAGGGCCTCGGGCGCTTTCCCGGCCGAGGGCCGCGCTGCCGGGCCTGTGCGCGTGACCGGCGTCGCGTGGACCCCGATCACCGTCGACCGGCTCGGCGGGCACCAGGTGCACGCCCTCGTGGACATCCCGGCCGGCGCCGGCTCACTGAGCGGCGGCCAGGTGGCCGACCGGATGGCGCGCGCGGTCGCCGCAGCCGGGACGGAGGCACCGCAGCGCACCACCCCGCCGGCGACGACCGGTCCGCCGCCCGTGGTCGTCGCGCGCGTCAGCGGGTGATGTCGCCCGGCTGGGCGCTGCCGTACAGCCAGCCCTGCCCGTAGCGCCAGCCGTTGCGGTGCAGGTACTCGGCCTGCTCCTCGTGCTCGATCCCCTCGGCGATGGTCACCATGGCGAGCTCGCGCGCCAGCGCACCCAGCGCTCGGGCGACCTTGCCGGCGGTCGGGTCCTCGGGGATGCCGGAGGTGAACGACATGTCGAGCTTCACGCCCGCGACGGGCAGGTCCCGCAGGTAGGACAGCGGCGACACCCCGGTGCCGAAGTCGTCGAGGAGGATCGGCACGCCGGCCGCGGACAGCTGCGTGAGCTCGTGGCGGATCCGCGTGCCGGACGCGACGAGCGACGACTCGGTCAGCTCGACGACGATCCGACCGGCGGTGAGCCGGTGCCGGGAGATCTCCGACAGGAGGGTCGTCGCGAACTCCCCGTCCCCCAGCTGGTCGGCGGACACGTTGACCGACACCCACCGGGTCCGGTCGTGGATGGAGGCGACGAACTCGACCACGCGCCGGGCCACGAGCTGGCCGAGCGCGACGGACATGCCCGCCTCCTGGATGAGGCTGAGGAACGAGGCGGGCAGCAGGAGCCCGCGGTTCGGGTGCTCCCAGCGCACGAGCGCCTCGTACCCGACCACGCGGGCGTCGGCCAGGTCGACGATCGGCTGGTAGTGGACCACGAGCTGGTCCTCCGCGATGGCGGCCGTGAGCTCGCGGTGCAGGTCCGACGGCGAGCCCATGGCCATCGACGCGTCGTAGACCTCCGTCCGGCCGCGGCCCGCACCCTTCGCCCGGTACAGCGCCGCATCGGCGGCGGCGAGCAGGCCCGGCGCACCGCCCTCGATCGAGTCCGGGTCGGCCAGGGCGATCCCGATGCTGGCCGCGACGTTGAGCCGGCGGCGAGCCACCCGGACCGGTTCCTGCAGCCCGGCGTGGATCGCGGCGGCGACCTCGAACACGGCGCGCGGGCCGTCGAGGTCCTGCACCACGACCACGAACTCGTCGCCGCCGAGCCGCGCCACCGTGCCGCGGCGCGCGGTCGCCGCGCGCAGCACCCCGGCGACGTGCACGAGCACCTCGTCGCCGGCCGCGTGGCCGTAGCGGTCGTTGATCTCCTTGAACCCGTCGAGGTCGCAGGCCAGGACCGCGACACGGTCGACGACGCCCGGCTGCTCGAGGACGGACTGGAGGACCTCCTGGAGCAGGGTGCGGTTCGCCAGACCGGTCAGCGGGTCGTGCATCGCCCGGTGGGTGAGCATCTCCGCCTGCAGGCGAGACTCCGTCGAGTCGCGCACCTGGACGACGAAGTGGTCCGGCGCACCGGTCGGGGTGCGCACCAGCGCGGCGTCGAGCGCGACCCACACCTGGTGGCCGTCGGCCCGCTGGTACCGCTTCTCGAGGGAGAACCGGTGCTGGCCGTCACCGAGCAGGTGGTCGACCTCGAGACGTTCCGCGGGCCGGCCCTCCGGGGTGCTCAGGTCCTCCATGCGGTATCCGCGCAGGGCACCGACGCTGGTGCCCAGCAGCTCGGCGAACGCGGCGTTGGCCTCGACGATCCGCCACTCGAGGTCGACGAGCGCCATCCCGATCGGTGCGTTCTCCATCGCGACCCGGAACTGCATCTCGCTGCGCGTCAGCGCCGCCTCGACCTCCCGGCGGCCCGTGACGTCCACGAGCGTGGTCAGCACCGCCGCGGCGTCCCCGTCCCCGGCGGGCACGAGCTGGCTCGCCACCTGGACCATGCGTGCCTGGGTGGTGTCGGTGCCGGGGAGCGCGACCCCGACGAGCTCGGAGTCGACCGTCCACCCGGCGCGGGCCACCCCGGAGCGGTGCCCCAGGACCGCGGCGGGGTTCATCGCCAGGCCCATCTCGTTCACGAGCACGACCGGCAGGTCTCCGACGGACCGCCCAACGGACGCCTTCGCGTCGACACCCAGGATCGCGGCCGCCCGCTCGGAGATGTCGAGCACGCGGCCGGACAGGGACTGGACGAGCACGCCCTCCTTCGTCACGGCCTGCAGCGCGTCGTAGCGGTGCCGCAGCTCGCGCGAGAGCTCGAGCAGCTCGTTCGCCCGCCGGACCTGCGCGCGCTGCTGGCCGAGCAGGATGAGCACGGCGACGAGCGACAGGATCGCGACGCACGCGATCACGGTGCTGACGACCCCCCACGGGTCGGGGAACGCGGCGCTCACCGACCCCCGCCGGACCAGCGTCCGGCGTCGTCCTCCTCGGCGCCGTCGAAGTAGTCGGTCGCTTCCGGCGGCTCGCCCGGCAGCGCGCCGTCCGTGGTCGCGTACCGGTCGCCGCCCTCGTCCTCGCCAGGCGCACCCCGCAGCATCGCCAGGGTGCCCGGCAGGTCGTCGGCCTGCACCATCACCTCGCGGGCCTTCGACCCCTCGGAGGGGCCGACGATCTCGCGCGACTCGAGCAGGTCCATGAGACGCCCCGCCTTCGCGAAGCCGACCCGCAGCTTGCGCTGGAGCATGGACGTCGAGCCGAACTGCGTCGTGACCACGAGCTCCGCCGCCTGCAGCAGCAGGTCGAGGTCGTCGCCGATGTCCTCGTCCACCTGCTTCTTGACCGGCGCGGCGGTGACGTCCTGGCGGTACACGGGCTTGAGCTGCTTCTTGACGTGCTCGACGACGGCGTGGATCTCCGACTCCGACACCCAGGCGCCCTGCGTACGCATGGGCTTGGCGGCCCCCATGGGCAGGAACAGCGCGTCGCCCTGGCCGATGAGCTTCTCGGCGCCGGGCTGGTCGAGCACGACCCGTGAGTCCGTCAGGGAGCTCGTCGCGAACGCGAGGCGTGACGGGACGTTCGCCTTGATCAGGCCGGTGACGACGTCGACGCTCGGGCGCTGGGTGGCCAGGACCAGGTGGATGCCGGCGGCGCGCGCCAGCTGCGTGATGCGCTGGATGGACGCCTCGACGTCGCGCGGCGCGACCATCATCAGGTCGGCGAGCTCGTCGACGACCACCAGCAGGTACGGGTAGGTCGCGATCTTGCGCTCCGAGCCCGGCAGCGGCTTGACCTTGCCCGCGCGGACCGCGGTGTTGAAGTCGTCGATGTGCTTGAACCCGAAGTTCGCGAGGTCGTCGTAGCGCGCCTCCATCTCGCGCACCACCCACTCGAGCGCCTCGGCGGCCTTCTTGGGGTTCGTGATGATCGGGGTGATCAGGTGCGGGATGCCCTCGTACAGCGTGAGCTCGACGCGCTTCGGGTCGACGAGCACCATGCGGACCTCGTCGGGCGTGGCGCGCATGAGGATCGAGACGATCATCGAGTTCACGAAGCTCGACTTGCCCGCGCCGGTGGCGCCCGCGACGAGCAGGTGGGGCATCTTCGCGAGGTTGGCGACGACGTAGCCGCCCTCGACGTCCTTGCCGACGCCGATGACCATCGGGTGCTCGGTGCGCTTGGCCGCGCTGGAGCGCAGCACGTCGCCGAGCGAGACGGTCTCGCGGTCGGTGTTGGGGATCTCGATGCCGATCGCGGACTTGCCGGGGATCGGCGACAGGATGCGCACGTCCGCGCTGGCCACCGCGTAGGCGATGTTCTTGCTCAGCGCGGTGACACGCTCGACCTTGACCGACCGGCCGAGCTCGACCTCGTAGCGCGTGACGGTCGGCCCGCGCGTGAAGCCGGTGACCTGCGCATCGATCTCGAACGCCTCGAGCACCGAGGTCAGGGACTCCACGACGCGGTCGTTCGCGGCCGACCGCACCTTGTGCGGCGCACCCTTGGCGAGCGCGTCCTCGGCGGGAAGCGTGTAGAGGACGTCTCCCCCGAGCATCGGCTGCTCGCCGCGCGGGACGGGGGTCGGCTCGGGCGCACGCAGCGGGGCCTTGGTGCTCACCACCGTCGTCGGCACCGTGTCGGGTGCGGCGTCGCGGGCCGCCTGGGCCTCCGCCTCGGCCTCGGCCGCCGCGACGATCGCCGCACGCTCGAAGGCCTCGTCGCCGTCGTACGCGTCGAGCCGGGTGTCCTCCGGCTCGTCGCTGTGGTCGGCGCGCTTGCGCCGCCGCCCGAGCAGTCCCCGCTTGGCGGGCGGCGCCTCGATCTCGGCGACGGCGGTGTGCCCGGCGTTGATGACCAGCGGGGCGTCGTCCTCCGCCTCGTCGGGCGGGGTGCGGTGGTTGCCGGTGAGCTTGTCGTACACGCCGCGCAGGCGCGGGACGATCTGGTGCACGGGCGTCGCGGTGACGACGAGCACACCGAAGAAGGCGAGCAGGACCAGCAGCGCGACGGCGACCCCGGGGGTGAGCAGGCTGGCCAGGGGCGTGCCGATCAGGAACCCGACGATCCCTCCGGCCAGGCGCAGCGCCGCCATGTCGTCCGTGCCGGGCAGCCCGGCGCCGATCTGGACGAGGCCGCAGACCGCGAGGGTGATGGCGCCGATCCCGATGACGATGCGGCCGTTGGCCTCGACGCGTTCGGGGTGGCGCATGAGCCGGAGGGCCAGCCCGAGCAGGACCAGCGGCACGGCGACGCCGACCTTCCCGAACGTCCCGGCCACGACGTTGTGCACGACCGCGCCGGCGGTGCCCGACAGGTCCCACCACTCGCGCGCGGCGATGACGATCGCAAGACCGAGGAGCGTGAACGCCAGACCGTCGCGACGGTGCGCGGGGTCGAGGTCCCGGGCGCCGTGGCCGACCCGGCGGGCGGTCCCGCCGACGAGGTGGGCGGTGCCCATGAACACGCCCTTGACGATGCGGACCGGCAGGGCCGGTCGCGGCGGGGGTGGCGCGGGCCTCCGCCCCTGCGGGCGGG
>NZ_BJWH01000032.1 GCF_007990265.1 Cellulomonas terrae
ATGCGCAGGTGCAATCCGGGCCGCAGCACGTCGGGTCCACCGCGAGCACCAGCTGCAGCAGATCCCCCAGCGCGGAGGCCAGGTGCGGGTCCGCCAACCGGTACCAGGTCCGCCGTCCGTCCGGGATCGACTCCACCAGGCCGCAGCCCCGCAGACAGGCCAGCTGGTTCGACATCACCTGCCGTGACACGCCCAGCGCATCAGCCAGGTCCGAGGGATAGGCGGGTGCCTCGCGCAGCGCCAGCAGGATCCGAGTGCGCGTCTCGTCGGAGAGGGCATGACCCAGTCGAGCGAGCGCCGAGGTGTGCGTGACGGTGGCCTTCTCCATGAGCACCACCATACACGCTGTGCTGTATTCAGCGGAGGATGTACCGCGCGGGTGGCTCAGCTCGCGTGCGCGCACCTAAACCATCGTTGCTGCGGATCTACAGGGACCAGCTCGGCCGGTCGATGAGGTCGCCACCGTACTTAAAGTATCCAGGCCCGATTCTCAAACTATCTTGCATCTCGACACGTACTTAAAGTATCCGGGCCCGATTTTCAAACTATCTTGCATCTCGACATCTCGACAACAACAACGGAGACGTCAGGCCTGCATGTCCACGAAGCGCGAGTAGTGCCCCTGGAATGCCACGACGAGCGTGTCCGTCGGCCCGTTTCGGTGCTTGGCCACGATCACGTCGGCCTCACCGGCGCGAGGTGACTCCTTCTCGTATGCGTCCTCGCGGTGCAGCAGGATCACGATGTCCGCGTCCTGCTCGATCGATCCCGACTCGCGAAGGTCGCTCATCTGCGGCCGCTTGTCGGTGCGCTGCTCGGCGCCACGGTTCAGCTGCGAGATGGCGATGACGGGGACCTCGAGCTCCTTCGCCAGCAGCTTGAGCGCTCGGGAGAACTCGGACACCTCCTGCTGCCGGGACTCGACGCGCTTGCCGGAGGACATCAGCTGCAGGTAGTCGATGACCACGAGCTTGAGGTCGTGCTTCTGCTTGAGCCGCCGGCACTTGGCGCGGATCTCCATGAGCGACATGTTGGGGGAGTCGTCGATGAACAGCGGCGCCTCGGAGATCTTGCCCATGGTCGCGGCGATCTTGGCCCAGTCGTCCTCGCCCATCTGACCGTTGCGCAGCTTCTGCAGGTGCACGCGCGCCTCGGCGGACAGAAGTCGCATGGTGATCTCGTTGCGGCTCATTTCCAGCGAGAAGACAACAGACGTCATGTTGTGCTTGATGGACGCCGATCGTGCAATATCTATTCCCATGGTCGATTTGCCAATTGCAGGCCTTGCCGCGAGGACAATCATTTGTCCGGGGTGCAGTCCGTTGGTCAACCGGTCCAGGTCCGAGAACCCCGTCGGCACGCCGATCATGCCCTCGCCGCGGTGCCCGGCGGCCTCGATCTCGTCGACCGCCCCGCCGATGATGTCGCCGAGGATCAGGTAGTCCTCCGACGACCGCCGCTCGGTGACGGCGTAGACCTCGGCCTGCGCGTTGTTCACGATCTCGTCGACGTCGCCACCGTCGGTGCCGTAGCCGAGCTGGACGATGCGGGTGCCGGCCTCGACGAGCTTGCGCAGGACGGACCGCTCACGCACGATCCGCGCGTAGTAGCCGGCGTTCGCCGCGGTGGGGACGGACGAGATGAGCGTGTGGAGGTAGGGGGCGCCGCCGATGCGCTGGATCTCGCCGCGCTTGGTCAGCTCGTCGGCGACGGTGATGGCGTCGGCCGGCTCACCGCGACCGTAGAGGTCGATGATCGCGTCGTACACGACCTCGTGCGCGGGCCGGTAGAAGTCGGTGCCGCGGATCTGCTCGACGACGTCGGCGATCGCGTCCTTGGAGATCATCATGCCGCCGAGCACGCTGCGCTCGGCGTCGAGGTCCTGCGGCGGGGTGCGGTCGTAGCCGCCGCCACCGCGGTTCGTGCCCGCCGGCGCGCCGTACTCGAGCTCCTCGATCGTCATCTGATCCCCACCGTCGTCATCCGAACACATGTTCCATGGGGGGTCTGACATCCGCGCCCAGACGAGTTCCCGGGCACAGCATCGGGTCCTCGCACTCGCGACGTTAGGGGGTCCCGGGCGCTCGTCCAAACCTGTCGCGACGCCCCTGTGGGCAACGTGCAGACTTCTGTGGAGCGGGCCCTCACCTACTGTGAGCAGGGCTGTGGATCACGTCCGAATCTGTCCACAGTCCGTGGACAGGGGTGTGGACAGAGGGACGAACTTCCGTGCCGATCCGCTCGTCACCCGCAGGAACGCTGTGCACGTGCTGTGGATTCGAGAAAGGTTGGCCGCGATTTCATCTGTCGGACATCGACCGCCCGGCATCGACCGCCAGATACTCGCCCTTGCCGTCCCGGCGCTGGGTGCACTGGTCGCCGAGCCGCTCTTCGTGCTCGTCGACTCCGCCGTCGTCGGCCACCTCGGCACCGCCCCGCTCGCCGGTCTGGCGCTCGCGTCGACCATCCTCATGACCGTCATCGGGCTGTGCGTCTTCCTCGCCTACGCCACGACGGCGGCCGTCGCGCGGCGCCTCGGTGCGGGTGACCGGACCGGTGCGCTGCAGGTCGGCGTCGACGGGATGTGGCTCGCCCTCGGCCTCGGCCTCGTCCTGGCCGCAGCCACCTGGCTGAGCGCCCCGTGGCTCATCGGGGCTCTCGGGGCGTCCGACGAGGTCGCCCAGCAGGCCGTGACCTACCTGCGCTGGTCGGCGCCGGGCCTCCCCGGCATGCTCCTGGTCCTCGCATCCACCGGCGCGCTGCGTGGGCTGCTCGACACCCGGACCCCTCTCGTCGTCGCTGCCACCGGTGCCGTCGTCAACGCCGTGCTCAACGTGGTGCTCGTCTACGGCGCCGGGATGGGGATCGCCGGCTCGGGCCTGGGCACGGCGCTCACCCAGCTCGGCATGGCCGTCGCGCTCACCGTCGTCGTCGTCCACGGGGCGCGGGGCTCCGGGGCGCAGCTGCGACCGGCCGCGGGTGGCATCTGGGCCAACGCGCGCGCCGGGACGCCGCTGTTCGTCCGCACGCTGTCGCTGCGTCTGGCCATCCTCCTGACCGTGTGGGTGGCCACCGGTCTCGGCGCGGTCGAGCTCGCCGGGCACCAGGTCGTCGCTGCCGTCTGGGGGCTCGCCGCGTTCGCGCTCGACGCCCTCGCCATCGCCGCGCAGGCCCTCGTCGGCCACGCCCTCGGTGCCGCCGACGTGCCCCGCGTCCGCGCGCTCCTGCGGCGCACCCTCCAGTGGGGGGTCGGCGCCGGAGCCGCGCTCGGCCTGCTCGTCGGCGGGCTGTCGTGGGTGTACGTCCCGCTCTTCACGACTGCCGACGACGTCCGAGCAGCGGCCGTCGCCGCCCTCGTCGTCGCCGCCGTGACCATGCCGATGGCCGGCTGGGTGTTCGTCCTCGACGGCGTCCTCATCGGTGCCGGCGACGGCCGGTTCCTCGCCTGGGCCGGCATGGCCACGCTGGTGGTCTACGTGCCGTTCGCCCTGGCCGTCCGCGAGGCTGCACCGCCGGGTGCAGCAGGTCTGGCGTGGCTCTGGGCGGCGTTCGCTGGCGTCTTCATGCTGGCCCGTGCGGTGACGACGGGCTGGCGGGCACGCGGCACTGCGTGGATGGTGACCGGTGCCTGACGCTCACAGGACCGCGCACATCCAGGGTGACGTGGCCGCGATCACGCCGATCCCGGCAACGCTCAGGCCCAGGGCGAGGGCCACGCCCCGCACGGCGGACCGACGGCCCTCCCCCTCCGACAGCCGGCCCACTCCGACCATCACGCCCAGGACGACCACCGCCGGCAGCGCGGCCGTGAGGTAGCTGCAAGCAGTGGCGATCACCTCACCCGCCGACACCGGCGCGGGGATGAACGTGGACGCCACGAGTCCGAATGCGAATGCGATCGCGACGACCGCGACACAGACACCGCAGACGAACCGGCGTGCCGGACGCGCGAGCTCGGCCAGGCCGCCGGATGCCTGACCGTGCGCGGTCACCCCGGCGAGGACGACGACCACGAGGACGAGCAGAACGGTCGGCCCGACGACCGGGGCCAGCGGGGACCCGAGGTCACGGCAGCTCGCGAGCGACGGCACCCAACGCAACGCGTAGACCGACGCGCCTACCGCCAGCGCGCACCAGACGAGCACGAGCAACGTGGAGACGAGCCGGTTCGCCGTGTCGTAGCCCTCCTGCGCACCAGTCACCGCGGTCACGGTAGCGGCGGGCGGGGCGCTCCGAGGAGCCGGTCCGCGAACACCCGCGCCAGCGTGGGCAGCTCCGTCACCAGCTCGACCTCGGTCACGCTCCCGTCGTCGGCCTGCTCGCCGGGCCGTCGGGCCCCGTCGAGCTTCGCGGAGACCGCAGGGAACACCCACGGCGTCCGATTGACGAAGAGGTGGTGGACCGCGGCCTCGATCCGGGTGCGGTCGTCGGCGAACCTCTCTCGCAGGAAGGTCCGGTACCGCCACCGCGGATCGTCGTCGTGCGTGAGGATCTCGCGGACGGCGTCCGCGAGACTGCGGTCGGCGTCGTCCAGCAGACGCTTCGCGACCAGGAAGGCATCGATGTCGGCGATCAGGTCGGTCTCGCCGAAGCTGGACTCGCCGGCGGCGCCGTACCCGAGGCGGTACCCGCACCACGAGCCGACGGTGAGCGAGCTGTCGGCACTGCGTGCCGTGGCGTACTCCGCCCAGAACGTGACGAGGTCGAGCGCCCAGGCCCCGAGGTCACCCGGCCCGACGGAGCCGTCCGACGTGTACGACCACTGGACGTAGCCGCGCGTCGAGGCTGCGAAGTGCTCCAGGTCACCGGCGTAGTTGGCGACGTCGTACAGCGGGTCCTCGACGGGCACGAGCGCGGCCGAGTCGTGGAACGACTGCCTCGCGGCGGAAAGCAGGGCCGCCTGCACCGGGTCGGTCATCACACTCTCGGGCTGGGGTGTGTAGGCCCGGAACTGCATGTCGTCGTACTTGCGCTTCTGGAGGTGGTAGAGGACGAGCTCGGTGGCGTACTTGCGCACGGCGAATGCGCCCACCGAGCGCTCGAGAGCGCACTCCGCCTGGTACGTCAGCTCGCTCAGACGCCAGAACCAGTCGTTGACCTCCACCCGGGTCCCGGAGGCGTCGGTCACTGTCCGCGACGGCGTGGGGAGCACCGCGTCGGGACCGATCGGCGCTGCCCGGGGCGACACGATCACCTTGTCGATCTCCACGAGTCCCGTCGGGGTGCTGACCTTGAGCTCCTGGATCTGGTCGTAGGCCCAGGCACCGGGAAGCGGATAGCCGAGGTTCCCGCTCCACCCCCTGGAGATCCCGCCGACGAAGGCACTGACCGCGAGGCCCCTGTCGCACACCTTCTGGCACACGTTCCGAGGGCCGTAGACCCCGATCTGGTACTCGTTGGCGCGCGCTCGGCGGACGCCGTCACGCACCTTCTCGAACCAGGGGATCACCAACGCCTCGATGTCGCCGTCCGTCGCGTCCCAGTCCACCGGGAAGTAGATGACCGCACCGGGCTTGATCCCGAGCTGCCGCGCGCGCAGGACGGCCGCAGAGCCGTGGCGGTACCCGATGTCCCCGGTGAAGTAGCCCGGGGCGTTGTTGTACTCCTGGAAGATCGGGAACAGGCTCATGCCCGCGTCATGGATCGTGCGGATCTCGACGGCCTGGATCCGCTTGGTCACGCCGTTCAGGTATCTGCCGACGACGGAGTAGCCCGCGCCTGTCAGGACCGCGGCTGTTGTCGCCGTGATCGGGACGTTGGTGTCGCAGGCCGTCCCGGGACGGTCGGGGTCCCCGGTGCTGACCAGCAGCGACGCCCAGGTCGAGAAGTTGCCGATCCCGGTCGACGGGAGTCGGACGAACTCTTGGAACTCCTGGACGGCCACCTTGGTCGACGTGCCGAACGACCCGTCGACAGGGACCGGCCGGCGGTTGAAGGCGAGTGCGCTCTGGAACAGACGAACCCACCGTCTGGTGCCGTCCACCATGCCGAGCGACACGGTGCCCTTCTCCTTCAGCCCGGCGACGGTCCCCGGACCGAAGCTGCCGTTCGCGGTGCCGTCGGCCATCCCGATCTCGTACTGGATCGCGAACATCAGGCCCTTCTGCACGTCGCGCGAGAAGATGCCGTCGGCGGGGACGACCGCGAAGTCCCGCCGGCTCAGGTACGTCGCGTTCAGCCACCGCTGCGCCGAGCGGATCGTCGGGTCGCCCCCACGCACCAGCACGTAGGCGTCCATGGTGAGGATGGACTTCATGATCTTCACGGTGATGTCGGGCGACGTGTCACTCAGACCCATGTCGCGCTTGACCGAGCTGCACGACGCGGCGATGTCCTCCGTGTATCGACCCGAGAGGATGTCGCCGCCGAAGTAGCCCTTGCACCAGAGCGCGCACGCCAGGATCTGGACGACCCTCGCCTTCGTCGCCGACGTGATCGCACCGATCTGGCTGGTGAAGCGGGACTCGGTGGTCGGGCCGAACGTGTCGGACAGCGAGGTGATGCCCAGCTCGTGCTGGAGCGCACGAGTCAGCGCGAACATCGTCCGCCACCCCGTTCGCCCGTCCTCGGGCACTTCCGTGTACCCGGGCACGTCCTTGTAGTTCTCGTTCACCCAGACCTGAGCAGTCTGAACCCACACGTCAGCCGTGGCGAAGTTCCTTCGGTCCGGACGTCAGATGGTGCCGACGGCGATGCCGTCGGTCGTCGGGGTGCCCGACGACGTGAGGTCGACAGCGGTGTACCGGCCCGTCTCCCGTGGGACTCCCGCACCGGCGCCGACGAGCGAGACTGTCGCCCGCCGGAGGCTCCGGGGGGTCGGTGGTGCGGCGACCGGGGTGCAGTCGAGAACGACGTCGAGGACCGACCCGGCGGGAATCGCCACCGGCACCACCCACGAACCCCTCAGGAGCGTCTCGTCCTGCCGTCCGACACGGGGCGTCGGCGCGGCTATCGCCAGCCCGTCGATGGAAGCGGTGAGCACTTCCAGACCTGCGACGACGCTCGCATCGAGGTCGACGACGAGCTCGCTGCCCGCGGGGATCGGTGCCGGACCGGTGCTTCGTAGGCGCACGGAGATCGGCGCCCGGTATCCGAGCGGCCCGAGCGACCCCGGCAGCTCGAGGGACGTCCATGCGGCGGCGACCTCGACCCCCCACGGCGTCGCCGGCACCGACCGACTGACGGTGGACCAGGTTCGCGCCGTACGCTGCGCGCCGCCACGGCGCACGACCTCGATCACCAGGGGGTGCGGTGCGCCGATGTTCTCGTCGGGGTACAGGTCGAGCGGGCGCAAGGGCAGAGCGACCGTCGATGACGAGCGACGCCGGGAGGAACCCTGGGGTCGCACCACGTCGAAGGTCACGCGCGCGGTTCCGTCGTCCAGCACCTGCGCCGGCTCGCAGGACGCGGACCAGGACGCGGTCCCTGCGGCGATCGCCACCCGGTCGGTCGAGGCGAGCAGACGCAGGTCGAAGCTCACCGTGACGGTGAGGCCCGAGGACGGGAGCGCGTAACCGGCGATGCTCACCGCGAGAGGCACGTCGAGCACGTGCTGAGTGGCCCACGTCGAGTCGTAGGTGACGATCTCCGACGTCTCCAGCGGCACCAGAGCGACCGCCGTCCCACCGGCCGCCCGTTCGGAGGCCGCTGCCTTCGTCGGAGCCGCGAGCAGCGCGGTGCCGATCCCCGACACCGCCCCCGTGAGGACCGCGCGCCTGCTCGGTCCCTGCGGCCCGAGTCGGTCCGGGGTCATGCCCACTTCGACCAGCATCGACCGCGGTAGACGGTGTGAGTCGAGTAGTCGTAGACCGGCCACAGCATGGTGAACTTCGTCTTCGTCCCCATGACACCGTCTGCGTCGAGGCCCTCCGCCATCTGGATCCGCCGGACGCGCGACTGCGTCGTGGCGCCGAAGTACCCGTCCTCGGAGATCAGCGGCTCGTTCAACGGCTTGTAGCAGATGTTCCACGCCCGCTGGAGCTCTTTGATCCCCACCGTGGGCGGCTTGGCTTCGATGGCCAGCCAGCACGCGACGATGCCGTTGCCGCTCGCCGCAGCGGGGATGCGGACCTGGTCGGGGCCGGGAGCCAGCTGCGACTCCATGAAGTTGCAGTTGCCCCCGGTGACCGCGGAGGCGGGCGTGGCCGACACCGCCACACCGACCAGCCCCAGTCCGAGGGCGAGAGCCACGGCCGTGACCCTGGGGATACGCGAACGGGCTCGGCTGGACGTGGTCGGTGGTCGAACGGACATCTGGAATGCTCCGATGCATCCGGGGGCGCGTGGGCAGGAGTCACATGGGGCGTGACCTGCGTCACCGTAGCAAAGACTGCGCGGCTGGATGGGCGAAACGGAGCACCGAGAACACCACGACGCCCGACTGGGGATCCCAGCCGGGCGTCGTGGACGTGCAAGGTCGAACAGGTACCTCAGCTCAGGCTGCGACGACCTTGACGGTCACCGTCGCGGACACGCCTGCGTGCAGGCGGACCGATACCTGGTACTCGCCGAGGGCCTTGATCGGCTGACCGATCTCGACCTTCCGCTTGTCGATCTGCGGCGCGCCGGACTTCTTGACCGCGTCGGCGATCTCTGCGGTCGTGACGGCACCGAACAGACGGCCCGACTCGCCGGCCTTGGCCGACACGACGACCGGCTTGCTCTGCAGCGAGTCGCGGATCGCCTTGGCGTCGTCGAGCGTCGCGATCTCGCGGGCCTTGCGGGCCTTGCGGATCGCGGTGACGTCCTTCTCGGCGCCCTTGGTCCAGGGCGTCGCCAGGTTGCGCGGGACGAGGAAGTTCCGGGCGTACCCGTCCTTCACCTCGACCACGTCGCCGGGCTCACCGAGACCGGTGACCTCGTGGGTCAGGATGATCTTCGCCATGATGGTCCCCTTTCTCAGCGCGCCGACGACGAGTAGGGCAGGAGAGCCATCTCGCGGGCGTTCTTGACGGCACGCGCGATCGCGCGCTGCTCCTGGACGGACACACCGGTCACCCGGCGAGCGCGGATCTTCCCGCGGTCGGAGATGAACTTGCGCAGCAGCGCAGTGTCCTTGTAGTCGACGACGTCGATCTTCGCCGCCTTGAGCGGGTTCTGCTTCTTCTTCGGCTTGCGGACCACGGCCTTGGCCATCGTGGTGCTCCTTGTCTGCTGGAGCCCTGGGCGTTGCCGTGCCCAGGGATGGGGAGTGTCTGAGTGTCAGGCGCCGATCAGAACGGAGGCTCGTCGGAGTAGCCGGCACCGCCAGCACCACCCGCGGGCGTGGCCCACGGGTCGTCCTGCTGGTTGCCGCCACCGCCGCCGGAGCCACCGAATCCGCCGCCACCGCCACCGTTGCTGAAGCCGCCGCCCCCGCCGCCGAAGCCACCGCCGCCGCCACCCGAACGCTGGGTCCGGGTGACCTTGGCCGTGGCGTAGCGCAGGGACGGGCCGACCTCGTCGACCTGGAGCTCGTACACGGTGCGCTTCTCGCCCTCACGGGTCTCGTACGAGCGCTGCACGAGCCGGCCGGTCACGATGACGCGGGTGCCCTTGGTGAGCGACTCGGCGACCGACTCGGCCGCCTCCCGCCAGATCGAGCAGCGGAGGAACAGCGTGTCGCCGTCCTTCCACTCGTTGCTCTGGCGGTCGAACGTACGGGGGGTGGACGCGACGGTGAAGTTCGCGACAGCGGCCCCCGAAGGGGTGAAGCGCAGCTCGGGATCCCCGGTCAGGTTCCCGATCACCGTGATGACGGTCTCACCGCTCATGCCCAGCTCCTCGTTCGTTCGATCAGTCGGATGCTCATGGATGTCTGGGACCGCACGCTATCTGCGGCCACCCACAGGATCAGGCGTCGGCGCGCAGGACCTTGGTCCGCAGGACGACCTCGTTGAGGCCGAGCTGACGGTCGAGCTCCTTGGCGGTCGCGGGCGTCGCGTGGAAGTCGATGACGGCGTAGATGCCCTCGGACTTCTTCTGGATGTCGTAGGCAAGCCGACGACGGCCCCAGATGTCGACCTTGTCGACAGTGCCACCGTCGGTCTTGATGACCGTCAGGTACTTGTCGAGCGACGGAGCAACGGTGCGCTCTTCGATCTCGGGGTCAAGGATGATCATGAGTTCGTACTGACGCAGGCTCATACCCACCTCCTCTGGTCTTCGCGGCCACGGTCGATCCGTGGCAGGAGGGTGTGTGCGTCGCTGGCCTCGACGACCCGTCCATGACGACGAGCCGACGAGGGCACAGCAATCTCCTAGGCTACCCGGCCCGGAGCCACCGCCGAAATCGGCTGTGGACGGAGGTGTGCCCGCAAGCTCGGACGGAGGGCGACGGCGCGCCCCCCGTCACGGAGTCGGAGCAGGGGTCGGCGGAGGCTCCGTCGGGACGGGCTCCTGCGTCGGGACGGGCTTGGGCCCACTGGACACGACGAGCGTCACGGAGCCGCCCGGGGCGAGGATCGTGCCTCCGCGCGGTTCCACCCGGATCACCCGCCCGGACGTCACCGTGTCCGACGGTTCCGACACGATGCTGGCAACGAGCCCGGCGTTCACCACCGCGGCCGTCGCGTCGCCCTCGAGCTTGCCTTCCAGGCCCGACGGGACCGCGATCTCGGAGGGCGCCTCCTGCGTCGGCTCCTCCGTCGGGGCGACGGTCTCGGACGGTGCCGTGGCCGACGGTGACGGCTTGCCACCGACGTTGGCGCGCGGCGGGAAGTCCACGACGGGTGCGTACTGCGGCTGGGCGAACACTTCCTTCATGTAGGACTGCCACAGGAACGCCGGCCAGGTTCCGCCGGTCACCTGCTTGGGACGACCGAACGGCGTGATCGTCTCCTGCGTGGTGCCGTTGATCTGGTTGAGGGACACCTCGGTGACGATGGTGGGGGTGAAGCCGACGAACCAGGCCGACTTGTTGTCGTTCGAGGTGCCGGTCTTGCCCGCGATCGGGCGTCCGAGCGGCTTGATCCAGTCCTCGCCAGACCCCTTCTGCACGACCTGCGTCATCGCGAAGGTGGCGTCGGCGATCACGTCCGGAGCGAACGCGCGCTGCTCCTCCGTCGGCTCCTTGCGCTCGAAGGCGACCGAGTCGTCGGGGTTCAGGACCGTCCGGACGATGAACGGGTCGACCCGGATCCCGCCCGAGGCGATGGTGGCGTACGAGCCGGCGATGTCGAGCGGGCGCACGGCGTCCGTCCCGAGCACGTTGGCGGGGTTGGACTGCACCGGGGTGGTGATGCCCGCCCTCGTGGCCGCCTCGGCGGTCTTCTCCGGGCCTATCTGCAGGTTGAGCTGCGCGTAGACCGTGTTGACCGAGTTGGCCGTGGCGTCGACCAGGTCGATGGTGCCGAACTGCGAGCCGCCGAAGTTCGGCACCGTCCAGTCGTCGAACTCCTGCGGCGACCGGCCGTTGAACTTGGTGGTCAGGGGCACGCCCTGCTCGAGCGCTGCGATGAGCGTGAACGGCTTGAACGTCGACCCGGCCTGGATGGGCTGGTACGTCGCCGTGTTCTTCTGGTCCGCCAGGAAGTCGGCGCCTCCGTACAGGGCGACGATGGCGCCGTCCTTCGGGTCGATGGACGACAGGGAGACGCGGGTGAGTTCGTTGGGCATCGCGCCGTCCTGCTCAGGGAGCGTGCCCGCGCGGAAGGCCGCGACCTGCGTCTCAGCCGCGACCTGCAGCGGCTGCTGGATCGTCGTGACGACCGAGAGACCCTTGCGGTAGATCTCGTCGTCGGTGAGCTCGAGCGGCGGGCGGTTGAGCTCGTCGCGCACCATCTCGAGCAGGTAGCCGACGGGTCCGCCCATCGAGTCCAGCCGCTTGTACTCGACGGTCGGCGGGAACGTCATCGCCGCGCGGTCGGCGGGGGCGAGCCAACCCTCCTCCTCCATGGAGTCGAGCACGATGTTCCAGCGCGCCTCGGCCTTGTCCGGCGCCTTGGCCGGGTCCCAGTTGTTGGGCGACGGGATGATGCCGGCCAGGAGGGCGGCCTCGGCGACCGTCAGGTCCTTGGCGTCCTTGGCGAAGTAGGACTGCGACGCGGCCTGGATGCCGTAGGAGTCACGACCGAAGTAGATCGTGTTCAGGTACCGCTCCATGATCTCCGGCTTCGACTCCACCCTCGCGATCTTGATCGCGAGGAGGGTCTCCTTGAACTTGCCGACGTAGTCGGTCGTCGTCTCGGCGACGTAGTACCTCTCGACGTACTGCTGCGTGAGGGTCGACCCGCCCTGGGTCGGCCCGCCGCGCAGGTTGTTGATCAGCGCGCGGCCCATGCCGGTGATCGAGATGCCGCTGTTGTTCGTGAAGAACGTCTTGTCCTCGGCGGCGGCGACCGCCTGGCCCACGTACTCGGGCAGCGTCGGGTACTCGACGAGCGTGCGCTTCTGCGCAGCGAACGTGCCCATCACCGCGCCCTGGGAGCCGTCGGCGTTGTTGGCGTAGTACACCGTGGTCGTCTGCGCCCTGGTGTCGTCCGCCTGGTTCGGGATCGTCGTGCTCGCGTACGCCGCCACCATCGCACCGGCCCCGAGGAAGCCGACCGCGAGGATCGTGCCCACGGTGAACCGCCACGACGGCAGCCAGCGGTGCAGGCCCTCGTAGCCGGACCGCGGGTAGTCGAAGAAACGTCGCTTGGGGGCGTTGCTGCCCGACGAGGTTGCCGTGCCGCGGGGCGCCGTGCGCTTGCCCCGGGCGGGTGCCCTCCGCTTCGTGCCTGCCAACGCTCTGCCTTCCGTCCGACGACTGGGTCCGGCCGTCGCGCCCGGTTTCGGGCAGGCGTCAGCCGCGGAGGCCAGTATGGGGGACCTCACTGAGCGCGCGCGGTATGGCGGAGCCCGGATCCGACGAGCCTTCACACGATCGGCACGGCACGCGCGAACCGCCGACGCACCCACGTCCCGACGCACACACCAGGTGTGTCCCAGGTCACCGACTTGCTTGGTTCGTCGTATTCGACATACTCTCCAGATGTATCGAGTTGATACATCGACAAGCCCAACAGCCTGAGGAGGTGCCTCGTGCGCGGTCGTTCCGACGTGCTCGAGCCGGCGATCCTCGGGCTGCTCCACGAGTCGCCGATGCACGGGTACGAGCTGCGCAAGCGCCTCAACCTCGTGCTCGGATCGTTCCGTGCTCTGTCGTACGGCTCGCTCTACCCGTGCCTGAAGTCGCTGGTGGAGCGCCGCTGGATCGAGGGCACCGAGTCCGTCGTGGCGCCGCACACCGTGGCGTCCAAGCGAGCACGCATCGTCTACCAGCTCACCGCCGACGGCAAGGAGCACCTCCAGCAGGTGCTCGCGTCGTCCGGGCCGGCCACCTGGGAGGACGAGAACTTCGACGTCCGGTTCGCCTTCTTCGGGCAGACCGACGCCGAGACCAGGCTTCGGATCCTCGAGGGTCGGCGCACCCGCCTGACCGAACGACTCGAGACGATCCGCCAGTCCTTCGCCCGTACCCGCGAGCGCATGGACGAGTACACCCTCGAGCTCCAGCGGCACGGCCTCGAACAGGTCGAGCGTGAGGTCCGCTGGCTCGACGGACTGATCGACAACGAGCGCGGCCTTCGCCGCACCCGTCCTGCAGGCACCGGTCGTCCGACCGCTGCTGACACACCCGCGGAGACCGACGACGTCGCCCCCGCGCGAACCACCGAGAAGGAGCGAGGATGACCTCCATCCGCGTCGCCATCGTCGGCGTCGGCAACTGCGCCGCGTCGCTCGTCCAGGGCGTGCACTACTACGCCGACGCCGACCCGAGCAGCACCGTGCCCGGTCTGATGCACGTGCAGTTCGGCGACTACCACGTCCGCGACATCGAGTTCGTCGCAGCGTTCGACGTCGACGCGAAGAAGGTCGGCTTCGACCTGTCCGAGGCCATCGGCGCCTCGGAGAACAACACGATCAAGATCGCCGACGTGCCCCCGCTCGGCGTGACCGTGCAGCGCGGCGTGACCAACGACGGTCTCGGCAAGTACTACCGCGAGACCATCACCGAGTCCGACGCCGAGCCGGTCGACATCGTCGCCGCCCTGCGCGAGGCCCAGGCCGACGTCCTCGTCTGCTACCTGCCCGTCGGCTCCGAGATCGCCGCGAAGTACTACGCGCAGTGCGCCATCGACGCCGGTGTCGCGTTCGTCAACGCCCTGCCTGTCTTCATCGCGTCCGACCCGGTGTGGGCCGCGAAGTTCGAGGCTGCCGGTGTCCCGATCGTCGGCGACGACATCAAGTCGCAGGTCGGCGCGACCATCACGCACCGCGTCCTCGCGAAGCTCTTCGAGGACCGCGGCGTCGTCCTGGACCGCACGTACCAGCTGAACGTCGGCGGCAACATGGACTTCAAGAACATGCTCGAGCGCGAGCGCCTGGAGTCCAAGAAGCTCTCCAAGACGCAGGCCGTGACCTCCAACCTGACCGGCCCCCTGGGCGGCAAGAAGGAGGACCGCAACGTCCACATCGGCCCGTCGGACTACGTCGCCTGGCTCGACGACCGCAAGTGGGCCTACGTCCGCCTCGAGGGTCGCGCGTTCGGCGAGGTGCCCCTGAACCTCGAGTACAAGCTCGAGGTCTGGGACTCGCCCAACTCGGCCGGCATCATCATCGACGCCCTGCGCGCCGCGAAGATCGCCAAGGACCGCGGCATCGGCGGCCCGATCCTGTCGGCGTCGACGTACTTCATGAAGTCCCCGCCGGTCCAGATGGAGGACACCCTCGGTCGCGCCGAGCTGGAGTCGTTCATCCGCGGCGAGAACCAGCGCTGAGCTGTAGTGCAGCGCAGGGTGGGGGCGCGCCAGCGCACCCGCCCGTAGCGGAACGAAAGCTCTGCGCGACCAGCAGCAGCGAGCGCTGAGCTGAGTTGAGCTGACGAAGGCGCGCACCCCTCGGGGTGCGCGCCTTCGTCGTTGGTCAGGGTGCGACGCCCCGCGTCCAGGACACCAGGCCGATGCTCCACACCGGCACGTCCGCGGTGGGTGCGGGCTCCGGCGCCAGGACCGCCGACGTCCCGGACGCGGCGTCGTAGGCGCGCAGCGTGGCAGCGGTCGCGCCGCCGGTGCACCCGCCGGTGGTGCTCTCGACCAGGAGTGGGTCCCCGCCGAGGATCCGGAGGGGAGAGCTGCCCGGTGCGACCGGCGCCGCGCGGGCCGACGAACCCGTCCAGAGGTAGGTGTCGTCGGCGCAGCGGACGTCCAGGGAGCCGACGGCCCCGGCGAACGCGACCGTGCCCGAGCTCACCCACGCGCCGCTCCAGGTGTCGGTCGGGTGAGGGTCGGTAAGTCCGATCCGGGTCAGCAGGGTCGGCGTCGCACCGGACGGGCTGACGTCGATCCGGTAGTAGGCGGCGTTCGCGGCCGCGGGGTCGGTCTCCGAGGTGCCGTCGTCGGTGCAGAAGGCCAGCAGTCGACCTGGGTCGAACCATCCCACGACGTCGCACCGCTGCCCGGGAACACCGTAGGAGAGCTGGGTGGTGCCGCCGTCGACGACGTCGAGCAGCAGGAAGCCCTCCTCGGCCTCGAGGTCCTCGGGACCGTTGGAGACCAACCAACGACCGGTGGGGTCGAGCAGCCACACGAAGCCGATGTCGCCGACGAACTCCGGGGCGCTGCCGTCCTGCCTCACGCGGTACAGGTTCGACACGATGGCGTCGGTGCTGGCCGCCTCGTCCCAGAGCTCGACACCGTCGGCGGCGTCGCCCACGTACATGTTCGGGAAGTAGTCGCTGCTGAACAGCCCGAGGGCGGTGGGCGTCAGCGTCCCGCTCGTCAGGTCGAGCACGGCGCGCGACTCCATTCCCACCCCGAGATCGCCGACCCACTCGATCCTGACGACCGCGGTGGTCGATCCGGCCTCCCACCGCAGGATCGTGACGCCCATGTCGAGCGGGAGATCGACCACCCGGTACATCTCACCTGCGGGGGACACCAGGACCACGGTGTGCACGACTCCGCCGGGGATCCCCTCGACCCCCGGCTCGAGCTCCGTGGCGCCGGCCGGCACCGAGTGGTAGGTCGCAAGCACCCACCCCGGCGTTGCCTGCTCGAGCAGGCCGGGCGGGAGGCTCCTGGTGGGTGGCAGACCGAGGATCTCGTCGTGCACCACGGTCGGTGTGGGAGTGGTCGCAGACGGAGCCGGGGACGAGGTCGCGCTCGGCGTCGACGTGGTCGCCGGCAGGGGCGGGTCCGTGCGCTGGAGGCCGAACCACGACGCACCCGCGACGGCCACCGCCACCGCGCCGACACCCAGTCCTTGGACGGAGTGCCGGACGGTTCGGCGCCGCCTCACCGAACGGACGGTGGCCGCGAGCGCACCGGCACCCGGCTGCAGGTCGGCCATCGACTCCTCACGTGCGGCGACCCCCGCGTGCATCAGGTCCGTCAGGTCACGCTCCACGCTCCACCTCCTGTGCCGGCACCAGGACCACGGGGTCGCTGTCCGTGCTCGTCGTGCCCAGCGCGGCGTTGAGCGCGGCGACGCCATCGGAGACGTACCGCTTGACCGCCCCGTCGCTGAGACCCAGCACACTCGCGGTCTCTCGCACCGACAGGTCGTCGAGATGGCGCAGCACGATGCAGGCTCGGACCCGCGGGCTCAGTGCGAGGAGCGCCGCCTCGACGTCCGTCGCCAGCCCGTGCTCGTCCAGGCCGGCGGACGGCTGGCGGCGTGCGGCCGTCCGTTCGACTGCGGACCGCTCGCGGTCGCCGCGGCGGACCCGGTCGACGAACCGCGACACGATCGCCCGCCGCACGTACTGCTCCGCCTGTCCGACGGACCCGAACCGGGCCCGGGCGGCGAACGTCGCGACGAGCGCCTCCTGCACCAGGTCCTCGGCGTCGGCGCGCGACGGCACCAGCAGCATCGCCCGTGCCACGAGCCGCGGGTAGCGCTCGCGCGCCACCTGCTCGAGCATCGGCTCCCATCCGCGGCCCATCGAACCCCTTCCTCGCACGCGGCGATCACCAGCTGGTCACCTAGAACGTCTCGGCACACGATTCGGTTGGGGTGAGTCCGGCACGACCGGTGCGTCTCCTGACGGGAGACAGTGTGCGGCGGGGCGGGTGCGAGGATGAGCCGGTGCAGGTGATCGCCGACCTCAAGGCCCTGTGGCCTCTGCGGGACTTCCGCAAGCTGTTCGCCGTCCGGCTCGTGAGCCAGACGGCCGACGGGATGTTCCAGGTCGGGCTGGCCACCCTGTTCTTCTTCTCCCCGGAGAACGCCAGCACCGCCGCGGGCGTCGCGACGGCCTTCGCCGTGCTGCTGCTCCCGTTCACCATCGTGGGCCCCTGGGCGGGGGTGCTGCTGGACCGGTGGCGCCGCCGGCAGGTGCTCGTCGTCGGCAACCTGGTGCGCGTCGGGATCACGGTCGTCATCGCGCTGCTCATGCTGACGGACGGCATCGGCCCGGCGGTGTACGTGCTGGCTCTGGTGAACCTGTCGATCAACCGGTTCCTGCTGTCGGCGCTCAGTGCGTCGTTGCCGCGCACGGTGGACGGGCCGCTGCTGCTCACCGCGAACTCGTTGACGCCGACCCTGGGCGCCGCGGCGGCGGGTGTCGGCGGGGCGATCGGGCTGGTTCTCAGCCTCGTGCTGCCCGCCGGGCGTGGCCGGGACGCGACGGCGCTCTTCCTCGCCGCAGCGGTCATGGCGACGGCGGCGGCGCTGGCCACCCGGCTGGGCAAGGACCGGCTGGGTCCCGACGAGCGCGCCGACGCGGCCCAGCTGCGTGCCGCCCTCGGCATCCTCGGTCGCGGGCTGGTGGCGGGCGCGCAGCACCTGGTCGCGCGCCGGACTCCCGCCCGGGCCCTCGGCATCATGGCGGCGCACCGGTTCCTCTACGGCGTCACGTTCATCGCGAGCATCCTCATCGCCCGCAACCTGCTGACGGACCCGGCGGACGCCGACGCGGGCCTGCGGACGTTCGGGCTCGTCCTCGGGGCGTCCGCGGCGGGCTTCGTGCTCGCCGTCGTCCTCACCCCGGTGCTGTCGCCGCGCACCGGACCGCACGCGTGGATCGTGCTCTGCCTGAGCCTCGCCGCCGTCAGCCAGCTCCTGCTCGTCGCCTCGGCCGCGCGCACCGCGGTGCTCGTCGCCGCCGGCTTCCTCGGCCTCGCCGCCCAGGGCGCGAAGATCGCCGTCGACACGATCGTGCAGCGCGACACCGACGACGCCTTCCGCGGCCGTGCGTTCGCGCTCTACGACGTCCTCTACAACGCCGCGTTCGTCGGCGCCGCCGCCCTCGGCGCGGTGACCCTCCCGGACACCGGGTACTCCCAGGCGCTGTTCCTCGTCCTCGCCGTCGCGTACGCCGGGTTCGCGGCGCTGTACGGCTCCGCGTCCCGACGGGCACCCGCCGTGCGGGTCTCCGAGGTCGTCGCATGAGCAGCGACGACAAGGTGGTCGGCCAGCAGGACGACCTGCCCCTGAATGCGGTCCTGTCCAGCGACCTCGCGCTCTCGATCTCCGACGCGCTGCGCGACGACGACCCCCTCGTCTGGGTCAACGGCGCGTTCACCCGGCTCACCGGCTACCCGGCCGAGGACGTGCTCGGCCGCAACTGCCGGTTCCTGCAGGGTGCGGACACCGACCCGATCGCCGTGTCACGCATCCGGACCGCGCTCGACCAGCAGCGTGCGGTCGCCACCGTCATCCGCAACTACCGGCGCGACGGCACCCCGTTCTGGAACCAGGTGGTCATCAGCCCGGTCGTCGACGAGTCCGGGCGGGTCACCCACCACATCGGTATCCAGGTCGACGTCACCGACCGGGTCGAGTCCGAGCGCAGCCACGACCTCGACATCGACGTGCCCCACCAGGCGACGGCGCGGCTGGACCTGCTGGCCCGGATCAGCGACGAGCTGGCGCAGCACCTGGAGTACGACGACGCGGTGGACGCCCTCGGTGACATCGCGGTCCCGGCGCTGGCCACGTGGGGTTTCGTCGCGGTGACCGACGACCGGGGCAAGTTCGACCGCATCCACCTGGTCGTCGCCGACCCGGACGACCGGGCGACGGCACGCGCCCTCGCGCACGAGGACATCAGCTGGCTGTCCCGCGCACCGAAGATCACCGAGGCGCTCACCAGCGGACCGGGCTTCGTGGCGACGCCGTACGCGATCGACGTCGCCGGTCTCCCGGGCCGGACCACCCCCGCGCAGCTCGACCTCCTGCGTCGCCTCGGCCTGGGCAGCGCGATGGTGGTCCCGCTGCGGGCTCGGGACCGGGTGCTCGGTGTGCTGACCCTCGTGGCCGTCGACGGGTTCACGGCCGACGCCGTCGTCACGGCCGCGCACCTGGGCCGCCGCGCCGGCCTGGCCCTCGACAACGTCCGCCTGCTCCTGGCCGAGCGCACCGCCACCCTCACCCTGCAGCGGAGCCTGCTCCCCGAGATCCCGCAGATCCCCGGGCTCGACATCGCCGCCGCGTACATCCCGTCGGGCCGCCGCGCCGAGGTCGGCGGCGACTGGTTCGACGTCCTGCCGCTGCCGGACGGCGCGATCGGGCTGACCGTCGGGGACGTCGTCGGCCACGACCTGCGGGCCGCCGCCGTGATGGGCCAGCTCCGGTCGCTGCTGCGCTCCTACGCCTGGGAGGGCTCGTCGCCCGGGGAGGTCCTGGCGCGCGTCGACGGGCTGGTCCGCGGTCTCGACATCGCCGACATCGCCACGTGCGTGTACCTGCGGTGGCGGTCGACGGACGCCGGCGCCGACGTCACGTACGCGCGCGCCGGCCACCCGCCTCCGCTGCTCCGCCTGGCCGGCGGCGAGGTCCGACCCCTCGACGGCGCACTCCGCACACCCCTGGGGCTCGAAGGGTCCGGCGGCGCGGAGGGCACGGCCGTCGTCCCCGTCGGCGCGACGCTCGTCCTCTACACGGACGGGCTGGTCGAGCGCCGCGACCGGGGCCTGCGCGACGGCATCGCGGCGCTCACCACCGAGCTCGGCGCGGTCCCGGACGACGCCGACGCGACCATGGTCCGGGACCTGCTGGTCAAGACGTTCGTCGGCACCCACCAGGAGGACGACGTGTGCCTGCTCGTCGTCAGGCGCGAGCCGCCCACCAGCTGAGCAGCTCGTCGCGGGCGGCGTCCGGGCCCAGCGGCCCGCGTTCCATCCGCAGCTCCAGCAGGTGCTTGTAGGCCTCGCCCACCTCGCGCCCCGGCGTCAGCCCGAGGATCTCCATGATCTGCGTGCCGTCCAGGTCGGGCCGGATCGAGCTCAGCTCCTCCTGCTCCCGCAGCAGCGCGATCCGCTCCTCGAGGTCGTCGTACGCCGCCGAGAGCCGAGCCGCCTTGCGCAGATTCCGCGTGGTGCAGTCGGAGCGGGTCAGCCGGTGCAGCCGCTCCAGCAGCGGACCCGCGTCGGTGACGTAACGGCGCACCGCGGAGTCGGTCCAGCCGCCCTCGCCGTACCCGTGGAACCGCAGGTGCAGCTCGGTCAGCCGCGCGACCGCCTGCACGGTCGCCTTGTCGAACCGCAGCTCCTTGAGCCGCTTGGCGACCAGCTTGGCGCCGACCATCTCGTGGTGGTGGAAGCTGACGCCGCCGCCCTCCTCGTGCCGCTTGGTCTTCGGCTTGCCGATGTCGTGCAGGAGCGCCGCCAGCCGCAGCACCAGGTCCGGGCCGGGCACCGGTCCGTCCGGGCCGGTCTCCAGGGCGATCGCCCGCTCGAGGACCATGAGCGAGTGCTCGTAGACGTCCTTGTGCCGGTGGTGCTCGTCGACCTCCAGGCGCAGGGCCGGCAGCTCCGGCAGGACGTGGGCGGCCAGGCCCGTCTCGACCAGGACCTCCAGACCCGCCCGCGGCTGCGCCGAGACCAGCAGCTTGCTGAGCTCGTCCCGCACCCGCTCCGCCGACACGATCGTGATCCGGTCGGCCATGGCCACGATCGCGTCCCGGGCGGCCGGATCGACGGCGAAGCCCAGCTGGCCGGCGAAGCGCGCGGCACGCATCATCCGCAGCGGGTCGTCGTCGAACGACTGCCGCGGGTCCACCGGGGTCCGCAGCACGCCGGCCGCCAGGTCGGTGAGGCCGTCGAACGGGTCGACGAACGTCAGGTCCGGGACGCGGACCGCCATGGAGTTGACCGTGAAGTCCCGACGGGACAGGTCGCCCTCCAGCGAGTCGCCGAACGCGACCTGCGGCTTGCGTGACGTCGGGTCGTACTCGTCGGACCTGTAGGTGGTCACCTCGACGACGACGTCGTCCGCGAGCGACGAGCGCCGAACCGCGAACCGGCGCGCGCCGATCGTGCCGAACTCCTTGCCGATGTCCCAGTGCGCGTCGCCCCAGCGGGCCAGGATCGCCTGCGTCTCGTCGGGGGTCGCGGACGTCGCGAAGTCGAGGTCCGCCGACGCCCGGCCGAGGAACGCGTCGCGCACGGGTCCGCCGACCAGCGCGAGCTCGTGCCCGGCCGCCCGGAACAGGTCGCCCAGCTCGAGGGCGTCGCTGGGCAACCCTGCCAGCACACCGAGCGCACGCTTCTGCAGCGCCACCAGGGCGGCGCTCAGGTCAGGGGAGTCGAGACCGACAGACGGATCGCGGGAGGGCACTCGTCCAAGCCTGCCAGATCGGAGCGGGTGGGCGGAGTGCAGCGGAGGGTGGGGGCGCGCCAGCGCACCCGCCCGCAGCGGAACGCAGGCCGCCCGCGACCCATGAGTGTCGAGCGGGTGGGCGGAGTGCAGCGGAGGGTGGGGGCGCGCCAGCGCGGCGGACGGACCTGCCGCGTGGCGACCCGTGCGGGCCGGATGAGCGTCGCCAAGTCGTTACAGTGTCGATATGTCGAGCCCGGCGCGTCCACCCGTCCCCGGGGGCGTCCCAGCGCCGCCGGGCGGTCACCCGCTGCGCATCGACCCCCGCCACAGCCTCACGCGGGTCCCGTCCGCTCCCCTGCCGGTCGTCGACGAGACCTCCGCGGGCGGCATCGTCGTCAGCCGCCGCGCAGGCGTCGACCACGCGGCGGTCATCGCGCGCCGCAACCGCGCGGGCCGCCTCGAGTGGTGCCTGCCGAAGGGCCACCTCGAGGGCGACGAGACGCCCGAGGAGGCCGCCGTCCGCGAGATCGCGGAGGAGACCGGCATCACCGGGCAGGTGCTGCGTCGGCTCGGGGTCATCGACTACTGGTTCAGCGGCGACGACCGTCGCGTGCACAAGGTCGTCCACCACTTCCTCCTGGGCGCGACCGGGGGCTTCCTCACCGTCGAGGGAGACCCGGACGGCGAGGCCGAGGATGCCGCGTGGATCCCCGTGGCGGAGCTGAACGGGGTGCTCGCGTACCCGAACGAACGGCGGCTCGCCGAGGCAGCACTCGTCGTGCTCGTCGGCGAGGAATGAGCGCCCCCTCGCGACGACGCCGGGTGCTCAGTGCGGCCCTGGCTCTCGTCGGCGCCCTCGCGCTCGCCGTCCCCCTCAGCGGGTCCGCCGCCACGCCGACCCCGAGCCCCAGCCCGAGCCCCGACCTCCCGGTCACCGTCGAGATCACCGAGGTGGCGCCGAGCGTCCTGCGTCCCGGCGAGGACCTGCTCGTGCGGGCCACGCTGCGCAACGACGGCGACGAGGTGGTCGAGCGGCCGGCGGCCGCGCTGCGGATCAACCGGTTCCGGCCGGTCTCGCGTGCCGAGCTCGACACGTGGGCCTCCGCGGGGACGACGGGTCTGAGCGGCACGCGGCGCGACGTCACCGCCCAGGCCGGCAGTCCGCTGCCTCCGGGAGCGAGCGTCCCGGTCGACCTCGTCATCCCTGCGGCGCAGATCCGGCTGCGCGACGGGGCCGACACGTGGGGACCGCGCGGGCTCGTGGTCGAGGCGCTCGACGGTTCGCGCCGCGTCGGCGTCGAGCGGACGTTCCTCCTGTGGCTCCCGTCCGACGACGTCCCGCAGACCTCGCTCTCCGTGCTCGTCCCGGCCGTCGGTCCGCCGTCGGCACCCGCGGACGGCGGTACCAGCCCCAGCGCGGCGACCGTCGCAGGGCTCGACGAGCTGACCCGGGCGGGAGGTCGGCTGCGGGAGCTCTCCGCGGCCGTCGCCGTCTCCCCGCAGATCGGCGTCGCCGTCGACCCTGCCCTGATCGCCGCGGCGTCGGCGGGGACACCGTCGACGCGCGACTGGGCGGCGGACCTCACGGACGAGCTCCGCGAGCACGACGTCGTCGCGCTGCCGTGGTCCGACCCTGACCTGGCCGCCGCGGCGCACGCCGGCCGACCGGACCTCGTCCGGCTCGCGTCGGAGCGCTCCGCGGAGGTCGGCATCCCGGGTCTGTCGGTGTCGTCCGGGCTGCTGTGGGCACCCGGCGCCGGGCTGCCGGACCAGACGACCGCCGGCGTGACCTCCGAGGTCGGTGCCGACGGGATCGTGCTGCCGCCCGCGACGCGGGACGAGTCGGACGACGACGAGGACACCCCGGGCGCGGCCCAGCGCGTGCAGACGACCGGCGGCCCGGTGACCGCGTACGCGCCGGACGCGACCCTCACCTCGCTGTTCACGTCGGCGCCGGGCGACGAGAGCGGGACGACGGCCACCACCGTCCAGCGCGCGCTCGCCGAGCTCGCCGTCGTCACGCGGGAGACGGAGGCCGACCAGCCGCACCTCCTCATCGCCCCCGCGCGCGGCTGGCACCCCGACGTCCCGACCGTCGCAGCGCTCACCACGGCCTTCGCGGACGCGCCGTGGGTCCGTCTGAGGCCCGCGGCCACGCTCCTGGGCGCCACCGCACCGGACACCCGCGGGACGCTGCCCACGGACGCGGTGAACCCTGACGAGCTCGCCCCGAGCAGCGTGCGTGCCCTGGCGGAAGCCCGCGAGCGCGCCGTCGCGTTCGCGGGGGTGACCAGCGAGCCCGACGTGCTGCTCGACGGGGTCGACAACCAGGTCCTCGCGCCGCTGTCCGTCGCGTGGCGGGTCGCCCCCGCCGGGCGTGACGCCCTCGTGTCGTCGGCCGTCGCCGACATCGACGCGCGCACGACCGGCCTGGGCATCGCCCCGGTGAGCGACCTCGTCGTGACCGCCGCCAACAGCCCCCTGTGGATCGTCGTGCGCAACGAGCTGACCGTGCCCGCGACGGTGCTGCTCGCGGTCACCCCCCGCAAGGCGTGTCTCGAGGTGGGGGAGATCGAGCCCGTCGTCGTCGACGCGCAGAGCGAGACCAGCGTCCGCGTCCCCCTGCAGGCCCGCGCGAACTGCTCGGTCGTCGTCACCGCCGAGCTGACCGCGACCGACGGGCTGCCCGTGTCTCCTGCCGTGCGGTTCACGGCCCAGGTCGCCCCCACGATCGAGAGCATCGGCACGATCGTCGTCGGTGTCCTGCTCGCGATCGGCCTGGTGCTGGGTATCGTCCGCACCGTGCGTCGCGGGCAGAGCGCCCGCCGTGGCGCCCGTACCGAGGCGGAGGCCGGCACGTCCACGTCGCTCCCGGTCCTCGGCGGCACCGCCCCCGACGACGACACCGCCGAGCAGGAGACCCGATGACCGACGACGGAGCGCGCCGCGGCGCCGCTCTCATGGCCTCGGGCACCGCGGTCTCGCGCATGCTCGGGCTGCTGCGGGCCATGGTCATGGCCAGCGCGATCGGCGCGACCGGTCAGGCAGCGGACGCCTTCTCGGTGGCGAACAACCTGCCGAACGTGCTCTACATGCTCCTCGCGGGCGGGGTCCTCAACGCGATCCTCGTCCCCCAGGTGGTCCGCGCCTACAAGCGCAGGACCGGCCAGGAGTACGTCGACCGGCTGCTCACGTTCGGGTTCGCCGTGCTGGCCGGCGCGACCGTCGTCCTGACCCTGCTCTCGCCGGTCCTCATCGGCCTGTACTCCAACTTCGGCAACCCGACCCAGGACGCGCTCGCGACGACGTTCGCCTACTGGTGCATCCCCCAGCTGTTCTTCTACGGCGTCTACGCGCTGCTCGGCCAGGTCCTCAACGCACGCGGGTCGTTCGGCCCGTACATGTGGGCGCCCGTGGTCAACAACGTCGTCGCCATCGTCGGGTTCGGGGTCTTCATCGCCGTCTTCGGCACGTGGGAGACCTCCGGGGTCGTGGACGCCGCGACGTGGACCCCGGGCCAGGTCGCCCTCCTGGCGGGCTCCGCGACGCTCGGTGTCATCGCGCAGGCCGTCGTGCTCATCCCGGCGCTGCGCCGCGCCGGGGTCCACTACCGCCCGCGCTGGGGCCTGCGCGGGTCGGGTCTGCGGACCGCGGGGGGCGTCGCGACGTGGACCCTCGCCGGTCTCGCCGTCGGCCAGCTCGGGTTCCTCGTCGTCACCCGGGTGGCGTCCGCCGCACCGGACGCCGCCGCTGCCGACGGGGTGCCGGCGGCCGACGTCGCGGGCCCGGGCGCCTACACGATCGCGTTCCTCATCTTCATGCTGCCCCACTCGCTGGTGACGGTCTCGCTCGCGACGGCCCTGTTCACCCGGCTGTCCAGCCAGGCGCACGACGCCGACGTCGCCGGGGTGCGGTCCACCCTCTCCTCGGGCCTGCGCGTGATCGGGGTGTTCACCGTCTTCGCGACGGCCGCCATCGTCGTGCTCGCGCTGCCGCTGACCCGGGTAATCCTCGTGACGGCGTCCGAGGGCTCGGCCGACGCGGTCGCACCCGTGGTGGTCGCGATGGTCCTCGGCCTGCCCGCGTTCGGTGCGTGGTCGATGTTCCAGCGGGCCTACTACGCCTACGAGGACGCGCGGTCGATGGTGCCGATCCAGGTCGTGATGGCCGCCGTCGTCGTCCTCGGTGCCTGGGCCTCGCAGATGCTGGTGCGACCGACCCTGTGGGTCGCCGGGGCCGGGGCCGCGATGACGGTCTCCTACGTCGTGGGCGCGGGCATCGCGCAGTGGCGGCTGCGCCGACGGCTCGGGGGGATCGACGGCTCCCGCGTCCTGCGGGTCATCGCGCGGGCTACGCTCGCCGCGGTGGTGTCGGGCGCGGTCGGGTTCGGCGTCCTGCTGCTGCTGCGGCTCTGGCTGTCCACAGGCTTCACGGCGTCGGTCGTCCAGTGCGCCGTCGTGGGTACGGTGATGGCCCTCGTGTACGTCGCCGTGCTGCGTCTGCTGCGTGTGCGAGAGCTGGACGACCTGCTGCTGCCCGCCATCCGGCGCCTGCGCGGAGGACGTCGCTGAGCGTGCTCATCTAGCATGCAGATGTTCTGGTGCGGGTTGTCGACATGGAGGTGCTGGTGAGCGAGGTCGTCGGACGGGGCACGGTTCTCGCGGGCCGCTACCGCGTGCTGTCCCCCGTCGTCTCCGACCTCGCGGGCGCGAGCGCCTGGCAGGCCACGGACCAGATCCTCGACCGCCCGGTCCGGGTGCGCATCCTCGAGCACGGTGCGGTCGCGCCCGCGCTCGACGCCGCCCGCCGCGCCGCCCTCGTCACCGACGCCCGGCTGGTGCGCGTGCTCGACGTGGGCACGCACGAGGGCTACGGCTACGTCGTGTCCGAGCAGCTCGTCGGGCAGTCCCTCGCGCGCCTCGTGGCGCAGGGGCCGCTGACCGCCGACCAGGCCCGCGCCGTCGTCGGCGAGGCCGCGTCCGCCCTGGAGATCGCCCGACGTCGTGGTGTGCACCACCTGGCTCTGCGGCCGTCCGTCCTGCACGTCAGCCCGGACGGGCGCGTGCTCCTCGGTGGCCTCGCCCTCGATGCGGCGCTGCTCGGTGACTCCGGCGGAGACGCCCGCTCGACCACGCGTGCCGACGCCGTCGGCCTCGTCCGGCTCCTGTACGCCGCCCTCACCGGGCTCTGGCCGGCCGACCCCCGCGCACCGCAGACGCCGGGCGGCGAGACGCTGCCGCCGGCACCGATCGTCAACGGCTCTCCCGTCGCACCCGCGGACCTGGTCCCCGGCGTGCCCAACGACCTCGACACGCTGTGCGTCGTCACGCTCGGTCCGAACGAGGACGGTCCGCACAGTCCCGGTGAGCTGGTCCGCGAGCTCGAGCCGTGGGGCGAGATCCGCGCGTCCGTCGCCGAGACCGCCACCCTAGGAGAACCCATGACCGCGCAGTTCCCCCCGACGGGTGCCGCTGCGCCCGGGGGCGGGATCCCGGTCCCGGCCGATCACGACGACCAGGACACGGCGCCGGTCACGGTGCAGCGGCAGTCCGTGCGCACCGCGTTCGCGCAGCAGGACCCGCCCGGTGCCAACCGGCCTGGCACCCCTCCGCCGGCGACACCCACCCGCGCGACCGGCCTGGGTCCCGTCCCGTCCGACGCCGAGACGCCCCCCACCGGCCTCCCCCTCATCACGCCCCCGGCCTACACCCAGGCAGCGCCTCCGCCGCCCGTCGTGCGCCGCCCGGTCGCGCAGGCGACCGCCCCGCCTCCTCCGCCGGAGGAGGAGACGCTGGAAGCGTTCGGCTTCAACGACGTCATCGGAGCGGAGACCGCTGCACCCACGACGCGCCGGTTCGACCCGACCGCGCTGATCCTCATCCTCGTCGCCGTCGCCGTGATCATCGGTGTCGTCCTCGCCTTCAGGGCCCTGTTCGCGTCGTTCGACACGGGCGCGTCCTCCGACACGGACCCGGACCCGGCACCGAGCGCGTCGGCCCCGGCCGTCGCCGACCCCGCCCCGGAACCGACCGCGGCGGAGACGCCGGTCGCTCCGGCCGGTGGTCCCCCGGTGATCGCCTCGACCACCTCGATCGACCCGTCCGACGCCGACGGCGAGCACCAGGAGGACGTCGCCAAGGCGTACGACGGCGACCCGGCCACGTTCTGGTACACCCAGACCTACAAGCGGGACGACTTCGCCGGGTTCAAGGACGCGGTCGGGTACGCCATCACGCTGACCCAGAAGACCACGGTCAGCACCGTCACCCTGCGGACCAACAGCACGGGTGGGAACGTCGAGGTCCGGGCCACCGACGCGGCGAACCCGACCGCCGGACCCGTCCTCGCCTCGGGTGCCTTCGGTCCGGAGACCGTCCTCACGCTCGAGCCCGCCACCGAGACCCAGTCCCTGGTCCTGTGGATCACCCAGCTGCCGCCCGCCCCGGAGGGTGGCTTCCGCGTGGAGGTCACGGAGATCGCCCTGTCCTGACGCGGGTCCCGGAACAGAACCCGCCTAGGATCGGTTGATCCCGTCAGCCCCCGCCGGACCGTCTCCCGGCACGCCGAACACGCAAGGACCTCACGTGACCGACCAGTCCACCACCGTCCGCGATCTCGTCATCGTCGGATCGGGTCCTGCCGGCTACACCGCCGCGATCTACGCGGCCCGCGCCGGCCTGGCACCCCTCGTCATCGCGGGGTCGGTGACCGCCGGCGGCGCGCTGATGAACACGACCGAGGTCGAGAACTTCCCCGGGTTCCCCGACGGCATCCAGGGCCCCGAGCTGATGGAGGGCCTGCAGAAGCAGGCCGAGAAGTTCGGCGCCGAGGTGCTGTGGGACGACGCGTCCGAGCTCGACCTCGACGGCGACGTCAAGACGATCAAGACCCTCGGCGGCGAGACGTTCCAGGCGCGTGCCGTCATCCTGGCCACCGGATCCGCGTACCGCGAGCTCGGCCTCGACGACGAGAAGCGGATGTCCGGGCGCGGCGTCTCGTGGTGCGCCACCTGTGACGGGTTCTTCTTCCGTGACCAGGAGATCATCGTGGTCGGCGGCGGCGACTCCGCCGTCGAGGAGGCCACCTTCCTGACCCGGTTCGGCAAGCGCGTCACGCTCGTGCACCGCCGCGACCACCTGCGCGCCTCCAAGATCATGGCGGACCGCGCCGCGAACGACCCGAAGATCGAGTTCGCATGGAACAGCGAAGTCGTCGCCATCCACGGCGAGAACAAGGTGACGGGCGTGACGCTGCGCGACACCGTCACCGGGGAGACGCGTGAGCACCCGGCCACCGGCGTGTTCGTCGCGATCGGTCACGTGCCGCGCTCCGAGCTGCTCGTCGGGCAGGTCGACCTCGACGACGAGGGCTACGTCCAGGTCGTCGGCCGATCGACGGCGACCAACCTCGCCGGCGTGTTCGCCTGCGGTGACCTCGTCGACCACACCTACCGCCAGGCCATCACGGCCGCCGGCTCGGGGTGCGCCGCCGCTCTGGACGCCCAGCACTTCCTGGCCTCCCTCGGCGACCTCGTGCACCCGATCCCGCCGATCGAGACCTACGCCGAGGAGATCTCATGAGCACCACCACCCCCGTCACCGACGAGACGTTCCAGGCCGAGGTCCTCGACTCCGGGATCCCCGTGATCGTGGACTTCTGGGCGCCCTGGTGCGGGCCGTGCCGCATGGTCGCACCCGTGCTGGAGGAGCTCGCCAAGCAGTACGACGGCCGCGTGAAGATCGTCAAGCTCAACTCCGACGAGAACCCGAAGGTGACCGGCGACTACGGCATCGTCTCCATCCCGACGCTGAACTTCTACGCCGGCGGCGAGCTCGTGAAGTCCGTCATCGGCGCACGGCCGAAGTCGATGATCGCCGAGGACATCGAGAGCGTCCTCGCCACCGTCTGATCCTCGTCCTGAGAGCCCCCTGCCCGACGGCAGGGGGCTCTCGTGTCGCTGGGACGGTGCACGGGCCAGCCTCGGCAGCGTGCGAAACTCGGGTGCATGACCACGCACCCGGTTCCCGACGGCGAGACGTCGGGCCCCCCCACGTCCTCCGCCGCCGGCACCGGGACCCGCCTCGACCGCTGGCTCGACTCGTACGCCGAACGCACCCACGGCATGCGATCCAGCGAGATCCGCGCCCTGTTCGCGGTCGCCAACCGGCCCGAGGTCGTCTCGCTCGCCGGCGGCATGCCGTTCCTCGAAGGGCTCCCCCTCGACATCCTCGGCGACCTGGCCCAGCGCGTCGTCGCCACCCGGGGCCTGCAGGCGCTGCAGTACGGCTCCGGCCAGGGCGACGAGACCCTGCGCGAGCAGATCCTCGACGTCATGGCGCTCGAGGGGATCGACGCCCACCCGGACGACGTCGTCGTGACCACCGGCTCGCAGCAGGCGCTCGACCTGGTGACCCGCATCTTCATCGACCCGGGCGACGTCGTCGTCGCGGAGGCACCCTCGTACGTGGGCGCGCTCGGCGTGTTCCGTGCCTACCAGGCCGACGTCGTGCACGTGCCGATCGACGCCGACGGCCTCATCCCCGCGGCGCTCGAGTCGACCCTCGCCACGCTCTCCCGCGAGGGTCGGCGTGTGAAGTTCCTCTACACCGTGCCGAACTTCCACAACCCCGCGGGCGTCTCGCTCTCCGTCGAACGTCGCCCCCAGATCCTCGAGATCGCGCGACGGCACGGCGTTCTCGTCCTCGAGGACAACCCGTACGGCCTGCTCGGGTTCTCCACCGAGCCCGTCCCGGCGCTGCGGTCCCTCGACGACGAAGGCGTCCTCTACCTCGGCTCGTTCTCCAAGACGTTCGCTCCGGGATACCGCGTCGGCTGGGTCGTCGCCCCGCACGCCGTCCGCGAGAAGCTGGTCCTGGCCAGCGAGTCCGCGATCCTCTGCCCGTCGAACGCGTCGCAGATCGCCATCTCGACATATCTGTCCACCTGCGACTGGCGAGGGCAGATCAAGTCGTACCGCGAGCAGTACCGCGAGCGACGCGACGCCATGGTCTCCGCTCTCACCGAGCACCTCCCGGACGCGTCGTGGAACGTGCCCGACGGCGGGTTCTACACCTGGGTCCGGCTCCCCGACGGCCTCGACGCCAAGGACATGCTCCCGCGAGCCGTCACCGCCCGGGTCGCGTACGTCCCCGGGACCGCGTTCTACTTCGACGGCTCCGGCGCCGACCACATGCGTCTGTCGTTCTGCTACCCGACCCCCGAGCGCATCCGTGAGGGTGTGCGGCGGCTCGCCGGGGTGGTCGCCGGCGAACGCGACCTGGTCGAGCTGTTCGGCACCACGGGCTCGATCGGCCACACGGACGTCCAGCAACCCGGTCCGGATGTCGCCTGACCTGCGGTTTCGCTGGCTCTTGGTCCCCGCCGACGCCCCGCTCCCGGGCTCGCTCTCGGACGGTCCAGGACTTCGGGCGGTTCCACCACCCTCCCGACCCGCCCTGTCCGACCATCGCGGAGCACGGTCCTCGCGCTCATGCACTGCCGTCGATCCCCACGTCATCGGAGCCCACTCACCGTGACCACCACCGCACCGTCGCCTCGCGTCGTCATCCTCGCTGGCGGACTCTCCCACGAGCGTGACGTCTCCCTGCGATCCGGCCGACGCGTCGCCGACGCCCTGCGCTCCGTGGGTGTCGACGTCTCGATCCACGACGTGGACGCCGATCTCGTCCCCGCGCTCGTCCAGCTCCGGCCCGATCTCGTCTGGCCGCTCCTGCACGGGACCAGCGGTGAGGACGGCTCGGTGCGCGACGTCGTCCAGCTGCTCGGGCTGCGCCTCCTCGGCACCGGCCCGCGTGAGAGCCGGATCGCCTGGAGCAAGCCGATCGCCAAGACGGTCGCAGCGCGTGCCGGCCTCGCGACGCCCGACTTCGTGACTCTCCCGCAGTCGCTGTTCCGTGAGCTCGGTGCCCGCCAGGTCCTCGACGCGATCGTGGGCACGCTCGGGCTCCCCGTCGTGGTGAAGCCGTCCCGCGGCGGTTCCGCACTGGGTGTCACCCTCGTGACCAGCGCCGACGCCCTCCCGCAGGCCATGGTCGACTGCTTCGCGTACAGCGACACCGCGCTCGTCGAGCGCGCCGTCATGGGGACCGAGGTCGCGGTGAGCGTCGTCGACACCGGTGCCGGACCGTTCGCGCTGCCCCCCGTCGAGATCGTCACCGACGGGCCCTACGACTTCGACGCCCGCTACAACCCGGGACGCACCGAGTACTTCACGCCCGCTCGGCTGTCCCCCCAGCTGGCGACGTCGGTCACCGAACTTGCCGTCGCCGCCCACGACGCTTTCGGGCTCGACCGGCTGTCGCGCACTGACCTGATCGTCGACGCCGACGGCACCCCCTGGTTCCTCGAGGTGAACGTGGCACCAGGGATGACTGAGACGTCGCTCCTGCCGCAGGCCGCAGAAGCCGCCGGGCTGACGCTCGGCGACCTCTACCGGGCGCTCGTCGAGGCCTCTCTGAACCGCTGACCTGCACGATCGCCCTCATTGTACGAAAAGCTACATTTCTTCCGTACAGATCACCCCTTGAGCAGGCCCGGGTCCTCGGGGGCCAGGCTCGCGAGAATGCGGTTCAGGTCCTGGACCGAGGCGAACTCGACCGTGAGGCGACCCCGAGACTTTCCGAGACTGACCTTCACACGGGTCTCGAACCGGTCGGAGAGCCGTGCAGCGAGGTGATCGAGAGCCTCGTTCTTGACGCCCGCGCGTGGGGCGGCCCGACGAGCGGCCGGCTCCGCGTCGCCTCCGAGCGAGACGATCTCCTCCACCGCACGCACGGACAGCCCCTCGGCCACGATCCGCTGCGCCAGGCGCTCGATGGCGGCACCGTCGTTCAGTCCGAGCAGCGCGCGCGCGTGCCCCGCGGAGAGCACCCCCGCCGCGACGCGCCGCTGCACCAGCGGCGGGAGCTTCAGCAGCCGAAGCGTGTTCGAGATCTGCGGGCGCGAGCGCTGGATCCGGGTCGCAAGCTGCTCGTGCGTGCACCCGAAGTCGTCGAGGAGCTGCTGGTACGCCGCGGCCTCCTCCAACGGGTTCAGCTCAGACCGGTGCAGGTTCTCCAGGAGGGCGTCCCGCAGCAGGTCGGAGTCGTCGGTGTCCCGGATGATCGCCGGGATCGTCGCCAGACCGGCGGCCTGCGTCGCGCGCCAGCGACGCTCACCCATGATGAGCTCGTAGCCGTCGCCCGCATCCCGTACGACGATCGGCTGGAGCACGCCGACCTCCCGGATCGAGCCGACCAGCTCCTCGAGGGCATCCTCGTCGAAGACGGTACGAGGCTGCTTCGGGTTGGGACGGATCTCGCCCACGGGAAGCTCGGCGAACCGTGCGCCGGGCACCGGCACCAGGTCGGCGTCACTCGCGTCCGCCTTCGCGGGCGGCTCCGGTACAGCAACAGGCTGCTCAGCGGGTGCCGTGGCCAGAGCTGACAGCCCGTCGACCGACGGTGTGCCGTTGCTGCCCGTCGACGCGGTCCTGGTCTCCACCTCCGCCGGCGGCGCCTCAGTCACAGTCGCCGTCGCGACCGCGCCCGCCAGTGTGGGGATCTCGTTGTTCTCCCGCTTCGGGTCCCCGAAGAAGACGTCCGCGGGGCGCTCGGCTCCGGTGGGTCGCTGGCCGTCCAGGCCCGTCGGGATGAGGGCCCCGAGGCCCCGCCCCAGACCGCGTCGCTTCTCGCTCACTGTTCCTCCTGAGGGACGGCCGAAGCCGCCTGGTACTGGTGCTCTGCTTGATGGCCGTCACCGTTCGACGACTTCCCCTCGATGTGGTCCTCCGCGAACTCCATCGCTCCCCGCTCCGCCACCTCACGGGCGGCCTCCAGGTACGCCAGGGCGCCCGACGACCCCGCGTCGTAGGTCATCACCGTCTGCCCGTAGCTCGGCGCCTCGGAGATGCGGACCGAACGCGGAACGGTCGTGCGCAGGGTTCGCTCCGGGAAGTGCGTGCGCACCTCGGTCGCCACCTGCTGCGCGAGGTTGGTCCGTGCGTCATACATCGTGAGCAGGATCGTCGACACGTGCAGGCGGGGGTTCAGGTGGGCCTGGATCAGCTGGATCGTCTTCAGCAGCTGGCTCAGCCCTTCCAGCGCGTAGTACTCGCACTGGATCGGGATGAGAACTTCACGAGCCACGACGAACGCGTTGACCGTGAGGAGTCCCAGGCTCGGAGGGCAGTCGACGAACACGTAGTCGATGCGCTCGTGCCCGTTCGCCACCCGCCACTCCAGGTACGTGTCGAGAGCGTTCCGCAGTCGCGTCTCCCGGGCGACCATCGAGACGAGCTCGATCTCCGCGCCTGACAGGTCGATCGTCGCCGGGAGGCACCAGAGGTTCGGGACGTCGGGACTCTCCTGCACAGCCTCGGCGAGCGGAGCTCCGTCGACCAGGACCTCGTAGATCGACGGGGTGCCCGCCCGGTGCTCGACGCCGAGTGCCGTCGACGCGTTGCCCTGCGGGTCGTTGTCCAGCACGAGGACGTTCAGTCCCGCCTGAGCGAGCGCCGCCGCGATGTTGACGGTGGTCGTCGTCTTGCCGACGCCGCCCTTCTGGTTCGCGACCGTGATCACGCGCGTCTGGGCCGGTCGCGGGAACCGACGACCTTGCAGCTCGATGCGCCGGCGAGCGTCCTGCTTCAGCTCAGCCATCAACGGCGTCTCGTCGGTGACCACCGGGAGGCTCTCGACCAACGCGGCGCGACGCGTCTCCTCAGGATCGAGGTCATGTCGGGGCGTCATGGGCGCGATGGTGTCACGCCCTCCGGCGAGTTCCTCGGCGCCACGTCCGTCCTGCCCGGGCTCATCCCGTGTGACGTTGTCGCCGAGCGGGCTGCCACCTTCGTCCGCCGCCGTCGTCGTTCCACTCATAGGCCTCTGACCTGCGGCGACACTGCTGTCATCCCATGACCCGCCGAGTGGTGCGTCGTCGCTCCCCGCCGATGTTCCACGTGAAACAGAGTCGGCCGTCGACGTCGTCGTGGCCGCGCTCATCATGGGGATGTAGGGCTCCCCTGCGGAGACGGGCTTGCGGTCGGCGGTCCGTAGCTTGGCGGTCGATCCACCTGCGTCGGAGCTCGCTGGCTCGTCCACAGGTCCGTGACCCGGCGATGCCGGCTCGGTCGCGTGGGCCTCCGAGCGTGCGGCGGCCTGTCCACCGACCAGTTCGGCCTGATGCTCGCTCGTGCTTCCTGCGGACGGTTCAGCCTGCTGGGGCTGCGGACCAGCGCCGGTGGATGCCGCGGGCGCCTGGACGGGCGAGCGCTGCGACGGGTTCGCGCTGTTGGTGGAGCCTGCTGCCCCGGCTGCCGGCTGGGGTGCAGGGGTCGGTGCACCCTGCTGTGCAGCGACAGGCGTGGGCGCCGACGACGGGTCCTGCTGCCCGGGCACCTGCGGCGCTGGGCCGGACGATGTCGGCGAAGGTGTCGCCGATGCACGCGCCTCTGCCACGGTGTGCACGGAGGGCACCCCCGGCAGGGCAGCGGCAGGCGAGGGTGCCGGCTGCGGAGAGCCCGCTGCCACCGGAGCCTGACCGGTGGCCTGGGCGGATGTGATCGGTCGCGACTGGCCCGCCCCCAGCTGGGGGGCGACCGGTCCCGGCTGCCCGGCACTGGCCTGGGGACCCGGCGGCTGCGACTGCCCGGGCACCGGAGGTGACGACGGCTGAGAGGGCTGGGAGCTCATGGGTGAGGCGGGTGCCGGCTGGGGGGCGGCTGGCGTCGGTCGCAGCGGGGTCGACGGCAGCCCGCTCGGCGTCGACGCAGGCGCGATCGACGACACACCCCCCGCCGCGCTCTCCGGAGGCGTGGCCGCCCGTGGCGTCTCGACTGCGGCCTGCGGAGTCCACTCCGCCGAGGCGCTGGCTGGACCCTGTGCTGCGTCCTGGTGTGCTGCCGCCTCGGAGGCTTGCGTGGCCGCTGCTTCTTCTTGTCGACGCTTCTTCCTACCGAACACCAGGCACTGCCTCCCGTACGACGCGGACCACCCTCGTCATGTCGACTCCCTCGATCGTCGGTGCATCCACGACGGACGCCACCCCAGCGCCGAGCTTGCGGCCGACGTTCTTGGCCGCTTCGATCTCCTCTTCCGCCCTGCTTCCCTTGAGAGCGACGAGGGCGCCTCCACGCCTCAGCAGCGGGATCGCCCACCGGTAGAGCTTCTCCAGAGCCGCAACTGCACGGACGGTGACCGCGTCCCCGACCAACGAGCCATGCTCGTCCTGCGCCCGGCCTCGCCGGACGACGACGTTGTCGAGAGCGAGAGTCTCGGCGACTTCACTGAGCCAGTCAGTCCGACGCTCCATCGGCTCGAGCAGCACGACCTCGGCGGAAGGGAGCATCGCAGCCACAACGATCCCGGGAAGTCCCGCACCGCTCCCCAGGTCGATGATCCGGCCCTCCGTCGGGAGGAACGGCACGACGGCAGCGGAGTTCAGGAGGTGCCGCTCCCAGAGTCGGGAGAACTCTCGAGGGCCGACGAGGCCACGGAGCTCTCCCTGGTCGACCAGCAGATCGTGGAACCCCTTCACCGCAGGCCAGGCGGCGCCGAAGAAGGGCTCGAGCCGAGCGTCGTCGTCCAGGGGGTCAGCTCCGTCGGTCTTGGCCGACTGAGCTTCGATCACCGTCAGGTCCCCCAGGTTTCACGTGAAACGAGATGCGTGCCGGTCCAGTGAGTCATCGATCCGATCCGGGCGCCGACTCCGTGTCGGCTCGTCGCGGGCCCTACCGTACCGTGCGCAAAGCCGCCGGCACCTCGGTCCACAGGGCCTGTCGTCGAGATCACGGAGGGTAGGCCTGGGCCTCGGCTCCACGGCCCTCACGTCCTCGCTTGCGCTGCTGTACCTCCCGGCGAGCGATGCCAGCCAGACGCCGGCGGCTGGTCCTGCTGCACGCGGGCGTGGAGGCCGAAGGAAGCTCAATCGCTCCCGCCTAGAGGCGCCGTCGGTCGAGCAGCCGATGCGAATTCCTCGGCCATCCATCCGCACAGTCGCTATCCACGTAGTCGTGCGCAGGTGAGCCGCCATTCGCGAGCACGGCTCCCCTTCGCTTGAGGCGGCCGTGCGCGACCTCAGCACGTCATGTCCGGCATCCCGGCGCGCTTGCGCCCTCTGATAGCAGCCATCCCGGCCCGTTCTACGCCCCTCGGCCCCGGCACCCTGCAGTTCTAGGCCCCTCGGCCCCGGCACCCTGCAG
>NZ_BJWH01000033.1 GCF_007990265.1 Cellulomonas terrae
CCCGGAGCTGGTCGCTCCGGGCCCGCGTCGTCGTCGCTCCGGGGAGGCTCAGGCCCCGTCGGCGAGACCCGCCACCACGGCGGCGCGGCTCTGGTCCTCGCTCGCCAGGACGCCACCGTTGGCGACGATGTCGGGCGTGATCTCGGTGAACACCATGCGGACGTCCTGACGGCGGGCGCCGAGGAGCTCGACGGCGCTGTCGGCCACGGCCTGGGCGAAGGCGCGGCGCTGCTCCAGGGAGCGCCCCTTGAGGAGCTCGACGGTGATGTTGGGCATTGGTTCCCTCTCCTGCTGTTCTCGGGAGCGTGGTCCACATGCGCGACCATGGTTCGCTGATATGAACTCCATCCTAGGACTGTGAGCCTGCCGGTTCAACGGTGTGCACAGAGTTCACATACTTGACAATCGGTTCGGCCCGCTGCTTCAGTGGCCGAGCGCCGACGTGGCGCCGTGACGGCTCAACGACGAGATCGGACCGGGATGCAACGGGATGGCGTTCGGACGTCAGGGACGCGCAGGCTCACCGCGGGGCTGGTCGCCGTCGCGGCCGCCACGGCCGTGGTCGTCGGCGCGGCAACCCCCGCCGCCGCGCACATCACGATCACCCCCTCGACCACCGCGGCCGGGGCGTACGCCGTGCTGGAGGCGATCGTCCCCCACGGGTGCGCGGGCTCGTCGACCGTGGCCGTCACGATCCAGGTCCCGGAGCAGGTCAGCTCGGTCACGCCGACGCGGACCGCCCTGTGGGAGGTCGACAAGACGATGGAGACGCTCGACCCGGCGGTCACCGACAGCCACGGCCGGCAGATCACGGAACGGGTCGCCTCGGTGACCTTCCGCACCGACACCCCGCTGCCCGAGGGCTACCGCGACGTGCTCGAGCTCTCGCTGCTGCTGCCCGACCTGGAGGGGGAGACCCTCGTGTTCCCGACCATCCAGACGTGCGAGCAGGGCGAGGCGGCGTGGATCGAGGTCCCGGCGGACGGTCAGGCCGAGGAGGAGCTCGAGCTGCCGGCACCGGCGTTCGTCCTCACCGCCGCGGACGGCGGCGGGCACGACGGGCCCACCACGGTCGACGCCGACCAGGCCGCCGCGACCACCGGGGGCGGGACCGCGGGGGAGCCGGCCGCCGTCGACGCCTGGACCGTCGCGGCCCTCGTCGCGGGTCTGGCCGGCGCCACGCTCGGTGCCGCGGCGCTCGTGCTCCAGCGTCGCCGGACGTGAGGGGGCGCCGGCCGGCACGACTGCTGCTGGTGCTCGTCGGCCTCGCCGTCCTGCTGCTGGGACCGGCCGGCCCGGCGAGCGCCCACGCCACCCTGGTCAGCAGCGACCCGGTCGAGGGTGCCGTCCTCGACGCGGCCCCGGACCGGATCCGGCTCACGTTCGACGAGGCGGTCGCCGCGGTGCCGGACGGCGCCCAGGTGTTCGACGCCGAAGGGGCTCCCGTCGCGGCGTCGGCGGCCGCCACCGGGAAGGAGCTGACCGTCAGCCTGCCCGAGCGGGTCGGCCCCGGGACCTACGTGGTCGTCTGGCGCGTCGTGTCCGAGGACGGTCATCCCGTCAGCGGCTCGCTCACCTTCTCGGTCGGCGCCCCGAGCGTCGACGTGACACCCCCACCGAGCGGCTCGACGAGCACGACCGCCGCACCCCTGGCGCTGAGCGTGTCCCGCTGGCTCGGCTACGCGGGCCTGCTGCTCTCGACCGGGCTCGTCGCGTTCTGCCTCCTCGTCGTGCCCGCCGACCAGCTCACCGGGCCGGTCAGGCACCGCCTCGTCGCCGTCGCCCGCATCGCGGCCGGCGCCACCGTCGTGGCCTGGCTCGTGGGGCTGCCCCTGACAGTGATGTACCAGCTCGGTGCCGACGTGGGTTCCTTGACCAGCGGCGCCACCTGGGCCGGGGTGTCGACGGCCGAGTACGTCGTGACCGCCGCGGTCGTCCTCGGCACCGCGGCGGCGGTCGGGCTCCTCGGTCGCGGGACGTCCACCGGCCCGCGACGGTTCGCCTCCCTGACCGCCGGGGCGGTCGCGGTCGTGGCGCCGGCCTTCCTCGGCCACACGCGCGCGGCGACCCCCGAGGTGCTGGTGGTCGGCGCCGACATGCTGCACCTGCTCGCGGGCAGCATCTGGCTGGGGGGCCTCGTGGGCCTCGCGCTCACGCTGCGTGACCTCGCCGACCGCCCAGATGCCGCCGCGGTGGTGCTCGCCCGGTTCTCCGGCATCGCGGCGGGCGTCCTCGGGGCCCTCGTGGCGGCGGGCACCGTGCTGGCGTGGCGGATCGTCGGCTCCTGGGACGCCCTGGTGAGCACGGGCTACGGCCGGCTGCTCCTGGTGAAGGTGGCGTTCGCGCTGGTCGCCGTGGCCATCGCCGGCTGGAACCGGTACCGCCTGGTGCCCGCCCTGCGGGCGAGCAACCGCCAGCGCACGCGACGTGCGGGCGCCGACCTCGTGCGGCGCGCCGTCGTGGCGGAGGCCTCCGTGCTCGTCGTGGTGCTGGCGGTCACCGGGTTCCTCGTCGACCGGAGCCCGCAGGCGGAGGTGTCGGCGGTGAGCCGCGAGCGGAACAGCGTCCAGACCGCGACGCTGGGCGACGTCGCCGTGCTCGCCCGGCTCGCACCGCTGACCCCCGGCCCCAACGCCGTCACCCTCGAGCTGACCGACTCCTCCGGTGCACCCTTCGAGGGGTACGAGGCGCCGCGGGCGCGACTCGCCTCGGACGACGTCGACCTCGGTCCCGTGGAGCTCACGAACGTCGGCCCGGGAAGCTATGCCGCCGACGTCGTCGTCCCGTCTCCCGGCACCTGGCGTCTCCAGGTGTCACTGCGGACCAGCGAGTTCGACAACCCGGTGACGACCGTCGAGTTCCAGGTCGACGCACCCTGACGGGCGCTACGCCGGACTGCGCAGGCTCCGCGCGAGGCTGGGGATCATCACCGCCGCCGCGACGAGGTGCAGCCCCACGAGGGTGATGGTGGTGGCGACGTCGGCCCCGGCGATCACGGGCGGGACCAGCGACAACACGGTCAGCGTCACGGCCGTCTGCACGAACCGCCGGGCCGGGTGGGCGCTCCACCGCAGGAGTGCTGCGGCGATGACGACGCCCACGACGGAGAACATCCCGGTCACCGACGCGAACCCGGCCAGCGGGATCGTCGGGCCACCGTCGGGGACCTCGAAGTCGACGCCCAGCGCTCGGGCCGACGCGGCGCCGAGCGTGGTGGCGGCCATGGCGGCGACCGTGGCGAGGAGGCCGGTGCCGGCGAGCCGGCGGAGCCGGGACCCGTAGCGGGTCCGGCCCACGGCGACCTCGGTGTCCTTCACGGTGTCCATCTGCTGCTCCTTCGTCGGTTCCGGGTGCGTGGCAGTCCGGGCGGCTGGTCTCAGGCCCGGACCGAGAGGTCCTGGAGCCAGGCCTGCCAGGCCGGCTCCTCGCGCCGCACGTAGTCCGCGGCGTCGGCGGAGAACAGGTAGGCCCGGACGCCGGCCGTCGCGGTGCCGTCGCCCAGGCCCCAGGAGTAGAGCTCGAGCACGCCGGGCACCGGTGCCGTCAGGCGGACGAGCGCCTGCCGCTCGCCGACGTGCTCGACCGTGCCCGTCGCGCCGCGGACGTCGACGGTCGCACCCTCGTCGAGGCCCAGCGCCGTGTGGACGGCGGACCAGAGGGCGTCGGCGTCCCCGGGATGGGTGGCCGAGGCCTCCAGGGGGGTGGCCTCCTGGCCGGCGAAGTGCGCCAGGTAGAGGCGCAGCTTGTCGAAGTGCGGCAGCCAGCCGGGCTTGAGGGTCTCCCACCACTGCGACTCCCACGCGGCGCCCGTCCCGAAGCCGCTGCTGGTGACGCGCACGACGCACGTGCCGCCGGAATGCGCCTCGACGACGAACTCGCACGTCAGCGGGCTGAGCGCGTCCGGGTCCTTCCCCATGAGGTAGGCCCAGTCCTCCTCGTAGACGAGGCGGCGCGGCGGGTCCCAGCCGGTGACCTGGCCGATCGAGTCCATGTCGGGGCCCATGACGAAGCGCAGGGAGCCGCCCTCGCGCTCCTCGAGCTCGGTCGGCGTGAACCAGGCGCTCATGCCCTTGGCGGTGGCGATGGCCTCCCAGACCTGCTCGGGGGTGCCGGGGACCTCGACGCTGAACTCCAGGCGGTACGGGACGTCCGTGATCGTGCTCATGTCTCCTCCTCGGGGACGGGATGGGCCGCGACGACGAGCCGGTGCGGGCGCCCGTCGTCGTGGTGGTAGCGGGCGGCCAGGTCGAGCACCGCGGTGGTCAGGTCGTCGGCGAACGCGGCCCGGTCGGCGGCCGACCGGAACCCGATCTGCGTGTCGATCGTGAGCGTGGGCAGACGCCTGCCCGTCGCGCCTGCCCGGCGGGCCAGGGTGCCGACCTCGCGGACCAGCCGGCCCGCGAGCGCGACGAGGTAGGCCGCCGACAGGTGGTCGGCGTTGGCGTCCGGGTCGGCGGCCGACTCGCTGACGGCGGCCGGCGACACGACGTACGACGCCGCCGACGCCTGCAGCACGCGCTCGGTGATACCGCCGTGCCGACGTTCCTCGGACAGCTCGACCAGGCCGTGCGCCTCGAGCGACTTCAGGTAGTAGTTGACCTTCTGGCGTGTGATGCCGACCTGGGCGGCGAGCCCGGCGGCGGAGGCCGGGACGCTCAGCGCCCGCAGCAACCGCGCCCGGACCGGGTCCAGCGCGGCCGCGGCTGCCTCCGCGCTCTCGATGACCTCGACGTCCTGCATGCGCTCCACTGTGGCCCTGACAAGAAAAGTTGTCAAGAGCCGCGTCGGGGCCCGGGAGGGCGTCTGCGCGACCGGCCGCTCCTCAGGCGCGCAGCACCTGCACGCCGGTGCGCTCGAGCTCGGCGACGACCGGGTCGTGCTGGTCGGCGTCGCTGACGATCCCGGCGACCTCGTCGAGCCGCAGGACGGGGAACGGGGACGCCGCGCCGATCTTCTCCTCGCTGGCCATCACCCAGGTCTGCGCGGCCCGGCGCGCCAGGGTGCGCTTCATCGCCGCCTCGTCGGCGTCACCGGTGGTGAGGCCGGTGTCCGGCCGGACGCCGGTGACGCCGAGGAGGAACAGGTCGGCGGTGACCAGGGCGGCGGCCTCGGCGGTCGCGGCGCCGGAGGTCACGACGGAGTGCTTGAACAGCCGGCCGCCGAGGAGGAAGACCTCGGCCGGGTGGTCGACGAGCGCGACGGCGATCGTCGGGCTGTGGGTGATGACGGTGAGCCCGTCGTCGTGGGGCAGGGCACGGGCGACCTCGAGCGCGGTGGTGCCACCGTCGAGGATGAGGGTGCTGCCCGGCTGGACCAGCTGGAGGCAGGCGGCGGCGACGCGTTGCTTGCTGCTCGTCGCGATCTCCTGACGTCGCGCGTAGGTCGCCGCGGCCGGCGCGACCGGGATCGCCCCGCCGTACACACGCTGGCACAGCCCGGCGACGGCCAGCTCGCGCAGGTCCCGCCGGATCGTGTCCTCGGACGTGTCGAGCTCGGTGGCCAGGTCCTTGGCGACGAGCCGGCCGTCGGCACGGAGACGGTCGAGGAGGAGCTCCTTCCGTTGCGCTGCCAGCATGCACGATCCTCCATGTTTGTTCCGAGTAATGCATAGTATGCCCTATGACGACTCGCCCACTGATGATCCTGATCGCCGGCCCCTACCGCTCGGGGACCGGCGACGACCCCGACCTGATGGCCCGGAACCTGCGGCGGCTGGAGGAGGCGGCCTGGCCGATCTTCCGGGCCGGCCACGTCCCGATGATCGGAGAGTGGGTGGCGCTCCCGGTGCTGAGCAGCGCCGGTGCCGACGGTCCGCTGAGCCCGCTGGCGGAGCACGTGATGTACCCGACCGCCGAGCGGCTGCTCCAGCACTGCGACGCGGTCCTGCGCCTGGAGGGCGCGTCGAGGGGTGCGGACCAGGACGTCGCGATCGCGCAAGAACGCGGACTACCGGTCTACCACCGGGTGGAGGACGTGCCCGGTTTCGTTCCGGAGCAGGAGGTCGTGCTCACCCGATGAGAGCCGGGACGCGGCTCACGCCTTCACGGCGAGCACGGGGCAGCGGGCGTCGAGCAGGATGCGTTGGGCCGTCGATCCCATGAGGAGCTTCCCGACCGCCGAGCGGTGCCGGATGCCGATGACGAGCATCGACGCGTCGACCTCCTCGGTGATGTCGAGCAGGGCGTCGGTGACGTCCCGGACCACCGGTTGGCGCACCTCGGCGTCGACGCCGTGGGAGTCGAGGAGCGCGCGGATCGCGGCGAGCTCGGCGGCCCCGGCGAACCGGTCGTCCACGGGGGCGGTGCCGCTGGAGGCGTTGACGACGAGCAGCGGCTCGTCGTGGACCTGTGCCTCGTGCACGGCCCGCAGCAGGGCTGCCTGCCCTCGGGCATCGGGTGTCCAGCCCACGACGACGGTCATGACCGCACCTCTTCCTCGAGCTCCTCGACCTCGTCCTCCAGCCGTTCCGGGCCCTGCTTGCCGGGGATGAGCCGCAGGACGAGCGGCCCGAGCAGCAGAACCGCGATCACCACGTAGACGATCACGGCGACGGGCTCGCTCCACAGGGCCGACACGTCTCCCTGGGACAGCTGGAGCGCCTGGGTGAGCTGCTCCTCGAGCCGGGGGCCGAGGATGACGCCGACGATGAGCGGCAGCACCGGTAGCCCGAACCGCCGCATCGCGAACCCGAGCGCCCCGAACAGGCAGAGCAGCAGGACGTCGAACCTCTGGAAGTTCACGCTGTACGCGCCGAGGACCGCGAAGAACAGGATGCCCGCGTAGAGGTACGGCCGGGGGATGCGGAGCAGGCGCGCCCACAGCGGTGCGAGTGGCAGGTTGATGACGAGCAGGAGCGTGTTGGCGACGAACAGGCTGGCCAGCAACGTCCACACGAGCTCGGGCTCGGCCTCGAACAGCTGCGGGCCCGGCTGCAGCCCGTAGCTCTGCATCGCGGCGAGGATCACGGCCGCGGTGGCGGTGGTGGGCAGGCCGATGGCCAGCAGGGGGACGAGCGTGCCCGCCGCGGACGCGTTGTTGGCGGCCTCCGGCCCGGCGACGCCCTCGATCGCGCCCTTCCCGAACTCGGCCCGGTGCTCGCCGGCCAGCCGGCGCTCGGTGATGTACGACAGGAACGTCGGCAGCTCGGCCCCGCCGGCGGGCAGGGCCCCGAACGGGAACCCGTAGGCCGTGCCGCGCAGCCACGGCGCCCACGACCGTCGCCAGTCCTTCCGGTCCATCCAGGGACGCCCGACGGGGATGATCTCGAGCGGGCGTCGTCGCAGGTGCGCGGCGACCCAGAGCGCCTCGCCGACGGCGAAGATGGCGACCGCGACGACGACGATGTCGATGCCGTCGGCGAGCAACGGGTTGTCGAACGTGAGGCGCGCCTGGCCGGTGGACGTGCCGACGAGGCCGATGGCCAGGCCGAGCGCCAGCGAGCTGAAGCCCCGGAGCTTCGAGCTGCCCAGCACGGACGTCACCGCGACGAGCGCGAGGAGCATGAGCGCGAAGTACGAGGGTGCGCCCAGCACGACGACCCACTCAGCCACCGTCGGGGCGACCGCCACGAGCAGGATCGTCCCGATCGTGCCCGCGACGAACGACCCGATCGCGGCCGTGGCGAGCGCCTGCGCCGCGCGCCCCCGCTTCGCCATCTTGTTGCCCTCGAGGGCCGTGATGACCGAGGACGACTCACCGGGCGTGTTGAGCAGGATCGACGTCGTCGAGCCGCCGTACATGCCGCCGTAGTAGATGCCGGCGAACATGATGAGCGCGGCGCTGGGGGAGACGTTGTAGGTGACGGGCAGCAGGAGGGCGACCGTCATCGCGGGCCCGATCCCGGGCAGCACGCCCACCGCGGTGCCCAGGAGCACGCCGACGACCGCGTAGAGCAGGTTCTCGGGAGTGAGGGCCATGCTGAGGCCGGTGAGCAGGGCGTCCACTACAGGATCCCGTCCAGGACGCCCGCCGGGATGGGGATCCCCAGGCCGACGTAGAACCCGTACCACGACGTCACCGACAGGACGGTCCCGATGGCCAGGTTGCGTACCCAGTGCCGGTTGCCCAGCACTGTCGCCGCGCCGGCGAACAGCAGCGCGCCGACGATGGCCCAGCCGAGCCAGTCGATGAGGACGACGGTCGCGAGGAGCACTCCGGCGAGCCCGCCGAGGGTCCGCCAGTCGGTGGCCCGGTCGAGGTCGACGTCCTCGCCGGCCTCACCCTCGGCGCGGTCGCCGCGTGCGGTCGCGACGGCCAGCAGCACCGCGAGCACGACGAGGCCGGACCCGATCACGTACCCGAACGCCGCGGGTCCCACGACCTGGTCGGCGAAGCCGGGGTCCAGGCCCGCGGAGTCGACGACCGTCCACACCCCGACCAGCGCGAGGAACGCCGCGAGACCGTACTGCGCGCGGTCGGGACGGGGCCCAGCACGCTCGGCGGGCTCGGTCGGGTCGGGAGGGGTCGCGGCGGTCACAGCAGGCCGAGGTCCTTCAGGGTGCCGGCCACCCGCTCGTCCTGCTCCACGAGGAACTCCCCGAAGTCGTCACCGGTGCGGAACGCGTCCACCCAGCCGTTCGCCTCGAGCGCGTCCTGCCAGGCGGCCGTGGCGTGCATCTCCTCGAGCAGCGCGATGTGCTCGTCACGGACCGAGTCGGGGATGCCGGGTGGCGCGAGGACGCCCCGCCAGTTGGTGAAGACGAGGTCGATGCCGGACTCGACGAGCGTCGGGGCGTCGACGCCGTCGAGCCGCTCCTCGCCCGAGACCGCGAGCACGCGCAACGAGCCGTCCGCGAGCTGCCCCTCGAACTCACCCAGCCCGGACGTACCGACGTCGATCTTGGCGCCGAGCAGGGCCGTGGTCAGCGGCCCGCCGCCGTCGTACACGATGTAGTTGACCTCGGTCGGGTCGACGCCGACCGCGTCCGCGAGCTGCATGGGGAACAGGTGGTCCGGGCCGCCCGGGCTCGACCCGCCGCCGACCCGCACGCTGCCGGGGTCCGCTCGCCACGCCTCGACGAGGTCGTCGACGGTCCGGAACGGCGACGCAGCCGGGACGAGCAGGCCTTCCTGCTCCTCGATGAGCTGGGCGATCGGCGTCGCGCCGCTCACCCGTGCGTCCGACCCGTTCGTGTAGGTCGCGCCGACGACGCCCAGGCCCATGGTCATGAGCAGGTCCTGCGCACCCCGCTCGTTGACGAGCCGCTGCATCGCCACCGTGCCGCTCGCCCCGATGACGTTGCTGACCTCGAACCGCCCGGTCAGGCCCGCCGTCTCCATGACACGCGTCGCCGCACGGCCGGTCTGGTCGTACCCGCCGCCGGGGGAGTTGGGGATCATCATGCGCAGCCGGCGGTTCTCGCCTCCGTCGTCACCGCGTGTCACGCCGCAGCCGGTGAGCGCGAGGACACCGACGACGACCGCAGCCACGACGGCGCGGCACGTGCGCCCGCCGTGGAGGGCGCGCCCGCCGGTAGCACGCGCGCGTGCGCCGGACACTCCCATGCAGAACACCCCCTCGTGCCTGCTCCGATCCTCACCCATGTCGGCGTGGACGACATCTCGGGCGGGGGGAAGCGCCGGACGTGCGGGCTCGACGGGTCGACCCGACCCGCTCCTCGTCATCCGCAGGACGTGCCGCGAGGTAGCGCGAGCGCGAGCGTGGACGAAGTACTGGCCCGGACGGGTGGCTCGGGTCTACGGTCCGAAGTGTCCCGATTCGTCTCGTCAGTGGGGGCAGGCGAGAACTGATGGAGCTACCGCTTCTCCTCGCGGGTCCGCTCCTGCGTCGGGTGGACCCGGGGCTCGTCGCGGTCCAGGTGGTGCTGAGCGAAGCGGCCGACGTGCGGGTGCGGGTGTTCGAGGGCCGCGTCGCGTCCGACACCACCAACCCCCCGTTCGCGACGAGCGCTGACGCCCCGGACCCGAACGTCGCGCCGCCGCACCCCGGCGAGAAGACGCTGCGCATCGGCGAGCACCTGCACCTCGGCCTCGTCACCGTGCGGCTGCCCCCCGCGTCCGGGAAGGTCTTCCAGCCCGACCGGCTCTACTCGTACGACGTGACGATCACGGGCGCCCAGAACCGGACCGACCTGGCCGGGCTCGGGTTGCTCGGCACGCACACGGTCAGCGGGGTCGAGGTCGGACCTCTGGGCTACGCCGACCGGATGCTGCCGTCCTTCGCCCTGCCGCCGACCGAGCTGGACGACCTGCGGATCGCGTACGGGTCGTGCCGCCGCCCGGGGTACGACGACGGCGACGCCCTGGCGTGGCTGGACGAGTACCTGAACGAGCGGTTCGACGACCCGCGGGGACGGATCCACCAGCTGTTCCTCGGCGGCGACCAGATCTACGCCGACGACGTGGACTCGATCATGATGCTGCGGACCGCCGAGCTGGGCGTGGAGCTCATCGGCACCGACGGGGGAGTGCCCCTCGAGCGGGTGAAGGTCGGCCAGGTCCTGCGGCGCCCGGAGGCCACCGAGCCGAACCGTCTGGACCCTCGAGCCAGCTACACCCCCGAGACGCCGCAGCAGACCGAGGCGGCAGGCGACCTGCCGGCAGGCCCGCCGCAGTTCCCGGTCGGCGACCGGCTCCGGCTCACGCAGGTCAGCGCGCAGCTGACCAGCATCGACGGAGCGAACCACCTGATCTCGCTGGGCGAGTTCGCGGCGGCGTACGTCATGGCCTGGTCGCCGGCGGCCTGGGGTGAGGAGGTGCCCGGCGCCCGGCTCGTGACGCCCGCCGACCCGACCGGGTCGGCGCTGCGCTGGCTGGACACCCCCACGGGCGACCAGGACGTCGAGCTGCCCCCGGAGGTGTTCCCCGAGCGCGTCCCGCAGCACCTGTACTCCGACGCGGCGACCATCGCGCAGCGCGAGAAGGACAAGGTCGAGAAGGCCGCGCAGAAGTTCCGGGCCCGGCGCCGCAGCCACCGCGTGCACCGGGACTTCCTGCTCGGGCTCGGCCGGGTGCAGCGCGTGCTGGCCAACACCCCGACGTACATGATGTTCGACGACCACGACGTCACCGACGACTTCTTCCTCACCCCGATGTGGCGGCGCCGGGTGCAGGGGACCGCCCTCGGGCAGGTGATCCTGACCAACGGGATGCTCGCCTACGCGCTGTTCCAGGACTGGGGCAACGACCCACGCCGGTACGACCAGGTCACCACCCCCGAGCGTCCCGAGCTCGGCGGGCAGCTCCCGGGTGACCTGCTCGAGAAGGCGACGAAGCTGTTCCCTGGCACGACCCCCGGTCCTGACGCGACCACGTTCGCCGAGCTCGGCCGGATGTTCGGGCACGACCTCGACAACCAGCCGGTCGGAGACGGCCGGTTCGCGGCCGTGGACGCGCCGATGACGTGGCACTTCACGGTCGACGGCCCCAAGCACGTCGTGGTGGCGCTCGACAACCGGACCCGGCGCAGCTACGTCGCGGAGATCGGTCCGCCCGGCAACGTCGCGCCGGAGGCGCTCGTCGACCAGATCCCGCGGCCGCCCCTGCCCGCCGGGCGTGAGGTGCTGGTGGTGATCGCCCCGCTGCAGGTGATCGGGCCGCCGGTGATCGACGAGGTCGTCGCGAAGGCGATCTACCGCATCTTCGACCTGGTCACGGCAGGTGACCTCACCGACCCGGCGTCCGTCACGGGCAGCCGGCTCATGCCGGGCACGAACCCCGACTCCCTGGAGACCTGGGCGTTCGACCCCATCACGTTCGAGCACCTCCTGCTCCGGCTCGCGGAGCACCAGCGGGTCGTGGTGCTGTCGGGGGACGTGCACAACGCCGCGTCGAACGTGATGAGCTACTGGCGCGGGGACGCCGAGCAGCCGGCCCGGATCGCGCAGTTCACGTCCAGCGGGTTCAAGAACGTCATGCCCGTCTACCTGCGGGCGCTCGACCGCAGCGCGATGCTGCTGCAGGAGCTGCTGCGCGCGAAGCTCGGCGTGGAGCGCCTGGGCTGGACCCGGCCGGACGCCGACCTGGTGCTGCTGCCGGAGGGACGGACCGAGGCGGACCTGGTGGCGACCACCCGGGCGCGGCTGCTGCGCAGCCCGGTGCTGCTGGCGACGCACGGCTGGCTGGACGACAACCCCGAAGGCGAGGAGCCGCAGGAGCGGTTGACGTCGCGGCTCAACCCGGCGCGGCCGCCGGACTGGCGCTGGAGGGTCAGCCCGCTGATCGACGAGCGGCCCGACGCCGAGCGCCCGTCCCCGATCCGCGCACTGCCGCTCGACGACGCGGCGATCGAGGCGCAGCTCGCCGACCCGGCGACGGCCTTCCCGGCGATGCGGGCGGTCGCCGCCCGGCACCAGGCTGCGCTGGACCGGATGCGGAACACGCGGCAGATGATGTTCCGCTCGAACTTCGGGATCTGCCGGTTCGAGCAGGACGACGACGGCGTCGTGACGGCGGTCGGCGAGGTGTACACGTCGGCCCCCGACCCGGAGACCCAGCAACCCGTCCTCGGCCCGTACATGGTCCACCGGGCGTCGCTGGGCCCGCAGGCCGAGGACCGGCCCGAGGTGCTGCGGCAGGACGTGCTGAGCCGCGTGCCGGTCCCGGAGCCGCAGCCGTGAGCGCCGGGTCCGTCCTGCGGGGGCTGGCCGGCGAGGTCGTGGACTTCGTGACCTTCGTGGCGGACCTCCTCGGCCGGCCCGAGACGCGCAGCGCGGTCCTGAGCGACCTCGGTGCCGCACCGGACGCGGTGACCCAGAAGCTCGTCCTGCCGGCGGCGCCGCTCGCGGCGATCACGGAGTACCGCGCGCAGGTGGACGCGGACCTGCAGGCGGACATCGAGGCGCTCGGCAACCTCGCCCTGCTCCTCGGGGCGGTCATCGACCAGATCGAGGCCTGGGAGGGCACCGACTGGGAGGGGCGCGGCGACACGTTCGTGAACAGCCTGCTCGACCTGCTGGGCAGCACGTACGTGCGGCGGCGCTGGCCGAAGCTCTTCCTGGTGATGCAGGCGATGGCGATCACGTCCGAGCTCACCGGCTCGCTCGCGCCCGGCGAGGGCGCGGGCACCCGGTTCCTGAGCGGGTTCGGCACGATCTTCTCGTTCCTGTGGAACCCCGGGCGGACCCTCGACGACCTGGACGACACGCAGCCGGGCGCCGAGGGCAGCACGCTGAACACGGACCGGGACACGTCGTTCCTCGTCGTCGACGGGCTCATCCGCGGGATCGTCGCGGCGATCGCCGTCATCGACCAGACGAAGGACCACGAGGCCCTGAACGCCCTCGGGGACGTGATCGTCGGCTGGGACGCCGCGGCGCTCGACGTGGACTCGCCGGCCCGCCCGACCGCGGCGGACGTCCTGGCGAGCCGGATGGTCTCGCTCGCCCTGCGCCGCGACGGCGAGACCGACTCCGAGCAGCTGCGGGTCACCTGGATGTACCTGCCCCGGCGGCTGGGCACGCCCGCCCGGCCCCACCAGCTGTTCCTCGCGCTCGGCGGCACGCTCACCCTGGACCAGGTGCTCAACCCGGGGTCGGACGGCCCGACCTGGCGGTTCCGGGTGGACATCCGCAGCGACGCGGGCGCAGCGCTGCTCATCGGCGGCGAGGAGGGCGTGCAGGCCGACGCCGACGCGGCCACCTCGTCGGTGTCGGTGGGGTGGCGCGCCGAGCCCGACGAGACCGGGATCAGCTACGCCCTGCCCCGGGCGACCGGGTCCCGCGTGGAGCTCGGTGAGATCTCGGCCGTGCTCACCCTCAGCGCGACGGGTGCGCGGGTCCTCCTGCGGCTCGACCACTGCGCCCTGGTGATCGACTCGGCCGACAAGGACAGCTTCCTGCGCAAGCTCCTCGGCGGGCGGCCGGTCCGCAAGGTGTTCTCCCTCGGCCTGGGCTACGACGCCAGGGCCGGGTTCATCCACGAGCTGCACGTCCCGCCGACGGTCGACGCGACGGGTCCCGAGCCACCCTTCGACTCCTCCGGCCCGGCCGGCCCACCCGCGCTCGAGAAGACCCTGCCCCTGGGGGGCGGTGGGCTGCTCGGCATCAACGTGCACGAGGTGGTGCTGCGGCTCGCGGGGAACCGCGCCGACGAGCCGGAGACCGGCTGGGCGGTGGCCGTGGGCGCCCTGGTGTCGTTCAGCACCCAGCTCGGTCCCGTCTACGTCCGGGTGGACCGGCTGGGTCTGTTCGCCGCCGTCGACACCATGACGCCGTCGCAGGAGCGCAACCTGCGGCTCGTCGACGCCCACGTGGACGCGACCCGCCCGACGGGGATCGCGCTCGACCTGCGCACGGGACCCGTCAGTGGCGGCGGCACGATCCAGTTCGACCCGGCCACCGGGGACTACGTCGGCGCCCTGGTCCTGCGCGTCGGCAAGCGGGTCACCATCACGTGCGTCGGCCTGGCGTCGACGAAGGACCGCGAGGGCAACGACGTCACGTCGTTCCTCCTGATCGGCACCGTCGAGAACCTGGGCCTGAGCGCAGGCTTCATCACCTTCGACGGCTTCGGGCTGCTCTACGCCGCCGACCGGACCCTCGACGTCGCCGCGGTCCGCGCGGCCCTGCCCTCCGGCCGGCTCAAGCACGTGCTCTTCCCCGCCGACCCGGTGAAGCACCTGCCGGAGCTGGTCTCGGCGCTGCGGACGTTCTTCCCACCGCGCGAGGGCACCCACATCTACGGCTTCCTGGTGAAGATGACGTTCGGCAGCGGGCACCCGCTGCTGCGCGCCGACCTCGCCCTCATGCTCGAGCGGGACTCCGTCGCCGAGACGAGCCGCCTCCTCGTCCTCGGTCGGGTGTCCTCGGTCCTCCCGCAGGACACGAACCCGCTGGTCACGCTCAACCTCGACGTCGTGGGCGTGTTCGACCTCGACACCGGCTCCGCCGCCCTCGACGCGGTCCTCTACGACTCGAAGCTCTGCGGGCGCTTCGTGCTCACGGGTGCGGCGGCGTTCCGTCGCGAGCGCGGCCAGGGGTTCGCGCTCGCGGTCGGCGGGTTCAACCCCCGGTTCAGCCCGCCTGCGAGCTTCCCGGCGCTGCCGCGGGTCACGGTCGCCCTCACGACGGGAGACAACCCACGGCTCGTCATCGAGGCGTACCTCGCGATCACGACGAACACCCTGCAGTTCGGCGCGAAGGCGTCCCTGTACGCCGCGGCCTACGGCTTCAGCCTCGAGGGGTACATCGGGTTCGACGTGCTGGTCACCTTCTGGCCGCCGCACTTCATCGCCGACTTCGCCGCCGGGGTGCAGCTCAAGCGCGGCTCCCGGAACCTGTTCAAGATCGACGTCAAGGGCATGCTCGAAGGCCCGATCCCGCTCCGGGTCGCCGGGAAGGCCACGTTCGGCATCCTCTGGTGGGACTACACCGTCTCGTTCGACAAGACCCTGATCGGCGGGGGCGGGTCTGTGGTCACCGAGACCATCGACGTCGTCACCGAGCTGCTGGCCCGGCTGGGCGACCCACGCAGCTGGCTGACCGAGCTCCCGGCGTCGGCGTCCCAGGTGGCCGGCGTCCGGGGCACCCCGCGGACCGAGGGTCTGCTGCTGCACCCGCTGGGCCGGCTGGTGGTGCACCAGGGCTTCGTCCCCCTGAACACCGCACGCGAGATCGACCGCGTCGGCGGGTTCGTGCCGCGGGACGCGCGCCGGTTCGCGATCACCGACCCCCTGATCGGCGGGGCGACCCCCAGCGTGTCGCCCGTCGGGGACGAGTTCCCCGACAGCCAGTTCTTCGAGATGAGCGACGCCGAGCGGCTCGCCGCGCCGGGTGTCGTGGTGCGGGAGGCCGGGGTCTGCCTCGGCAGCGACCGGTACGCCTCCGACGCCTCGGCCGGCGTCGCGGAGCCGTTCCGCTACACCGAGATCGTCGTCGGCCCGGACGGCGTGCCCGTCGTGCTGCCCGACCCAACGCCGGCGGAGCCCGACCACCTGCGCGCGGGCCTGCGGCTGGCCGCGGCCGCGCGGGCCGCGACGCGCACCGCCGTCGCCGAGCGGTACGCCCAGGAGCGCGCGGACGCGCCACGCCTGGCGGGGATGGTGCGGTTCTGATGTCCGAGCCGAACCTGGTCTTCCTGCCGTGGGTCCGCCGCGGTGGTCCGCTCGACCTCCCGGAGGACCGGCGGGACGGGCACCCCGCGAGCCAGGCGTCCGCGACCGCCGAGGTGCGGGTCAACGGGGTCGGGCCCGCGACGGTCTCCGTCCGCCTGATGGGCCCCGGCGACGTCACCGTGCTGCCCCCGCAGCAGGTCATCCGCACCGACCCCGCCCCCGGGACACGCACGTTCGAGTCCAACTACCTGGCCCTCGTCGAGCTGGACGAGCCGGCCCTGCCCTGGTTGTTCACCCCGGCGAAGGCGGTCGACGGCAGGCTGCGACCCTGGATGTGCCTCGTCGTGGTGCGCGAGCAGCCGGGCGTGCAGCTCGCGCCCCCGACCCGCGGCTCGCTGCCGGTCCTGACCATCGGTGCCCCGGCCCGCCCGGAGGAGGAGCTGCCCGACCTCGACGACAGCTGGGCCTGGGCGCACGCGCAGCTCGCGACCGACGCGGCCATGACCGACGCGGCGCTGGCCGACGCGCTCGCCGCCGACCCGACCCGCAGCCTGTCCCGGCTGGTCAGCGGACGGCTGCTGGCGGAGCAGACCGAGTACCTCGCCTGCGTCGTGCCCACCTTCGAGGCGGGGCGGCGCACCGGCCTGGGCGACGACCCCGGCGACGCCCAGGGGCCCGCGTGGCGACGCGCCCCGGGCATGGCACCGGTCGAGCTGCCGGTCCTGCACCACTGGCGGTTCGCCACGGGCCCCGCCGGCGACTTCCAGTCGCTCGCGATGGCGATCCGTGGCCGCCCGGTCGCCGACGGCTTCGGCACCCGCGCGGTGGACCTGTCGACGTCGGGGCTGGAGATCCCCGGAGCCGACGACACCCAGGTGCTGCTGGCCGGCGCCCTGCTCGCGCTCGACGCACCCGCCGAGAGGTGGTCGGACCCGGCGATGGAGGGACGGTTCGCGACGGCCCTGGTCGACGTGCTCAACCTGCCCGACCAGGTGCCACCGAGCCACCCCCTGCTGGCGCCTCCGCGCTACGGCCAGGCGTACGCCGCGGCCCGGACGCTGGACCTGGCGACGACGACGCGCTGGTACGAGCAGCTCAACAGCGACCCGGGGCACCGCGTCGCGGCCGCCCTCGGGACCCTCGTGGTGCAGCAGCAGCAGGAGACGCTGGTGGCGGCGGCGTGGGACCAGTCGGCGGACCTGCACGCCGCGGGCCGGGTCTTCGGCCTCGCCACGCTCGGGCTCGCGCTCGCCGACAGCCTGCACCGGCGGCACGTGGTGCCGCTGCCGGCGGAGGACGGTCTCTTCGTGCTGGCGCCGCTGCGGGCGCGGCTCCTGGGGTCGCCGGCGACCGGGGGAGCGAGCTTCGCCCAGCAGTGGTCGCAGGCCCAGCTGCCCGACCGGGCGCTGAGCCCGGTGGTCCGCCGCGCGACCCGGGTCCGCGGGCCGGCCGTCCGACGCCTGGGCCGTGCCGGGTCGACCGCCCGGCTCGACATCCTCGACCGGATGGGGCCGATCTCGCGGATCAACCGCGACCTCACGATCCCGGCGGGTCCGCTGACGTTCGAGGCGGGTGGCGCGGCGCTCCCGAACCCGATGGCCCTGAGCTGGGCCCAGGTGAGCGCCGACGCCGTCCTGTCGGGCCTGCCGCGACCCGGGTTCGCGCTCGGCCCGATGCCCGCGCCGACCCCCCGTCCGGGTCCGCTGCCCCCGATCGGCGGCGGTGTGCTCGACGGCGGGGTGCTCGCCCCCGGGCGGTTCACCCGGGCCGGCCGGGACGCCCCGTTCGCGCTCCGTCGGCCGCGGGACCCGTTCGACCCCGACGACCCCGTCGACCCGGACCCCGACCCGGAGCCGGAGCCCGAGCCGGAGCCGGACCCGGACCCCCGGCCCCCGCGGCAGGACAACCAGGTGGCGGCCACGTTCCGGGCCGCCGCAGCGCGGCACCTGTCCGCGTTCCTGGCCGCCGCACCGCCCGCAGGGGCGTCGTTCGGCAGCCTTCCCACGGAGGCGATCTTCGCCGAGGCCCTGGCCCTGACCACCCCCGCCCGCACCTTCGGCGCGCGCGTGAGCGGCCTGCTCGAGGCGCCGGCACCCCCGGCAGCGGACGACCCGGTGCCGTCGCTGCGGTTCGCCCCCCGGTTCGACACCCCGATGTCCCGGTCGCTGGCCGAGCTCGGCCAGCACTGGCTGCTGCCCGGCCTGGACGGCGTCCCCGCGGACACGGCCCTCGGCCTGAGGACGAACGGGGAGTTCGTCGAGGCGTTCCTGGTCGGGCTCAACCACGAGCTCGGGCGCGAGCTGCTGTGGCGCGAGTTCCCGACGCCGATGACCGCGACCTTCTTCGACCGGTTCTGGGACGCGGCCGTGGCACCCGGGGCACCTCCGGACGTCGCGCCCCTGGACTCCTGGGGGGACCGGGCGCTCGGTGCTCCGACGGCCGTCGAGGACAGGTTCGTCCTGCTCCTGCGCAGCGAGCTCATCAAGCGCTTCCCGGACGCCCTGGTCTCCGCGACCAAGCCGGGCCCGCCGGTCGAGCGCCTGCTGCCGGTCTTCCGCGGCTCGATGGACCCCGACATCAGCTACTTCGGGTTCACCGTCCCGCTGGCCGACGCCGACGACTGGTCGATCGTCATCGCCGAGCAGCCCGGGGCCCCGCGCTTCGGCTTCGAGGTCGGCGAGGCTCCTGCCGGCGTCAGCCACGCCCCGGCGACGGAGGCCACGTCGGCGCGTCAGGCTGCCCGCCTCCGGCAGCTGCCCGCCCGGATCACCATCCCGGTGGCCGTGCTCCTGCGGGAGCCGACGCCATGACCGAGCCGCTCGACCTCGCCGTGCTCACGTCGGACACTCTCGCCGCCGACCCGCGGCTCACCGCGCAGGTGGGGGAGTCCCGGCACCCGCTGGTGCTGCTCCCCGTGCGCCTGGAGACGCGCTTCCGCTCGGGCGAGCTGCTCGTCCGGGTGTACCCCGACCAGCTGCACGTCGACGCCCACGACCCCCGGCTGTCCGTCGCCGAGGTCGCCGCGGGCGAGGAGTTCTGGCGCGCCCAGTGGCGCACGGGCACCGACCGCGAGCGGGCCCAGCGGGCGTACACGGCGCTGGCGGACCGCTACGGGCCGGGGCGGGCCGCCTGGGTGGTCCGGGCCACCACGCCCACCAACCCGCAGGCCCGCCCCGAGACCGCCGTCGCCGGCGACGTCCCCCTGACGTCCGAGCCGGTCTTCCCCGCCGTGACGCCCACCGAGCTGCGCAGCACCCCCGTCGCCCGCCTGCTGCCCAGCCGCTGGACGGCGACCGCCTACGCGCAGGGCGAGGTCGTGGCGGTCGCGACGGGACGGCCGGTCACGACGGACCTCGCCGTCGGCCCCGACCTGGCGTCGCCGCTCGTGGACGACGAGGACGACGACGAGGTGGCGGCCGTCGACGAGGCGATGAGCTGGCTCGTCGACTTCGACACCGCCGAGGAGGTCGGCATGGCCCTGCGGCTCCCCGTCTCCGGCCCGGTCGACCTGCTGCTCGTCACCGGGGTCCGCGAGGGGAGCACACCGGACGGCGTCGGCCCGCTCCTGGACGCCCAGCGCTACAGCGAGGGGCTGGCGTTCCTCCGCCCGGAGACGCTCACGAACAACACCGAGGACGAGGACGCAGGCTGGTCCAGCGCCACCCCGGGCTCCTGGCCACCGCCGGCGGGGCCTGCGGCGCCGGGGACGTCCGGTGCGCTCGCGGCGACCGCACTCGGGGCGGACCTCGGGCCGCTGCCGGCGGGCGAGTCGACGGACGACCTCCTGGCCGAGGCGATGAGCACGGTGCTGTGGCCGGTCACGTGGGGGTACTGGCTGCCACAGCTGGCGGGGGTCGGGCTCGCCGACGCGGACTGGGCCCGCGACCACGCGCGACGGTTCGTCCGGCCCGCCGGCCCGCTGCCGACGCTGCGGGTGGGCCGGCAGCCGTACGGGCTGTTGCCGGTGACCTCTGTCGGGCGGTTCACCGGTGACGCGCGACAGGACCGGCTGCGACGGGTGCTGACCGGCCTGGTCGACGGTGCCTGGCGACCCGCTCTCGCGCGGGCGCCGCGGGTCGGCCGCGGTGATGTCGCGGCCGACCTGGTCGACGTGCTGCGCCTCGGCGCGCGCTCCGACCGCGTGCGGGTGCGCCGGGCGTTCGGCGCCCGCTTCGCCGAGCACGTCCAGCTCCTCCTCGGCCGCAGCCTCGGCGGCGCCGGGTTCTGGGACGTCGCGGGGGACCGGGCGCTCCCGGTCGCCGCTGCGGCGGGTGTCGGCCTGCGACCCGGTGCCCTGACCGTGCACGACCCGGACAGCGCCGCGGTCACGGTGCCCCTGGTGGGCGAGCCGGGTGGACTGCGTGACCTGCTCACGGCCGACGTCGACCAGCTCGCCGCCGGCGGTGACGACCCGCCCCCCTCGCTGCTCGACGCGCTCGTCCGGCACGCGTGGCTCCGCGAGCACGTGACCGCGGCGGCCCGCCTGCTCGGACCCGAGGCACCCGACGTCACCGACGACGAGCTCGACGGCTTCGGCGTGGCCTCCACCGGGTGGCGGGCGCAGCGTGAGGCGCCCCTGCCGGACGGCGGCACGGTGCGCGAACGCCTGGCGGCCGGGACCGACCCGCACCTGATGGCGTTCCGCGCGGCCGTCGAGACGCTCGCGGCGGCCGACGCCCACGTCCTGGAACGGCACCTGCTCGGCACGCTGGACGCCGCGACGTACCGCCTCGACGCGTGGGCGACGTCGCTCGCGACCCGCCGGCTGGCCGAGCTCCGTGCGGCCGAGCAGCAGGGCTCCCTCGTCGGGGGCTACGGCTGGTCCGAGCGGCTGGCCCCGTCCACCGCCGACGTGCTCACCGAGACCCCGCCCGGCGAGCCCGGTCCGCTGCTGTCCGCCGTCGACGACCCCGGGTTCCTGCACGCACCGTCGATCCACCAGGCGCAGGTGTCCGCCCTGCTGCGCAACGCCCACCTCGCGCACGGTGGCGGCCAGGACACCCCGTTCGCGGTCAGCCTCACCTCCGAGCGGGTCCGGCTGGCGAGGACGGTGTTCGACGGGGTCCGCGCCGGGCGCTCCGTCAACGTGGTGCTCGGCTACCTGGTCGAGCGGGACCTGCACGAGCACGGGCTGGACGAGGCCATCGACAACGCGCGCGAGGTGTCGCCCCTGCCCGGCGAGGAGCACCTGCCGCCGGCGGCGCGACGGCTCGACGGGCTGAGCCTGCACCGGCTCTGGGCGCAGAGCGAGGACCACGCCGTCGACCATCTCGTCGGCGGGGACCCGAGCGACGCGGACCGCGCGGCGGCGGAGGCGGTCCTGCGTCGGCTCGGTGCCACGGTCGACGCCGCCGCGGACCTCCTCCAGGCGGAGCAGGTGCACCAGTTCGCCCTGGGCGACCTGGACCGGGCCGTGAGCTCGGTGACGGACTTCGACCGCGGGCTCGCCGCCCCGGCGACCCTGGACGTCGTGCAGACCCCGCGCACGGGCGTCGGCGTCACGCACCGGGTGGGGATCCTGCTCGACCCGGTAGCGACCACGACCGGGGGATGGGCGGGACCGGACCGGTCTGCGTACGCCGCGGCCGAGCCGGGGCTGGACGCGTGGCTCGCCCGGATGCTCGGCGCCGCCACCGGACGGACCGTGACCGTCCGGGACGCGGCGGGCGAGCTGCTGGTGCCGGTGGCGCTGACGGAGCTGGGGGTGTCGGCGAGCGACGTCGTGCGGATGGCGGGTGCGGGGGAGCACGGGCTGGCGGAGCTCGCGGCTCGCGCGGCGGTGGCCTCCGGCGCCGACCTGCTGCGACCCGTCGTCGTCCTCGACGGCCCGCTCCTGGACCTCCTGGAGGTGGGCCGCTCGCTGTCCGTCCTGCTGGGTGCGGCCACGCCGATGGACGGCGGGACCCTGCAGCCGCCGCACGCGGACGCCGAGCCCGGGGTCGACGTCGCCGAGCTCGACGCCCGCGCAGCCGCAGCGCGGGCGACCGTGCAGGAGGCGGTCGGGGCGCTGGAGGACCCGGCACGGCTGCGGGAGGCCGTGGCGACGAGCTGGTCGCTCGGCGTGGGCGAAGCCGCCGTGCCCGTCGACACCACCGAGGCCGGCTGGACGGCCGCCGCCGCCCGGGCCCGCGACCAGCTGCGGGCCCGGCTCGTCGAGGCGGACGCCGTCCAGGCGGACCCGTCGGCTGCGCCCTGGACACCCGCCCTCGGGCGGCTCCGCGCGCTGCTCGGGCCGGGCGTCGTGGCGCTGCCGCGGTTCGTCCCGCCGACCACGGCCGACCTGGTCGCGTCGCGGGACGACCCTGCCGTGGTGGGAGGGGACGCGCTCGCGGCGGAGGTCTGGCTGACCCGGATGGAGCGGGTCCGTGAGCCGGTGGGGCGGCTGGGGATCGCCCTGCGCGAGGCGGAGGCGCTCGGCGGGCCCCCGCTCGCCCTCGGCGTCGCACAGGTGCCGTACCGGCCGGGCGACGTGTGGAACGCCCTGCCCGCCGACCACCACGTGGACGGCGCCGTCTCGCTCGCGCTGTCCGGCGCCGAGCTCGTCGGTCCGGGCCGCGAGGTCGCCGGGCTGCTGGTCGACGAGTGGACGGAGGTGATCCCGTCCGCGACCGAGACCACGGGCGTCGCGTTCCGGTACGACCCGCCGGACCTCATGGCCCCGCAGGCGATCCTGCTGGCGGTGCCGCCCGTCGTGGGCGAGCCCTGGACGCTCGGCTCCCTCAACCAGGTGCTGATCGAGACCCTCGAGCAGGTGCACCTGCGCGCCGTCCCGCCGGCGGCGCTCGGCGCGGTGCGGCAGTACCTGCCGGCCACCGTGCTCGCGTTCAACGCCGACCGGGACGCCGTGTCCACCAACCCGAACGCCCTGACCCCGCCGAGGGTGGACTGACATGGCCTCGATCACCACGTTCTCGCGGCTGGAGCCCGAACCGCAGCGGCCCGACGTCATCGACGGCGCCGCAGCGCCCGTGCAGGACCCGATGTGGCTGCTGGCCCGGCAGTGGCAGCTCGGCGAGTTCGCCGGGCACGACGGCGGCACCCCCGTGCTGGCGCGGTGGCGCGGGGTGGCCGCGCTGCCCACCCGCTTCGTGGCCGGTCCGATCCCGCCGAACACCCCGATGCAGGCGCCGCGGTTCGACGCGACGGCGGCTCCGCTCGAGACGCTCCTCGAGCGCGCCGGGAGCCCGCTGCCGTCGACGGCAGGCTCCGGGGAGGGGGTGCGCCTCGCCGTCGACACCGGGCGGCTGTTCCTGCGCGTCCTGGCCCAGCAGAGCACGTCCCGCGACTACGGACCCGACGTCGTGCGTGCGTTCGCGGTGCCCGAGCCGACGCCGGAGGTGCTGGCGACCCTGGACCCCGCGACGGCCGCCTACGCGCGGCTGCACGCCGGGCGCAGCCTGGACGGTCGGCGCCTCCGGGGCGAGCTGCAGGGACGCGACCTCCTTCGCCTGGGCGTCGACGTCGCCCAGGGCGACCGGGCCGAGCTGCGGGCGGCGGGCGCCGACTGGCTGCGGCTGGTCGCGGGCCTGTTCGCCGACGCCGCCCCCGACGCGACGAGCTGGCAGCCCGCCCGGTTCGAGCACACGGCGTCGTTCGCCGGCCGGATGTCCGCCGAGCCGACGAGCGAGACGACCCTGACCGCGCACCGCTACGACAGCGACACCCTCGACTGGTACGAGCTCGACGTGAACGGCGAGGTGAACCTCGGGACCACGCCCGCGGAGGCCGGCCAGGCGGTCACGCGGACGGTGATGCCGGCGCCGGTGACCGCGCCGGGCCTGCCCGCGCGCCGGTTCTGGGAGCTCGAGGACGGCCGGCTCAACCTCGCCGCCCTCCGGCCGGCGGAGACGGACCTGGGCCAGCTGCTCCTGATCGAGACCCTCTCCGGGTTCGGCAACGACTGGTTCGTCATCGGCGTGGACCTGCCCGTCGGGCACCTCGTGTCCGCGACGTCGCTCGTGGTCACGGACACCTTCGGTGCCCGCACGCTGCTGCGGCCGCACGGCGACCACCGGCTCGGAGCCACCGTCCGGTGGGGCCTCTTCCAGCACGCGATGCCGGTCGACCACGACCAGCCGGAGGGCGTCCCGATCACCAACCTGCTCTACCTCGCCCCCCGGCTCGCCCAGCCCGTCGTGGGGCCGGTGGTGGAGCAGGTCGTGCTGGCCCGCGACGAGCAGGCGAACCTCGGCTGGGCGGTCGAGCAGGTGAAGGAGTCGCCGCTGCAGGTCGGGGTCGAGCTGTCGGCCGCCCGACCGCCCGAGCCGCCCGGTGACCCCGACGTCGCGCCCGACTACCACCTGGCACAGGCGCCGCCGCCGCACTGGATCCCGCTGCTCCCGGTCCGCGTCGACGGCACGGAGCAGGTCGCGCTGGCCCGGGGGTCGGTGCTCGACCTGTCCGGTGGCCGCCGCGTCGTCAGCAGCGTGACCGCCCTGCTCGGCGGCGGCCCCGACGGCGCGCTCCTCATCCCGGAGGAGGAGGTGCCCAGCGGCGGGATCGTCGTGCAGCGGTCGTACCAGTCGGCCCGCTGGGTGGACGGGTCGCTGCACGTGTGGGCCGCGCACCGGACGCGGGTGAGCACCGGTCTGCCCCCCAGCGGGGTGCGGTACGACTACCTGGTGGAGTAGCCCGGTCCGTGCCCGACCGTCACCTGCACGGACGGTCGGG
>NZ_BJWH01000034.1 GCF_007990265.1 Cellulomonas terrae
GAGGCTGCCGTCACGGCGGGCACGAGCCGGTCCACCGACGCCGCGTCGGCCGTGGCGGCGTCCCCGCTGCGGGAGCGCTCGGTCGTCCTGCTCATGCGCTCCTACGCGGCGGAGGGCCGGACCGCCGACGCGATGCACACCGCCGCGGCGTACCGCCGGCGGCTCGTCGAGGAGACGGGGCTGGACCCGTCGCCCGAGCTCGGCACGTGGGAACGCCTGGTGGCAGCCGGGTCCCTGGCGCCCAGCGGGGTGCGCACGACGACCGCGGTCCGCACGCCGGCCGGACCTCTGGTGGGCCGCGACCAGGACCTGGCAGAGCTGCTGCGGCTGCTGGCCAGCCAACCCGTGCTCACCGTCACCGGCCCGGGTGGGGTGGGCAAGACGAGACTGACGCTCCAGGCGGCGGCCGAGCACAGCGAGCGCACGGGTGCCGAGAGCGTCGCGGTGCGGTTGGCGGCCGTCACGGACGAGGAGCGGGTGCCCGAGGCGGTCGCCGCCGCGCTGGGGCTGCGGCTCGTCGGTGCGGCGCGACCGGAGTCGGTCGCCCGGATGCTCACCGGGCGGTCGGTGCTGCTCGTCCTGGACAACTGCGAGCACGTGGTCGACGCGGTGCGGGACCTCGCCGTCGCGCTGCAGGAGGCGGCGCCGACGGTGCGGCTGCTGGCGACGTCCCGGGTGACCCTGCACGTCCCGGGAGAGTTCGTGGTCCGGCTGCAGCCTCTGGCCCTGCCCCGCGACGGGGACGTGGCACGGCTCGCGCACCAGCCGAGCGTGCAGGCCTTCCTCGAGCACGCTCGCCTGCGGGTCCGCGACGTCGCGGCCGCGCCGGGCGACGCGGCGGTGCTCGTGGACGTCGTCCGCCGGCTCGACGGCCTCCCGCTGGCGATCGAGCTCGCGGCCGGGCAGCTGGGCGCGGTACCGCTCTCGGCGCTGCACGAGCGGCTCGGGCGGACGCTCGACGCGCTCGCCGCCCGGCGCCCCACGGCCGACGCCCGCCACGAGACGCTGCGCGCGACCATCGACTGGTCGTACCGCCTCCTCGACCCGGCCGACCAGACCGTCCTGCGCCGCCTCGCGCCGTTCCCCGCGGGCGTCGACCTGGAGACGTTCGAGCAGCTCTCCACCCAGGCGGCCCCGACGGCCGACCCCGTCGCCGTGCTGGCCAGGCTCGTCGACCACTCCTTCGTCGACGCCGCCCACGAGGACCTGCCCCGCTACCGGCTCCTGGAGACCATCCGCGCGTTCCTGCTCGACGACCTCGACGCGCGCGACGAGCGCACCGAGGCCGAGACGACGTTCCTGCGGTGGGCGTCGCAGGCCGCCGTCGAGATCGGGACCGCCGTGCGCGGTGCGGCCGAGGCGGCGGCGGACCGGCGCCTGCGGGCAGAGCTCGCCAACCTGCGCGCGGCCCGCGACCTGTCGCGACGCCGCGGTGACGTGGAGCTGCGGATCGACCTGACGCTCGCCCTGGACGACGCCGCGCCCTGGCGGGACCTGACCGAGCTCTGGGCGTGGGCGGTCGAGCTCGAACGGGACCCGCTGCTGCCGGGGAACCCCCGGGAGCCCGCCGTCCGGGCGTCGGCCGCGGAGGCGTCGTGGCTGCTGGGCGACCTGACCGGCGCGGCGCGGCTGGCCAGGGACGCGATCGGGACGGGCGGGGACGACCCTCGGGTCGTGAGCGCCTGGAGCGCGTCGGCGGCGGTCGCCCTGTTCCGTGGCGACCACGCCCGAGCGGCGCACGACTGGGCCGTCGCCGCCGCCCTGGCGCCGCTGCCGTCGCCGTACCTCGCGTCCGGCGCGCTGGCCCTGGGCTACGCCGGTGACCCGCTCGGCGCGCACGCCCTGCTCGACGAGGCCGACGACGCGCTGAGCCGCGGACCCAGCCCGTCGCACCGCGCCTGGGTCCGGTACGTCGCCGGCGAGCTGACCGCCGCGAGCGACCCCGGCACCGCGATCGAGCACTACACCGCGGCGGTCGACCTCGCGCGCAGCTGCGGCGCCGGGTTCGTCGAGGGCGTCGCGGCCGTGGGGCTGGCGGCGGCGCGGGCCGTCCGGGGTGACGTCCGGGCCTCCGCCGAGGACTACGTCGGGCTCCTGCGCTACTGGTCGGCCGCCGGGAACCTGACGCAGCTGTGGACGACGGTGCGCGACGCGGCGGTGCTGCTCGACGCGCACGGGTCCTCGGACGCGGCGGGCATCCTGCTCCTGGCCGCCGGGTCGGCCGACGCGGCGTCCGCCCTCGTCGGCCGGGCCGAGCAGCGGGCGCGCGCGATCCTGGACCGGATCGGCGCCGACCGCGTCGCCGAGCTCGACGCCCGGGCTCGCGCGATGACCGCGGCCGACGTCGTCGAGGTGGCCGTCGCCGCGCTGCGGTCCGACCTAGGCGGCCCGCCCGTAGCCTGAGCGCCCTCCTGGGCCCGACGCGGTGATCGTGGTGTCGTCCGGGACGACCTGGTCCGCCGCCACGGCGGCGCGCTGCTCGATCGAGACCCGCTCACCGACGCGCGCACCCGCACCGACGCGCGCACCGTCGCCCACGCGCGTCCCGGCTCCCAGGTGCACGTTGCTCCCGACGACCGCCGCCGGCCCCACGACGACGTCGACGTCGACCCAGCTGCCCGGTCCGACCCGCGCGCCGTCGTGCACGACCGCGCCCGCCTCGACGTACGACGTCTCGGCCAGCCACGCGCCCTCGTGCACGTGGGCAGCCGGTGACACCAGTCCACCGCCGCGCGGGTGCCGCACGTAGCGCACGACCGTCCCGAGGTCGTCCTCGAACTCCACCAGACCCTTGATCCGTCGCGACATGCCTCTCCTTCGTCGATGCTCCTGCCCGACATAACGATGTTGCGTGCCCGAGGTTTCCCGGAACCGCTCAGCCCGCGGCGAACACCGTGACAGGCTGCCCGGCATGATCGAACGGGTGCTCCCGGAGGGCGTGGAGGCCGCCGAGCACACCGGCGCGCCGCCCCCTGTCCCCCTGCACCCGTCGGAGGAGGCGGGGGTGGCGGACGCGGTGCCCGCCCGCCGCGCCGAGTACGCCGCCGTCCGCGGGTGCGCGCGCACAGCCCTGCGGAGGCTCGGCCTGGTCGACGCGGCCGTACCCGCCGGGCCCGACCGCGCGCCGGTGTGGCCGGCGGGGATCGTCGGGAGCATGACGCACGTCGACGGGTACCGCGCAGCCGCGGCCGGGCGCGCGCAGGCGTGGGCGGGGGTGGGCATCGACGCCGAGCTGCACGCGCCGTTGCCGCCCGGGGTGGCACCCCTGGTGATGAGCGACGACGAGCGGGCCGCGCTCGCCGGCACCGACCCGGCACTGTGCCCGGACCGCGTGACGTTCTCGGCCAAGGAGTCCGTGTACAAGGTCTGGTACCCGGTGACGCGGGCGTGGCTCGGGTTCGAGGACGTGGACGTCCGCCTCGGCGACGGCACCTTCGTGGCGCGGCTCGGCCGGGCCGGTCTCGGGACCCGCGTGCTGCACGGACGGTGGGCCGTCGGCGACGGCCTGGTGGTCACCGCGGTCGCGCTGGCTCGGGGCTGAGCAGCGCGACGCTCCTCTCGTCAGGAGCCTGCCAGGGCGGCGTCGATCACGGGCAGCAGGTGCTGCAGGGCCCACCTCCGGCTCAGCGGTGACGGGTGGGCCAGCGGGGAGGCGACGTCGTCGACGGCGGCGTAGTGACCGGAGGCGACCGCGGGGAGCTGGCGGAAGCGCTCGTCGGCCTCGAGGGCGTCCCGGCGGAACAGCCCTCCGTCCCCGAACGGGTAGCCGACAAGCAGGACGTCGGCGTCGAGCAGGCCGAGGTCCTCCGTGCTCACCACCCTGTCGGTCTCGTCGACCTGTGCCGCCGCCTCCGACGGCACGAGACCCAGGTCGGTGAAGAAGCTGACGTCGCTGCCGGCGGGCGGGACGTAGGTGATCTGGTCGGGGTGGACGACGGCGTACGTGCAGCTCTTCCCCTCGAGCTGCGGGTGGGCGGCCCGCGCGTCGGCGAACGCCTTCTGCACGCCGTCGACCACCGCCGCACCCTCGTCCGACAGGCCCAGGGCCTCGGCCGCGACGACGGTCCGCTCGGCCCACGTCATCGCGGTCAGTCCGTCCGCACCCCGGAACGACACGACCGGGGCGATCGTGGCGAGCTGCTCGTAGTCCTCGGCGAGGGTCCGGCCGCCGGTCGCCAGGATGACGTCGGGCTCGGACGCGGCGATGGCGGCGTGGTCCGTGCCGTCGGTCGAGTCGTAGAAGTCGACCTCGTCCTCGACGTTCGCGAGCGCGTCCTGCGTCCACGGGTCCGGCGGGAGGTCGCCGAGCTTCGGCGCCGTCACGGGCACGATCCCGAGGGCGAGAGCGATGTCGAGGTCGACGGCCGAGACCACCGCGACGCGCTCGGGCAGCGCGGTGAGCTCCGTGGTGCCGAACGGGCTGTCCAGCGTGACGGGGTAGCGACCGTCCGGCGTGATCGTGGCCGAGGGCTCCTGCGAGACCGCGGCGTCGCTGCAGGCAGCGAGGCCCCCGACGAGTGCGGCGAGGGCGAACGCGCGCAGGAGCAGGGCGGTCATGGGCCTTCCTTCCGCGTGTCCGATACGTCCGGATGGAGAACCTACTGTCCGCACGGGGCCGGGGCTGCTCACGCCCGGCGATCGAGACCCCGCGCGCCGCGTGCCGCGGCCCGGTCGTCCGGAGGCTCTTGACGACCGCGCCCGACAGGTGCATGCTCTCCGCAGGCGTTTAATCGATTTAGCAGTTCTCACGAAGGAGTGAGGTGTGACATGGCGCGAGTGCGGATCTCCGACGTCGCCGCGGCTGCGGGCGTCTCCACCGCCACGGTCTCCCTCGTCCTCAACGACCGCACCGCGCGGATCTCCGACGCGACGCGCGACCGGGTGCGGCAGGCGGCTGCGGAGGTCGGGTACACCCCCAACTCGGTGGCGCGAGGCCTGCGGACGCAGCGCAGCCGCACGATCGGCCTGATCTCCGACCGGATCGCCACGACCCCCTTCGCCGGTCGGATGCTGTCGGGCGCCCAGGACGTCGCCCGCGAGCACGGCTACCTCGTGTTCCTCGTGGACACGGACGCCGACGAGACGGTGGAGCGGGAGGCGATCCGCGCTCTGGCCGACCAGCAGGTCGACGCGATGATCTACGCCTGCATGTGGCACCGGGTCGTCGACGTCCCGGCGTCCCTCCCCCGCGGGTCCGTGTTCCTCGACTGCCGGCCCGCAGACGGTGGCTTCCCGGCGGTCGTCCCGGACGACCGCGCAGGCGCGGTCGCGGCGGTGCGCGCACTGGTCGCAGCAGGGCACCGCCGGATCGCCTACGTCGACGTCGACGAGCCGCACCCGCCCGTGGCCTCCTTCCTGCGCCACGACGGGTACCTCGAGGTGCTCGCCGAGGCAGGGATCGGCCCGGACCCCGCGCTGCACGTCCGCGGCGACACCTCGTCGGCCGGCGGGCGCGAGGCCACGGACCGCCTGCTCGACCTGCCGGCGCAGCAGCGACCCACGGCGCTGTTCTGCTTCAACGACCGCATGGCCGCCGGGGCGTACGTCGCGGCGCACCGCCGCGGGCTCGTGATCCCCCAGGACCTCTCGATCGTCGGGTACGACGACCAGCAGCTCGTCGCGGCGGAGCTCGACCCTCCGCTGACCACCGTCGCGCTGCCGCACTACGAGATGGGCCGGTGGGCGATGGAGGTCGCCCTCGGCATCCGGACGCCGGACGACCCCGGCGCCCCACACCTCATGCCCTGCCCGATCGTCGATCGGGACTCGGTGGGTCCGCCGCCGGCCACAGCTGCGAGCGACAGCCGGCGACGGACCTGACACGCAATCCCCAGCGGCCACCGTCGGTGGCCGTGGAGCGGTGACCCGACATGCCGGTCGGGCACCAGGAAAGGAACCCCCGATGAAGCGCAGGTCCCTTGTCACGATCGTATCGGTGTCGGCGGCGTCAGCCCTGGCACTGTCCGCCTGCGGACAGGCAGGTCAGGGCGATGGCGGGTCCGGAGACGGACCCCAGGAGCTCACCATGTGGACGCACTCGGCGGGCAACCCGGCCGAGCTCGAGGTCTACACCAAGATCATCGACGAGTTCAACGCGTCGCAGGACCAGTACACCGTGGTCGAGGAGTCCTTCCCCCAGGGCGCCTACAACGACGCGATCGTCGCCGCGGCGGCCGCGGGCGACCTGCCGTGCCTCCTCGACATGGACGGCCCCATCGTCCCGAACTGGGCCTGGGCGGAGTACATCCAGCCGCTCGGCCTGCCCACCAGCATCACCGACAACCTGCTCCCGACGGCCGTCGGGACGTACCAGGACGAGATCTACGCCGCCGGCTACTGGGACGCCGCGCTGTCGGTCTTCGCCCGCAAGTCGGTGCTCGACGCCAACGGCATCCGCATCCCCACCATCGACGAGCCGTGGACCATCGAGGAGTTCGACTCCGCCCTCGCCACGCTGAAGGCCGCCGGCTACGAGACGCCCCTGGACATCGGCGCCGAGGACGCGGGCGAGTGGTGGTCGTACGCGTACTCCCCCATGCTGCAGAGCGCGGGCGGCGACCTCATCGACCGCGACACCATGCTCACGGCCGACGGTGCGCTCAACGGCCCCGAGGCGGTCGAGTTCTTCACCTGGTTCCAGGACTCGTTCGCCAACGGGTACACCAGCAACTCCGGCACCATCGGCAACCAGGAGTTCAACGACGACGTCGTCGCGCTGAGCTACACGGGCGTCTGGAACGCCATGGACTCCCTGGAGGCGGTCGGCGACGACCTGCTGATCCTGCCGCCGCCGGACTTCGGCGACGGCCCGAAGATCGGCGGCGGGTCCTGGCAGTGGGGCATCTCGTCGAGCTGCGACGCCGCGGACGGTGCGCGCGAGTACCTGGAGTTCAGCTTCCAGGACAAGTACATCGCCGAGTTCAGCGACAAGCAGGTCGTCATCCCTGCGACCGCTGCCGCCGAGGAGCTGTCCGCCAACTTCGGCGAGGGCGACCCGCTGCGCCCGTTCGTCGAGCTCTCGCAGGCCTACGCGCTCGCCCGTCCCGCCACTCCGGCGTACCCGGTCATCTCGAGCACCTTCGAGAAGGCCGCGAAGGACATCATGAGCGGCGCCGACGTGCAGTCGACCCTCGACGGAGCGGTCCAGGAGATCGACACCAACATCTCGTCCAACGACGGCTACGGCTTCTGAGCCGTCCCGACCGGCGGGGGCGGCACCGCTGCTGCCCCCGCCTGAACGGACACCGATCATGACCTCGTCCACCACGTCCGTCGCGCCTCCGCGCCCCCCGGCCACCCCTGGTCGCGCCCGCCGGTCCTCTGCCGGCTCCCGCGGCGAACGCCGCTCCGGCCTCGCGATGGCGGCACCCGCCGCCCTCCTGCTCGGCCTGTTCCTCATCGTCCCCGTGCTGCTGGCGTTCGGTCTGTCGTTCACCAACGCACGGCTCATCTCGCCGAACCCCCCGCGCTTCGTCGGGCTCGACAACTTCATCCGGGCGTTCACGTCGGATCCCGTGTTCCTGCGGTCGGTCCTCAACACGTTCCTGTTCGCGATCGTCGTCGTCCCGGTGCAGGCCGGGCTCGGTCTGCTGCTCGCGGTCCTGGTGAACCAGAAGCTCCGCGGCGTGACGTTCTTCCGGATCGTCTACTTCATCCCGGTGGTCACGTCGATCGTCGTGGTGTCGATCCTCTGGAAGTTCATGTACCAGCCGAGCGGGCTCATCAACTCGTTCATCGACACCGTCACGTTCGGCGCCCTGCAGGGGGCCGACTGGCTGAACAACCCCCGCACCGCGCTGCCGGCGATCATCGTGCTGTCGATCTGGCAGGCCGTCGGCTTCCACATGCTCATCTGGCTCTCGGGGCTGCAGACCATCCCCGGCGAGCTCTACGAGGCGGCGCGCATGGACGGCGCCGACGCCTGGGCGCAGTTCAAGAACGTCACCTGGCCCGGGCTGCGCTCGACCATGATCTTCGTCCTGGTGACCATCACGATCGCGGCCCTCGGCCTGTTCGTGCAGATCGACGTGATGACGCAGGGCGGCCCGCAGAACGCCACGACGACGATCGTCTACCACGCGGTCCGCAAGGGGTACCGGGAGCAGGAGACCGGCTACGGCGCCGCGATCTCGCTCATCTTCTTCGTGCTGGTGCTCGTGATCGCCCTCGTCCAGCGCTTCGTGACCCGAGAGAAGGACTGAGCCATGACCACCGCAACCCTCTCGCGGCTGGACCGGTCGGAGCACCAGCAGCGCCGCCGGCGCCGGGTCCTCTCGTACGTCGCCATGACCGTCTTCGGGATCATCTTCCTGTTCCCGCTCGTGTTCATGTTCGTCTCCAGCCTCAAGCCGGACTCGCAGATCCTGTCCGACGTCCGCTCGCTCGACGCGTTCCTGCCCGTGGGCGACATCAGCCTGGACAACTACCGCGGCGTGTTCGACCGCGTCCCGGTGGCCCGGTTCCTGATCAACTCGGTCCTGGTCACCACGCTCATCGTCGTGCTCGGCCTCGTGGTCAACAGCATGTGCGGCTTCGCCCTGTCGCGGCTGCAGTGGAAGGGCCGCGGCGTGGTGCTCGCCGTCGTCATCGCCACGCTCATCGTGCCGTTCGAGACCATCGCGATCCCGATGGTCTACTGGGTCTCCAAGCTGCCGACCCTGGTCTTCGAGGGCGGGGTCCCGAAGTACGACTTCGGCTGGCTGAACACCTACCAGGTGCAGATCATCCCGTTCATCGCGAACGCGTTCTCCATCTTCCTGTTCACCCAGTACTTCTCGACGATCCCGAAGTCCCTCGACGAGGCCGCACGGATCGACGGCGCCGGGTGGTTCACCATCTACCGCAAGATCGTCGTCCCCCTGGCCGGTCCGGCGTTCGCCACGGTCGCCATCCTCACGTTCCTGCCCGCCTGGAACTCCTACCTGTGGCCGCTCATGGTCGTGCAGGAGGAGAGCCTGCGCCCCGTCATGGTCGGGATGCAGTACTTCTTCCAGCTCAACACCGCCTGGGGCGAGGTGATGGCGTACACGACCCTCATCACGCTGCCCGTGCTCATCGTGTTCCTCTCGTTCCAGCGGGCCTTCGTCAGCAGCGTCGCCGCCAGCGGCGTCAAGGGCTGACCCCGCGCACCCTCGAACCCCTCGCCGGCGACGGCGTGAAAGGCAGACATGTTCACCCTTCCCGAGTCCTGGGTGTGGGACTTCTGGCTCGCTGACGACGGCGACCGGTACCACCTCTTCTTCCTCTACGCGTCGCGGGCGCTGCACGAGCCGGACCGCCGGCACTACCGGGCCTCCATCGGGCACGCGGTGTCGTCGGACCTGCAGGAGTGGACGCGCGTGACGGACGCGCTGGTGCGGAGCGACGCCCCGGCGTTCGACGACCTGGCCACGTGGACCGGGTCGGTGGTGCAGCACCCCGACGGGACCTGGTTCCTCTTCTACACGGGCTCGACGCTCACGCCGGCGGGCAACGTGCAGACGATCGGGTACGCCACCTCGGACGACCTGATGACGTGGGACAAGTCCCCGACGAACCCCGTGCTGCGCGCCGACGGCGAGTGGTACGAGGTGCTGGCCGACGGGCAGTGGCACGACGAGGCGTTCCGCGACCCGTGGGTGTTCCCCGACCCGGACGGCGACGGCTGGCACATGCTGATCACCGCCCGGGCACGCACGGGTCCTGCCGACGACCGCGGTGTCGTCGGCCACGCGTGGTCGCCCGACCTGCGCACGTGGGAGCTCCGGCCACCGTTGTCGGAACCCGGGAGGGGCTTCGGTCAGCTCGAGGTCATGCAGGTCGAGGTCGTCGACGGCTCCCCCGTGCTCCTGTTCTCCTGCCTGGCGACGGACATGTCCGCGGCCGGTGTCGCCTCGGGTGCGACCGGCGGCGTCTGGGCGACACCGGCGGCGAGCCTGCTCGGACCGTACGACGTCGCCGACGCCCACCAGGCGACGGACGACTCCTTGTACAGCGGGCGCCTGGTGCGACGCCGGTCCGACGGCCGGTGGGTGCTGCTCGCGTTCCACCACTCGGGCTCCGACGGGGGGTTCGTCGGGGGCGTCAGCGACCCCGTGCCGGTCCGGTGGGACGGCAGGCGGATGGAGCTTCTGGAGCCGGTGCCGCTGGTCGACTGAGAGGCCCCGCCTACCGGCGGGTAACCCCCGTGCCGAACACACCTCCGCAGGTGCCGGCACGGGGGTTTCTCGTCGCCCGCGACAGGCCTCTGACCTGCGCGTTCATCGCAGACCGTCCGCGGGCTGGACGGATGGCCCCGCGAGCCTCACACTTGCGCCTGCCCCCCTGATGGTCCGGCCGCCGATGGCCGGGAAAGGACCCCCGGCCGTGCTGCGCACCGTCACCTCGCACCTGTCCCTGGACGTGCGCACCCCGCTCGAGATCCTCCTCTCCGTCGCCGTCGCGGACGGGGCCTACGACCGCTCCGAGATCCTGTCGGTGCGCCACGAGGACGGCCCCCTGGACGTCGCCGAGATCAAGATGGCGCACGGGGGTCGCATGCACCGCGTGCTGTCCCCCGCGGGCCGCCTGGTCGTCGACTACCAGGCCACCATCACCGGCCAGAGCGACCTGCCGGCCGTCGAGGACGTCGACCTCGTCGAGTACCGCCGGCCCAGCCGCTACGCCGAGTCGGACCGCCTCCTGGCGTTCGCCCGGGACCAGTTCCGGGGCATCGAGGGCGCCGAGCTCCTCGACGCCGTCGTCGCGTGGGTCACCGGCCACGTCACCTACCTGTCGGGGTCGAGCCTGCCCACCGACGGCGCCACGGACACCCTGCTCAAGCGTCGCGGGGTGTGCCGCGACTTCGCGCACCTCGTCGTGGCGCTGCTGCGGGCCAAGGACGTCCCCGCCCGCCTCGTGTCGGTGTACGCACCCGGGCTCAAGCCGATGGACTTCCACGCGGTCGCCGAGGCCTACGTCGACGGCGCCTGGCACGTGGTCGACGCGACCCGGCTGGCCCCGCGCGAGTCGCTGGTCCGGATCGCCACCGGTCGCGACGCCACCGACACCGCGTTCCTGTCCTACTACGGCGGCCAGCTCTCGATCCGGGCCATGACGGTGACGGCAGCCGTGCACACGGTGCCCGCCGCGCTCCCGGCCGACGACGGCACCGGGCTCGTCGCCCTGCGCTGACCGCTAGACGGAGAGCCCGACGACCGACCCGACGGCGAACGTCACAGCCATCGCGATCGAGCCGCCGAGCACGTTGCGCAGCACCGCCCGGCGCGGCTCGGCATCGCTGAACCGCGCCGCGACGAGGCCGGTGAGGACCAGCGCGACGACGACCGCCGCGAACGTGGCCGGTACCCGGGCGCTCCCCCACGGCGCGAGCACCACGAGCAGCGGGATCAGACCGCCGACGAGGAACGCCCCGAGCGACGCGACCGCGGCGTGCCACGGGTTGGTGTACTCGTCGGGCCCGCTCACCACCAGCGTCGGCAGCACCCGGCCGCGCCGGACGGCCGACCGCTCCGCGTCGCGCTGGCTGCTCACAGACACGTACTCGCCCGCCGCCATGGACAGCGCACCGGCGACGAGAGCCGCGATCCCGGCGATCGCGATCGTGCTCACGCGGGTCGCTGCGCCTGCGACGCCGAGGACCGTCGCGGCGACCGAGACGATGCCGTCGTTGGCGCCCAGCACACCCGCGCGCAACCAGTTCAGGCTCCGCAGCGTGGGGGCCGGGCGGGAGGTCTGGAGGGCGGTCATACCTTCACGGTAGGGACCTACGGCGCTGTTGTCATCGAAGCAAAGGCTGCCCTGACCTGCGACGATGCAGGTTTGCCTTGCCTCAGTCAGGCGCTCTCGCGCAGGTTGCGACGGCGCCCCTCGACCTCGACCAGCTCCGCGAAGGCGGCCTGGTACGCGGCCGGGTCCGCCTCGGCGTCCATGCGCTGGAGGCGCCCGCGCAGGTCGGCGATGTGCCGCGTGAACCCGATCTCGACCAGCCGCAGGACGACACCCTTGACGTAGCCCTCGAGCGACTCGGGGCGGTCCTCGGGCAGCGGCGCGACGGCGAGCTCGGTGACCAGGGAACGGACGGGCTCGGCCGCTTCCTCGATGACCGCGCCGACCCAGCCGGTCGAGCCGCCGGACTCCTGGACCAGGGGACGGGCGACGCTGAGCCCCCCGGCCGCGCGGATGGCCTCGTGGACGGCACGGTAGGCGGGAGCGCCGAACGCGTCCGTCGGGAGCTCGTCGAAGTCGGCGGCCACCAGGTCGGGCCGCTGGAGCACCACCTCGAGGGCGGTGCGCTCGATCTGCGCGACCGGGTCCCGACGGTCGGGCACGGGCATGCGCTGGACGGGGACGGGCGTCGGCTCGGACGACGCGACGGGCCTCTCCTGACGGCCGGTGCCCTGGGGGCGCGTCGACGCACCCTGCACGGCCCGGCGCACGGCGTCCTGGTCGTCGATGCCGAGCCACCCCGACAGCAGCCGGGTGTACTCGGGGCGCAGCGCGGCGTCGCGGATCCCGGCGACGATCGGCGCGGCCGCGCGCAGGGCACCGATGCGGCCCTCGGCGGTGCGCAGGTCGTAGGACGCGAGGGTCGAGCGGATGACGAACTCGTACAGCGGGGTCCGGCCGGCGACCAGCGCGCGGACCGCGTCCGGGCCCTTGGCCTGGCGGAGCTCGCAGGGGTCCATGCCGGACTTCTCGACGGCGACGAACGTCTGTGCCGAGAACGACTGGTCCTCCCCGAACGCCCGCAGCGCGGCCTTCTGACCGGCGGCGTCGCCGTCGAACGTGAAGATGATCTCGCCGCCGACCGACGCACCGGAGGCCAGCTGGACGCCACCGGACGACCCGGAGTCGCCGATGAGCCGTCGCACGATGCGCGCGTGGTCGGACCCGAACGCGGTGCCGCACGTGGCCACGGCGGTGCCGACCCCGGACAGGTGCATGGCCATCACGTCGGTGTACCCCTCGACGACGACCACCCGCTTGTCGCGCTGCAGGTCCCGCTTGGCCAGGTCGATGCCGTAGAGCACGTGCGACTTCTTGTAGAGCGGGGTCTCGGGGGTGTTCAGGTACTTGGGCCCCTGGTCCTCCTCGAAGAGTCGCCGCGCGCCGAAGCCGACGGTCTCCCCCGTGACCTCACGGATGGGCCAGACCAACCGGCCGCGGAACCGGTCGTAGACGCCGCGCTGCCCCTGGCTGACCAGCCCGGAGAGGGTCAGCTCCGCCTCGGTGAACCCACGCCCCCGCAGGTGCTTCATGAGCGAGTCCCAGCCCTGCGGCGCGAACCCGACGCCGAAGTCCGCGGCGGCGGTCCGGTCGAAGCCGCGCTCGGCCAGGAACTGGCGACCGGCCGCGGCGGCGGGGGTGCTCAGCTGCTCCCGGTAGAACTCCTCGGCCACCTTGTGCGCCTCGATGAGCCGACGACGCTTGCCGGGCTCCTCACCGGGGCGGGGGGCGCCGCCCTCCTCGTACCGGAGCTGGAGGCCGACCTTGCCGGCCAGGTACTCGACGGCCTCGGAGAACCCGAGCCCGTCGACCTTCTGGACGAAGTCGATGACGTCGCCACCCTCACCGCAGCCGAAGCAGTGGTAGCGGCCGACCTGGGGCCGCACGTGGAACGAGGGGGAACGCTCGTCGTGGAACGGGCACAGGCCCTTCATGGACCCGACGCCCGCGGACCTCAGCGTGACGTGCTGGCCGACGATCTCCTCGATGTGGGCGCGCTCGCGGACCGCCTCCACGTCCTCCCGCCGGATGCGACCTGCCACGCCAGGAGTCTAGGCGTCGGCGCCGACGGCACGGACCGTTCTCAGACGAGGACGGGCGGTCCGCCGTGCCGGGGCGGGTGAACCAGGCGGGCGTGCAGCTCGGCGGCCGAGACGTCCGTGAGGGAGGCCACCTGGTCGATCACAACGCGCAGGCGGGCGGCGTCGTTCTCGGCCTCCACCCAGTCCGCCGCGAACGGCGGCTCCAGGGCGATCGGGGCGCGCTCCGACAGCACGTGCACGAGGTCGACGAGCACTTCGCGCTGCCGGTGGTAGAGCGGTTCGAGCTCGCGCGGCGCCATGACGTACGTGACGGCGAGCCCCTTGAGCACCAGGATCTCGGCGAGCGTCTCGTGCGGGACGATCAGGTCGGCCGCGTACCGGGTCAGCGGTCCGGTGCCGTACTCCTCGCGCGTGGCCAGCTGCGACGCCTTGGCGAACCGGCCGATGAGCTGGCTGGTCGAGTCCTTGAGCGAGGCCAGCGCCGCGCGTGACCCGTCGAACCCCGGACGCCACAGCCGCGCAGCGACCAGCCGGTCGATCGCGTCCTGCAGCCCCTGCGCGCTCACCGCGTCGCCGTACCAGGTCTGCACGGCCTCGACCACGCGGTCACGCTCGCCGGGGACGCCGAGCACCTCGAGATCGAGGCGCCCGCCCACGACGGCGTCCTCGACGTCGTGCACCGAGTAGGAGATGTCGTCGGCCAGGTCCATGACCTGCGCCTCGAGGCACTTGCGACCGCCGGGCGCCTGCTCGCGCAGCCACTCGAAGACGGGCAGGTCGTCCTCGTAGACGCCGAACTTGTGCGTCGGCTTCCCGCTGGCGGCGCTGACCGGACCCTGCAGGTGTCGCCACGGGTACTTGACCGACGCGTCGAGGCTGGCGCGCGTCAGGTTGAGGCCGACCGCGCGCCCGTCGGGGGCGACGACCTTGGGCTCCAGCCGGGTGAGCAGCCGCAGGGTCTGGGCGTTGCCCTCGAACCCGCCGATCCCCTTGGCCAGCTCGGCCAGGGCACGTTCGCCGTTGTGCCCGAACGGCGGGTGCCCGAGGTCGTGCGCCAGGCACGCGGTGTCGACGATGTCGGGGTCGCAGCCGAGCGCCTTGCCGATCTCCCGGCCCACCTGCGCGACCTCGAGCGTGTGCGTCAGCCGCGTCCGGACGAAGTCGTCCGACGACGGCCCGAGCACCTGCGTCTTGGCGCCCAGGCGGCGTAGCGCCGAGGAGTGCACGAGCCTCGCGCGGTCCCGCTCGAACGCCGTCCGCTCGCGCGACTTGGCCGGCTCGGGGACCCAGCGCTCCCGGTCGGCGTCGACGTAGCCGTCGAGGTCGAGGGACTGATCGAGTTGGGTCACCGGTCCAGCGTAACGATCACGCCAGCCGCCAGACCTGCACCCCCGGCCCGTCACCCGGCAGCACCAGCGCGTCCGGCCGCACCCCGAGGTCACCGCCGCCGTAGAGGTTCTCGGGCGACTCCCCCGGTGCGAGCAGGTGCCGCGGCAGGTCGACGCCCTCCCACGGGGCACGCGCCACGAGCACGAGCACCCGCTCGTCGAGCGTCTCGCGCAGGTACGCCACCGCGTCGGGCGTCACGACGGCCCACCGCATCCCGCCCTCGCGCAGCGCGCGCGAGCCGCGCCGGACCGCGATGAGCGACCGGTAGATCTCGAACGTCGCGGCGTCCCAGCGCGGTCCGCCGCCGGCGTCGATCTGGTCCCACGGCATCGCGACGCGGGCGTGCTCGCCGTTGGTGCCGGTCAGCCCGCCCTCGTCGCCCGCGAACATCGCCGGGGTCCCGGGGTAGGTGAACAGCAGGCCGGCGGCCAGCTCGACGCGCTCCCGCGTGCCGACGACGGTCCGGAGCCGCGCCGTGTCGTGCGAGCCCAGCATGTTCCACTGGTGGGTCGTCACCGCCCACGGCACCGTCGAGTCGAAGTCGCGCATGGTGTCGACCATGGACACCCCGTCGCGACGCGGGATCGGCACGGGCATCCCGAGGAACCCGAGGTCCAGCGACGGGTCCACCAGCCACGTCCACACCGGTCGCGTGAACGCCGAGTAGTTCATGTTCGCGTGCCAGCCACCCGCCGCCAGGTCCGTGCCGGCGTCGTGGAAGTGCTCCGAGACCAGCACCGCCTCCGGGTTGAGCGCGTGCATCGTCGACCGGATCGTGCGGGCCACCTGGAGCGTCAGGTCGTCATCGGCGTACCGGCCGGTCATGTTGGCGACGTCGATCCGCCAGCCGTCCAAGGAGTACGGCTCGACCAGCCAGCGGCCGATCACCGAGTCCGGGCCCTCGACCATCCGACCCGCGAGCGCGGGGGCGTTGTAGTTGAGCTTGGGCAGCGACGCGTGCTCCAGCCAGCCGACGTAGCCGGGGTCGTCGTCGGTCCAGTAGTAGAACGACCCCTCCTCGCTGGACCGGTCGGCCTGCGCGCGGCCGAACCACTCGTGGCCGGCGCCCGTGTGGTTCGTCGTGAGGTCCCCGAGGATGCGCATCCCGCGTGCGTGCACCGCGCGGCTCAGGGACGCGAGCGCCTCGTCACCACCCAGCAGCGGGTCGACGACGTCGAACGTGCTCGCGTCGTAGCGGTGGTTGGAGCGGCCCGGGAAGACCGGCGTCAGGTACAGGGTGTCGACGCCGAGGCGCTGCAGGTGGTCGAGCCGCTGCTCGACGCCGGGCAGGTCCCCGCCGAAGTACTGCTGCGCGACGCCGGGACCCGACGCGATCGGCTCGTCGTCCCAGGCGGCCGGCAGTGCCCAGTCCGGGAGCGGGCCGGTGTCCCTGCCCGAGCGCGCGAACCGGTCCGGGAAGACCTGGTAGACCACGGACGTGTCCATCCAGGCGGGTGCCGGGTCGTGGACGGTGAGCCGGAAGTCGCCCGCGTCGGGAACGTCCCGGCTGTGCAGCCCGCGCCCGTTGAGCCAGCGGTAGCCCCCTGGCTCGTCGAGGAGCACGCGGTAGCCGGCGACCGGGTTGTGCACCGGCACCTCGCCGACGTACCAGCGGGCGTCGTCGTCGATCCGCTCGAGGCGCGTCGGCACCATCCGCGGCTCCGCGTCGCGCACCGTGCGCAGCCAGACGGCCCGCTCGGTCCCCGACAGCGGCACCCGGACGCGCACCGGGACGACGTCGCCGAGCCGCGGCGTGGCGCGCCGGACGTACAGCTCCGAGCCGTCGTGGTGGGGCTGGTCGAGCAGGTGCGTCATCCCTTGACCGACCCGGCCGTCAGCCCCCCGACGATGTACTTCTGGAGCGCGAAGAACAGGGCGATCACGGGGATCGCGGCGAGCACCGCGCCGGCTGCGAACACACCCCACTTCGCCGTGCGCTCGTCGGCAGCCCACGAGTACAGCCCCAGGGCGACGGTGTAGCTCTCGACCTTGCCCAACACCACGGATGCGAGCAGGTACTCGCCGTACGTCGAGATGAACGAGAGCAGCCCCACCACCGCGAGGATCGGCGTGACCAGCCGCAGGATGATCGTCCAGAAGATCTGGGCGTGCGTGGCGCCGTCGATCTTCGCCGCCTCGTCGAGCTCGCGCGGGATCGTGTTGAAGAACCCGTACATGAGGAACGCGTTCACGCCGAGCGCGCCGCCCAGGTAGACCAGGATGATCCCGAGCTGGCTGTTCAGGCCGAGCGCGGGGAACACCTTCCCGATGGTGAGCAGCAGCAGGAAGATCGCCACGAACGCGAGCGTCTGCGGGAACATCTGGAAGAGCAGCAGCGCCGTCAGCGAGCCGTGCCGGCCCTTGAAGCGGAACCGCGAGAACGCGTAGGCCGCCGCCGCCGCCATGAGCACGGTCCCGATCGCCACCACCGTCGAGATGAGCAGCGAGTTGGCGAACCAGGTCGTGTACTGCGTGCCGAGCAGCTCCTCGAAGTTCTCGACGCTGATGGTCCGGAACAGCACGTTCGACCCGGTCAGGGTCCCGCCGGGGTTGAGCGACGCGGAGACCAGGTACACGAACGGGAACAGGCACAGCAGGATCGCGACGATCGCGACGACGTGCCGCCAGCCGACCTCGCGCCACCACCGCATGCCCGTGACCGGGGAGTACTGCTCGACCGACCCTGTGGACCTCCGGGCCTTCTTCGGTGTCGGCTCGACCGTCGTGGTGGTCATCACAGCTCCTCGAGTCGGCGCGTGCGGCGGAAGCCGGCCCAGGAGATGGCGCCGACGATGATGAAGATGAGGATCGACAGGGCGCTGGCCAGGCCGTACTGCTTCAGACCGCTCTCGAAGGCCACGGAGTAGACCATCGAGATGAGCAGGTCGGTATGGCCGACGAGGATCGGTGTCCCCTCGAAGTTCGGCCCGCCGCCGGTGAGCAGGTAGATGAGCGTGAAGTTGTTGAAGTTGAACGCGAACGACGCGATCAGCAGCGGCGCGACCGCCACCATCAGCAGCGGGAGCACGATGGACCGCTGGACGCGCGCAGCACCTGCGCCGTCCATCCGTGCGGACTCGATCACGTCGTGCGGGATGGACTGCAGCGCCCCTGTGCAGACCAGGAACATGTAGGGGAAGCCCAGCCAGAGGTTGACGCCGAGGATCGACAGCTTCGCGAGCCACTCGTCGGTCAGCCACGGGATGTCAGCGCCGCCCAGCAGGACCTCGTTGACGAACCCGAAGCGCTCGTTCAGCAGGCCGCGCCAGACGAGGGCCGAGATGAAGGCCGGGAGCGCGTACGGCAGGAGGAGCAGCGACCGGTAGATCCGTCGACCCTTGACCCGGGGGTCGTTGAACACGACGGCGAGGAACAGGCCCACGACGAACGTCGTCAGCACGGACAGGATCGCGAAGGCGAAGGTCCACCACAGGATCGAGAAGAACGGTCCCGCGATGCGCGAGTCGGTGAAGAACGCGGTGAAGTTCTCGAAGCCGACGGTCACCCGCCAGCCGGGCAGGAGCACCTCGCCGTCCTCGGAGACGAAGTTGCCGCGGTCGGACGGCGTGAACACCGTGCCCGTCGCCGGGTCGGTCATCGTGTCGGCGGCCTCGTCGTAGACGAGCGTCGACTCGTAGACGTAGCCGGTGGACCCGTCCTGCGTGCGCAGCGACCCGTCGTTCGGGTCGTCGGAGACGGGAACGCGCAGGTTGGTGATCTCGTCCTGCTGCTGCGCGATCTGCGCGAACTGCAGGACGTCGTAGCCGGGCACGGCCGTGACCTTGTCGGCCTCGACGGTCGCGTCGTCGACGGTCTGGAGCGGCTGCTCGGCTGTGCCGACCTGGACGTCGCCGTCCTCGTCGACGATCGCGAAGCCGAGCTCCGTGCCGCTCTGCACGACCGTGAGCGGGAAGCTCGGCGAGCCCTCCACGCGGCGCTCGGTCTGGACGAGGATGGCCTCGATCGCGTCGGCCTTGTCGGAGTTGTGGCCGTCGCCGTAGTTCGTGAACGCGACATAGCCGGTGTAGACCATGGCGAAGAGCTGGTACACGAGCAGGAACAGCAGGCCGGGCACGAGGTACTTGGCCGGCAGCATCCGCCGAGAGAAGTAGACCCAGTTCACGACGACGAGCGCGAAGACGAGGAAGGCGACGATCGCCCAGGAACCGACCGCGGCGGCCGCCAGGATCCCGTAGACGCCGAGGGCGTCGACCAGGGCGACGAGGATGAGCTTGGCGACGAATCCCGGCGACATGTTGCGCGCGTGGGAGTCGCCGGAACGGGTTCGGCGGCTGCCGTCCTCGGGTGGCGGCAGCGCCCCCTGAGAGACGACGTCCTGCGCGGTCTGCTGGTCCGTCATGAGGTCCTCCGTGCTGCGCGACGTCGCGCGGCGACAGGGCGGGGCGCTGCCCGCGGTGGAGCGTGGGCGTACGACGTGCTGCCTGCGCATCGATCGTCGCAGGACCAGGCCGGTCCGGCCTGGTGACGGCTCGCCGAGGCCCTGGTCAGGACCTCGGCGA
>NZ_BJWH01000035.1 GCF_007990265.1 Cellulomonas terrae
CGGCGGAACCCCGGGGGCGCCCGTCCCTAGCCGAGCACCGCCACCCGCCCGTCCATGCCCCGGCCGAGCAGCAGGTGCCCGACGGAGAGGCTGAACCGCAGGCTGTCGGGGAACCGGACCCGCCACACGGTGCGCCCGTCGTCGAGGCCGTAGGCGACGAGCTCGCTGGTCCCGCCGCTGACGTGCTGCTCGGCGGTGACCACGTTGCGTCCGTCCGTGACGAGGAACCCCGGCGCGGTGCCCGCGACGGTCGCGGCCCGCCACAGCAGGTCACCGGTCTGGCCGTCGAGCGCGACCACCCCGGCCCGCGTGCTGACGTACACCCGCCCGTCGAGGACCAGGGCGTTCGAGGACGCGACGACGTCGGACCTCCAACGCTGCTCGCCGGTGGCCGCGTCCCAGCCGCGCACGTCTCCGCTGGACGTCAGGACGAGCTCCGGCACGCTGCCGTCGTCCACCGTGAACGACAGGACCTCGCCCGGCACGTCGACGTCCGCGCGGCCGCGCTCGACGAGCGTGGACAGCAGGGTGCCCGACCCGGTGGTGGACAGCAGGACGAGCCGGCCGGCCACGGGGTCGAGCACGTGGTCGGCGTCGCCCGGCCGGCTGGCACGCAGCACCTCGCCCGACGACGACAGGACGGTCGCGGACCAGCCCGGGACCGCGACGCCGACCAGGCCGTCGACGCCGACCAGGCGCACGTCGTCGGCGAACGCGCGCCGGTCGGCACCGGGCGCGGGCGGGCGGAACCGCCAGCGGACCTCACCCGTCAGCAGGTCCCGGCCCGTCACCTCCGTCTGTGCGTCCCGCGCGGGGACGGCCACGACAGCCAGTCCGCGCACCGCCGCGAGCGCGGTCGCGCCCGGCGCGGACGTGTCGGCCACGACGTGCCCGTCGCGGGTGTCCAGGACGACCACCCGGGTGGTCGTCGCGGGCTTGCGGGTCTCGACGCCCTCGTCGCCGTACTGCACGAAACCGTCGCTGACCAGGCACGCGGCCAGCTCGGGCGATCCCTCGTCGACCGGGACCGCGACGCACGTGCCGGCTGCGGTCCGGTCGAGGGACCGCGCCCGGTCGGCGTCCGGTCCGAGCAGCGGCGTGCGGAACCGTTCCCGGCCGGTGCGCTGGTCGAGGGAGACGAACGCCTGGGACCCGTCGGCGGCGACGGCGAGCCCGAGGACCGCCCCGTCGACGTCGATGCCCTGCGCGATCACCGCGGACTGCGTCGGGTCCGGCTCCCAGAGCACCCCGACGTCGGCACCGACGGCCCGCACGACGCCCGGCGTCGCCGCGAGACGCTCCGTGGTCGCACGCTCGCGCGCGTCGAGGACGGCCTGCGTCCCGGCGAGCCCCACGGCGACGACGGCCGCGGCGCCGACGACCCACCGCCACGCGCCCCGGCGACGGGCAGCAGGAGCCGGGGCGGGGACGGGGTCGCCCGCCTCGTCGAGCTCGACGTGCTGCATCGCGCCGGTGCGCGCCGGCCGGGCGAGGCTCATGGGCTGCCCAGGACGGCCGTGGGCGTCGGGTCGCCGCCCTCGCCGGCGACGAGGACGTGCCCCAGGGTCCACGCCGCGTCGAGCCCGTCGGGCAGCGGCACGCGCCACAGCCGCTCGCCGTCGGTCAGGGAGAACGCGACGAGCGACCCCGCCGGGGCGTCCTCCTCCGGGGTGAGCCCGACGAGCAGGACCCGGCCGTCGGTCATCAGCCGGGCCAGCTGGTCGTAGGAGCCGACGCTCGCCGACCAGACGAGCGCCCCGGTCCGGCCGTCGTACGCCACGAGCTCCCCGGGCGCGTCGCCGCTCGTGCAGTAGACCAGCCCGTCCACGACGAGCACGGGGCCGCTCGTGTGCCGGTCGGTCTGCCACAGCCGGTCGCCCGTCGTGCCGTCCCGGGCCTGCATGCGGGAGCCCTCGATCAGCTCGACGCCCGGCAGGCTGCCGTCGTCGACGGCCCGGTGGACCAGGCGGCCGGGGATCGTCACGTCGGACTCGCCGGGTCGCACGATGGTCGTGACCGGCCGGAAGGCCAGGTAGCCCGAGAGCACCTCCAGGCGGGTGTCCGCCTCGTCGCGGGAGAGCCGGTCGTACCGCTGACGTTCCCGCGTCACCGTGCCGTCGGCCCCGAGCAGCGTCACGTGGGAGCCGACCTCGAGCACCGCCACCTGGTCCCCCAGCGCGAGCACCCCGAAGCCCGAGACGTCGCCGACCGGGTCCAGCGCCGGCCGTGGGGAGCTGTGCTGCCAGAGGACCTCACCGGTGAGCAGGTCCTGCGCGGCGACCTCGGCGTGCCCGTCGTGACCGGGGACCCCGACGGCGACGAGCCCGGGCAGCACCGCGAACGCGATCGCGGGCGGTGCCGTCCGGTCCGCGACCACCCGTCCGTCCGCGGCGTCGACCACCACGACCCGCGACGTCGTCGGCGGTCGGGTGACGGTCAGGCGCCCCCGGATCCCGATGGCCAGCAGCGCGTCGGACACCAGGCAGGCCACCCGGGGCTCGGTGGAGCCCGGCTGCGCGTCGGGCACCGGCAGGCACGACGTCACCGAGGCGCGTGCGCCGCGCTGCGCCAGCACCGTGTCGGGGTCGGCGAGCGGCGCCGACCACCGCTCGTCCCCCGTGCGCAGGTCGAGCGCGACGACGCTCTGCGCCCCGTCCGGCCCGGTGCGCACCCCGACGACGTCCCCGTCGACCTCGACCCCCTCGGTCAGCACCTCCGTGTCGGCCCCGTCGACCCGCCAGAGCACGCGCACGTCCGCCTCGACCGGGGGCAGAGCACCGGGCAGCTGCGCGAAGCGGGTCGACGACGAGCGGTCGCGCGCGGCGAGAGCGAGCTGGGCGCCGACCAGGACGAGGGCGACGACGAGCAGGACGACCCACCAGCGCCGGACGCGCCCGGGGCCCTGGGCCTCGTCCGCAGCGGCGGCCGGGTGGCCGTCGTCGACCACCTCCACCTGCTGCATGCGACGCACCGGCCCCATCCCGCGACAGTAGGCCTCAGGCGCGCAACCTGCCCTGGAGGTAGACCTGTTCGGCCTGGTTCGTCGTCCGGGCGAGCGCCTCGCGGTACGCGGACGCCGCCTCGTCGGCGCGGCCGAGCCGACGCAGGAGGTCGGCGCGGACGGCCGGGCGCAACGGGTGGTTCGGGGTCCCGGCCAGCGCGTCGAGGCCGGCCTGCGGGCCGCGGGCCATGCCGACCGCGACCGCCCGGTTCACCTGCACGGCCGCCGACGGCAGCACGTGCACGAGCTCCTCGTACAGACTCACGATCCGGTCCCAGTCCGTGTCCGCGGCCGTCGGTGCGGTCGCGTGGCACGCCGCGATCAGCGCCTGGAGCTGGTACGGGCCGACGCGCTCGCGTCGGACGGCCCGGCCCAGCTCGGCCAGGCCGGCGTCGACCGCGGTGCGGTCCCAGGCGCTGCGGTCCTGCTCCTCCAGTGGGACGAGGCCGCCGTCGACGTCCGTGCGGGCCTCCGCGCGGGCGTGCTGGAGCAGCATCAGCGCGAGCAGGCCCGCGGCCTCCGGGTCGTCGGGGACCAGCCCCGCCAGGGCGCGGGCCAGGTCGATCGCCTCGTGGCAGAGGTCGACCCGGACCAGGTGCGGTCCCGCGGTCGCCGTGTAGCCCTCCGTGAACATCAGGTACAGCACCGCGAGCACCGCAGGGGTGCGCTCCGGCAGCCGAGCCGCCGACGGCACCTGGTACGGGATGCCGGCCACGGCGATCTTGTGCTTGGTCCGCACCAGCCGCTTGGCCATCGTCGGCTCGGGCACCCCGAACAGGCGCGCGATCTCCGCCGTCGTCAGCCCGCACAGGGTCCGCAGCGCGAGCTCGACGCGCGACGAGAGGGACAGCGCCGGGTGGCAGCAGGTGAACAGGAGCCGCAGGCGGTCGTCGGCGACACCGCTCTCCAGGGCGTCCAGGTCGGGCTCGACGGGCTCGACGGGCTCGTCGACGAGCGACCGCAGCTTCTCGGCGCCGACCCGCTCCCGCCGGATGCGGTCCACCGCGCGGTTGCGCGCGGTCGTGGTGAGCCAGGCGCGCGGCACGTCCGGGATGCCGTCGCGACGCCAGGTGCGCAGGGCCGCGGCGAACGCGTCCTGGGTGCACTCCTCGGCCAGGTCCCAGTCGCCCGTGACCCGGATGAGGGTGGCGACGAGCCGCCCCCAGTCCTGGGCGAACGTGTCGGCGAGGACCCGCTCGACGTCGTCGGTCACGAGACCCGCACCGGCCTGACCTCCACCTGCCCGAACACCGCCGCGGGGTGCGCCGCCGCGATCGCGACCGCCTCGTCGAGGTCGGCGCAGTCCACGACGGCGAGCCCACCCACCTGCTCGCGCCCCTCCGCGAACGGGCCGTCGGTGAGCAGCACCTCCCCGTCGCGGAGCCGCACGGTCGTCGCGGTCGCGCTCTCGTGCAGCCCGACGTGCGCGCGCAGCACCCCCCGCTGCTCCAGGTCCGTGAACCAGGCGTCGAACGAGCCGAACGCCCCCTCGCGCATCCGCGTCGCCGCGAGCTCCTCGTCGGCACTGATGAGCAACAGGTACTGCATGACGGCTCCTGACTGTCGGCGAGTGGTCCGTACCCCTGGACGAGCGGCGGGCGCCTCGATGGACAGTGTCCATCGACCGCGGTGCTCTTCGTCCTCCTCGTGAGACCACCCACGAAGGAGACCCCATGCAGACCCTCACCTCCGCCGACGGCACCACGATCGCGTACGTGCACGCCGGGGCCGGCCCGGCCGTCGTCGTCGCGACCGGCGCGTTCAACGACCACACCACGTGCGCCGACCTCGCGGCGCTGCTGGAGAGCGACCACACCGTGGTCACCTACGACCGCCGCGCGCGCGGACGCAGCGGCGACACGACGCCGTACGCGATCGAGCGCGAGATCGAGGACCTCGCTGCCGTCATCGACGTCGCGGGCGGGAGCGCGGCGGTCTTCGGGTTCTCCTCCGGCGGCAACCTGGCGCTCGCAGCGGCCGCAGCCGGCCTGCCGGTCACCCACCTGGCGCTCTACGAGGCCCCGTTCGCGCTGGGCACCCTGCCCGCGCGGCCCGCGGACCTGCCGCAGCGCCTGACGGCGCTGATCGCCGACGGGAGGCCGGGCGACGCCGTCGCACTGTTCCAGACCGAGGGCGTCGGCATCCCCGCTCCCCTGGTCGAACAGTTCCGCAGCTCCCCGGGCTGGGCGCCGCTGGTCGCGATCGCGCAGAGCACCGTGTACGACGCGACGATCACGTCGGTGCTCGGTGTGCCGACACCGGCGATGCGCGCGGTGGACGTCCCGACGGTCGTGATCACGGGCGCGCAGACCTGGCCGGGCCTGCCGGAGTCCGCCGCCGCTCTCGCCGGACTGCTGCCGCGCGCCAGCCACGTGGTCGTCCCCGGGGGCGCTGACCACGGCATCCCCGCGGAGGCCACCGCGGCGGTCGTGCGGGACCTGCTGGCTGGATCACCAGCGGTGCGCGACGTCCACCACCAGGCGTGACCACGTGCCCGGTCCGTCGAGCACGAAGACCCGGAAGGGCAGCCGCGCCCGGACGCCGAGCCCGATGGTCGTGTACCCCTCGTAGGTCCCTGCGAACACGACCTGGCGGAACGTGCGGTACCCCGAGACGTTGGTCAGCTCGCGGGGGTCTGCCGGGGTGTACGTCGGGTTGTAGCTCTCGTCGTGGGCCGGGTTGTTCACCGTGATCTGCAGCACCATGCCGCCGCGGAGGGCCGTGGCCTCACCCGAACCGGGGTTCACCAGGTACCGGCCGTAGGACACGTGGTACCCGCCGACGTCACCGGCGACATCCACGACGAGCCTGTCGTAGCACGCGTGCTGACCGGTCCGGACGTTGACGATCGGCGACGGCCACAGGTCGCCCGCCGTCTCGTCGAGAGACCCCCACACGAGTCCGCAGTACGGCGCCGCAGCAGCGGGCGACGCCGGGACGACCAGGAACGCGCTCAACAGCAGCACGACCGACACGAATGCACGCCTCATCACACGACTCCTCTGTCGCGCGGGCCCCCTGCGTGGGCCCGATCGCCCAGTTTACTGCTGCAGAACCGGGGCATATCGGGTGAAAACACATGACGCCCGACCGCCGGGGAGAGGACCGGCGGCCGGGCGTCAGCGTGGGTGGCCTACTTCAGGCCGTTGGACAGCGCGCTGATCAGCTCGCCGTTGGAGGTGTCACCGGAGAGCTCCCAGAAGAAGGCGCCGCCGAGACCCTTGGTCTTGGCCCAGGACGTCTTCCCGGCCAGCGTGCTGGGCGTGTCGTAGCCCCACCACTCGGAGCCGCACTTGGCGTACGCGGTCCCGCCGACCGTGCCCGTGACCGGGCACCTGTTCTTGAGGACCTTGTAGTCCTCGATGCCGGCCTCGTAGGTGCCGGGCGCAGCACCCGTCGCCGAGCCGCCGGGTGCGGTCTGCGTGACCCCGGTCCAGCCGCGGCCGTAGAAGCCGACGCCGAGCAGGATCTTGTTCGCCGGGATGCCCTTCGCGATGAGCTTGTTGACGGCCGCCTCGGTGTTGAAGCCCGCCTGCGGGATCCCCGCGTAGGACGTCAGCGGCGAGTGCGGCGCCGTCGGACCCGTCGGGTTGAACGCCCCGAAGTAGTCGTAGGACATCGGCATGATCCAGTCGAGCTTCTGCGCCCCACCGGCGTAGTCGGCGGCGTCGATCTTCCCGCCGTTGCTGCCGTCGGCCGTGATGGCCGCCGTGATCAGCTTGCTGCTGCCGAACTTGTTGCGCAGCGCCGTGATGACGTTGTTGAACGACGCGGGGCCGCTCGAGTCGCACGACAGGCCGCACGCGTTCGGGTACTCCCAGTCGATGTCGATGCCGTCGAACAGGCCGGCCCAGCGGGAGTCGTTGAGCAGGTTGTAGCAGGAGTCGGCGAACGCGGTCGGGTTGGCCGCGGCCTGCGTGAAGCCGGACGACCAGGTCCAGCCGCCGAACGACCAGATGACCTTGAGGCCCGGGTTCATGGCCTTGAGCTTCTTGAGCTGGTTGAAGTTGCCGCGCAGCGGCTGGTCCCACGTGTCGGCGACGCCGTCGACGGAGTCGGCCGCCGTGTACGCCTTGTCGTAGGCCGCGTACGAGTCACCGATCGAGCACTGCCCGCCGGTGGTGTTGCCGAACGCGTAGAGGATGTGCGTCAGCTTCGAGGCCGAGCCGCTCGTCTGGATGTTCTTCACGTGGTAGTTGCGGCCGTAGACGCCCCACTCGGCGAAGTAGCCGACGAGCTTCTTGCCACCCGGGGGCGGCGGCGTGGTGGTGGTCGGGGTCGGCGTCGGCGTGGTCGGCGTCGGGGTCGGGGTCGGGGTGGTCGTCGGCGTGCTGGTGGGGGTTCCCCCGGTACAGGCGACGCCGTTGATGCTGCACGCCGTGGGCGCCTTGAACGGACCCGTCGCGACGTAGCCCCAGGTGAACGACGCCCCGGGCGCGAGCGGGCCGGCCCAGCTCTTGGCCTTCGCCGTGTAGTGGTTCCCGGCACGTGTGACGTCGGCGTCCCACGAGCTGCTGATGGTGTCCCCGGCGGGGAGGTCGAACTCGAGGGTCCAGCCGCTCACCGGCGCGGACCCGGAGTTGGTCACCTTGACGTTGACCTGGTGGCCGTTGCCCCAGTCGCCGGCGGAGGTGAAGGTGGCGCCGATCGAACCTGCTGCGAACGCCGGCTGGGTCACGACCAGGGCGGCGAGCAGCGTCATCACCGCGGCGAGAGCCGTGGTGATCAGGACGGGACGTCGTCGTCCCGTCGGGGTCGAGCTGGAGTGCTGGGCGAAAGCCATCGTGCGGTTCCCCTGTCCATCGTCGGAGCGTCGAATATGTAAGGAGTGTGTACTAATGGTTCACAGCGACGCTAACAACCGTCACAGGACGAAGTCAAGGACCGCTTCGTCCGTCTTGCCCGGTACAGATTGGTGGGGAAGCGCACTCTCTGACCTGCGTGGACGCGCTACCACGGCCTCGCGGAAAGGGCTCAGAAAAGGCCTCGGGAATGCCGAGGTAGAGGGCACTGCGCAGCATTTCTCGGGGTCGGCGGAATGTATGTCGACGACGTCCGCGCGCTCCTCCTCGGTAGTGCCGCGCGTGTCGTCACACCCGTGTGGGTGGTCGCGAGCAGCATGGGAGACAGCACGACGAGGAAGGGGGTCGAGGACATGACCGTCATCGATCAGCATCACCACATCGCCCCGGAGGTCGAGGCGCAGGTCCGGCGGGAGCTCGCCGGTGCCTCCTGGTTCCGGCTCGCGTCAGCCACCAGCCAGGCGCACCACGCCGTCGACGACGCCCGCCGCAGCCACGACGACGACGCGCTGCTGCGGGCGCTGGACCGGCACGCGGTGCTCGAGCGCCTCCTGGCCGAGGCGACGAACCGCCTGCACCCGCCGCGCGGCTAGCGGACCCGGTCGTCCGGCGAGACCCCGGCCCGCACGACGGGTCCTCGGCGTCCCCGGCCGGGATGCGGGCCCGCCGGTAGCGTGACCGGCATGACCGACGGGCGGCCCGCGCCGAGCAGGCGAGGCGCGGGCGACACCGTCCGGACCGTGCTCCGCGACGTCGGCCGGACCGTCGCGCACGCCGACCTGGCCATCGCCTACTGCGCGACCGTCACCGTCGTGACGCTGGTCGTGATGCTCCAGCCCGAGGAGCGCACCGCCGAGATCCTGGCCCGCGTCAGCGGCAACCTGGACAACCTGCGCGCCGAGCCGGTCCTCTCGATGCTCGGCAGCGCGTTCGTCGTCGAGAGCCTCTGGGGTCTCGCGCTCGTCGTGCAGCTCCTCGTCGTGCTGGCGTACCTGCAGCGGTTCGTCGGCCGGCTCGCATCCCTCGTCGTCGGGCTCGCCGGTCACGTGGGCGCCGGCCTGGTGGTGGCCGCCGGGCTGGCCACGGGGATCTTCCACGGGTTCGTCGACGAGAGCGTCGCGGCCGCCACCGACGTCGGCGTCAGCTACGTCATGGCCGCGGCGATGGGGTTCCTGGTGCTCGCCGTCCCGCCCCGGTGGCGCTGGTGGTACCTGGGCGCGACGGCCGTGTACTGGCTGGTGCCCGGCGCGATCACCCGGACGTTCACCGACGCCGGCCACGTGAGCGCGCTGACCATCGGGCTCCTGCTGGCCCTGGTCGCCGCCCGCGCGGTCGCCGCCGACCACCGGGCACGGGCGCACGGCGAGGGCGGCATGGACACAGGCAGCGCCTAGCTCAGACCTCGCCCGGCAGCGCCGTCCGGATCACGATGCGCGTCCACGCCCCGATGTACAGGCGGTCGCCGTCCTCGATCTCGCGACGCTGGCCGGACGGGATGGGGGTCGTCGGCAGCGGGTCGCCGGCACGGCTGACGTACGTGCCGTTCGCGGACTGCAGGTCCTCCACCCACCAGCGCTGACCGTCGGTGTTGAGCTGGCAGTGCCGGCGGGACACGCCCGAGTCCGTCCCGCAGTCGACCGCGGGGTGGATGTTGCGCGACGCCGACGGGCGGCCGACGAGCACGCTGCGCTCCCGCAGCGGGACCAGGCCCGGCAGCCCGGCCGACGGCATCGGGTCCTCGGCCTTCTGCACCGCGTACCAGTCGGGGTCCACCCAGATCTCGGCGACCCAGGAGTCCTCGCCGTCGGGTGCCGGGGTGGGCAGCGCCGCCCCGACGGGATCGGGTGCGGCCGCGGCTGACGGGTCCGCAGCGGCCGGAGCCGTGAGGGGAACGGGCGCCGAGACCGGGTGGGCGGGAGCCGGCGAGGAGACCGGCGGCGCGACGGGGGCCGGGGCCGTGCCCGTCGTGAAGTCGTAGCCGCAGACCTCGCAGAACAGGGCGAGCGACGACGCAGGTGCCCCGCAGTGCGGGCAGGTCGTCGCGGTGCCGGCCGACGACGCGGCTGCCGGGGAGGGCGCCTCGACCGCGACCGCCGCCTCGATGGGCGAACCGCAGACGTCGCAGTAGTCGGTCGAGGTGGAGGGGTGTCCGTTGGGGCAGGTGACGGTGCTCACCGGCGGACCCGGGTCGTCTTCGTCGAGGCGGTGTCGAGCGCCATCTCGTCGAGCTTGTCGGTGTTGCGCTTGAGGCGCACGGTGCCCTGCTCCTCGTCGTCGATCTCGACCACGCGCCGCAGACGGGAGGTGGCCTCCTCGTTGCCGGTCTCCGCGGCCAGCTGCACCGCGCGGCCCAGCTTCACCGTCGCCGTGGCCTCGTCGCCCGACGCCTTCGCGGCGAGCCCCTCCTGGATCACCGACGCGAGCTCGGTCTGGCCCGTGTAGTGCGCAACCTCGGGGTTGATGCGGGCGGTCAGCGAGCTGTCGTCGGACCACCGCGCCTTGACCAGCCCCGACGCCTGCACCTCGCCGCCGACCGCGATCTGCACGCGCGCCGCGAGCTGTTCGGACCCGACCGGCTTCGACGCCACCCGGACGGCCACGTGGTAGTCGCGGGACTCGTCGCCCCACGCGCCCGTCGGGTACGCACCGGTGAGGGCGTTCACCTCGGTCCGCCGGGCCGTGAGGTCCTCGACGGTCGGGGCGACGCGGCGCACGAACAGGACCTGCGCACCCTGCGGGGCCCAGACGCGCAGCTCGGCGTCGGCGACACCCTTCGACATGGACTCGTTCACCAGCGCCTTGAAGTCCGCCGCGATGTCCGCCGGGTTGCGGATGAGGTCCACGGTGCCCAGCAGCGCGGTGGCGATCTCGCGCAGCTCGGCCACCTCCCAGCTGGAGCCCACACCGCGGGCGTCGCACTGGAAGTGCCCGGTCACGTCGTAGATCGCGCTCGACAGCTCGGCGCGCGGCTCCGACTCGTTGCGGCCGTCCGTGAGCAGGATCGCGTGCTTCTGGGCGACCTGCGGCACCTCGGCGAAGATCGCGTCGGCCAGCCGCAGCCACGTGCTCATCGCGGTGCCGCCCGACGGGCGCATGTACGAGATGGCGCGCTTGGCCTCCTCGCGGGCGCCCGGCTCCATCTGCACGATCGCGACCGGCGCGTTCGGGTACGGGAAGGCCCGGTTGGCGACGTGGCTGCCGCCGATGATCGAGAACCACGTGCCGTCGGCGATCTGGTCGACCGCCACCTGCGCCGCGTACTTGGCGGCGTCGATGTTCGGGCCGCTCATCGACCCGGAGGTGTCGATGATGACGATCTCCGCGACGCCCCCGGAGCTGCTGACCGCGGAGCCCGCGCCCGAGCTCGTCACGGTGACGATCGCGTGCACGTCCGTGGCACCGTCGGAGAGGAACTCGTTCTGGAACACCTCGGTGCGGAAGTCGGCCACTGTGGCTCCTCGATCAGCTTGCGGGCGGTACCGGGTCGACCGGCACCGTCTCGTCGGTGTGGACAGTATCGACGGGTGCTGCGACGCGGGCCAGCGCCGCGGTGATGTTGTCGTGCCCGCCCTGCTCGTTCGCCCAGCGGACCAGCTCCGCGGCGACGACGTCGGGGGCGGTCCCCACCTGCGCGACGGTGCGGTGCACGAGGTCGGCGACGTCGGCGGCCGCGGAGCAGTAGTTCCACAGGCCGTCCGAGCAGGCGAGCACCCATCCGGGTCCCTGCGCCCGCGTGGTGCCCGTGCCGGGGACCACGGTCTCGGCGTCCGGCCCGAGCCACCGGGTGATGGCGTGCCCCTCGCGCGACGCCTCCGCCGTGGCCCGCGGGACGCCGCGCGCGATCATCTCGGTCGCCGCCGAGTCGTCGACGCTGACCTGGTGCGCGTCGCCCTCGTCGGGGAGCCAGTACACCCGGGAGTCCCCGAGCCAGCCGGCGACGACCGTCGGCCCGTCCACGACCGCGGCGACGAAGGTGCACGACGGCGGCTCGACGCGCGCGCTGGTGTCTCCGACGGCGTCGGCGATGGCCTGGTCGGCAGCCGCCGCCGCGGTGACCAGCAGCGCCGACCACGCACCGACCGTGCTGCCCGCCGGGCCCGTGACCAGGACGTCCCGCGCGGCGCGCGCCGCGGTGAGGCTCGCGATGTCGGAGTCCGGCACGTTCGACACCCCGTCGCAGACCACGAGGACGGCCGTCGGACCGCTGAGCGCGAGGGCCATCGCGTCCTCGTTGCGGCTCTTGCGCCGCCCGCGGTCGCAGACGCCACCCACCAGCGCGGACGGGAGCTCGCTCCAGTGGTCCCGCTCGGAGACGGCCTTCTCGCCGCAGCTCTCGCAGTACCCGTCGTCGGCGATCGTGCCGCCGCACGCCCGGCAGACGGGGACCTCGGGGGGCTCCGGGACGGCTGCCACCACGACCGGAGCCGGCGCCGGGGCGCCCAGGAGGGCACCGCAGTGCTCGCAGAACGTCGAGCCGTCCTCGGCGATCGTGCCGCACGCCGCGCAGGTCACCACGTGGTCCACCGGCGGACCGCGTTGGCCTGGTCGACCAGGGCGATCCGCTCGTCGTGGCTCTCGTTCAGCACCGCCGACTCCCGCAGCGCCGCCTCCAGGGCGTCGCGCAGCTCCGGCTCCTGCGCGGGCACGCCCCCAACCTGCACGGCCGTGGAGGGGCCCTTGTCCAGCACGACCGCGAGCGCCGAGCTCAGCACGTCGACCCGCAGCGCAGCCCGGACGCGCGGCTCGATGGACACGGTCTGGACGCTCGCGAGCGCGTCGGACAGCGACGTGAGGTCTCCGCTGGACGTCGCCAGGAGCTGCGCGCGCATCATGCGGGCGTCCACGTAGGAGCTGCGGGTGGGGGTGACCAGGTCGAGCGCCGCGAGCGCCCCGCGCAGGTCCCCGCGCGCCCGGCGGATGCGGGCCAGCCCGAACGCGGCCGGTGCGGTGTAGTTCGCGTCGGAGCGCGCGCAGATGATGTAGAGCGACTCCGCGATGTCCGGCTCTCCGCTCAGCTCGCACGCGGTGGCCAGCGCGAGCTTCGGCGCCAGCTCGCCGGGCACCTGGCCGTAGACGGCGTTGAACGACGCACGCGCCGCGACCGGGTCGTTGGTGCTCAGCTGCGCGAGCCCGCCCAGCCAGGCGGCCCGCCACTCCCACGGGTCGTCCTCGAGGATCTGCGCGATCGTCCGGTCGACCATGTCCTGCTGCCCGGCCTCGATCGCCGCGGTGGTCCGGCGCAGGCGCACCTCGACCGTCTCCTGCGGCGCGTCGGCCAGCGCCGCGATGCGCTGCACCGGGTCGCTCACGTTGACCCCGGCCAGCCAGCTCGCGGCCGGGTCGCTCGCGTCGACCTTGAGCGCGGGCAGCTGATCCCACGCCAGCGGGTGGCCGGCCTCGTCGGACGTCGGCGCCTCGAACAGGACCGACGCGGCCGAGTGCAGGGCGGGGCTGCCCGGGCCGCGGTCGGTGGCGACGACCTCGCGCAGCACACCGAGGACCTGGGCGCGCAGCTCGTCGACCGTCGCGAACCGGTCCGACGGGTCGAGCGCGCACGCCTTGGCGAGCAGCCGGTAGAACGAGTCGTAGGTCTGGAACACCGGGGTGTCGGACACCGCGGGCAGCGACGCCACGTACGTGCTGGTGTTGCCGCGGAAGTCGAGCACCAGCGTCGCCAGCGTGCGTCCGATCGTGTAGATGTCGGACGCCACCGACGGGCCGACCTCGGGCACCTCGGGGGCCTGGTAGCCGACGGTGCCGAAGATCGCCGAGTGCAGGTCGTCGATCCGGCGCACGCCGCCGAGGTCGATGAGCTTGACCGCGTCGCCCTGCTGGATCACGTTGTCCGGCTTGAAGTCGCAGAACAGCAGGCCCACGTCGTGCAGGTACGCGAACGCGGGCAGGATCTCCAGGACGAACGCGAGCGCCTGGTCCACCGGCAGCGGGGTGACCACTCCCCCGGCCGCCTCCCGGCGGTCCTGCAGGATCTGCTTGAGCGACCGGCCGCCGACGAACTCCATGACGGTGTAGCCGGCACCCTCGTGCATGGCGAAGTTGTAGATCTCGACGATCAGCGGGTGCTCGACCTCCGCCAGGAACTGCCGCTCGGAGATCGCCGCCGCGTACGCGTCCGGGTCACCGGAGTTGAGCAGACCCTTGAGCACCACCCAGCGGCCCGAGACGTTGCGGTCGCGCGCCAGGTAGATCCAGCCGAGGCCACCGTGCGCCAGGCAGCCGACCACCTCGTACTGACCGCCGACCACGTCACCGGGGTTCAGCGAGGGCGTGAAGTCGAAGCGGTTGCCGCACTTCGGGCAGAACCCCGCCGTCCGGCCCGGCAGCCCGTCCCGCGACCGTCCGACCTCGGCGCCGCACGCCGGGCAGAAGCGCTTGCGCTCCGGCACCTCGGCGACGGCCATGACCGCCTGCAGCGGGTCCTGCACCGGGGCGGCCGGCACGGTCGTGAGACCCGCACCCAGGCGCGCGCCGCGCAGGCGGGTCGAGGACGTCCCGACGCGACGGGTGGGCCGCGACGCGCCGACCGCTACGGTGCGCGCCGACCCGAGCGCGGCCGTCGCCAGCCGGCTCGAGCTGGTCCGCCCGGTGCGCGTCGAACGCTCGGCGTCCGGGTCGGTGGCGGCGGCACCGCGGTCCGGGGCGGCCTGGGCCACACCCGTCCCGAGGAGCGAGGTGGCGGACGCGGGTGCGGCCCCTCCGGCTGTCGCGGACTGCGGGGAACCGCAGACGTTGCAGTAGCCGTCCTCGTAGGTCCCGGTGCAGCCCGGTTCGGTGCAGGCGATCATCGTCGTCCCTCCTGACCCACCGTGGGCAGGTCTCGGGTGAGGTACTCGTACTGCTCCACGAGGAAGCGGGTCAGGGTGATGTCACAGGGCGTCCGGGCGACGACCTCGCGAGCCTCGTCGTACCCGGAACGGACCGTCGGCGAGGAGCTGCGGCCGTTCGCGTCCGCCGCGGCGCGCGCACCCTCCAGCCGGTAGCGCAGCTCCGCGCGCTCGCGCAGAGGCGCGCTGTAGGCGTCGGCGACGGCGTCGAACGCGCGGCCGACGGCCGCGAGCCGGTCGACGAACGCGTCGAGCTCGGTGCGCGTGCTCGGCACCTCCCCCAGGCGGGACACGTCCGGCACCGCGAGCCGGGGCGGGTGCGCGATCTCGCGGCGGCACCGCTCGGCCAGCTGGTGCAACGTCGGCTCGCGCAGCTCCAGGGCCGCCATCGTCGCCCGAGCGTCGGCCCGGCCCTTCTCCAGCGTGCGCCGCTGCGAGACCTGCACGATGAGGTCACGCTCCACGAGGGCCGCACGGGCCTCGAGCTCGGCCAGCGGGCCGGAGATGTCGGCGCCGCGGGCCGCCTGCGCGACGAGCTTCTGCTCCCGGGCGCGCAGGCTCGCGACGAGCTCGCGCGCGGCCGTGTCGACACCCGCCAGGTCCTCGGCGCGCACCAGACCGGCGCGCAGACCGCGCAGCCGGGCCGCCTGGTCGGCGGTGTCCGGGTCGAACGACAGGCGTGCCCGGACCTGGGAGATCATCGCGTCGCACAGCGTCACGGCCTCGACGAGGGACACCAGCGCCGCGCCCAGGCCCGAGTCCAGCCGACCCCAGACGAGCTGCGACATCTTCTCCCGGTCGACCGCGTCCGCCCGGCCCGAGTCCCACACCGCGACCAGCTCGTCGGTGCGCGTCCGGATGGCCTGCCACATCGTCAGCGCGAGGAGCACGTCGTCCGTGTAGCTCTCCGAGGCGGGGGACGCCTGCGCGGCCTGGTCCAGCCGGTCCAGCTCCGCACGGCGGTGCGCCAACCACGCCTCCAGGCCGCTGAGGTAGCGGAGCAGCTGGGGCGCGGGGATCGGCTCCCCGAGCCTGCCGGGCGCCTCGGGCGCGTCAGGTCCGCTCACGGGCTGGGGACCCGCCCGTACACCGAGACCGGCGGGACGGGTGCGGGGCCGAGCGCCTCCAACCAGCGGTCGTAGGACGCCGCCCAGGTGCCGTCCGCCTTCGCCGCGTCGAGCACGCCGTTGACGAACCGCGCGAGGTCCACCTGGTCCGCCGCGACCCCGATGCCGTACGGCTCCGCGCTGAACGCGTCGCCGACGACCTTCGCGTACGGGTCCTGCGCGACGAACCCCGCCAGGATCGTGTCGTCGCCGGTGATGGCGTCGACCTTGCCCTGCTGGAACAGCACCAGGCAGCCGGTGTGCGTCGGGGCGGGGACGGCCTCGACGCCGGGGTACGTCTCCTGGAGCCGCTCCAGCGTCGTGGTCCCCTCCGGGGCGCACACGCGCTGCTCGCCGAGGGCCTCGAGGTCCTCGATGCTCTGCGCGTCCGAGTCCCGCGTGACCAGCACCTTCTGCCCTGCGGTCAGGTACTCCGCCGAGAACGCGATGGTCTCCCACCGCTCGCAGTTCATGGTGAACGTGCGGGCCACCAGGTCGACCTCGTGGTTCTCCAGCACCTCGAGCCGCTGGGCCGACGTGATGACGCGGAACTGCAACGGCCTCGCGTCACCGAAGATCGCGGCCGACACCGCCTGGAGCATGTCGATGTCGAACCCCTCGATCTGGCCCGACAGCGGGTTGCGCGATCCCATGAGCAGCGTGTCGGCCGAGACGCCGACCAGCAGGGCGCCGCGCGCGCGGATCGCGTCGACGTTCGGCGTCGGCCCGCCGTCCGGGGCGTAGGACATCGTCGACTCGAAGGAGTCGTCGCACACCGTCGCGGCCGGCAGGGCGGCCGGGGCCGCCGCCTCCTGCCTGGTCTCCGGGGCGGCCGCAGGAGCACCCGCGCAGCCGGCGAGCAGCGCGAGCGACGCGATCACCGCCCCGAGCGCGGTGCGGGGACGTGTCGTGGTCACCGGTACTCCTCCACTCGCTTCGAGATGCCGCGCCAGGACAGGACCGCCGCCAGCACACCGGCGACGAGCATCAGCCAGCCGACCAGGACCGACGAGCCGCCCGAGCCGGCCAGGGCGTCGTGCGTCTGCTCGGCGCTGGCCTCCAGGCTGCTGGACGCCGCCGTCGAGAACGTCTGGAACAGGTCGTTCGGGGCGCCCGGTTCCTCGCTGATCGCGAGGGCCACCGCCTCGTCCCACCTGCCGCCGTCGTCGAGCGCGCGGATCTCCTGGTGCGACGCGACCCAGTCGTCCAGCAGGCCGACGAGCGCGGTGTCGACGGTCGGGCGCTGGAGCAGCTCGCGCGCCTCGTCGGTCTTGAGCACGAACTGCTCCTCGTACACCGCCCCGGAGCCGCGCTTGATGAGCGTGAACGACTCCTGGGACTTCGCGTCGTTGGCCAGCGAGTACGCCTGTGACACGGAGACCGTCGCGTCGTACGGACCGGACCGCGCGTCACCGGCCTCCGCAGCCGCGGAGCCGAGCACGAACGCTCCCGCGACCGTCGCGACGAGCGCCAGGACCGTGGACCAGAACAGCCCGGCGTTGAGGCGCCGGTGCGTGCGCTTGGCCAGCCAGACCTGGATCACGACGAGCACCGCGAGCGCGAGGATGCCGAGCGCGAGCAGCCACGGCACCGACGCGACCGAGTCGAACGACGCGTCGACGCGGTCGCTGTTGGCCTGCACGAGCTCGTCGAGCTGCGGGAGGACGTCGGTGCGCAGGACCGACGACGCCTGGTCGAGGTACGCGGCACCGACCGGGAATCCCTGCCGGTTGTTGGCGCGGGCCTGCTCGACGAGCCCGGTGTACGTGGTCAGCCCGGCGGTCGCCTGGCCCAGCAGCTCGGCGTCGGCGGCGTTGGACCCGGCCAGCTGCGCGAGCCCGTTCGCGGCGGCCGCGACGGCCTCGTCGTACCGGGCGCGCTGCTCGGGCGGCTCGAGACCGCCGACCAGGAACGCGTTCGTCGCCGTCGCGTCGGCGACGACGAGGTCGTTGCGGACGTCCTGGATGCCGACGAGCTGCCGGGTGTCCGCGTCGGCGTCCGACAGTGCCTGCGACTGTGCGAGGCCGGCGTTCAGGCCGATGACGCCCACCGCGGCGGCGGCGAGCACCGACACGACCCCGGCCACGCGGAGGCGACCGGGGGTGCGGCTCAGCGCGCCGCGCAGGCCGGTCCGGTGCACGGGGGCGGTCGCGGTGGTCGGAGGCGCCGCGTACGGGGCGATGGTCTGCGTCACGCGGACTCCTCGATGTGGTCGTGCTCTGCGTGCTCGGGCTCGTCCTCGACGGGCTCGGCGTCCGCGACGGGCTCGGGCTCGTCGGCCGCCGGGACCAGGTCCTCCGGGAGGATCAGCCGCAGCTGGTCCACCGTCGGTTGCTCAACGTCCCGGAGCCGCCAGGCGTGCCTGGTGATCGCCTGGTCGAGCACGTTGCGCGCGTACCGGCCGTTCCCGAAGCCCTCGTCGCGGATCTGCAGCGACGCCAGCTCCTCGAACCGGGCCAGGCACTCGGGGGTCGGCTCGAAGTCCGCCTTGGCCGCGGCGCGGGCGAAGATCTCGCGCAGCTCGGTGTCGGTGTAGTCGTCGAACTCGACGGTCGTGGAGAACCGGCTCTCCAGCCCGGGGTTGGTCGCGAGGAACGTCGCCATCGGCCCGGGGTAGCCCGCGACGATCACCACGAGGTCGTCGCGGTGGTCCTCCATGTCCTTGACGAGGGTGTTCACGGCCTCCGCGCCGTACTGGTCCTCGGCCAGGCCGTAGGCCTCGTCGACGAACAGCACGCCACCGAGGGCGGTCGCGACGACCTCCGACGTCTTCACGGCCGTCTGCCCGAGATACCCGGCGACGAGCTCGGACCGGTCGACCTCGACCAGGTGCCCCTTCGACAGCAGCCCGAGCGCCCGGTAGATCCCCGCGACCAGGCGCGCGACCGTCGTCTTGCCGGTCCCGGGGTTGCCCAGGAACACGAGGTGCCGGGTCAGGGTCGGCGCGGTCAGCCCGGCCTCGGTGCGCAGGCGCTCGACGCGCAGGAGCTGCGTCTGCTGCCGGATCTCGGCCTTCACCCGGTTCAGGCCGACGAGCGCGTCGAGCTCGGCGAGGAGCTCCTCCAGGGACTTGGCGGGCTTCTCCTCGGGCACGAACGTCGTGCCGACGGGCATCGTCTGCGGCGCCGGGCGGTCGCCACCGTGGACCGGGACCAGGCTCTCCTCGCCCATCGGCGGGAGGGCGAGGGCGGACAGGTCGAACATCGACGGGTCGACGCGCGGCAGGTCGAACGCGGACGGTGGCTCGGGGGACGTCGTCGGGACCGGACCGTGGACCGCGGCGCGCTGGACCGCGGCCGTGGACGAGGCCCGCGCGATGACGTCGATCGGGGCGGGACCGAGGTCGCACGCCGCGGACACCACCTCCGCGAGCGCCACCGCGTACGGCTCGGCGTGCGGAGTGCCGACGAGGCCGGTCAGCAGGTCGGTCGGCGCCGTGCGCCAGCGGCGCGCGCTGGAGGCCGCCGCGAAGAACGCCCCGAACGTCGCGTCGGGTGCGCCCACGGCCGCGAGCCAGCC
>NZ_BJWH01000036.1 GCF_007990265.1 Cellulomonas terrae
GCCGCGAGCTCCACCCGCAGTGGGCTCGCGGCCTGCCGTGGCGGCTCTACGCAGACCCGTCCGGGAACGAGTTCTGCGTCCTGCCGGCGCGGTCCTGAGCGGAGGTCAGCTCCGGCTCGGCCCGCGCGGCGAGAGATAGGTGAACGACGCCGAGGTCGTCGAGCGGCCCGCGGGTGTGGTCACCGTGACGCGGACGGCTCCCGCGCCGTGCTTCGGCACGACCACGGCGAGCAGCGAGCCGCTCAGGACCGTGACCTTGCTCGTGGTGACCGAGCCGAACGAGACGGTCGTCCGGCCGGCGACGAAGTTCTTGCCGGTCAGCACGGTGAGCGTGCCGCCGGTCGTCAGGCCGACGTTCGGCAGGGCGCTCTTCACCACGGGGAGCGTGCCGGCCGGCGGTGCCGTCACGGTGTGGCCGACCTGCGCGGACGAGGGGCCGTGGGTGTCGTCACCGGCGAAGGTCGCCGTGACGGTGTGGGCGCCGGCGGCCAAGGTCGACGTGCTCAGCACCGCGGACCCGTCGACGAGCGGGACGACGACCGGTTCGCCGCCGTCGACGACGAACGACACGGAGCCGGTCGGCGTCGCCGCGCCGGTGACCGTCGCGGTGAACGCGGCGGGCGCCCCGGCGGCCGTCGAGCCGGTCGGACCGGTCAGCGCCAGGCTCGTCGCGACCTTCTCGTAGGTGTAGGTGGCCGGTGCGCTCGCCTGGCCCTGCGTGGTCACGACCACGTCGACCGGCCCGGCGGCGTGCGCGGGCGCCGTCGCGACGAGGGTGGTCGGCGCCTCGACCGCGACGGTCGCGGCGACCCCACCGAACGTCACGGTGCTGTCCGGGCCGAACCCGGTGCCGGTGATCGTCACCTGCTCGCCGCCGAGGACCGTGCCGGTCGCGGGTGCGAGGGAGGTGATGGCGGGTGCGGCGGCGCCGGGGACGTAGTCGACCACGGTGGCCGTCGAGCCGTACGTGGCGTCCCCGACGTAGTTGACGTCGACCCAGGGGTACGTGCCGAGGTCGACCGCGTCGAAGGTCACCGTGGCGTGCCCGTCGGCGTCGAGCTCGGCGTCGGCGAACGAGGTCTCCCCGACGAAGGAGGTGCCCACCCACAGCGAGCCCGTCGGGACACCCTCGCTGCCGGTCACGGTCACGTCGATGGTGAAGGGCTCGCCGAGCACCGGCGGGTGCGCGGCCGTCGCGACGATCGTGGCGGTCGCCGAGCCCTTCGCGCCCGGGTGGATGTCGATGTCCCCGACGCTGTCCCCCTCGGCCAGCACGACCGGCGTGGCCAGGCTCGGCCGCGTCACGCCGGGGGTGGGGGCGTAGAACGTCCGCACGATCGGGGCGAGGAACGCCGAGGCGGCGACGCGGTAGCTGCCCGGGGGCAGCAGGTTGATCGAGAACGAGCCGTCGCTGCCGGTCGTCGCACCGTTCTCGCCGTCGAGCGACCAGGCTCGCACGTTCGCGTTCGCGAGCGGTGCACCGTCGGGGCCGTACACGGTCCCGGTGACGGTCGCGCCCGCGAGGAGCGTCAGGTCGTCGAGCTGCACGGTCGTGGCGCCGGCGACGTGCACGAGCTCCGCGTCCTGCCACCTCGTGGTGCCCGGGTACGCGACGCCGACCAGGTTGTCGGCCCAGTCCGACTGCGCGGACACGGTGTAGTCGCCGTCGGCCAGTCCGGTGATCGCGTACGTCCCGTCGGCTCCCGTCGAGCCCCCGCGACCGCCGCCGGCCTCCGTCGACGCGTACACCTCGATGCCCGCGCGCGGGGTGCCGTCGGGCGCGAGGATCCGGCCCGAGATCGTGTTGCCACGAGCGAGCACGGCGTCGTTGAGCGACGCCGCCTGGCCGGACGCCAGGGGCACGACCGTCTGCGTCTCGTAGGTGCGCGCGTCGTCGTACAGCTCGGCCACGAACGGCGAGCCCGCGGGCGGCTCGAATCCGACGCGCCAACTGCCCGGGCGCAGGTCGGCGGCGGTGTACGTGCCGTCGGCACCGGTCGTGACGTAGGCCATCTGGAAGGCTGCCGACTGGAGCTGGACCTGGACGGCGGCGATCGGGTCGCCGTCGGTGTCGACGACGCGTCCGGAGAGGGAGCCGGCACGCTCGAGGACCGCGTCGACACCGGTGATGTCGACCGAACCGACCGTGATCCTCGTCGGGTTCCACGGCGCGGCGTCGTCGTAGGCCTCGGCGAGGAGCGGGCTGCCTGCCGGCGGCCGGAAGAACACCGTGTACGTGCCCGCCACCGTGATCGGGACCGCGTAGTGGCCAGACTCGTCCGTGACGTAGCTGCCCCACCCGGGGAACGGCGAGACCTCGACCGCGACCCCCACGGCAGGCGCGCCGGTGTCGTCGGTGACGGTCCCGGAGATCGTCCAGGGCCCGAGGTCGTCGGCGAGCGCGCCCGCCGGCGCCAGCGCGCCCAGGCCCAGGAGCATCACGAACGCGGTGAGGAACGCGGCGACCCGCCGGGCGGCGGTTCGGGACGGGGACGAGGTCATGCCTGGACTCCTTGGAGGTCGAGCGCCCCATGACAGGCCGGCGCGGACGAAACGTATCGGCTGTCGCCCTGGTCACGTGGGGGTTTTGCGAGGTTCACCCGACCGGACGTCATCGCGTGCCCGACGAACGCCTTGCCGGACCGGCGGAATGGGGGCAAGCATGGACAAATCCGACCGGCGCGCGAGCTCGGTCACCGGGCGCCGGGTGTCGACCGGAGGTTGCCATGAGGCTCGTCGCGCGTTCCGTCCTGACCGCTCTGCTCGCCGCCGCGGTGCTGGGGCTCGGGCTCCCCGCCCACGCCGCACCGCCCGGGACGGCCGTGCGGTGCGGGGACGTCCTGACGGGGGACCGCTACCTCGCCCGGAACCTCACGTGCCCCGGGGTCGCGTTCACCGTCGTCCCGCCCGCGACGCTCGACCTGCGCGGTCACACCCTGCGCGGCGGTGACGTCGCGTTCGCCGTGCAGGCCACCGAGATGGACGTGTTCCCGTTCGTGGTGCGCCACGGGCGGGTCACCGGGTTCGGGACGGTCGTGCAGAACGCGTCGGACGCGTTCGCGTGGGACGTGACGCTGACCGGCCTGCGGATCGACGGCAACGGCACGGTCGCGCGCGCCAACGACTGGGGCGGACCGGTCGTCGTCGACCGCTCGAAGGTCACGGACAACACGACGGTCTTCGCGATGGAGCGGTTCGCGGACGTGAACGTCACGCACTCCCGGCTGGTCCGCAACGACGTGGTCATCTCGGCGATCTCCGACGGCGGCCGGGCGGTGATCACCGACAGCACCCTCGTCGACAACCGCCGGCTCACGGGGTTCGTCGGCATCGCGAACCTGACGCTGCTCCGGAACACCGTCTCGGGCTCCGAGGAGGTCGTCTCGCCGAGCGGGTGGACGTTCGTCACCGCCGAGGGCAACACCTTCGTGGGCAACGACGTCGCGGTGAACCTGGGCTCGCTGCCCGGCAACGTCGTCGGCAACACGTTCCGGGGCAACGTCGTCGGCATCACGGCGTCCGCACCGAGCGGCGGGATCTGGGACGGGCCGGCGCAGATCGTCGGCAACACCCTCGTCCGCAACGGCGACGGCATCGTCACCGAGGACGGTGCCGCGGTCTCCCTCGGCGACAACCGGGCGCTGCGCAACTCCGGGTGGGGCATCAACGCGCCCGGCGCCACGGACCTCGGCGGCAACGTCGCCAGGGGCAACGGCCGCGAGCCGCAGTGCACCGGGGTCGTGTGCGTCCCCACCCGGAGCTGAGCGCTCAGGAGCAGGAGACTCCCACGCACTGCGGGCTGTTCCCGTTGCCGCTCGCCGCGTTGCCCCCGAGGTCGGTGACGCCCGGCGCGTAGATGCCCCAGCCGCTGTTCCGGGTCGCGGTGTTCCCACCGAGCGACGTGTTCGCGTCGGCCGCGTCGAAGACGATCGCGTCACCGTTGCGGTGCAGGACGTTGCCCTGCACGACGAGGCTCGTGGTCGCGGTGGACTGTCCGTGCACCCCCGAGCCGTTCCGACGGAACACGTTCGAGCTGATCGTGCCGTCGACGTCGCCGAGCTCCACCGCCTCGGTGTTCGTCGTGAAGGTGTTGCCCGTCAGGACCAGCTGCGGGACGAACCCGCCTGCGTCCACCGCGACGTCGTTGCCGCGGAAGGTGCTCGCGTCCACCGTGGCGGCGCCCATGAAGAAGAGGCGGACGCCCGCGGTGTTGTCGACGAACGACGAGCCGTGCACGTCGACGGCACCCTCGGTCGCGGCGATCGCGGTCCCGTTGCGGCGGAACGTCGAGCCCGAGACGTCGGCGAACGAGGTGTCCACCCGCAGACCGACGGTCGCGTCGCTGAACGTCGAGGCGCTGACCCACACGTCGGCGAACCACGAGGCGTCGATGCCCGTGCCGACGCGCTCGAACCGGCTGCGCGTGACGGTCGTGGCCTTGCCCCCGGAGAACGGCAGCTCCCCGGACGCGTCGACGCCCGTCCCGCTGTCGGTCACCGTGAGCCGGTCGACCGCGACCGTGCCCGTCCGCGGCTCGTCGACGGGCCCGCCGGTGTCGACCCCCGCGGACCACCCGGTGAGCGTGCCGTTGCGGATCACGACGTCCCCGTCCTGCGGGACGAGGATGCCGACCCCGGTGCCTGGCCCGCTCACCGTGTGGCCCTTGAGGTTGAGGGTGACGCCGGCCCCGAGGGTCAGGGCGGGCGCGGGACCGGTGCACGTCAGGTCGGTGGTGAGCGACGTGCTGACGGTGACGGTCGAGCCGCAGACCAGCGGTGCGGCGCTCGCGGGCGTGGCGACGAGGACGGCCGTGCCGACGAGGGCGGCGGTGGCCAGGACGGAGGTCGTTCGCATGGTGTGCTCCGTGGGATCGGGGCGTCCCCTGATGGGCGCACCCTCGAGGAGACCAGCACGCTACGCCCGATACACCCGGTATGTCCGTATCACGTCGTCGTCCCCACCTCTCCTCCCGTGCGAGCGGCCCGGCCCGGGCCGTCCGACCTGGCGCCGCGCGGCGTCAGACCTCTGGAGGGGGAGCCATGGGTTTCTACGTGAAGGACCTGTACGTGCAGCGCGTACCGAAGTTCCAGTGGCACGACAAGCTGACCAACCCGCCGACGATCCCCGAGACGTCGCCGATCATCCACATCGCGGCACTGTCGCCGCAGATCGCCCAGATCCGTTCCGGCGGGGGCGGGGGCGGCGTCTTCCTGCCCAGCGACGAGAACACGCTCTACACGATCCCGTCGTGGCTCACCCCGGTCGTGAACCCGGCCGGGCGCCTCTCGGAGGCGGACCTGCACGTCGTGCGGGAGAGCCTCGCCGCGAGCCTGCGGGCGGTCGAGCAGACGATCGACGGCCTCCAGGGCACCGCGGAGGACATCGCGTACGCCCAGTCCGTGCTCAAGGGCTGACCATGTCCCAGCCGTCCGGCGGTCGCCTCGCCCGGATGACCCGCACGGTGGTCGTCCGTGCGGCGGCGCTCGCCGGGCGGGTGGGCACCGACGAGCTCGCCGCCGTCCTCTACCGGTCCGGCGGGATCGCCGCCGACCCGCGCCGGGACCCCCGCTGGCCGCACCACCTGGTCGCCCTGGCGGAGCGGTCGGCACCAGGGATCGACCGGTACGACCGGTCCCGCGCCGAGCACTGGAACGGGTGGACCACCCCCGGGGTCGACACGTCCGCGCAGGTGCACAAGGTCTACGTGAGCCCCACGGTCGCGTGCCTGCCCGTGGCGCTGCCGGTCGTCTTCGCAACCGCGACCGCCCTCGACGTGCCGTCGTGGAAGGTCGGTGCCGACGCGGCCGGCCTGCACCGGGCGGACAAGATCGTGCTCTACCTCCCCTCGGCAGCGCGGGCCGACGCCGTCGCCGCCGCCCTCGCGCACGCCCTCGACGGGCTCGACGCGCAGGGCGTGCCCTTCACGTGGCAGGTCGGCGCGACGGGCATCGTGTCCCGGGGGCAGGACCGGGACCGCGAGAGCTGGCGGGCCGTGGTGTCCCGCGCGGTGGCGGGGGCCCTCGACGAGCACCGCACCCGGCTGGGCCCGGACGCCCCGCCCGGAGCCGTCGCCGACGCGGCGCTGGACGCGCTCGCGGACGCGTACGACGTGGTGACCTGGCGCCCCGGCACGCACAGGCAGGTCCTGGCATGAGCGCCCCCGAGGTGCGGTACCTGCTGCACACCGACGTCGAGGCGGTGCCGATGCCGGACCAGCACGAGGTGCTCGTCGCGCGGCGCGGCAGCCGCGTCCCGCCCCAGCTGATCTCCAGCGACGCGATGGCGCTGCTGGAGCGCTTCCGGGAGCCGTCGACGCTGGTCGACGCGGTCCTCGCGTACAGCGCGGACGCCGGTACCGACCCGATGGTCACGCTCGACGAGGCGTTCGGCGTCCTGGTCGCCCTGACCCGCACCGACATCCTCGTCGCGGACGGCACGGCGCCGGCACGCTCCCTGGAGGACCGGCACCGGGTCGGTGAGGTGGTCGGACCCGCGACGATCACCGGGCGCATCCGGGTGCTGCGGGACAGCGAGATCTGGCGCGCGGTGCTGGCGGACGGGACGCGGGTCGTCGTGAAGGTCGTCGACGACGAGCACCAGGGCCCGGGACTCGTGTCCCGCGAGCTCGCCGCGCTGAGCAGGCTCGACGGCTCCGTCGCACCCCGCCTCGTGTGGCACGAGCGGTCGTCGACCGGGGGGACGCTCGTGCTCGACGAGGTCGACGGCGACCCTGCCGACCTGGCGACGCTGGTGGCCGACGCCGACGGGCGCCGCCGGATCGCGACGGCCGTGCTCGACGCCTACGTCGCCCTGCACGAGCGCGGCGTCCTGCACGGTGACGTCCACCCGGGGAACGTGCTCGTCGGCGCCGACAGCACCGTCGCGCTGATCGACTTCGGTCTGGCCGGCACCGGGGGCGAGGCGCCCCCGCGTCCCGGTGGGGGCGAGTACCTCGACCCGGCCACCGCGGCGGCGCTGCGGACCGGAGCACCGACGCCCGCCTTGGACGCGGCCGCGGAGCAGTACGCGGTCGCGGCCGTGGTCTACCGGCTGCTGACCGGTGCCGCCCACCTGGACCTCGCGTGCGAGCGGGACGAGGCCCTGCGGCGGATCGTCGAGGACCGGCCGCGCCCCTTCGTCGCGGTCGGGGCGACGCCGTGGCCGGCGGGGGAGCGGGTCCTGCGCCGCGCGCTGTCCGCGGATCCCCGTCGTCGGTACCGGTCGGTGCGGGCGCTGCGGGACGCCTTCGTCGGGGCGGCCGTGCGACCGCGCACGGGTGCGCCGGACCTCGGCGACGCCCTGGCCGCGCTCGACGTCACCGGGCCGGTGTGGGCCACCGCCGACGACGCCCGGGCGGCGCACGTCGCCTGGTTCGCCGGCCGGGTCGCGATCCTCACCGGCGACCCGTTCGCGTACGACCTCGCGCTCGTCTGGGCGAGCCGCGCCGGCCACGCCGCGCCGCCCGCACCCCACCCGCGCAGCCCGCTCGCCCGCGCCCACCGCGCGCTCGCCGCGCACGCGCGGACCGGTCGGCCGGGACCGCTGCGGGTGGCCCGGGAGATCGCGGACCGGCTGCGCGCACATGCGCGCCCACCCGAGCCGGTCGACGTGCTCACCGGGGGCTGGGCGGGGCTGCTCCTGGCCCTCGAGTGCGAGACGCCGGCGCTCGCGCTCGTCCCGGGCGACCTCGACGGCTGACCGCCGCCGTCACGGCTGGGTGACGGTCGCGTTCTTGAGGTCCACGGCACCCTGCAGGGAGACGATCCGCCCGGTGAGCGTCGTTCCCCGGTCGACGCGGACGTCCGACTGCGCGAGCAGGACGCCGCGCAGCGTGGCCCCGCCGGAGACGACGGTCGTCGACTCGCTGACGAAGAAGACCTTGTCGGGCGACGCGCCGTTGATCAGGACGACCGAGGCGCCCTGCCCGAAGGTGAGCGCCGCTGCGGAGACGACGAAGACCGCGCTCGGGTCGCCGCCCGCGTCGAGGGTGAGCGTGCCGTCGATCTGCACCGGCGTCGCGGTGCGCCACGTGCCCGGCGTGAGCCTGCCGGCAAGGCTCGCCGGAGCCGGGCCGGTGGTGGGACGTGCGGCGATCGCCCGCTGGAGGGCCAGGGCGTCGGCCCTCGCGTTCACGGCGCCCGGGGTGTTCAGGTCGATGCTGCCGGTCACCTCGGCCGCCTTGATCCCCGAGAGGCTCGTCCCGGGGGAGACGGCGATGCTGCCGAGGACCGTGCTGTGGCTGTCGGCGTTGCTGATGCGCGTCGCCGCGAGGATCGCGTACGTGCTCGCGCGGCCCAGGGACAGGACGGACCAGGAGCCGACGCGGAACGTGTTGGCGGGCGACGACGTGCTCGCGGTGAACGCGGCGGAGGCGTGCTCCGGTCCGATCGCCATCGTGCCGGCGGCCAGCACGGCGACGGTCAGGACCAACGGCTTGCGCCACGTGACGGTCGAGCGGTCGCGGGCGGGGCGGCGCTCGCGCTCGTCGCCCGGCCACGACCACACGGCGAGCGCGACGGCGGCCAGCGTCGCCGACAGCCAGAGGGCCAGCGCTGCGGTGTTGCCCGTGCTGAGCCAGAGGCTGGGCAGGCCCACCCACCGGACCAGCAGGCGGCCCTGGCCGGTGACCTTCTCGCGGGTCAGGGTGGTGCTGTCCTGGTCGGCGTTCGCGTCGCCCCGGGTGATCCACTCGCCCTGCTGGTCGCCGGGGGCCACGATGCGGTGCACGACCTGCTGCTCGCCGCCCCCGGCGGCCGGGGCGCTGAACTGCACCACGGAGCCGAGCGGCATCGGCTCGGAGTCGGGCAGCGGCGTCGACAGCACGACGTCACCGGCCGTGATGGCGGGCCGCATCGACCCCGACTGGACGACGGACCCGATCCAGCCGAACGCGACCGGAAGGCCGGCGATGAGCGTCAGGGAGACGATCAGGACGAGGTAGGACCGAGCGACCGTCCCCAGGACGAGCACTGCCCAGCCGTCCCTGTCGAGGACGGCTGAGCGAGCGCTGTGCCGCCCGGTCCGGACGCTCGCTGAGGCGTCGCGCTCGGTGCGCGACGCGCTCAGGGCGTCGACGGTGGTCACGTGTTCTGCAGCTCCCACACCAGGTCGACGGACACCTGCGCGCCCTGCAGCGAGTCGATCTGCTGCTGCGTCAGGCCGGTCGTGTCGAAGTTCCACGAGCCGCGGTAGGTCTTGGTCTCACCGGGCGTGCCGGTGGTGGTCCAGCGTCCGCCGCCGCTCGCGTAGTCCTTGTTGATGGTGGACAGGAGGGTGAGCGTGGCAGGCGGCAGCGCGCCCGGGTCGGCGACGAAACCGGTGCAGCTGTCGAAGTTGCCGCCGGTGCCCTTCTCGACCTGGAACGTGATCCGGTCCGCGAGCAGGGGGTTCGACGAGGTGAGGTTCTGGGTGTACGCGCGGACCTCGCCTGCGACGGTCGAGCTGGACTTCACGACGAGGCAACGCTCGCCTGACTGCCCGGGAAGCAGGTTGGTGACGTCGAAGCCGGCGCGGCCTGCGTCGTCGTCGGTCAGGTTGACCTGGCCGGTGCTCCACTCGTTGCCCGCGTTGCGCGTGGTCGATGTGAACGCGGCTGACGAGCTCTGCCACACGAGCGCGCCCGCGGCGAGGATCGCGACGGGCGCGGCGGCGAGCGCCGCTGCGCGACGGACGGTATAGGAGGGTCTGGTCATCGGTGCTGCTCCTGGGTGCTCTGTCCGCGTGGACGGTGTGGGTCTGCGAGGGCTGACGGCTCGCGTCGTTATGTCAATTGGACAGGCGTCCATGACAAGGACCTAGGGACGTTGGTCCCTTCCCCCGCGGAGCGACGCGACCGTGCTGGTCAAGGCCCTGCGCACAGCCCGGATGTGGCCGGGATCACCGACCCGGGGTGGCGACGACGCCCGGGCGGGCGGCCTGGCTACCCTCGGACCATGCCCGCCAAGAGCACCCGCCAGGCGCGGTACGCCCGCCGCCGCCAGCGGCGCATGGCGGCCGTCGAGCACGACCTGCTCCCCGAGCAGTGGGTGGCGCTGACCACCGCATGGGGTGGCTGCGCGTACTGCGGGGTCACGGACAGGCCGCTGCAGCGCGACTGCGTGCAGCCGATCTCGCGCGGTGGGCGCTACACGCTCGGGAACATCGCCCCGGCGTGCGCGTCCTGCAACGCGAGCAAGTGCAACGACGAGGTCACCGGCTGGCTGCGGCGCAAGCGGCTCGACGAGCGGGCGTTCCTGGAGCGGCACGTCCGGATCCAGGCGGAGCTCGCTCTCCGCTTCACTGCGGGGGAGTGAACTGGCTCGCGGTGAACACCGCGCCCTGCGGGTCCCGGATCGTCGCCGTGCGTGCCCACTCGCCGTCCTCGGAGCCGAGCACCTCGCCGCCGTGCCGCGTCGCCAGCGCCACGGTCTCGTCCCGGTCGGCGACCGCGAACGTCACGTGCCAGTGCGCCGGCCGGCCGGCGTCCGCCGGAGCGAGCCAGCCGATCGCGTCGGAGAACCCCTCCGGGACGGAGACGCTCTCCTGACGCTCGTACAGGTCCGGGTCGGTGGTCGCGGCCAGGTGGTCGCCGTACCCGGGCACCCGGATCATCGTGGCGAACCCCGCGTCGGTGAACTCCCACCCGAGCACCGCCTCGTAGAAGCCGGTGGCGGGGTCGTCGGCGTGCAGGTCGCTGAAGTTCCACGTGCCGGGGGCGTTGACGAGCTGCGCGCCCAGCCGACGCTCCGGGCGCCAGAGGCGCAGGACCGCGCCGGACGGGTCGGCGATCTCTGCCCACGTCCCCCCGTCGCCGGCCACGGTCGGCCGGGTCGTGACCGTCCCGCCGGCAGCCTCGACCGCGTCGAGCACGGGCTCGAGCTCGTCGACGGCGACGTAGGTCTGCCAGCCGGACCCGCTGCCGCTGCCGATCCCGGCCACGTCCAGCCCGTCCACCTGCGCGATCACGTAGCGGTCCGGTGCGTCGAGCGGTGCCGCGTCGTGGAACGTCCAGCCGAGGACCGCTCCGTAGAACTCCCGTGCTGCCTCGACGTCGGCCTGCTCGAGGTCGACCCACGAGGTCACTCCGTGGGGATACGTCCGCTGCATCCTCCTAACGTAGGGAGCGCTCCAGCAGCGTGCACGAGAAGTCGGCGAAGTCCCGCTGCCCGACCGCCCGGAACCCGTACCCCTCGTAGTAGGTGCGCAGGACGGGGTTGGTGGTCCGGCAGTCGAGCCGGAACAGGTCCACGCCGGCGTCGCGCCCCCGGGCGGCCGCCCAGTCGAGCAGCGCCGTGCCGAGCCCGTGGCCGGCCGCCCGTCGGTCGACCATGAGCCCGTGCACGTAGACGGCCGGCGTCGGGTCGTCGCCCCAGAAGTCGGGATCGGTCCAGAGCAGCCGGACGGTGCCGACGAGACCGAGCTCGTCGTCGCGGACCACGTGCCACTCGCCCGCGTCGACCTGGGTGGCGACGCGCTCGCGGGGCAGCGACCCCTGCGGCCACTGCACCGTGCCGTGCGCGGCCATCCAGTCCTCCAGGGACCGGCGCAGCGCGTGGATGTCGTCGACGTCGGCCGCGGTGGCAGGGCGCGGGGGCTCGAAGCTCACCGGGAGAACGTACTCGTCGGGAGTCTGCCCCTCGATATGGTCCGGAGATGGGTACGCAGCGTCGCCGCTGGTCGAACCGGGTGCCGATCGTGGACGCGCTGCGCACCTACGACCGGCGGTGGTTGCGGACCGACGTGGCGGCCGGCGTCGCCGTCGCCGCGCTGATCGTCCCCAAGAACCTCGGGTACGCGGGGATCGCCGGGGTCCCGCTGCAGAACGGCCTGTACGCCGCCGCGGCCGGGGCGATCCTCTACGCGATCTTCGGGACCAGCCGGCAGATCTCGACCGGTCCCAGCTCCGGGCTGGCGGCCGTCGCCGCGAGCGCCGTGCTCGCGGTCGGGCTCACCGGGGCGCAGGTGGCGCCGTTCGTCGCCGGGATCACGCTCGTGTCCGGTGTCGTGTTCCTCGTCCTCGCCGTGGCCAGGATGGGCTGGATCGCGCAGTTCCTGTCCCGCGCGGTCGTCACGGGGTTCCTCTTCGGGGCGGCGATCGACGTCGTCGTCGGGGAGCTGCCCAAGCTCACCGGGACGAGCGCCGAGGGGTCGACGCCGCCGCAGGAGCTCTGGTCCTGGCTGGGCACGCTCGGCGACGTCAACCGCGCGACGGTCCTCGTCGGCGTGCTCGCCCTGGTGACCGTGTTCGGGCTGCGCCGCGTCGCGCCGCGGGTGCCGGGTGCGCTCGTCCTCGTCGTCGGGGGCTTGCTCGCCACCTGGCTCTTCGACCTCGGGGAGCGCGGGGTCGCCCTGGTCGGCGACGTGCCCCGCGGGCTGCCGGGGGTCGAGGTGCCCGACGTCGCGCTGCTGCTGGACAACGTCGCCACCGTCGCGCTGGCCTCCGTGGCGCTCGTGATGATCGGGTTCTCGCAGACCGCGGGGGACGCGCGCACGTTCGCCGCCCGGCACCGGTACCGCGTCGACATCGACCAGGAGTCGTTCGCGCAGGGGGCCGCCAACGTCGGCGCGGGCCTGCTCCAGGGCATGCCCGTCTCGACGAGCCTGTCCGCGAGCTCCCTGAACGACCGCAGCGGCGCGCGCTCGCCGGTCGCCTCGCTGACGTCCGGCGTGATGGTGCTGCTCACGCTGGTGCTGCTGGCGCCGCTGTTCTCCGGTCTGCCGACCGCCGTGCTCGCGGCGATCATCATCGAGGCCGTCGTGATGGGGATGATGGACGTCGCCGCGCTGCGCCGGCTCGCCCGGGTGCAGCGGTTCGACTTCTGGATCGCGATCGTCGCGCTGGTCAGCACCGTGCTCGTCGGCGTGCTGGCGGGGGTGCTCGTCGGGATCGGGCTGTCGCTGCTGTGGCTGGTCTCCGTGACCACCCGGCCGTCCCTGCCGCTGATGGTCCGGGAGCGGGGCACGCAGGTGTTCCGCGAGCTCGGGGAGCACCCGGACGACGAGGCGGAGCCGGACATCGCGGTGATCCGGATCGACGGCGGGCTGTTCTTCGCGACGGCGGACGCGCTGGAGGACCGCGTGCGCGAGGTCGCCGAGGCGAACCCCGGGCTGTCGGCGATCGTGATCGACTGCGGGGCGATCACCATCGTCGACGCCCAGGGCGCCGCGACCCTGCACGAGATCCTCGCCGTCGCGCAGGACCACGGCGTGACGGTCCGGCTGGCCCGGGTCAAGCCGTCCGTGCGCGCCACGCTCGCGCGTGACGGCGTCGTCGACCGGCTGGGCGCGGACCACCTGCACGGGAGCGTGCACCGCGCGGTCGAGGCCCACCGGGCGCAGACCCCGCCGGTGTAGGCGCTTCAGCCGAGCCACGTCCGCGCCGATGAGCGGACGTGAGCTCACCCGCGTCGAACGTCCGCTATCTGTCGTGGGCGACGATGGTCCTCGACGATTCGCCGGACGTCCGGGCGGCCGGCTACGCCGCGTCCGACGGTACCGACCCCGCTGTGTGGCGCGAGGGGATCGCGCGTGCGCTCCGGAGCATGAGCAGCGCCGTCGCCTGCGATGCCGTCTCCCATCTGGAGGCGCGAGGCGGGGCGGACTCGCGTCAGTTGCTCGTGGATGCCCTCACCGCGACGAGGTCGGGCCTGACGCCGGTGTGGATCCGCGGTGGCATCGGGACCCTGGACTGCGCCCGGCACCGGGCTGATCCCGACGTCCCGGTCCCGCCGGTGCTGCCGTGGTCCGACGAACCCGCTCCGGACGGCTTCGCCGAGCTGCTTTACGACGCCCTGAACCAGCTGATCGGCGAAGGTCGCCGTCGGGTGCAGCGGGCTCGGCGGGACCCACGGTTCGACCAGACCCCGGCACCCGGGACGGACCTGGTGGGGTGGGCCGACCACGAGGCGGCGCTCGTCGCGGAGCTGGAGACGGTGACTCTCGAGGACTGTCGCGAGTCCGCTCGCGGCATCGCCGGGACCGGCGTCGTCCACCCCGCGTTGCATCGACATCTGCAGCGCAACCCGGATGTGGCCTCCAGGCTGGCGGCGGGACTGACACCCCTGCAGCTGGTGCGGTTCGAGGCGGAGCCCGACCGTGGCGGGCTCGGCGCGCCCAGCCTCATCTGGCACCATCGGGAGCTCGCGGTCGACCTGCGGGTCCTGGTGGATGCCTCGGCTCGCATCGGAGTAGCGAGGCCGTACGACGCCGTTGCGCACGTCGTCTTCTCGCCCCACTCGTTGCGTCCTACCGACCCGGCACTCGCCTGGCCGTTGTTCGTCGAGCGGCCGGATCGGCTCGATGACGCCCTCGGCCTGGCCGTTCCCGAGGTGACGCCCACGCCGCATGAGCTGACGATCGCCCTCGGCATCCTCGAGCAGATGCCGGTGCTGCCGTCGCGCTACCTCCCGCTGGTCTCCCGTGTGGCAGTGGACGGTGCCGCCCGGCCGCGCGCCGCCGCGCGACAGGTCATCGAGCGGCACGGGAACCCGGTCAGGGTCGCTACCGGCGGTCTGGCGCACGGGAGGGCCGGCGTGCGCGCCTCGGCGGCATCGTGGCTGCAGCAGCTGGACGCGGTGCAGTCGCTGCCCGACGTGCGCCGCGCGGCGGCTGAGGAGCGCAGTGCCGCCGCGCGAGCGTCGATGCGGGCCGTGATCGACCAGCTGAGCCGCCGGACGGCGTCTAGTCGCCCGCGATGACCTTCGCCTTGGCCTCCGCGTACTCGGCGTCGTCGAGGTGACCGTCGCGGTGCAGCTGGCTCAGCCGCTCCAGGCGGCTCGTCACGTCGACGGGAGGCTCCGGCACCACGTACGAGGCGGTGGCCTGCTCCTGGCGGGTCCGCTGGAACGCCTCGCCGCCGTCCTTCGCGGCACTCACGGCGCCCTTGCCCGCCTCGACCGCACCCTTGGCGAGCGCGACGCCGGTCTCGCCGACGACGACGACCGCGGTGGCGCTCTTCGACGTCAGCGAGCTCTTCGTGGTGTCGCTCACGGGCAGCTTGCTGATCCCTGCCGCCATCGCGCGCTGCAGGTCCTTGGCCAGGCCGAGGCGCCGGAGCCGTTCGTCGATGGGCGCCTTCCCCTCCGAGGTGGACGGGCGGTCGAACGGGTCGTCAGTGGACACAGGGGGCCTCCGTGCTCGTCGTCGGTCGTCCATCCTCCACCACGCGGGCTCCGCGCGTTCGCCGAGAGGCGAAATCGGCCACCCGGTCGAGCGGACCGGCCTCGCTCTCGACCCCCCGTGCTAGTGTCCGCGTGAGGACGACTTGACCATTCCATGACCTTCGTTGATGACCATTGAGGACGCGGGCGAACCGCCCTCTGCGCCGAGCTGGACTGAAGGACGACGATGACCGACGCAGCCCCCCTGCAGCCCCCCGCACCTCAGTCTGCGTTCGCCCTGGAGGCGCCCGCCCCGGTCGCTCCGGTCGCGACGACGGCCGCCCCCGCGATGGCCCCGCAGATCCCCGAGGCTGCCCTGCCGGGCCTCGACGCCAAGGTCAACGCGTACGTCGACGGGCTCATGGCCGCCCAGATCGGGTCTCCCGAGATGGCCGGCAAGGCCGACGACATCCGCCTCATGGGCGACGCCGACATCCGCGCCGCCGCGGACACGTCGAACCGGCTGCTCCAGATGCCCGTCAAGGAGCTCCGCGAGGGCGGCGTGTCCGGCACGTCGCAGGTGAGCAAGTCGCTGCTGGACCTGCGCAAGACCGTCGAGAGCCTGGACCCCAGCGAGGCCACCATCGGCAAGAAGCTGCTCGGGCTCATCCCGTTCGGCGACTCGCTGACCGACTACTTCCGCCGCTACGAGAGCTCGCAGAAGCAGATCGACGCCATCGTCCGTGCGCTCTACAACGGGCAGGACGAGCTGCGCAAGGACAACGCGGCGCTCAACCTGGAGAAGCAGCACCTCTGGGACACGATGGCCCGCCTGCACCAGTACATCTACGTCGCGGAGTCGCTGGACACCCGCCTGGCCACGACGGTCGCGGAGCTCGACGCGAGCGACCCCGCGCGGGCGAAGGCGCTGCGCGAGGACGTCCTGTTCTACGTCCGGCAGAAGCACCAGGACCTGCTGACGCAGCTGGCCGTCTCCATCCAGGGCTACCTGGCGATCGACATCATCATCAAGAACAACATCGAGCTCATCAAGGGCGTCGACCGGGCCACGACCACGACGGTCGCCGCCCTGCGGACCGCGGTCATCGTCGCGCAGGCGCTGAACAACCAGCGGCTGGTCCTCGACCAGATCACGGCCCTGAACACCACGACGACCGGCCTCATCGCGTCGACCGCCAAGATGCTCAAGGAGCAGTCCGCGGGCATCCAGGAGCAGGCCGCCCAGGCGACCGTCGGCCTGCCGCAGCTGCAGCAGGCGTTCTCGGACATCTACGCGACGATGGACTCGATCGACACGTTCAAGGTCAAGGCGCTCGACTCGATGGCGACCACCATCGGCGTGCTCGAGACCGAGACGACGAAGGCGCGCTCCTACCTCGACCGGGTCAAGCGTGCGGACACCACGGACGTGGCCAGCGGTTCGCTCGACCTCGGCACGAGCTGAGTGGGCGCAGGCTCGGGTAGGCGCCACAGATGAGCTGGATCGACCGCCTGCTGGGGCGGCGTCAGGAGCCCGACGTCCCCGCGGCACCTCCTGTGCCGACGACGGCCGAGATCCTGGCGTCCGCGCACCAGGTCGAGCAGCAGATCGCGGGCAAGGTCCCGGCTGCGGTGACCGCGCGCGTCCTGCGGATCACCCGCACCGTCGACGACATGGCCCCGCGCCTCGACCGCCTCGGCGCCGGCAGCCGGCAGGCGCACACCGTCGTCGCGACCGCGACCTCCTACCTGCCCGAGGCCGTCGGCGGGTACCTGCGGCTGCCGCGCGACTTCGCCGACCGCCGCGTGGTGTCCAAGGGGAAGACCTCGCTGATGGTGCTGTGCGACCAGCTCGACCTGCTCGGGGTCACGCTCGACAAGATCTCCGACGCCGTCTCCCGCGAGGACGCCAACGCCCTCGTGGCGCACGGTGCGTTCCTCGCGGAGAAGTTCGGCGGCTCCTCGCTCGCGCTGGCCCCGGAGGCCGGCCTCGACACCCCGCAGGTGGAACGACCATGACGCTCGCCGCTGCTCTGGACGCCCTCGCGACGGTCGGCTCGACCGCCGGGCTCGACCGTGCGGCGGTCCGCGACGAGGGCGCCCGGCTCGCGGCCGCGGTCGCGGAGTCGATCCCCGGTGCGGCCACCGGCTGGCTCGCGGCCGTGGGCGCACCCG
>NZ_BJWH01000037.1 GCF_007990265.1 Cellulomonas terrae
CCCGCCAGTAGCCCGACTCGGTCTGCCAGACGGGGGCGGGCGGCTCGTCCTCGAGCGCCGCGGTGCTGGACGGCGCCACGACGAGCCGGATCGTCGACGTGTACGACAGGTACGGTCCGCCGTCGCTGGCGATGACCACCTCCTGCGTGAACGTCGCCTCGTCGATGCCGGGGTAGTCGACGACACCCTCGCCGCGCCACGTGCCGACGAGCCACGCGAGCGGGTAGACCTCAGGGGCGAGACCCTCGGGATCGAGGACGAACGACATGGAGCCTCCCAGCATCAGTGCATGTCAGCGCTGGCCCTTGTAGAGCCGGTACACGACGAAGACGGAGAACCAGCCGATCACCAGTGTCGCCGCGACCAGCAGGCCGATGAAGAAGATCTCGAGCCCAGTCATGCCGACGATCCTAACGAGCACTCACCCCTAACCTGTTCCGATGAGTCCTACGCCACGTCCCCTCGTGATCAAGACCACGTCCGGCACGGAGCGTCCGGAGGCCACCAACCAGGCGTTCGCGGTCGCTGCGGCGGCCGTCGCGGCCGGTGCGGACGTCAGCCTGTGGCTCACGGGCGAGTCGGCGTGGTTCGGTCTGCCGGGGCGCGCCGCGGACCTGGTCCTCGAGCACGCGACCCCGCTGGGCGAGCTGCTGGACGTCGTCCTCGAGGGCGGCCGCGTCACCGTGTGCACGCAGTGCGCCGCCCGCCGGGGCATCGGTCCCGACGACGTGCTGCCGGGCGTCCGGATCGCCGGGGCCGCCGTGTTCGTCGAGGAGTCCCTGGCGGAGCGGGCCCAGGCGCTCGTCTACTAGGCGGCGGAGCGACCGGCGCGCAGCCGCAGGCCGAGCAGGTACATCTCGCACCCCAGGCACAGCCCGAACACCGCGTTGAGGAACGCCGCGACCAGCGCGAACGCGGCCGCGACCGGGACGGCGGCCGTCACCCCGGCCAGCCCGAGGACGAGCCCCGCACCGGTGATGACCAGACCGACCAGCTGCGCGAACGTCGGCGGGCGGGGGTCCTCGAGCTCGGTCGGCGGCGCCAGGCGCGGGCGGACGACCGTGCGGAACACCCAGCCCTGCCAGGTGCGACCGATGCCGCCGAACGCGCCGAGCGCGAAGCCGGCGACGATCACGGCCAGGACGACGTAGGCCGCCGGGCTGGTGCCGAGCAGGAGGACGGCGACGAGCAGGACGAGGTTGACGGCGGCGCCGAAGCGCGGGCCGCGGGGGTCGATACCGGCAGGGGCGTCGGTGCGGGCGGGCGTGCTCATGGGGACTCCAGGGGGCGTGCAGGGATGAGGGGTTCCATCGGCCGGGGGCTGCGCACCCGCGCCGGGAGCCGGCTCAGGCTGCGGAGACCCCGCCCGGACAGGAGTCGAGCGCGGCGAGCGCGTGCCGACGGTCCGTCGCACCGGACAGACGCCCGACCACGACGCCGCGGGCGTCGAGCAGGAGCGTGGTCGGGGTGCGCATGATGCCGAAGCGTCGCACGAGACCCAGGTGCTCGACCACGTCCATCTCGACGTGTGAGAGGTCGTCGTGCTCGGCGACGAGCTGCGCGAGGACCGCGTGGGTCCGGCGGCACGGTGCGCAGACCTCGCTGGAGAACTGCACGAACGTCGCCCGGGCGCCCAGCGGCGCACCGAGCTCGCGGGCGGTGAGGCGCGAGTCGTCGGCCACGTCGACCGGGGCGTCGACGAGCAGCGCCGGGTCGACCGCGGTGTAGCGGCCGTTGCGCGAGCGCCACCACAGGCCCAGCACGGCCGCGACGGCCAGGAGGGCGAGGACGAGCAGGACACGGTCCACGTCAGCCCACCAGGACGCGTCCGACGACGTACACGAGGATGCCGGTGACGGTGACCGGGAGGGTCACGGCCGCGAGCGACGGCCAGCGCTGCTGGAGCGACGGCAGCTGGTCGAACAGCGCGTGCAGGGTGGCGACCAGCACCCCGACCGCCAGGCCCAGCAGGGCGCCTGCCAGCGGGTCGATCGCCGGGAGCAGGAAACCGCCCAGGGTGCCCGCGGCAGCCGCTGCCCCCGCGGCGGCCAGCGCACCGACCCAGGGCTGCAGGTGCAGCGCCACGACGACCGAGCCGACGGCCAGCGCGAGCGCCCCGACGACCACGATCGGCTCGCCCCCGGGCGTGCGGCCGATCGCGACCCACCCGGCCACGGCGACCGCGACGAGCGTGCCGGCGACCGTCCCGGACACCGACTCGACGAGCCGGGTGCGGCCGTCGCGGCGCAGCAGCTCGTTGAGGAACGCCAGCAGGATCGCGGCCGCGAAGACGACCGGCAGGTCCCGCAGGTACGGCTGCGTGACGGTGAGGTGGACGACGGCGACGGCCCCGACGCCTCCGAGGGCGACGACGGCCGCGGACCCGGGCTTGAACGGCAGACCCGCGAGCGCGGGCCACCCGAGGGCGAAGAGGAGCGCGAGGACCGCCGCGGTGGCGCTCAGCGGCAGGCCGCCGAGGTAGCCGGCCACGGCCACGGCGGCGGCGAGCACGGCGGTGACGACCGCCCTGGTGGCGAGCTGCATGGGTCCTACCGTCCCTCGACCGGGGTCACGCAGGGGCGAGCGGTCGGCACGGAGGGGAGGAGCACGCCGCCGATTGTCGCATCTCGGCGCTGTCCGGCCGGCGCGAACCGGCCGGACGCGCCATCACCCGGGCCGCGGGCGCAGGCTGCTCGGGTCGCGCGGTACCGTTGCCCCCACTCGCACGCGGGGAGGTCCCAGGTGGCAGATCTGCTGCTGCTCACTCCAGCGTCCGGGGGCTCCGCCCAGGTGCTCCCGGCCCTCGGTCTGTTGTCCCACCGCGTCCGTGTGCTCCCCGTCGAACCGTCGGCTCTCGTGGACGCACCGGACGCGGACATCGTCGTGCTCGACGCACGGCGCGACCTGGTCACGGCCAGGACCACCTGTCGGCTGCTGCGCGCGACGGGATTGACCGTCCCGCTCATCCTCGTGCTCACCGAGGGCGGCCTCACGGTCGTCACGGCCGAGTGGGGTGCGGACGACATCATCCTGGAGACGGCGAACCCGGCCGAGGTCGAGACGCGGTTCCGGCTCGTCATGGAGCGCGCCGCCACCGCGGGGTACGACGACGCGCCGCAGGAGATCTCGTCCGGCGAGCTCACCATCGACGCCGGTGGCTACACGGCCCGGCTCCGTGGCCGGCCGCTCGACCTGACCTACAAGGAGTTCGAGCTCCTCAAGTACCTGGTCCAGCACCCGGGCCGTGTGTTCACGCGCGCCCAGCTGCTGCAGGAGGTCTGGGGCTACGACTACTACGGAGGCACGCGGACGGTCGACGTGCACGTGCGACGCCTCCGCGCCAAGCTCGGCCCCGAGCACGAGCAGCTCATCGGCACGGTCCGCAACGTCGGCTACCGCTTCGACCCGCCCAAGGACCGCCGCGGTGCGGTCGACGGACGCAACGAGGTCCCGGAGCCCGCGGACGCGTAACCTGTCCCCCGGTGCGCCGGGAAGCCTGGTCGGCAGTCCCACCAGCCTGCCCGGAGGTCCTCGTGCCCACGCCCGCCCGCCGCCTGTTCGCCGCCCTCTCCCCCGGCGCCGAGCGCAACCTGCTCGACACCCTGCGCGGCGAACGCGTCGGCGGGTCCCTGCTGCTCGCCGGCACCGTCGTCGCCCTGCTGTGGGCCAACCTCGCGCCCGCGTCGTACACGGCTGTCTCGGACACCGTCGTCGGTCCCGCGGCACTGCACCTCGACCTCACGCTGGCCACCTGGGCGACCGACGGGCTGCTCGCGATCTTCTTCTTCGTGGTCGGGCTCGAGCTCAAGCGGGAGATCGTCGCGGGCGAGCTGCGCAACCCGCGCACGGCCGTCGTGCCCATCGTCGCCGCGGTCGGGGGCATGCTCGTCCCCGCGGCGCTCTACCTCGCCGTCAACCTGACCTCGCCGGACGGCGTCGCGCGCGGCTGGGCGGTCCCGACGGCGACCGACATCGCGTTCGCGGTCGCGGTCCTCGCGATCGCCGGGCGCAGCCTGCCGAACGCGTTGCGCGCGTTCCTGCTCACGCTCGCGGTCGTCGACGACCTGCTCGCGATCATCGTCATCGGCGCGGTCTACACCGAGTCGGTCTCCGCGCTCTGGCTGGCCGCGGGCGCCGCGACCGTCGTCGTGTTCGCGCTCCTGGTCCGGCGGGGCTGGGTCAGCGGGTGGCTGCTGGTCCCGCTCGGTGTGGTGGCGTGGGCTGCCGTCCACGCCTCCGGCGTGCACGCGACGATCGCCGGGGTCGCGCTGGGGCTCGTCGTCCCGGCGACACCGGAGGCCACCCGCCGGGCGCTCCGGCTCGACACCCTGCCGGCGGAGTCGCTCGCGGAACGCTGGGAGCACCTGTGGCGGCCCGTGTCCGCCGGGATCGCCGTGCCCGTGTTCGCGCTGTTCGCGGCGGGGGTGACCCTCAGCGTCGGGACGCTGTCGACCGCGTTCGCCGACCCGGTCGCGCAGGGCGTGGCCCTCGGGCTCGTCGTGGGCAAGCCGCTCGGCATCCTCGGGGCCACGTGGCTGGTCGCCCGGTTCACGCGTGCCGCGCTCGCCCCCGGTCTCGGCTGGGCGGACGTCGGAGCGGTCGGCCTCGTCGGGGGGATCGGCTTCACGGTGTCGCTGCTCGTGGGCGAGCTCGCGTTCGGCGCCGGCAGCCCGCACGACGAGCACGTCGTCGTCGCGGTCCTCGTCGCGTCGCTGGTCGCGGCCGTCCTCGGCGGCGTCGCCCTGTACCAGCGCGACCGGCACCACGCGCACGTGGCCGCCCGGGCCTCACGCGACACCGACCGGACCGGGTAGGTTCGGCTCCGATGAGCACCGTCGACTCCGCCTCGCTCCTCGTCGACGGCCCGTGGGAGCACCGCTACGTGGCCGCGAACGGCGCCCGGTTCCACGTCGCCGTCGCCGGTCCCGACGACCGCGACGCCCCGCTCGTCGTGCTCCTGCACGGGATCCCGCAGTTCTGGTGGGCGTGGCGCCACCAGCTGCCCGCCCTCGCCGACGCGGGCTACCGGGTGGCGGCCATGGACGTGCGCGGCACGGGCGGTTCCGACAAGCCACCGGTGGGCTACGACGTCCCGACGCTGGCCGCCGACGTCGCGGGGGTCATCCAGTCCCTCGGTGCCGCGGACGCGGTGGTCGTCGGCAGCGGCACGGGCGGCGAGATCGCGTGGGCGATGGCCGGCCTGCACCCCGACCGGGTCCGCGGGGTCGCTGCGCTGGCAGCCCCGCACCCGCTGGACACCCGCCTGCACCCCGGCACCGCCCTCCGACCGTCGGCCCTGCGCCGGCTGGCGTTCGTGCAGCTGCCGTCGTTCCCGGAGCGGGCCCTCATGGAGGGCGACCTGGTGGCCCGGCTCCTGCGCGAGTGGGGTGGCGTCCCGGGCTGGCTCGACGCGCGCGCGGAGGCGATGTACCGGTCCGCGGCGCGGGTGCCCTTCGCGGCGCACAGCCAGATGGAGCAGCTGCGCTGGATGGTCCGGTCACGGCCCCGCCCCGACGGCCGTCGCTACCACGCGACCCTCGAGGAGAGCACCCGACCGCTCCCGGTCCTGCAGGTGCACGGCGGCCGCGACGGGCTGCGACCCGCGTCCCGGGCCGCCCTGTCGAAGGACACGGCCGCCCTGGTGGCGTCGCGCTACCAGTTCGAGCTCTTGCCGCAGGCCGGGCACTACCCCGCGGAGGAGGCCCCGGAGCGCGTCACGGACCTGCTCCTGGCCTGGCTGCGCGAGGTCGAACCGCTCACGGCTTGACCATCGCCGCGGCCTTCGCGGGGTCGAGCTCACCGATCCCCGCGGACGGGCACATCGACGCGACGGGGCACGCCCCGCACGCAGGCCTGCGCGCGAAGCAGGTGCGCCGCCCGTGGAAGATCAGCCGGTGCGAGGCCATCGTCCAGTCCCTGCGGGGCAGCAGCGCGCCGAGCTCCTGCTCGACCACCAGCGGGTCCTCGCTCGTGGTGTAGCCGAGCCGCAGGGACAGGCGCATGACGTGCGTGTCCGTGGTGATCCCCGGGATGCCGAACGCGTTGCCGAGCACCACGTTGGCCGTCTTGCGTCCCACCCCCGGCAGCGTCACGAGATCCTTCAACCGCGCCGGGACCTCCCCGTGGAACCGCTCGACGAGCGCCTGCGACAGCCCCATCACCGACTTCGTCTTGGCCCGGAAGAAGCCCGTCGGCCGCAGGATCTCCTCGACCTCCTCGGGGTTCGCCGCCGCGAGGGCGGCAGCGTCCGGGTACCGCGCGAACAGGACCGGCGTCGTGAGGTTCACGCGGACGTCCGTCGTCTGGGCCGACAGCACGGTGGCGACGAGCAGCTCGAACGGCGACGTGAAGTCCAGCTCGCAGTGCGCGTCGGGGTAGCGGACGGCCAGCGCGCGGTCCACCCGGCGTGCGCGGCGCGTGCGGGCGAGGGGGGACTCGACGTCTGCTGCGATCACGGTCGGCAGCCTACGACCCGCCGCCCACACCCGTAGGGGGCGCCTCTGACCTGCGGCGCTGCTCCCTTGGAGTGATCTGCGGCCCGACCCGTGCCGGTGTGCTCAAGGTCGGCCCGTATCGGGCCGAATCCACCCACGGCACCCGTTCGAGATGCCCGTCCGAGGAGGACCTGCCCCATGACGTCACCCGTCGAGCAACGGGTCAATGATCTCCGCCTCGACCGGCGCGCGCTGCGCGCCGAGCGCGCTCGGGTCGCCTGGTGGCGCCGGCTCGTCCGCGCCCGCCTCGACCTGGCGGTGGCGCAGGCCGCCCGCCCCGACACGCTCGGCGAGGAGATGGCCTTCCAGCTCCCGCTCGACGTCGGTCTCGACGTCCCCCGCCCGTCCGCGCTCGCCGCGGTGCTCGACTCCAGCACCGAGGCCGTCGACCGGCTGGGCGAGCTGAGGGCCCTCGACGAGCAGCTCTCGACCTACGCCGCCGGCGTCGAGGACGCCTTGACACGGGCCACGGACCGGCTCGTCGCGCGCCTCGCGGCGGACCCTGCCGTCGTCGTCGCGGGCCTGCGGGAGCCCCTGGGCCGCGGATGACACCCTCCATGGGGCAGACTGAGTGCGGATCGGGCCGCTGACCAGCAGCCGGTTCCACCGTCTCCATCGTGAACGATGCCGGCACCGGGACGAACCGGGGTGCGGCCAGAGAGGTGAGGTGTCCCCGTGGAGGACGACATCGTGCTGTCGGCGCCGCTGTTCGCCGGGCTCGACCCCGAGGCGTCCGAGACGCTCGTCGCGACGATGAAGCCGATCGAGATCGCCCGCGGCGACGCCCTCTTCCAGGAGGGCGAGCCCGGCGACCGGCTCTACGTCGTGCGCGAGGGCAAGATCAAGCTCGGCCGACGCTCGAACGACGGACGCGAGAACCTGCTCGCGGTCCTCGGCCCGGGCGAGATGTTCGGCGAGCTGAGCCTCTTCGACCCCGGCCCCCGCACGGCGACCGCGACGGTCGTCGCCGACGCGGTGGTCCTCGAGCTCGGGCACGGCGACCTGATCCAGTGGCTGCAGGACAAGCCGACGGTGGCGCAGCACCTGCTGCAGGCGCTCGCCCGGCGGCTGCGCCGGACCAACGAGGCCCTGGCGGACCTGGTGTTCTCGGACGTCCCCGGCCGTGTCGCCAAGGCGCTCCTGGACCTGTCGACCCGCTTCGGGGAGAAGGTCGACGAGGGCATCCGCGTCGCGCACGACCTCACGCAGGAGGAGCTCGCGCAGCTCGTCGGCGCCTCCCGGGAGACCGTCAACAAGGCCCTCGCCGACTTCGCCGCCCGCGGCTGGGTCCGCCGCGAGGGACGCGCCGTCGTCCTGCTCGACGTCGAGCGCCTCGAGCGCCGGGCGCGCTAGGCCAGCTCGACGACGATCTCGACCTCGACCGGGGAGTCCATCGGCAGCACCGCCACGCCCACGGCCGAGCGCGCGTGCACGCCCGCGTCGCCCAGGACGGCGTGCAGCAGCAGGCTGGCACCGTTGACGACGGCGGGCTGAGCGGTGAAGGCCGGGTCGCTCGCGACGAAGCCGACGACCTTGGTGACGTGCACGATCCGGTCGAGCGCGTCGGCGCCCTGCGGGCCACCCTCGGCGGCGACCACGGCCGCGACCGCGGCGAGCGCGTTGAGCGCGCACGTCCGCGCGTAGCCCGCGGCGTCGTCCGGGGGGACCAGGCCGGGCCCGGTGCCCACCTTGCCCGTGGCCGGCAGCGCGCCCCCGACGAACGGCAGCTGGCCCGAGGTGTAGACGTACGCACCGGACCGGACGGCCGGCACGTACGCGGCGAGGGGGAGCGCCACCTCGGGCAGCTCCAGCCCGAGCTCCGCGAGCCGGGCCGCGGCGCCCATCAGGACTCCTTGGGCCGCTTGAGGTAGGCCACGAGACCGGCGTCAGGCCCTTGGATCACCTGGACGAGCTCCCAGCCGTCGGCTCCCCACTGGTCGAGGATCGCCTTCGTGGCGTGAATGATGAGCGGAATCGTCGCGTACTCCCACGTCGTTGCCATGGGCTCACCCTAGAGGCCGCCCCGACCGTCGGAGCGCTCTCACACCACGTCGACGACGTCCGTCCCGACGAGCTCGTTCCGCCAGGAGCGCACGTCGGGGCGCCGCCGGAGCAGAGCACGCCGCTCCCGCTCGGTCATGCCGCCCCAGACGCCGAAGTCCATGCGGTTGTCGAGGGCGTCGGCGAGGCAGGCCAGCCGGACGGGGCAGCCGGTGCACACCGTCCGAGCCTCACGCTGGGCGGCGCCCTCGACGAAGAGCGCGTCGGGCGCGAGCTTGCCGGTGCCGCACGCTGCGAGCGCTGTCCAGTGCGCGTCCTGCGCGAGTGTGGTCACTCATCCTCCCGAGCACGCCGACGGGGGCGTGCCGTGGCATCCGCACCCGAGTCCTGCCGGGAAACTACTGGTCCGAGCACCCCTGTGGCGAGACTCCGTTCGGGTCATATCGTCAGATGGACGTGTGACCGGGTCAGATCCGGCCCAGCGTCGTTGTGCAGGTCCCGTGCAGGTCGGGGCGTCGGGCCCGGTTCCGACGGGGGCGTGACAGGTGGTCCGACTACCCTGTCGGCATGCCGAACCCTGCGCGCCAGCGCGGCCGACAGGTCAACGCCTTCCAGGCGTTGGCCCTCCTGCTCACGTTCGCGCTCGTCGCGGGCGTGTCCGGGGTGCTCGCCGCCGGCCTCGTCCTGCCCGGAGTCGCCGTCGCCAACGGTGTCACCGACATCACGGTGACCGCCTTCGACGACCTGCCGACCGAGCTCGCGGAGAAGACGCTGCCCGAGAAGTCGGTCATCCTGGCCGCGGACGGGCAGCTCATGGCGACGTTCTGGACCCAGAACCGGGTGGTGGTCCCGCTCGCAGAGATCTCGCCGCTGCTGCAGCAGGCCGTCGTCGCGACGGAGGACAAGCGCTTCTACCAGCACGTGGGTGTCGACCCGACCGGCATGCTCCGCGCGTTCGTCAAGAACCAGACGGACGAGGACGGCGGCCAGGAGGGCGCCTCGACGCTCACGCAGCAGTACATCAAGAACGTCCTCATCGAGGAGGCGCTCAGCAAGGAGACCGAGGCCGAGAAGCTCGAGGCCCTGCAGGCCGCCCGCGGGGCGAGCGGCACCGAGGGCTACGCGCGCAAGCTGCGCGAGGCGAAGCTCGCGATCGCCCTCGAGAAGCGGATGACGAAGGAGGAGATCCTCGAGAAGTACCTGAACATCGCGCCGTTCGGGGCGTCGGTGTACGGGGCGGAGTCCGCCGCGCAGTACTACTTCACCAAGCCGGCCAAGGACCTCACCTACCTCGAGGCCGCCACCATCGCGGGCGTGACCCAGAGCCCGACCAAGTGGGACCCGGTGCTCAACCCCGAGGCGTCGCAGACCCGCCGGGACAGCGTGCTCGGCAAGATGCGCGACCAGGGCTACATCACGGACGCGGAGTACGACGCCGGCGTCGCGACCCCGCTCCCCGACACCATGCGCGTCACGCCGCTGAAGCAGGGCTGCATGGCGGCGGGCGACGTGATCCCCGGGTCCGGCTTCTTCTGCGACTACGTGACCAAGGTGATCGGCAACGACCCCGCGTTCGGGCCCACCAAGGCCGAGCGCATCAGCACCCTGTACCGCGGCGGGCTCACGATCACCACGACCCTCGTCCCGGGCGAGCAGGCGATCGCCGACGCCGAGGTGAAGAACGGCATCCCCGTCGACGACCCGTCCGGCGTCGCCAGCTCGATCGTCGTCGTCGAGCCCGGCACCGGGAAGATCACCGCGATGGCGCAGAACCGCATCTACACCGCCGTCGCGGAGCACGGCGACCGGGAGACCCCGGTCAACTACAACACCGACAACGCCTACGGCGGCGCGTCGGGCTTCCCGCCCGGCTCGACGTTCAAGCCGTTCACGCTGCTCGAGTGGCTCAAGCAGGGCCACAGCCTCAACGAGACCGTCGACGGCTCCGTCCGCCCGCTGAACCAGAACATGTTCACCGCCTGCGGCGCCAAGGTCCGGAACGAGAAGTGGACGCCCGGGAACGCCGAGGGCCAGGGCCGCACCATGACCGTGATGGACGCGACCAAGAACTCCGTCAACCTCGCGTACCTGAGCATGGGGATGCAGCTGGACCTCTGCAGCATCATGGAGGGTGCCGCGCAGATCGGCGTCCACAAGGCGGGTGGCCTGGCGGGTGAGGGCAACGCGAGCGCGGTGCCCGCCAACATCATCGGGAGCGACTCGATCGCCCCGCTGTCCATGGCCGCCGCCTTCGCCACCTTCGCCGCGAACGGTGTCTACTGCACCCCGATCGCGATCACCAGCGTGGTCAACGCCGACGGCGTGCAGCTCCCGGTGCCGAGCGCCAACTGCAGCCAGAAGGTCGACCCGAAGTACACGAGCGCCATGACGTTCGCCCTGAAGAACGTCTGGGGCGGCACCGCCAAGGGCGTCCCGGCGCCGCCGTTCCCGACGGCCGGCAAGACCGGCACGACCAGCGAGAACGAGCACACGTGGTTCGTCGGGTACTCCCCGCTGCGCGCCGCCGCGGTGTGGGTCGGCTACTCCGAGGGCTGGCGGCCCGTGCAGGACCTGCGGATCAACGGCAAGTGGGTCCCCAACGCCTACGGTGCGACGATCGCGGCCCCGACCTGGAGCCGGTTCATGACCCAGGCGCTCGCCGGAGCGGCCAACCCGGACTTCCCGGCCGCCGGCGACAAGGAGGTGTTCGGCGAGAAGGTCGGCGTCCCCTACGTCGTCGGCCTGGCCGAAGGGGACGCGCGCAAGCGCCTCACGGACGCCGGGTTCCGCGTCTCGGTCGCGGCGGAGCAGGTCGCCTCGGCCTCCCCCGCCGGGACGGTCGCGTCGCAGAGCCCCTCGGGTACCGCGACGCGCGGCTCGACGATCACGCTGACGCTCTCCAACGGCCAGCCGCCCGCCGGTCCCGGTCCCGGTCCCGGTCCCGGCCAGGGTCAGCCCGGTCCTGGACCCGGACAGGGTGACGGCGGCGGCAACGGGAACAACGGCCGCGGCAACGGAAACCCTTAGTGGGTATCTCGACGTCCGGCGTCGCTCGCACCGCGGGGGCGGTCGCGCTCGCCGGTGCGGGCGCGCTCGCCTACGCCTCACTGGTCGAGGTGCGCTGGTACACGCTGCGGCAGGTCACCGTTCCCGTGCTCCCCGCCGGCCAGGAGCCGCTCCGCATCCTGCACCTCTCCGACCTGCACCTGACCCCCGGCCAGCGCAAGAAGGTCGACTGGGTCAAGGACCTGGCGTCGCTGGACCCGCACCTCGTGGTGGACACGGGCGACAACTGGGCGCACCTCGACGCGATGCCGGCGCTCCTGGAGGCCCTGGAGCCGCACCTCGCGGTCCCCGGGGCGTTCGTGCTGGGCTCGAACGACTACATCGCGCCGACCCCGAAGAACCCCGCCCGCTATCTCCTGCCGGACGCCCGCCGACAGCCTGCCCGACGCCCCCCGGAGCTGCCGTGGCGCGAGCTCACGTCCCGCTTCCGGTCGGCCGGCTGGGTCGACCTCACCAACCGCCGGGACGTGCTCAAGGTCGACGGCCGCGTGCTGTCCCTCGTGGGGACGGACGACGCGCACCTGGACCGCGACCGCTTCCCCGACGCCGGTGACGAGGACGACGCCCGGACCGGACCGGTGCCCGTGGACGTGCACCTGGGGATCACGCACGCGCCCTACCGCCGCGTCCTGGACGCGATGCACGCCGACGATGTCGACCTGGCGATCGCCGGGCACACGCACGGTGGCCAGCTCGCCCTGCCCTTCTGGGGCGCCCTGGTGACCAACTGCGACCTCGACACCCGCCGCGCCAAGGGCCTGCACGGCTGGCCAGGGCCGCGTCCCGACCAGCCGGGCGGTGCGGGCTCGACGTGGATGCACGTGTCCGCAGGGCTCGGGACGTCGCCGTACGCGCCGGTGCGGTTCGCGTGCCGGCCCGAGGCGACCCTGCTCACACTGGTCGCACCCTGATCCGGTTTCGTTCCACCCCCGGTCGTCGGCTATCCTTGCCAGGCTCCACGGGGTGTGGCGCAGCTTGGTAGCGCGCTTCGTTCGGGACGAAGAGGTCGTGGGTTCGAATCCCGCCACCCCGACAGACGAGAAAGGCCCCTGATCAGCAGATCTGCTGATCAGGGGCCTTTCTCGTGGGCTCAGCCGCGGGGTCCCAGGTAGGCGGCGTGGCCGTCGCTGGTGCGGATCCGCACCGAGACGGACGACGTCGGGTCGACCGGACCCTCGATCGTCTGGCCGCCGTCGGCCGTGGAGATGTCGAGCGCGACCGGCTCCCCCGTGCCGTACACGGTGACGCTGCCGTCGCTCGCCTGGGCGTCGATGTCGCTGCGGGAGCGGGAGATCTCCGTGCGCCCGTCGCTGGACCGGGTGGTGACCGCGCCGGAGACGTCGGAGACGGTGATCTCGCCGTCGGCGGAGCTGACGGAGACGGATCCGCGGACGTCGCTGACGCCCGCGCGGCCGTCGGCGGTGCGGACGGTGACGTCCCCGACGATGTCGGACACGTCGGTCTCGCCGTCGCTGACGCGCACGTCGAGCGGTCCGCGCAGCGACGTGGCGGTGACGGCGCCGTCGGTCGCGCGGACGAGCACGGAGGTGCCGTCGGGGACCGTCACGTCGAGGGACGCCGAGCAGAACCCCGGACGCCACCAGTCGCACCGGTAGCTGACGAGCAGGCGGTCGCCGGACACGTCCGTGCGGTAGTGCGCAGCCGCGAGGACCGTGCGCTCGGTCCGCTCGACCTCCACCCGGTCGCCGCCGGTGGTCACGCTGACGTGTCCGTCGGCGACGATCTCCACCACGGGGGCGGCGTCGTACGTCGCGCTCCCGGAGACCGTCGTCGCGTCGTCGGAGCCCATGGCCAGCAGGTCGATCGCGCTGTACGCGCCGGAGAGCAGCAGGACACCTCCCACGACGGCGCCGGTCCAGGTCAGGGCGCGGGCGCCGGGGCCGCGCGGGGCGGGGCTCGGGGCGTCGACCGGCCGCTCCAGGGTGCTGGTCATGGTCGTTCTCCGTTCGTGGGTTCGTGCTCGAGCCACCGCAGCACGGCGAGCACGCGGCGGTGGTCGTCGGCGGCCTGCGGGAGGTCGAGCTTGGTGAGGATGGAGGTCACGTGCTTCTCGACGGCGGGGAGCCCGACGACGAGGCGGTCGGCGATGGCCGCGTTGGAGCGGCCCTCCGCCATGAGGCCGAGCACGTCCCGCTCGCGCGGGGTGAGGGTCTCGAGGCCGGACCGGCGGGTCCGGGCGAGGATCTGGGCGACGACCTCGGGATCGATCACCGTGCCGCCGCCGGCCACGCGGCCGAGGGCGTCGAGGAACTCGTCCACGTCCGCCACGCGGTCCTTGAGCACGTAGCCGAGGCCGCGCACGTCGCCGGCGAAGAGCTCCCGGGCGTACCGCTGCTCGACGTACTGCGACAAGACCAGCACGGGCAGCCGGGGGTGCAGGCTGCGCAGGTGCACGGCGGCCCGCAGGCCCTCGTCGGTGTGCGACGGGGGCATCCGGACGTCGGTCACCAGGATGTCGGGGACGGCGGCGGACGGCCCGAGGGCGGCCACGACCTCGTCGGCGGTGGTGTAGCCGGTGACGTCGTGCCCCTCGGCGACGAGCAGCCGGGTGAGGCCGTCCAGCAGGAGGACGGAGTCCTCCGCGATCACGATGCGCACGGCACCTCCACGGTCAGTCGTGTGCCGGCTCCGGCCGGGCTGTCCAGGTCGAACGTGCCGTCCAGGGCGGCGACACGGCTGCGCAGTCCGTCGAGCCCGCTGCCCGGCGCCGCGACCGCTCCCCCGCGGCCGTCGTCGGCGATCACGAGGCGCAGGTTCTGGCCCGCGACGGTCGCCGTCACCGTCACCGCGGAGGCGGACGCGTGCTTGGCGGCGTTGGTGAGCGCCTCGGCGGCGACGAAGTACGCAGCGGCCTGCGCGGACGTGCTGGCGCGGCCCAGGGCGGGCGGGTCCGGGACGTCCACCCGGACCGGGACGGGGCTGCGGGCCGCCAGCGCGGACAGGGCGGCGTCCAGACCGCGGTCGGTGAGGACCGCCGGGTGGATGCCCCGGACCAGGTCGCGCAGCTCCGCGAGCGTCTCCTTGACCTCGCGGTGCGCGTGCTCCAGGGCCGCGGCCGCCTCCGGGTCGCTCGACGCCTTGCGCCGTGCGCTGCCCAGCTCGACGCCGAGCGCCACGAGCCGCTGCTGGGCACCGTCGTGCAGGTCGCGCTCGATGCGGCGGCGCTCCTCGTCGGCGGCACCGACGGCGGCCGTGCGCGTCTCGGTGAGCTGGACCGCCCGGCCCTCGGCCTGCGCGGCCCGCAGCTGGGCCTGCCGCGCGGCCTCGACGGCCTCGGCCCGTGCGGACGCCCCGACGAGCGCCCGCGCCGAGCGGACCAGCGCGAGCGAGCCGGCCTGGGTGACCAGGGCGGTGACCCACAGGAGCAGGACGGCGCCGGGCACCATGAGGACCAGCGGGATCGGCGGGTGGCTCATGCCGGAGGCCAGGGCGACGACCGGGTACACCAGGCCACCGATCGCGAAGCCGCCCGCGACGCTGACCAGGACGCCCTGGACCGTGAGGACCACGCCGGCGACCAGGATGTACGCCGCGTGCGCCCAGGTGCGGCTGTCGGCCAGCACCCCTCCCCAGGACGCCCAGACGCCGACCCGCTGCGGGTACCGCGGGGCGGGGATCTCCACGGCCAGCTGGGCGTGCAGCCGGGCCCGCTCCAGCTCCGCGAAGGGGCGGCACAGCCACAGGGTGGCCACCAGCATCGGGATGCCGACGACCACGATCACGAGGCTCAGCGAGGTCGCGACCCCCACCGTGAGGACGAGGAACGCGAGCAGCAGGACGACGGAGCCGATGACGAGCTGCGAGATGCCGCGCCAGGTCGCGACGGACACGGGGGCCGCGGCGAGCGCTCGGAGGTCGACGAAGGCGGGGGCGACGACCCGGAGGTCGTCGGACACGCTGCCCGGGGGCGTCGGTGAGGTCATGACAGTGACGCTAGGGCTCGGGGCCGATCCGCAGACAGCCTGACCACCCACCAGGCCAGGGTGGGGTTGACCCTACCCACGCCGAAGGGCCGGCCCCGTGCGAACGGAGCCGGCCCCTCGTCGGGCGACTAGCCGATGGTGCAGGTCGCACCGTTGAGCGTGAACGCGGTCGGGTTGGTGTTGGTCCCGGTGTGGG
>NZ_BJWH01000038.1 GCF_007990265.1 Cellulomonas terrae
CGGCGCTCGCCGACGGCGCGACGACGACGACCATGGCCAGCAGCAGGCCGAGGGCGGCAAGCACGGCGGCGGACTTCCTCATCGTTCGCTCCTTCGAGTCGCGTCCCGCGAGCGGAGCCGGTCAGTCGGCTCGCTCCGGTGACGTGTCGTCGTCGACACGAGGAGAGAGCGGGGATGTTAGCGCTCACATCCCGGTAGCGACCGAACTCCGGACTGGGGGGTTCGCCGGAAAAGTAGCGGGATCTACACCGGTGTACAACGCTTTCCGGGCACCCGGAACGTTTAGGCCCGCACATGCACAAGCTCCCGGCAGGATCACGTCCTGCCGGGAGCTGTCCGGACTGCGGGGCCTGGCCGTCCCACGGCCAGTGCGTGCGGGAGACGGGATTCGAACCCGCACGCCCTCTCGAGCACCAGGACCTAAACCTGGCGTGGCTGCCGTTTCACCACTCCCGCGCAGCGGAAGTTTCCCACAGGCTCACGCGACCTTGAGGTCCCGACGCAGCTTGGCGACGTGCCCGGTGGCCTTCACGTTGTACTGCGCGAGCTCGACGCGACCCTCGGCGTCCACGACGACCGTCGAGCGGATCACACCGGTCACCGTCTTGCCGTAGTTCAGCTTCTCGCCCCAGGCGCCCCACGCCTCGAGGACGGAGTGGTCCGGGTCGGAGCCCAGTGGGAACGTCAGGTGCTCCTGCTCGACGAAGGCGGCGAGCTTGTCGACGGTGTCCGGGGAGACGCCCACGACGGCGAACCCGGCGCCCTGCAGCGACGCGAGCGAGTCCCGGAAGTCGCACGCCTGCGTGGTGCACCCCGGGGTCATCGCCGCCGGGTAGAAGTACACGATCACGCGGCGTCCGCGCAGGTCGGAGAGCGTGACGGAGCCGCCGTCGGCGGTCGGCAGCGTGAAGTCGGGGGCGAGGTCGCCGACGGCGAGACGGGGCACGGGAACTCCTGGGACGAGGTGGTCGGGGATGCGGTCAGCCTATGTCGCACGGGTACCGTCGGACGCGTGAGCGACCTGCCGATCCGCATGCTGAACGACCGACTGCTCGTCTCGCTCGACGGCGAGCAGGGGGAGCGGCGCTCGTCCGCGGGCATCGTCATCCCCGCCACCGCGGTCGTCGGGAAGCGTCTGACCTGGGGCGCCGTCGTGGCCGCCGGCCAGCACGTCCGGCAGGTCGAGGTGGGCGACCGCGTCCTGTTCGACCCGGAGGACCGCGCCGAGGTCGAGCTGGCCGGGGCGACCTACGTCCTCCTGCGTGAGAAGGACGTGCACGCGGTCGCCGAGCCCCGCGGGACGGGCGAGGGAACCGGTCTGTACCTCTGATCGTTCATCCACGCGACGACCGCACCCGGACGGCGTCGGCGTAGCGCCTTGCACCATGTGGGACGTGGTGATGGCATGGAGGACGTGGGACCCCCGTCCCTGAGGAGATCGATCACGATGACCGAGCACGACGCGACCCCGCCCGTCCCTGAGGACACCCAGCCCGTCCGTGACCTGCTCGCCGAGCACGTCCCGCTCGCCCTGATCGTCGACCTCGCGACCCCCGAGGCGACCTCCGCCGAGATCCTCGAGGCCGAAGGGCTCCCCGACGAGGCATGGTGGGAGAAGGACCCGAAGACGTCCGACGGTGGCGGGGCGTGACGGTCATCACGACCGCCGTCGTCGATTGGCAGATCGGCCGTCCGGCCTGCTAGCGTTCTCAACCGCGCGCCATTAGCTCAATTGGCAGAGCAGCTGACTCTTAATCAGCGGGTTCGGGGTTCGAGTCCCTGATGGCGCACCATCCCGAGGCCGTCTCCCACCTGATGGGCGACGGCCTCGGTCGTTCCCGGCTGAGCCGAGGCCCCTCCGCCTCCCGGATCCCCCGACCGCCCTGCGCAGGCCCGCTCCGTGGGCGAGCATGGGCCCAGACCGCGGTGCCGCAGCGCCGTGGCACGACGGACGGATGGAGCCGGTGATGGCGGAGCAGGGTCGGGAGTTCGACGTCGTGGTGATCGGCGGCGGAGCCGTGGGGGAGAACGTCGCGGACCGGGCCGGGCGGACCGGGCTGAGCGTCGCGCTCGTCGAGGATGCGCTGGTCGGGGGTGAGTGCTCCTACTGGGCCTGCATGCCGTCGAAGGCGCTCCTGCGGCCAGGTGCGGCGCTCGCTGCTGCCCGTGGCGTCCCGGGCGCCGCCGCGGCCGTCACCGGAGACGTGGACGTGGCTGCCGCGTTCGCGCGGCGGGACGTCGTGACCCACCAGTGGGACGACAGCTCACAGGTCGACTGGGTGGAGAGCACCGGGATCACGCTGCTGCGGGGGCGCGCGCGGTTCACGGGGGAACGGGCGCTCACGATCGACGGACCGGACGGGTCGGTGCAGGTGACCGCCCGGCACGCGGTCATCGTCGCGACCGGCTCCGCGGCCGTCGTCCCGCGCATCGAGGGCCTCGCGGAGCTGCCGCCGTGGACGAGCCGCGAGGCGACCTCGGCACAGCAGGTCCCCGCGCGGCTGGCCGTCCTCGGCGGCGGTGTCGTCGGTGTCGAGATGGCGACCGCCTTCGCGGACTTCGGCAGTGCCGTGACCCTGCTCGTGCGCGGCGACCGGCTCCTGACCAACGCCGAGCCGTTCGCGGGAGAGGCGGTCGCGGCGGCGCTGAGGGAGCTCGGCGTCACGGTGCTGTTCGGCACCGAGGCGCAGTCGGTGCGGCGCGAGTCCGACGGCGTCCACCTGTCCACCGGCGCCGGCGCGGACGTCGTCGTCGACGAGGTCCTGGTCGCCGCCGGCCGCCGGCCGCGCACCGCGGACCTCGGGCTGGAGACGCTCGGGCTCGAGCCGGGCAAGCCGTTGACCGTCGACGACGCCCTGCAGGTCACGGGTGCGGACGGCGGCTGGCTGTTCGCGGTCGGCGACGTGTCCGGCCGGACGGCCACCACCCACCAGGGCAAGTACGACGCCCGCGTGGTGGGCGACGTCATCGCGGCTCGCTTCGACCCGCGCTCCTCGGCGGACGACTCACCGGACGGTGCGACCGCAGGCGACCGTTCCCTCAGCGCCGACGACGAGCGCGCGGCTGCCCCGTGGAGCCGCTACCGGGCGACCGCGGACGTGGCCGCCGTGCCGCAGGTGGTGTTCACCCGGCCGGAGGTCGCGTACGTCGGGCTGAGCGAGGAGGCCGCTCGGGAGAAGGGTCTCGACGTGCGCGTGATCGGGTACGACCTCGAGAACGTCGCGGGCGCCACGGTGCTCGCCGAGGACTACGCGGGCCGTGCGCAGATCGTGGTCGACGAGGCTCGGGGTGTGATCGTGGGTGCGACCTTCGTCGGGCCCGAGGTCGCCGAGATGCTGCACGCCGCGACGGTCGCGATCGTCGGGGAGGTCCCGCTGGACCGGCTCTGGCACGCGGTGCCGTCGTACCCGACCGTGAGCGAGGTCTGGCTCCGTCTGCTGGAGACCGCGGGTCTCTGAGCATGGCGAAGGGGCGGACCCGAGCGGGTCCGCCCCTTCGTCATCCCGTCAGCTGTCGGCGGCGAGGGACCCGTCGCTCGACAGCACCAGGCCGATGGCCGCCTCACCCTGACGCACGGCCTGGCCGATCAGGCCGAAGTCGTACGACTGGAAGTCGGCGAACTCGATCCCGTACGTCTCCTCGAGACCGAGCTGGCAGAACGGCCGCTCGGGGCACTCGGCCGGACCGGCCAGGACCAGGCCACCGCAGTTGGCGGCGAGGTCGCTGAGCGTCGTCAGGTCGTGCTCCGTCGCGAACTCGCTGGTCACGGCGAAGGCGTTCTGGTCCTGCGCCGCGGACGCCGCCCCCACCGTGAGGCCGGCCGCCTCCGCGAGCGGGGTCAGCGCGGCGACGGTCTCGTCGACGTCGGCGGACGCCACCGACTCCGCGTCGGCACCGTTCTGCTGGGCGTTGAGGAAGTCGGCGAGGGTCGCCGCGTACTCCGGGACCGCCGTCAGCGTGCCGTCGGCGAGCGGCGGGAGGTAGGTCTCCCGGTTGCCGATCGTGCGCACCTCGACCGTGAAGCCCGCGGTCCGCAGCACGGCCGCGTAGATCTCCGCGAGCGTCGCGCTCTCGGAGAAGTTCGCGGCGCCGATGACCAGCGGCGCACCCGCGCCGACCGCACCGTCCTCGGCCGTCAGGCCCTCGGTGGAGACGAACTCCTCCGCCACCTCGCTCGACGTGCGGCGGTCGATGTCGACGGCCTTGTTGAGCTCGATGAGCTTGTCCGTGTCGAGCGCGGCGGACACCGTGTCCAGCAGCTCGATGACGGCGGGGTTCGCGTCGGCCGCCGCCTTGTTGACCGCGGGGATGATGTTGTCGGCGTTCTGCAGGCCCTTGTCGTCCTCCAGGACGACGAGCCTCTCGCCCGCGATCGGGTCGCAGGTGGCCAGGCCGGACGTGCCCGACGAGGTCGGGTCGGCCTCGCCCCCGCCCGATCCGGGGCTGCCACAGGCGCCGAGCGCCAGGGCGGCGACGGCGACCAGGGTCAGGGTGGTGGAGCGTCTCGCTCGCATCGTGCTCTCCTCGTGGAGTCGGCAGGGGATGGTCCCCGGGTGACGACAAGAGCTGCCGTCGGAGGAATGTCAGGCCGAAGAACCCGACCTATTCGATCCGCTCGCCGGAGCCTCGGCAAGCGCTGGCGACGTGATCTGTGCCCGCTTTGTGCGTCGCGACGGCGTGTCGGACGTGTCCCGCGCGAGCGCCCGCAGCCCACGAGGCGTCAGGAGCAGCTGAGCGATCGCCAGCAACCCCTCGGACACCAGGCACAGCCCGGCGACGAGGATGCCGCCCGCGAGCACCTGCCCGTAGTCCTGCGTCCCGAAGCCGGTGACGACGATCGTGCCGAGGCTCCGCCCGCCGACGAGCGCCGCCAGCGGCACGGTCGCGAGCACCTGCACGGACGCGGTGCGGATCCCGGCGGCGATCAGTGGGACCGCCAGCGGGACCTCGACCGCCCACAGGCTGCGCTGCCCCGTCATCCCCACGCCCCGCGCGGCGTCGCGGACGTCGGCGTCGACCTCTCCGAGCCCGGTCACCGTGTTGGTGAGCAGGGGCGGCACCGCGAACACCGCGCACGCGAGCACCGTCGCGGTGTTGCCGAACAGGCCGCTCGCCGCGAGCAGGGTGAGCAGCGCGAGCGTCGGCAGGGCACGCGTCGTGTTGGCGACGACGACGCCTGCGGTCGCGCCCCGGCGCCGGTGCCCGAGCCAGAGACCGGCCGGCAGCGCGACGACGGCGGCGAGCATGACCGCGAGGAACGACACGACGACGTGGTCGCGCGTCAGGGCGAGGACACCGTTGCGACCCGTCCAGTTCAGCGGGTCGTTCAGCCAGAGGAATGCCTCCTGGAGGACGTCCACGTCACACCGGCCTCTCGACGCGCGCCCACGGGGTGATCCGGCGACCGACGCCCGCGAGGACGAGGTCGCACACCAGCGCGAGCAGGAGGCACAGGATCGTCGCCGTCATGATCTCCGCGTGGTAGTTGCTGCGGAAGCCACGGAACATCAGCTGGCCGAGCCCGCCGTACCCGACCACGACCCCGACGGTGACCAGCGCGACGGTGGTCACCGTCGCGAGCCGGAGGCCGGCGACGATGCTCGGCAGCGCCTGCGGAAGCTCGACCGAGAACAGCAGCCGCGCCCGGCCGTAGCCCATGCCGCGGGCGGCGTCCCGCACGGCGGGGTCCACGCCCTGCAGCCCGACGAGCACGTTCCGGGTCAGGACGAGGAGCGCGTAGGAGACCAGCCCGATGAGCACGGTGGTGCGTCCGATGCCCGTGTACGGGGCGAGGATCGCGAAGAGCGCGAGGGACGGCACGGTGTAGAGGACGCCCGCTACCCCGAGCACGGGACCGGCGAGCCGGGGCCGCAGGTGCGCCAGCGCACCCAGGGGCAGCGCCAGGACGAACGCGATGACGACCGCCTGGAACGTCAGCGAGGCGTGCTGCTCCAGCGCGCGGGCGATGTCCTGCGCGTTGCGCTCGACGTACTCCCACGAGAACCACGGGTTGGGTGGAGCCTCGGCCAGACGCATGGCGTGAAACGTACCTGCGGCCTCCGACATGCGCAGGATCTGCGGCTGTCGGAGGCAGCGACTAGCGTCCTGGAGGTGGCAGACGACCCGGCGATCGCCTTCGAGCACGTGAGCAAGTCCTACGCGTCCGGCCGCGGCGAGTCCGGTGCCGCCGTCGACGACCTGTCGCTGGCGGTGCAGCCGCACGAGGTGCTGGTCCTCGTCGGCCCGTCGGGCTGCGGCAAGACGACCACCCTGCGGATGGCCAACCGCCTCGTCGAGCCCACGTCGGGACGCATCCTGCTCCAGGGGGAGGACGTCACGACCGTCGACCCCGTGGGCCTGCGCCGCCGGATGGGCTACGTCATCCAGAACGTCGGGCTGTTCCCGCACCGCACGGTCGCGCAGAACGTCGCGACGGTCCCGGGCCTGGTCGGCTGGGACCGCAAGCGCACGGCCGCCCGGGTCGAGGAGCTCCTCGACCTGGTCGGCCTGCCCCCGGACCGGTACGCCCGACGGTTCCCGCACGAGCTGTCGGGCGGTGAGCGCCAGCGCGTCGGGGTCGCCCGCGCGCTGGCCACCGACCCCCCGGTGCTGCTCATGGACGAGCCGTTCGGCGCGGTGGACCCGGTGGGCCGGCGCCGGCTGCAGACGGAGTTCGCGAAGATCCAGCGCACGCTCGGGATCACCGTGATGCTGGTCACGCACGACATCGACGAGGCGGTGCGGATGGCGGACCGCGTGGCTGTTCTCAGCCCCGGCGCGCACATCGAGCAGCTCGCGTCGCCGCTCGACATCGTCGCCCGGCCGGCCACCCCCGCGGTCGCGGACCTGGTCGGCCGAGGTCGCACCGCCCGGCTCCTCGCGCTGGGTCGTCTCGAGCCCGCTGACCTGGACCCGGGCGTCCAGGACGGCACGGGCGGCACCCCGCTCCAGGTCGGCGCCGAGCTGGGCGACGTGCTGTCCGCGCTCGTCGGAGCGGACGGGCCGGTCCCGGTCCATGACGACCAGGGCCGCGTCGTCGGCAGCGCCACCCCGGCGACCGTCGTGCGCGCCCTCGACCGTCTGACGGAGCCGGAGGACGAGACGCACGCCACAGCGGACGTCGACGCCCCCGTCGGTACGCTGCGGACGTGACCACGACGACGGCCCGACTCGCGTTCGCCACCTGTGCCGAGCTGCCCGAGCTCGACCCCGACGACCAGCTCCTGCGCGACGCGCTGCTCGAGCGCGGTATCGCCACCGATGCGGTCGTCTGGGACGACCCGACCATCGACTGGGGCACGTACGACCACGTCGTCATCCGCTCCACGTGGGACTACACGGACCGGCCGGCGCAGTTCGCCGACTGGACGCGCCGCGTCGAGCGGACCAGCACGCTGCTCAACCCGGCCTCGGTGGTGGGCTGGAACATCGACAAGACGTACCTGCGGGACCTCGAGACGGCCGGCCTGCCGATCGTCCCGACGATCTGGCTGGACCCCGAGCGCAACCACGACTCGCGCGCGATCCACACCCGCTTCCCCGCGTTCGGCGACTTCGTCATCAAGCCGACCGTGAGCGCCGGCGCGCGCGACACCGGGCGCTACGACGCGGGTGTCACGCAGCAGCGCTCGCTGGCGATCACCCACGCGAAGAACCTGCTCAGCGTGGGCCGCCGCGTGATGATCCAGCGCTACCTGCGGAAGGTCGACACGGTGGGGGAGACCGCGCTGGTCTACATCGAGGGCCAGTTCAGCCACTCCGTCAACAAGGGCGCGCTGCTCGACGGGCCCTTCCGGGAGCAGCAGGCGGACGCGCTGTACCGGCAGGAGATCATGACGGCGCGCGAGGCGAGCGACGCCGAGCGTGAGCTGGGTGAGCGCGTCGTCGCAGCCCTGCCGACGCTCGCACCGGGCGCCGACGGACCCCTGCTCTACGCCCGCGTCGACCTGATCCCCGACGACGAGGGCAATCCCGTGGTCCTCGAGGTCGAGCTCACCGAGCCGTCCCTGTTCCTCGCCCACGCGGAGGGATCGGCGGCGCGGGTCGCCGACGCCCTCGCCGCTCGGCTCTGAGGCTCGCGGGCAGTGGCCGAGGCCACTGCCCGTCGGTTCCGGAAGTGGTCCCCGGCTCGGGTACACTTCTCGACGGCCCGACGTCCGCGTCGGGTGATCGTGGTGGCTATAGCTCAGGTGGTAGAGCACCTGGTTGTGGTCCAGGGGGTCGCGGGTTCAAGTCCCGTTAGCCACCCCATCGCGTCGGGCGTCGACCATCTGGTCGGCGCCCGTCGCCGTCTCCGGAGCCTTACGGCCGCAGCGTCCCCTTGACCGAGGTCGCGACGACCTCCGCGGCGATCTTCTTCGCCACCGCGGAGTCGGGGCCGGGCTGGGCCGGCAGGAGCGCGGCGCGGTAGTAGCGCAGCTCGTCGATGCTCTCCAGGATGTCCGCCAGCGCGCGGTGGCCGCCGTTCTTGCGCGGGGACGCGAAGTACACGCGCGGGTACCAGCGGCGGGCGAGCTCCTTGATCGACGACACGTCGATGACGCGGTAGTGCAGGTGCGCGACGAGCTCCGCCATGTCCCGGTCGAGGAACGCCTTGTCGGTGCCCACCGAGTTGCCAGCCAGCGGGGCCTTGCCCGGGTCCGGCACCCAGGTGCGGATGTAGTCCAGGACGATGGCCTGTGCGTCCTCGAGCGTGGTGCCGGTCGACAGCTGGTCCAGCAGGCCGGAGGTCGTGTGCATCGTGCGGACGAAGTCGTTCATCTGCTCGAGCGACTCCGCGGGCGGGGCGATGACGACGTCGACACCCTCGCCCAGCACGCGCAGCTCGGAGTCCGTCACCACGGCGGCCACCTCCACCAGCGCGTCGGCGCCGAGGTCGAGGCCGGTCATCTCGCAGTCGATCCAGACGATGCGGTCGGCGCTCTCCTGGCCGGTCGGGGCGGGCGGGGGCGTCGGCGTGCTGGTCACGCACGCCAGCCTAGGGGGCGTCGTGCCGTCGAGCGTTCGTGGGATCGCCGTGTCCCGGTTAGCGTCGACGGATGCCGGTCGAACCTCCCCTCGCTCCGCCGAGGACGTCCGCGTTCGGATCGCTGCGCGCCCGTCCCGTGCTCTGGGCGCTCCTGCCGGGCATCCTGCTGGTCGTCGTCGGACTCGGCGTGTTCTTCTCCGTCCTCGACGGGGTGCAGGAGAAGGACGACCTGTGGGACCTGGACCAGCCCGTCCTCGACTGGCTGGTCGACCACCGCAGCGCCGCGTGGACGTCCGTGCTGGCGGCGATCACGTTCGTTACCGGGCCGACGGTCCTGCCGATCGTGGTCCTGGCCGCGTGCGTCGTCTGGCGCCTCGTCCGGCGCGAGTGGTGGCGGCCTCTGCTGCTGGCGGGGGCGATGATCGCCTCGACGCTCATCAGCCTGGCGATCAAGGGCCTGGTCGGACGGGAGAGACCTCCCGAGGAGACCATGTTCGTGCCGGGCGCGGAGACGACGGCGTCGTTCCCGTCCGGGCACACGATCGGCACGGCGACGTTCCTGCTGGTCACGGGCTATCTCGTGTGCAGCCGCAACCCGACGGTCCCGCGGCTCGTCGCGTGGGGCCTGCTGACCGTCGTCGGGACCGCGGTGGTGGCGCTGAGCCGCCTGTACCTCGGCTACCACTTCCTCACCGACGTCGTCGCCGCGGTCGCGCTCGCGGTCACGGTGCTGGGCGGTGTGCTGATCGTGGACCGGCTGCACACCGTCGAGCGTCAACCGGAGGTGCTACCCGTCCCGTCGTGACCCGGGACGGTCGACGCGAGCCAGGCGGCCACCGGCACGACCACGGCGACGGTCCCACCGATCCACAGGCTCGCGGTCCACGACGTCCCGGCCCAGAGCAGGACGCCGAGCGTGCAGGCGCCCGCGACGAGGCCGAGACCGATCCGTTCGAGCCACCGCCCGAGGAACCGTCCGAGACGTGCCCGACGAGGCAGCTGCTCAGCCGGGCCCGGTGTGTTGTGCCGACCCATCAGCGCCGCCCGGAGGCCCGGGGACGCGGGCGGGGGCGGCTCGGCATGGCGACATGGTGGCATGCATGACGGTGGGCGCGGACCTGTTCCTCTCAGAGGATCGGTCCGCGCCCA
>NZ_BJWH01000039.1 GCF_007990265.1 Cellulomonas terrae
ACCCCCGCCGACGACGCCGCCGCCCGGTGGGTCGTGCTCGCTGCCCTCGTCCTACCGGTGGTCCTCCTCCGGGGTGCTGGCCACCCCGCGCTCCGGCTGGGCCTCGCTGAAGGACTTCACCACGGCCCCGTACAACGGCAAGCACCTCGTCTACGCGACGACGCACGACAACGGCTCGACGTGGGGCTCGATGAACTTCAGCCTCGTGTCCAACTTCTCCGAGCTGGGCTCCGCCTCGCAGAACGCCATGTCGAACGCCACCGTGGCCCCGTCGCTGTTCTACTTCGCCCCGAAGAACATCTGGGTGCTGGCCTACCAGTGGGGCGGTGCGTCGTTCTCCTACCGGACGTCCAGCGACCCGACGAACCCCAACGGCTGGTCCGCCGCGCAGACCCTGTTCACGGGCACGATCAGCAACTCCGGAACCGGTCCGATCGACCAGGCGCTCATCGGTGACGGCACGAACATGTACCTGTTCTTCGCCGGCGACAACGGGCGGATCTACCGCGCGAGCATGCCCATCGGGAACTTCCCGGGCAACTTCGGCTCGTCCTACACGACCATCATGACCGACACCACGAACAACCTGTTCGAGGCGCCGCAGGTCTACAAGGTCAAGGACAGGAACCAGTACCTGATGATCGTCGAGGCCATCGGCGCCAACGGCCGGTACTTCCGCTCGTTCACCGCGACCAGCCTCTCCGGCTCGTGGACGCCGCAGGCCGCCTCGGAGAGCAACCCGTTCGCGGGCAAGGCCAACAGCGGTGCGACGTGGACGAACGACATCAGCCACGGTGAGCTCATCCGCACCAGCGCCGACCAGACGATGACGATCGACCCCTGCAACCTGCAGCTGCTGTACCAGGGCCGCTCCCCCAGCTCCGGCGGGGACTACGGCCGGCTGCCGTACCGTCCGGGTCTGCTGACCCTCCAGCGGTAGCCCCGCACGCCGAAGGGCCGGCCCCCACGTGGGGGCCGGCCCTTCTGGCGTCCGGTCAGGCGTCGGTGCTGGCCGCGGCCGCGATCTTCTCGCGGACCTCGTCCATGTCGAGCGCCTTGACGGCCTCGACGACCTGCTCCAGCGCGGGGGCAGGCAGCGCGCCGGCCTGGTTGAAGACCAGGATCCCGTCGCGGAAGGCCATCAGCGTGGGGATCGAGAAGATCTGCAGCTCGGCGGCCAGCTCCTGCTCGGCCTCGGTGTCGACCTTCGCGTGCACGACGTCCGGGTGGTTCTTCGAGGAGTCCTCGAAGACCGGTCCGAAGCGCTTGCACGGACCGCACCACTCCGCCCAGAAGTCGACGAGGACGATCTCGTTGTCCTTGATGGTCTGGCCGATCGTGCTGCCGGTCAGCTCAGTCGTCGCCATGAGTTCCTCCAGTGCTCGGTTACCGCCAGATAGAGCGCACGGGCACCACGGACTATTCCCCAGGGTGGGCAGACACACACCTCGGCTGGGGGTGATCGGGTCGGCGGGGCGGTAGACATGGTGGGTGACCGCATCTGCCGAGTTCCCTCGCGGCCCCGAGCGTCCCGCGGGCTGGTTGAGCCCCGACGAGATCGCCAGCGCCCGCACCCAGCTGCCCATCCTCTACGTGGACGCCATCCCCGTGCGCGTGGACGACTCGGGCGACGTCGTCCAGGTCGGTCTGCTGCTGCGGGTCACGCAGGAGGGCGTCATGTCCCGTGCGCTGGTCAGCGGCCGCGTGATGTACCACGAGCGGGTGCGGGACGCCCTGCTGCGGCACATCGAGAAGGACCTGGGGCCGGTCGCCCTGCCGCAGATCCCCGCGTCACCGCAGCCCTTCACGGTGGCGGAGTACTTCCCGACGCCGGGCGTCACGCCGTACCACGACCCTCGCCAGCACGCGGTGTCGCTCGCGTACGTCGTGCCCGTGCTCGGGGACTGCCGGCCGCAGCAGGACGCGATCGACCTGGCGTGGATGACGCCCGAGGAGGCGTGCGCGCAGCAGATCCAGTTCGAGATGAACGGCGGTCAGGGTCTCCTGCTGCGGCAGGCGATGGGGTACGTCGGCCGGCTGCCGTGACGGACGCCCAGCCGCGCTACCTGCTGGCTCGCACCCTGCACACGATCGTGCTCGTCGCGGCGACCGTGGGTCTGTCGATGGAGCTGGTCCGGGCGCTGACGTCCGAGGACACCGGCACGCGGCTGGTGCGCCTGTTCAGCTACTTCACGATCCAGTCGAACCTCCTCGCGGCGATCGCGTCGGGCATGCTCGCGTGGCGGCCCGACCGGCGCGGACGAGTGTTCGCGGTCCTGCGGCTCGACGCGCTGCTCTGCATCGCGGTGACAGGGATCGTGTACCACGCGGTGCTCGCCGGGCTGCAGGACCTCACGGCGGCCGGCGCGCTGTCCAACCTCCTGCTGCACACCGTCGTGCCCGTCGGGACGGTCGTCGCCTGGCTCCTCGTCGGGCCGCGTCCGCGCCTGTCCCCCGCGGTGGTCGGCTGGTCCCTGGTCTACCCGCTCGGCTGGATCGCGTACACCTTCCTCCGAGGCGCGATCGTCGACTGGTACCCGTACCCGTTCCTCGACGTCTCCGAGATCGGGCTCCGGTCCGCGCTCGTGCGCACGGGCGTCGTGGCGGTCGTCTTCCTGATCCTGGCGTTCGCGGCCAGGGCCCTCGAACGGCTCCTGCCTCCGGCGCCGAGGCCCGTCAGAGACTGAGCTCCGGCCAGTCCGCCAGGTCCGCGCGCATCCGGCGGTCGTGGGTGGCGACGACGACGGCGGCCGACGTGGCGCGCAGCGCGGTCGTGAGCTCGTCGACGAGGCCGACGGACAGGTGGTTGGTCGGCTCGTCGAGGATGAGCACGTGCGGCGCCGCGAGGAGCGCGCACGCGAGGTCGAACCGCCGGCGCTGGCCCACGGACAGCTCGCGCAGCGGTCGGTCGAGGTCCTCCTCGGTCAGCAGGCCGAGCGCCGCGACCGGCACGAGCTGCTCCGGGTCGAGCAGGCGGGCCTCCAGGAGCGTCAGCGCGTGCCGGGCGTAGGCGTCGAACCCCGACAGCTGCTCGGCGGTCCCGGCGGCACGCGGGTGCGCGACGAGGGCCGCCGCGTGCTCCGTCGGCCCCTCCTGCGCGAGCACGCCGAGGCGGACCCCCGGCGCGATCGCGCGCACCCCGCGGTCGAGACCGATCGACCCGGCGAGGGCCGCGAGCAGCGTGGACTTTCCCGAGCCGTTCGGTCCGGTGACGAGCAACCGCCCGCACGCGGGCACCTCGATCCGGACACCGGCCAGGTCCAGCCGACCCTGGACCAGCGGCGCGCGCAGGTCCAGGAGCGGACCCGGCTGCGGCTCCGGAGGCAGCGACGGCAGGTCCGGGAACGTCAGGACGAGCGGCGGGGTGGGCACCTGGACGGCCTCGGCCTCGAGCCGCTGGATCAGCCGGTCCGCGGCCTTCACGTGCCCGCGCGCCCGGGTGGCGCGCCGGTGGGTCTGCGAGCCCTTCGGTGGCCGCCACTCGTCGGACAGGCCCTCGTAGCTGGCGTCCAGCTGCTCGGCCAGCGCGAGCGCCCGCTTCCGCTCGGCCCGGTACCGCGCCTGCCACCGGCGGACCATCTGGCTCTTGAGGAACCGGTAGTCCGAGTAGCGCGTCGCCCCGTACAGCGCGGGGCGGCCGTCCATCGCCGGGTCCAGGTCGAGGATCGCAGTCATCACGTCGTCCAGCAGCCGACGGTCGTGCGTGACGATGACGACGGCACCCGGCCACTCGCGCAGACGGGCGGTGAGGTAGTCGATGCCGGCCGCGTCGAGGTGGTTGGTCGGCTCGTCGAGCAGCAGCAGGTCCGCGCGCTCGCCGATCCGGCACGCCAGCCGCACCCGGTACCGCTCGCCGACGCTGAGCTCGTCGAGCCGCCGGTCCGGGTCCCGTGGCGCGCCGAACCGGGTCAGCGCCTCGTCGACCCTGCGGTCGGCGTCCCACGCGGCCAGGTGCTCGTAGCGTGCGACGGCCGCGGTGAGGCGCGCGAGGTCGCCGGACTCGTGGTCGAACCCGTCGATGGCCGCCTGGAGCTCCTCGGCCGCCGCGCGAACGCCACCGAGTGCCTCCGCGACGAAGGTCCCGATGGTCGAGCCGCCGGGCGCGTCGAGCTCCTGCTCGACCGACGCCAGCGTCCCGCTGCGCCGCACCGACCCCGACTGCGGCGCGAGCTCGCCCGCGAGCACGCGCAGCAGGGTCGTCTTGCCGGCCCCGTTCTCCCCGACGACGCCCACCCGGTCCCCCGCGCTGACCACGACGTCGACCCGGTCCAGCACGGGGTGGCCCGGGTAGCCGTAGGTGACGGCGTCGGCGACGAGCTGCACGTCGGCCGTGGAGCTCTCAGTCACGACAGGTCACCCGCCGAGCACCCGCACGAGGGTCGGGACGAGCGCACGGAACGCCGTGCCGCGGTGGCTGATCGCGTTCTTCTCCTCGGGGCTCAGCTCCGCGCAGGTCCGGGTCTCGCCGACGGGCACCAGGATCGGGTCGTAGCCGAAGCCGCCGGTCCCGCGTGGCTCGGTGGCCAGCACACCCTCGAGCGTCCCGGTCTCGACGTGCTCGAAGCCGTCCGGGGTGACCAGCGCGGCCGCGCACACGAACCGGGCGGTGCGGTGCGGCTCCGCGATGTCGGCCAGCTGCGCGAGCAGGAGCGCCAGGTTGGCGGCGTCGTCCCCGTGCGTGCCCGCCCAGCGCGCGGAGAAGATCCCGGGCGCACCGCCCAGGACGTCGACGCTCAGCCCGGAGTCGTCGGCGACCGCCGGCAGCCCTGTGAACGCCGCCAGGGCGCGCGCCTTGATCAGCGCGTTCTCCGTGAACGTGACGCCGTCCTCGACCGGCTCGGGGGCGTCGACGTCCCGCGCCCCGACCACGGACGCCGGGTCGAGCCCGGGCAGGACGGGCGCGAGGATGGCCCGCAGCTCGCCGACCTTGTGCGCGTTGTGCGTGGCCAGGACGAGACGAGCGCTCACCGGTCCGCCAGGCGCGTGGCCGAGCCGTCCCCGGGCGCCGCTGCGAGGGCCGCGACCTGCAGGGCCGTGAGCTGAGCGGTGCCGGTGACCGCGAGGTCGAGCAGCGCGTCGAGCTCGGCGCGGTCGAACGGGGCGTGCTCGGCGGTGCCCTGCACCTCCACGAACGTGCCCGACCCGGTGACGACGACGTTCATGTCCGTCTCGGCCCGCACGTCCTCGACGTACGGCAGGTCGAGGACCGGGACACCGTCGACGATCCCGACGCTCACCGCGGCGACCGAGTCGCGCAGGACCACCTTGTTCGCGGGGACGTGCTTGTTCGCCACGGCCCACGCGACCGCGTCGGCCAGCGCGACGTAGGCGCCGGTGATCGACGCCGTCCGGGTCCCACCGTCCGCCTGGAGGACGTCGCAGTCGAGGACGATCGTGTTCTCGCCGAGGGCGGAGACGTCGATGATCGCGCGCAGCGACCGGCCGACCAGCCGCGATATCTCGTGCGTCCGACCGCCGACGCGACCCTTGACCGACTCACGGTCGGACCGGCTCGACGTGGCGCGCGGCAGCATCGAGTACTCGGCGGTGACCCAGCCCTCGCCGGACCCCTTCTTCCAGCGCGGCACCCCCGGCGTGAACGACGCCACGCAGAGCACCTTGGTGCCGCCGTACTCGACGAGCACGCTGCCCTCGCCGGCCTCGAGGAAGCCGCGGGTCAGCGTCACGGGACGCAGCTGGTCGGGCGCACGGCCGTCGGCACGCACGTGCGCGACCGCTGGGGTGGTGGCAGCAGAAGTCATGCGCACGAGCCTAACGGCGCCCCCGGACACCCCTGACGCCGGCGGTGGTGCCGAGCGTCCGCGGGCTAGAGGGCGTGGACCGCGCCGGGGGTGGCCAGGGCGATCGGTCCGTCGTACGCCGCGGCGGCCTCCGCCAGCGTCACGGCGGGGTCGTTCCAGGCGGGGATGTGGGTGAGGACCAGCTGGCCGACCTCCCCGCGCGCGGCCGCCTCACCGGCGCGGCGGCCCGTCAGGTGCACACCGCGCACGGCGTCGTCACGCCCCTCGAGGAAGGCAGCCTCGGCAAGCAGGAGGTCGACACCCGAGGCGAGGGTGTCGAGGCCCGCGCAGTCGTCGGTGTCCCCCGTGTACGCGAGCGTGACGGTGCGCGCGGGGTCCGTGTCGCTCGGTCCGGACACCCGGACACCGAAGGCCGGGACCGGGTGCTCGACGGCCACCGGCACGAGCGTGAGCGGGCCGACGGCCACCGGCGCGCCCTCCCGCCACTCGACGACGTCGAACTGCCCGTCGGTGCTGGTCGCGGGGTCCTTGCCGGCCATCTGCGCGAGCCGCTCGGCCGTGCCCGTCGGACCGTGCACGGGGACGGGGTCGCACGGGCCGTCCGGGTGGTAGCGCCGCAGGACGTTGAGCACCACCAGGTCGGCCATGTGGTCGGCGTGCAGGTGGGACAGCCCGATCGCGTCCAGCCGGGTGGGGTCACCGAACCGTTGCAGGGCGGTCAGAGCACCGTTGCCGAGGTCGAGCAGGACCGTCCACGTGCGCCCGTCGGCGTCGTCGGCCTGCACCAGGTAGCCCGACGCCGCCGAGTCGGGACCCGGGAACGACCCGGCGCACCCCAGGACGGTGAGCCTCACCGCAGGGCCGCGCTGGGCTCGACGACCTCGACCTCGGGGCCGAGGAACCGGCGCGCGAGGGTGCGGAACTGGTCGGGGTCCCCGGTGGCCAGGAAGCGGTGCACCGGCCGCCCGGCTGCCGGGTCGCGCTCCAGGTCGTGCGCCACCAGCGTGCGGTAGACGTCCTTGGCGGTCTCCTCGGCGCTCGACACCAGGGTGACCTCCTCCCCCATGACGTACGAGATCGCGCCGGTGAGCAGCGGGTAGTGGGTGCAGCCGAGCACGAGCGTGTCGACGCCGGCCTCCCGCACCGGGTCGAGGTACTCGTGGGCCGTGGCCAGCACCTCGGGACCGGACGTGATCCCCGCCTCGACCAGCTGGACGAACCGCGGGCACGCCTGCGTGGTCAGCTCGATGCCGGGCGCCACGGCGAACGCGTCGTCGTAGGACTTCGACTCGACCGTGGACTTGGTCGCGATCACGCCGATCCGGCCGGTCCGCGTCGCCGCCACCGCGCGCCGGGCGGCGGGCAGGATGACCTCGACCACGGGGATCCCTCGCCGCAGCGTGTAGCGCTCCCGGGCGTCGCGCAGCATCGCCGACGACGCCGTGTTGCACGCGATGACCAGCAGCTTCACGCCGGCGTCGACCAGGTCGTCCATGACCTCGAGGGCGTGCGCGCGCACCGCCGCGAGCGGCTTGGAGCCGTAGGGGGTGTTGAGGGTGTCCCCGATGTAGAGGGTGGACTCCTGGGGCAGCTGGTCCAGGATCGACCGGGCAACGGTGAGTCCGCCGACGCCGGAGTCGAAGATGCCGAGAGGGGCGTCGTTCACGCGGACGAGCCTAACCGCTGGCGGCTCACTGGTCCGCCGGGCGGCCCGGGGCGCGCAGGTCGTGCAGCAGGAGGTCCACGAGCGACTCCTGCAGCCAGCTCAGGGCGCCGTACACGGCGACGAGGTAGCGCCGCGCGGCAGGGTCGAGGATCTCGACGGGATCGTCGGCGACCTCGGCCGCCGGCGAGTCGAGCAGCGCGTCGTAGAGACGTTCGGCCTGCTCGTCCGTGCGGATCCCGAGCCGCTCGGCGAGCACGAGCCGCAGGTCGGTGATCGCCGCGGCGACGTCCTGCGCGTCCTGCGGTGCGACGACGAACGCGTCCGCCCGCCAGCCCTCGGTCGGTGTGGTCAGCGCGTCCCAGAGCCGCGTGAGGCGCTCGATCTTCCCCGCGCGCAGGTCGTCCTCGGTGAGCCGGCGGAACTCCGCGGCGATCTGCGGGTCGTCGTGGGACGCGTCCGGCAGCAGCCGCCGTACCGCGGGGTCCGACGGCGGCGGTACCGGCTCGATCCGCATGCGCGGGGTGCCGTCACCCGCGGCGACGACCTCCGGGCCCCGCGCCTCCAGGCGCCCGGCGCCGAGCAGCTCGGCGACGTCCGCCACGAGCGCGGCGATGACGTCACGCTCGTCGGTGTCGAGGCGCGCGGCGTACATCCCGCGGCGACGCTTGAAGGCGCGCATCACTGACCGCTGCGCTGGAGCGTCGCCCAGAGCCCGAAGCCGTGCATCGCCTGCACGTCGACCTCCATCGCCTCGAGCGACCCGGTCGACACGACCGCCCGCCCCTGCTCGTGCACCTGCTTCATCAGCTTCTCGGCCTTCGGACGCGGGTGGCCGAAGTACGACTCGAACACGTACGTGACGTAGCTCATGAGGTTCACGGGGTCGTTCCAGACGATCGTGACCCACGGGTCGGCGACCGCGGTCTTCTCCTCCTGCTCGACGCTGGCGTCGGGGAGGGTCTGCGTTGGCACGTCGTCCACTTTAGGTGCGGTCGCCGGGTCCGGTGAGACCGCCCGCCCTACGTTGGGGCCATGACCGCCCCGCAGGCGCCCAGTGCGGCGCTCCTCACCGACCGCTACGAGCTGACGATGCTCCAGGCGGCACTGGCCGACGGGACCGCGCACCGGCGCTGCGTCTTCGAGGTGTTCACGCGTCGCCTCCCCGCGGGCCGCCGCTACGGGGTGCTGGCGGGGACGGGCCGGGTGCTCGAGTCGCTGCCCCGGTTCCGGTTCGGCGCCGCCGAGCTCGACTGGCTGGCCGACGAGCGGGTGGTCGACGACGCGACGCTCGCGTTCCTGGCGGACTACCGGTTCACCGGGTCGGTCGTCGGCTACGCGGAGGGTGAGGCGTTCTTCCCCTCGTCGCCGGTGATGGTCGTCGAGAGCACGTTCGCGGAGGCGGTCCTGCTGGAGACGCTCGTCCTGTCGATCCTCAACTACGACTCGGCGGTCGCGTCGGCGGCGTCCCGCATGACCAGCGCCGCGATCGACCGTCCCTGCCTGGAGATGGGGTCGCGGCGTGCGCACGAGGAGGCGGCCGTGGCGGCGGCCCGGGCGGCGGTCGTGGCGGGGTTCGCGGGGACGTCCAACCTGGAGGCGGGGCGCCGGTACGGGCTGGCGACGATCGGCACGGCCGCGCACGCGTTCACGCTGCTGCACGACGACGAGGCGGCCGCGTTCGCGGCGCAGGTGGCGGCGTTCGGCGCGGGCACGACGCTCCTGGTCGACACGTACGACGTGCGCCGCGGCGTGGAGCTCGCGCTCGAGGCCGCCGGGACCGGCCTCGGCGCGGTGCGGCTCGACTCCGGGGACCTGGGCGTCCTCGCGCAGGAGGTCCGGGCACAGCTCGACGCGGCGGGCGCGCGGAGCACGAAGATCACCGTCACGTCGGACCTGGACGAGTACGCGATCGCGTCGCTCGCCGTGGCGCCGGTGGACAGCTACGGGGTCGGCACGTCGGTGGTGACGGGATCCGGCGCGCCGACGTGCGGGATGGTCTACAAGCTGGTCGCCCGCGAGGGAGCCGACGGGGTGCTGGCGCCGGTGGCGAAGGCGGCACGGGGGAAGATCAGCGTCGGGGGCCGCAAGGCGGCGGCGCGGCGGCTCGGGGCCGACGGCCGGGCCGTGGAGGAGGTGCTCGTGACCGGCCCCGACGACGACGTCAGGCGATGGGTCTCCCCGGACGCGTCACTGCGTGCGCTGCACGTGCCCCTGGTGACCGACGGCGACGTCGATCCGCGCTGGGTGGGCGCCGACGCGGTGGCCCGGGCAGCGAAACGGCACCGCGCCTCGCGCGACGAGCTGCCGCGCGGGGCGCGACGACTGTCGGACGACGAGGCTGCGGTGCCGACCGTGGCGCTGCGGCTCGGGGACTGAGGGGCCCGAGCC
>NZ_BJWH01000040.1 GCF_007990265.1 Cellulomonas terrae
ACGCGCGGGTCGCCGGGTCGCCGGGTCGCCGGGTCGCCGGGTCGCCGGGTCGCCGGGTCGCCGGGTCGCCGGGTCGCCGGGTCGCCGGGTCGCAGCAGGATCTGCGCTGCGGACGCGACGACGGCCCGGCATCGCAGTGGATGCCGGGCCGTCGCGTGCAGAGGCGTGTCAGTCGGTGACGGGCTCCGCGGAGCGGCGCCAGCGGATGCCGGCCTCGATGAAGTCGTCGATGTCGCCGTCGAACACCGCGGCGGGGTTGCCCACCTCGTGCTCGGTCCGCAGGTCCTTGACCATCTGGTACGGCTGCAGGACGTAGGACCGCATCTGGTCGCCCCAGCTGGCCTTCACGTCGCCGGCCAGCTCCTTCTTCTTGGCGTCCTGCTCAGCCTTCTTCACCAGCAGCAGGCGGGACTGCAGGACGCGGAGCGCGGCGGCGCGGTTCTGGATCTGCGACTTCTCGTTCTGCATCGACACGACGATCCCGGTCGGGATGTGAGTCATGCGCACCGCCGAGTCCGTGGTGTTGACCGACTGGCCACCAGGGCCCGAGGAGCGGAAGACGTCCACCTTGATCTCGGACTCGGGGATGTCGATGGAGTCGTTCGACTCGATCAGCGGGATCACCTCGACGGCCGCGAAGCTCGTCTGGCGCCGGCCCTGGTTGTCGAACGGGGAGATGCGGACCAGGCGGTGCGTGCCGGCCTCGACGGACAGGTTGCCGAACGCGTACGGCACCTTGACCTCGAACGTCGCCGACTTCAGGCCCGCCTCCTCCGCGTAGGAGGTGTCGAGCACGGTCGTCGGGTACCCGTGCCGCTCGGCCCAGCGCAGGTACATGCGCAGCAGCATCTCGGCGAAGTCCGCGGCGTCGACGCCCCCGGCACCCGCACGGATGGTGACGACGGCCTCGCGCTGGTCGTACTCCCCGGACAGCAGCGTGCGGACCTCGAGCTCGCCGAGGTCCTTCTTGATCTTCAGCAGGTCGGCCTCGGCCTCGGCGAGGGTGTCCTCGTCGTCCTCCTCGGTGGCAATCTCGACGAGCGTCTCCAGGTCGTCGATCCGACCGTCGAGCTTGCTCATCCGGTCCAGCTCGGCCTGGGTCGAGGACAGCGCACTGGTGATCTTCTGTGCGGCGTCGGGGTCGTCCCACAGGTCCGGGGCCGACGCCTGCTCCGAGAGCCGCGCCACCTTCGCCTGGAGCGCGGTCGGGTCGCTCACCGCCTGGATGGTGCCCAGGGTGGTGCGCAGATCACGGATCGCGGTGGGGAAGTCAGTGGTGGCCACAACCGCCCAGGCTACCGGGTCCGACGTGCTCGCTCCTCCCCCGAGGTCTGGCCTCAGGACCCCCGAGCGACCGACCCGGCCTCCAGGGCGATCCCGTCGGACCACGGAGCGAGCACCCAGCTCATGAACGCCGGCCGGACCACCGCCCCCAGGCGTATCTCCGCGGTCCGGCCGTCGGGCGTCGTCGCGCCGAGGACCGCGAACTCGTCCCAGGCCGCCGCCGCGCCGGGGTTGTCCCGCAGGTACGCGTCGACGGATGCGCGGACCGAGGCGTCGGTGAGCGGGACTCCCCCGGACCTCTGCACCTCCTGCCCCGCACCGGGCTCGAAGTAGCGGTGGTCACCGACCGCGTCCGCGCCCTCGAGCGCGAGCAGGTCCGCGAGCGCCAGCAGGCGCTTGCGCTCCAGGTGCACGCCGGCCGCCGACACGACGACCGTCAGCAGGAGCAGCGCGACGACCACGAACCCGAGGGTCAGGATCATCACCTGCCCGTCGTCCCCCGCCGGCAGGCGTGACCGCCTGGTCGCGCCTGCCCGCCACGCGCTAGCCATCGGTGGTCCGGTACGTGTCGACCGGGGCGACGCGTTCGACGCTCACCGGGACCTCCAGCGGGATGACATCCCTGACGAAGCCCGGCACGAACGGCAGCGGCACCCGCACCTCGACCCGTGCGGACACGTCGCTGCCGGGCGCCAGGCAGGGCACCGCCGAGCAGGTGAGCGTGAGGGCTGTCGAGGGATCGTCGTGGAAGCCCTGGTCCCGCAGCGCGATGCCGACCGCGGCGACGGCCCGCTCGGCACCCTCCTCGGCACCGTCCGCGGCGACGTACGTCCGCGCGGCCTCGCGCGCGGCGCCCTCCGTGGCGAACGTCGCGGCCTCGAGACGCCCGAGCGTCAGCACGAGGTACACCAGTGGGATCAGCAGGACGAGCGAGAGCCCCAGGAACTCGATGACGGAGCTCCCGTCGTCCCCGTCGAGCCGTGCGCGACGCGCCGCCCACCACCCCCTCACGGATCCTCGACCAACGCGTGCCCGCGGACCGTGAGGATGCCCGCCGGACCGATCAGCCCGACCAGCGGCAACGGTGCCTGGACCTCGATCTCCACGACCTCCACCCCGTCGAGCGTGGTCCGCCCGGCGCTCACCCCCTGGGCATACGCCGACGACAACGACTGCGCGATGAGATCCCGCGACCGCTGCGCCCCGTCAGCCGGCTGGTGCCCGGCCAGCGCGCCATAGCGGGCGCCCTCCCCGGCGGAGTCGACCAGGGTGTTGCGCACGTGCAGCACGATCGTCAGCTGGAGCACGGCGACGAACAGCACGGTGACCAGGCCGCCGACGAGGGCGAAGTCGACGATCGCCGACCCCGCCTCCCCCCTCAGGGCCCGGTGACGCCGCTGATGGCTTCCTCGAACACCCGGCCGAGGGCGTCGCCTGCGATGACCCACAGCGCGGTCACCAGACCTGCGGTCATCAGGGTCACCAGGACCCAGCCGGGCACGTCGCCACGCTCGGGCTCCCCCTGGGCGACCCGTCGCCGCACACCGCTCCACGCGGTGCTCCCCCACACCAGCGAGCCCCACAGCGCCGCTCCGACGCGTGACGTCGGCCGGTCGCCCGTGCTCCCCGACTGACTCTCGGTCCCGCCCGTCATCGGTACTCCCTTCGTCGGCCGCGATCGCGGCGCCGTGCACGACTCCTGCGTCGGTCACAGACCGACCCGCAGGACCACCATCGAGGGGAAGACGGCGAAGACGACGGTCACCGGCAGGATCAGGAAGACCACCGGGACCATCATCAGCACCTCCTTGCGCCCGCCGGTCTCCATGAGGGCGCGGCGCCCCTCCTCACGCACGTCCTGCGCCTGTGCCCGCAGCACGTCGGCCAGCGGAGTGCCGCGCTCCACCGCCACGGCGACCCCCTCGGCGAACCGCGCGAGCGCGGGCAGGCCGGTCCGGTCCGCCAGGTTGTCGAGTGCCACCGTCAGCGGTGCACCGGCGCGCGCGTCCGCGAGGGTCCGCGCGAGCTCGGCGGAGAGCTCGCCGTGGGTCGACCGCACGACCCGCTCCAGCGCGCCGACCGCCCCCTCGCCCGCCCCGACCGCCAGAGCGAGCAGCTCTGCGACCGTCGGGAGCTCGGTGAGCATCCGTGCCTCACGGGCACGCAGCTCCCGCGTCAGCGCCCAGTCGCGCGCGAGCACACCGGTCAGACCGCAGACCCCGACCAGCACGACGAGCGGGAGCACGCCGCCACCGCGCGTCGCCGCGAGCACGAGCGCCAGGGCGAGGCCCGCAGCGAGGCCGAGGACGCCCCAGACCACCTGCCCGGCGCGGAACTGCTCCACCGTCTCGCTGCGTCCCGCCCGGCTCAGGCGTCGTCGCAGCTCGGCGGTGGGTGAGCCGAGGCGTGTCACGAGCCGGACGGCGTCCGTCATCACCGGGGCGACCAGCCGCTCGACCGTCCCGAAGGGCCCGCGCACGACGGGAGCACGCAGGAGCCCGGACGCGGTGGCCTGCGGGCGCAGGTACGGGGCGAGCCGCTGGTCGAGGCTGATCCGGCGGGACCGCAGCCGCAGCACGACGATCGTCAGGCCGAGCCCGCCGAGCAGCCCGACGAGCGCACCGACCACTCCCGGGCTCATCGCAGCACCCGTGGGTCGTCGGGGAGCCTGGCGATGCGCAGCATCACGAGGTACGCGACGACCGTGCACGCGCCACCGACGGCGAGGACCGCGAACCCTGCGGGGGTGTCGTACGCCGCGGCTGCCTCCGAGCGGGTGGCCAGGAGCGCCAGGACGATCCACGGGGCGGCGACCGCGAGCCGCGCGGCGTTCACGGTCCAGCTCTGCCGTGCCTCCAGCTCCCCGCGGGTGCGGACGTCCTCGCGCAGGAACGTCGACAACGTCCGCAGGAGCCGGCCGAGGTCGGTGCCGCCGACGTCCCGGGTCAGGCGAAGCGCCTCGACGATCCGGTCGGCCACCGGGTCCGCGAGCCGGGCCTTGAGCGCGTCGAGGCTCTCGCCGAAGCGTCCCGTCGCCCGGTAGTCCTCGGCGAACGCCGTGAACGCCTCGCGCAGCTCGACCGGACCGCGTTCTCCGATCTGGGCGACGGCCTCCGGCAGCGCCAGCCCGGCGCGGATCCCCGACCCGAGATGGTCGACGACCTCCGGCCACAGCTGTCGCAGCCGTGCGCGACGGCGCCGGGCACGTCCTCGCACGACCGCCCAGGGCGCCATCGCGGCGAACACCGCGAAGCACAGCGCGATGGACGGGATCCGCGTCAGGACGGTGCCCAGGAGCACGGCGACCAGCCCGAGCATCACGCTCGCCGCCACGAGGCCCCCGGGCGTCACCCCGGCGACACCGGCCTGCACCAAGGCGTCCTGGGTCCGGGCGTGCCACCCGGTCGGACGCCGCGCGGAGGGTCCCGTGGGCTCGGCCCAGAACGACCACCAGATGCACGCGACGCCCGCCCCGAGGAGCAGCCCGACGACGACCCCCATCAGCCCCGCCCTCGCAGCAGGGCGGCCAGGTCGGTCCCGGACCGGGCGAACCGCTCCGGGTGCGGCGGGTAGCCGTCGGCGCGGACCAGGTGCCCGTCGCGCGCGTGGAAGACGTCAGCGGTCTCCACGATCCCCTGCTCGACCCGGCCCGGGACCGCCACGATCTCCCGCACCAGGCGGCGACCACCGGCGTCCAGGTCGAGGTGCACGACGAGGTCGACGGCGGAGGCGACGGTGGGCACGACGAACCGGTCCGAGACGTTCTCCCCGGCGAGCAGCGGCAGCGTGCAGAGCTTGGTCAGCGCCTCGCGGGCCGAGTTCGCGTGGATGGTGCACATCGCCGGCACGCCCGCGTTCAGCGCGATGAGCAGGTCGAGCGCCTCGGCCTCCCGCACCTCCCCGACCAGCAACCGGTTCGGCCGCATACGCAGCGCCTCCTTCACCAGCCTGCGCAGCGGGATCTCGCCCGTGCCCTCCAGGCTCGGCTGGCGGCACTGCATGGCCACCCAGTCGCGCGCGACGAGCCGCAGCTCGAAGACCTCTTCGCACGTGATGACCCGCTCCCGGGCGGGGATCGCCCCGGCCAGCGCGTTCAGCAGCGTCGTCTTTCCCGCCTGGGTCCCGCCGGAGACGAGCACGTTGAGCCCTGCGCGGACGGCGGCCTGCAGGAACGCGGCGGCGTGCGGAGTGATCGACCCGAGGCCGACGAGCTCGTCGAGCGTCGTCGCCCGGACGACGTACTTGCGGATGTTCACCGACCAGTGCCGCCGCGTGACGTCGGGGATCACCGCGTGCAGTCGTTCCCCGCCCGGCAGGCTGGCGTCCACGAACGGGCTGGACAGGTCGAGGCGGCGCCCGGACACCTTCAGCATCTTCTCGACGAGGTCACGGACCTGACCGTCCGTGAGCATCGTCGTGGTCAGCTCCGCCTCGCCGCGTCGCGCGACGAAGACCTGCGTCGGCGAGTTGATCCAGATCTCCTCGACCTCCGGGTCGTCGAGGTACTTCTGCAGCGGTCCCAGCCCGGCGACCGCGTCGACCACCGACTTGTGCGCGGCCACGGCGTCGACCAGTGGCGGCACGGCGCCGACGACCGACCGTTCGTCGTAGTCGGCGATCGCGTCCGAGACGAGCGCGACAACACCGGGACGGTCCCGCACCGGGTCGAGCCCGCGCCGCCGGATCAGCTCACGGACCTCGGTCTCGAGGATCGCCACACCGTCCACGGTGTCCTCCTCGGTCTGGTCACAGTGCCCGGTTCATCCGTCATGTCCGAGTTGCACGCTGGCCGGAACCTTAGGGGACATCGCGGGGGTGACACATCCCGCTGTCCACAGACAGGACGGGACCTTCGACCCGTGCCCGGAGCAACCGATCTCGGTGAGAATTGTCAGGACATCGGACAGGGAGGAGGCGGAGACGTGGTGACGTACCAGCGGTCGAAGTTCCGCGACGCCTTCCGGGTCGGGCCCACTGCCGGGGCCTGAGCGCCCCCCCCGACCAGCCCTGTCCCAGCGCCCTGCGACGACGTCGTCGCGCGCACCCGCTCGCCTATCCCGAGGAACTCCCCCATGCATGCCCGCACGCTCAGCGCCGCCGCGCTCTCGGCCGCGCTCGTCCTCCTGCCCACCGCCGCGCACGCCGCCGGCTCGGACAGCCCCACGCCCTACACGGTCACGGCGGCGGGCCTGTCGCTTCCCGCCGGCACCGTGTTCGAGGCGAACGGTCACATCAACTACCGCGTCACCGCACCCGATGGCACCGGCGAGCGGTCCTTCAACGTCCACCAGTCGATCCCGCACAACAACGTCTGGCCGCGCGCCGCGTACGTGGGCCAGAGCTACTACCCCTGGACGGACCACCCCGACTTCTCCGCCTCGTTCCCCGACGGGTACTGCGTCACCTGGGTCCAGGTGAGCCTCTACAACGAGCACTTCGGCGAGGGCGGTCAGGCTCCCGTCTGCACCGACCCCATCGATCCCGGCACCCCGGTGGACCCGACGGATCCGACGGACCCCACGGAACTGACCGACCCGACC
>NZ_BJWH01000041.1 GCF_007990265.1 Cellulomonas terrae
CAAGGCCGGGTCCTCGACGCCCCCGGCGGCGTCGAACATCAACTACGTGCCCGGACGCGCCATCTCGAACCTCGTCGTGGTGGCTCTCCCGGCGGACGGCATCGTGAACGTCTACTCCGAGATGTTCCCCGGCCAGGTCGTGGACGTCGCGATCGATGTCGTGGGGTACGTCCCCGGGGGCTGACCGCCGGCACGGCCGACGGGGTGGCTGCCCGGGTGAATTGCACCGGCGCGGTGCCGTCCGGGTTGTCCGGGATGTCACCCTCGGGTGGTGAGCGCTCCCGTCGACCACCCGCGCGCGCCCGTCGACGACCCGGCGCCCGCTGCACCGGCGCCTCGTCGGGTCACCGCGCGTCGCGTCGCCTTCGGCCTGCTCGCCGTCCTGGTCCTCCTGCTGCTCGCCGTCGGGTGGCTCGCGTTCCGCGGCTACCAGGCGGGCACCGCGCTCCTGTCCGCGAAGGACGTCGTCCAGCAGCTCCAGGCCGACGTCGCCGACGGTGACGCCTCCCAGCTCGAGGCGCGCCTCCCGGAGCTCCGGGAGGACCTGGCGACGGCGCGCACCGCGAGCGGTGACCCGGTCTGGCGGCTCGCGGAGAGCCTGCCGTGGGCGGGAGCGAACCTGGAGGCGGTCCGCGTCGTGACCGTGTCGCTCGACGACGTGGTGCGCGACGCGCTGCCGGCGCTCCAGCAGGTCGACGACCTGCTCGCGTCCCGGCAGGCGCCGGGTGCCGACGGGCGCATCGACCTGGCACCGCTGCTCGCCGCGGCCCCCGACATCGTCTCGGCGGCGGCCGGCGCGCACCAGGCGCAGACGGCGGTGGCCGCGATCGACACCGGGGCCCTGGTCCCGCAGCTGGTCGGGCCGGTCGAGGAGCTGCAGGACGGGATGAGCCAGGTGGCGGGGGCGCTGGACGCGGGGGCGCAGGTGGCGACGCTGCTGCCGCCCATGCTGGGTGCCGACGGGCCGCGCACCTACCTGCTGGTCTCCTTGAACTCGGCGGAGCTGCGCAGCGCGGGCGGCATCGTCGGCGCGTTCGCGGTGCTGCACGCGCAGGACGGCGCGATCTCGCTCACCGACCAGCGCTCGACCATCGACCTGAAGGGCATCGACACCCCGGTCCTCCCGCTCACCGACGAGGAGCTGGTCGTCGACACCGACCGGCTCGGCCGCTGGGTGCAGGACGCCGTGATCACGCCGGACTTCCCGCGCAGCGCACAGCTGCTCTCCGCACGCTGGGCCCGGGACATGGGCCAGACGGTCGACGGCGTCATCGCCGCCGACCCGGTGGGCGCCCGCTACGTGCTGGAGGCCACCGGACCGGTCACCGAACCCGGCGGCAGCACCATCGCCGCCGACGACCTGCTCCAGGTCCTGCTGCGCGACGCCTACCGCGACATCGCCGACCCCGCGGCCGCGGACACGTTCTACGCGGGTGTGGCGGGCTCCATCTTCCGCGCGGTCGGCGCAGGCCAGGGCGACCAGCAGGGGCTGGTCACGGCGCTGGCTCGCGCCGGCAGCGAGGGGCGGATCCGGCTGTGGTCCGCACACCCCGAGGAGCAGGCGACTTTGGCGGAGACGACCATCGGCGCGGCGTTCCTCTCGGGTGACTTCCCCGACGCCGTCGGGGTGTTCCTCAACGACGGCACCGCGGGCAAGCTCGGCTACTACCTGACGACGGCGGTCACGGTCGAGGACCTGCGGTGCAGCGGTGCCGACCCGACGGCGACCGTGCGCCTCGACCTCGACTACGACCCTCCTGCGGACCTCTCCGCGCTGCCGCTGTACGTCACGGGCACGGCACCCACGGGGCTGCCCGTGGGGGACCTGGCCACCAACGTCACCGTCTACGCCCCGGTCGGCGCGCCGCTGCAGGCCCTGGGCCGTGACGAGGGCTTCGTCTCGGGCACCACCGCCACGGTCGCGGGCCGCGACGTCCAGGTGGTCACGTCGACCCTCGCGCCCGGCGAGTCGGAGACGTACCGCGTGGTGGTCCCGGTCCGGGACGGCGTCGTGTCCGTGTGGACGACCCCCACGCTGACCAGCCCGGGGTTCGTCACCGCCACCTGCTGACGCAAACGGGTGAAACGGACCTTTAGGACGAAATCACCCGATAAGTCCTGCCGCATCCGCCGCCCCAGCGCCCACAATGAGTGCGAAATGTCCGATTCCTAGACGGGGGCGATCCCATCATGGCCAGACTCATCCGCGGCGCGCTCGTCGCGACAATCGCGGTCCTCGTGGGCCTTGGTGGCACGCTGCCTGCCCAGGCTGTCGTCGTCCCGACGCCCAGCCCGACCGTCGAGCTGAACGACGGGTGCGTGAACCCGACCGACTCGTACGGCGTCCCGCGTGCCTGCGAGCTCGACGTCCAGATCCTCACGCCCGTGTGCGACAACGAGGTGCCGAAGCTCAGGTACAAGGTCGTCGCCATCGGCACGCCGAACACCACGGTGACCATCACCTGGATCAACCCGACCGGACCGGACGTCGTCTACGCCGACCTGCCGCTCGAGGGCACGGTCAACTGGCCGGGCGCCGTCCAGGACTCCAGCGGCCGCGGCATCGACTGGCCGGGCTGGACGCAGCTGTCCGACGGCTCCTGGGTCGAGGGTGACGAGTTCGACTGGGTCCGTCCCAGCGTGAGCGTCCTCTTCCAGGTCAACCCCGAGGCGACCATGTCGGTCGCGTACCCGCCGTCGAGCCCGAACTGCAACACGAACCCCCCGGGCGAAGAGGTCCTCGCCTCGAACCCGACCTCGGCCGTGCTGTCCGCCACCGGCTCTGACGCCGGTCCGCTGGCCGCCCTGGGCGCCGGACTCGTCGTCATCGGCGCTCTGGCCGTCGCGCTGGTGGCGATCGCCCGCCGTCGCCGCACGGTCTGAGCGTCCGCTCCGACGACAGACGCCCGCCTCCCGTGCTGACCACGGGAGGCGGGCGTCGTCATGCCAGGTGTCAGGTGAGCTGCTCGACCACGTGGTCGATGCAGGCGGTGAGCGCGAGCACGTCGTCCGGCTCGACCGCCGGGTACATGGCGACCCGCAGCTGGTTGCGGCCCAGCTTGCGGTAGGGCTCCACGTCGACGACCCCGTGGGCGCGCAGCACCCGGGCGACCGTGGGCGCCTCGATCTCCGGGTCGAGGTCGATGGTGCCGACGACGTCGGAGCGCAGCGCCGGGTCGACGACGAACGGCGTCGCCCAGTCCCGCGACTCCGCCCAGCCGTACAGGTGCCCCGCGGAGGTCGCCGTGCGCTGCGCCGCCCAGGCCAGGCCGCCGTTGCCGAGGATCCAGTCGAGCTGCTCGGCGAGGAGGACCAGCGTGGCGATGGCCGGGGTGTTCAGCGTCTGGTCCAGCCGCGAGCTCGTCAGCGCCGTGGTGAACGACAGCGACTCCGGGACCCAGCGCCCGCTCGCCTCCACGCGCGCGGCCCGCTCGATCGCGGCGGGCGACGCGGCGGCGAGCCACAGGCCACCGTCGGAGGCGAAGGACTTCTGCGGCGCGAAGTAGTAGACGTCGGTCTGCGCGACGTCCACTGCGAGGCCCCCCGCTCCCGAGGTGCCGTCGACCAGCACCAGCGCACCCTGCTCGCGCGACCCGGTGACCCGGCGCACCGGCGCGACGACGCCGGTCGACGTCTCGTTGTGCGGCCAGGCGTAGGCGTCCACGCCGTCCGCGAAGGCGGGCACAGCGACGCCTCCGGGTGCCGCGGAGGTGACCACGGGCTCACCGACGAAGGGCGCGCGGGCTGCGGCGGCGGCGAACTTGGCACCGAACTCCCCGAACGTGCCGAAGGCAGCGCGGTCCTCGATCAGACAGAGCGTCGCGACGTCCCAGAAGAGGGTCGAGCCGCCGTTGCCGAGGACGACCTCGTACCCGGCGGGCAGGTCGAGCAGCGCGGCGAGCCCCGCCCGGACGCGACCGACGAGCGCGCGCACCGGCGCCTGGCGGTGGGACGTCCCCAGCAGCGCGGCGGCCGGGCCTGCGAGCACGTCGACCTGGGCCTGCCGGACCTTCGAGGGGCCGGAGCCGAAGCGTCCGTCCGCGGGCAGCAGGTGCGCGGGGATCGTGATGTCGTGAGCAGCGGGCACGAGGCGAGGATAGGCGGTGCCGGACCCCGGCTGTCGGCCCGACCAACTAACCTGTGCACAGCGTGGCGCCCCGCTCCCGAGCGGGTGGGTGCCACGCGACGATGACGCGACGCGGGAGGCCTGAGCAGTGAGCGACCTGATCGACACGACGGAGATGTACCTCAAGACGATCTACGAGCTCACCGAGGAAGGCATCACCCCCCTGCGCGCCCGGATCGCGGAGCGGCTCGGCCACTCCGGCCCCACGGTGTCGCAGACGGTCGCCCGGATGGAGCGCGACGGCCTCGTGGTCGTCACCGGCGACCGCCACCTCGAGCTCACCGCGGTGGGTGAGGGCAAGGCGGTGCGCGTCATGCGCAAGCACCGTCTCGCCGAGCGCCTGCTCACGGACGTCATCGGTCTGGAGTGGCCGTACGTGCACGAGGAGGCGTGCCGCTGGGAGCACGTCATGAGCGAGCGCGTGGAGAAGCGGCTCGCGTCGCTGCTCGACCACCCCCACTTCGACCCGTACGGCAACCCGATCCCGGGCCTGGGCGAGATCGGCGAGGAGACGACGCGGGAGACCTTCCTCGACGGCGTGACGTCCCTCGTGTCGTACCGCGGCGAGGCGGGCACTGACGGCACCGAGCGGGCCGTGGTCGCGCGCATCGCGGAGCCGCTGCAGGTGGACGTCGAGCTGCTGACTCGGCTGGCCGAGGCGGGCGTGCTGCCGCACGAGGAGATCGTGATCGAGCGCAGCGACGGCACCGTGACGGTGTCGCGCCCGGGCTCCGAGACCGTCCTGGACCTGCCCGAGGACGTCGCGCGGCACATCTTCGTCGGGACGCGCTGAGCCCCACCGGCCCCTCCCCGCGGAGCCCTGGCCGGTGTCAAGCGATGTCGGCCGTGATCTTCGCCACGGCCTCGGCGGGTGTCCTGTGCGCGCGCTCCCACGCCCGTGATCGGCGTCTTTGCAGGTCACCTCGGCGATCCGCGCCGGTCTGCAGGACGGCCGTCCAACAAGAACGAGATCTCTCGTGATCGGAACGTGACAATCGCGGGGAGGGTCCTGTACGTTCGACCTGCTTCCCCGGAACCCTCCTCCAGGAAAGCCCTCGAGCGGAACGCCTAACCCTGCCGCCGCCACGAGGTCCGCACTGACCGCCGGCAGGGGCGGGGGACCCAATTGCGGGCACCGGAAGTTCGGTGTCCTTGGGGTGAAGCCGCAGAACCGATCTCGATCGGGGACGCGGCCGGGTGTTCTCCCACCCGAACCCGACAGCTGACCTCGTAGGCATCAGGAGAGGCAACGCGTGACCGTGAGCACCACTCGCGCCCGCCATCGTGCGGCGCGCCGTCCTTCGACGCCACTGACCGAGCTCGCTTCGGCCGCCTCGGACCAGATGGGAACCGTCGGACGCCGTACTGCTGTCGTCGTCGGGACCTCGGGACTCGTCGTCTCGATGCTGGGCTCGTCCGCCAGCGCCGCCACCGGTGGTGACGCCGGGGCTCTGCCTGCCGTCGACACCGCCGCGCTGACCGCCTCGGCGCGTGCCGTGCTGAACACCTCGCCGGTGGTGACCGCTCCGGTCGACGCCGCGTGGACGTTCGACGCACCGGTCGTCACGGCCGAGAAGCCGGCCCCGCCGCCGGAGCCGGTCCGCGCCGCGAGCACGACGTCGCGCAGCGCCGCCCGCGCCGCGACCGCCACCACGACCGCGGTCAAGGCCACCACCGCCGCGGTCCCGCAGTCGGTCTCCGGCAACGCCGTCCTCGAGATTGCTGCGCGCTACGTCGGCTCCCCGTACATGAGCGGTGGCACCACCCCGGAGGGCTTCGACTGCTCGGGCTTCACCAGCTACGTCTACGCGCAGCTCGGCATCACCCTGCCGCGCACCTCGTCGGGCCAGAAGGCCGCGGGCACCATCGTCTCCCGGGCCGACGCGCGGCCCGGAGACCTCATCTGGAGCCCCGGTCACATCTCGATCTACGCCGGTGGCAACGACCAGATCGACTCGCCCCGCCCGGGCAAGACGGTCCAGTTCCGCGCCATCTGGCAGAGCTCGCCGGTCTTCATCCGCATCGGCTGAGACCACCTCTTCGCCGACGAGGCCCCGACGACACCAGTCGTCGGGGCCTCGTCGCACTCCGGCACCGGGTGCGGCCCTGGGTCCGGGGCGGCGCGTACTCTGGCCGTGCACCACGCTGTTGCTTCGCTTCGCCGGGCCGGCAGCCAGCCGGTCCGACCCCCGAGGTCGGGAGAACGCCGTGCTCATGAATGCCACGAAGCTGTCCACCGAGGCCGTCGGTGGGGCAGTGTCCGAGGTCGGCTCACCGGGGCTGATCGCGTCCGGCGCCCGCACCCTGCTGCTCAACGCCAGCATGGAACCGCTGTGCATCGTGAGCCTGCGGCGTGCCGTGGTGCTCGTGATGTCCGGCAAGGCGACCGTGCTGGAGACCGACGGCCGGGTGCTGCACTCCGAGCACGTCTCCGTGCCCCTGCCGTCCGTCCTGTGCCTCACGCGCTACGTGCACGTCCCCGTGCGGCGCCCGGTGCCCCCCACGCGCCGCACGGTGCTGCAG
>NZ_BJWH01000042.1 GCF_007990265.1 Cellulomonas terrae
AGGGGTGGCTCTTCCTGAATGATGTCCGGCGGCGTCCTACTCTCCCACACCCTGGCGAGTGCAGTACCATCGGCGCTGAAGGGCTTAGCTTCCGGGTTCGGAATGGGACCGGGCGTTTCCCCTTCGCTATGACCGCCGTAACGCTATCGAGTTGTCAAACGGGTTCCCGTTCGTCACTCGGGAACCGCACAGTGGACGCGTAGCACACAAGAATGGTGTGGTGAAGTTGTCGGCTTATTAGTACCGGTCAGCTGCGAGGGTCGTTAGTCCCCTCTTCCACATCCGGCCTATCTACCCAGTGGTCTAGCTGGGAGCCTCTCACCCCTCGAGGGGGCATGGAAACCTCATCTTGAAGCAGGCTTCCCGCTTAGATGCTTTCAGCGGTTATCCCTTCCGAACGTAGCTAACCAGCCGTGCTCCTGGCGGAACAACTGGCACACCAGAGGTTCGTCCGTCCCGGTCCTCTCGTACTAGGGACAGCCCTTCTCAAGTTTCCTGCGCGCGCAGCGGATAGGGACCGAACTGTCTCACGACGTTCTAAACCCAGCTCGCGTACCGCTTTAATGGGCGAACAGCCCAACCCTTGGGACCTACTCCAGCCCCAGGATGCGACGAGCCGACATCGAGGTGCCAAACCATGCCGTCGATATGGACTCTTGGGCAAGATCAGCCTGTTATCCCCGGGGTACCTTTTATCCGTTGAGCGACGGCGCTTCCACAAGCCACCGCCGGATCACTAGTTCCGACTTTCGTCCCTGCTCGACCTGTCAGTCTCACAGTCAAGCTCCCTTGTGCACTTGCACTCGCCACCTGATTGCCAACCAGGCTGAGGGAACCTTTGAGCGCCTCCGTTACATTTTAGGAGGCAACCGCCCCAGTTAAACTACCCATCAGGCACTGTCCCTGATCCGGATCACGGACCGAGGTTAGATATCCAGAGCGACCAGAGTGGTATTTCAACGTTGACTCCACCGACACTGGCGTGCCGGCTTCACAGTCTCCCACCTATCCTACACAAGCCGCACCGAACACCAATACCAAACTATAGTAAAGGTCCCGGGGTCTTTCCGTCCTGCTGCGCGTAACGAGCATCTTTACTCGTAGTGCAATTTCGCCGAGTTCGCGGTTGAGACAGCGGAGAAGTCGTTACGCCATTCGTGCAGGTCGGAACTTACCCGACAAGGAATTTCGCTACCTTAGGATGGTTATAGTTACCACCGCCGTTTACTGGGGCTTAAATTCTGAGCTTCGCCTTGCGGCTGACCCGTCCTCTTAACCTTCCAGCACCGGGCAGGCGTCAGTCCGTATACATCGTCTTGCGACTTCGCACGGACCTGTGTTTTTAGTAAACAGTCGCTTCTCCCTGGTCTCTGCGGCCCTTCACGCTCCCCGAGCAAGTCGGTTCACGCTTCAGGCCCCCCTTCTCCCGAAGTTACGGGGGCATTTTGCCGAGTTCCTTAACCACGATTCTCTCGATCGCCTTGGTATTCTCTACCTGATCACCTGAGTCGGTTTGGGGTACGGGCGGCTAGAACCTCGCGTCGAGGCTTTTCTTGGCAGCATAGGATCACCAGATTCCCGCATTCGCGGTCACCGTCAGCTCTCAGGCTATGTGAGGTGCGGATTTGCCTACACCTCGCCCTACGACCTTGGACGTGGACTACCATCGCCACGCTTGGCTACCTTCCTGCGTCACCCCTGTTAATACGCTTACCTACTACCGGTTCGGGTCACGCGCTCCCCGGTGCGGTGTCCCCGAAGGGACGGTGCACCGGCTCGGGCGTTTAGCATCACCGGGCTCGGTATGGGCGGTTCTTCGCCGGTACGGGAATATCAACCCGTTGTCCATCGACTACGCCTGTCGGCCTCGCCTTAGGTCCCGACTTACCCAGGGCGGATTAGCCTGGCCCTGGAACCCTTGATCATTCGGCGGACGGGTTTCTCACCCGTCATTCGCTACTCATGCCTGCATTCTCACTCGTGTGGCGTCCACCGCTGGGTTCCCCCGCGACTTCACTCGCCACACGACGCTCCCCTACCCATCCACACGCCTGAACACACCTTGCGGTGCGCTGAGCTGATATGTGAATGCCACAGCTTCGGCGGTATACTTGAGCCCCGCTACATTGTCGGCGCGGAATCACTTGACCAGTGAGCTATTACGCACTCTTTCAAGGGTGGCTGCTTCTAAGCCAACCTCCTGGTTGTCTGTGCAACTCCACATCCTTTCCCACTTAGCATACGCTTAGGGGCCTTAGCTGGTGGTCTGGGCTGTTTCCCTCTCGACTACGGAGCTTATCCCCCGCAGTCTCACTGCCACGCTCTGGCTTACCGGCATTCGGAGTTTGGCTAACGTCAGTAACCTGGTGGGGCCCATCGGCTATCCAGTAGCTCTACCTCCGGCAAGAAACACGTGACGCTGCACCTAAATGCATTTCGGGGAGAACCAGCTATCACGGAGTTTGATTGGCCTTTCACCCCTAACCACAGGTCATCCCCCAGGTTTTCAACCCTGGTGGGTTCGGTCCTCCACGCGGTCTTACCCGCGCTTCAACCTGCCCATGGCTAGATCACTCCGCTTCGGGTCTAGAGCACGCGACTGAGACGCCCTATTCGGACTCGCTTTCGCTACGGCTTCCCCACACGGGTTAACCTCGCCACGTACCACTAACTCGCAGGCTCATTCTTCAAAAGGCACGCTGTCACCCCTGCTAGGGAGGCTCCAACGGATTGTAGGCACACGGTTTCAGGTACTATTTCACTCCCCTCCCGGGGTACTTTTCACCTTTCCCTCACGGTACTTGTCCGCTATCGGTCACTAGGTAGTATTTAGGCTTACACAGTGGTCTGTGCAGATTCACTCCAGGTTTCTCGGGCCCGGAGCTACTTGGGATCCCCTTCGGGAGGCCACGCCATTTCGTCTACGGGGGTCACACCCTCTGTGCCGGGCCTTTCAATGCCCTTCGACTATGACGCGACTTTCTGACTCCCTGCTGATTCGGCAGAACCAGCTGAAAGGTCCCACAACCCCGTGCACGCAACGCCTGCCGGCTTGAACACGTACACGGTTTGGCCTGATCCGCTTTCGCTCGCCACTACTCACGGAATATCTCTTCCTGGCGGTACTGAGATGTTTCACTTCCCGCCGTTCCCTCCACACACCCTATATATTCAGGTGCGGGTCACACGACATGACTCGTGCGGGGTTTCCCCATTCGGACATCCTCGGATCACGGTTCGTTTGCCAACTCCCCGAGGCTTATCGCAGGCTACAACGTCCTTCTTCGGCTCCTAGTGCCAAGGCATCCACCCTGTGCCCTTATAAACTTGACCACAAAGATCATTCAAAAAGATGCTCGCGTCCACTGTGCAGTTCTCAAGCTACGACCGGCGACAAGCACCCTCACCCCAGCGCCTACCCACCACACCAGACCCGTTCCCGGGACCGTGCGATGGGTGGTTCGACTGAGCGGTACCCGCCCGCAGCCACCCGAGCCCCACCCCCACCCGCAGGCGAAGACGCGACCCGTAGCGACCCTGAACGAACAACCTTCCGGCTGTTCCCTCAGGACCCAACAGCGTGCCCGACCAACCCCTCCCCAGCAGCCCACCGTTCCCACCCAGAACCCCGAAGGGCCTGGCGTACTAGGTCGCCACCAGCTCGCAAGCCGGCCATAGTCGATGTTCCACCCTCGAGCACCGTCCCCCACTCGTTCGGCAGGGACAACGGGCCTGGACACCACAGCCACCCCATGACAGGACAACCTGATGCCAGATGCTCCTTAGAAAGGAGGTGATCCAGCCGCACCTTCCGGTACGGCTACCTTGTTACGACTTAGTCCCAATCGCCAGTCCCACCTTCGACAGCTCCCTCCACAAGGGTTGGGCCACCGGCTTCGGGTGTTACCGACTTTCGTGACTTGACGGGCGGTGTGTACAAGGCCCGGGAACGTATTCACCGCAGCGTTGCTGATCTGCGATTACTAGCGACTCCGACTTCATGGGGTCGAGTTGCAGACCCCAATCCGAACTGAGACCGGCTTTTTGGGATTCGCTCCACCTCGCGGTATCGCAGCCCTTTGTACCGGCCATTGTAGCATGCGTGAAGCCCAAGACATAAGGGGCATGATGATTTGACGTCATCCCCACCTTCCTCCGAGTTGACCCCGGCAGTCTCCCATGAGTCCCCGGCATAACCCGCTGGCAACATGGGACGAGGGTTGCGCTCGTTGCGGGACTTAACCCAACATCTCACGACACGAGCTGACGACAACCATGCACCACCTGTACACCGACCTTGCGGGGCAACCATCTCTGGAAGTTTCCGGTGTATGTCAAGCCTTGGTAAGGTTCTTCGCGTTGCATCGAATTAATCCGCATGCTCCGCCGCTTGTGCGGGCCCCCGTCAATTTCTTTGAGTTTTAGCCTTGCGGCCGTACTCCCCAGGCGGGGCACTTAATGCGTTTGCTGCGGCACGGAACTCGTGGAATGAGCCCCACACCTAGTGCCCAACGTTTACGGCATGGACTACCAGGGTATCTAATCCTGTTCGCTCCCCATGCTTTCGCTCCTCAGCGTCAGTTGCGGCCCAGTGACCTGCCTTCGCCATCGGTGTTCCTCCTGATATCTGCGCATTCCACCGCTACACCAGGAATTCCAGTCACCCCTACCGCACTCTAGTCTGCCCGTACCCACTGCAAGCCCAAGGTTGAGCCTTAGGTTTTCACAGCAGACGCGACAAACCGCCTACGAGCTCTTTACGCCCAATAATTCCGGACAACGCTTGCGCCCTACGTATTACCGCGGCTGCTGGCACGTAGTTAGCCGGCGCTTCTTCTGCAGGTACCGTCACTTGCGCTTCTTCCCTGCTGAAAGAGGTTTACAACCCGAAGGCCGTCATCCCTCACGCGGCGTCGCTGCATCAGGCTTGCGCCCATTGTGCAATATTCCCCACTGCTGCCTCCCGTAGGAGTCTGGGCCGTGTCTCAGTCCCAGTGTGGCCGGTCGCCCTCTCAGGCCGGCTACCCGTCGTCGCCTTGGTAGGCCACTACCCCACCAACAAGCTGATAGGCCGCGAGCCCATCCCCCACCGATAAATCTTTCCAGACGCTACAGATGCCTGTACGTCTCATATCCGGTATTAGACCCCGTTTCCAGGGCTTATCCCAGAGTGAAGGGTAGGTTGCTCACGTGTTACTCACCCGTTCGCCACTGATCAGACCAGCAAGCTGGCCATCACCGTTCGACTTGCATGTGTTAAGCACGCCGCCAGCGTTCGTCCTGAGCCAGAATCAAACTCTCCGTAAATGTCTACATGGCACCCCACCACCAAAGCAGTGAAGCAACCGACACACGAAATGGTCCCGATAAGGACCGTTCAGATTCGGCTGAATGTCGGCCCCGCCACCCCACGGAGGTGAAGTAAACGGAACCTATCTCAACCAAGACCCACCACCTCAGCACCCACACCCCGAACGGGACACGAACACCTCTGATAGCGAGCCATATGGCATCGACTATTTGGCACACTGTTGAGTTCTCAAGGAACAGACGCGCATC
>NZ_BJWH01000043.1 GCF_007990265.1 Cellulomonas terrae
AAGGCTGGCACGAGCGTCGTGGGATCGGACCGATTCTCAGCTGGATCGACCGATTCTTGCCCTGATGCGCACGCATGAGGGTCACCAAGCGTGTGAGGACGCCCGGTCGCGGTAGGCGGATCCCCTTGCCCGCCAAACACTGCCGTTGGATGTGCCGCGAGGTCTGTAAGGAACCGATCGCTCGTGGTGCTCGTCGACCCCGCACACGCAGGGGATGGTGTGTGCGGGGCTGAGTCCAGCAGACGCTACTCGCCGAGCTGGGGCGCCGCGATCCTGCGATCGGGGTCGGTGAGCACGTCCCTGCTCAGCTGCAGCACGAAGTATGGGTGCAAGAGCAATGGGTGGAGCCGACGCAGGGGCGCGAGATCTGGTGGAACACGCCACCGGCTACCCGGACGCAGTGGTTCTCTGCATCCAGGCCTACCGGGAATCGGTCATAGACGATAGCATCGCCGAATGACGATGCAGCGTGCCAGTGCCAACCGCCTTCCCGCCGCGCGTGCGCAGGAGGGGCTATCGGCAGCTGCTTGCCTGTTCCACGGGTTCAGCGATCCGTCGCGGTTGGTCATCTTGCAGCACCTCACATCCGGTGAGCACCGGGTGGTGGACCTCGTCGAGCACCTCGGCTTGGCGCAGTCGACGGTCTCGAAGCACCTGGCGTGCCTGCGTGACTGCGGGTTGGTCTGCTCAAGGGCCGAGGGACGCGCTTCGGTGTTCCGCCTGACGCACCCCGAGGCGTTGCTGGACGTGCTCGCCGCCGCGGAGCGGCTGCTGGGTCTGACTGGGGATGCCGTCACCTTGTGCCCCACGTTCGGTGTGAACGGCACGGCGACCTTGTCCGCGACGGATGTTCCGGCATGAGCCAGCCTGCGCAACTCACGGACTTGGAGGTCGAGCGGCTCACCCGGCGGGGGTTGCGGCTGGCCCAGTTCACCGTCGTCTACAACGTGGCCGAGGGCGCTATCGCGATCACCCTGGGTCTGATGGCAGGGCTGGTGTCGGTCGTCGGCTTCGGCATCGACTCAGGCATCGAGTCGGTCGCTGCGGTCCTGGTCGGGCTTCGGCTTGCGAGCCGACTGCGTCACGGCGAGGCGGACGAGCGCATGGAGCGCCTGACCCTGAAGGCAGTCGCAGCGACGTTCTTCCTGCTGGCGGCGTACGTGACCTTCGAAGGCATCCGGAGCCTGGTCGGTGGGGAGACGCCGGAGACGTCGACTCCGGTGATCGTGATGCTGATGGCCTCGATCATCGTGATGCCGGTGCTGGCGGCAATGAAGCGGGCTGTGGGCGTGCGCCTCGGGGACAACCTGATCCTCGCCGATGCGGCCGAGACCCGGATCTGTGTGTGGCTGAGCGTGTCCACCTTGGCCGGCGTGCTGCTCTTCCAGCTCACCGGTGCTTCCTGGCTGGACCCCGTCGCCGCGTTCATCATCGCCGCCTTCGCCATCCACGAAGGCATGGAGGCCTGGGAAGGCGAGCTGATTGAAGGCGATGATGATGATGACGACTGACACCGCCGCCGCCCTCGCGATGGGCCTCTACGTGGTGGGGATCGCCTGCATCTTCGGGCTGCGCACCTGGCTACACAGGCGGCGCACCGGCCAGAGCGGATACCGCGGAGTCTCGGGAGCTCCGGGGTCGGCCGAGTGGTGGGGCGGTGTCTTGTTCATCGCCGCCCTGGTGCTCGCCGCGGCGGCCCCGGCACTGGCCATAACCGGTCTGGTGCCGGTGCCTGCGGGCGCCGGAGGCGTCTTGGGCTGGATGGGGATGATCCTCGCGATCGGGGGGTTCCTCGCTGTGCTGGTCGCTCAGTCGGGGATGGGTTCCTCGTGGCGGATCGGCGTCGACCGGACCGAGGTCACCGGCCTGGTCACGACTGGCATGTTTTCCGTGGTCCGCAACCCCATCTTCACCGCGATGGCAACCGCGCTGCTGGGCCTGACGCTGCTGGTGCCCACCGCTGTGAGCGCTGCAGCCCTGGTGTGCCTGATCGTCGCGATCGAGCAGCAGGTCCGTGTCGTCGAAGAGCCGTACCTGGCGCGCACTCACGGGGTGGAGTACGCCGACTACACCCGTCGGGTCGGCCGATTCCTGCCGGGCGTGGGACGGTCGCGGCCTCGAGGCAGCAACCGCACCGTGCACACCACAACCAACCCGCACCCTTCGAAGGACACGCTCTGATGGGCCACGATCACGACCACGCTCCCGCAGGCGCAGAGGACCATCGCAAGCGACTTGCGATCGCCTTCGCCATCACGGCGTCAATCCTGGTTGCTCAAGCTATCGGCGCCGTCGTCACTGGCAGCCTCGCGCTGCTGGTCGACACGGCGCACATGCTCACCGACGCCGGCGGCCTGCTCCTGGCGCTGTTCGCGGCGTCGCTGACACTGCGTCCGGCCTCCCCGCAACGCACCTGGGGCTACCGGCGGGCCGAGGTCCTTGCCGCGCTGGCCCAGTCGGCCGTCCTCCTCGCGGTTGGCATCTACGTCCTGGTCGAGGGAGTGCAGCGTTTGTTCGACCCGCCCGAGATCCCGGCCGGCGAGCTGGTCATCTTCGGGGTGATCGGGCTGGTCGGCAACATCGCGTCCCTGCTGGTGCTGTCCTCGAAGCGCTCAGCGAACTTCAACCTGCGAGCGGCCTTCCTTGAGGTGCTCAACGACGCGCTCGGCTCCGTGGCGGTCATCGTGGCGGCCATCGTGATCGCGACGACCGGGTGGCTGCAGGCCGATGCCGTCGCCGGCCTGCTCATCGGGGCGTTGATCGTGCCGCGCGCCCTGAAGCTGCTGAGCGAGACCATCAGGGTGCTGCTCGAGGCCACCCCACCGGGACTCGACCTGGACGCGGTTCGCACTCACCTGCTCGAGGTGGAGCACGTTCGGGAGGTCCACGACCTCCACGCGTCGCTCATCGCCACGGGACTCCCCGTCCTGAGCGCGCACGTCGTGGTCGACGAAGGCTGCTTCAACGACGGCCACGCGGGACGGATCCTGGACCAGCTCCAGGAGTGCGTCGCGACGCATTTCGATGTGCTCGTCGAGCACTCCACGTTCCAGGTCGAACCGGTCAGTCATCGCAGCCACGAGCATCCCAGCCATGCCTGAACTGCGCGCTGCGCTCAGGCGGGCCGCTCGGTTCACAGGGAGCGGTCGCGTGTCCGAAGCGATCCAGGCGGCGCCCTGTGCATAACCTGCCGCTGGCCGCGCCATCTTCCCTGTCCCCCATCCCGGCCACTTCGGACATGCTGCGTCGCGTCATCCCTCAGGGCACGAGCCCCACGACCTCTGGCCGGATCCGGACCGCCCACGGACGGCGCCGGACGGTAGCTGCGTTGTTCTGCGCTGTGGTCATCCTGGCTGGCACCGCCGGCGCAGGTCATGCCGACCCGGTCGACGATCGCCGGGCCGAGGCCGAGCGCCGCAGCAGCGCGGCAGACCGGCGCGCCGAAGAGCTGCGCGCCTCGATCGAGGGCCTCAGCGTCCAGCTCAGCCAAGCCGTGCTCGACCTGCAGGCCACGCAGTCCCGGCTGCCCGCCGCAAAGGCCGAGCTCGAAGAGGCACGAGCGACCCTGGAGGCGGCGCAGCGTGAGGCGATCATCGTCGCGAACCGGCTGCAGGACGCCACCGAGCAGCGCAGCAGCCTGACCGCCACCATCGCAGCGGACCGTGCCAACGCCGATGAGCTGCGCGCCGCGGTGGGCGCCATGGCCCGAGAGGCCTACCGGGGCGCACCCGGTGTCTCGGCGTTGGACGTGATGCTCGACGCGGAGGACGCCAGTGACTTCCTGGACAACGCGCGCCTCGTCGACGCAGCTCTGCGTAGCCAGGCCCGCGTCCTGGATGACCTGCGCCGAGTCGAGGCCACTAACCGCAACAGCGAGGCACGCCTCGGTGCGGTCACCGACCGCGTGGCCGAGCTCAAGCAGGAGGCGGAAGCCAAGGTCGCCATAGCCGACGAGGCACGACGCGTCGCCCAGGCACGCGAAGACGAGATCGTCCGGCTGATCGCGGACCAGACCGCACGACAGAACACGATCACGGCCCTGAAGGCCCAAGCGGAGGCCGAACAGGCCGAGATCGACGCCCAGCGCGCGGCGATCGAACGCGAGCTCGCCGCGATCATCGCCGAACAGCGAGCCGCCCGTGAGGCCGCTGAAGCGGCTGCGCGTGCCGCCGCGGAGGCAGCCGGGCAGAAGCCGCCACCAGTCGAGGCTCCGTCGGGTTCGGTGTCCGGAGCTGTGTTTGGCAACCCGACGTCGATCAATCCGATGTACGTGACCTCGGAGTACGGGATGCGGTTGCACCCGATCCTGGGGTACGTGCGCCTGCACGCTGGCATCGACCTGCGCACCGGGTGCGACACCGCGCTGTACGCGCCGCGGGACGCGACCGTGGTCTGGTCGCAATGGCGCAACGGCTTCGGCAACCAAGTCATGCTCGACTACGGCACCGTCGACGGAAACTCGCTGATGAGCAGCTCCAACCACCTGACCCGCTCAGTGGTCAGGGCCGGGCAGGGCGTGGCCAAGGGCCAGCTCATCGGTTACTCGGGCAACACCGGCTTGTCCGGTGCCTGTCACCTGCACTTCGAGGTCTACGTGAACGGTTCGACCGTGAACCCGCGACCTCTGCTCGGCCGCTGAGCGGCAGTCGCCACCCCGGATAGGACCACGATGACCACCCACCCCGATCGCCCCACAGCCGCGACCAGACGGCGCCGAGCCACCACCCGCGCTGCCGCCGTGGCCGCCGTCCTCCTCGCATTGGCCAGCGGATGTTCGGCGGAGATCACCAAGGAAAGCGGCCAGCCGGCCGACGTCGCCGACCAGGGCTACCAGTCCGGTGACGGCACGACCCAGACGTGGCCGGTTGGCGACCGTGGCGAGGCTGTGGCCCTCAACGGCACGGACTACGAAGGGCAGGCCATCGACACCTCGGCCTGGCTCGGTGACGTCATCGTGCTGAACACCTGGTACGCCGCATGCCCCCCGTGCCGCAAGGAAGCCCCGGACCTGGTCTCCTTGGCCAACGACTACGAGAACAAGGGCGTGCGCGTCTTGGGGATCAACCGCACCGATGCCAAGGGCACAGCGCAGGCGTTCCAACGCG
>NZ_BJWH01000044.1 GCF_007990265.1 Cellulomonas terrae
AGGACACCGGCAGGAACGACGACAGCCGGAACCCGGCACCCGTCACCCGCATCGCCGCGGCGCCCGGCGTGACGGAGAAGTTCGCCGCACCGCCCGTCACGGTCCACGCACCGCCGGTCTCGGCCGAGCCCCACCCACCGGTCGTCGTCCGGTCGAAGGCGTCGACCGCGAACGGCAGGTTCGCGGGCGGTGCCGTGACCGAGACCGTCCGTGAGGTGGTCGCCGCCTCGCCGTCGTCGTCGGTGACCGTCAGGCTCACCAGGTAGGACCCCGCCGTCGCGTAGACGTGCGCGGGCGGCGTCGGGCCGGTCGCCGTGGCGCCGTCCCCGAAGTCCCACGCGTAGGACGCGACCGTCCCGTCGGCGTCGCTCGAGGTCGACCCGTCCACGGCGAGCGACAGGAACGTCGCCGTCGTGGTGAACGCCGCGACCGGCGCCAGGTTGGGCACGGGTGCCGCGACCGTGACGTCGTGCGTCGTCGAGCTGCTCGCGCCCTGGTCGTCCGTCGTCGTGAGCGTCACCGTGTAGGTGCCCGCCGCCGCGTAGGTGTGCGTCGCCGTGATCCCCGACGCCGTGCCCTCGTCCCCGAAGGTCCAGGCGTAGGACGCGATCGTGCCGTCGGAGTCGCCGGAGGTGGACGCGTCGACCGCGACCGACAGGTCCGTCGCCGCCGAGGTGAAGGCCGCGACCGGTGCCACGTTCGGCTTGACCACCGTGACGTCCTGCGACGAGGTGCTGGTCGCACCGTCGTCGTCGGTCACCGTGAGGGTGACCGTCCGGGTGCCGCTGGAGGCGTAGACGTGCGACGCGGTGAGCCCGCTCGCGGTGCCACCGTCCCCGAACGACCAGGCGTAGTCGACGATCGAGCCGTCGGGGTCGCCGGAGCCCGTGGCGTCCACGCCGACCGTCAGGCCGGTGGGGGTCGCGGTGAACACCGCGGCCGGGGCGACGTTCGCGAGCGCGACCGTCACCTCCGTCGTCGCCGTGGCGATGCCGCCCCGGTCGTCCGTGACCGTGAGCGTCACCGGGTAGGTGCCGGGTGCCGCGTAGGTGTGGGACGCGGCCGACGTCGTCGCCGTCCCGCCGTCCCCGAAGGTCCACGCCGTCGACACGAGGGAGCCGTCGGGGTCCGAGGAGCCCGCGGAGTCGACGTCGACGGTCAGCGTGGACGTCGTGGCCGTGATCGCCGCGACCGGGGCGACGTTCGGCGGCACCACGACGACGTCCTGCGTCACCGTCGTCGCCGCACCGTCGTCGTCCGTCACCGTGAGGGTCACCGTCTTGGTGCCACCGGTGGCGTACAGGTGGGAGGCCGTCGGGCCGGTGGCCGTCGCCCCGTCACCGAAGCTCCACGCGTACCCGGCCACGGTGCCGTCCGGGTCGGACGAGCCGGCCGCGTCGACGGCCACGACCAGCTCCGTGGGCGTCGCGGTGAACGCGGCGACCGGAGGCTGGTTGGGCGCCGTCACGGTGACCTGCTGCGACGTTGCCGCGGTGCCGCCCTGGTCGTCGGTGACCGTGAGCGTCACCGTGTACGTCCCCGGTGCCGCGTAGGTGTGCGACGTCGTGCTGCCGGTCGCGACCCCGCCGTCGCCGAACGTCCACGCCGACGACGCGATGGTGCCGTCCGGGTCGGACGAGCCGGTCGCGTCGAGCGCCACGGTCAGGTCCGTGGGCGTCGCGGTGAAGTACGCGGCGGGCGTCTGGTTGGGCAGCTGCCCCGTCGTACCCAGCGCGTAGTGGTTGGTGACCGTCTGCGCGTCGAGGGCCGTCGAGTAGACCGCGACCTCGTCGAGCTGTCCGGCGAACCACGGCTGCGGACCCCACGTGGTGTCCCCGCCGACCCGCCAGTAGCCCGAGTACGACTGGGCGCCGACCTCCGGGTGGGTGCCCACGAGGGCGCCGTCGACGTACAGGCGCATGCCGGCCGCGGACTGCGTCGCCACCAGGTGGTGCCACTGGTTGTTGTTGTACGCCAGCGGCGACGTGATGGTGTTCGCGACCCCGGTCCACGTCCCGAACGTCAGGCGACCGTTGGTCTCCATGTACACGTGCCGGTCGTAGTTCGCGGACGTGCCGGTCAGCGCGCTGCCGAACCCGATGAGCTTGCCACCGTTGCGGGTGCTCGTGCGGAACCACAGCTCCTGCGAGTAGACGTTGGGCGCGGCCACCTGCTGGGTGCTCACGACCCGGCTGTTCTGCGTGCCCAGCGTGGAGATCGCCGTGTTGGCCACCCCGACGAGCGCGCCGGCCACCCCCTTCGACACCAGCGACCCGTAGGTGCCGTTGACCCCGGAGATCCCCGCGTCCGCCGCGACCGTCCCCGACGACTCGTTCAGCCGCCAGTACAGGTCGGGGTTGGCCGCGTAGACGGCCGCACCGTAGGCGTCCGCCGGGGCGGGCGGCACGGTCGAGACGCGGCCCGAGGTGACCCAGTGGTCGAGCACCGTGGCGGCCGTCAGCGGCGCCGGGTAGATCGCGACGTCGTCGATGGTGCCCGCGAGGTACGGGGACGTCGGCTGGTTGGGCCAGCCGCCCAGGTTGTCCCCGCCCACGCGCCAGTAGCCGGGGTACGCCTGGCCGGTCGTGGTGTCGGAGCGCTGCGCGACCCGGCGACCGTCGATGAACAGCCTCATGCCCTCGGCCCCCATCGAGGCGACGACGTGGTGCCACTGGCCGTCGTTGTACGACAGCGTGGTGTTCAGCGAGCGGACCTCGCCCGGGTAGACGCCGAACCAGATCTTCCCGCTGTTGTCCATGTAGACCTGGCGGTCGTAGCTGCCGGAGCTGCCGGTGGCCGACGACCCGAACCCGATGATCTTCCCGCCGCGGGTCGACGTGGTGCGGATCCACGACTCGACCGCGAAGGAGTCCGGTCCCGTGATCGGGGTCGAGGTGCTCACCCGGCCGTTGGGGGTGCCGTCGAACGTCGACGCGCCGTTCGTGTCGGCGTTGATCGCGCCCGCGGCGCCCCGGGTCACCCCGGGTCCTGCCGTCGCGTCGTTGAAGCCGACCCAGTCGTAGACCGCGTTGCCCGACGCCTCACCGAGGCGCCAGAAGGTCGAGGCACCGTCGGCGAGCACGTGCTCCGCGTACGGGCTGACGGCGCCCGCGTCGGCGACCGTGACGGGGACCTGGTCGCTGATGGCGCTGTTCCCGAACGCGTCCACGACCTTCAGGCGGTACGTGTAGGTCGTGCCCGGGGTCAGCCCCGAGTCGAGGTACCCCATCGTCGGGCGCTTCCACTCGGACGACGGTGCCGTGACCGTGTGCACGGGGACGCCGTTGCGCGACAGCGTGTACGTGAGGAACTCGTTGTCCCGGTCGTAGTTGGCGGGCCAGCTCAGCCGCGCGGTGCCGCTCGAGAACGAGGTGCCGGCCAGCGCGAACGCGGCGGACCCCACACGCGGGCCCTGCTTGTTCGGCGCCTTTCCGGTGCGGGCGAACCGGGCGAGGCCCTGCTGGCCCTTGTTGTTCACGATCGTGAACTCGCCGGCGTAGAGCACGTAGTCGCTGTTCCCCGTGACGGTCCACGGGCCCTGACCCTGCCCGGTGAAGGTGCCGGTGTTGATCTCGGGGTAGAAGTGCAGCAGCGTCGGCGCCGGGTTGCCCGCGAAGTTGAAGTAGCCGTGCGGGTCGGCGGTGACCGTCTGGGTCGCCTCCTTGGTGAACGCCAGCGCCCGGTAGAACGACCACGGCTCGGTCTGCGGGAAGCCACCGACGTTGCCGCAGTAGTGCGGGTGCCCCGCCACGTAGACGGTGTCGCTGGCCGGCCACGCCGCGTACGTGTCCCCGTGGCAGTCCTCGACCCACACGAGCGAACCCGTCGCCCAGTCACCGCGGGCGGCTCCCTCGAGGTTGCCGGTGCTCCCGAACACGTAGCCGGTGACGTAGAAGCTGGTGCCGTCGGAGGTCAGGCTCGTGATCGACGCCTGCGTGCCGCCGTCCCGGATGAGGGTGTTGAGCGGGAGCGGCAGCGAGGCACCGGTGGTCCCGTCGACCCGCGCGAGGCCGTAGCCCGGCGTGCCGCTGCCGTTGAACGTCGTGAAGCTGCCGCCGACGACCACCATCGACCCGTCGGGCGAGACCGTCAGGGCGCTGACCGTGCCGTTGTCCGCGCTCGGGTTCCACGGCAGGACCGCGCCGTCGGCGGCGCGGAACGCGGCCACCCGGCTGCGAGGCTCACCGTTCGCGCTGGTGAACGCCCCGCCGACGTACACCGTCGTGTTCGTCGCGACGATCGCGCGGACCTGCGAGTCCACCCCGGCGTTGAACGAGGTGAGGAGCGCCCCGGTCGCGGCGTCGAACGCGGCGATGCGGTACCGCGCCTGCCCGGCGATCGTCGTGAAGTTCCCGCCGACGTAGATCCGCGACCCGTCCGGCGAGACCGCCACGGCACGCACCTGGGCGTTCGGGTTCGGTGCCCACGAGGCGTCGAGGACGCCCGTCTCGATGTCGTACGCGAGCAGGTTGGTCCGCGGCACGGTCGAGGTCCCTGCCGCGGCGCCCGCGGGCCGCGCGTTGGCGAAGTCGCCACCGACGACGACCTTGCTGCCGGCGACGGCCTGCTGCCAGACGACCCCGTCGATCTGCGTGGTGGGCAGCGAGTCCGCTGCGACCGTCGTCGGCGTCGTGGCGACGACCGGGGAGGTGTCGGCGGCGGCGGGGGTCGCCAGGCCGACCAGGCCTGCGAGGCCGACGACCCCGGCGACGGTTCCGGCCAGGAGTCGGGTGAGCGGGGCGCGGGACGAGAACATGGGCACCTCGGGCGTTCGGGGGGACGGCTGGGGTGCCGTGCAAACCGAGCCTAAGTGGACATTTCCGCCCTAATGGGGTGAGCGCCGGGTGAACTGGACACGCAACCGGGTGATAGTCACCACCCGGTCGCGTGACCTCCGACGATCAGACGACGGGCGCCGCGGAGAGCTGCGACCAGCTCACGACCACGGGCAGCGTGGTGGTGGTGCTGGACGTGTACGCCGAGAGCCCGATACCGCCCGCGACCTGCAGCGCAGCGGTCGTGCTCGTGCCCGACAGCGTCCACGCCGCCGGCTCGGCCGTGCCGGCCACCCACACCTTGCCGCGC
>NZ_BJWH01000045.1 GCF_007990265.1 Cellulomonas terrae
TGGTCGCGATGTTTCTGCTCATCGTTGTCGCGGCGGCCGCCCTGGCGTTGTGGATCGGACTGAGCCTTGGTGGCGTCGGCATCGCAACTCCCGGCGCGGACTCGGTGGATGCCGGCTTCTCCCGGGACATGCAGACCCACCACGGCCAGGCCGTGGGGATGTCCACGTCGGTGCTCGAGACATCCGTCGATCCCGACGTGCGCACGCTTGCACGCGACATCATGCTCACTCAGCAGCAGCAAGCCGGTCAGATGCACGGGTGGCTGAATCAGTGGGACCTGCCGCAAACGTCGTCAAGCCCGCCCATGGCCTGGATGTCCACCGGCGACGCCGAAATGGCCGGCATGGATCACGGCTCAACACCGGCGCCGTCTGGTGATGTCCCGATGCCGGGCATGGCGAGTACCGAGGACTTGGCACGTCTGAGCGCGGCGAGCGGCTCTGCAGCGGATCGGCTCTACCTCCAACTGATGATTCCGCATCACCAAGGTGGCGTTGAGATGGCGCAGGCAGCCGTCACGACGGCAGCCGATGACGATGTCCGCCGTCTGGCACAGGCGATCGTCGAGTCTCAGAGCGCGGAGCTGGCTCTGTTACGGGACATGCTCGCTGAGCGCGGAGGCCCGCTGACCAGTCCTTGAGCCGGGACCATGCGGAGATCTCCTGTCGAAGCGTCCGACGCGGACCACTCACTCCGCGGGAGGCGCCGGAGGGCGCCGCCGCCAAAGAAGGACCGCACTGATAATCCCGACCAGCAAGAGACCTCCGCCCATCGCGAGCAGCGGGCCAGCGCCGATCGCGCCTCTGCTGCTCTGCGCGTCCGACACCGCGACATCGCCGGATGTGGCCGGGACGGGCGCTGGCGGCAGCACGCTGGTCTCCGAGGAGTTCGTTGTCGGCTCCGCGACGGACGGTGTGGCCGGCGCGTCAGAATCCGGTGTCGCCGAGGTTGCAGCGGTAAACGTGAAGCTGCCCTCGATGGGATGGGCGTCCTCGGACGTCACTCGCCATCTCACCGTGTACAGCCCGGCAGGAAGATCACCGCTCAGCGGCTGCGTCACGTTCACGTCGAGCAACTGCGCCGGCTCGGTGCTCACGACGGCCCCGACAGGATTCGTGATCACGAGCTGGGTGCCGAGCGCCAACGCGGCCGCGTCGAACGTCAACGTGACCTGACTCGGAACGACGGGAACCGTCGAGCCGTCGGCCGGGTCCGTCGATCGAAGGACGTTGTGTGCCTGCGCCGACGAGACACCGATGACACCCAGCACCCCGCAGACAAGGAGCACGACGGTCGCACGCGCACACCGCATCATGAAGGAAGGCATCCGCATGAGGTCAAGGATCGCGCACAGCCAACGTCGCGCTCTCACGCGGGCGCGTGACATCCGCCACCGGGCCGACGCCTACCGGCTACCACCCGGAACGCCGACGTGGTGAACTCATGAGGCGCGACACGCGAACCAGTGAGCAGGGGCAGTGCCCGTCCCGGCCTGTTCCGCTGACGGGCCGTGGGGACGACGACTCCTCGAGAGGGCACCGATGATCGTCACCGAGTTCGACGGGCCGGTGTGGCTGCCGACAGACCCGCCGTCGTTGGTGTCGTACCTGGCGCCGACCCTGCAGCCGATACCTCTCCTCCCGGCCGTCGGCATCGTGCTCGCGCTGCTCTACGTCTCGGGCGTTGTCCGACTGGCACGCGCAGGCCGCCGCTGGTCGTACGGGCCAACAGCGTCGTTCCTTGCGGGGTGCGCGCTGCTCGTGGTGGTCACCGGTGCTGGCATCGAGGGCTACGGGTACGAGATGTTCTCTGTGTTCATGTTCCAGCAGCTGACCCTGATGATGGCGATCCCTCCGCTATTGGTGCTTGGCCGTCCCGGGACGCTGCTGCTGCGCGCCGTCCCCCACGGGCGCGTCGGGCGGGTGGTCCTGCTATCAGCACGACGGGCACTGAGATCAATGCCTGCTCGAGTCGCCCTGCATCCCGGCTTCACGATTCCGCTGTTCCTGCTCAGCTTCTACGGGCTGTACCTCAGTGACTTCGCTGCTTGGGCCCTGGCCAGCTGGGGTGGGCACATAGCCCTCGAGGTGACCTTTCTCGTCGCGGGCGTGCTGTTCACCGCCCCCGTGCTCTCCACAGACCCGCTGCCACTCGCGCAGGGTCACGCGGGCCGCGCCGCAGACATGATTGTGGAGATGCCTCTGCACGCGTTCTTCGGTGTGATTGTCATGATGGCAACACGACCGCTGATAGGCGCCTTCACCCACCCGCCGGCGTCATGGGGCGTGGATCTGGTGGCCGACCAGGGTGTCGCCGGTGGGCTCGCCTGGTCCTACGGTGAGCTCCCGTCCTTGATCGTCCTGCTGATCATCTTCGCCCGATGGCAACGGGATGACGCGCACCGCGCTCAGTCGGCCGACCGGGACATTGACCTGCACGGCAACGCCGAACTCGATGCCTACAACGCCTACCTGGAGTCACTCGACAGGCGCCGCCCGGGTGCGCAGGCCTAGACGACGGTGACGAACCCTGCGATGAGTCCTTGGATGCTTTGGGTCCAGGAGTTCCATAGCCCGGTGAGGAGTGCGAACCCGATGAGGACGAGCATGACGCCGCCGATACGCATGATTGCGAGCCGGTGGTCGCGCAGGAATGTCACCGCCGCCGTGGAGTGATGAGCGCCTAGCGCGATCAGGAGGAACGGGACTCCGAGGCCTGCGGCATAGGCGGCTGCCAGGACTGCACCACGTGAGGCGCTCGCTTCGTTGAGAGAGAGCGAGAGGACGGCTGCGAGGGTCGGTCCGATGCAAGGTGCCCAGCCCAGGGCGAAGACGGCGCCCAGCAGGGGGGCACCGGCGAGACCTTGGCGGGGCACGAGATGCAGCCTTCGCTCGCGCTGGAGTCCGGGGATCCAGCCGAGGAACGACAGCCCCATGAGGACGACGACGATGCCTATCACGGGCGTGATGACGTCCTGCCATGTTCGGATTGCTGCTCCTAGCGATCCGACGGCGACACCAAGCAGGACGAACACCGCGGAGAAGCCCAAGACGAACAGACCAACTCCGGTCAGCAGGAGGGTCTTGGATCGTTGCCCGGTCGAGCTGCCCGTCATGCCGGTGACAAAGGCGAAGTACCCCGGCAGTAGTGGAATCACGCAGGGCGAGGCGAAGGACACCATCCCGGCGAGGAGCGCGACAGGGAGGGCCAGGAGCATCGGTCCGGCGAACGCTGTCTCCTGGAACGCGCTGGCCAGGTCTTGCCAGGACCCGCTGCTCACGGAGTCTCCGCGTAGCCGATGGCGAGGACCGCGCGCACGATCGCGTCCTCGCGGCGGTCGATGCAGCGCGCCATGAGAAGGACGCCAGCGCCCGATGGCGATGAGCGGGCGCGGGCGTCGCTACGCGGGCCGGTGCTCAGCGCGAGGAGGTCAACGGCGTCCACGTCACTCCGTCCGCACGACCGCGCCGCCAGCCGGGCGGTGCCCGCGGTGCTCTCGCGCTGTTCATGCAGTCGCACGACGGCGACGGTCTTACGGCGGGCGGCGAACCGGCCGGTGCCCAGCACGTCCGAGGCGGGCGGCCGCGAAGGAACGAACCCAGGATCGGGCTCCGGGATCGTGGTCGTGACGGCGAACGCGATCGCAAGCCAACCGCGATGGTCGACAGCACCCGTCGCGGCGTGGATGTTGTCGTGGCCCATCAGCGCCAACCTCTCCTGGCGGTGCGGTCAGTCCTTGCAGCAGCCGTCGTCACAGTTCTCGTCCTCGCAGTGCGCCTTGTCGCCTCCGACCAGCTGGGACACCGGGGTGCAGCACGCGTCGCCCTTCCAGGCTTCGATGCCCTCGCGAACCGCGAACGCGGCGATCACCACGGCGGCGAGCGGGTCGGCCCACCACCAACCGAGGGTGCTGTTGAGCACCAGTCCGACGAGAAGGACCGCGGAGAGGTAGGTGCAGATCAGGGTCTGCTTGGAGTCCGCGACCGCGGAGGCCGACCCGAGCTCGCGCCCGGTGCGGCGCTCGAACCAGGACAGGAATGGCATGACCGCCAGGCTCACTGCGGCCAGGATGATCCCGGCCGTGGAGTGCTCCGGTTCAGTCGCGTTGAGCAAGGTCCGGAGGGCGTCGACGGTGACGAACGCCGCGAGGCCGAAGAAC
>NZ_BJWH01000046.1 GCF_007990265.1 Cellulomonas terrae
TTCCCGCCGCTCCGGGACCGGCCTGCGCCGGTCCCGTGGCACCCCACACCCTGAAGGAGCCCTCCATGTCCGTCATCGAGGTCCGGAACCTGCACAAGGAGTACGGCAGCAAGGTTGCCGTCGACGACGTCAGCCTCGAGGTCCACCGCGGCGAGATCTTCGGCATCCTCGGCCGCAACGGGGCCGGCAAGACGACCACGGTCGAGATCGTCGGCGGCCTGCGCGACGCCGACGGCGGCACCGTCCGTGTCCTCGGCCTCGACCCGCAGCGCGACCGCACCCGGCTGCGGCAGGTGGTCGGCCTGCAGCTCCAGGAGAGCCAGGTCCAGCCCAAGCTCGGCGTCCGCGAGGCCCTCGACCTGTACGCGTCGTTCTACCCCGACCCCGCCGACCCGGCGCAGCTGCTCGACGAGCTGGGCCTGACCGAGCGGGCCGACGCCCGGTTCGAGCAGCTCTCCGGCGGCCAGAAGCAGCGCCTGTCGGTGGCGCTCGCGCTCGTCGGCAACCCGCAGGTCGCGATCCTCGACGAGCTGACCACGGGCCTCGACCCGCACGCCCGTCGCGACACCTGGGAGGTCGTGGAGCGCATCCGCGACCGGGGCGTGACGATCGTGCTGGTCACGCACCTCATGGAAGAGGCCGAGCGGCTCTGCGACCGGATCGCGCTCATCGACGCCGGCCGCGTCGTGGCGACGGGCACGCCGGCGGAGCTGGTCGCCCGGGCGGCCTCCGAGCAGGTGCTGCGGTTCCGGCCGTCGGCTCCCGTGCCGGTCGGGCTGCTCGAGCAGGTCGCCACCGTCTCGCACACCGACGACGGCACCATCGAGGCCCGCGGTCACGAGAACGTCGTCCAGGACGTCCTCGTCGCCCTCGCCCAGCACGGCATCCGCCCCGAGAACCTGCGCCTCGAGCAGAGCTCGCTCGAGGACGCGTTCGTCACGCTCACCACCACCCCGGAGGTCTGACCATGTCCACCACGACCATCGCGCGGACCTCCGTGTCCGGTGCCCTGTCCCGCCTCACCGCCGTCGAGGCCCGGCTGTTCCTCCGGGAGCCGTCCGGCGCGTTCTTCGCGGTCCTGTTCCCCGCCGTCCTGCTCACCGTGCTCGGCCTCGTGATGCCGTGGGCGGACCTGCCGTTCAACGACAAGGACCCGATCCTGTCGCAGATCAACGGCATCACCGGGTACGCGCCGACGGTCCTGGCGCTCGCGGTGGCGACCGTGGGCCTGTCCTCGTACCCGCAGACCATCGCCGGCTACCGCGGTCGCGGGGTCCTGAGGCGGATGTCGACCACGCCGGTCCCGCCGTCGCGCATCCTCGTCGCCCAGCTGGCCGTGAACCTGGTGGCCCTGCTGGTCGCAGCCGTGCTGATGTTCGCGGCCGGCGCCCTGGTGGTCGGCGTCGCCGCACCCGCGGAGCCCCTGGTCCTGCTCGGGGCCTTCGTGCTCAGCGTGCTCGCGGCGTTCTCGGTGGGCTCGGTGATCGCGGCCCTGGCGCCGAACGCCCCCGCCGCGACCGCCTGGGGGATGTCGGTGTACTTCGTCTCGCTGTTCTTCGCGGGGGTCTGGCTGCCCCTGCCGCTGATGCCCGACGTCGTCCAGACGATCGCGGGGTACACGCCGCTCGGGGCGGCCAGTGAGGCGATGGCTGCCGCCTGGTACGGGCAGCCGTTCGACGTCCTGCCGTTCGTGGTCATGGCTGCCTGGACGCTGGTCGCCCTGCCCGTCTCGGCGCGCTTCTTCCGGTGGTCGTGACCAGTGTGTGGTCGCGCTCCCACCAGAATCGTTTAGGAGTCTGGACGCTGGCTGTGCACCCCCGGAAAGTGGGCGCCGACCCGGCCGCTGTCTGCCCGGAGACCCGCGCCGCTGCGGGCCGAACCGGCACCGACGGTCAGTTCCTTCGTGCACCTCCGTCACCGCCCCCACGCGCGATCCGCGCGCGGGGGCGCCGGGACGTGCCCGCGGCGTAGCGGGACGTGCCCGACAGCCAGAAAGGTACGAATGATGTCCTCATCGACCCGACGGCGAGCTGCCTGGGTGGCCACGGCCACCCTGAGCGCAGCATCGCTGCTGGCCATCTGCGGGGTATCTCCCGCGATGGCCGCCCCGGCGCCCGCGACGATCGTCGTCCCGGCCGCCGCTCCCGTGAAGGCCGCCGTGGCCGACGGTGAGTACGCGCAGCGCTTCCTCACCCAGTACGAGAAGATCAAGGACCCCGCCAACGGCTACTTCAGCGCGCAGGGCATCCCGTACCACTCCGTCGAGACCCTCATCGTCGAGGCCCCCGACTACGGCCACGCGACGACGTCGGAGGCCTACTCCTTCTGGATCTGGCTCGAGGCGCTGTACGGCCAGACCACGGCCGACTGGGCACCGTTGAACCACGCCTGGGAGACCATGGAGAAGTACATGATCCCCCAGACCGTGGACCAGCCCACGAACTCGTTCTACAACCCGAGCTCGCCCGCGACGTACGCGTCGGAGTACGACCACCCGAGCAAGTACCCGAGCCAGCTCAACAGCGGCGTGACGGTCGGCAGGGACCCGATCGCCAACGAGCTGAAGTCGACGTACGGCACGTCGGACATCTACCAGATGCACTGGCTCGCGGACGTAGACAACAAGTACGGCTTCGGCGCGACCCCGGGGACGGGCTGCGAGCTCGGCCCGACAGCGACCGGCTCGTCCTTCATCAACACGTTCCAGCGCGGCGAGCAGGAGTCGGTCTGGGAGACCGTCCCGCAGCCGAGCTGCGAGGAGTTCAAGTACGGCGGCAAGAACGGGTTCCTCGACCTGTTCACGGGTGACGCCTCGTACTCGAAGCAGTGGAAGTACACCTCGGCGTCCGACGCCGACGCGCGTGCCGTCGAGGCGGTCTACTGGGCCAACAAGTGGGCCACCGAGCAGGGCAAGCAGGCCGACGTCGCCTCCGTCGTCGCGAAGGCCGCCAAGATGGGCGACTACCTGCGCTACACGCTGTTCGACAAGTACTTCAAGACGATCGGCTGCACGTCGCCGAGCTGCCCCGCGGGCACCGGCAAGGACAGCGCGCACTACCTGCTGTCCTGGTACCTGGCGTGGGGCGGCGCGCTCGACGCCAGCTCCGGCTGGGCCTGGCGCGTCAGCTCGTCGCACGCCCACATGGGCTACCAGAACCCGCTCGCCGCGTACGCGCTGTCGACGGACTCGGCCCTGACGCCGAAGTCGGCGAGCGCGAAGAGCGACTGGGCGGCCTCGCTCGAGCGTCAGCTCGAGTTCTACACCTGGCTGCAGGCCCCCCAGGGCGGCATCGCCGGTGGCGCGACCAACAGCTGGGGCGGCGCGTACGCGACGCCGCCGAGCGGCACGCCCACGTTCTACGGCATGGGCTACACCGAGGCGCCCGTCTACAACGACCCGCCGTCGAACCAGTGGTTCGGCATGCAGGCGTGGGGCGTCCAGCGCGTCGCCGAGCTGTACTACGCCTCCGGCAACGCGCAGGCCAAGAAGATCCTCGACAAGTGGGTCCCCTGGGTCGTCGCGAACATCACGACGGACGGCGCCAACTGGAAGGTTCCTTCGGAGCTGACCTGGACCGGTAAGCCGGACACCTGGAACAAGACCAGCCCCGGCTCCAACTCCGGTCTCTCTGTCGCGGTCAAGAGCTACGGCCAGGACGTCGGCGTCGCCGGCGACACCGCCCGTGCGCTGCTCTTCTACGCCGCCAAGTCGGGCGACACCGCGTCGCGCGACAAGGCCAAGGCCCTGCTGGACGCCATCTGGGCCTCCAACCAGGACAGCCTGGGCGTCGGCACGGTCGAGACCCGCGGGGACTTCCTGCGGTTCGACGACACGTACGTCGCCGGCGGCAACGGCATCTACATCCCGTCCGGCTGGACGGGCACGATGCCCAACGGCGACGTGATCAAGCCCGGCGTCTCGTTCCTGGACATCCGCTCCTGGTACAAGGACGACCCCGCCTGGCCCAAGATGCAGACGGCCCTGTCCACCGGAGTGGCGCCGCAGTTCACGTTCCACCGGTTCTGGGCGCAGACCGCGATCGCGGGTGCTCTCGCCGACTACGCGCGGCTGTTCGAGGGCACCACGCCCCCGCC
>NZ_BJWH01000047.1 GCF_007990265.1 Cellulomonas terrae
GGCGGTTCCGGACATGTTCTGCATCCAGCCCGGCTGCTGCGAGTGCCACGCGAGCGCGTGACCGCGCACCTGCTTGCCGTTGCTGCGGGCCCAGTTCACGATCCGGTCGGCGTTGCCGTAGCTGAACTGGTTCTGGTTCGGCTCGGTCGCGTCCATCTTCATCTCGTTCTCGGCCGTGATCATGTTGAACTCACGGTTCGCGATGGTCGAGTAGGTCGAGTCGTTGAGCCGGCTGGCGGCGATGGCGGTGCCGAAGTAGCGGCCGCTCTCGCCGGCCGCCGCCTGCAGGGTGCTGCCCGCGGCCACGGCCGGGACGGCCAGCGCCACGGTGAGGGCGGTGACGGCGAGGCCGCTCACGGCGGCGACGAGCCGTCCGCGTCGGTGCCTGAGTCGTGGGGTCGTCATTGATCCTCCTGGGGGTGCAATCGTCGGCTGATCGCCGGCGCCACACCCTCGACCGGGACCGAGAACCGGGTCAAGGCCCGAACGCGCTTCGGAAGTTTCGATAACTATTGCGAAACGTTTTTCCACTCTTCTGGGTGATCTGCACCGGTGTAAACCGCCTCGATATCGATATCGAAGGGTTCAGTGATGACGGCGTTGTTGTGGACCGTAGGTCGGTGTGACCGCAAGTATCGGAGCGCTCCCATGGGGCGCCCGCCGTCAGCGCTCAGCACTCAGGCGGTGGACCTCGATGCGCACCCGGCCCTCGTCCAGGCGTGGCGTCAGCAGCCCCACGTACACCCCGGTGCGCAGGTCCACCGGTCCGCCGTCGCCGACGTCGAACTGCGGGGACGTCAGGATCGGCGCCGGGGCAGCGGCCTCGTGGACGGCCGAGTTCGTCACCGAGACGACCGCGCCGTCGGCGAGCCGGATCTCGTAGCGGGCCCAGAGCTCCGTCGAGCCGTCCGGACGCTCGAGGTTCCAGTCGGCACCGCCGGGCAGCACGGTCCCGACCATCCCGTCGGACACCGTGCCCCCGACGACGGGGATCACGCGGCGGTGGCCGCTCGGGGTCTGGCCGACGTCGACGACCGGCCCCAGGAGCGCGTCGATGGTGAAGACGTGCGTGCCTCGCACCCTCACAGCCGCTCCCCCGCGCGCCCGTCGCCCAGCACGCGTCGCAGGAACTCGGCCATGCGACCCCACGCCGCGGCTGCGTGCTCCTCGGGTCCCACGTGGGTGAAGCCATGACCGCTGCCGGGGACGTCGACGTGCTCGACGGCGACCCCCGCCCCTGCGAGCCGTGCGGCGAAGAGACCCCCCTCGGCACGCAGGAGATCGTGCTCCGCCGTGATCACGAGGGTCGGCGGCAGGCCCGAGAGGTCCTCCGCCAGGACCGGGGAGGCGAGCTCGTCCGACCCGTCCGCCGGCGTGGGCAGGTACCAGGCGTTGAAGCGGGCGCCCACGCTCGCGAGGTCCGCGGCGCCGGGTCCGCCGGCGTCGCCGAGCTTCGCGTGCGGCGGGGTGACCAGGTCCAGCGGGGCGTAGTCGACGATCAGGCCCCGCACCTGAGGCTCGCCGCGGCGCGCGGCGAGGAGGCAGGCCGCCGCCGACAGGTTCCCGCCCGCGCTGTGCCCGCCGACGGCGACCCGGGAGCCGTCGGCGCCGATCGTCGACGCCCCGGCCGTCAGCCACGCCAGGAGGGCGGCGGTCTGGTGGACCGCCGCCGGGAACCTGTGCTCGGGCGCCAGCAGGTAGTCGACGTTCACGACCACGCAGCCCGCCGCGTCGGCGAGGTACCGGCAGTACGGGTCGTCGCCCTGCCAGTCGCCGAGGACGAAGCCCCCGCCGTGGAGGTTGACGAACACGCCCGGCCGGTCCGGAGCCCCGGTGGGCCGGTAGACCATGAGCTCGGCCACCGGTGCGTCGCCCGGAACGCGGACCCGCTCGTAGCTGCCGAGCGGCAGGTGGGGCATCGCGCGCGGCAGCCCGCGGGCATGCTCCCGCGCGTCCGACCGGAACGTGGCGATGTCGTCCTCGATGGCGGGCTGCGCGTCCGACGGCACGGCCTCCCCCTCTCGTCGTCGGGTCAGCCGTCACGTCACGGGCGACGGGGGCCGATCTGCACCGATGTCGCACCGGCGGGTGCCGTCACCCTGGCAAGGCGCCGGGGACGTGTCAATCGCCGCCGTCCGGTCAGCCGGAGCGTCGCGGCGTGCTCTCGCGCTCCACGATCCGCATGCCGGCCAGGTACAGGACGGGTGAGCCCCGCTCCGCACCCGGGCGCTGCGTCTCCTGCAGACGACGGCGCAGGATGTCGACGGCGACGTTCGCGATCTCCCGCCGGCCGGGGTCGACGGTGGTGAGCGTCGGCACGGAGTAGCGGGAGTCCTCGATGTCGTCGAAGCCCACCACGCCGACGTCCTGCGGGATCGCCAGCCCGCGCGCCTGCAGCTCGTACATCGCACCGATGGCCAGGGCGTCGTTGAACGCGACCACGCCGTCGACCCGCACGCCGGAGTCGAGCACGTCCGCCATCGCCCGGGCGCCGTTGGCCCGGTGCCAGGCGTCGTCCGCCCAGCCGAGCAGGCGGGTGTCGACCTCGATCCCCCGCGCCTCCAGCGCCTTGCTGTACCCGGTGTAGCGCAGCCACGCCGACCCGGCCGTCTCGGCGTGGAGCATGCCGATGGCGGCGATCTGGCGCCGGCCGGCATCGAGGAGCAGCTCGGTGGCGGCCTGCGCGCCGTCGATGTTGCGCATGGTCACGTGGTCGACGCTGGAGGAGAACATCTGCTCGCCGAGCAGCACGAGCGGGTAGCCCAGGTCATCGAGGAGGTGCGCGTCGGCCTGGACGAGGGCAGCAGGGCTGAAGATCAGGCCGTCGACGAGTCCCCCGCGCGGCACGCGGAGGGCAGCGAGCTCACCCTCCCGGGTGAAGCCGGTCGGCTCGATGAGCACCTGGAGTCCGTGCCGCCGGGCGGCCGCGAGGATCTCGTCGGCCAGCTCGCCGAAGTACGGCTGCCCGAGCTCGGGGACCGACAGTCCGACCACCCCGCTGCGCCCGGACCGGAAGATCTTCGCCGTCACGTTGATCTCGTAGCCGAGGGCGTCGACGGACGCGCGCACGCGTTCTCTCGTCGCCTCGCGCACGTGGGGGTAGCCGCTGAGCACGTTCGAGACCGTCTTCACGGACACGCCGGCGTGCCGCGCGACGTCTGCCATCGTCGCCACAGGCCCTCCTCACCACGCCGCGCCAGGATCCTGTGCGCCCCCACGAGCACCGTGACCTCGGCGTCGCAACATACCGGACGGCCCTGGTGCGCCGTCGGGTCGCCGATCTACACCGGTGTAAATCGTTTCGCAGCCTGGAGGACGCTCACGCGCGCGGGCAGTGTGAACGCACACCACCGACCGAGGACGGTCTTCGTGGCGCCGCGCTCGAACCCCACCAGGGGCGGGTCGCACCCGTCTCAGAGCGCGCGTCGTCGGTTGCAGCCCCGCCTGCCGGCGACGTCAGGCGCCCGAAGAGAGGTGCCGCATGACCACCACACCACGGCGGGGGCGGCTCGCCCTCGTCGCCGCGACGCTGGCCGTCGCGACAGCCCTCGCAGGTCTCGTCGCAGCCATGCCCGCGCAGGCCGCGGCCAGCACGCTGGGCGCCGCCGCCGCGCAGAGCGGGCGCTACTTCGGCACCGCCATCGCGGCCAACCGGCTCAACGACTCCACCTACTCGACCATCGCCAACCGTGAGTTCACCATGATCACGGCCGAGAACGAGATGAAGATGGACGCGACCGAGCCGAACCAGAACCAGTTCAACTTCACCAACGGCGACCGGATCGTGAACTGGGCCCGGTCCAACGGCAAGCAGGTCCGCGGGCACACCCTGGCGTGGTACGCCCAGCAGCCGGGGTGGATGCAGAGCATGTCCGGCACCGCG
>NZ_BJWH01000048.1 GCF_007990265.1 Cellulomonas terrae
GCCCCCGCCCAGCGGGACGTTCACCAACCCGGTCGTCTGGCAGGACTTCGCCGACGGCGACATCATCCGGGTCGGCGACGCCTACTACTACTCGGCGTCGACCATGCACTACTCACCGGGTGCGCCGATCCTGCGCTCCTACGACCTGGTGAGCTGGGAGTACGCCGGCCACTCGGTGCCACGTCTGGAGTTCGACGACAGCGGGTACGACCTGTCCGGCGGCCGCAAGTACGTCAAGGGCATCTGGGCGTCGACGCTCGGCTACCGACGCAGCAACAGCACCTACTACTGGCTCGGCTGCACCGAGTTCAACCGCACGTACGTCTACACCGCGTCGGCGGTCGACGGGACGTGGACCAAGAAGGCACGGCTGAACCAGTGCTACTACGACGCCGGCCTGCTCGTCGACGACAACGACACCATGTACGTCGCCTACGGGAACGGCACGATCAGCGTCGCGCAGCTCAACGCCGACGGCACCGCCCAGGTACGCGCGCAGCAGGTGTTCCAGACGCCGTCGAGCGTCGGCACCCTCGAGGGCGCCCGGTTCTACAAGCGCAACGGCTACTACTACATCTGGCTCACCCGACCGGCCAACGGCCAGTACGTCCTGCGGTCCAGCTCGCCGTTCGGCCCGTACGAGATGCGCCAGGTGCTGCTGGACCTCCCCGGTCCGATCTCCGGCGGCGGGGTGCCGCACCAGGGCGGGATCGTCCAGACCCAGGCCGGCGACTGGTGGTACATGGCCTTCACCGACGCCTACCCCGGCGGGCGGATGCCGACGCTGGCGCCGATCAGCTGGAGCGCCGACGGGTGGCCCTCGGTGCAGACCGTCAACGGCCGCTGGGGCAGCACGTACAACCGCCCGAACATCACGACCACCAAGACGGTCGCGTCGATGATCGGCCGGGACACGTTCGCCGGTCCCACGCTGGGCCACCGGTGGGAGTGGAACCACAACCCGGACACCAGCCGGTTCAGCGTCGGCAACGGGCTCCGGCTGCAGACCGCCACGGTCACGAACGACCTGTACAACGCGCGGAACACCCTGACGCACCGCATCCAGGGTCCGACGTCGACAGCCACCGTCGAGCTGGACTACTCCGCCATGGCGAACGGCGACCGGTCGGGGCTCGCGATGCTCCGGCAGTCGTCGGCGTGGATCGGCGTGGTCAGGTCCAACGGGACCACCCGCGTGGTGATGACCGACGGGCTCTCGATGAACAGCTCGTGGGCGACCACCGGGACCGGGGTCGAACGCGCGTCGGCGACCGTCTCCGGGGGCCGGATCTGGCTACGGGCGACCGCCGACATCCGCCCGGGCTCCGGCCGGACCGCCACGTTCTCCTACAGCACCGACGGCACGACGTTCCTGCCGCTCGGACCCGCGTTCGTCCTGAACAACCAGTGGGAGTTCTTCATGGGCTACCGGTTCGGGATCTTCAACTACGCCACCCAAGCACTCGGCGGCGCCGTCACGGTCCGCAGCTTCGACCTGACCACCCCCTGAGACCTGGTCGATCCGACCGGGGCGATCGCCTCGATCACCTTTTCGACGGTTCGCATGCCCGCGTGCCGTCCCCACAGAGAGCGAGACATGATGCGAACGACGCCCGCACAGCTTCACCAGAACGGGTGGAGGCGACAAGCCGCCGCGCTGGTCGCAGTGACCGGACTGGTGCTGACCATGCTCGTCGCACTGGCGAACCCGGCCCAGGCGGCCTCGACGCTCGGAGCGTCGGCGGCCGAGAAGGGCCGCTACTTCGGCACCGCGATCGCCGCCGGGAGGATGAGCGACTCGACCTACATCGGGATCGCGAACCGCGAGTTCAACATGATCACCGCGGAGAACGAGATGAAGTGGGACGCGACCGAGCCGTCGCAGAACTCGTTCAGCTACAGCCGCGGTGACCAGATCGTCAACTGGGCCCGCAACAACGGCAAGCAGGTCCGCGGCCACGCGCTGCTGTGGCACGCGCAGATGCCCGGCTGGGCCCAGAACCTGTCCGGCAGCGCCCTGCGCAACGCCGCGATCAACCACGTCACGAAGGTCGCCACCTACTACCGCGGCAAGGTCCACTCCTGGGACGTGGTCAACGAGGCCTTCGCCGACGGCGGCTCGGGCGGACGGCGCGACTCGTCCCTGCAGCGCACCGGCAACGACTGGATCGAGGCCGCGTTCCGGGCGGCCCGCGCCGCGGACCCGGGCGCCAAGCTCTGCTACAACGACTACAACACCGACGGCATCAACGCGAAGTCCACCGGCATCTACAACATGGTCCGCGACTTCAAGGCCCGCGGCGTGCCGATCGACTGCGTCGGGCTGCAGAGCCACCTGGGCACCTCGATCGCGAGCGACTACCAGGCCAACATCCAGCGGTTCGCCGACCTCGGCGTCGACGTGCAGATCACGGAGCTGGACGTCCAGCAGGGCAGCAACCAGGCGAACATCTACCAGACCGTCACCCGCGCCTGCCTGGCCGTGGCGCGCTGCACGGGCATCACCGTCTGGGGCGTCCGCGACACCGACTCCTGGCGCAGCGACAACCCGCTGCTCTTCGACGGGTCCGGCAACAAGAAGGCCGCCTACACGTCCGTCCTGAACGCCCTCAACGCGGGCAGCGGCGGTGGCGGCGACGGCGGATCGACGTCGATCGACACCGGCGCCTGGTACGTGCTGGTCAACCGCAACAGCGGCAAGGCCCTCGACGTGTACAACCTGGCCACCAACGACGGCGCCCGCATCACGCAGTGGTCGCGCAACAACGGCAACCAGCAGCAGTGGCAGTTCACGAGCTCCGGCGACGGGTACTACGAGATCAGGTCCCGGCTCTCCGGCAAGAACCTGGACGTCTCCGGCAGGTCGACGGCCGACGGCGGCGCGATCGTGCAGTGGACCGACAACAACGGCGCGAACCAGCAGTGGCGGGCCACGATCACGAACGGCTACGCGACTCTGATCAGCCGCCACAGCGGCAAGGCCCTGGAGGTGCAGGGCGCCTCGACGGCCGACGGCGCCAACATCGTGCAGTACACCAGCTGGAACGGTGCCAACCAGCAGTGGCAGCTCGTCCGCGTCGGATGACCGACACCCGGAGCAGGGGTGGGGCGCCGTCGCGGCGTCCCACCCCGCACACCCCCGAAGGAGTGGGACCCATGAGAAGAACCCCTGGAAAGCTGCAGACGCGCTGGCAGGCGCTGCTGCTCGCGCTCACCGTGGCCGTCACCGGTGCGGTCGCCGTGGTCGTGGCGCCGGCAGCGACCGCGG
>NZ_BJWH01000049.1 GCF_007990265.1 Cellulomonas terrae
CCGTGCCCGACCGTCACCTGCACGGACGGTCGGGCACGGGGCTCGGCGGGGGGCTCAGCAGGTCGAGTTGGTCTGCGTCAGGAGCCCCAGCCGCCAGGGCAGCTCGTTGTAGTCACCCGACGCGCCGGGGTCCATGCCCTGGTAGAGGTACCGGAGGCCGCACGGGCTGATCTCCATCGTCTGGTCCGTCCCGGACCTGACCATCTCGCCGTGGCTGATGTCCCGGGTCCACGCCCCGGCCGGGAACGTGACGTTGTTCGACCGCGCGAACGGGTTCGACTCGGTGTCCGCCAGGGCGGTCCAGGAGCCCCTGATCGACGGGGCCGTCCACGACCGGAAGTACCGCTTCCCGTCCGTCCCGATGGCCTCGTGGACCATGAGCCAGCTGGTCTGCCCGGCGAGCTTGTAGACGTTGACGGCCTCGAAGAGGCGGAACCGGTCGGAGTCCTGCATCGCGATCACCGTGTTGGTGAACCCGTTGGGGAAGCTCGACAGGGACGTCTCCGAGCGGTACAGGTGGCCGTTGTCGTCGGACGAGAACAGGTAGCACATGGACGTGTCGCAGACCGTCCAGAAGTCGACCCAGTACCCGTTGCCGATGTTGTCGCGGATGATCTGCGGCTGCGACGAGTAGAAGTTCCTCGGCGCCGACCACGACGACGGGTCGGAGATGGTCGAGGTCGTCGAGTACGAGCCCCCGGCGCCGGTCTGGTAGACGAGGTACCAGAGGTTCTGCGGCGCGAAGAAGAACACCTGGGGCGCCGCCCGGTAGCCGGAGCCGATCGCGGACCGGTCCAGGTAGTACGGCGTCGCGGACGAGGCCTGGGACCAGTCCGTGAAGCTGGTGTAGATCAGGTTGTAGCCGCCCGCGTAGATGGACGCGAAGACGTGCCACTTCCCGTCCGCGTACACCACCGACGGGTCCTTGACCGAGGCAGGGTTGTGCGACGCGTCCGGCTTCGGGCTGATGATCGCCCCGGTGGAGGACCACTGGAAGCTCGACGGGAGCGTGCCCGTCGGGGTGGTGGCGGTCGGTGTGGGCGTGGGTGTCGCGGTGGGCGTCATGGTCGGGGTCGGGGTCGCCGTGGGCGCCACGCTCCCGTTGCAGAGCGTGCCGTTGAGCCGGAAGCTGGTCGGCGCCGGGTTGCTGCCGCTCCACGAGCCGTTGAACCCGAAGTCGACGGTGCCGCCGGTGGCGATCCGCGGGTTGTAGTCGACGTTGCGGGCGGTCACCGCGGAGCCGCTCTGCGTCACGGCTGCGCTCCAGGCCTGGGTCACGGCCTGGTTGCCCGGGAAGGACCAGGTCAGCGTCCACCCGTTGACCGCCGTACCGAGGTTGGTGATGCGGACGTTGGCGGTGAAGCCGTTCGGCCACTGGCTCGGTGCGCTGTAGGCGACCGAGCAGCCGGTGCCCGGTCCGGAGGTCGGGGTGGGTGTCGGCGTCGTGGGTGTCGGGTTCGGCGTCGTGGGAGTGGGGTTGGGCGTCGTCGGTGTGGGGTTCGGGGTGGTCGGGTTCTGGGTCGGGGGCGCCGCGTTCAGCGTGTCGAGCGTCGAGGTGTAGGCGGGCTTCTTGTTGCCGGAGCCGTCGAAGAGCAGCGGGGTGCCCGACGCGCGCCAGGAGTCGGTGTCCCGCACGCCCCACACCGTGATGCCGGTGCAGCGCGCGACGTTGAGGCACGCCTGGACGACGCGACGGTAGTTCTCGGCCTGCGACGAGCCCGATCCCTCGATGTCGAGCTCGGTGATCTGCACGTCCACGCCGAGCGCCGCGAAGCTCGAGATCGTCGTCTGGTAGTTGCTCGGCACCGGGCTCTGCGGGTTGAAGTGCGACTGGAGGCCGACGCAGTCGATCGGCACGCCGCGGGACTTGAAGTCCCGGACCATGGTGTAGACGGCCTGGGTCTTGGCATGGGTCCAGTCGTCGG
>NZ_BJWH01000050.1 GCF_007990265.1 Cellulomonas terrae
CCGTCCCCGCGCACGCCGCCGGTACGGCCCGCCTCGTCGTGACCACCACGAGCGGCGGTCCCAGCGCCGCCGCCAGCCTCAGCTACGCGGCGGCCCGGACACCGACCGTCTCCGCGGTCTGGCCCGCGGTCCTCGCCACGGACGGCGGCGTGCGGGTGACGGTCACGGGTGCCGGCTTCTCGGACGCCACGGCGGTCACGTTCGGCGGGACGCCCGGCACGGGGCTCCAGGTGGTCTCGTCCACCCGACTGACCGTCGTCGCGCCCGCCCGGTCCGCCGGTGCAGCCCTGGTCCGGGTGACCAGCCCGGCCGGGACCTCCACGACGAGCCCGTCGTTCCTGTACGTCGACGTGGCGGACGGCTTCGTGTCGCAGACCCCGCAGCGCGCGGAGTTCCGGCGGGACGTCGCCCCGAACGTGCCGGTCTGCCTGCAGATCACCGGGACGAACGGCGTGCCGGTCGGGGCGTCCGGTGTCGTGCTCAACGTGACCACGGTGGCCCCGGGCGCTCCCGGCCACGTGATCGTGTACCCGGACACCGACGGCAACGGGGCCACCCCGGCGCCGGTCGGGTCGACCGTGAACTTCGAACCCGGTGCGGACGTCGCCAATGCGGCGTTCGTGCAGCTGCCCGAGAATGGGAAGGTCTGCTACCTGACCAGGAGCGGTGGCACCGTCGGCGTGGTGCTCGACGTCACGGGCTTCATGATGCCGGACGCCGGGATCGTGACCCAGGCCTCGCAGCGGCTCGTCGACACCCGGTCGGCGTACCGGGTGGGGACCGTCGCCGGACCGGTGCCGCCCCGGACGGTCCAGACCGTCCAGGTGCGCGGCGTGGCGGGTGTGCCCGAGAACGCCAGCGCCGTGATCCTCAGCGCCGTGGTGACGAACGTGAACGCGCCCGGGAACCTGCGCATCTTCCCGGCCGGCCAGGACGTGCCCGTCTCGTCGGTGGTCAACTACGCGCCCGGCAAGGACAAGGCGACGGCGACGGTCGTCGGCCTGCCGGCCTCGGGCAAGATCTCCTTCTACTCCGACACCTTCGCGCCGGTGCACACGTCCCCGGTCGAGGTGATCCTGGACGTCACGGGCTATGTCGTCGGGGACGCCGTGTACTCGGCGGTGCCGCCGCAGCGCGTGATCGACACGCGGCCGGGCAGCGGGCACCTCGGCCCCATCCCGGGTGCGCTCGCCGCCGGCACCGCCTACCAGGTCCGGCTGCCGGGCTCGGCGGGCATCCCCACCGGCGCGACCGCCGTGGTGCTGAACGTGGTCGCGATCAGCCCGTCCTCCGTCGGCAACCTGCGGTTCTACCCCAA